>CAVUTO010000025.1:0-128361 GCA_963744405.1 Vicinamibacterales bacterium
CACGCGCGTGCGCCTCTTCGAGTGAATCGCAGACCTGGCGAAGGACATGATCACACGCGACGCCGGCATCGGGCCATGTTGCCCGACGAGTGATTCGAGATCCATTCCGTCCAGGAACTCCATCACTAAATACAGTGTCTGGTCCTCTGTCACCCCGAAATCGTCCAGGTCCACCGTGTGCGGCGATCGCAGGTGCGCTGCCGCCTCCGCTTCGCGCCGGAATCGCGCGATGGTCCTCGCTGCAACGGCAGGGTCGTTGCCACCAAGCATCTCCGGCCAGATATCAGTTTAATTGCCGCCGGCCTCGCCAACATCCGATGCGAAGCCTTTGTGAGTCCTCGCCCATGCCGCCGCGCCCGCTGAGTTCGCCGAGTTGATAGCTTCCCATCTCGCGCGCCCTCGCCACCTGTCGCCCAAGCGTCGTCACGACGTGCGAGATGACGACGGCTACGCCAACGAGCAGGTAGTCGGGGTAGTGCATGAGCAATACGTTGCTCTCAGCCGAATCCAGAGGCCCTGGGCACGAGCCCAAAGCATGCCCACCGGATTCATGGAGACCGCGAACAGGCCCGCAAGCAGCGTTTTCGTCCTGGTGTTCGGGACGATCGCGAGACATCAGGACGACAGCCCCGATCAACGAGATCTGTGGAGCGACGGACAGCGTGGGTAGATGGACCGAATGGAATGTCAGCCCCAGCGCGAGCGCTGTGAGGACCATGTACACCAAACCGAGATCCAGGATTTGCCGCGGGTCTCGATGCGCCATCCGCGTATAGGCAAAAAGCAGAAGCGACGCCAGCACGCTCGCCGCAGCGATTGCATCGCCCATCGTCAGGTTGAAACCCGTCGAATCGGCGGCGTGCATTGACCGCATCGCCAGGCGCCCGAGAATGGTCCCGGCGACCCACAGGCCCGCGGCAACGAGCGACATGATGCCGAGGCGGGCGGAGGCTTCCCGAAGGAAATCGTCAGGAAGATCTCGCGGTCGGCCACGTCCCGCCGCTGCCTCGGCTGGCGTTGGGTCGGTCGGAGGACGTATGAGTTTCGGGACCGGCATCACAGCTCGGCTCATGTGTACGGTCATTGGAGGTCCCAACCCTTGCCCCTTTGGAGTAGAGTCTGCGACGGCGTATTTCAAATTACAGCGCGTTGAGTCACTGTAGGCCACTCGACCGAGCACATTATGAGAATGACCCTTGTCAGCCTGGCCTTGTTGTCCGTAGGGCTCTCGAGCGCCGGCTGTAGTCTCCACCCCAAGCCACGCCCCCTCTAGTCAGGCCAGACATCCACGCGGCCTATCTCAAGGACAACGCCGTTGGATACGAATGGTTCGCGCACGCCTCGGATGGCTACGGCGGCGTGCCGCTCGTAATTCTGCGATCGCTGCCGGACCTGGCGCCAGAAATCTGGGGCAAGGCGGACGAGCAATTCGCGAGGTTCGGGTATCTGCCGAATCCGAACGGTCCGTTGCCGCTCGGTCTGTCGTGGGACTCCATGGATCCAGGCGTAACTCCCCAGCCGCTTCATCCGGTCGCGCTTACCTGCGGCGCCTGCCATATTGGCCGGGTGAAGCTGGACGACGGCACGTCAATGGCGCTCGTCGGAGGTCCGAATACCGAATTCGATGTCCGGCTGTGGCGCAAGGCCTTCGAACGGACCGTGCACGAGTATCTGGGCACGCCGGCCGACGTAACGGCCGCGGCCGCACGGTTAAGCACGACGATTGCGGGAAAGCCCGCGAATTACTTCTATCGCAACGCCCGCGGCGTAACGAATGAAGTGGAAGCTGCAGAACGGCAATACGTGGCCGCCAACGCGGCTGCCATTCTCACCGGCTTCGCCGGAAGGATTCTGCTGGGAGAACAGGCCACCAACAAACAAAAAGCAACCAGCTACAGCAAGGCCAATGCGCCGCCGCTCGATGGCGGCAGCCCCGGCCAGTCGGACGGCAGCGGCGACCTGCTGCCGCGATTGCTGCTGCTCGATACGGTGACGAGCCTCGGTCCCGCCAAGACCATGGCAGGTTTCATGGGCATGTCGTTCAAGGCGCTGCCCGAACAGCTCGCCACGTTCACCGACATCCTCAGTACCTGGAAGCAAGGATCACAGCACATTGCCCAGGTGGATGGCAGCGTGAAATCGCCCTTCTTCCGTAACATCGCGGCCAGCGTCGCGGTGGCCGGCGATCCGAAGATGGTGAATGTCCGCAATGCCGAGGTGACCGCGCAGTTCATCAGCCAGCTGCCACCGCCGCTCTACCCGTTCGCGATCGATGCCGCGGCGGCGGATCGCGGCAAGGCGATCTTCACGGAGCACTGTGCGGCGTGTCACCGCGAGTTCAACGACAACGTGTACCAGACCGATTTGATCGGCACCGATTCGAATCGCTCGCGAGTGCTGAATGCGGACGGACTGGCACTCTTCCTCCGGCACTTCGCCGCCAGCGTGCCGGCCGCCTACGAAATCACCGGCGCCGACGGCGTGAAGTACAAGCCGCACGACATCGCGCCGGCGGACATGCTGTTCGATCGACCCTCGCCGAGAATCAGGGCTACGTCACCAACGCGCTCGAGGGCCTGTGGGCGCGCGCTCCCTATCTTCACAACGGCGCCGTCCCGACCGTCCACCACGTGTTGGTGCCGGCGTCGCGGCCGGCCACATTTGTGCGCGGCGCCATCTCCTACGACAAGAAGAATCTCGGTTTCGACTGGGAGCCGGCTCAGCTTGCCGCGTACCGCGCGGCGTATCCCACGGCGGCAACCTTCAACACAGCCTGGGACGGTGCCTCACGATTCGGGCACGATACCAATCTGACCATCGACAAGGCGGGCCACATCATCAAGAAGGGCTGGGACGAGCCGCGCGCGCAGGCGAACTGCAAGTGCGCCTGGATTGGTCCGGCACGGAGAACCAGGCGGCACTCGCCGCGCTCATGGAATACCTGAAGACCTTATAGGAGTCCCGAATGGGCAACGCCACACTCGAAATCGGCAAGAGGACTCGCCCGAGGGCGAGAGCGCGGTGATAGACCAGCTGCGCGCCCTGCACCTGAAAGTGCATCAGGCGCAGCCGGGGCCAGGACATCGCGGCGAGCATCCCAAACAGCACGCCGGGTTATGGGCGACGTTCCGCGTAGCGGAAGACGTTCCCGAGAGCATGCGGGTGGGACTGTTCGCCACACCGCGCAGCTACACCGCGATCGTTCGCTTTTCCAATGGGCGCGGCCAGGACGACACCAAACCTGAAGTCCATGCCATGGCGGTCAAAGTCCTCGTGCCGGACGGAACGGGGCCGCCACGGATACAGGACTTCATCGTCGCCGACCACTCCGTGTTCTTCGCCCGCAACGTCCAGCACGTGTTCGAGTTTCTTGTCGCCACGGTGAAAGGCACGCCGATTCCGCAGCTCGCCGCGACGGACTATCCCAAGCTTGTCGGCTTTTCCAGCCTCGCCACCAAGAGCCTGCTCGCCATGACATATTGGAGCCAGACGCCGTACAAGCTGGGCGAGGGTGCCGTGAAGTACCTCGTCACGCCGTCGGCATCCACGGACGGTCCGTCGATTCCGCTCACCAGCTCACCGGACTGTCTCCGCGACGCGCTCATCGAGCAGTTGACGCTTCAGAAGACAGGCGCGCAGTTCGACCTCTCTGTGAACCCACAAACCGATGCGGAGACGATGCCCATCGAGGATCCGACGGTGGAGTGGAGCTCCGCTCCGGTGCGTGTCGCCACGATTTCCATCTATCCGCAGAAGTTTGATGCGCCAGAGCAGATGGCCTTCGTCGAAAATCTGTCGTGGAATCCGTGGAACGCGCTGCCCGAACACAGGCCGCTCGGCGGCATCAACCGGGCGCGCAAGCTTGTCTACGAGGACAGCGCCGACCTGCGCCACAAGACAACGGGAAAGTTGCCGGTGATTCCCACGGGCCGAGAGTGGTTTAGCCATCCTGGAATCAGCCGTTGAACGAAACACCGCTCCCGTTCGCGGAAGTCCTCGCCGGCGAATTCCGACGGTGGTCACTTCGAGAACCTCGGGATACTACGAGATGGTGCGCCGGCGCTGTCGCTTCATCGTGGTCCTCGACGGCGGCTGCGATCCCAACTTCCAGTCCGAAGACCTTGGCAATGCCCTTCGCAAAATCCGGATTTGATCTCAAAATCCCTGCTGGGCAACGAAGGCCCCGACGTCGCCAGCTACGCGGCGTCTCGCCGTGCCTTCCCGCACGAAGGGACGGGCGACCAGTAGATCGACGAGTCAGCAGACGGAAAGCTACCGCGTGCTTGGCCTGCACACCCTGGATGGGATGTGCCGCGGATGGACGGAAGGCAGCATCTCGGATCTATGCCGACACCTCGAGGAGGCGTATCTCCGTTCCGGCCATAGCCGGCTGCGCGCTGTATCAGAGCGCTGCGCTCTTGACGCTCAACCCCGCCGATTTCGACGACATCCCCGGGCTGACGTTGATCCGACAGAGAGCCGCACGTGCTACGCTGTCGCCGCTTGGCAAAACAGCCACGAATCGAGAAAGGACTCCGCAATGCGTCGCACGCACTTCGTCCTGATTGCCGTAGCTGTCGCGGCCCTCGCGGCTCGGGGGACGATATTTGGCGCCGGCCCATCGTTCCACCCCGACGCCACGTTCAAGGGCTCCAACCTTACCGGATGGCACCCCGTCGGAGCCGCCGGGTGGCGTGCCGATAACGGCGAGATCGTCGGGACGCCGCAGCAGCCGGAAGGCGGGTGGCTGATGCTGGATCGGTCGTACCAGGACGTCGGCTTCTACGCATCGTTCCAATGTGCACCGGGATGCAGGACCGGCGTGATGCTTCGTGCGGAAAAGACCGCGGGCGGGACGAAAGGGATCTACATGGCGCTGACTGACGGAGACCTCGGCGTCTATCGGGTGACGCTCGACGAGCACGGCAGAATGCTCACGAGAGAGCCGCTCCGGTTCGTCGGCGGACAAGTGCGCATCGCTCCTCCTCCCGATCCGAATGCACCAGCCGGAGGGGCCGGCGGCGGTCCTGCACGAGGCGCGGTGCCGGCTGTCAAACTCCCGCTGTCGGCACCCGATACCAGTCTCAAGCCCGGCGAGTGGAACCAGATCGAAATCTATCTCGATGGAACGGTCATCAGGCCCCTGCTCAATGGCGGCAACGCACGGACGGGCGCTGCCGATATCGACGCGGGAAATTTCGGCCCGCTGGCCCTCTACGTCGGCGGCAGCAGGGACCGTCCGATTTAAGGACGTCGCGTACACGGATTTGAGCATCAAGACCAGGGCGGTTGAGGAGGTCTCGAAGCATTTCAAGCTGCAACGGTTGAGCGACTTCTACTATTCATGGGGCGCAGGCGCGGCCGACATCAATCACGACAACGTGCTCGACGTGGTTTCGGGCCCGCACGTGTTTTACGGCCCGGATTACACCAGAGCGCAGTGAGATCTACCTGCAGCTCACCACCAATCCTTCGGACACATTCGCCACCGACGCCTGGATGCAGTTCGTCAGCGATTTCACCGGTGACGGGTGGGCTGATGCGGTGAACTGCAGTTTTTCCGGCGATGTGGGGTGCACGTTGTACGTCAATCCGAAAGGCGAGCCGCGCCGGTGGGACAAACATCTCGTCGTGCCGGGTTACCAGACTGAAATCGGGCTGCTGCGCGACGTGGACGGCGACGGGCGGCCGGAGATCGTATACGGCGCCGAAGGGCAATTGCGCTACGCGAAACCCGATCCCGCAAACCCGACCGGGCCCTGGCTCGTTCGCAACGTCTCGGAGCGCGGCTACACGACGGCCCATGGGCTCGGCACAGGAGACGTGAACGGAGACGGCCGGATCGACATTCTCAACCCATTCGGATGGTGGGAACAGCCGCCGACGGCCAGCGACGCGCCATGGCGCTACCATTCGCAGGCGTTCGCCTGGTACAAGCGCGGGATGGGTGGAAGCGTCATGGCCGTCTACGACGTGAACGGCGACAAGCTGAATGATGTGGTCACGGTGCTCGCCTCGCACGGGTGGGGGCTGGGGTGGTTCGAGCAGAAGCGCGACACGGCAGGGCAACATCTCGTTCGAGCGGCACATCATCATGGATGACCTGTCGGCGAAGAACGCCGGCGGCGTCACCTTCTCTCAGCCACACGGATCGAGCTTCGGCGATGTCGATGGCGACGGCGTCACCGACTTCATCGTGGGCAAGCGGTTCTGGTCGCACAGCGATTCGTATCTGAGATCCCGAGCCGTACGCACCGGCAGTGCTGTACTGGTATCGAACCGTGAGGAACCCGAAGGCGCCTGGCGGAGCGGAGTTCATTCCAGAGCTGGTTCACAACCAGTCCGGAACCGGTTCGGACGTCCTCCCGGTCGATTTGAACCGCGATGGGCGGCTCGACATCGTGACGGCAACGCGATTCGGAACATTCATCTTCTGGGGACAGCCGCGCAAATGAGCGGCTAGACGTGGTCGAGCGTGGCGGTCCGAGCAGAATCGAGCCGCCGGTCTGCAGGTCCCCTGTGATAAACGGCATCGAGGTAATGCTGAAGCGAACGCACTTGTGTTGGTCCTTGGACTGCGTCAGAAATTTCTTGAACCCCCGCTCGACTGGAGTGATCTCAGAGCGCCCCCACAACGATGGAACGTGACCACGGTGTCACAGCGTTTCAGACGTGTTCGAGCCGACCCGTGGACGAGGCAGTGGACGGAACCGAAACACGCGTTCAGGCGTCAGGAGGTTAGCTATGTATCGCTTTGAGAATGTTGCCCTGGTCGTTGCTTTGGTGCTGGCCGCGATAAGCCCAGCACATGCCCAGTCAACTGCCCAAATTACCGGCACGGTCACGGACACGTCGGGTTCGGTGATTCCGGGCGCGACGGTGGTGATCACCAACGAAAGCACTTCGATTCAGACGACTGCCGTCTCCAACGCGGTAGGGAATTACACAGCACTGTTCCTTCAACCTGGAACATACCGCATAGATGTGTCACTTGATGGCTTTCAACCCATAAGGCGGAGTGGCATCCGGCTACAGGTCGCGCAAGCGGCGCAACTCAATTTTCAATTGGAAGTCGGCACGCTCGTCGAAACGGTCACGGTTGTTCAGACAGCTCCGCTGCTTGACGCCTCGACCAATGCCATGGGAGGCGTCGTCTCAGCAGACAAAATCGAAAACCTCCCCATCAAAGGCCGGAATTCGAATGCCTTCATGGTGCTGGCGCCCGGTGTCCGCGTGCCCAGAGTGACCCTGAATCAACCGGTGCTCGAGAGCCATTTCCAGTTCTTCTCGATCAACGGGGCGAATCCCCGGCAGAACGCGTTTGTGCTGGATGGAGGCAACAACAACGACGTTGGCTTCAACGGTCCCGAATACAGTCCTCAGGTCGACGCCGTTCAGGAAATGAGGGTGCAGACCAACAACTACAGCGCCGAATACGCGAACGTCGCCGGCGGCGTCATCAACGTTGTGACCAAGGGTGGGACGAACCAGTTGCACGGAAGCGCCTTCGAATACATTCGCGACCACCGCTTACAGACGAACAGCTATTTCAACAAGAGAGACGGCCTGGACAAGTCCCCCATGCAAATAAACCAGTTTGGCGGGACGCTCGGCGGGCCGATTCGGAGAAACAAAACGTTCTTCTTCTTCGGTTTCGAAGCAAGCCGGATACAACTGCCCGCAGGAGGATCGACCACCGCCGCAGGTCTTCCAACTGTTATCACGGTCCCAACCGAAAGGCAGAAGGCTGGAGATTTTTCACAAACGTTTACCAACACCGGCGCTCTCGTCACGATCTACGATCCGTTGACCACCAGGCCGGACCCGAACAATCCCGGGAGATACCTCCGGGATCCGTTCCCAGGCAACATCATTCCGGCGAACCGAATCAATCCGATCGCAGCCGACCACCCAGAAGAACTACCCGCTTCCGCTGAACGCTGGTGATCCGTTGACCGGGCTGAACAATTTTCCGTTCACTGGCACTCAGCCCCAGACCAACAATGATTTCTCTATCCGTGCGGACCACCAGTTCAATCCGTCGACGTCGCTCATGGGAAGATATTCCCATTCCATCGTCAACATCACGCTGCCGTTCGTCTTTCCTGACGAGAACATCGCTGACCCATACAATTCGAGCACCGACCAGGATCACGTCTCGGCAGTGATCAAGTTGACCAAGTCGTTTTCTCCGAGCATGTTTGGCGAATTCCTGGTGTCGTGGAACATGTTTACGTACTCCCGCTACTCGGCATCAGCCGGCAATTTCGATCCCACGCAGTTGGGATTCCCCGGATATGTCGCGTCGAGTGCCTCTGTCATTGGTTTTCCTCAGATGATCATCGAGGGAATGGGGGCCGGGCCATTGGCAAGCTCGATCGGCTTCTACTACGCCGAAGACGACCTCTACGATCGGCCGGGAGCCAAAGTCAACATGACGAAGGTCAGCGGCCGTCATACGCTGAAGTTTGGAGGACTGGTCGATTTTCCGCGGCTCAACAGCATCAAATTCAGCAACAACACCGGTTCCTATACCTTCGCCAAGAGCTTCACGCAGGGACCGGATGCGCTTCTAAGCGGACCGCAGTCGGGACTTGGGTATGCGGCGTTCCTGTTAGGGACACCGACAGCCGGAACGTATCGTCCGACTACCCTCGACACTGCCACGATTGTGAAATACGTTGGCGCCCATTTTCAGGACGACATCAAATTAACCAATCGCCTCACCATCAACGCGGGCATTCGCTGGGATTACCAAGTGCCACGGACGGAGCGCTATGACCGATCGCTCAATTGGGACTACACGAATACAGCGAGGCTCTCGAATGGGGCGGAAGTTCGGGGAGGCGTGGCATTCCCTGGCGTCGACGGTGTGTCGAGACATTTTTGGGATGGCGAGAAGACCAACTTCTCACCCAGAGCAGGTTTCGCGTACAGTCTGACGGATGCGACCGTGCTCCGCGGCGGTTACGGAATCTTCTATGGGAATAGCCTGGGCGGTGGACCGGGTATTCCAAACGCGCCGTTTGTCTGTTCGACGCCCGTCACGGCCAGTCTCGATGGCGGCTTCACACCCGCCACAACGATCTCCGATCCATTTCCGAACGGGTTCTGCACTCCAAGTGGGAGTTCGAACGGGATCGCGACCAACCTCGGACAGGCGATAACGTTCATCGAGCGGAATCACAAGGTTCTCTACACACAGAACTGGAATCTCAACGTGCAGCGGCTCCTGCCAATGGATCTGGTGGCGGAAGTCGCCTACACGGGAAGCAGGGGCTACAACATTCCTGGCAATACGTCAATTAACCAGCTCGATCCACAGTACCTGAGTTTGGGATCGCAATTGAATACTCTTGTCCCGAACCCGTTTTACGGTGTCATCACCCAGGGACCCCTGTCCGGTCCCACCATTACAAGGGCGCAGTCTCTTCTCCCGTTTCCGCAGTACCTGAATGTGACGAACCAAGGCAACACCTATGGCAGGTCGAAGTACCACGCGCTGTACGCCAGGCTGGAGCGGCGCTTTGCGAAAGGCTTCAGTGTGGCGGGCGCTTACACGTTATCCAAGAACATGGATAACGTCGGCCAAGGTTTCCCGGGGGAGTCGTTCTCTGGAGGGGCTGTCCAGAATTTCTATGATCTCGACGGCGAGTGGGCGACATCAAACTTCAACACGCCGCACACGCTGACCATCAATTCCGTTTTTGAACTTCCATTCGGCCCAGGCAAGCGTTTCTTCACTGACGGACTCGCGGCCAAGCTTCTCGGCGGGTGGCAGCTTAACGGAATTGCACTGTTCCAGTCTGGTGCGCCGCTGCAAATCACCGGTGGAAATCCCAGCGCGCTGAACGCTGGTACACAGCGACCCAATTGGGATGGTCGCAACCCGACGCGGAGCGGAGACGTCACCGATCGCCTCGGACAGTATTTTGATACGTCCGCGTTTTCGCTCAACGCTCCGTTTACCTTCGGGAATGCTCCGCGAATCATGCCGAATCTGTACGGACCAGGCGCGATGAACGTCGATATCTCGCTCTTCAAGAACGCCCAACTCAGCGAGCAATTTCGACTGCAGTTCCGAGCCGAGGCTTTCAACGTCTTCAACCGGGTCCAGTTTGCGAATCCGGCGACAAACATCACCCAGAATACGTTTGGACGCATCACCGCGCAGGCTAATTCGCCCAGAGATATTCAGCTGGCGGTGAAGCTGCTGTTCTGATCGACGATCGAGGATGACAAAGGGAGGCGCGCTCAAGCGCCGGCCGCGGGTTGCACCCTGAGGTGCCGCGCGATGTCGAGATTGAGATTCTGCCGCCACGCTGGCAACGATTCCGCGAGCAGCAGCGACTTGACGATGTCGATAACCGCCGAGTTGCCCTGTAGTGTGACGTGCATCAGATCGTCGCAGGTGTCGTGAAAGATGTGGACGTAGGTGTCGCCGAACCGCGCACGGTCATTGATCGAGGGCGTCTTCTCCGATCGGCGCCCGGCGCCGGTCGGTACCATCGCGCAACTGTGCTCTTCCACGATGCCGTCGTGCGGTCGATCGATCGCGGGGTGCCACAACGGCACAAGCGAGCTGAGTTCGACGAGCACCTGCAGCGCCTTGAACGCGGCTCCCATCGGCCCCTGTTTCTTGCTGCCGGCATCGAGGACGCCTCGCGACTCGTTGAAGTACGTGCCGGCGACCGTAGCGTAGTCGACACTGTCCGCGTGCCGTTCGCCGGTGGTGATCGACCTCGCCATCACCTTCGTCACGCGCGTCAGCTCAAGAATTCCAGGTTTCCGGAATACCGAGCTGACATGGCCGGCGGTGAGCAGCGCCGCCTGCGTCAGAATTGCCGAGCGCGACGTTCGGCACGCGCCGAAGTTCGGCGTACCGAGCATGATCAACTTGCGCACGTTCGGCACCGTGCCAGACAGAATCGCCATCCGAGCTACAAGACCGCCCATACTGTGGCCGACCAGATACAGCGGCGCATCTGGTGTTTCGCGGTTGATGAACGCGGCGAGGTCGCGTCCGCTCTCTTCGATGCGGCGGTGGTAGTCGTAATCGAACTCGTACCGGGGCCAAGCCTGCAAAGTACGGATCACCAGCGATGCTCGCCTTCATCTCGGGGAAGCAGTGCTCGCACGACGAAAGAATGCCATGGACGAAGATGATCGTTGGCATGCCGCTCACAGACGCCTCAAATGGCTTACCCGGCCGTCCCATCCGAGCACGAACACCTGCAGCGTACCATCGGTGATCGCTTGGCCGATTCCGCCCAGGTTGCAGCGTACGAAGAGATACGTCCCGTCCTCGTGCTCCTCGAAGCGGCAGGACCGACGGCACTGTCGTCACCCAGCGGACTTTATTGCTCTCCGAGACTGCCACGATCACCGACAGATCTTCGGGAGCGAGCGTCTCCGAGGCTAAGTGCTCGAACTTTACGATGAAGTGCACGAATTCGTGCACGCCAGCTGGTCCGTCCGCATTGCCGCTCGACGGCGATCGGCCCCCACGCATCCGCAGCGCTGGCGACGCCGCGACCGCAATGAGTCCGTTGTCGATCGTGGGCGGCGCCGACACAGCCCAGGCCTCCGCGGTGCCTCGGAACGCATTGACGACTGACGACAACTGATCCCAGATGTCCTCGGACTCGTGCGTCCAGGGCAGCTGCGGACTGAAGTCGAAGCGGAATTGGGCGCCGGCGATGTGCGCGGATGCGATGAGGCTTGAGCCTACGGTCAGCGGACGAAACACCTGTGTGAACGCGTCGCTCAGGACGGCGTAGTCGGAGAAGTACGAGGCGACGCGGTCGAGTCCCAACCCGCTGTAGATGTTGCGGTCGGGGTGCATCTCCGCCGGTCTCGCCGCCTTCAGCGCTAACACGAAGTAGACGAGCCTCGCACACAGCTCAGGGTTCCGGCGAACCATGTCGAGCGCCTCACCGGATGCGACCGTTTGTTCGATGACGTATAACGCGTCGTGGAGACCAGGCCTGATCGGTCGCCGACGATACGTCTGATTCGAGGATGATTCGGAAGGACAGGAGCGCGGAGAGGAGGTCGATGTCGCGTCCGGAGCGGTACAATGGCGAGTCGCTGAAGAAGCCGTTCTTGATGTACCGATACCGTCTCTGACGGATGTCCCGTTCGCCGCTCCAAGGATCGCGCAGACCGCCGTCAGTGCTCAGGCGCAATGTGGCGGCAGGGATAATCCCGGAATGCGCTGCCGCAATTCTGAAGCGTGAGTCTTCCGCCTCGCTACGAAGCTGCAGGCGCAGTGATTCACAGAACGGAACTTCGGTGAGGATGGCCGCTTTGATCTCCTCTGTGCGATCCGCCGAACCTGTGTGCACTAGGTCGAGATCGCCCAGAAACCGTGCCGCCTCGAAGACGGATGCGTCCGGCGATTCGACTAGCCGGCGAACTACGCTTCCCTGCGCGGACAACTGGACGTCGTACCGACGGCAGACCTCCTCGAGCGGCTCGAGGCCGTTTACCGCCGCTAGCGACGTTAGCTCATGTACCGAGTCGCAGGATTTTCCCTCCGGGCCAACCCTGCTGTGGCTTCGGTATCTGCACGAACTTGGTTTGCCAGTGCTGCGGGTCTTCGGACGGATGCATTTCGGTCGTCATAGTGCCTCGCTGGAAGGACTTAACGGGAGATGGAGGCCGATTATAGTGCGCCGGTCCTACAAAGGGACACCGTGATTTCCGTCACCCGCCTCGTGGTCAGAGAGGTGGCCGCACCATTCAACCGATTGACCGGTGCTGACCTAACGCCTAATCCGCTACACAGTTCGTGTGAGTCCGTCGTGTTTAGGGTTCTGCTCAGGGCGAAGCCGCGCCAGTCGCCGATCTCCTACCGAGGTCACAGCACACTGCGCAACGGGCCAACGTGAAAGCGTCCATATCCTGCGCCACACCTTCTGCTCGCATCTGGCGATGAAGGGGGCGCCCGCGCGAGCCATCCAAGAGCTGGCCGGGCACCAGGACTTGGGGACGACGCAGCGGTATATGCACCTGAGCCCAGCGAGGAGTCAGTCGATGCGAACGCTGGCTTGCCAACCGTAGCGCTTAACTGACTGAGTCAGCCCACCTTCGCGCTTTGCGCTACGGTGGGCAACTTCGCGAGACAGAGAGCGAAGTCTGGAGGCGGCGGGAGTCGAACCGCACAGACCCACTCACCATCAACAACTTGGCCCAAAACCAATCGGTCAATACCGCCAGAATCGCTCAAAACCTGGGGTCCAGGTACATAACAGGTACACAGAATCCGGCTCCGCCTTGTGCCATCAGAAGCGGCGTCACGCGATGCGGAGAGCCTTCTGCACCACCTGCGGCGCGCGGTCAATCACGAGCAGGTAGGCGCGCGTCGGTCCTTCTGGTTCGCGCTTGCCCTGCTCCCAGTGGCGCAGCGTGTTGATGCTGAAGCCAAAGCGCGCCGCGAATGTCTGCTGGGTCATCCCAAGCTTCGTGCGGATCGCCTTGACGTTGACGTGCGCCGGAACATGCACGCGATAGGCAGCCTTCGCGGCGTCCCCTTTCGCGTATCGGATGGCTTGTTCCAAGCCCTTTCGAATGCTGACCGCTCCCTTGCTCATCGTCTTGTCCTCCGGTACGTCTCGACCAACAACTTCGTCAGTCCCCGAAATGCGTTGCGATCCTCCTGCGACACGTCGGTGCGCTCGTTCTTCGCAAACGCCGTGAGTGCGAAGGGGAATCTGGGGGAGAATCTTGCGGCGCTATGGACTTCCAAGCCCCAGCGCAACTTTGGAACGCCGCCAGTGCCCGGCATAAGGTCGCCGGCTGTCGGGTTTCGCGCCAGGTAGTCGATGAGGGCTTGCCGATCCTCGTCGGCCATCAGTTTGTCAGTCCGCGCGATGAACTCGGGCGTCTCGACAACTGTGACCATCAGCGGAAACGACACTTTCTATAGTAGTCCAATGGACTACCATACGCAAGCACAAGAATCGAGGATTGCCGTGATCTGTTCAATGGGAGTGTCTGTGAGGGCGGCTTGATCGCCGCGACCGGATTCGTGGTGATCCACTCCCTGACGACGCAGAAGTGGAAGAATCCTCAAGCGTTCCTGTTTCTTGTACTTGGAAAATCGGGCTGTCGGCCCATGTCGTGCGGAACTGCGTCAGCTCGTCGACCCCAATTGTTTCAGCGACCTGAAGCCCCTCGTTCGGAACCATGGCAGCTTGCGGAGTAGAACGGTCTGCTTGCCCATAGTCGCATCCGAAAAGCCCCGCGCTTGCACGTCGTCGAAGAACCGGTCGACGGCTTCGTCGATGTCAGGGATAACGTCTTGACCAAGCCGATACCCGGACGCTTCCCAGCCGCGGACGCGGTCTGCGCGGCCTTCCACGAGACATTTTCGAGGCTGCGCTGCACTCATTCACATCAATGAAGGACTTGTGGCAACAAGTCTTTGCCAAGCATCGTGTTCCAGCCGTTCGGCCGTCCTCACCCGTCTCCACTAGTCTTCCCGAATCGATCCAGGTCTTGGCAACATTGTGGCAACGTTCCTCGTACTGGAAAGCAGGGCGTCGTAGTAAGCGCGGTTTCGTATGGTCTCCGACAGATCTACTCCCGCAGCTTGAAAGCAAACAGCGCGCTACCTGCACAGGTCGCCACGTATTGCCTGCCGCCGACCGAATACGTCATCGGTCCCGATCGTACTGACCCGCCGACGATAGTCTTCCATAGCAAGCTTCCGTTGCGCGCATCAAGGGCGTAGAAGTAGCCCTCGTTGCCGCCGCTGAACAACACGTTTGAGGCTGTCGTCAGAATACCGGCCCACGTCAGGTCGCTCATCTTGAATTCCCATTTTAACTCGCCGGTTAGCGGGTCGATCGCGAGCACCGCGCCGTACCCTTCGTTCTCCTTCGCGTAGTTCCTGCCACCCGCGCGGATGCCCGGTACGTCCGGGCGTGCGCCGCCGCCTGGAAAGAGGCGCCCTTCGACGTACTCGACCTTGTCTCTGACATACAGCGACCGATAGTTCACCCAGGCAGGGATGTAGAACAAAGTTGTACGCGGGCTGTACGAAGGCGAATACCAATTGGTCCCACCCTGATTGCCAGGCGAGATCAACGTGCCTGGTGGCGCGCTGGGTTCTTTCCCGGGGATGCGAATCGGCCGTCCCTTCTCATCGAGCCCTTTGGCCCAGTTCACTTCGACGTAGGGCTTACCGGAGAGGAACTGACCCGTGGCGCGGTCAAGCACGTAGAAGAACCCATTGCGATTGGCGAAGTACATCAGCTTTCGCGGGCTCCCCTGCCAGTTCGCATCGACCAGCATCGGAATTTGCACCGCGTCATAGTCGAACTCGTCGTGCGGCGAAAACTGGAAGTGCCACCTGAGTTTGCCCGTGTCGGCGTCGAGTGCGATCACGCTGTTGCTGAAGAGGTTGTCGCCTTCGCGATTGTCGCCGTTCCAGCCCGGTCCGGGATTTCCAACCCCCCAATAGGTGATATTCAGATCGGGATCATAGGATCCGGTGAGCCAGATCGACCCGCCGCCGGTTTTCCAGGAGTCCCCTTGCCACGACTCGGCTCCGAATTCTCCGGGGCCTGGAATCGTATTGAACCGCCACTTTTCCTCGCCGGTGGCAACATCAAACGCCGCGAGGAATCCACGGATGCCGTACTCGCCGCCGGACGGACCGATGATGACCTTGTCCTTCACGATCAGCGGCGCCGCCACCAGCGCATATCCAGACTCGGGTTTCACAACGCTGACGTCCCAGACCGGGCGGCCGGTCTTGGTGTCGAGTGCCAGCAGGTGCCCGTCGATCGTCCCCATGAACAACAGATCGCCGAGAATTGCCACGCCGCGGTTGACGCGCCCGCAACAGGGGCGTGACTGTGGCGAAGGATTGTACGAATAGGTCCAAAACACCCGACCATTGGTGGCATCGAGCGCCATGACGTCGTTCGGTGGTTGCACCATGTACATGATGCCGTCGACAACGACTGGGGTCACTTCGAAACGGGTATTGGTCGGCTCGCGGGAGTTCAGTTGAAGGATCCAGGCCGTTTCGAGGTTCTTGACGTTCTCGGGTGCAATTTGAGTCAGCTCGCTATGACGCTGGCTCATGTAGGAGCCGGAATAAGTGAGCCAGTTCTGGGGCTCCCGCGAGGCTCGAACCAGGCGATCGAACGTGACCTGGCCTTGTGCCGCGACCGACGCGGCGCCCAGCAGAGCCAGCAGCAAGGTTCGCGAAATCATGCGTCCAGTCACTAGCGGCCCTCCCTCAACGACACCAGATAACTCACCAGATCGGTAACCTCGGCGCTGCTCAGCTTGCCGCTGTAGGCCGGCATGGGCGATTTGTCGAGAAACGTGAACTCTCGCAGATTGGTTCTCTGCAACGACTGCAGCTGTTCCTTCGCATCGAGAACCTGCACTGTAAACGTGTCGTGGTTCAGCAGCCGGCCCGTCACGGTCGCGCCATCGCGCGTGACCAGGCGAACGGTCCGGTTGCTGGGATTGACGTAGAAGTCCGGTTCGAGAATCGACCGTTCGATGTCTGTGGAATGTCGCAGCCTGCCAACGTCACTGAGATCGGGCCCGGTTCTCGCGCCAACACCGCCGACGCGATGGCACGTCGTGCACTTGCCCTTACCGACGAAGATCGCCTGGCCATTCGCGGCGTTCCCCGCCGAGGCCGCAGCCCGGTTCGCCTTGGCGCGCAGAAACCGCACGATCGCCGCGGCCTCCGCTTCGCTGAAGGTGCTCGGCGGCATGCCGGTGCCGGGAATCCCCCGCAGCACAATCCCGACGAGCTCGGGATCGGTCGTGGCGCGGCGAAAACGGCCGTGACCGAGATCAACGTCCGTCACGGCATCTCCCTCGACACCATGGCATTCGACGCAGTTCGCCAAGTAGAGGGCTTCCCCATTGGGCAGCGGTGGGCCGGCTGCCTGCCCGCCAGGTGCCTGTGCATACGCTTGACGGTCACTCAAGCCGATGACGGCAGCGATGACAAGCATCACCGCGATCGCCGCCATGAACGCCTCACACTTGACCGGCTGTCGTTTAAAACTCGTAGGTCACCCCCATCTGCAGAATCCGCGGCAGAATAATGGTGCTCGGAATCAGGTAGGTAGGGCCCACCCGCGTACTCCGCGCGGTCACGAAGTTAGCGTTGAAGATATTGAAGAAATCGAACCGCGCTTCCAGGCTGCCTCGGCTCCCCAAACGGAACCGTTTTCCAAAACGCACGTTCCAAAGGTCCGTTGAGGGAAGCTGGATGGCGCCGATGGGGTCGACGTTGAGCACGATTTGCGTAATCGTCGTGCCGCCGCTGAACTGCGCGCTCGGCGCCTGCGCCACGCCGTTGCGATGCTCGTAAGTCGTCGACATGAGGACGTCATACGGGAGCGTGTACCCGCCCGAGAGCTTGCTTGTTATCTCCCAGGTCTGGTTGGCCGTGAAGATTTCCGAGTTCGGATTGTCGAGCTGCTCATCGAGGAACGGGACGTCGCTTTTGGTGGCCGAAAACGACGCAGCAAACTGCCAGCCGCTGGAAAGGCGTCGCGCGCCAGCTACCTCGATTGTTTTGAATGTCTGCTTGCCGGTGGCCGGCACGATCATCGTGCCCGCATATGCGACGCCGTTAAGGCTGGTTGGATATTCGTAATAGGTGATCGTTCTTCCTTGCGGATCGTCGGCCGTGAGGGGCACGCCGTCGTTTCCGGGGTGCGGATTGGTGATCGCGATGTTATAGGCGGAACGGGGACGGAGGGGTTCGGCCAGTCGGCGGAGGTCGAAATTTGTGGCATAGATGCCGGTCGCCCAGACCGCCCAGTTTTCCATCACCTCCCTCTCGAAGGTGAGCGACCACTCGTCCGACTTGGGCTGCGGCTCGTTGGGGTTGACGACGGCATTGGTCGCACCGGATATTCCTCGAAAATCTGCTCCGTTCGGATCGAGGTTGACCTCGCCTTTATCGTAGGCGCGATTCCCGTTCAGGTCGCGCCAGGTCCAGGTGGTGGACTGCGCGTTGTTTCTCGAGATACGGGTCAGCTCCGGCGAAATGTCGCGCAGGTTCGCAAAGCGCCCGTACCCTCCCTTGAGAACGGACTTCCCGTCCCCCAACAGGTCATACGCGGCGTGAACGTGCGGCATCCAGGTGGACCACCGGCGCATTTCTATACGGTCGAAGCAGGCCGCCGCCGCGAATTCCGTAGCCACGCGGCACGCCTCCGGCTCGAAGGCGGACTCGGTAGAAAAGCGAAGTCCAGCGACAAGATTCAGTCGCCCGATGCTCCAGGCGTCCTGCCCGTACACGCCAAAATAGCGACTGAAGTCCGTCGGGGTCACCGGATAGTTAAAAGTGATCAGCTGTGTAGGCGCACCGTTGTTGAACCGCAGCTCGTAATTTCCGGCCGGTTTAGTGCCGACGCGATTCAAAAAATCCCGAATTGATGAAGTCGAACCCGGTCTTGAACTGGTGGCTGCCCCCCAGCCAATTCGGCCGGTAATAGCTGACGGTGCCCTTGGTGGGATATCGATAGCGATGAACAGTCCGTCCATCGCTCGGAGTGTCTCCGGTCCTCATTTGGGTGAACGTATCAAGCGTCCCGATCTTATGCACCTCGGGAGTATCGGGGTTGCCAGCGTCGAGGTTGAAAAAAGAAGGCTCGGCGAAATACCGCGACTTCTGGAAAAATCTCCCCGTCTGCAGCAAGACCACCACCGAATTTCCGCGCACCGCCTGCCAGCTGACCCCGAAGGGGGCGACCGGCCCGTCGTACACTTCGCGTGATTCGGTTGGAACGAACCGGCTCCCCAGGCGGTGCTCGCCTTCTCGCGTCGTGTGGTAAAAGGCCGAGAACTTGTTCGACTGGTTCATCTGATAAGAGAGCTTGGCAGACCAGATCGGCACACGCCGCTTGTTCAACATCGGCGTGCCGTCGGCGTTGAACGCGTCGAGAATCTCGCGATTGAACCCCGTTTTATGGATGGCGGCAAAAAGCCAGAGCTTGTTCGGGATGATACGTCCGCCAAAAGTCGCGCTCACGTCCCATAGTTCATGGAGCTTGGCAACCTCTTTGATGCCGACAGCCTCGGTACTCAGGCGTGAGGTTGGATCCCTCGAGTGCGTCCGCCGATCCGTAGAAGGTGACGTCGCCATGAAACTCGTTGCCACCCGACTTCAACACAGAATCGAGCACGATTCCACGCCTTTGTATCTCGGCGCCGCTCCCGACGGTCTGAACGCGCGTCGTGTCGACGGCGTTGAAGTCAAGCTGGGCGCCATCGGTTCCCCCGGTATTGGCGCTGGAGAACATGATCCCCTCCACCATTTGCCACGACTGAGCCGACTGTCCGTGCGTCCGGAGTCCGGGACCTTCCTTCAGACTGGACGCGCCGACATCAAGATTGGTGCGCACGCCCGGCATCGTGCCCAGAAAGGCTTTGAGCCCATCCCGATTAGTTGGCAGGACATCCAGCTCTTCAGTCGACATCTCGACGCTTGTGGCCGGATTCGTCACATCGACCAGTGGCGACGCCCCGGAGACCGTGACCGATTCCTCTACGGTCCCCACACCAAGCGCCTGGTCCAGAGTGGCCGTGAACCCTAACGCTAGTCGCACATTCTCTCGTTTCACGAGCTGAAAGCCGACCATCTCGAACGCTACGGTATAAACGCCGGGGGGCAACGGGGTCAGGCGATATTCGCCCCTGACGTCCGACATGGCGACGACCGACGGCACCTGTAAGGCCGGGCCGGTCGCTCTGACGGTTACACCAGGGAGGACTGCTCCGGATATATCGGTGATCACTCCGACGATGCCTGCGCTGCTCTGAGCGGCGGGAAGCACTGGGAGCGCAAACACTCCGACCAGTCCAACCACACTCGTCAGTAGAGCGCCGGACGATAACAGCGCTTTGCACTTCAGCATGAGATCTCCTTCGTAGCCCCGAAAAACGGATGCCCGATCGAGTTGAGTGTGGGAGAAGGCAAAGCTTATGGGCCATGCGGCCGGGTGTCAACCCCGCGCGGTGACGCCGATCGAAACGTTCGAGCCTACCCTTCGCTCCTCGACGTGTTTCGCAGCGACATCCGCGCGGGCAAGAGCGGCACGCAGCTCGACCTGACGATCACTGTGGTGAATACAGCCTCCAGCTGCGCACTTCTGAACGACGTCAATGTCGAAATATGGCAATGCGATGCCAGCGGCAACTACTCGCAATACGGCAGCGAGCGCGCGCAAACGTATCTGCGGGGGATCAGACCACAAACGCGAGCGGACATATGAAGTTCACGACCGTCTATCCCGGCTGGTACCAGGGGCGCGCTACACACATTCATGTGGAGGCGACCCGCAACGGCCAATCGCTGAAGGTGACGCAGATCGCGTTCCCCGATGCAGTGAACTCAGAGGTGTAGGGGAGCGGAGCCTATGCGTCGCGCGGCTCGAACCCGACGACGAATCTCAGGGATGGCATTTTTGCAGACAGCCTGAACTCCGAGCTCGCGTCGGTGTCGGGCAATCCCTCGGCCGGTTACGCGGCGACGTTCATGATCGGCCTGGCGGCGTAAACCACGAAGGCACAAAGACACGAACACGATGACCACGAAGGCAGGCAAACACGAAATGCTGAACAGAGATCAGGTGATCGATCTATTAACAGTTGGTCTTGTCGCGCGGCATGCCCAAGTCAATGACGGGCACACACCTCGCGGCGCTTTCGAGTTCCCTCCTTAGACAAACGAGAAGAACACGAGAAAGCCCATGTCTGCGACAAGCGCAGGGTCCAGTTGATGGGTGCCGTTAGCTTTTCCGAGCGCTTGCGGGATTCTCGTGATCTGCAGCGCTCACGTGCCAAGCGGTCCTTTGATCGCGAAATCGGCGCACCCATCCGATCGGGATGATCCTGATCCAGCACGAGCGCGCTCTTCATCTTGGCCGCGGCAGCGATTACTTTGCTGCGACCTAAGGCCGACGAGGTAAGCGCAATACGTTTGAACTACCTTCGTCAGCAGGCGACCGCTCGGGACATTGCCGTTCTGCGAGTCGGAGCACAAGGTTGTTATTTGCAGTGGGATCTCAAGACCCTCGCGAGCTGCCTCGGTTCGACGTGTACGAGGACTCGGGATCCGAAGTGGTTACGCCGCTCGGAAACTAGACCAGTACGCCGCTCGAGAAGCAGACCACCTGAAGGATATTCATTCTACGCGTTTGTGACGGTGGTGACGCAACACTGACTCCCTCGTTGATGTCGTTTTTGAGGACAGCGCGAGCCGGCATCGCCGGCGAGCGCCCTCAGTCAAAGACGGTACGATGTTTCGCATGAGCACGGCACTCACGAATGGGCCTCCTGGGCGCGACGCTTGCGCATGCGATAGCTTTTGCCTTTCGTCGTGATCACGGTGGCGTGATGCGCCAAGCGATCGAGCAGCGCCGTCGTGAGCTTCTCATCGCCCGCAAACACGGTGACCCATTCGGCAAATGCGAGATTGGTGGTGACGACGCTCGCCCGTCGCTCGTACCGATCGGTGAGCAGATTGAAGAGCAGCTCACCGCCGACACGGTCAAACGGGACAAACCCGAGCTCGTCGACGATCAAGACGTCGACGCGGAGCAGCCGCTGCTGGAGTCTGGTGAGCTCGCGGGTATCGCGCGCTTCGATCAACTGCCGCACCAGATCCGCGGCCCGGGTGAAGAGCACGCGTCGTTTTTGCTTGGTCGCTTCGACGCCGAGCGCGATCGCGAGGTGCGTTTTGCCGGTCCCGATCGGGCCGGCGAAGATCAGATTCTCGGGTGCGGTCACCCACTCGCCGCGCGCGAGCGTGTGGATCTGCGTGGGACTGATGCCTTCGGCGGTGGTGAAGTCGAAGGTATCGAGGGTCTTCACCTCTGGAAAACGCGCCTCGCGCAACCGCACGCGGATGACCGACTCGTGGCGCGAGGCTTGCTCGGCGGCGAGCACCTCGTGGAGGTATTCCTCGTGCGGCCAATGCGCGTCGCGCGCTTGACGGGCGAGCGCTTCAAAGGTGCGCCCGACGCCCGGCAATTTCAAGGCTCGCGTTTGCGCGACGACGAGATCGCGGGCGAGGGTGCTCATGCGGCACCTCCGAGGAGCCAGTCGTCGTAGTCGGCGGCACACCCGCTCGCCACGTCGATGTCGCGCAGGAGGGCCGGCACCGCGTCGGGCGCGACGCGCGTCGGCGCCGATCGGGCCGGCGTGAGGGCGAGCAGCAGCGGCGTCCCTGTCGCAAGCGCGACGGTCAGCGCCGGCACGACGACCGCGGTGCCGTAGGTCTCCAGATGACCAAGGACCTTGGCGAAGAGCCGTGCGGCCTCACGCGGCCCGTGCGCGCCCTGCAGCTGATCCCAGATTGCCGGAAACGGCTCGCCCAGATCCCGCAAGAGATCGGGCAGCACCTGGCGCACCGCCTGCGGCTTGCGCGCCAACTCCGCCAGATAATGCCGGTAGTCAATCGACCGCTGTCCAAACCGCATGCGCGGATGCACAATCCGCGTCCCGTCGCGCCCGACGATGGTCACGATCGTGGCGCCGATGCGCACGATGAGATCCAGCCCGGCCCAGCGACTCGGCACCGAGTAGGCGGCGCCCTCGAGCCGGACCAAGGCGCGCGGCGACACCGTGGTGAACGTCGTGGTTTCCGGCGCGAACGACGTCGTAGCGAATCTGAATTGGGCCTGCTCCTCGGTGAAGCGCTCCCTGATCGTGTGGCCGGACGCATCACGCCTCGTGTCGAGTCGCGCATCCATCTGCGCCAGCACCATCTCATTGATGGCTGCGAGCGTCGGACCGACGGGAATCGGGACGAGCACCTGCTGGCGCACGGCCTTGCCGCGCGACTCGACGCCCCCCTTGTCGTGGCCCTCGCCGGGCCGGCAGAAGCAGGGCTCCACCAGATAATGCGAAGCGAGCGCGGTGAACCGCGGTGTCAACGTGCGCGCACCACCGACCAGGATCCGCACGACGGCGGCGCGCAGATTGTCATACGCGACGCGGGCCGGCGCCCCCTCGAAGTGAGCAAACGCGCGGACGTGCCCATCGAGAAAGCTGATTTGATCCTGGCGCTCGTAGATCCACGCGAAATCGCGGCCGGAGTACATCAGCCGCATCAGGAACAGCCACGCCTTCCGGCGAGTCCCGTCGACGTCGACCAGCACCTCAAAGAAGTCGACCTCGGCGAGATCGCCCGGCCGATACGTCAGAGGCACGAAGACCTCGCGGCGCTGCCGCTTCCACTCCGCGACCGCGTCTTTGACGACGGTCACGCCCACGTGGTGCCCTTCGGTCAGCAGGAGCTCGTGCAGCCGCGTGGCCGTCAACCGCTGCTTGCCGCCGGTCCATCGCACCGATTCGGTCAACAGGGCCTGCACGCGCTCGGCGACCGCGTCCCAGACCGGCCGGGGTCGAGGCGTCGCCGCCGACTTCCTTGTCGGGACCGCCTGATCCACGTACTTCCGGACCGTGACGCGCGCTAACCCCAACTCACGGGCGACCGCCCGCTGCGTCCGCCCCTCGACTAACACTTTGTGTCGAACGACATGCACGAGATCCATCCTGAGCATCCTCCAGCGAACCCCGGATCCCCCGATCCGGCAAGCCCGCAATCAGGCCCTCAGGTGGTCTACTTTCCGAGCGGCGTTTGGTCTACTTTCTGAGCGGCGCGCCCATCCGAAATCACCTGTAGTCAGCAAATACTCGCGACGGTCGTTCAAACGGCCTCACGGCGCCCGTTCGAGAGTACTCCTGATGTAGACGGCCAAGGATCGGAACGGCCACGACGCAGTAGCCCTCCCGAAGACTACTGAAAAATCAGACGACCATGGCCGTGCACGCTTGTCGCGCCTGAGCACGACTCAATTCGAACGGACCTCCGGCCGGCGAGATTCGACGAGTCGGAGATCGAGAAGGGCTGTCCGATGGACTTGGATCCCAGGAAGATGTGCGGCTGAAGTGGAGGCGGCGGGCGCTGCGGCACAGACGTCATTTCAGTAACTGCCTTAGACGCCAGTGACTTGCGGTCTGCCAATTGATGGGCGTGCCAATGATGCACCAATCAACACGGCTGTGATTTCTAATAAATGACGTGTTATCAATGACTTAAATAGGTTGGAGGCGGCGGGAGTCGAACCCAAAAAGATGGGGTTTTCTAACTTCTTGATCGGCGGGCAGTTGCGGTCCAAGTGCTTACGCCGCTGTCGTTTCCAACCAGTCCGGTACTCCTCCGGAGTACCCCCGCGTCCCCAGAAATTCGCCCGGAATTTGGAGACATGGTGGAGGCGGCGGGAACTCGATAATAGGGTTCCCGCCGCCCAGCGGTGTCGGGACAGCATCCCACGTCTTCCAAAAACATCTCGAAAGCGGATCCGTGCACCGTTACCAGAGCCCGGTGCTCATCTTGTGAAGATGAGGACCACAGGAGCATCGGCGAGCGGGCGGAAGCTGCTACTTGAGGCACCTCGAGCGTCGTCGTCGCGCGGCAAGGAGTGCAGACGCTCGTGGACACCGGCATCGCGTTCTCTGCCGAAGCACGAAACTGGAAGGATGGAACCGATCGCGTACGGTTTCGCGCTGAGGACTGGACGCCTGGGCGAGCATCTTGCCGCGTGAGTCACAGACGATTTTCATAACGACATCTGAGGGGGACCACAATGCCACGACGACGGATTCCCAATACCTCACTTCCACGCCGACCCGACCGCCGTCGGTCAGGGGGCAACGCCATAGACGCGCAACACCCAGCCCATCGAGGACGACGTGGCGAGGTCGAGAGAATCGCTGAACGTCGCACGATTGCCTTGGAATTGCGGAAGGCGGGCAGCTCGTACCGCGAGATCGCCCGACAGCTCGGGGTCGACGTGCATACCGCCCATGCTGACGTCAGTGCTGAACTCGGCGCGCTCCGCGAGACGGCCGTCGCGGAGGCGACCGAGCTTCGCGCGCTGGAACTGGAGCGCCTCGATGGGATGACTTCGGGGCTGTGGCCGGGCATTCAAGAAGGAAGTGCGGCAGCGGTTAGCGCCGGGGTTCGTGTGTCGAACGGCGCTCACGGCTCCTGGGCCTCGATGAGCCCACCGCCACGAAGACCGAAATCAGCGGATCACTCTCGGTGACCGCTCAGGCGCGGCTGAAGGCGGAAGCCGAGGAACTGCGGTGGCTGAGCTTCGATGAGCTGAAGGCATTAGCGGAGGCATCGGACAAACTGATCACTGACGCGATCGCGCTCGTGAAGGCGCGGAGAACTCCGATGCTGGTTGGCGCCGCGCCGGCGCCTGTCGCAGCCATTGATGATGTCTTGAATGGCGAGCTGGCCGAGCAGTCTCCCAGCACCGACGTCGACGATGCGTAGCAAGGCACCGTTTGCTTTCAAGCAAGCGAGTTGACGCTTGCAATCCGCAGGCGCAGGGATTTGCGTTACTGACCTCGATCTCGTCCTCCCGCGGCGTTCCATCGCATGAGGAGGGGGATTGCCTGGTTGCCGAGCACGTCGAACCGAGCGTAAGCGCGGAAGAATCTCGACTCGCGGTCAATCTGGCGAGGTACGGGTTCGATTCCCCAAGGGCTCGCCCTATCGGCCCGGTACGGTGCTTCGAGCGGCGTAACTAGGGCTGTCGCTTCCACAGCCGTACCACGGCGACGGACGCGAGAACATAGCCTGGGGTGTCGGTGGGCGTGAGCCGCACCGTATTCGAGGACAGTACGCCAGCCAGGACGGGGCCGGCAGCCCTTCTAGTAAGAATCGATTCACGAGCGACAAAACCACCGGAGTTTGCTGAGCGAACCTCTGGTCACCGACTCCCTTGAACGCGACTCCATTAATCGCCCCAACCGCAAACACTTCCTGTGTTCCATCCGGCTTAACAGACGACGCAGACATGCAAATCGCCGATCCGCTTTCCCTTCGCGTTTGTGACCTGCCCCGTGGCTTCATCGCCGCCGATGGACCAGAGCGAGAAGTAGTTCTCGCCTATCGATGGAAACGGCGCCTGTGCCTTGCAGAGGTCGGTCTGCCCCTGTGTAGTGCGCTCCCTGACCGAACGAAACAGATAGATTTCTTCCACGGCACTTGGCGTTTCGCGCGATTGTGCATGGAGGTCAAGGCAGTAACCGAACACCGCAACGCACAAGAGCGGCAGGAGCTTCATCATGTCATCACAACTGAGTAGTCTCGAGCGATCGGTGTCTCACACTTCGGCGTCACTCGGGAGTATACGCGGATGGGCGCTGCCGCTCCGCGTATAATCCCCCGCAGCCGTTTGGCCCTCACCCCCGGCACGCGCCTCGGTCCCTATGAAATCACCGCCCAGATCGGCGCGGGCGGGATGGGCGAGGTCTATCGCGCCAATGACACAAACCTCAAGCGAGCGGTCGCCATCAAAGTCCTGCCCGAGTCCGTGGCCGCAGATCGAGATCGGCTGGCGCGATTTCAGCGTGAAGCCGAAGTGCTGGCCTCACTGAACCACTCGAACATCGCGGCGATCTACGGTCTCGAGCGATCGGAGGCGTGACGGCCCTCGTCATGGAGCTGGTGGAAGGGCCCACGTTGGCCGATCGCATCGCACAGGGACCGATTCCCATTGACGAGGCGCTGTCGATCGCCAAACAGATCGCTGAGGCGCTGGAGTCGGCGCACGAGCACGGCATCATCCACCGCGATCTGAAGCCAGCGAACATCAAATTGCGCGACGACGGCACCGTGAAGGTGCTCGACTTTGGGCTCGCGAAAGCGATGGAATCGACGACGTCATCCACGAACATGTCGCTGTCCCCGACCATCACGAGCCCGGCGATGACGCAGATGGGCGTGATTTTGGGCACCGCTGCGTACATGGCGCCAGAACAGGCGAAGGGCAAACGTGTCGACGAGCGCAGTGACATCTGGGCGTTCGGATGCGTGTTGTACGAGATGCTCACGGGGAAGCGCGCGTTTGAGGGCGAGGACGTGAGCGATACGCTTGCCGCCGTACTGCGCGGCGCGCCGGACTGGTCAGTGCTTCCGTCTCAGTTGTCGCCCACCTTGCTCGTGTATCTTCAACGGTGCCTGACGCGAGATCCTGCGCAGCGCGTGCACGACATTGCCGACGTGCGTCTGGCACTCGAGGGTGCGTTCGACGTCCCTGTCGAACGTGTGTCGGCGACGTCTCCCGTCGAGGTGAGGCGGGCGCCGTGGCGGTTGATCGCTGTGGGCACCGCGGTGATCGCCGCGGGTGCGGCGGTGTTGGGAGGTCTCGTCACGCCGATTCTGTTCCCGGGCAGGCCGCCTTCAGTCGTGCGCGTCACGGCCACGCCGCCGAACGGCGTGCTCCATACGCCTACGGATCCGGACGTCGCGGTGTCCGCTGACGGGTACCGTATTGCCTACGCGACAACCGAGCAGGGCACGATCGCGCTCTACGTACGCTCCCTCGACCAGTTCGATGCCATCCGAATAACCGGCGTGAGCGCCCCACGCGCTCCCTTCTTTTCGCCGGATGGACAGTCGATCGGGTTCTTCGATGGGGAGGCTCTCAAGCGAGTGGCCGCAAGCGGTGGCCCCGTCGTGAGCGTCACTCCGGTGAAGGGACTCGGCCGAGGCGGCAGTTGGGGAGCGGATGACTCGATCATCTTCGCCACGAGTGATGCGACGACGGGGCTGCTGCGCGTGCCGGCTGGTGGTGGGGAGGTCAGCGTCCTCACGAAACCGAAACCAGGACGCGACCATCTTTTCCCGCAGGTGCTGCCCGGCGGGCGAGCGGTCCTCTTCACCATCGCCGCTGCGGGGCAGGCTTCGAACGCACAGATCGCGGTCCTCGATCTCGGATCGGGCACGCAAACGGTGCTCCTCTCAGGTGGTAGCCACGGACAGTACGCAGCGTCGGGGCACCTGGTGTACGGTGCTGCGGGCACACTGCGCGCCGTGGGATTCGACCTCGACACGCTGACCATACGCGGCAGTGCCGTGCCGGTCGTCGAGCGAGTGGTGACCAAGGGAACGGGTGCCGCCAACTTCGCGATGTCTCGGGACGGCACGCTGGTCTACGAATCCGGGGACATTGCCAGTGGTGCCGAACGGACCCTCGTGTGGGTGGATCGACAGGGCCGGGAAGAAGTGATCGCCGCGGCGCCGAAGCGCTCGTACATGTATCCTCGCATCTCGCCGGATGGAACGCGCGTCGCGCTGGACATCCGCGACCAGGAGAACGACATCTGGGTGTGGGACCTGACCCGCCCGAATCTGATGCGCCTGACCTTCGACCCCGGGGCTCAACCGCGGAGTCGTCTGGACGCCTGATGGAAAGCTCGTGTTCTCCGCGGAGCGTGATGGCACGGTGCCGCTGTTCTGGCAGGCGGCGGACGGGTCCGGTTCCCCCGAGCGGTTGACGGACGGGCAGCCAGGCCGACCGCAGATCCCGAATTCAATCGCCGCCGATGGCGCACGGCTCGTGTTTAGCGAGCCGGATGCACAGCCACACGACCTCTACATGCTGCAACTTGACTCGGAACGGAAGGTGTCGCCGCTGCTGAATGCGTCGTACGACGAGCACAACGGGGAAGTGTCGCCGAACGGACGGTGGCTGGCGTATCAGTCCGACGAGTCCGGGTCCGCCGAGATCTACGTGCGCCCCTTCCCGAATGTCGGCGACAATCGCACGAAGATCTCCACTGGTGGCGGCACACGCCCAGCCTGGGCACGGAACGGTCGAGAGCTCTTCTACCTCAAGGTGGACGGCACGATGGTCGCAGTGCCGATCCACCCGACGCAGGTGGGCGCTTCTCCCCCGGTACACCCACGTCCCTTTTCCAAGGCGCGTATTTTGTGGCGCAGTCGGGGCGCACTTATGACGTCGCGCCGGACGGCAGCCGTTTTTTGATGATCAAAAGCGCCGCGCCATCGACCAATTCGCCGACAGTCCAGCTCGTCGTGGTGCTCAACTGGTTCGAGGAGCTGAAGCGCCTCGTGCCGGCGAAGTGACGAGAAACGATATAGTCCCGACGTGGCGAGTAACCCGCCGGCTTGTTGGATGAACAGAACGGCGTCACTCGGAAGTAATGCAGTCGACGCGCCGCCCTGCCCTATACTCGTGCCAGCCGTTTGGCCCTCACCCCCGGCACCCGCCTCGGCCCCTATGAAATCACTGTCCTCCCTCGGGGCCGGGGGCATGGGCGAGGTCTATCGCGCGCACCGACACGAAGCTGAAGCGCGACGTCGCCATCAAAGTCCTGCCCGAGCTCGTTCGCCGCGCGACCCCGAGCGGCTCGCGCGCTTTCAGCGCGAAGCGCAAGTGCTCGCATCGCTGAATCATCCCGAACATCGCGCATATCTACGGTCTCGAAGAGCCGACGGTGTGCACGGCGCTCGTGATGGAACTGGTCGAAGGGCCGACGCTCGCCGATCGCATCGCGCAGGGGCCGATTCCGATCGACGAGGCGCTCCCGATCGCGAAGCAGATCGCCGAGGCGCTGGAAGCGGCGCACGAGCAGGGCATCATCCACCGCGATCTGAAACCCGCGAACATCAAGGTGCGGACGGACGGCACCGTGAAGGTGCTCGACTTCGGGCTCGCGAAGGCGATCGGAACCCGCGGGCGCGATGTCGTCGAGCGCACTCGCGGTCGCCGACGATCACCACTCCCGCGATGATGACGGCTGGGCATGATCCTCGGCACGGCCGCCTACATGAGCCCCGGAACAGGCGAAGGGGCGAGCGGCCGACAAGCGCAGCGACATCTGGGCGTTCGGCTGTGTGCTCTACGAGATGCTCACGGGGACACGAGCATTCGCGGGAGACGATATCGCCGACACGCTGGCGAACGTGCTCAAGGTGGAGCCGAGAGTGGGACGCGCTGCCGTCCACGCTGTCGCCGACGCTCGTCGTCTACGTCAAGCGCTGTCTCGCCAAGGACTCGAAACAGCGACTCGGCGACGTCCACGACATGCGTCTGGCGATCGAGGGCGCGTTCGACGCGGAGGCGACCCCAACTGCCGCGCCTGGCCAGGACACCCGCGCGAGGCCGTCGTCTGGGATGGACCATTGCCGCAGCCGCCGTGCTCATCTCGACCCTGCTCGCCGTGCCCGCAGTGCGCCACCTGCGCGAGCCACTGCCGCCGGAGATGCGCGTCGAGATCACCACACCCGCCACGACCAATCCCATTTCCTTTGCCCTGTCCCCCGACGGGCGGCAGTTGGTGTTCGTGGCGTCCGGCGGCGGCCCCTCGCGTCTCTGGCTCCGGCCGCTGGCGTCCCCCCCGGCGCAGCCGCTCGCGGGGACGGAAGGGGCCAGCCTTCCGTTCTGGTCGCCCGACAGCCGGTCGGTGGGGTTCTTCGCCGACGGCAAGCTGAAGCGGCTCGACATCGGCGGCGGCCAGCCGGTGCCGCTCACCGACGCGGTTCCTCGCGGCGGGACGTGGAACGCGGACGGCATCATCCTGTTTTCGCGGACGGCGGTGAGCGGGCTCTCCCGCGTGCCGGCTTCGGGGGGCGAGGCCCAGTCGGTGACAACCCTGGAGGGACCAGTCGAGCCATCGGTTTCCCCAGTTCCTGCCAGGGGGCCGGCAATTCCTGTTCTACGCCGTGGGATCGCAGGATAAAGGCGGGATACACCTCGGGTCGCTCGACTCGACGGACGTGAAACGTGTGACCGCGGCGGACACGGCCGGCGTCTACATGCCTCCGGGCTGGCTGTTCTGGCTGCGCGGCGACGCGCTCGTCGCCCAGCGTCTGGATCTGGGGACGGGTGCCTTGACGGGCGATCCGGTGCCGGTCGCGGAACCGGTGGGTCTCGGCTCAGGGTTGTATCGTTGGGGCGATTTCAATCTCGGGAACGGGCCTGGTGGCGTACCGGTCGAGCGGGGCGAGCGCACGGCAACTGACCTGGAGGGACCGGTCGGGCAAGGTGTTGAGCACGATGGGCGCGCCCGACGTCAACGGTCTGAGCGGTCCCCGTGTGTCGCGCGACGGCCGAGTCGTGGTGCACCGCGTCGTGCAGGGCAACTCAGACATCTGGCTCATCGACGGGCCACGCACGAGCCAAGCTCACCTCCGACGCCGCTTCAGATCGCTGGCCCGTCTGGTCTCCGGATGGAAGCCAGATCGTGTTCGACTCGGTCCGGAAGTCGCGGAACTTGTACGTGAAATCGTCCACTGGCGGCGGATCCGGGACCGAGGCGTTGCTGCTCGAACCATCGGCGGGGCAGGCAGTGATTGCCGCGGACTGGTCGGCCGACGGCCGCTTCCTCCTGTATCAGCAGAGCGATCCGAACACCAACTGGGACCTGTGGGTGTTGCCGATCGGAGGCGATCGCAAACCGTGGGCGTTCCTCGCCACCACGTTCGTCGAGACGCAGGCCAGGTTCTCACCGGACGGGCGCTGGGTGGCGTACATGTCCAACGAGTCGGGCCAGATGGAAGTGTACGTGAGGCCGTTTGTCGAGCCCGCGTCGGCCGGCGCAACGGGTGACCGCGCCCGCGAGCAGTGGACGGTCTCGACGGCGGGCGGGATGTATCCCACTTGGCGGCACGACGGCAAGGAGTTGTACTACCTCGGGCCGGATGGGCAGATGATGGCCGTGTCGATCGCGGCGACGGGCACGACCCTGAAGCCCGGCACGCCGATGGCGTTGTTTCCCACGCGCATCGTCGGAGGCGGCATCTACACCAACCAGGGCCGACAGTACGATGTGGACCGCGACGGCCGCTTCCTGATCAACACCCTGCTCGAGGATGCCGCCGCGGTCCCGATCACGCTGCTCCAGAACTGGACGCCCCCGGCGCAGTGACGGGCAGCCAGGACCGGGCCGTCAGAGGACGACCTCGTCGCGCCTAGAGTGGGCGCGTCCGGGACACCAGCACGACAGGAGATTCAGGTGGTCGTCAACTGGTTCGAGGAGCTGAAGCGCCTCGTGCCGACGAAGTGATAGCGGCGTACGTCACGCACTCACGACGCCAGCCGAGAGTAGTAAGAATCAGTCGCCCAGTGTTTGGTAATCCGCCGAGGACACGCTCGAATCGCATAAATCAGTGGGGCGACGAACTGCCGGTTCGTGCCGGTGACGGCACGCGATAACAGGGGCCGCACAATCAGTTGTTTCTGACCCCGCGCCGTTCAGTCGAGGGTCGGCCCGAAAAGGGCGGCGAAATTACGCGACCGCCGGGGACGATTCTGACCTCACCTTCGACGCTCGCCGCCATCGCTTGATAGTGGCGATCGACACATCGAGCCGTGCGGCGGCCTGCGCGTGCGACAGTCCCTCACACTCATCGAGCCGGCGCACGGCATTGCCACGGCGACGTCCGAGCCGCGTACCTTGGGCACGGGCGCGCGCGAGGCCCGCCATGATGCGTTCCTGAATGCGCGCACGCTCGAACTCCGCGATCGAGCCAAGGACGCCGGCCACGAGCCTGCCGGCCGGCGTGCTCGTGTCGATTCCCTCGCCCACCGTGACGAATGCTCAGTCGCCGCGGCGGTGGAGGCAGCGATTCGGTTGCTCGAGGACCCGGTCAACGGAGCGGGTTTTGGAGAAATAGTGGAGGCGGCGGAAACCGGGCGACGAAACCCCAATAAGTATTGGGGAAAAGTGGTGGAGGCGGCGGGAGTCGAACCCTAAAAACGCGTCTTTCTAACTTGGTGATTGCGCGCGACTTCTGGGGCTAAGGGTTCGAGTTCCAATTACTTACTGGCTTCTCGTCGTCCGCTGCGGTCCACGTCAGTCCTCTGGATTCTATCGGAGTTGTGGAGACATTTTGGAGACGGGCGTCAATCAACAACGAAATGCGGACGTGTCGGTGGCGTGCGGTTCGATTCCAGTGCGGCTCACCAGCTCAAGCGTCGAAAGGGAGCAGTCGGAACGACTTGCCGCCTGAGCCCCTGAGCGCGCGGAAGTGGCGCTCGTCCGTGCACAAGAGGTCCAACGTTCTGTGGCGGTTGGCGAGAACGACGACCGACGCATCCGCCAATCCGATCCGAAGATCCGCGTACCGCTCCATGATTCGCTTGGCGTGGCCCATATCCTCAGACGAGAAGAGCTCGAGCTGGTACGCCCCGCGCGTGACCTCCTCGATGAGCGCCATCTGCGCCTGGTGGCCGACTCGATCTCCAATCAAGTAGTCCAGTTCCGCGAGAACAAAGGGAGAGATAACGCGCGGTGGTGTCGAGGCGACAAGTGCCGCGACTGTGCGGCCGTGCAGCGCTTCGTTCGCGTCAATCGCGGCGTAGAGCCCGCCTGTGTCCAACACGATCACCGGACGCCGAAGCCTTCCAGTGCGCGGTCGACATCCTCGGCAATCGACGGCCCGGTTGAACGGAAGAGCGGCAGCTTGGGGACCGGCGCCTCGGCTTCGCCAGTGAGCCGCGAAACCGCTTCGCGAAGCAGCTCGGCCTCGCTGCACCGGCGCGCGGCCGCGACTCTCTTCAAGGCCCGCTTGAGTTCGGGCGGGAGGTAGACCGTGGTTTTTGTCATACCGTATATATACCATACATTCTGCTACCCACGGGTGGCGTAGAGGTGTCCAGGCGCAGGAGCCGCACATGACGGCGGTCGGCCGATGCGATCGTTAATTCAGGACATCGCCAACGATCCGAATCTCCAGGCTCTCCAGAAGACGAACGTCGAAATAGAGATGCGTCGGTCAGGAGCTGGCTCGGGTGGGAACGACGTGGGCAATCTCACGGCGGACGAGGACGGTGCAGTGTTATCGCAGGTAACTGACTTCGGGAGACGTTGGGTCACAGATTCTGAATGGAGAGTCAACGGTGCGCATGCGTGCCCGATGGATCCGTATATGACCGGTACTACTATCACGCGAGTCTAGGTTCTCGGGCGTGTTACTAAGGGCTGATTCACGGAGTGGCTGCTGCGCGTCGTACCAGCTCTATGTCCAGTCTCGTGTCCCCGTCGATCAACACCTCTCTCCAGCCAGGTCCGTGGCCCATCGTGGGTAACCCCGGCGGATCTTCGTAGTCTTTGTTATAGAAACCCACGGCGATGGGCGTGAAAGCTCGGGGGAATACCCACACCCCGCCGCCGCTCGCGAGATCGCCAGAGAAGTGGTAGAACCCTTTGTCATCGGCCGTGGCGAACGTGTGGGTCTGCTCGCCGCACGGCTCACAATAGACGATGGCCCGTGCAATCGGTATCCGCCCCTTCGGTGTCAATTCGTATACGACACCTGACAGGCTCACGCCCCTCAGGGTGTAGCCAGGGGGGAACAAAGAGCCGGGGGCGGGCGCGGGAACAACCGCCTGCGGAGGCACTTGGGAAGGCGTGACCGGCGTGACCGGAGAATCAAAGCCGCCGCACCCACCCAATCCAAGAGCGAGCACCAAGCCAGCTAGTCCTAAAGTTCTGTCTCTCATTGCCGTCTCCTCAAGTTGCGTGGCGTGCCGACGAGCGCAGCCGTCGGAGCTGATGGGCCAGCCATGGATGACGACTCCGCGTCACCGCCGCATCCGGCGCAACCCAGCAGAACGATTAGTGCGATGCTTGACCTCATTACTCCGAACATCTGTGGACGTCGGCCGCAACCTGCGAGGGCTTCGGCGATCAAAACGATGACCCCTGTTGAAGTGTGTTCGTCATCTTCGCTGTCCTCCTGTCTAGGAAGCGAGAAAACCCCGCGGAAAGGTGCACCCACCCTGTCCCCGATCACCCGCTGCATGCTCCCCAACCACGCGGCTTGCGGGATCGTGGTGCGGCAGCAGGATGCACCTTTTTGGACAGCAATCACGCCTTTAAACGATGTAGCTTGCATCGAAGGAACAATGACGTGCATATCAGAATGTTGTTGGCGGCGGCGTGTATGTTCTTGCCCTCGGCGATTGCGGCACAAGGACTGTCCGGCGCACTCATCGGAACCGTCAGGGACGCTCAAGGCGGCGTCGTGCAGGGCGCAAGCGTGCGTGTCAGCTCGCCCGCGCTGATCGGCGGTGAGGCGGCGCTGGTCACCAATGAGGGCGGCCAGTTGCGGTTTCTGACCTTGCCACCTGGATTGTACGTGTTGATCATCGAGCGGCAGGGTTTTGGGACGTACCGAGAAGACGCCATCCGTATCGGCGCTGGCGCGACGATCGAACGAACTGCTGTCCTGAAAGTGGCAGGGCTTGCGGAATCAGTTGTGGTTGAGGGGGCGGGCTCGCGCATCGAAGCTCGCGACAGCGGGTTTGGAACTCGCTTCGGCCCCGACGATCTCAAGACCATACCCACGCGGCGGACCAGCATGTTCGATTTCATCAGAGCGGCGCCTGGAATCTCGCCGACCTCGCCGGGGAGCGGGACGTCGGGGATGGGGACGTCCACCACCGTTTCGGCGTTCGGTTCTGGTACGAACGAGAATCAATTTCTCTTCGATGGTACCAACGTCACCTGCCCCTGCAACGGCGTTGCCCGATCAGAACCCGGCGTCGAGTTCATACAGGAAGTGCACGTCCAGTCCATTGGGGCATCGGCAGAATTCGGCAACGTGCAGGGTGCCGTGATCAATGTCGTGACGAGACAGGGAAGCGAGCGATTCCTCGGTGACGCATCGGTATATGGGCAAACGGCCGGTCTGACGAGCCAGCCGGTCCTGCTGCCCATGACGGCGCGATCCGGCCAGAGCGGATACTCGCGCGCCAGGTACCGTGACGTGAATACGAACGTTGGCGGACCCGTTCGCCGCGATCGACTGTGGTTTTTCGCTGGTTACCAATACCTGCGCGACTTCGACAGTCAACCCGGAGCCGACCTTGCGTTTCCGCGAAGGTACGAACAGGACAAGATCTTTACCAAGCTCACCTGGAAACTCGCGCCCGGCATGCAGCTGGTGCAGAGCATTCATCAGCAATTTGGGTACAGTCCCGAGCCACCCACGCACGTGACGCCCGTTGAAGCGATCGCGCGGTCGCGCGGCTCAGCGCCCGCAATGACGCTCGGCCATCTCACACACACATTGGGAGCGAACAGCGTCTGGGATGTGCGCGTTGGACGATTCATCTTCAATCGTGACGACAATCTGGGCGGAGGCGCTCTCACCGTCCCCGGCCGGTTCGACCGCGTCACAGGTGTCAGCTCCGGTGCTCCGCAACGCCTTGTCGAGCTGAAGATCGCGCGCACGACGACAAAGGCGACGCTCAGTCATTACCGTCCGGCCATGTTCGGAGCCGATCATCAACTGAAGCTTGGAGGGCAATTCGAAAGGGGCGAACATGAATCGCGCGGTCTCATCCCGACCGGTGTCAGGTACGTGAATACCAACGGCCAGCCATCAGAAGCGATCTCGAGTTCTCCGTCGAATATCGGTGGCGTTTCGGACACGGGCGCGGCGTTCGTGAGCGACGCCATCACGATTGGGAACCGCCTGACGATCAACGCCGGAGTTCGATTCGATCACAGTCGCGCCTTCCATCAGGATCTGCGCGAGCTGGACGCGCAGGGCAGCGAGACGGACGTGATTGTTGACGGAGGTGAAAACCTGTACACGTGGAATCTGTTTTCTCCACGTCTTGGCGTCACTGTGAGGCTGTCGGCCGACGGCCGCACGATCCTGCGCGCGAGCTACGGACGGTTCAGCCAGGGTGTATTAACCGGAGAACTGGAGCCGTTCCATCCCGGAGCCACCCCGATGACGACACGGGTGTTCGACGCGGCGACCGGCGGCTACACAGGGGCCGTTCGCGTCGTCGATCCGAAAATCAACCTGCAGCTCGATCGCGAGATGCGTGCACCGCGCACCGACGAGTTCTCCATTGGTCTCGATCGGGAGGTTGGTCGCCAGCTTGCGGTGGCGGTCGCGTACGTCCGCAAGAACGGCGCGAACTTCATCGGCTGGACGGATGTCGGCGGACAATATCGTGAGGAAACGCGTACCCTCAGTGACAACCGCGTGGTTCCTGCGTTTACGCTCACGAATGCGCCATCCGCTCGCCGCTTTCGGCTCACAAACCCCGACGACTATGCGCTGACCTATGACGGTCTCGTGCTGGTAGTCGAAAAGCGGCGGTCTCGTGGATGGCAGGCGTTTGGATCCTATACATTTTCGAAAGCGTTTGGTCTCCAACCCTCCAGCGGAGCAATGGCCGCAGGCGCGCAGGTCAGCACCGTCAGTCCTCCGCAGCCGATCCTCTTCGGCCGCGACCCGAACGATCTCACCAATGCTCGAGGCCGCCTGCCGAACGATCGGCCGCATATGCTGCGGTTGATGGGCAGCATCGACGTGCCGCGTACAGGCTTTGTGCTTGCGGCCAATCTGCAGCACTTCAGCGGCAAACCCTGGGCGGAGACCGCGATTATCCCCACGCAGCAAGGCGATCTCCGCATTCTGCTCGAGCCCCGCGGCTCGCGCCGGCTGTCGTCTCAATCATTGCTGGATGTGCGTCTGTCGAGAACGGTGGCGTTTGGCGGGCGTGGGCGTATCGAGTTGCTGCTCGATGTGCTGAATGTGTTGAACGACAGATCGGAGGAGGGTCTGGCGTCGGACAACGTGTTCAGTCCGAATTTCGGGAGGCCCACGCTATTCATGGACCCGCGCCGTGTGATGATCGGCCTCAGGGTGAATCTCGGTCGCTGAGCGAGTTCCTGTCGTGCCCGTGATGCCGAATTAGGAGGGGTGCCACCAAGCCCTCATTTCCGCCTCAACCCTGCATCGACGCACCCTTTCGCCGCTCTTTCCCGCCCTTATAGACAGGAGGGAAACGGCATGAGGCACCAAACAATCGGAGGAATCGCTCTTTTGGGGCTCGCCCAGGGCGCCGGGTCGAGGACATCGCGTCCTCGAGGGGGCGCACTTATTTGCGAGGGAAAGTCATGAGAACGGCGCGGCAAATGTTCTTCGCGCTACTGGTCCCCCTGATGCTGGCGATGGGACTGGCCGGCTGCGACGAGTCGGGTTCGCCGCCGACGTCTCCCACACCGCCCGCGCCGATGCCAGGCGGACCGCAGGTCAGAGTCGGCGGATCGGTCTACGACACCGCCTGGCGGCCCGTCCCGGAGTCAGGGTGGAGGTAATGGACGGCTCGAGCGCCGGAGTGACCACAACGAGCAACGGGATGGGAGAATTCTCGTTGATCGGCGCCTTTGATGCCGGCGTTCGGTTTCGTGCAGCCAAAGCGGGATATGTCGAGGCGACTCTGACCGCGAACATCTCATGCGCAACCTGTTCGCCGTACCTCTCGTTTCTACTGGCGCTGGACGCCCCAGCCATCGACCTGGAAGGGCGCTATACACTCACCTTCGCCGCGGCATGCCCCGCCATTCCTGAGTACGCGCGAACGCGTACCTACGCGGTCACCATGACACGCGACCCGGCCTTCGGCTCTGGCTTCCACGTCTCCTTAGCCGATGCATCCCTGGTACGTGACCTTGCGTGGCCGGGAGTGTTCGTGGGCGTGGCGGGGGACTACATTGCGGTAACCGCGGGGAACCTGCATGGCGATCCAGGCCTCATCGAACAGGTGGCTGCCGACGCCTACATCGGCTTTGACGGATCCGCGGGAGGGCCGATGGGGCATCTCGGGGCGGCAACCCTGACCTCCAAGTTCGACGGGCTGATTGCGTATTGCGAGGTGCCACCTGGCAGCGCGCGGCCCGTGGTAGACGGTCGCTTCGCCTGTCCTGTCACCGCGATCGCGCGCGCGCAGTGCGCCTCTGCGAATCACCAGCTCACGTTGACGAAGCGCTGACGGTCGCGACGGTACTTCCCGGGAACGGCGGAAACAGTGAACGACGCGTGCGTCACTTCGGCAGGTCGATCAGGACGATGTCAGAATTCTCCCGGATACGGTCGAACACAATCGCTTTCCCGTCGGGAACAACGTCGAATGTCTGTATTCGGCCGCCGCGATCACTCAGGTGCGTGAGCTGACGTGTGGTCTTCGTCGCCAAGTCGAGGAGCCAGAAATCCGGTGCGGCATCGGTCGGCCGGAAGACGAGACCCTTTCCATCTGGCAGGAAGCGATAGCCGCCTGCACGAACGCGGACGGCCGGCAGATCGACGGTGGTGCCGTCCGGTCGCGCCCAGGTGAGCGCAGTCTGGCCAGCCACGAGTGGGCCGCCGTACGCGATCAGGCTCCCGTCTGGCGACCAGACAGGATTGACCGCCTGACCGGTCACGATCCGAACGGCATCGCCGCCATTCGCCGGGATTTTGAAGAGGGCCGGTCCATTGGCGTCCAGGCCCCCTGCCACGATCCACGCTCCATCGGGCGACCAGTCGGCAGCGGCCTGACCCGCGGTACCTCGTATTTCGATCGAGGGCGCCAGCGTTCGCACGTTCGTGCCATCCGCCGACATGATGACCAGACGCCGCAACCCTGCGCGCCTCACCACGACCACGATGTGTTTTCCGTCCGGTGACACCGCGGCAGGCTCCGACAGCGGCATGTCGGCACCCCTGACGACTTCCGACGTCTGCCCTTCGCTCGCATGCCACAAGCTGTCGCCAAGGCCACCCGTCGCGAGATAGAAGAGGGACGCTCCGGCGAACCGGGGCGCCAGCGCGCGCACTGTGGACACGGGGTACGGCTGCACGTCGCGTTCGTCGACGGGCCGATCGACCAGCGGCAGACGCCAAAGGGTCGCGCTCGGGTTCGCGATGGTTGCCACGATACGCCTCCCATCGCGACTGGCCGCTACCGACGTATAGCGGTCGAGATCGGAACTGACCTTGCGCGAGGCCCTGCTCGGCACATCGAGGGTCCAGAGCGCCGGGCCAGTTCCGTCCTCCGCAGGCGCGGTGTAGATCAGCGTTCGCGCGTCGAGCGGCGCCAGAAAATTCACAGCAACATTCTGGTCCGTCAGTCGCTCTAGCGCCTCGCCGGATGGCTGAATCCGCCAAATATCCATCTTCTCAGTCGGGTTCATGCCATGCACGAAATAGATCCACTGGCCATCCGGCGACCATACCGGATTGTGGCTATGCATGCCCTTTTGTTGACTGAGAAAGATCTGCCGCGCGTCCGCTCCGGTCCGGTCGGCCACGAACAGAGGATCTCCATTGCCGTTCATGAAATAGGCGAGCCGCATGCCGTCCGGAGACCACGCCGGAGCTTCGGATTTTTCGCCGAGGAACGCCCGGGGCTGCCCACCGAGCAGCGGCATCAGCATCTTGGCTTCCGTTCGTGGTGCGACCGACGATGGGTTCTGTCCCCGGGCCTCTGTCGGACTGAACCAGATCTCAGCGCCGTCACCTGAGAAGCCGAACGAACGGAGAAGGGTATCCGGCGAATCGAGCGGCGGTCTGTCTGCGTGAGATTCGTAAACTTCCAGCTGCCAACCGGACTCACCCAGAGATCGAATTGCCCCTCGCGATCCGCGAGGAAGGCCACGAACCTGCCGTCCGATGAGATTGCCGCGTGACTCTCGGTGCCTGTCCAATCCGTGAGGCGTGAGAATCGCGCGGTCGCAAGTGGATTCTCGATCGTAGGCGGGCGCCGGACTTCCCACACGGTGACTCCTGCGGCAAGCGCGGCGACCGCGGCCCACGGGAGCCATGTCTTCCAGGTGCTGATGGCGGCCGGAACGGTTACATCGGCGGTGCCTGGAACCACTTCGTTGATCGCGTCGATCTCGCTCTTGATGTCACCAATGTCTCTGAGACGCTGCTTGGGATCTTTGGCGAGACAGCGAAGCAAGATCCGATGAAGGGCACGAGGTGTTGTCGCCGGAAGCGCCGACCAATCGGGCTCGCGCTCGAGTATCTTCGCAATCCTGTCGGAGGTGGTCTCCCCCGGAAACGCGAGACAGCCGGTCAGCATTTCGTACAGCACGCAGCCGAAGGCCCAGATGTCGCCTCGCTTGTCGACGGTGTGCCCGCGCGCCTGCTCCGGACTCATGTACGCAGCGGTACTAGGATCACACCCGCATGCGACTCGCTCAAATCAGGATGTGAAGCGACGCCAATCGCCGCCTTCGCCAACCCGAAGTCGAGGACCTTTACTACACCGTCCGGGGTGATCTTGATATTCGCCGGTTTCAGATCGCGGTGAACGATTCCCTTCTCGTGTGCCGCGTCGAGCGCGTCTGCGACCTGCCGCGCGATCGCGCGGACTTCGGAGATCGGCAAACCTCGGCTTGACGCAGCAATCCTTTCCGCGAGCGTCTGGCCTTCGACTAATTCCAGCACGAGGCCGCGTACCGCCTCCATCTTCTTCTACACCGTAGATCGCGCCAATATGTGGATGATTCAACGTCGCGAGCATGCGGGCCTCGCGCTCCAGGCGCGCGCGCCGTTCCGGGTCGGCAGTAAACGCGGGCGGCAGCACTTTAATGGCCACGTCGCGTCCAAGCGTCTCGTCGTGTGCGCGGTACACTTCGCCCATGCCGCCGACTCCGATTCGTTCGCGAATAGCGTAAGCTCCGAAGCGCGGGCCCGCGAGCGTGCAGTCCGCGGCACTCAGGACACTCGGTTTCGCCAACGCGACCGCTGGAGCGCGCATAAATCGTTCGGCATGTGGCTCGTGTGCGAGGAGCGACTCCACTTCGCTCCTCAACGCGTCATCGCCGCTGCAGGCCTTGACCAGAAACGCGGAGCGCTCGCTCTCGGTGCAGGCGAGCGCCGCATTGCAGAGATCGTCGATCCGACGCCAGCGATCACTGTTCATCGCGCGCATCGCCTCCGAGCTCGCGCAACAACCACAATTTTGCAACCCGCCAGTCGCGTTTGACGGTATCCCGGGACACATGGAGGGCCTCGGCGGTTTCGTCAATATCCAAGCCGCCGAAAAATCGCATCTCCACCACCTGACTCTTCCTCACGTCGACGGCGGCTAGCGCGTTCAGCGCCTCGTCGAGCGCGACCAGATCGTCTCCCGGCTCACAGGGAACGATCAGCGCTTCGTCGAGCGAAAGCATCGGTGCGCCGCCGCCGCGCTTTTGATAATCCCTCGATCGTGCGGCATCGACGAGAATCCGGCGCATCAATCGCGACGCCATCGCGAAGAAATGTGCACGGTTCTCCCATCGCACTCTTTTCACTTCAATCAGCCGCAGGTACGCCTCGTTGACGAGGGCAGTTGCCTGCAGCGTGTGATCCGCACGCTCGCGCCTCATGTAATGTGCAGCTACGCGACGCAATTCCTCGTAGACGAGCGGCAACAGGGCATCGAGCGCCTCGGGCTCGCCGCGATTCCATGCTAGAAGGAGCGCCGTTGGCGTGGCGGATTGTTCGGGAATGGTACCAATTCTACGCTCATTGGACACCGCTGCCCCTATTTGTCGGCGTTTCGCGCTTTAGAGGGTGAGCCACTTCGATAGAGACGAAGCGAACATGCTGCAACGGGTAGAGGACCGCCACGAGGCGGCGTGACTATATCGAAAGGTGAAGATGAGATTCCCAGCAACGTCCGCGAATTCCAGTGCTGGAGGAAGCGGCAAAGCTCAATTGATGTTTTCCATCATGACGTGGACTGTGGGGATGGGCGCGGCACTGACCGTGGCGGTCAGCCTGGTCGGCTGCAACGGCGACTCGTCACCAGTCGCGCCGGTCGCGCCCACCTTTGCTCGGTCAGCGGAGAATCCGAGGGTAATTGCACTCTCGATAAATGTCGGCTCCACGGGAGGCGGGACGCCCGTGAAAATCACAGGCACCGAATTGCACCAGCGCGCCAAAGTGACTTTCGGGACCGCCACCCCGACGTCGTCGACCGGATGGGACCCTCGGGAGGTGACGGGCACGTCGCTGCTCATCAGCACCCCGGCCCACGCCGCTGGAGTGGTCGATGTGATCGTCACAAACCCTAACGGCGAGACATTTCGACTCAATCAGGGATACGAGTACGTGCCACAGCAATCGTTCGACTTCAACGGAGATTGGGACGGTGTCACCACCGACGGCTCGGACGCACTGGTACAGTTCACCATTAGCAATAATGTCCTGGTAACTGCCTCATGTCGATACGACGCGACCAAAACCGTCGTGCTCTCAACACCTGTAATGAACGGGGAGTTCTCACCACAGGCCCCGGGCGTATTTTCTCTAGCAGGCAGGATTGTATCGGCGACTGACGCCATTGGGACGCTGAATGTGCCGGCTTGCGTCAACGGCACCTCCCCCTGGCGCGCATCGAAGCTGCCTCGCTAGTGCGGAGTTCGTCGAATTTCACGCGTTCGATCACTTATTCCCATCGACGACAAGAATAGCGACAACCTAAACAATCGGAATTTTCGAGGGCTGGGTTATGTTCCCACTGATGATCGGGTCGGCTGTCGGAGTTGCCGTTGCGCTCATTTTGACCGGGTGCAGCGATAACTCAGACCGATCATCCATAGCTCCGACTCTGGGTCCGACGACGGTGACCGTGGGTCCGACGGTGACGTCAATCTCGGTGAATGTCGGGTCTACTCGCGGAGGAATGCCAATAGAGCTCACAGGGACCGGGTTGCGCAGCTCTGCGTCCGTAACCTTCGGCACCGCCACCGTCACCTCGACGAGATATGACCCGCGAGCCGCGCCGAGCACGTTGCTGGTGGTCGATACGCCGGCGCATGCCGCTGGTGTCGTCGACGTGATCGTCACGAACCTTGATGGTCAAACGTTTCGACTCAACCGGGGGTACGAGTTCGTGCCCCAAGAGGCGTTTGACTTGAATGGCGTTTGGGACGGTGTTACGACGGACGGCGGCGACACATTCGTGCAGTTCACGATCAAGAACAACGTGCTTGTAACAGCGTCCTGCGAGGGTCAAGGCAAGGCGACGGTCGCGCTCTCAGGCCAGGTCTCGGATGGGGAGTTCTCAGTGGGAGGGCCTGACGCCTTTTTGTTGTCAGGTAGGATCGTCGCAGCATCTGTCGCCGTTGGCAAGATAATGGCGCCGGCGTGCTTCATATCCATTTCACCGTGGCACGCCTTCAAGCTATCTAATAGTTCAGTGCTATTACACTGAGGTCCGCTGTCGCCTTCTGATTGGGATTTGATCTCTTGCGAGTTGTCCGTTAGGCGCGCCGTTCGATACGTGAGAGTGCTTCCTGCGCTGTGTCTGCGAAATTGGGCGGTGGCCAGCGCATCCTGCTGAAGTCCGAAGAATTGCGTGGCTGGTTTTCGATCGCTTTGTACACAAATGACGGCGCCAGCCTTCACGACACACGCATTTCAGAATCGCCAACAAAAATGCATTCAGCCGACGATGACCGTCGATCTCGAAGGCCGTTTCAGTTTTCAAGGCTGGCGGAAGAACGTCGTCGCAATGACGCAACAGATGAAGAACCCGCCTCGCATCCACAGCACCCAACATCCTCCATCACTGCCCAACACGCGCCGACGATCGATTGAGAAACGCACTCGGAGCACGCATACTCGAATCGCGCTGTGAGCGGTCGCAGTGCTTGTCGCGTGCGCCGCCCCAATGGAGTGGAGCATGTTCGATAGATACGATCCACGATCCGACGACGGCAGAGACCGTGGTGACCGATGGGACCGCAGCTTCGGCGGCCGCGGCGGTGTCGGCGAGCGAGACCAAGACGAGCATGCACGTGACGTGTTCACGCGGGATCTCGACCTCCCTCTCGGGCGTGATCGAGAGCACGCACGCGACCGTGAGCGCGTCTACGAGATCGACGGTGCCGAGAGCCGTGCGCTGGCAACGATCGGCGCATTTCGGATCGTCGCCGAGAGTGATCTTCACGACGTCCGCGACGACTCCCAGACCTCACGGCGAAGCCTTAAGCACCTTGAGAAGGAAGGGCTGATTCGCACTTCAGCGCTCAGCTCAGATGATCGCGCCGTGACACTGACGGACCGCGGACGTGACCTGCTCGAGGCCAACCGCTACGAGCGTCACGGTCGCACGCACGAGCCCCGCCAAACCTTCCACGCCGGCCTCAGAAAGTCTCGCGAGCGGACGCACGACACCACGGTCTATCGCGCCTACCAACGCGCCGAGGAGCGTCTCCGCGGCCAGGGCGGTCGTGTCCGTCGCGTCGTCCTGGACTACGAGCTGAAGCGCGACTATCAACGATTCCTCCACGAGCGCAATCGCGGCAAGAAGGACTGCGACGGCCGGCCGGACCGTGAGCCGGAAGAGATTGCCCGCTGGGCGCGAGAACATGCCCTGCCGTACGACGATGGGCCCGTCCGGTTCCCGGATGCGCGGATTGAGTACGAGGACCGAGAGGGCCGCTCGCGGCATGAGGATCTCGAGGTCGTCACCGCCCACTACCGCGGCGCTCACGCCGGCGCCGCCGCGAAGTCAGGGTTCACCTGCTATCTCTCCATCGGATGCTCGGTCGGTGGGCGCGGCGGTGGCGGCCGAAGGACAGCACATCCGCGGATCATGGAGGAGTTGATTCGATGACGCTGCCGCCCGCAGCAGACCGCTGGACCATCGAACACGCGAACGCGGAACGCCTGGAAGCGGTCGCGGCCTTCGGCTTCACCGAGCGTCAGGCTCGCTTTCTGTTGAACGTGCTCCTGCACTCCGGCGTGTTCGTCGAGCGCCAGTACTGCAGCTTCGCCGGCATCGTCCACGGCCAGAAGAGCACGGACTTCATCAAGGCGCTCGTCGAGCGGCGATTCGCGACGCCGATCACCACGGGGAAGCTCCATCGCGGTCGGATGTTTCACCTCCACTACAAGCCGCTCTGGGCGGCCATCGGCGAGCCCGATAACCGCTTCCGGAAGCCGACCGCACAGGGACGCATGATCGAGCGCGTGATGCTCCTCGATGCCGTACTCGACGATCGCGCGTTCGTCTGGCTCGGCCCGTCGGTGGACAAGCGTCGTCACTTCACGCAGCACCTTGGCGATCGTCTGGAGGTTCGGGACTATCCACATCTGCTCTTCGGTGATGGCCCAGAGAAAACAGTCCGCTACTTCCCCGACAAGCTGCCGATCGGGACGCAGCCGTACGCGGACACCCACGTCTTCGTCTACCTCGTGACGCGTCCCTCGCCGATGGACTTCCGGCTGTTTCTGCTACGGCACGTGCCACTCCTCCGCGTGCTGTTCCGATGGACAGTCCGGCTGCTACTTCCGCGTCAACTTTCGAAGGCCAGACTGCCCTACCTGCACGCCGCGCGCGAGCACCTCGCGACGCCATTGCCGCCCTCCGTGGTGGAGACGTTGGAGTGGCTGCTCCCCGAACGGAAGCGGCTCGCCGAACCGGGCGCCGCGCCGGCTGACACCCGCTACCTCGGCGCCTCCAGGGCCTACCGCACGCCGCGATATCGAGCCCTCTACCAACAGTGGTTGGACGATCCGCGGAACACGCTCTGGATGGCCGGCTCGCCTATCGTGGCGGACGCCATCGACCGCGAACTCGGACGGATTGAGTGCGTCGAGCTCTCGCGACAGTACCTGCACCTCTCCCCCCTGGTTGACGTCGCCTGAAATCAACTGCAGAGGACGACCTGGGGGACGACCTCAGAAATTGAGGTTGTCCCCCGGCGCATTCGAGGCTGTCGGCCCGGAAGCAACTGCTCGAGCGACGGAACTCCCGCCAGCACTGCCAGTAACCGATTCTCTGGCCGCAGGTTCCACAGTGAACACCCGACACCAGCACGAGGGGCGGCGTTCTTTGCCGCCCACTACGCGGTAGCTGGTGCCGCGAACAGCGCAGGAAACATGGCGTGAGCGACCCCGGTGCGCGCGTTGGAAATGGCCGCGCGCGTGTCCGGAGGGGTCGCTCACGCCATGACTATCAGTGCCGATGTCGGTGCCGATGAACGCGTCTACGGCAGTCGGCTGCGTGCCGTGATCGTGGCGTAGATATGGCGCTGATCGTGGCCCACTTTGTCCGGACGGATCTGGTCCCGTTGGTGCGGGAACACCTGGTCAGCAAACTGCACTCGTTCCGTGCGCAATCACGCAACCAGGTACTGTGAGTCACGCCGCACCAATTGTTGACCGCGTGGGAGTGCGCGATGCAGCGACGATCCGGACGACCGGCGATGCGCTGGCCATCACGCACGTGATGTTCGATCTGTGCTCGGCACCGTGCAAGGCTCGTCGCGTCGCTCCGCCCGCGCATGCGCGCGGCCTTCGGGCCTTGACGGTGCCTGCGCGCAGATCGCGGATGGGCAATTGCGTGATGGCCGGGGTTTGCTGAAGCGCGTCCGACCGATTTTGACTATTGACGTTGAATAAAAGCGGCGCTAGCCTGTGAGTATCTCGCCGGTGCCACACGCACCTCTTCCGCGCGGGAACATCTCACGCGGAACGCTGAACGTCGTCGCCCTCAGGGCCACGACCCACAGCTCCCCTGAATCACACAACGTTGCCGGATCGGTATCGCGCTCAGCGCCGTTCCAATCTCATGGCATCCGCAACCGCATGCGGCATCGCCCCTAGGGCATGAACGCGGCGGCCCAACACGTACGCGTTCGCCGCATCGGTTTGGTGATCGTGAGGACAGCACCACCAGCCGCGTGATGCAGTCGAACGGCTCCACCGCACGAGCTCGAATCGTGCGCCAACCGCGAGGCACAGTCTCGCGGTCCTTCGGTGTCGGCGACACGCCCGCATCGGCGCGACTGAACCCGGCGCGCTGACCTCAGGTCAGCGCGCCGGAGCGCGCCAACCCTTCAAAACAGTTCAACGCGCACGCGATTGACGCGTGCGCACGTCTGGAGGTGGCCATGAGCGCGTGGTTAACGGTCGCGGAAGCGGCGCAGTACTCAGGAGTGAGTCGAGACACGATCTACACGGCATGCGAACGTCGCGAGATCCGGTAGGTGCGTCTCGGTGGACGACGGGCCATTCGTCTGAAACCGGAATGGATCGACGCGTGGCTGGAGCGGTATGTACTGGACGCCCAGGATCGACGCGTGGTCGGTGGAAAGTCCTTGCACGTGAACGTGCGGTCGGAGGCCACATCATGAGGGCCGTGGTAACCAACGTCGGGGACGTCACACGCTCGGATCGCGCGCTTAACAGCCAACATGAATCGCGCCGCAGAATGCTGCCCGTTTTGCTCACGGTCGACGAGGCGGCGGATCTGCTGCGCACGACGCGTCGTGCGATCTACGCCATGATCGAGCGTCGGCAGTTGCCCGGCGTGATCCGTGTCCGCCGGCGCGTACTCCTGCGCGCCGACGATTTGCTAGACTGGCTGAACCAGAAGCGCGCGCCATCGCCGAAGGAGTAACGGCGATGAGCGTGAAAGTCAGACCGTATCGGCGTGGTGGGTGGGAAGTCGATGTGCGTGTGCGGTTGCCTAACGGCGCGGAACGACGCGAGCGTAAGCGCGCGCCAGCCTCGTCGCGATCAGCCGCGATTCGGTGGGGTGAAGCCCGAGAACGCGAGCTGCTGCTCCACGGCGCACCCCAAATCAGGAAGGAGGCTCCGACACTCAGTGACTTCTGGTCGCGGTTCCTGGATGGCTATGCGCGTGCGAATCGCCAGAAGCCAAGCGGGATCGCGGCCAAGGAGACGATCGGGCACGTGCACCTTATCCCGGCGGTTGGCCCGAAGCGTCTGGACGCGATCACGAGCGAGGTTGTCCAGCAGCTCAAACGCCGGCTGACGGATCGTGCACCGAAGACGGTCAACAACGTGTTAACCGTTTTGAACGTGTTGTTGAAAAGGGCTGTGGAATGGGATGTCATCGAGCGGATGCCTTGCACGATCCGCTTGTTGCCGATCCCGAAAGGCTCGGCCGGGTTCTACGATTTCGACGAGTATGAGCGATTGGTTGCCGCGGCAAAAGCCACAGAACGGAACGCGTACCTTATCGTGCTCTTGGGTGGCGAAGCAGGCCTGCGGTGTGGCGAGATGATGGCGCTCGAGTGGAGCGATGTCGATCTCGGTAAGCGTCAGGTCTGCGTCCAGCGATCCGACTGGAAGGGCCACGTCACGGCCACGAAGGGCGGACGGCTACGATACGTGCCGCTGACACTCCGCCTGGCGGCGGCACTTCGCGAGCATCGGCATTTGCGCGGGGCTCGGGTGCTCTGTCAACGCGACGGCTCACCGCTCACGCAGAAGATCGTCCAGGACCACGTTCGACGATCAGTCCGACGCGCGCAGCTCGTGAAGAGCGGCGTGCATCGACTGCGGCACACGTTCTGTTCGCATCTCGCGATGCGTGGGGCGCCGGCGCGAGCGATTCAGGAGCTCGCCGGGCATATGGATCTCGCCACGACGCAGCGGTACATGCACCTCAGTCCCGCGGCTATCGAGGGTGCGATCCGGCTGCTCGATCGACCCGGTCCGGCTGAAGCCGGACACTACGCAAGCTGCAAACCCGTACACGGGTTTGGAGACATTTTGGAGACGAGCGATCGTGAAATCGGTAAGTCCTTGCCGTAGAGCCAGTTAGATGGTGGAGGCGGCGGGAGTCGAACCCGCGTCCGAAAGCACATCGTCGAGGAAATCTACATGCGTATCCGCTTCCGGGTTCTCGTATCCAGCGTGAGGAAGCGGCCAAAACCGCCGGATACCAGGCTCGGAAAGTCTCGCCTCCGAACGCCGAGCCGCCGTTCGGAAGCCAGCCTGCTTAATGTCGTTCGGCCCCCAGCCACCAGGCGAGGCCAGGGCGAACGTCACTGCTTAGTTAATTAAGCAGCGAGAGCGTACTGATTGTCCGCAGTTAACGGATGTTCCATCAGATTTACGAGTTAATGGTGCTCGGCATGCATTCCTTGAGTCCATACCTCCGTCGAAACCGGAGCGCCCCCATAGGGATGACAGAACTATTATCGCATGTACTAGAATGCGGGCGTGCATTTCGTCTACATGGTGCGGTGCGCCGACGGAACGCTGTACACCGGGTATGCCTGTGATCCTGAGCGCCGCACAAAAGTGCACAACACCGGACGAGGCGCAAAGTACACAGCGCGGCGGCTGCCGGTGTCGCTTGTCTATTGGGAAGCTATGCAAATCACGCAGCGACGCGCTGAAACGCGAGTATCAGGTGAAGCGGCTGACGCGCGCCGGGAAGGAAGTGCTCGCTCGCCGGCTGTCGTCTCCTACACCTTCACCGGCACGGAGCTCAGCGGCAACCGCACGCTGAAGGTCGCCCCCTTCCCCTCGCCGGGGCTTTCTGCCTTGATGGTGCCGCCGTGCATCTCCACGATGTGGCGCGCAATCGCGAGCCCGAGGCCGAGCCCGCCGTGAATCCGCGCCGGGCCGCTCTCTGCCTGCCGAAAGCGTTCGAATATGTACGGCTGGAAAGACGAAGAGAAGCCCGATACCTGTATCCCTGACGGTGATCTCGACGTGTGTCGCGTCCTGTCTCACCTGCACGTCGATTCTGCCGCCTGACGGAGTGAACTTAACGGCGTTCGAAAGCATATTCCACACAACCTGCTGCAAACGTCCGTGATCTCCCAAGACGGTCGCTGTTCCATGCCCGAAAGAACATTTCAATTGAATGCTCTTGGCGTCGGCAGCAGGGGTGACCGTGGCGCATGCGTCTTCGACCACGGCGGCCAGATCAGTGGGTTGCACTTTCAGTCTCGCCTTGCCGAGGACGATGCGCGAGACGTCGAGCACGTCTTCCACAATCTGCGCGAGGGCGACGGCATTCCGATCGATCACTTCGAGCGCCTGCGGAATCTTCTCTTCAGCAATGGCGCCTGACTGCAGCATTTTCGCGTAGCCGAGGACGGCGTTCAGCGGCGTGCGCAGCTCGTGGGACAGCGTCGCGAGAAATTCGTCCTTCAACCGGTTGGCGCTTTGTAGCTGCTGATATGACTGGGCCGTGTCGATGGCGAGAGCCGCGCGAACGGCCAGATCCTGCGCGACTCGAACGTCTTCATCCGAGAAACGCCTGCCAGACTCGGTGTTCGCGAGGGTCAACGCTCCGAGCGCACGAACACCAGACACAATCGGCACACACAAGAACGAGCTCGCGCCAAACGCGCGAATCCGCGCGAGACGTTCCTCGTCGCCATGTGCACTCGCGACCATCATCTCGTCCGTGATATCGCGGATGACGACCGGCGCCTTCGTCCGTATCGCCTCTTGCGGACTGGTCGGCACATCCTGATCCGTCGTAGCGCGTCCGCAGGTCTTCCGCAAGAGACGCTTTTTCCGGAAGCGCGTGCACCGCAGCCACACGTGTCAGGACCCCGTCCACGTTGATCACATCGAAGGCGCAATAGTCGGCAAGATAAGGAACCGCCAGGCGACACAGCGTTCTCAGCGTCTGCTCGTAATCGACCGAACTGGTCAACGTCACCGTCGCTTCAGCGAGGAACGCCTCGCGTTGACTCGCCTTCGCCGCCTGCTGTTCGAGGTTTTTTCGATCGGAAATATCGCGCGCGATCTTCGAAGCGCCGATGACCGTTCCGTTGGCGTCGAGAATGGGCGAGACGGTCAACGAGATGGGCAGGAGACGTCCGTCGCGCGCCTTTCGCACGGTCTCGAAGTGTTCGACACGGCGACCCGCACGTATGGCCGCGAGCACGGTGTCTTCCTCGGATTGCCGGTCTGCGCGGGATGATGAGGCGTATGGACGCCCCGATCATCTCTTCGGCCGTGTACCCGAACATGCGCTCGGCGGCCTGGTTCCATGACAGACACGATGCCGTTGAGATCCTTGCTGACGATGGCGTCGTCGGATGTCTCGACGATGGCTGCCAGCCTCCTGGCTATCGTGTCAGTTCGCACAGCACCAGAGAGTACCACTGGACTGCGGCTGACGTCCTGACCACATCGGGTATCCGTATTGCAGTCTGCAGGAGGAGGTAGAAACAATGAACTTACGGGACAGTACAACCATGCCATCCAGACTGCCAAGAACTTCAGGATGGACGGCTCTGCGGATGAGCGAACTGGCAGTCTACTTCAACGGCACCGTCACGTCGGAGGCTGAGAAGAACGCCATTTGGGACGCCATCAAGACGGTCCCCGACTGGGCAATGAGGTCGTGGCCGATGTCAAAGTGGCGCCGAAGCCCGGCGCGAGCGCGCCGGTGACTCCATGAAGACCTACACGGTGAAGGTGGGCGACACGTTGAGCGGGATCGCACGCGAATATCTGGGCGACGCGAAAGCATACATGCGCATCTTCGAGGCGAACAAAGATCAGCTGAGCGACCCCGACAAGATCAAGCCCGGTCAGGTGCTCAAAATACCCGCGGCAGACGCCAGCTCACCTGAATCATCCGACCGTTACTGAGCTCTGTGGTGAAGGCCATCGAATTTGGCCTTCACCTTCTCTACCGCGTGCTGCAGCTTGTAAGGGAGGGCCGTCGAGGCGCCTTGCGCCGCGGCACGTTCTTCCGGCGTCTTCGCGTACGGCACCATAAACATGAGCAGCACGTACAGCCCGATGGTGAGGATGGGCGGCCGATCGTACAAGGTCATCTCGAGCACGGCCGCCACGCGAACTGCGACGCGGACGATCGGTCGGGTCTACGTTGAAATATGCGGCGAGCCCGTTGGCAACGCCACTGACGATCGCGCCTTCGCGAATCTGATACAGACGTTTCGGCTGCGGCGTTGCGGCCGATGGCCCGCCCCGTGCGATCCTTGCGCGGCGCCGGCGCCGTTCTCGACCGGCCCAATCTCTCGCAGGATCTGCTCGATCTCGGCTGTGCGTCACGACGCTCTTGCCGGGACCGAGAAGACGCTGGCACTTCTCCGCGATCGACTGCTCGAGATCGCGGATGATCTCCGTTGCGTCAGGGTTGCCGCCAAGCTGGGCCTGCGCATGCGAGAGATACGCGCGCAACGCTTCATATCCCGCTTCATCGAGTTGATAGGCGTTGCCGTTCAGGTTGATCGTGATCACCTTCTGCATGTGATTAACCCTGCCCCACGTTGTCGAGCGTCTGGTTGATGTAGGCCCAGTAGTCGGTCAGCTCGTCGAGCTGCGACTTTCCTTTCGCCGTCAGCTTGTAATATTTGCGTGGCGGGCCGGTATCCGATTCCTGCCATTCGTAGTCCACGGCGCCTTCGCGTCGCATCTTGCTCAACAAGGGATACAGCGTCCCTTCCTGCGTCGCAAACTCCGTCGTGCTGAGCCGGCGCAACATGTCGGCGACGTACACCTTGTCGCTCGCGACGATTTTCAGGATGAGAAACTCGAGCAACCCCTTACGAATCGACGCAAATTTTTCCTGGATCAGGCGATGTGCTCATCAAGCTACCTTGTTTAATACAAGGTAGCATAGAGTAAAAAGGATAGCAATCGGGCCTGCGCCGGTGAACGCGCACGTAAAACGCTCCTAAGAACTAGGAATTCGGACTAAAATGTGAGACTTTAGGTGAATTCATGGCGAATAGATCACGACCATCGCAGCAGAAACGGCACAAAGAACGGGCGCGGCAGGAAAAGCAGAAGATGAAGTTCGAGCGCCGTCAGGAAGCCAAAGTCAACCGGACGAACAGCCCTCGTCAGCCCGGCGAAGATCCGGACATCGCTGGAATCGTCCCAGGGCCGCAACCGCCACGGGAAGACATGCTTATAGAGGACCTCGAAGAAATCGACGAGGCCAACAAAGCTTAGGTCTCGCTCGCCTTCCGATTCCTTTTCCGGCTTTCAAAAACTTCGAGAACGGTCTGGACGGCTTCGTTCTCTTTGTGGCGGAGTTCGCGTTGGATTCCAGGGATCATGTACCAGGCCCGAAGGGCCTTGTAGACGTCGTTTTCCTGGTTCTGGAGCTCTGACGGGCTTTTCTTGACGGGAGCGGGCATGGCGTAACTCTAACAAAAATAAAGGACTAAGGGAAGAGGATCTCGACGTTTCGAACCACTCCGCCGCCACACACCATCTGGCCCGTGTACCAGATGGTGCCGTCCGATGCCGCGAGCGGAGCGTGCGGACGCGATTTCAGCGTCGGACATCCCACTCGCGAATCCTGACGGATGGCGCGTGCGAAGAGACTGGAGCGATGGCCTGGGGCGCCGCCGGGGGCGCAGGCTCTGCCGGCTTCTCATCAGGTTTCTCGGCGGGCTTTTCCGCGGGCTTGTCTTCGCCCGGTTTCGGACCTTTGACGGGCCAGTTTTTCGCCAGGTACTCAACCAGCACTTTGGCTTCTTCTTCGTTTACCTCTGCGCCCAGATCGATCATGTTCACGACGACTTCGTGCCACTCTTCGGCGCTGCGCCCGAACGTCGTCACCTGTTCGGGTGCGTGGCAGGTGCTGCATTTCTTTTCCAGGATTTCCTTGCCCGGGCCGTCCGGGAATGCCTGAGCGGCTGCCGGGACCGCCGACGCCAGGAAGGCCGCTATGGCCAGCGGCACCAATGAGTTCTTCTGCATAACTCCTCCGTGTATTTAGTTTACCCGCCTTCGCGCTTTGCACCGTCCGCCTACTCGCCGCGCGCGAAGTAGTAACCGTCGTTCTGCTCCACTCGCATCTTTCCTTCGAATGTCTCGCTGAGATGTCGCTCGGTCAACATGTCGCGTTTCGCTCCATCGCCGGCAACGCGGCCGTTTCTCAGCAGGATGACGCGCCCGATCTCGGGGATGATTTCCTCGACGTGGTGGGTTATCAGGATGAGCGTCGTGCCGTCTCTCGCGATATTCCTGACGCGCTCCATGAAACGGTGGCGTGCAACGACGTCGAGACCGGTGGTGGGCTCGTCGAGTACGAGCGCACGCGGGTTGGTTACGAGCGCTCTCGCCAGGAGCACTCGGCGCGCTTCGCCGCTCGACATCTCGTTCATCAACCGGCGAGCCAGATGGCTTGCGCCCATCTTCTCCAGCGCTTCTGAGGCGCGCCTGCGCATGTCGCCGGTGATCGCGCTGTATCGGAGAATGCCCTGCGACGCCACGAAGCCGGAGAGCACCGCGGCGAGCCCGGTGATGCGTCCCTCGCTGTTGCCGCTGACGAAACGATGATGCAGATCGGCCGACACGATGCCCAACTGGGGCCGGAGCTCGAAGACATTCCAGTTGTCGTCGCCGAAGACGCGCACCGGCGACGATTCATCCGGCAGCGGAAGCGCACGTTCCTCGTGGGTCAGCAGGCGAACCAGCACAGACTTGCCGGCGCCGTTGGGACCGAGGATCGCGGTATGCTCGCCGGCACGGATCTTCAGCGTCAGCCCATGAAGGACCGTCGCATCACCTTTCTTGACGCTGGCATCGACCAGCTCGAGGACAGGATCGCTCATCGCGCCGACATTGTATCCACCTTCGCGCTTCGCGCTTCGGTGGACGCGCTACCTGCCGAAGGTGATGCCCGCACGGACAACCGCTCCGCCCGAGAGCTGCTCGCCCGGCACGAAGCCCTGAGATTTGTAGCCCGCCGAGATCTGAATGCCGTCCGACCACTGCGAGCGCAGCATCCGCGGGAGCGGCAGGATGACCGTGCCCACGGCGCTGCCGCCCACATGCTGCGCGTCCGACGTGTGATCCGCGAGCAACTCCGGCTGCCGCCAGAGTTCGACGGCAAGCGCCGATGCGAAGGCCGCGCACGCGCAGCACGTCAGCTGCCCGCGCGCCGATGCCCCACGTCGAGGACTGGCGCCGGTGTCTCCCACACGCAGCGTCACACTGGTGATGCGGCGCTCTCTGCTCTGCGCCTTCTGCTCTTGCTGGAACGCCGCGCGAACGGTCCATTCTGTGCCGTACGGCGCCAGGGCGTAGCCGAGCGAAGGCATCACGCGCAACCCGCCGCCCAGAGGCACGAGCGGCATGGGACCGGTCGTGTTTCCATTTCCGATATACGACACCGCCAGCCCGTAGATCGAGTAGTAGAGCAAGGGATCGACAAGCGCAAGCAGCGAACGGCGCTGCATCTGGTTGCGCGTGATGGGCACGCACGGCGTGACGCACGCCTTCTCGAACGTCTCGAGAAAGCTGGCCGCGTCGTGTCCCTCCGATGAGGTCGGAGACGCGCTCCGCGATGTAGCTGACGGCGGCCATGCGCGATTCAAAGTACAGCCAGCCTCGCGATAGTGGATACGCCCTCGCGCAACCGCGCGTTCGGCGATCGCGTCGGCGAGCGAGTGCTGCGCTTCCATGCCTGCAGCCGACACATTCATATCCGCGAGCGGCGAGATCGGAAACGCGCCGTTGAATTTCGTGAACGCATTGCCCGAGCCATATGGAATGGGCGCATCGAAGCCGTATCGGAGGTGCCCGTCGCCAAGCTCCCGAAAACGCGCCCCATGCCCGAAGACTTCGTGCGCCACAACGAGCAGGAAGTGATCTTGCGGCATGTCGAGCGTGAGGAACTTTCCGCTGCGATAAAAGATGCCGAGTGCCAGCCCTCGCCGGCTGCGCTCGTCGCCAATTTTCAGCGGAAGCCATCGATCTTCTGCCGACGCGAGCAGGTGCTGGACGGTAACAAGGTCCTGCGCGCCGGCGGCGGGCGTCATGTATGAATCGAACACAACTACGTACGGGATCGCCGTCTGCGCGTACGCGGCGGACGGAGCCGCAAGCACAAGAAGGGCAACGATAAAGCCACGCATCACTCGAATATAGGCCGATCTGCGCGTTTTTGCCAAAGCGCGAGAGGCGAGGTGGTACTCGCATTGCAGAATCAAGGGCCATGAAAACAGAAGAACCGAATCCGGCGTCCGCGAAGGAACAGGCCGAAGGCTCGCGCGAGAACGTCAACGCCAATTGCCCGCCGCCAGAGTGCGGGTCCGACGATTTCGAGCCGAAGGTGGACCTGCCGGGCAAGACCGACTCGGGACCAGAGCCGGACGTGTTCCCGGCAAGTCGCCGCAGAATTAGTAGATCCGTCTGAAGATCCCGTATTACGTGGCGATCGCTTTCCAGTTCTTGACCAGGTATTCCGCCGTCCGCCACGCCAGCGCCTGGACGGTAAGCGTCGGATTGTGTGATCCGCTGGTGCCCATGACCGACGCTCCGAGCACGCCGAGGTTGGGCGATTCGTGCGCGAAACCCCACCGGTTCACGACGTTCGTCTCCGGGTTGTCGCCCATGCGCGTGCCGCCATACGCATGCGTCGACGGCCCCATCGTCCCCAATGGATTGCGGATGATATCGGTCGCACCCGCGGCGCGATACCACTGCTCCATCTTGTCGGCGGCGTATGCGGCGGCCTTGCGCTCGTTGTCCTTGAAGTCCGCGGTGATGCGGCATACGGGAAGGCCGAGCGGGTCTTTCACGGTGGGATCGAGATCGAGATAGTTGTCCTCGTAGGGCAGCGTCGTCTTCTGGATGTACGCGCCGTGCCACCGATCGGCGTTCTGCTTGACGAACGCTTTCCACGCCGAGCCCCACTGCGGCGCCTTGCCGAACGTGTTCATGCTGGCGGCCTGGATGGGCCGGCGGTCTGAGTACACGAACAGGTTTCCGCCGCCGATGAAGTCGACGTTCGAGTGATCGAAGTTGTCGGCCGCGAATTCGTCGACGGACACGCCCTGCGCCGGCAGGCCGTACCAGTTGTTGAGGTTCTCCGGGAAGAGGGCCTGCACGCTTCCGCCCGTTGCGTGCGTCATGTAGTGACGGCCCACCTGACCGCGATTGTTCGCAAGCCCGTTCGGAAAGGCCTTCGACTTCGACAAGAGCATCGTGCGCACGTTCTCGTACGTGTAAGTCGCAAGGAGCACGACGCTCGCCGGCTGAACGAACACTTCGGTGCCCTTCAGATACGTGACGCCCGTGACCCGCCCGTTGCCGTCGACGTTCACCTCGGTGACGTGCGCTTCGGTGACGATTTCGAGGTTGCCGGTCTTCTGCGCTTTCGGGATGGTCGTGACGGCCGTCGATCCCTTGGCGTTGACGTGGCAGCCGCCTCGCGCGCAGAAACCGTGGTAGGCGCACCCCGGACGGTTGTCGTAGGTGCGCGTGTTGACGGCCGCCGGGCCTGGGAAAGGATTCCAGCCGAGGCTGCGGGCCGCAGTTGCCATCTTCTCGTGCCAGTCGGTCCACCGCAGCGGCGCCATCGGATACTCGCGGCGGCGCGACGCCTCGAAAATGTTTCCACGCCGATCGATTTTTCCATCGATGTTGCCCGCTTTGCCGGAGACGCCGAGCTCGCGCTCGGCGATGTCGTAGTAGCGCTCGAGCTCGTCGATCCCGAACGGCCAGTCCTCGACCGTCGATCCCGAAGGAATGCGCGAGGCGCCGTAGCGTTTGGTGGTGTCGGTAACGACCTTGAAGTCCCATGGACTCAGCCGCCAGCTCTGCGCCCAGTAGTGAAGCGTCGTCCCGCCGACGCCGTTCATCATCGGATGAAAGCCGGGCGCGGCGAATACGGCGCGGATGCGTTCGGCCGGTGCGTCGGCACCTCGCGATTGGCTTTCTGCACGGATTGCGGCCACGCGCGGTAGTTGTTGCGCAGCTCGTCGGGCGCGAAATCCTTCGGCGCAAGCCACGAGCCGGCCTCGAGGCCGATCACCTTGAGCCCCGCCTGCGCGAGCGGTAGCGCTGCAACGCCGCCGGCGGCGCCCATGCCAACGATGACGACGTCGGTCGGTTTCAAGTTCGTCGGCATGCTAATGCGCTCCTGCCGCAAACATCGCGTAGTCGTAGGCCGATCGACGGATAGGCTTGACCGCCACGCCCATACGCTGATCGGCGGCCGTCACGTTGAGCCGCACGCCCGGATATCCGATCAGATCCCAGCCGACGAAGCCCGCGTTTCCGCCATATGCCGGATCGCAGAACGTGCCTTGAATCGTGTGTGTCCGCACCAGCGCAAAGAACGGCGTCTCGTCGAGAGCGGCGAGCACGGCGTCTTGTTCTGCCGGCGCAAGGTCGACAAACCGCTTGCCGCTTCTCGCGCGGGCGGCGTCGTCGAACGCGGCGAGGCCGGCTGTGTATGTGTCGCGCGATGGCGCGAGCCATCCGCCGAGCGCGCGATCGATATACACCGACGCGCGCGCTTCGGCTGCGCCCGGTCCGCTTTCATCGGTCGGGATGATGCGTGCGCAGACCGCGGCCAGGGTCGCGGCTTCGGCCGCGGTCAGCACGCCCGCCTGGCTGGCGCCGGCGTTGAGCAGCGTCCCTTTGAAACGCGAGCACGCGATCGAATTCGGGCAGCGCCAGGGCCGCTGCGCCGGCCATACCCAGCCGTTTGAGAAGCTCGCGCCGTGAAACCGCCGCATCGCTAAACATGGTTGCCCTCCGGGGAGGCCGCCATTATAGTGAGTCCTCCCGCGAAACCTCCAAGGAGCGTATATGAAAGCAGTGATCTGTCTGATGTTCGCCGGCGTGCTGATGGCGTCAACCGCCCAGGCGCAGGCGCCCGCGGCACCGGCTGGTGGGCAGAAAGTTCCGCTCAGCGAAGGGCTCCGGCGGTCGTACAACACGCTGAAGATGAACCTTACTGAATCGGCGCAGAAGTTCGACGAGGCGACATTCAACTACACGCCGTCGCCCGACATTCGCGGCTTCGGCGGGCAACTCGCGCACGTCGCCAATTCGCAGTTCAATGCGTGCGCCGCGGCCAAGGGAGAAGCCAACCCCCACCAGGGTTCGAATCTCGAGAAAACGAAGACGACGAGGGCCGACATCATCCAGGCGCTCGCGGATTCGTTCGCGTTTTGCGACCCCGCGTTTGCGAACCTGACCGACCAGAGCGCGCTCGAGCTGGTGCGTCAGGGCCAGAACGAGGTTGCGCGCGGCTCCGTTCTGACCAACCTCATCGTGCACGGCAACGAGGAATACGGGATCCTGACGGTCTACATGCGCACGAAGGGCATGGTTCCGCCGTCGACCGAGCGCGGCATGCGCGGACGCGGGAGCAGCACCTGCGCGAGGACAGTAGCTGCGAGGTTGTAACGAAGAAAAACGAAGAACAACGAACAACGTTCTTCAGTTTTTCGTTACAACCCTGCTCGTCTATCGTACGGTATGCGGGGAAATGCCTCCGCGCGACCACCCGCCGCAGCGCCCGCCAAGCCTGAACCAGCGATTCCGCTGCGGATGCGCACGCGGCAGATGCTGGCCGACCTGGCGGCGACGGCGCATCTCGTCTGGTCTGCAAGCCCCGGCCTCCTCTCGCTGATTCTCGTTCTCAGCGTCGTGCTGGCGCTCGTGCCGGCCGCGACACTGTGGGTTGGCAAGCTGCTCGTCGACGAAGTCGCCCGCGCGATCGCCGGCGAGTTTCAAAACGCGGCCGAGGCGTATCGCACGCTCGCGACGCTGCTCGCGCTGCAGGTCGGCATCGCCATCGGCGCGTCGCTCGTCCAGACCATCTACGGCACGGCGCGCGAGCTGCTGGGCGACACGCTGCAGAATCGCATCAGCCTGCGGATTCTGCACAAGGCCGCGGCGCTCGACGTCGAGAGCTTCGAGAACGCCGAGACCTACGACGCGCTGCGCAACGCGTACAACGAAGTCGGCTCTCGCCCGCTCGGCGTGATGTTTCAGGTGATCGGCATCGGCCAGGCGATCATCACGCTGGCGTCGATCGGCAGTTTGATGGCGCGGCTCGGATGGCAGGTGCTGCCGCTGGTGCTGCTCGCCAGCATTCCCGGCGTGCTCGTGTCGAGCCGCTTCGGCGCGGAAGGATACCGCGTGATGCGGCGCCGCGCGACCGACGCGCGGCATCAGAACTATCTCGGGTCGATCCTCACGTCGGACAGCCTCGTCAAGGAAGTCCGCCTGTTCGGGTTCGAGCGCTATCTGCTCGAGGGCTGGCAGGACTACTACAAGAAAGTTCCGCGCGCAGTTCGTCAGCCTGCTGGCCCGCCGCAGCGCCTGGGGCCTCGCGGCCACGCTCGGCTCGGCGCTGCTGATTGCGCTCGCCACGCTGTCGGTCCTTCGCCGCGCCGCGAACGGCACGATTACCGTCGGCGACTTTTCGCTGTTCGTCGGCGGCATCGTGCAGATTCAGAGTCAGTTCACCGGACTGCTCAACGGCGTGACCGGCATCTACGAGAGCCTGCTCTACATGCGCAACCTGTTCGAGTTTCTCGAGCTGCCGTCGCGCAATCTGGACGAAGGCGAAGAATGGCGCGGCCCGATCGACTCGATCGAGTTCGAGCGCGTCAGCTTCCGCTATCCGCTGACCGATCGCGACGTGCTGTCGGATGTGTCGTTCACCATCGCGAAGGGCCAGGCGCTCGCGCTCGTCGGCGAGAACGGCGCCGGCAAGACGACGATCGTCAAGCTGGTGACCCGCCTGTTCGAGCCGACCGCCGGCCGCATTCTCCTGAACGGCATCGACGCGACGCGCTTCAGCCCGCGCAGCGTGCAGCGCGAGATGAGCATCATCTTTCAGGACTACGGCCAGTATCAGATGACCGCGCGCGAAAACATCGGGCTCAGCCGCACCGACAAGCTGACACGAGGATGCGGCGATCCAGCGCGCCGAGCGAAAAATCCGGCGCGATCGAAGTGGTGAACGATCTGCCCGAGCGCTACGAGACGATGCTCGGGCGATTGTTTCCGGGCGGCCGCCAGCTGTCGGGCGGACAATGGCAGCGGCTGGCGCTCGGCCGGCTGTACTTCCGTCCCGCATCGGTGCAGATTTTCGACGAGCCGACCGCCGCGCTCGACGCCATCGCCGAAGCGGCGATGATCGACCGGCTGCGCGAGCACGGCGCAGATCGCATCACGCTGCTCATTTCGCACCGTTTCTCCACGGTCCGCCTGGCCGACACCATCATCGTGCTGCACGAGGGCACGGTGGTCGAGTCCGGCACGCACACGGAGCTGCTGGCCAAGGGCGGGATCTACGCGACGCTGTTCAACCTGCAGGCGCGCGGCTATCACAGCCTGTAACAGCCTGAATCAACACGATAGTTAGGTCCACTTACACAAGTCTTACAATCGTCATCCGCCGGCCTTGCTATTGTCATTGCGCCACGTTCTTCTCGACAAATACACCAGGAGCTGACACACTTGTCTTCAGCCGCGGCCCAGCTCGGGCGCTACAGCAAACTGTCGTGGTCGACCGCCTTCTTCATGACGCTCTTCCACATCGGCGCGGTCTGGGCGCTGTTTCAATTCACGTGGGCGGGGCTCGCGGTTTTCTCGTCACGTATTACATCTCGCTGTCGCTCGGCATCGGGATGGCCTACCACCGGCTGCTGACGCACCGGTCGTACAAGACGCCCAAAGCCGATCGAATATTTCCTGACCATCTGCGCCACGCTGGCGCTCGAAGGCGGCCCGCTCTTCTGGGTCGCCACCCATCGCAAACATCATCAGCACTCCGACACCGATCACGATCCCCACACGCCGCAGCACGGCGGGTTCTGGGCCCACATGGGCTGGATCCTGTTCGGCGACGCGATGCACAACGACAACACGATCACGGCGAAGTACGCGCCCGACCTCGGCAGCGACGCCGTTCCACGTCTGGATCAGCAAGTATCACTGGATTCCGCTGACCGCGCTCGGCTTCGTGCTGCTCGCACTCGGCGGATGGAACTGGGTGCTGTGGGGCGTGTTCCTGCGCACGACGGTCGGCCTGCATGCGACGTGGCTCGTGAATTCGGCGACGCACATGTGGGGCTCGCGGCGCTTCGACACGCGAGACGACTCGCGCAACAGCTGGTGGGTGGCCGCGCTGAGCTTCGGCGAAGGCTGGCACAACAATCACCACGCGCATCCCGACGTCGGCCGCGCACGGCCTGGCGTGGTACGAAGTCGACATCACCTACTGGCACATTCGAGCGCTCGAACTGCTCGGCTTGGCGTCGCAGGTGCGCCGCGCCTCGGTAGATACTCGACCTCGAAGCGGCGGCTTAGCCAGGTGGTAGCTACAGTAGGTCGCAGGTAGCATCAGAGACTGTATCTTCTAGATGCCACTCTGCTGATCTCGTACTAGCATCATCGACGCTTACCAGCTATCATGTCCCGTGTCCGTCGCCCCGGGCCGCCAGGGCGTCATCGCCTTCTTCGTCACCTTCTGCGTCTGCCTGGTCGCGCTGGCCGTTGCGCTCAACGTCGGCTGGGTGGTCCTCACCCTTCGCGAGCTCGTCCCGCTTCTCGTCGGCAGCCTGGTGTTCGCCGCCATCATCACCGGCCTCATCCTCAACACCACGTTTCTCGTCCGCGAAATCCGGCTGCAACGAGCAGCACGACGCGTTCGTCAACGCCGTCACGCACGAGCTGAAGACGCCGGTCACTTCGATTCGCCTGCACCTCGAAACACTCAAGGCGCGCGGGACGGCGGTCGACGAAGCGAAGCGGCACGAGTTCTACGACGTGATGCTGAAAGACAGCGACCGGCTGATGCACCTGATCGAGCAGGTCCTCAGCGCCGGCCAGAAAGGGCGCGTGCCCATTCAGCAGGTGCGCATCGACTTGAGGGCGCTCGCCGACGAGTGCATCGACGCTGACGCGATCGCAGCGCCATCTGCCGGAAGAGGCGCTTCGGATGATCGCGGACGACCGGACGAGCCGATCGAAGTGATGGGCGATCCCGATCATCTGCGCGGCGCCGTCCTCAATCTGCTGGACAACGCGGTGAAGTACTCGCGCGAGAAGATCCGGGTCGAGGTCGAGGTCGGCAAAGGCGAACAGGATCTCGCGGTCGTCCGCGTGCACGATCAGGGCATCGGCATTCCGCCGAACGAGACCAAGCGCATCTTCGGCCGCTTCTATCGCACGCCGTGGGCACTGACGCAGCGCGTCAAGGGCACCGGCCTCGGCCTGTTCATCGTGGCGCAGACCGCCAAGCGGCACGGCGGCCGCGCGTTCGCGCAGAGCGAAGGCGTCGGCCGCGGCGCGACGTTTACCCTCGAGCTGCCGGCTGCGCCGACCGTGCGCTCGCTGCTCTGACCTCTCGAATTCATGTCCAGGCTCCTCATCGTCGAAGACGAAGCGCACATCGCCTCGGGGCTCCGCTTCAACCTCGAAGCCGACGGCCACGACGTGACGCTGAAAGACAACGGCGAGGCGGCGCTGGCCGAGCTCGAGGCCGATCCGTCGCGAGTCGATCTGGTGGTGCTCGACGTGATGCTGCCCGGCATCGACGGCTTCACCGTCGCCGCGCGCATGCGCGCGAAAGGATGGCTCACGCCGATTCTGATGCTGACCGCGCGCGGGCGCGCCGAGGACGTGCTGCGCGGATTCGAGGCCGGCGCGGACGACTACCTGCCGAAGCCGTTCGAGCTGTCGATTCTCGTCGCGCGCATCAACGCGCTGCTCCGCCGGCATGCGTGGCACGTCGCGCGGCACGGCGCGAGCCGCGCGCCTGCTTCGCCGTCCGGCCGACGTGTTCGGCTTCGCGGACAAGATCGTCGACTTCGATGCCCAGGAGACTGCAGGTCGGCGCCAAAAAGTATCCGCTGACGCTGATGGAAGCCAACCTGCTGCGCTACCTCGTGCAGCACGAAGGCAAAGCGATTTCGCGCAAGAACATGCTCGAAGACGTGTGGAATCTTCGGGAAGACACCGACACGCGCGCGATCGATCACTTCATCGCGCGATTGCGGAAGTACATCGAGAAGGCGCCCGCGCGGCCGCGCCACCTGCTGACGGTCAGAGGGGTGGGCTATAAGTTCGTCGCGAACCCGAAGTAGACCGCTACCGGATGTCGAACGCCGCCATCTCCTGGATGTTCCGCACCAACAGCTTTCCGTCCGCGATGACCGGATGGTTCCACGTCTTCCCTTCGATCGCCGAAAACCGCGCGACTTCTTCGTGACGCGTGGGCGAGGCATTCACCAGCACGACGTCGCCATCTTCGGTGAGCACGACAAGATGATCGCCGGCGAGCACGAGCTGGCCGTATCCGTAGCGGCCGCCCTTCCAGTTCTGCTGCGCCCGTCTCCGCGTTCACGCTCGCGAGAATCGACTCGTCGAGCCCGTAGATATGGCCCTTGTGCAGCACCGAGCTCGTGAACTTGTTCTTCATCCGCTCGTTTTCCCAGATCGTCTTCGCCTGAAAGCGATCGCCTGCCCGTGCGAGTCAGCTCGAACACCGCGGCGCCATGTCCGTATGACGCGGACATGAAAATGCGATCGCGCCCGTTGTGGGTAAAGACGATCGGCTGCGCGACGTTGATGCCGTTGAACGTGCTCCACGGGTATCCCACAGGAGCGTTCCCTTCTCCGGTGTGAGTCCCACGACGCGCGTCGCCGTCACGACGAGGAGCTGGCGAACGCCGCCGAGCGTCACGAGCATCGGCGACGTGTACGACGCTTCGTCGTTCAAGGCCTTCCAGACCGGCTCGCCGGTTCGCCTTCCTGTACGCGACAACCGAACTGCCGCGCGTGCCGCCCGGCAGCACGACGACCGTGTCGTCGACGATGAGCGGCGCGGCCGACATGCCCCAGCTCAAGTTGTCCGCGCCGTTGTCCGACAGAATGTTTCGACGCCACACGAGCGTGCCCTTCGCCGCGTCGAGCACCCGCAGCTCTCCTTCCGCACCGAGCGCGTAGACCCGTCCATCGTGATAGGTCGGAGTCGCACGCGGACCATCGCCGCCCATCGATTCTTCGAAGCTCGCGTTCCAGGCGTTCGTCCACAGCTCGCGCCCCGTCTGGAGTCGTAGGCCGCGACGACTTCCTGATTGCGCCGCTGCTCGATCGTGAACGCGCGTCCGTCGGCGACGACAAACGACGCATAGCCAGCGCCGACAGGCTGCTTCCAGAGCCGCCGAAGCCCTTCGCGAGGCCAGGTCGTTCGAATAGGCGTCGCCGTGTACCGGCCGTCGCGATTCGGGCCGCGGAAGTCGGACCACCCCGCACTGGGCGTGCGCTGGGTGCGCTAGGGGCGCTGGGGGCGCTAGGGGCGTTGGGGGCGCTAGGGGCGTTGGGTGCGCTAGGGGCGCTGGGTGCGCTAGGTGCGTCGGGTGCGGTCTGAGTCGCAACGGTTGTTGCCGTGTAGGCCGGGTCTTGCTGTTCAAGACCCGGCTCAATGGCGCCCTTCTGTCGGGCACGGTCGGCCTCGAGCGCATCGGCGTTCGAGCGCATCAGGAAGCGCGGCCACCCACTGCCGCCGCGCTCAACCCGAAAACCCGCCACGGCGAGGCCGACAACGACGAGGGCCGCGGCGCTCAGGATAAGAACAAGTTTTCGAAACATGAGATGAGTATAAGACGGCTGGTCGATGGGCCATGGTCTTGGGTCGATGGGCCATGGGTCTGTCTGGTCACTGTCGTTAGTCTGGTAATGGTCTGCCGATGGTCGATTGCCGCCCCTCGACCACAGAGACCAACGACCAGACAGACCATCGACCTCCGACGAGAGACCATGGACCATCGACTCAAAGAACAGCCGATGGGACATCCTGTACTTGTCCAAGGGCAACGATGTCGGGGTGTAACCATCGACTACAATGAAGTGGATGGTGAAGCCCAAGGGGAGGCCGAGGCACGGCGCGCGGAATCGCCTGGTCCGCCGCCTCAAGAGCCTCGCCATCACGTTGGGTGTGCTCGCTGCGATCGGCGGCATCATCTACGGGCTCGCGAGATCGCCGAGCATTGCTTTTACCGAGAGAGACCTGACCGACATCGATTTCACGTCGTTGAACGCGGAACAGAAACGAGCCGCGCTTGTCGAGGCCAACGCCGATCGCTGCACATGCGGGTGCGGGATGGCGCTGGCGCAGTGCGTGGCCACCGATATGACCTGTCCGGTCCGCAGCGGCAACATCACAAGAATTCGGGGAATGGTTCAGAAAGCGCTGAACTCTGGAGGCGGATCGTGAAGAAGAAGTTCCTGGTGTGTCTGGCGGTGGCTCTCGCGACCGTAGCATGTAACGACGACGGCAGCGGCGGTGGCTCGCCGACTGATCCGTCACAAGTGAACGTCGAGTTCAGCACGACGGATCTCGTGGTCGGGACCGGTGCGGAAGCCGCGGCTGGCAATCGAGCCACCTTGAACTTCGAACTGTGGCTTTACGATCCGGCCGGCGCGGCAAGCAAAGGCATCAGAAGACAAGGCTCGACGGATCCGAATCCGCAAACCCCGGGAAGTCCACTCGGACCGATCACGTTCACGATCGGCGATCGAACGCTCATTCAAGGGTTCGACCAGGGCGTACGGGGCATGCGCGTCGGTGGCAAGCGACGCATGTACATTCCGCCGAGCATGGCGTGGGGTTCGACGGGCACGCAGGGCATCCCTCCAAACGCGTCAGTCGTCTTCGAAGTCGAGCTGCTTACCCTCGTGCAGTAAAACAGAAGTCAAGACAGGAGGCTAGGAGATTAAGAGGAATTCTTTTGAAAAGAATTCTCCTGATCTCTTAATCTCCTGTAAGAGTATTCAGCATGACAACGTCATTCCGAATTGCACTCGTTGCGGCACTGCTCGCGGCCAACTGCGGTGGCGCCTCTGAGCCGCCGCCTCAGAAACCTCCCGCACAGGAAACACCGGCGCCCGAAGCCGCAAAGCCCGTAGAATCCACCTCCGCGCCGCCTTCGCAGACCGCTTCCACCCCCGCGCAGGGCGCTACGGCGGACAAGTCGGCTTCGGCGGACAAACCCCCAGCACCGGCTGCGCCAAAGACACCGACGGCGCGCCCGGCGTATACGCGCACCGACCTCCAAGTGGGAACCGGCCGCGAGGCTCAGAAAGGTAAGGGCCTGAGCGTGCATTACACCGGCTGGCTGTACGATCCCGCGCAGCCGGAGATGAAAGGCCGCATGTTCGACTCGTCGAGGGAACGCGGGCCCTTCAACTTTCAGCTCGGTGCCGGTCAGGTGATTCCCGGATGGGACCAGGGGTTCGACGGCATGAAAGTCGGCGGACGCCGGCGCCTCATCATTCCTTCCGCGCTCGCCTATGGCGTCGACGGCGCCGGCAACGGCATCATCCCGCCGAACGCCACGCTGATCTTTGAAATGGAATTGCTCGACGTGCAGACAGTAGATTGCGTGTCTCAACACGGAGACACGGAGACACGAAGACACAGAGAATTCTTTCCTGAAGAAAAACGACTCCGTGTACCTCCGCGTCTCCGTGTCTCCGTGTTGAGTCAGAAACCTCAGGGCACGAACGTGAATTTCGCGAGGTTCGTGACGCCGGTCGCCCAGCCAAGCAGCGTCGCGCCGGGCGGGCGCACGCGCGCGCTGATGCGCACGTAATACTCGCGATGCGTATCGAGCAGCGATGTGCGGCACAACACAAGGCCGTTCAACGACGTGAGCCATTTCTTGGCAACGGCTTCGCTTTCAGTCACGTGCACTTCGACGACTCTGCCGTCGATGCTGCGCGACAGGTTGTGCAGGCGCGTCAGCGTGTCGTAGTGGTCGGTCGTCGTGACGACGGCCGTCGCAATCGTGCGATCGACCCACGCAGGCACGATCATCTTGAGATCGACGTCGTAGGTAAAGGTGGTGCGCACGCCGCCATTGATGACCTGACGCACTTCCTCGGTGTATCCGTTGTCGAGATCGACCGACACGATCACCTGCTCGGCCCTGATGAGCGGCACGATGCGCAGTGTGCCCTGGGCATACGCAGCGCTGCCGAGCGCCACCCCCGCAAGCGCGAACATCGCGACCCGGATTCCAGATTTCAGTCTCCAGATTCGAGATTCCAGATTACAGATTCCAGATGTCATCGTCAGTTAGTACCTCAACGCGACCGCCATCGTCGCTCGCCAGAATGAAAGCTGCTCTCGACCGACACTGTTGCCAAGCGTCTCGCCTTCGCCGCGCAGGGTGTTGATTCGTCTCACGTCCCAATTCAACCCGACGCGGTTCGTGAGAAAGCCTGTGACGCCTCCCCCGAGGCTGAGCGCCGGCAGCGTCCGATTGTGTTCGATGATGCCGAACTTTCCGACCGCATCCACATGCACGAGTCCGGCCCCGCCGGAAAAATATGGACGCAGCCCGTAACCTGCCATCCGCCGCGGCAGTGCCACCACGATATTGCCCGTCAGCGTCGTCACCGCGCTCGTCAGTACCAAATGCTCCACAACCGGGTCAGTTACCCGATCAGTCTCAAAGAACCCGGGAGCACGCCCGAAATCGGCCTCGAGACCGAAAATTTCCCCGAGCCACCCGCCCGAGACCCCTATCACCAGGTTCTGTGTTTCGATCGCTCGATCGGGATCAACGAACGTCGTCTCGCCGCCGAACGAAAACCCGATGAACGGCCGAACCTGCCACTCGGCCGCGGCCGGTGAAGGCGACCACAGCCAGAGCAAAAACGCCAGGCCCCACGCCCGCATTACCGGACGAACACGTTCAAGAACAACCGCGCGAACGGCGAAAGCGTCACGTCGCCGTTGGCGGGCGAATACAGGCTTACCAGGCCATCGCTATTCGCCATCAAAATCACCGTAAGGCCACGTAACGGAAGCGTAATCATCAGCGACGAAGACGCGCCCTCGCCCATGCCGAACTGCCACACCACTTTTTCGCCGTTGTAGGTCTGCACGAACCAGCCGATTCCATGCGGCAGCGGGACTCCGTTTGCGGCCGGCACGCTCCACGCGTGCTCGAGCGTGGCGCTTTCGAGCAGGATCCTCTGCTTGAGCGCGAGATCGAACTTCGCCAGATCTCGAACCGTCGTCACCAATCCAGTCGACGGAGTGAGCACCGATGCAGATTGGGGGTAAGAAGACGGTAGCGCCCTCGAGTGGGCGTCTACGAAATACGGTGTCGCCCTCCGCTGCAGAATCGCCGCGTAGCGCTCGACGTCGGTAGGATGCGGCACACCCTCGAACGGCGGAGCGATGCTCAGGATGTTGGGGCCTGGAACCGAGTCGAACATCGCCAGCTGCTGAAGCAGCGTCGCGAATGTCTCGCGATAGGAGTCGACGGCGCAGGCCCGCACGATAGGCCACAAGGGCGCGAGCCGCTCGGGACGAAGCGAGAACGTGAGATTGTCCGAAGGGCCAGAGGTGTGCGTCAAGAGCTGCCAAACCGATGCATCAGGCTCTGCCGTATTGACGCCGTATGAGCCTACGGTGTCGTCGAGCGACAGGCGGCGTTCTTCGGCGCAGCGCAGCACCATGGCCGCCGTAATCGTCTGGGTCAGGCCATCCGCATTGAAGGGAGTGTCGGTGCGCGTCGCGATCGAACGGGCGATGTCCTGATGTCCGTAGGCGCGCTCCCACACGATTCCGTTGGTATCGACAATGGCAGCAGCCAGGCCGGGAATGCCCGCCTGCTCGCGCAGCGAGTCAAGAAAGGCTCCGAAGACGTCATACACGACGGCCTGCGCGTGTACGGGAGCGCACACAAACAGTACCGCGGCAGCCAGCGCGCCAAAGCAGCGAGAACGCATGTAGTCGCCGCGATTGTACCGGAACTTTCGCGGTTCGGAGAGCGAAATCATCGTACGCTCCAAGTGTCAACTTACATACAGCCTCGTGCATTCAGACTCGAATAAATCGGGTGCGATAGGTGCGATGGGTGCGGAGCCGAGAGAAACTGTCGTCGAGGTAAGCTCTGGGCAGCGCACCACTGCTCTGCTCTATCAAGCGCAGGCCGACACGCACCGGCCGCGCACGTTGATTCTCGCGCACGGTGCGGGCGCGCCACAGCGGCATCCGTTCATGGTGAGTTTCTCGCAGGCGTTGAGCGAACGCGGGCTCGACGTGATGACGTTCAACTTTCTCTACACGGAACAACGGCGCAAAGTTCCCGATCGCATGCCCCAGCTCGTTGCATGTTACCGCGCCGTCATCGGAGCGGCGCGCGCCCATGTGCCCAGCGCTCGCGAGCGTCTCTTCATCGGCGGCAAGTCGATGGGCGGCCGCGCGGCAACGCATGTGGCGGCAGACGACAAAGCCCTGACCCTCGCGGGCATCGTGCTGCTTGGATATCCCCTGCATCCGCCCGGGCGTCCCGACCAAGTGCGCGATGCCCACTTGCCCGATGTCGGGCGGCCCATGTTGTTCGTGCAGGGCAGCCGCGATACGTTCGGGACGCCATCGGAATTAAAGCCGATTCTCGCGAGCCTCTCGCCGCTGCCGACGCTGCATCACGTCGAGGGCGGTGACCATTCGTTCAAGGTCGCCGGCCGCGATGCCAAAGCGCGCCAGGCGGCCGTTTATGCCGACATCCAGGACTCAATCGCGGAATGGATCCGGGAGGTCGGGTAGGCCGTCTTAAGAGCTGATTGCGAGGTTCTCATGTCCCTTCGACCGGTAAAAGACGTACGACAGTCGGTTCCGACGATGGAAGGCGCGGGAGTGTCGCTGAGGCGGGCCTTCGGATTCGGAAACACGAGCGAGTTCGATCCGTTTCTGCTTCTCGACGATTTCCGCAACGACAATCCGGAGGCGTATCTCGCGGGATTCCCGTGGCATCCGCATCGCGGCATCGAAACGATCACCTACGTGCTCGCAGGCACCGTGGAGCACGGCGACAGTCTCGGCAACCACGGGCGGATGGGTGCCGGCGATGTGCAGTGGATGACGGCAGGCAGCGGCATCCTTCACCAGGAAATGCCCAAGGGGGACCCCGACGGGCGCATGCACGGCTTCCAATTGTGGTCGAACCTGCCGTCTTCGTTGAAAATGACCAAGCCGCGCTACCAGGACATCTCGGCGAAAGACATCCCCGAGGTGACAGACGATGACGGAACGCGCGTGCGGGTAATCATCGGCGACTTCTGGGGCAAGGCAGGCCCTGTAGAGGGCGTGGCCGCGGATCCGCGGTACCTCGATGTTTCGGTACCACCGGGAAAAACGAAGCGGCTTGCCGTCGACCGGGCGAACAATGCGTTCGCCTATGTCTTCGCGGGATCGGGCACGTTCCGCGACGCATCGGATCCCCAAGCCGTTGCAACCGAGATGGTCCCCTCGAGTCCAGTCAGGGCAGACGGCTCGAGCGATGACACAATCGACTACATCAGCAATCGTTCGCTCGTGCTGTTCGATCGCGGCGACGAGATCGTCGTCCGGGCCGGCGACGAAGGCATCCGCTTCCTGCTGGTCTCTGGCAAGCCGCTCGAAGAGCCAGTCGCATGGCGCGGACCGATCGTGATGAACTCGAACTGGGAACTGCAGCAGGCGTACGCAGAGCTGCGCGCAGGAACGTTCATAAAGTAGAACTTAGAAAGTGAAAAGTGGAAAGTGAAATAAGTAGAAAGTGAAAAGTAATTACTTTTCACTTTTCACTTTCTTCACGGCTGCCAGGAAATAGCGCGGCTCTGGTCGCAGGTAGCGGGAAGATGTGCGTCTCCGGGCGGGATGTTACCCATATAACACCCTGGGATCAGATAGAACGTCGTCGGTTTTATGGCAGCCGGAGGTGGCAGCGCCTTCAAGGCAGCTCGATACATTACGAATTGGCCCGCAGTGACCCGTAGATCGACGGTTACAGACTGATAGCCGGCGGCGCCGATGTCGATGCGATGCACCCCTGCCTCGAGAATCCCGCCTCCCCGCTCGGCGCTGAAATCCTCCGGAACGCCGACATAGTATCCGTCGCTAAAGACCTCAGCGACGCTTGGCTGAACGTCCAGAATCAGCCGGCCCCGCGCCGGCGCCTGTTCGATTTGTGTGGCAGGAGCTTCGGAAGGTACTGCCGGGAAGTACGGCTCTGGCACGTAGAACAGCGGCCACGAATAGAAGTACCCACCGTGCCTATGCCGGTGGCGACCCTGTTCGGCTCGCTTCGGCAGCGGCCCCAATCCCAGGTGCGGCAGAGGCAACCCAATAGGGGCCAGCGACCCTCCGCGCGGTGTGATGGTGAAGCGCGGCAGCGGATCTCGTGGCGCAGGGACGCTGGGGATGACGTGCGAAGTGGGGCGCTGGGCGAAAACCACGCCCTCCAGCATGACCGTCGCCAAAAGCGCTGCGATGATAGAGCGCATCGAGTTTCCCTCCCATCATAACGCGCCGCCTGCGAGGCTTACGCTAGAATAATCGCCGTGCGCCCGATCCTGCTGGTCGAAGACGACGCCAACGACGCGTTGCTCGTCCGCAACACGCTCGAGCAGGTGCACTTGATCAACGACATCGATGTGGCGACGACGGTCGACGCGGCGAAGAGGTACGTCACCCGCAAGATGCCGGCGCTCATCATTTCAGACATCCATCTGCCCGGACTGTCTGGCCTCGACTTTCTCCACTGGCTGCGCGATCGGCCGGCGCCGCTCGGCAGTGTGCCGGTCATCATGATGAGCGTGTCCACAGATGAGGTGCATCACATGCGCGCGTCGGCGCTGCGCGCGCTCATCTTCATGACCAAGCCGATAAAGCGCGACGTGCTGCTCGACCAGCTCCGTGGCCTCGGCTTGCTCATCACCCACACCCCCCAGGGCGAGCAGGCCGGGCTCGTCATCGAGTACCGGACCCACTGAACCCCTCTGAGAAAAAATCCTACAAATTCTTGTGCAAAAGCGTACATTTCCCACTATACTTAATTAATTAGTTGATGAGCCTACGCATTCATTTGATCAATCCTTCCCACGTGTCTTTTGGCGTGGCCGTTATAACCCCACGCTGGCTCTATGTTTTAGCGGCAGCCACCCCCGCTGAATACGGCGACCCGAGGATCACGGACGAGACCCTCGAGCAGTTCGACCCGTCCGCCATCGCTTCGGGCGACGTCGTCGGCATTGGCATCCACACAGGAAACGCCCTCCGCGGATACGAGGTGGGCCGCCTCGCTCGCGACCGGGGCGCATACGTCGTCTATGGGGGCATCCACGCCACTCTGTACCCGGACGAGGCGTTGAAGCTCGGCCGTGGCCACGCCGTCGTCAAGGGCGACGGAGATATCGCATGGGGCCAGGCCATCAAGGGGTGCCTCAACGGCGACGTCGAGAAGGTCTACGAAGGAGGGAAAATCGACGCCGAGCATTTCCTCCGCGCTCGATGGGACCTGCTGCCGCCCGATCGTTACATGTGGGCATCGGTGCAGACCGTGCGCGGCTGTCCGAAGCACTGCTCGTTCTGCTCGGTGTGGAGGACCGACGGCCAGGAGCCGCGCCAGCGCAGCGTCGATGCGGTGATGCAGGAGGTCGTCGAATTGCGGCGCCTCGGGTTCAAGTTCATCGCGCTCGCCGACGACAACTTCTATCCCGTCACGCTGGACGATCTCGAGGCGGCGTCGCGTCGCGACGATCAGGGACGGCTGAACGAGTTGAGGGCGCTGCGCGCCGAGCGATTCGAGCTGATGGGACGGCTCGCGAAACTGCCGAGCGACATGAACTTCTTCACCCAGATCACCATGGAGGCCGCCGAAGATCCCGAGTTCCTGGCCGCCATGCGCAGGGCGCGCATCAAGGGCGCACTCGTCGGCATCGAGTCTGTCACGGCCGCGGGGTTAAAGGACGTCTACAAAGGCTTCAACCTCCACGGCGAGGCGCTCGTGCAGCGCCTGCGGCAATTCAAGGAGCACGGCATCCACGTGCTCGGATCCTTCATTTTCGGATTGCCGAGCGATCGCGCCGAAACATTCAACGCGACTGCTCGCGTTGGCGCTGAAGGCGGACGTCACGTTCGCGCAGTTCGTCATGCTGACGCCTTTTCCCGGCACGGTCGACTTCGCGAAGTGGGAGCTCGGCGAAGCTGAAGAAGAAAGATGCGGAAGCGGTCGACGGTATTCCCATCACGCGCCACTGGCTGATATCCGCAGGCGCGCCGGCCGAAGGTCTACACGCCGCACCCCACGCTTTCGGCCGATGAAATCCGCGAGCGCACACAGGGGGTGTGGGACCAGTTCTACAGCCTGCCCCACGTCTGGCGCCGCTCGCGCGCGGTGAAGTCGCTGAAGAACCGCATCGGCTTCGTCATGTGCTCGAAACTGTACCGTCAGATGTACGCCAACACAGGCATCGCCACCGACAGCGCCCGCCACGCGAAGTCAGAGCGGATGGCCCGGCTGCTCGCCAAACCCTGCCGCCGATTATTTATCGCGAAACCCATGCCCGATTTGCAGATTCCAGCATAAACTCTACGGCGTTCGCCGCGGCGAGCTCGTTCGTTATCCCCCTGGTGTCATCGAGAACGATTTCTTGAGGTGCGCCATGATGAACGCCGTCGTTCTGCTCGTTGTCCTGCTGTGCTCATCGACGTCGGCGTTCGCTCAAGCCGGGCAGAAACCCGCCGGGCAAAAGCCGGCGCCAACCACGCGAAAGCCCGCAACAGCCAAGCCTGCACCCGCACCACCGGCGCCAGCGGTCAAACCAGCGCCTCCTCCGCCGGCTGACGTCCGATTCAAGTCGCGATACACAACGGCCGATCAGACCACGGAAGGGGCGACCTATCTACGCGGCAGCCGTGAGCGTTACGAACTGGGCGACATGATTCTGCTGCGGCAGCACGATCTGAAGCAGACGGTTCAGATCAGCCGCTCGGCGCGGACGTACTTGATTACGGCTGACGCCACCATCGCGCCCGCATCGAGTCTGCAAGCAGCGAAGCCGCCTGGGTTCGTGAATGTCGAAACGTCCGTCGCCGACGTCGGCGAGCGCAAGACGATGTTCGGCCAGCAGGCGCGACGCGTAATGACCGTCCTCGATCGTCAGCCGCAGCCTTCTGCGTGCGACCAAACCAAACAGCGCATGGAGACGGACGCGTGGTATATCGACGCGCCGAAGACGCTCGCCGCGCAACCTCCAAGCCCTCCCCCGTCGAGCGCTGCCGCCTGCCGCGACGAGATCAAGAGCACGGTTGTGGGCGACGCCAGCTTGTTGGGCTTTCCGATCGCGTATACGACGACCATCCCGTCCGCCGACGGAAAACCGGTGGTTGTGATGCAGATGGAAGTAACCGAATTCGAGGTGACGAACCTCGATGCCGCGCTCTTTGAGATCCCCGAAGGAATGACCGCTGTGGCCAGCGGCCGTGAGCTGTCCAAAGCCGTCAGCGACGCAAACGAAGCGCAGCTTGCGGCGCGCACGCCGTCATCAGCGACAGCTGCGGCCAAGAAACCTGGTGTCGTTCGCGTCGGCGTTCCGGAGTTGGCGAACAAGGCCGATCAAAATGTCGATACGCGAGCTCTGCGCACTCAGCTGATCGCCGAACTGGCAGAGCAGAAGGTCGAAGGCATGCCGCTCGCGGCTGCACCCCAAGCCGAGTTGGATGCCTACGCGAAAGATCTCGGCTGCGACTACCTGCTTATCGCGCAGATTACGGAGCTCAAGGCTTCGAAACCAGGTCGCATCGGACGGATGATCAAGTCCACAGCGGGCGAGTCGACGAGCAAAGACTCCACCGAAGCGAAGATGACGCTGCAGCTCGTGCCGATCGGCGCCACGAAACCCCGGTTCTCGACCAACACGAGCGGAAACGACGGCGGCATCGGATTCAAGACGGGCCTTCGTCTCGCGCGAGTGGCCGCGATGCTCTATCTCCGCTACGCGAGCCCGATTGGCGCGCTCAACTCGATGCAGATGATGAACATGGGCGGCATGGGCGGCTTCCTGAACAATCCAATGCTCGCTCAGATGCAGGCTGGTCCCGGATTGGCGGGCACGGGTAGCGGCGTCGATCGCACTGCAGGGGCGGCGATGTTCCTTCTGGATCAGGCGATGGCCGGCTCGTCGGGCGGCGCGCAGGACGGTCCGTCGTTCGATGCATCACTCGCCGAAGCACTGCAGGACGGCGCGAAAAAGGTTGGTGAAAATCTGAAACGCTGAGGCAACCAAAGGGGGGCATCATGCTCAACCGGTGGACACTTTCTTTCGTGTCGCTGATCGTGCTCGTACTTCTTTGGGCAACCGCGGGTCCATTAGCCGGTCCGGCGCCCGTCGCGCCAACACTCACGACGCTGCAGCCGGGCGGCTTCCGGAACATCAACCAGGCGCTCGATATCAATGTGGTGTTTGTCGGATACGAGCTCGGCGCCGGACCGCGCGACATCAACGCGGCAGAGTTTGGCAAGGTGCTGTCCGATACGTACCGACCGGCACACAGGTCCCAGTCTTTCTATCTGGGCGCTCCCCAGCACATGGGCCTCTCGTTTCAATTCGACTACAACATGGTGATGGCGAGCGCCGCGTACGAGGACGACTTCTTCGGCTATCTCACCAGCATCGCCCTGGCGCAGCCGATCACCATCTATCAAGACCTGTACAACCAGGAGGCGCCGCGCTCGCTGACAATCCCCAGCAACTATTGGATCGAGGCGCCCAGCGTAGAACAGTGGCTCGCGGCAAATCCGCCGCCCGGTGTCGATACATCGAAGTACACCGATCTTTTTCATCAACTGGTACGGCCGCGCGGACTTCGTCCATCACGTCTACGCCAAAACCGACGAGCCGGATCCCGACACTAACCACAACTTCGGCCTGCGTCATTCGCGCAAGATGATTGCGTGGGGCGGGACCGCTGCAGACGATCCGGAGGGTGGGCCCGCGTCGACGGCGCGCGTGTGGTTCTACGATCTCTCAGCGGGCCCAGAGTTCTGGACGGATAACTGGAACATCACGTCCGCGAATCTCGACGGCGGCGCTCCAGACTATCGTATGCCGCCGGTGTGGGAGTATGGCAACCCCAGTCCCGATCTGTACCGTCCATTCGACAATCTCTCGCGCGATCTCGGGCTCGTGACGCGCTACGTCGCCATCAATTTGCTCTTCACGACCTCGCCACTCTACAAGCCCATGATCTCGCCGCCCTCGGTACCGGGCGCGATCAACGTCGACTTCAACGTCTACCAGGCGAACACGTCAATTGATGCGCTGTCGCTGCTCGATACGGCATATTTCAAGACGAAGGTCAACGCGCTTCAGCCGTCGAATCAATTCACCACCGACGTCACCAGCCAGCCGTTCGCGAGCCGCGCGGCCTCAGTCTACACATGCTTCTTCGCCGACGTCTCGTGCTTTGGAAAGAAGCTCTTTGGCATCGCCTTCGCCGACCTGTTCCTGTATCACAACGATCACTTGACGCAGTTCATCGAGGGGGACCCGGATTATGAACTGCCCGCCTTCCTCTTCAGCGGCACCAGCACCCTGAATGGCGGAGGTCTGCTCGGGTTTGCCGACGACAACTGGCGCGACGGCACGCAGAGCTATGTGTTCGGGTTCCTGTCTCCCTTTCTCCTCTCGGCGGGTTATGGCTTTACGACGACGAGCATCCATGAGGTGGGTCACCACCTGGGGATGTCGCATCCGCATGACGGATTCGACTCAGAGACCGGCGTGGATTACGGGGGCACCGGCGAGTTCTACTTCGCGAATTCGGGCGACGAGTCGAACTCGATCATGAGCTACGTCGACCTGAACGCCGACTTCGGCCAGTTCGATCGCGACAACATGGCGAGGTATCTCACGGTGGGATACATCAATCAGGCGAACACGATTCTGGCGGATATCTATGCGAGCCCGCGGGCCGGAGATGGCGCGGCGGCCCTGACGGCAGCCGACGCCCACGCCGCGTCGGCGCTGACCGCGTATGCCGCAATGGACTATGCAGGCGCTGCCGCGCGGGCCAAGCTCGCATTCGGCAGCGTGCTTGCGGCCGCTGCCCAGGCGGGCGTTCATGTCGAGCCGCAGAACTACACGGCCGACTACAAAGCGAAGGGCCGCAGCCCGAAGTTCGTCGATACGGTGAACTACAAGCGTCTGGCGAGGTAACGCAGGATCAATTTCGTCCGGGGCGCGGCCACGAAATCAGATACGGTTGGTCGCGCAGCTCGTGGCTGAGCCGCGCATGCCGGCGGCGCCACGGCTCGAAATGCCTGCCGATGGTATCGAGCAGCTTCGCTTTCGAAGCGGACTGCTCGGCAACAGCGGCTCGCCGAAAGAACGCGGCGCCAATTTCAGCATACCAGTGGATGTTGTGCCGGCGGCGCATTTGATCTTCAAAAAATCCTGCGAGCAGCAGGCACTGCGCGCCCGCCGTTTCCATCAGGAGCGGATCGGTGACGAGGTGCATGTCTGCGACGAAGCGGTCGAACACCGCGACCAGATCGGCCGGAGCGGACAGCGGCATTTCGGCCTCGATTGAAATCTGCGCGTAATGCGCGAGCACGCTGGCGTTGTAGAGGAGCTCCTGTTGGTCGACAGTGGGCTCCGACACGTCTTTCAAGTTCATGACGAAGAACTCCAGCGTGCGCCGATGATCGCTTGCCAGCAGCTCGCCGAGCGGGTCCATGTCGACTCCCCCCTACACATGGTATCGGTAGAAACGTTCGCTCACTCCAGACGATTGGATCGACCGTCCTCTTTTCGGTTCACTGCACGCCGAAACTGCAAGAACCACGCCTATCTTTAATGGCACATGCCCTGCACAATCGCGCGTACGTGCTGTACACCCTGGCGATCGCCGTCCTCGTTCTGGTGATCGCTGCCGCCAGTCTATGCGCAAACGGGAAGCGTCGTCGGAACGATCGTCGACGCCCGCGACGGCACTCCACTCGAAAAAGTGTCGGTGCGCGTCCACGACACGAACCTCGCAACCCTCACATCCAGTGACGGACGCTTTCAACTCGACGACGTTCCTGCGGGCCGCCGCGAGCTGTACGTGTCGTCGGTTGACTTCATCCTGGTGCGCCGCGTCGTCGACGTCACCGCCGGCGCTGTCATCGACATCACCATCCCCATCGTCGCCGGAACCGGAACCTACTCCGAAACAATTAACGTAAGCGGCGGCACGGACGAACGCGCCAGCCCGTCCGAGCAGGTTCTCCGCGGCAACGAGCTGCAACAACTGCGCGGCGTCATCACCAACGATCCGATGCGCGCCATTCACGTGCTGCCCGGTGTGGCAACGGGCGACGATCTGCGCAGCGAGTTCAGCGTGCGCGGCCTGCCTGTCCGCAACATGAACTTCACGTTCGAAGGCATCTCGACTCCCCTGCTCGTTCACACCGTGCAGGGCGTGCAGGACACCGGCTCCATCGCGATGGTCAACGGCGATGTGCTGAACGAGGTCGCGCTCGCGGCTGGCTCCTACCCGCAGCGTCATGGCGATCATACCGGGGCCGAGCTGAATTTCCTGATGCGCGAAGGCTCGCGCGATCGCGTGCGCGGCCAGTTCAGGCCCAGCATCACCGACACCTCGTTGGTTCTGGAGGGTCCGCTGGGGTCGTCGAAAAAGGGCTCGTGGCTTGTCTCCGCGAGGAAGAGCTATCTCGGCGCCGTCATCAGACGGATCGATCCCGAGAACACGTTTGCGTTCGGGTTCCACGACGCGCAGGTGAAAGTCGTGCGCGACGTAGCTCCGGCACATCAGCTGCAGATCGCGCTGACGGCCGGGCGGTCTCGCCTGGATCAGGATCCGGCATTCGCGGGGCGCGGCGAAGTGAAGGATGGCGTGAACGACGTGGGGCTCGTCGTGCTCACGTGGAGACACGTGGCGTCGCCGCAATTCGTGTTGACTCATCGGCTGGCTGCAAATGCCAACACCTTCCGCAACGTCAATCGCGATGGCGTGGAGCTGCACCATGTGCGGCGCAACGGCGTGATGTATCGCGCCGACTGGACCTATTCGCGTTCGGCGCGCATGACCGTCGAGGGAGGAGGCGAACTCCGCCGATCGCGCGAGTCGCGTGTCGAGCAGGGGCTCGAGCTGCTCCGCCCGGAGTTCGTCACAGGCGAGAACTTCGACGCGTCGGCCCTGGCCGCGTCTTCCTACGTCCTCGCACGCCTCACGCGCGGGCGTACGTCGGTCGCGCCTGGCGTGCGCATCGACCACTCGACGCTGACCGGCCACACGTCGGCGTCACCCTGGGTCGAAGCGCGCCTCCCTCTGGCTGCCTCCTTCGCCGTGCGCGCAGGAGGCGGCATCTACCGCCAGGAGCCGGAATTTGCCGAGGTGAAAGGCCTCCGCGGATCCGATCTCGAGGCGATGCGCTCGTATCACGCGGAGCTCGCGATTGAGGGCCCGCTCTTGCGCTCGTCGACATGGAAGCTGTCGGCCTACTACTCGCGAAGATCGCGACTATCCCTGGCTGCCGGATGCCGAGTTTCGCGTCGAAGACGGCCGGCTCGTCCTGCCGTCCTTTTCGACGCGATACGAGAGCGCGCTCGACGGCCACTCGCGCGGTGTCGAGCTTCTCGTCCATCGCCGAAGTCCGAACGGTCTCTCGGGGTGGGTGGCGTACAGCCTGGCGTTCACCGAATACCGGAACACTACGACGGCCGAGCGCTTCGATGCCGACTACGATCAGCGGCACACGCTGAACATGTTACGGCGTTTATCGCCTCAGCGATCGCATGAGCTTCAGCGCGCGTTTCCGCGCCGGCAGCAATTTCCCTGCGCCCGGCTACTACGAAGCCCGCACGTTCTCCACGTCCGGGCAAGATGTCGAGCTGTATTTCCTCAGCACGGCGCGCAATAACCTGCGGGTGCCCGTCTACAGCCGTCTCGACGTGCGCGCCAACCGAACCTTCTCATGGCGTGCGATGCGCCTCACGCTGTTTGCCGAAGTGCTGAATCTCTATGCGCGCGAAAACGTGCGCGCGACCCGTCCCGGCATCAATGGCATCACGCATCAGGTATTCGGGTTGTTCGATTCGATGTTCCCGCTCATTCCGTCGGCCGGCATCTCGTTCGAGTTCTGAGAATCTCGCTGAGCCTTTTTCCCGGCTTCTATCACCTTCACGATCGCGGCGGCGTCATATACAGCACCGCCCCATGTTCCGCCGCTCACGTCCTGCAGGGCCGCCCAGATGCGCGTGTCGTCGGGCAGCAGCGGATCCGGCGCGAGATCCGATCGCGGCTGACGCGCGCCGAGAATGCGCGAACCCGCTTCGGCATCGGCTGCCACGGCATTTTCGCCCACCAGGTTGACGGTGCCGTCGAGCGTATCGCGGTCGACCACGATCTCGATCATGTCGCCGTCGCGCAGCTTGCCGACCGGGCCGCCTGCCAACGCCTCGGGAGAGATATGACCCACACACGCGCCCGTCGAAACGCCGCTGAACCGCGCGTCGGTGATAACCGCGACGTGCTTGCCGAACGGCAGATGCCGCAGCGCGCTCGTAATCTGATACGTCTCCTCCATACCGGCACCCATCGGCCCTCTGCCGATGAGCACGAGCACGTCGCCTGCCGAAATCTGATTATTCTTGATTGCCGCCATCGCAGCAGGCTCCGAGAGAAATACCCTCGCCGGGCCTGTCAATCGATACACGCCATCGGCGCCGACTACCGACGGATCGATCGCCGTGCTCTTGATCACCGAACCTTCCGGCGCGAGGTTGCCGTGAGGAAAACATACCGTCGATGTGAGCCCGCGGCCACGCGCGAGCTCCGGCGCCACGATCACGTCCTCCGGATTCACGCCTTCCTTCTGCAGCTGCGCTCGCAGCCGGGCGCGGCGCTCGGAGGATTCCCACGCGTCGAGCTGCGCCTCGAGCGAACCGCCCGAGACGGTCGTCACGCTCGTGTCGAGCAGCCCGAGGCGGCGGAGGTGCAACATCACCTCGGGGACGCCACCAGCCATGAACACCTGGACTGTCGGATGATTCCGGGGCCCGTTTGGCAGCGCGTCCACGAGCCTCGGCACCAGCCGATTTACCTCGGCCCACTCAGCCGCCGACGGCCGGCGTAACCCCGCCGCATGAGCAATCGCTGGAACGTGCAGGATGAGATTCGTCGATCCGCCGAACGCGGCAAACACGACCATCGCGTTGCGGAGCGCAGCGTCGGTCACCACCTTGCGGATCGGCGTCCGCTGCGATTCGAGCGTCATCAGCGCGGAGGCCGAGCGGCGTGCCATGTCGATCCAGATTGGATGCCCAGACGGGGCGAGCGCCGAATGGCCGAGCGACATGCCCAGCGCCTCGCCGACGACCTGTGATGTTGCGGCCGTACCGAGGAACTGGCACCCGCCGCCAGGCGACCCGCACGCGCGGCATCCGAGGTCGGCGGCTTCTTCGAGCGTAACTGCGCCGTGCACGAATCGCACGCCGAGCGTCTGAACTTTGCCGGCGTCCTCTCCCTGCTCCGGCAACAAGGTGACGCCTCCCGGCACCAGCACGGCAGGCAGATCGTGACTCGCCGCGAGTGCCATCATCATCGCGGGCAGGCCCTTGTCGCACGTCGCCACGCCAAGCACTCCGCTTCGAGTGGGCAACGATCGAATGAGTCGGCGGAACACCGTGGCCGCGTCGTTTCTGAACGGCAAGCTGTCGAACATCGCCGTCGTGCCCTGCGATCGGCCATCGCAGGGATCGGTGCACGCGGCCGCAAATGGAATGGCACCGGCGCCTTTGAAGACGCCCGCGGCGGCTTCGAGCAGCAACCCGACTTCCCAATGTCCCGTGTGATAACCAAGCGCGATCGGCGTGCCGTCCGCCGCGCGAATGCCGCCGTGCGTCGACAGCATCAGAAATTCTTTGCCGCCGAGCGCGGATGGATTCCATCCCATGCCCGCGTTCTGCGTCCATCCGAACAGATCGCCGGACGGCCGCTCGCGCAGCATCTGGGCCGTCAGGGGCAGCGAGCCTTTCGGCCCGGGCGCGCGCGTTGAAACGTCGAAAAGTCGGGCGTCTTCCGAGTCGAAAGGGTTTCTGGCCATGGCGTCGTGTTGGCGATGGTACTGTTCGTTCCTGCCGGCGCCCTCACGGACCTCTGTGCCAGAGGAGTCTCCAATGAACCTTCGACCGTTCTTTCGTTTTGCCGCCCTCGCTGCGCTCCTGGTCATCGGCCCGGCCTCCATGGCGGCGGCTCAGGGCTTCGGCATCAAGGTCGGGCCCACGTTCGACGAATTCAGCGAGGAAGCCCTCGATTTCGACACACGCACGGGCATTCACGCCGGCATCTTCATGGGCGGCAGCCGGGACAAGGTCGTCGGCTTCCAGACCGAATTGAACTGGCTGCGGAAGCAGGGAGAGACGCAGTCGGGTCAGGACATCCGCATCGACTACCTGCAGATACCGCTGCTGCTGCGCCTGAATGCGGGCTCCCGTTCGGCGAGCGGGCCCGCTCTATACGGCATCGTCGGACCAGGCCTCGAGCTGAAGATTGCCGACGAGATTGAGGGCTTTACGGTCATCGACGCGTTCGAGGGCGTTGACGTGAGCCTGCTGTTTGGCGGTGGGTTCGAAGTTGCGCACCTTATCATCGAGGGGCGCTACGAAAAAGGGCTGCGCCGCATCAACAAGTCGTTCAGCGACCTCGCGGAGATCAAAAAGCAGTCATTCACGATTCTGTTCGGACTGCGATTTAAGTAGTCTCTGCGAAAAGTCGCCCTAGCGCGTCGGCGACCGAGCGTCGAGTTACGTGGCGTTCCATGCGCACTTAGCGACCAAAGCGCGCAGAGTCCACCGGGGAGACAGGCTTCCTGAGGCGAGCCATCGCGAGCGACGCGACGCGCCGCGCAGCCGGAAACGCATCGGAAGGCGTGAGATCCGCGTGGCGACAGCGAAGAATCGGACTCCTCGACCGTCGGCGACACCTCGCCGGGAGATGCGTTTCCCGCGTCGTCGAGCTGGCTCGCGGAAGGAAGCGTGTTTCACTGGCGGGAAGTGCGTGTTTGATGCGGATTTGATCACATTTGCGTTGACGCAGCGCGGCGGGTCCTGTCCCCGATCCTTTTCCGTCCGTCCTCGGCGCCAACAGCGCTTGTCACGTCGAGTGGCGCCTGCGCGCGGACGAAAAACGATCGGGGCCACCCGCTCGCGGCTGGCTGCGCCGTCAACGCAAGTGTGCGAGCGACGTCAACCGATCACATTCGCCGGTCCGGTGAGCGGTTTACTGAAGCGGACCATCGCCGTCCACCTTCGTTTCCAGCCGGGGAGGCACGCCTCCTGAAGCGAACCATCGCGAGCGACGCGACGCGCAGCGCAGCCGGAAACGCATCGGGAGGCGTGGGATCGGCGTGGCGACGGCGAAGAAATGAACTCTTCGACCGTCGGCGACACCTCGCCGGGAGATGCCCTCCGCGGAAAACGCGCCGCTGGCGCGTTTTCATAGCGTTTAGCCTTCAGAGTAAACGCGCGGCTAAACGCAAAGCGGAGCCTCCCGCGGGAAACGCCACGCGTGGCGTTTCCATGCGCACTTAGCGACCGCACGCGCGCAGTGTCCACCGGGGAGACACGCTTCCGGAAGCGAGCCATCGCGAGCGACGCGAGGCGCCGCGCAGCCGGAAACGCATCGGGAGGCGTGAGATCCGCGTGGCGACAGCGAAGACGCGGGACTCCTCGACCGGCGGCGACACCTCGCCGGGAGATGCCCTCCGCGGAAAACGCGCCGCTGGCGCGTTTTCATAGCGTTTAGCCTTCAGAGTAAACGCGCGGCTAAACGCAAAGCGGAGCCTCCCGCGGGAAACGTCACGCCGTGACGTTTCCATACGCACTTAGCGCGAATCCGAGTGCCTTCCAACCGGGGAGACACGCTTCCTGAAGCGAGCCATCGCGAGCGACGCGACGCGCCGCGCAGCCGGAAACGCATCGGAAGGCGTGCGATCCGCGTGGCGACAGCGAAGAAACGGGACTCCTCGACCGTCGGCGACGCCTCGCCGGGAGATGCGTTTCCCGCGTCGTCGAGCTGGCTCGCGGAAGGAAGTGTGTCTCCCCGGTGGAACGTGTTTCTCGACGCGCTAAGTGCGAAGCGGAGCCTCTCCCGCGTCGTCGAGCTGGCTCGCGGAAGGAAGCGTGTTTCCCCGGTGGGGCGGCGTCACGGACTCGCTAGGTGCGAAGCGGAGCCTCTCACGTCGTCAAGCTGGTTCATCGAGCGTTCGCTTAGCCGATGGCGGTCGTTATGGAGATTGATGGCCCAAACGCTACTGGCGGCCTTTCTGGTGCTCTTCGCGGCGCGCGGGATCGCGGCGGCCCATCCGCCGGATCCCGCGCCCGAAGACGAGGTGTCGAGCCGCATCGCATCTCTCATCGACGAGAGCGCGGCTTTGTCGCTGCCCGTCCGCGTCGAACGCGCCTTCCGGCTCACGCTGCAGGGTGCAGGCGAGGCCCTCCGGAAGGGTGAGATCTCGCATGCAGTGACACTCTTGAGGACATTCGCGTTCGAAGTGCGCAGCGTGAAGCGCGCGAAACGGCTGCGCCCCGAGACGGCCGACATGCTCATCGCGCGGGCCGAAGAAACGATTGGTGCGCTCGGCAGGCCGCGGTAACCCCGACTTTGCGCGGGCAGAGTCAGCGGGTCGATTCACGCCCGAGTGATGCGATCATCTCCGGCAGAGCTTCGATGTCGGCATCCGACGTACGGAAGTTGACGACGCAGGCGCGCATGGCGTATTTCCCGCCGATGACGGCATTCGACAGAAATGCCTTGCCGCTCTTCTCGATGCGTGCGAGCAACTCTTCGTTCAACGTGTTCAGCGATGCCTCGACCGCCGGTTCGCCCACACCCGAACGAAGCGCGGGCGGGACATACCGAAACGTCGCGATGCTCAGGTTCTGCGTCAGGGCTTCGAACTCGGGGTGGTGATTCACCAGCTCGAACAGTTTTCGCGACAGACGCATGTCTTCGGCCATCGACTTCACATAACCAGAGCGACCCAATTGCTGCAGCGCAAGCCATACCTTCAGCGCACGGAATCCGCGCGAGTTCTGCATGCCGTAGTCCACGAAATTCAGCGCTTCTTCGCCGAAGCGATAGTACGGCGGGTGGTACGAAAACGCGTTCAGCAGATCGTCAGGCCGCCTGACGAGGAGACAGCCCGCTTCGAGCGGAGCGTAGAGCCACTTGTGCGGATCGACCGCGAGCGAGTCGGCCGCCGCAAGCCCGCCAAGATCCGACGGCGCGCCAGGAACGGTCGCCGCCAGTGCCCCATATGCGCCATCTACATGGAACCAGAGATCGTGCTCGCGACAAATCGCTCCGATCTCCGGCAACGGATCGACCGCACCGGTGCTGACCGAACCGGCCGTGCCAATCACCAGGAACGGCCGCTCGCCGCGCGCACGGTCGGCTTCGATCTGCCGTCGAAGCTCGGTGGTGTTCATCCGCTGGTGCCCGTCGACAGCAATCCATCGAATCGCATCGGTTCCAAGTCCGAATAGATCCGCGGCCTTATGAATCCACGTATGCGTTTCGGTCGACGTGTACACGATGAGCCGTGGATGGCTGCCGCCAAGGCCCGTCTCGCGCACATCCCACCCGGCTTTGGCCGTTTTCGCGGCGAGAAAACCGACGAAATTCGCCATGTTGCCGCCGCTGACCAGCAAACCCGGGGAGCCCGAGCTTCCGCCCGCCTCCGCGGCTTCCACCTCCGCACCCGCCTCCTCGGCTTCGCCGCTACGGCGAGGCAAGTACGGGTAACCGATGAGCTCGCCAATCCATCGCACGGTCTGCGCCTCGATCTCGGTGGCCATCGGCGCGAGATGCCACGCACCGCAGTTCTGATTGACGGCGCTTGCGAGCAGATCGCCGAGCACGCCGATGGGCGCGGGACTGGACGTGATGTAGCCGAAGAACCTCGGATGACCGTTGAAGAGCGAATGCTCGAACAGCAACGCGGACGCAGTCTCGAGCAGTGTGCCGGCGTCGGCGCCGGTCTCGGGTAAGCCTCGCTCCGCCTTCAGCGCGCTTCGGATCGCCGCGCCGCTTTCGTCCGGCGTGACAGGCCCATCCGGCATCCGTGACATGTGCGTCGCAATCCGATCGACCAGCTCATGTCCCAGCCTCCGAAATTCTTCCGGCGCCATGTCCGGCCTCGTTCTACGCGACATCGTTCTTACCTCAGCCCTTCGAACACGTCGTGCTCAGTTTGACGTCCGCCGTTGACCAGGCTGAATACTCTGAACAACTCTCCCGTGCCCCAGATCACTTTCTGATCGTCTTCTGTGAGACTCGCGATGTTCTTATAGATGCTCATCTGCGTCTTGTGGCACTGGACGGCGCGCCACACGTGCTGCCAGACGTCGCGCGCGTCGATCCTGGTTGTAATCGCCCAGTCGGGCCAGGCGATGGCGGCGCGCACGTGCCCGTCGACCTTCGATGTCAGCGTCTTGAACGCCGCCTGGTACGCGGCCCACTTCCGCTCACCGTTGACGAAGTAGTAGAACTTCGACACTCGATGCTCGCCGGCTGCGAGCACGATCGCTGCGGCGGTCAGCTGCGAGATGGCGATGTGGTCGGGATGTCCGTACGCACCGAAGGGATCGAAGGTGACGACGACCTGCGGCCGGACCCGTCGAATGTGGCCGGCGATTTTCTCGCTCGCCTCGGCCGCATCGACCTGGTCCAGCTCGCCGTCGAGATAATCGAGCAGGCTGACGTCGCCGACGCCGAGCTCACGCGCGGCTGCGCGCAGCTCGGCTTCCCTGGTTTGTCCGACAACCGCCGGCCCCGGCGATGTTCCCTTGTCATCGAATCGGCCCCGTTCGCCCCGCGTCGCCGTGACGACGACCGTCTCGACGCCCTGCCTCGAATATTTCGCGAGAAGCCCGCCCGTCCCGAGCGACTCGTCGTCGGGATGGGCGAGCACACACATCAACCGCAGCGTCATGCCCATTGATTCTAGTTAGACTGTCTCGGATCGTCCGCAGGATTCACGTACTTGAAGCCCACCGGCCCGATTCCAAACAAGATAATCGTCGTCTCAGACCTGGTGAACGCAAAGTGGTTCATGCCGGCGGGCATCAGCGCGTAGCTGCCCGGGCTCAACGCCATCGCCGAGTTTCTGTCGAGCTTCGATCCCATCCCGATGTGAAGTTCCCCCGAGACGACCGTGACGTTTTCGTCGCCTGGATGCGAATGCGCGGGAATCGCGTAGTTCGCGGGAAACTTCAGCCTGACTGCGTAAGGCGCCGCCTTCGAGGGATCTCCCGAGAGCACCGCAAGCTGTGCTCCAGGCGGAAGCATCGGAGGCGCCGGCCCCCACTTCGCGTCGTTCAGGGTTGCCATCACGTGCGGCGACTGCGCTGCCGCGGCTGCGCCGATTACCAGAATTGCTGCAATCGCGCCGAAGACGATCTTTCTGCGGTATGTGGACATGTCTATCTCCTTGCCCGCGAATGTAGCTGCAGGCGCCCCGCAGGGGCTTCGCCGGAACGGGTCATTTTGGTGAGCAGCGACAAAATGGCCCGAACGGGCCAGCGGGTGCTGGGTGCGCTTGGGTGCGCTAGGTGCGCTGGGTGCGCTGGGTGCGTTGGGTGCGCTGGGTGCGCTGGGTGCGGTTATAGAACGCCGAGGCGGGCGACCTGGGCCACTGCTGCCGAGCGGGACGAGACGTTCAGCTTGGTCAACGTGTTGGCGACATGGCGGTGGACGGTGTGCTCGCTGATGAAAAGGCGTTGCGCGATGGCTTGATTGCTGAGGCCGATAGAAATAAGCCGCAAGACTTCGAGCTCTCGCACGGTCAAACCGGCCCGATCCTCGCGGCGGGTGGCCGGCGGCTGGCCAGCGGCGGCGCTGCTGCTGAGATCCCGTAACACGTCTTGTGCGCGTGACAGCTCGAGGTCGGCCTGCAGCTGCCGAAACTCGTCGATCGCGCGCTGAATCTCCGCCGCTGCTGAATCCGACTTTCCAAGGCGGCCGAGCACCCGAGCGAGCTCAACGCGCGCCCGCGCGGTCTCGAACGGCGCGCCCCCTTTCTCGAAGAGATCGACCGCGTCTTCCAGGTGGCGCTGCGCCGACGCCGTGTCGCCCGAGCAGGCCAGGACGACTCCGGCCGCGAGGCTGGCGGACGCGCGCAGCGGATCCGTCTGCGCGCGCGCGGCGATGTCGCGCAGCTCTTCGAGCGCCTTCTGCGCATCGACGCCGTTGCCAAGCTCGATCTGCGCGCGGCAGAGCAGCTCGAGTCCAGCGGCGCGCTCGGTTCTGTTCTGCAGGGGGAGCTTTCGGAGGTACCGATCGGCCAGATCGGCCGCCGACTTCAAGTCGCCGCGATCGCACGCCACCATCGCGCGGCCGAGCGATGCCATCGGATGCGCCCCGGCTTTCTCGAAGAACGCCATCGCCTCGTCCAGCTTCCCCTGGCGGCGCCGCAGCTCTCCGAGCCGCGCGAGCCCTTCGCCCGTCATCGCCGGCCGGCACGCCGCGAGCTCGTCGGTGGCCGCCGACAGCTCGCGCTCCGCTTCGTCCCAGGCGCCCCGCCACATGCACACCGACGCGTACTGGGTGCGGCACACCGCGAAGAGCGGACGCAGACCCCACTTCTTGCAGGACTCCTTCAGCCGATCGCACCACTGCGTCGCGCGATCGTAATCGCGGATGCGATCGCACGCCGCAAGCAGATAGCAGCCGGCGAGTCCGGTCAGCACGTAATCCTTCACCTCCCCCGCGAGCACCGACGCGCTCACCTCGTCGAGATCGCGAAGACCTTCGGTCACCCGTCCTGCCGTGATCTCGGCGAAGCCATGCAGCGCGCGCCCGACGACCGCGTAGTCGGACGAGCCGATTTCCTCGGCGACGCGAATGCACTCCTCCGCAAGCGTCGCAGCGTGTTCGGGACTGCCGTCGTGATGTAAGGCGGTCACGCCGGAGCGCAGCGCGAGCCAGGCGTGTTCGGGCCCATGAGGTTGACCGTCGAGCAGCCGGCGTGCGCGCTGCAGCCATCCCGCAGCAATGGCGTCCTCGCCGCGAAAGGCCGCGCTGTCCCACGACAGCCACACAGCGACGCGCGCCGCCGCCGTAGCATTCTTTTCTTCGCGATAAAGGCGATACGCGCGCTCGCGCGTATCGAAGACGATGTCGGCAAGATCGAGCCACCATGCGGCGAGACCGAGGCCTTCGAGGGCTTCGCCGGTCTCTTCGATCGCAAGCGCCCCCTCGAACGAGCGCCTGGCTTCTTCCCATGCGCCGCGCGCGATGGCCGCGCGGCCGGCGGCGACGTGTCGCACAACCGCCTCAGACACCACCGCATTATAGTGCGCCGCGACAATGGCCATCGCGAGCGACGCGCCGCGCAGCCGGAAACGCATCGCGCACTTAGCGAACCGAACGCGTGCACTGTCCACCGGCGAGACACGCTTCCTTCCGCGAGCCAGCTCGACGACGCGGGAGAGGCTCCGCTTTGCGCTTAGCCGAGCGTTGGTCAGCGAAGGCTAAACGCTATGAAAACGCGCCAGTGGGCGCGTTTTCCGCGGAGGGCTCCGCTTCGCACTTAGCGCACCTGATTCTCTTTCACCCGGGGAGACACACTTCCTTCCGCGAACCAGCTCGACGACGCGGGAAACGCATCTCCCGGCGAGGTGTCGCCGCCGGTCGAGGAGTGCGTTGCTTCGCAGTCGCCACGCGGATCCCACGCCTCCCGATGCGTTTCCGGCTGCGCCGCGCGTCGCGTCGCTCGCGATGGTTCGCTTCAGGAAGCGTGTCTCCCCGGTTGGAAGGCACTCGGATTCGCGCTAAGTGCGTATGGAAACGTCACGGCGTGACGTTTCACGCGGGAGGCTCCGCTTTGCGTTTAGCCGAGCGTTGGTCAGCGAAGGCTAAACGCTATGAAAACGCGCCAGCGGCGCGTTTTCCGCGGAGGGCATCTCCCGGCGAGGTGTCGCCGCCGGTCGAGGAGTGCGTTGCTTCGCAGTCGCCACGCGGATCTCACGCCTTCCGATGCGTTTCCGGCTACGCAGCGATTCGCGTCGCTCGCGATGGCTCGCTGCAGGAACCCTGGCTCCACGGGTGGAGATGGGCGCGGCTGAGCGGCGCCGACAAGGAGCACCGGTTCGCAGAAAGAAGCTCGCCGCGGCAAACACGTCGCCACCATCACGGCGGGCTCGCGTCGATGTTCTGCGGCGCGGCGAATTTAGCCGGGCCCCCAACGCGGCAGCCGCGTTGGGGTGGCAGTGGATACTCTGAAACACGTGAGCCGCAAGCAGAACGTCGGCGCGAGCACGTCGTCAAGGCGACGCACCAAACGGCGGGCCCTCAACGCGGCAGCCGCGTGTAGACAGGCCTGAAGGCGTGTGCCACCGAACAGATGAGCACACAAACGAAAAGGACGTTGTGGCCGCCTTACGGCACCACAACGTCCTTGTATTGCTACTGGCTACCAGCTACTGGCTACCAGCTAGTTACACCGTCAGCAGATCGATCTCCGACGTGCTGTCGCCGAACTTCTCCGCCTGTACTCTGTACCGGTCCATCACGCCGAGCATCAGGTTCGCTAACGGAGTTCCCTTCGGGTACTTCGCGTGGCGATTGCCCTTCACCTGCAGCGCCTGACCACCCACGAGGATCACAGGCACGTTGTAGTTGTTGTGCACGTTGCCGTCGCTCATGCCGCTGCCGAAGAGCACGACGGTGTTGTCGAGCAGATTGGTCTCGCCATCGGAAATCGACTTCAGCTTGTTCAGGTAGTACGTCAGCACCTCGACGTGATACGTGTTCAGTTTCGTATACCCCTTCATCTTTTCCGGATTGTTGCCGTGGTGCGATATCGAATGATGCGCCTCGGGCAAACCAATCTCGGGATACGAGCGGTTGACGTTTTCGCGCGCCATCATCAGCGAGCTGACGCGCGTGATGTCGGCCTGGAACGCGAGCGCCTGCAGGTCGAACATCAGCTCGATGTATTCCTTGAAGGTCTCGGGTACGCCTACCGGCTGCTCGGGCACGGAGAAGTCGCTATTTGTCGCTTCGGCCTTCACGATGCGCTGCTCGACGTCGCGCACGGCGTCGAAATACTGGCCGAGCTTCGTGCGGTCGCTCGCGCCGAGCCGTCGCCGCAGGGTGGCGATCTCCTCTGTGAGCGCGTCGAGGATGCTGCGATCTTCCCTCGCCCGCGCCAGACGCTCTTCGGCGGTCGCGCCGATGCCGAACATCCGCTCGAAGACGAACCGCGGGTTCGTCTCCGACGGCAGCGGCGTCGTCGGGGTCTTCCACGACATCGAATTCATGTAAGCGCACGCATAACCGTGGTCGCACGCGCCGACAACGTCGTTGCGATCGACGGAGACTTCGAGCGACGGCAGCTTCGTGTCGCGGCAAATCCGCTCGGCGATCATCTGATCGATCGTCGTCCCGGCCTGCACGTCGGCGCCTTCGGTCTGCTTCGGGTGCGCGCAGCTCATGAAGGCCGGCGCGGCGCGTGGATGCTGGCCGCCTACGTCGCCCTGATCCGTTGCCTGGAAGTTGTCCAGGCCGGTAAAGACGACGAGCCGATCGCGGAACGGCTCGAGCGGCGTCAGGCTCGGCGACATCGCAAAGCCCACGCCCTCGGTGGAGGGCGTCCAGTCGAACATGTTGGCGCCATTTCCGCAGTAGATCGCGGTGAACCGAGGGGCCGCCTTGGCCTGGGCCCTCATGGCGGGGACCATGGCATCGAGGAACGGAAGCGCCACTGTGGCGCCGATGCCGCGGATAAATGTGCGCCGTGGCAACGCTAGCTTTGTAATCACCATCGAACAGCCTCCATGCGGCTCAACTAAAGTTGAGCCCTACCGTAATCCGCCCTACCGTAATCCGCCCTACCGTAATCCCCTATCCGCTCCGTAATCTTCCAATCCGTAATCTTCCAATCTACCAATCTGCCAATCTTCCAATGGTGCGTCAGTTCCCGTAGTCCTGCGCCAGCCTCATTGTAAACGGTGTGCTCGTCACAATTCCCTCAATCAGCGACTCGAACCGGTAACCCTCGCTTGTTGCGTCCCGCTTGATCTTGCGCACCGCAGGCGCATCGGGCGCCTCCAATCCTCTCCCCAGCGCATAGACCATCAGCTTTTCCGTCATCGTCGTCAGGAACTCGTCAGAGTGCGACATCAGCACCTTTCGAAGCTCGGCCGGCCCGTTGAACTTCGAGCCGTCGGGCAGCTGCGCCGACGCGTCGACCTTGGCGCCCGATGTGTAGATGTCTCGCCACTCGCCAATCGCATCGAAGTTCTCGAGCGCAAATCCGAGCTGGTCCATCTGCGCGTGGCAGCCGGCGCAGGCGGGATTGGCGCGGTGTGCGGCCAGGCGCTCGCGCATCGGCAGCACCTTCCGCGGATCGCGCTCGTCCTTCAATTCGGGCACGTTCGGCGGCGGCGGAGGCGGAGGCGCGCCGAACACGTTCTCGAGAATCCACTTGCCGCGAATGACGGGAGACGTCCGATTCGGATACGAGGTCGCCATCAGGATCGACCCCTGCCCCAGCAGTCCGCCCCTGGGGCTGCCCGCCGGCAGCGACACGCGCTGGAACCGTTCGCCGCGCACACCGTCGATGCCGTAGTGACTCGCGAGACGCTCGTTCAGGTACGTGTAGTCGGCGTCGAGCAATTCGAGGACGCTGCGATTCTCGCGCATGATGCTCTCGAAGAAGAGCTGCGTCTCCTTCTCGAAGGCCTTGCGCAGATTGTCGTCGAAGTGGAACAACGTCTCCGGGCTCGGCTGGTGCATGGCCACGTTGCGGACGTGCAGCCACTGGCCGGCGAAATTCTCCACCAGCGCCTGCGAGCGCCGGTCCGCGAGCATCCGCTTCACCTGCTGCCGCAGCACCTCGGGCCGGCTCAGCGCCTTTTTCTCGGCCTGCGCAAGCAGCTCGTCGTCCGGGATGCTGCTCCACAGGAAAAATGACAGACGCGACGCGAGATCGAGATCGCTGATGCGATAAGCCGTATTGGTCGCAGCCTTGGGGGGCTGACTTTCGAACCTGAACAGGAACTTCGGGCTCATCAAGATGCTGCGCAGCGCCATCTCGATGCCCGGCTCGAACCCGCTCGTCGCGGCGCCATTGCGATACGCCGTCAGCGGCGCCTGCAGATCGTCTTCGGTCACGGGACGGCGATAGGCACGCCGCGCCAGCGTCGAGATGATCTTTCTCGCACACGTAACGCCCTCATCGTCCGCCTGCCTCGCCGAAGCGCCGGAGCCGCGAGGGCTGGGCGCGCACGTCAGGATACGCCGACGGCTCGGCGTATCTCCGATCGTCGCGGTCGCCGGCTGAGGGCCGGTGATCGTCACGCTCGAGATCCGGGGCTCGCCGCTGCCGTCACGATACGGCTCTCGACGCAGAGACGGATCGAACAGGTCTTCGACAAACGCGGTTGTCTTCGACGCGAAGTAGGCCTGCACCAGGTGAGACCCGGCCTTTACCGGCACTCGGAACTTCAGCAGCTCGATGATTTTCTTGGTTCGATCCTCTCGAGGATAGTCGCCGGCCGCGCCTGCGCCCGCTCCACGCCTCGGCACGAAGTCCGGTCCACCCAATGCGACTGTACCGACTTTGACGTTGTCGATGGCGACGTCGAGCTGGTGAGGCTCGGCGGTAATACCCTCGAACCCCCCGCCGGCGCCACCCTCTTTCGGCCGAAGCTCGAACAGGTACTCGCCGTCCGCGGGGAAGTAATAGCGAAACGCAGTGCCGCCGCGCGATCCGAGAGGCAGATCGTCACTGACCCGCACGTTCTGATTCCGATCGGTCGGCACGAAGAACGTTTCCGGCATCGGCACGCCTCGCGGGCGTGCGAGCGCCATCTGGCTGATCTTCGCAGCAGCCCCGAGATATCGCTCGGTCAGCATCGGCGAGAGCGTCAGTGCATCGGCGTTGTTGTCGAAACCGTGACCCGCGATGTCGTTCGGCAACATCGAGGTCGCATCGATGTCGAGCGCCAGCAAATCGCGAATCGCATTCCGATATTCGGCGCGGTTCAACCGCGGGAGTGCGGGACGGCCAGGATTGGGACGCGCGAGTGCGGCCTTGTCGAGCTCGTCTTCCAGATACGAGACGAGATTCCCGGCAACAGCCTTCTCGGGCCGCGGCCGCCCGACCGGCGGCATGGCTCCCGTCCGGACTTTGCGAATCACGTGTTCCCAGACCTCGGCGTGCTCCGGCGCGCTCGCCAGGTCGAGCGTGCTGAGCGTGAGGCCGCCCGACTTCACTTTCTCGTTATGGCAGCTCACGCAGTACTTCTGGATCGTCGCCTTGTTGGCCGCCACAGCATCCCCCGCCTGCCCCGCCAAAGCTGCCTGCCCCGCCGAAGCGGTTTGCGAAGACTGTGCGGAGGCGGGCGAAGGCTGCGCGGAGGGGGTGGATGGGTCTTGCCTGGCGGAAGCGGTCTGCGAGCCGACCGCGAAGGCCGACGCAAGAAAACACGTCGCTGCTAAGAGCATGGCTCCGCGTTTCATCGTACTGGCTCCTCAGGTGGCAAAGCTTCGTCCGGAATGATGTTCGGGCACAGACCCGGGCACGGTATTTCCTTCGCCCCAAGCTTGCGCAGCAACTCGGCGGTGTGTGGGTTCGCCGCGAATGAGTTTCCGTATTCGACGCCGTCGGCGACCTGCAGGGGTGTCCGTCCACTCTTGTCCTGCACGTCGAGCTTCGCGCCCTTGTCGAACAGATACTGAACGACGCTGTTGGCGCCGCGATAGGCGGCACCGTGCATCGCTGTTTCGCCGGTGTCGGCGACGAAGTTCACATCCGCGCCGAGCTCTTCAACGAGGAACCTCGTCGCCTCGAGCACCTGCTCCTCGCTGGCGCGATCCTGGTTCGATGCCCACGCGATGCCGGTAACCAGCATCAGCGGAGTGATGTTGAGCGGCGTGTTCATCTTCGGATCGCCGCCGTGCTCCCGGAGCAGCCGCATCACCTCGATGTCTGCCTGTCGTGCGGCAGCCAGGAACGGCGTCAAGCCTACCTGTCGCCGCCGATACCGCGCGCCCGACCATCGCGGCTCCATGTCGGTGTTGCGAGCGTTGACGTCGGCTCCGTGCTTGAGCAACGACTTGACGATTCGCATCCGGTCGACGATTACCGAGACGAATTCGTCGCTGACGTGCCAATTGGCCACGTGCACCGCGGCCTGCAGCGGCCGGCCCCAGCTGTTGTTCCCGCCGTTTCCGCCTTCAGTGCCGACGTCCTTCAGCTGATCGCGATACGAAGGCGTCTGCAGCGTGATCTTGATGGGGCGGGCCTTCGAACCCTGCACCGACAGATCGGTCGATCCTCCCTCGGCGTTCGGATCGGCGCCCTTCTCGAGCAGCAGGTCGACGAGATCTTCGTGACCGTTGATGATCGCGACAAGCAGCGGCCTCGCAAGATCCGCACGCCTCTCGTTGACGTCGGCGCCTGCGGCGAGAAACGCGTTCACCGTTGGCATATCGCCTTTACGAACGGCGAACATGAACGGCGTTGTTCCCGCGTTCGATCGGTGGCGAATGTCGGCGCCGCCTTCGATAAGCGCCTCGACGACCGCGCCGTGGCCTTCGGCGGCAGCCCAGTGGAGCGCCGTTTGCCCGTTCCAGCTTTCGCGCGCGTTCACCTGGGCACCCGCGAGGAGCAGCATGTTGACCGCCTCGACGCTGCCCGCGCGCGCGGCATGCATCAACGGCGTCTCTCCGGAGTTTACGTAGTTGACCGGGTCGTTCGGATCGGCGCCCGCCTTCATCAACTGGCCGACGATGTTCGCGTTACCGTGTTTCGCCGCAAGCGCGAGCGGCGAGACGCCGTAATTGTTCCTGACGTTGACGTTCGCGCCCGCGCGGATGAGCTGAGCGACGATTTCGGCGTCCTGCGTGTAAGCAGCCCAGTGGAGCGCCGTGGCGCCGTCGGGTTGCGTCGCGTTGACGTCGGCCTTCTTCTTCAGCAGCGCTTGCACCGCCTGTTTGTCTTGACGCTGAGCGGCTTCGGCAACCGACGCCGGGTGAGTGGCCGCCGGAGCGGGCATACCGGCGCGCGTTCCCCCGACAGTAGTATTGGCAGTGCCTCCGCCTTGCGCAGCGACACCCAGACCGGTTGCGACAAGCATGGCCGCAAGTAAAGCCGCGTGGGCACCGAAGCGTGCAGTGCGAAGGCGGCGCGTGGGTCTAAGCCGCATGAAATAGTCCTCTTTGACCTCCAATTTTACTATGGGGGAAGCGACTTTCTTGTCGCGTTTTGTCGCGACAGCGCGATGGACTAACCGCGACTTTGTAAGGGTTTGGGCACGTTCCTAGCCCTGGTTCTGGGTTGCGTGCCGGGTTCTGCACGTAGTGTCCCGGGTAGTGTCCGGCTTCAGCCGGACCATGCCAGCGAACCAAGAACACAAGAACCCAGAACCAGAACCCCAGAACCAAGCACCCAGAACCTAGAACCGCTGGAAGTGCTGGTTAGGTGTCCGCCTCCAACCGCACTGGCCTGGCGGCAATCTGCGGTTCCTTCGCCTTCACCTCCGAGGGTGGCAGCGGATCGCACGCCAGCAGATAGAGCACGGCCGTCGTCAATACGATGAGGGGGTAGCTCAGCAGGAGAATCTGCGCCTGCATCTCGACATAGACGACGATGGCTGGATACGGCAGCACGATTGCGAGCGTGAGAAACGAGATGCGGAGCAACGCATCGCGCACGCGCCTGGGATTCTTCACGCGGTTCGCCACGCGTCGATACGCGCTGCTCTCGTAGGCTTCGATCGATTCCCTGAAGAGCGTCTTCACGAGCACGAACAAGAGGGCGACGCAGAAGAGCCCGACGAAGATTCGCACCGCGACGTCCGCGCTGGAAAACGCCAACCCCGCCCAGACGAAATAGACGACGATGCTGAGGTTGGTCAGTTGGACGGCGAGCCACACGTTGGTGCGGCCCGTCAGCCGCTGAAAGCGGCGGCAGGCGCGTTCGATCATGTCCACGATGACCGAATCGATGTAGATCATTGGTCTCTATGCGATTGTCCCCAAGACAGGAGACACCGCGCGAGAAAGAAAGTTTCTCGCGCGGTGCACCGGCAGACGTCAGTGGACCGTGGGCTGCTGCATCTGCTTGAAGAACTCCGCCGCGCGCTGCTCGAGCTCGGCCGTCGTGAGGTCTTCTTTGCGCGTGGCGATCCACCAGGTGTAGCCGGCTGGATCGGTCACCGCGCCGCCCCGGTCGCCCCAGAACTGATCGCCCAGGGGCACCACGACGCTCGCGCCGGCCCCGACAGCCTGGTTGAAGAGCGCGTCGGAGTCTTCCACATACAGCCACAAGGACGCAGGCGATCCGCCGTAGGCCTTTGGTCCTTTCTGTCCGGGCATCAGGTCATTCATGATCACAAGCGAACCGCCGATTTTGATGACAGCGTGCATGATCTTGCCGTCAGGGCCAAGATGGCGGCCTACTTCCTGAGCGCCGAACCCTCTCTTGTACCACTCGATTGCCTGCGCGGCGTTGTCCAGCATCAGGTGAGCCGTAACGGTGTGATAGCCCTCGGGGACCGGCTTCGCTGCTTTTGCCATGGGAACCTCCTCGCAAAACGATCACTATGAAGCCGATCGGAATCGGATGCAAGATGCTCGCGAGTATGAAAAAATACGTGCGTGGCTGAGCCGCTGAAATTATTTTTCTCGCCGCAGCTCGTTCGCCGGCTCGCGGACGAACTCGAGCGCGTCCATCCGGCTTTTGCGAAGCGACAGTTTGTCAAACAGGCGTGCACAGGCCTCGACCAGCTCGAGCTCCTCGATCGCGGCAAGCACATCGCGCGGGCGCTCGAGGCACACCTGCCCGCGTCGTATCCCGCCGCCATCGACGTACTCGTCCGCTCGCTCGGCCCCGAGCACGCGTCCGATGAGTTGGTAGGCGCCGGCATGGCGCCCTTTTTTTACCTGCCGCACGTGCTTTTCGTCGCCGAGCGCGGGCTCGATTACTTCAACGAGTCGATGCAGGCGCAATATGAGCTGACCAAGCGCTTCAGCGCCGAATCGAGCATCCGGCCGTACATCGCGAAATATCCGGAGCAGACGTTCGCCGTCCTGCGCCGGTGGGTACGAGACACGAACCCTCACGTGCGCCGCCTGGTCTCCGAAGGAACACGTTTGCGCCTGCCGTGGGCGATGCGCGTGGCGTGGCTCGATCAGCATCCCGAACGCGTGCTCGAACTGCTCGAGCTGTTGAAAGACGATCCGGCGACGCTCGTTCGCCGCAGTGTGGCGAACAACCTGAACGACCTGGGCAAGGTTCGACCGGATCTGCTCGCGCGCACATGCGCGGCGTGGCTCGAAAACGCGTCCGCCGAGCGGCGCGCGCTCGTCGAACACGCGCTGAGAAGTGCGGTGAAGCGCGGCGACGCCGATGCTTTACGTCTGCTCGGTTACGGAAGGAAACCGTCCGCAGCGATCGAGCAGGTGCACATCTCGCCAAAGCGCGTCAATATCGGAGGACGAGTCTCGATCGGATTTGTTGTGCGCAGCAAGGCGCGAGCGCCGCAGGATCTGCTCGTCGACATCGCGGTGCACTTCGTGAAAGCCGGCGGCAAATCCTCACCGAAGGTGTTCAAGCTGTCGCGAGCGACGCTGGCGCCGCGCGGCCGGCTCGAACTGCAGACGTCCGTCTCGCTGGCCGTCCACACGACCCGCAAGCCGCAGCCCGGACGCCATGCCGTCGAAGTCATCATCAACGGCACGCCGCAACACGTCGGCGCGTTCGAGGTGGTCCGCGCGAGCCAAAGGACGAAGACGCGGTGACACGACGCGCGTGGATCGCATCGGCGGCGCTTGTCGCCGGCTGCGCGCAGCCACCTTCGGCCACTGCTGTGGGACAGGCTGTCTCATCGTCGCGCCTGTCCATGGGCTCTACTCTCACCCTCACGGCATGGACCGCCGACGAACCCGCCGCGAAGGCCGCCTTCAATGACGTGTTCGACGAGTTCGCGCGCCTGGAACAACTCATGAGCACGTGGCTTCCCGGCAGCGACGTCTCGCGCATCAATCGCGACGCCGGCGTTCGGCCCGTGCCGGCAGGCCCCGAGGTGCGCGAGGTGCTGACGACCGCGCGACAGATCAGCGAGTGGACCGGCGGAAAGTTCGACGTCACCTTCGGCGCGCTCGCTGGTCTCTGGAAGTTCGACCACGATAAGGACAACCTCATACCAGACATGGGCGAGGTGCGCCGGCGTCTGCCGCTGATCGATTACCGCGCGGTTCAGATAGATGAGGCGGCGGGAACCGTCTTCCTCCGCCGCAAAGGCATGTCAGTCCACCTCGGAGGCATCGGCAAAGGCTACGCCGTCGATCGGGCCGCCGAGATACTGCGTCTTCGTGGCCTTCGTGCCTTCGTGGTTCAAAGCGGCGGCGATATCTACGTGGGCGGACTGAAAGACGGAAAACCCTGGCGGCTCGGAGTTCAGGACCCGCGAGGCCCGGCAAACCGCAGTTTTGCAGAGCTGGATCTCTCGGATGGGACGTTCAGTACATCGGGCGACTACGAGCGGTCTTTCATCAAGGACGGCAAGCGCTATCATCACATTCTCGACCCGGCCACTGGCGAACCCGCGCGCGGCGCGCGAAGCGTAACGATAGTCGCCAACCGCGCGGTGCTCGCAGACGGTCTCTCGACCGGCGTGTTCATCCTGGGACCCGATGCCGGGATGGCGCTCATCGAGCGTCTGCCCGACGTCGAAGGCATCATCGTGTCGGAAAAGAACGAAGTGCTCATCTCGTCGGGGTTGCGAGACAAGATCCGCATAGTTGCGCCGCCGACAAATGTGCCATGACTTAGCTCGTTACGGATGTTGCCATGAATGAACATGACGATGATGTTGAATCGGAAGTCGACGACATCGAGGGAATCGAGCACGAGGAGTTTCCGATTCTGGACGACGGCGACGCAGACGACGTCGACCTCGATGAACTCGATGTCGATCCAGACGAATCGGAACTGTGAGCGGGCGCTACACGCGGCGCGCGAGGATGACGTTTAGCGCGTGCCTGATAGTGGTGAGGTCGCGCTTGATCGGCTCGAGTTGGGCCTCGACCTTCTTTTCGACCTCCGCGAATCGCTCCGCGAGGGTCTTGTCTCCTAGCTGCGCCTCGACGGCAGCGACGCGCTCTTCCAAAGACTTCTCCGCCATACGCGGCTGGAATGCGAAACCCACGCCACGGTGTTCGCTTAGCAAAATCACCAAACCGGTAGACGAGTACGAAAAATCTGAGTTCCCCTGAGTTCTGCAATATCGAAGGTTCTGCGATCGCGGCTTAGGCCATCCGCGACTCTCTCACCGGGTCTCGCGCCGACGTTCTGCTTGCGGGCAGCGTGTTTCTGAGTATCCACTGCCCGCGCCGCAGAACATCGGCGCAAGCCCCGGTGCTGTCAAGCCGCCCTCATGCAACGACACTCACGGCGATGTTCTGCAGAGCAGCCAATGGACACTCGAAAACACGTTGGCTGCGAGCAGAACGTCGCCGCGAGTGTCGGTGGAAAGGGCGAATCCATGAGCATGGAAGTTACCGCTACAACTGCGGCACCGGAGGCTGGCGGGCGAGAAGCTCGCTCTTGCGGCGGATGATGATCCAGTGCGGGCACTTCTGCTGGTCCATGTAGAGGCGCTCGCAGTCGTCGCAGCGCACGCACTCCGTCATGATGATCTTCGGCCCCTCGATAGCCCCCCAGTGGCAGGTTTTCTCGCACAGCTTACAGGTGTTGCATTCGGACCAGCGCTTGATGCCGAAGATCGTCATCTTCGACAGCAAGCCAAGCGCGGCACCGAGCGGACAGAGGAACCTGCAGTACAGATTTCTGACGAAGACCGTCGCCACGAGCAGCACGCCGAGCGCTATCCACATCGCCGCCGTTTCGTGTCCCGTGAACATCCAGAACGGCTCGACGTAGCGGTAGATCGACATGTCGCGCGTGGCGAGAAAATAGATCAACACTGCACCGAGGATGCCGTATTTGATCTTCGACGCATGGCGCTCGATGCGCAGCGGCACGTCGTAACGGAACCGCGCAGGCACGATCGGGTCGAGCAGCTGCGTCAGCGCGCCGTAGGCGCATACGCGCCCGCAATACAGTCTTCCCCACAGCACCGTCGTCGCCACCGCAAACAGCGCGAAGAAATACCAACCGAGGTTGTATTTGAAGATCGGCAGGTTCCCCCCCATCACGCCAAAGATGTTCACGATCGACAGCAGTTGGCTCTTGTACACGCCGAGGTAGGCGACCGCGGCGACGAGCGTGACGTATTTCAACGTCACGCTCTTGCGAAAGAAGCTCGTCATCGCGAGCGCCGCAAACGCCGCGAAGAGGCCGATGTCGACGGCCTGCGCGTTGACAACCTGCTGCCAGGTTTCAACCGGCTCTTCCTCTTCTTCGAAGTTCCAGGGATCGTCAGCCGGCGCTGCCGGCGCCTGGGTCGCCTGCGCCGCCGGCAACGTCGCCATGGGCAAGACCAGTATCATCATGGCTAGAAGAACGACCGAGGCACAACGCGTTGCGCGCGTTCTGCCCGCTGCCCTATGCCCTCTGCCCTGCCAAGGTTTCATTTAGTGGGTGCCGGCGGCGCGAGCAGTTGCGTGGCCATCCGCCTCGCGCTGATTCGAATCGCCCGCGCCGCGCTGGTGACCGTGATTGTGGCTCTCGACACAGCGTCGATGTCGCCACCTACGCGAAACGGATCGCGAATGCTCTTGCCTTTGAACTGCGCGGCGAACTCGGGCCTGTCGACCGAAAAGTCGCCATACGGCTCGTTATGCGAGGCGACGATGATGCCGGTGAGAATCCCCTTCGTATCCATGCCGACAAGAATCTTGATGGGACCGTCGTATCCGCGCTCGAGCGGCTCGATCTCTGTCGTCCAGAATGCAAGGCCGGCAACGGCCTGAGGGGTCGGCGCAAAGGCCTTGTAGTGAGGTGGATCTGGAATTTTTGGCGAAAGCGTCGCCGCGGGAAACAGTTGCTTGAGCTGACTCTGCAATTTGGGATCGGCTGCCATTCCAGACTGACGCGCGATCAGCGTGGAGAGTGTCCCTGCAGTCAACGCGAGAATCAGAAAAACAATGCGCACGGCCGGGGCGATTATCGCCGAAGTTGCCCCAGCCGTGCGTTCGAGCCGTCTTCTACTACCGCGGGGCACTCCGCGGGGCGACGTTGACGTTCACCGCGAACTCGCCTCTGTTGTCGGCGAGGTGATCGTCGTTGACGCCGAAAAACAACCGCCCGCTCACCGGCGCCGTAAACGAACGCCGTCCGCCCACATAGATCGGGCCGTAGTTGTCGATCTGAGCAATCAGCCCGCCGGCGGGCTGATTCAGTACCGGCGCATCTGGAGCGCTGCGCCCCGTCGTCGAGCCGGCCGGGTTCGCCGTATCCTGCGGGTTGTCGCTCATCTGAATGTTGCCGCGGGCATCGAGCGTAACTGTGTCGCCCGCGCGCACGACGATGCCCGAGTCGACCCATCGCTGTTGCGAGTTGACGCGAACCGTTCGCTGCTGAGTACCCGACGTCCCGACGGCGCCCGGCGAGCCACCCCCGGCTGCAAATTCCTGCCGCGAGAGCCTGCCGTCGCGGTTCGCGTCGCGCTGGTTGAACGACATGTTCGACCAGTGCCATTCCTCGCGCGCGAGCGATCCGTTGCGGTCGTAGTCGAGCGAAGCAAACTGATCCCACGTATCGTTCGGCGTATCTACGCCACCGACGACCTCGAAGCGACTGAGAACGCCGTCGCGGTTGCGATCGAGATCCGTGAATACCGCGGGGCTGCCAGACCACTCGGACCGCTCGACGCGGCCGTTATTGTTCCAGTCGAGGTCGTCGAAGCTCGTGTCGCGGACGTCGTCTACGTCAGTGCCGAGGAATTCGGCCTGATCGAGCGCGCCATCGCGGTTCCGATCGACGCGGCGGAACGTTTCGACGTCGAAATGCCACTCGTTCGATGTGATTGTGCGATCGCGGTTGTGGTCGAGGTTGTCGAAACCGGCCTGCGTCCAACTGACGTTGCGCTCGTACCGATTCGGGATGTGGTCGGCCTCTTCGAAATTCTGGTTCCGCCGCCCGCCGATGGCGACCTCCTGCCCGGAGAGTCGTCCGTCGCCGTTCCAGTCCTGGTTTGAAAATGCGCGGTCAGAGCCGCGCCACTCGGCACGCGTGATGACGCCGTCGTTGTTCGCATCCATCGATTCGAACCGAATGCGCGCACCCTGTGCATCAAGATCAACGGTCATCGGAATTGTCATCGCAAGCGCACACGCAAAAAGCGTAGGCGTAGTAAATTTAAACAGCATAAAGCCCTCCGCTGATTACATTGCATAGAGCGTACCGTGTGCGAAAGAATGCTCGCACCGAGGAGAACTTACAGATGATGCGATGCTGGTCTTGCCTCGCTGTCGTGCTCGTCGCGATGATGTGCTCGACGCACGCACAGACGCCCGCGCCCGTTCCTCTGACGGACGTTCAGCGCCTCAAATGCACCTTCACGCAGAAGGCTCTCGGTACCTGGGACAAAGACGCTGTGCCGGCCGTCGAGCTGACGCCGGCAAAGTTGTCGATGGTGTTCGACGCCATCGATACTCAGGACGGCACGGCGAACGTGACGGAGGTGTCGGCGCCAGACGCGGGCGCGCCTCACATCACCGTCCGGCTGCTCGCCAGTAATCTTCACTTCATGGCGATGAACGTGTCGGGGTCTGTGTATCTGACGTCGGTGTTCGCCGACAGAGATAGCCGGGCGGGCGGAAACTTCAAGGCCGTCCACACGCGACACGAGTTCACGTCGACGCGGCTGACGGGCTGGACCTCGAGACCCGAGCAGTACGTACGGTCTGTGCGAGGCCGTGAAATAGCGCACTCGCTCCGCGACCCTGTTCGGTGCTCGGCTTCGCACTTAGCGCGTCGGGATGCATCTTCCACCGGGGAGACACGCTTCCTTCCGCGAGCCAGCTCGACGACGCGGGAAACGCATCTCCCGGCGAGGTGTCGCCGACGGTCGAGGAGTCCGTTTCTTCGCCGTCGCCACGCGGATCTCACGCCTCCCGATGCGTTTCCTTGCTACGCCGCGCGTCGCGTCGCTCGCGATGGCTCGCTTCAGGAAGCCTGTCTCCCCGGCGGACACGGTACGCGTTCGGTCGCTAAGTGCGCATGGAACGCCACGCGTGGCGTTTCCCGCGGGAGGCTCCGCTTTGCGTTTAGCCGAGCGTTGGTCAGCGAAGGCTAAACGCTATGAAAACGCGCCAGCGGCGCGTTTTCCGCGGAGGGCATCTCCGCGAGGTGTCGCCGCCAGTCGAAGAGTCCGTTTCGTCGCCGTCGGCACGCGGATCTCAGGCCTAAAGGCCTGTGCCACCGAACAGGGCGAGCCGAGAGCTCCGGTACCGCAAACATGCGAGCCTGATTCACCGCCTCCAGCGCAAGGTGTCAAAAGCAAGGCCGCGGAACGCGTGATTGCGGCCGGCGACGGTTACCGTGCCGGCGCAACCATCTCGGCGGAAAACGCGTCTATAATTGATGCCAATGGACGTTGAAATCGAGCTGCGTATTCCCACGCTGACGGTCAAGGTAGACGAAGAAAAAACCCAGCGCATCGACAACTCACTCGTCAGGTTTCGGAAGGTCGTTCAAGTTCCTGCGTTTCCTCCGCCAGGATCGCAAATCGCGGTCAGCATCGGCTCGGATATGGCCTTCGAGTGCACCATCGCGAGAGCCGACTGGCACGAAGAGAAACAGCTGTTCGTGCTCGCCTGCAAGTATCCCAAGCAGCGGATTTTCCCGCACGAGTACGAAGCGCTGATGAAGGATCCCCAGTGGCAGCGAACGGAGTATCCGGCGTAGCAGCTCGGCCTCCCAGTGCAACGGCGGGGCCACTCTCTCGCTACCACCCACCACCCACCAGCTAGTAAAAGACTTTCACCAGCAGATAGCTGAGCGGCTCGGGGATTTCCGGAAACCAGTGAGGCATGCCGGCGGGAACCCACATGACGTCGCCTTTACCGAGCTGATACGTCTGCCCACCCTCGATCTTCGACCCGCGAATCTGACCCGGCGCCGTTTGTTTGCCGCCGATGACATCTCCGCCGAGCACCTGCGTCGCGCGCCCTTCGACGACGTAAAACAGGTCCGCCTCATTCTGATGAATTTCCACGTCGGGCCGGTAATCCGCAGGCGCATATGGGCCGGTGCGATAGCCGCCCGACACTCGAAGATTCGGTCCGTCCGCCAGCGGCCCGGCTTTCTTCATCGTCGCCGCAACTTTGTCGTGGCCGGCGTAGACCATTTCTGCTTTCGCGCCTGAAGCGAGCACCGGCACCGTAATCAGCAGGTAACTAATCGATGGCGCGACGCTCGTAAACGACTGCGTAGTGCCGGCAGGGACGAGCAGCACGTCGCCTTTCGTCAGGCGCTCGGTTCGTTCGCCGGCCGCAAGCGTGCCTTCGCCGCCTGTGACATAAATAATCGTCGTTCCCTTCTGCGTGTCGAGCGCGCCCGGCTTGTCTTTGTGGACGCCCGCAACACGAGCCTGCGGCGTGTCGGCAAGCGCGCCGCCCTTCGCCAGCGCTGCATTTACCGTGTCGTGATTCACGTAGACGGCGCCTGACTGCGCGCCGGCAGCAGAAGCGAGGCCGAACAGAAGAATCAGAGTGATGTGCGGGAGAAGCCTCATCGATCGAATCAGTGAATCACTTCGCCGTCGACGACTTCATCGAACCAGTCGAAATGCGGAATTTCCAGCGTTCGCACCGTCTCGATCGCCACGGCGATTATCTGTTCGGCATCGCCGGTCGCCTGCGCGGCCCGCATCTTCTTCCGCATCGCACGAAGCGCGCGCAGCACCTGCGCGCGATCGAACCGCTGTCCTTCACAATGGTCACAAAAGCTCATGGTCTCCTCTTTTCGCTCACCGAGCGAGATACCCTGAGTCTACTGGAAGAACGATGCCCGTGATGCAGCGGGCTGCGTCGCTGCAGAGGAAAAGGATGGCCGCGGCAACATCATCGGGGACTGGAAGGCGGCCGAGCGGGGTGTGCTGCATCACGCTGGTGATCAGGTCGGGGTTCGAGAAAATCGCCGCGGTCATTTCGGTGTCGACGAACGTCGGCGCGACCGCGTTGACGCGGATGCCGTCTGCCGCCCACTCGAGCGCGAGCGCCCGCGTCAGATTCACGACGCCCCCTTTCGACGCCTGATACGACGCGTTAGGAAAAAGACCGCCGGAAAGACCCATGATCGACGCGACATTGACGATAGAGCCCTCGCCGCGGGTCTTCATATAGGGATGCGCGATTCTCGAACACACGAACGTCGCGGTCAGGTTCACGTCCATCACCGCCTGCCACTCGCGAACCTCCAGATCGACGGCGGGCTTCCGCGCCACCCGTCCGGCGTTGTTCACGAGGATGTCGATGCCGCCGAACTCGTCGGCCACACGCGCGAACGCGTCTCTCACTGCGGATTCACTGGTCACGTCGACCGGGGTACCGACTGAGGCTTGCAGGTCGAAAACCGCCACGCGCGCGCCAGAGCGCTCGAGCACGCGAGCCGTTGCGGCGCCGATGCCTTTGGCGCCGCCGGTAACGACCGCCGAGCGTCCTTCGAGGCTGAGAAGATTCACGACCGGTCTTTGCGTAGCGCCGTTGCGTCTTCGCGGTGAGGCATGAGGGCCGCTAGTTCAGCAAATCGACCAGGCGGCTGAACTTGATCGTCAGGCTCCGATCCGCGCGCATCAACGGCGAATCAGCGATCCCCTGCGTGTCGTTGTAGACGACGAAGAGCCCGGTGTTCGCCTGATTGAGCCAGCCGAATCGAATGTTGCTCGACCAGAGATTCGCCCGGTCGTTGTACTGCAGCAGCGCCTGCACATACACGCGCGGGTTGAATGAGTACGACACTCGCGAGCTGACGAGGTTGGTGACGAACGCTCCTCCGCTCAAGTCGACGTCGTTGCGGGTCCAGATGACCTCGGTGTAGAAAATGTCGCTGATCCTGACGAGCACCTGGGGCGCCGTCACGACGCGCGATCCACCGAAGAACCCGCCGAACGTAAGCCTCATACGAGCCGACACCGGCGCGCCCTGATTCGTAAACGCCACGAGCTGGGCCTCGCTGTGTTCGTAATTTCCGATCGGGACGATGACGCCGGGGTAGATCTCGAAGGGGCTGGTGACACCTTCCGCGGTCAGATTCATGCCGGTGTGAAATTCGTGGCCTGCCCGGAACTGCCAGTGCTGGTCGATGTGCACTCGACGCGACTCGAGGAGACCTTCGGAGTTCCAGTACGAGTCGTAGCCGACATGCGGCCGCAGCTCATGGAATTTCCAGAAAGTGCCGGGCTGCAAGCGGATGTTCCGGTTGACCGAGAACTCCGTCTTGCGGAAGCCGTTCTCGCGCGCGAGGAAACCCGACCTCGGGGTTGAAGTCGTCGCCGACCTCGGCGTAACCGGCGCCGAGCCGCCACTTTTCGGTGTTGCGAGAGGCGCCGATGTTGAACGCGTACTGCTCGCCCGTCAGACCGGGCGTCTGCGTGCGCGCGACGAACCCGTTCACGAGACCGTTCTGTCCGAATCCCACGCGCGCATCGAAGGCGTAGCTGCGGTTGTAGTCGAGATCGCCGGCGAGGTCGCCCGTCGCCTGGCGGTTCACGAACATCGCGCCGACCGCTGAACGATTGGGCAGCTCGTGCTGAACGCGCGCGACGCTGAAGTTGTTGGCCGGGATGCCGCGAAGCTCCTCTTCTTCCGTCTGCATGTTGATGATGCCAACGCTCGTCCGCGGCGATAGGCGTCCCGACAGCCGGCCACCGGCGACGATCGGAATAGTGAGACCGTCGGGGCCGATTCCGATGGCCCTGCTGAAAAACACTTCGGCCTCGCCGCCGATGCCGACCGAGAAGAGCCCTGCGTTTTCGAGAAAGAACGGACGTTTCTCCGGAAAGAACAGGTTGAAGCGATCCAGGTTGATTTGCTGCGTGTCGACTTCGACCTGCGCGAAGTCCGTGTTGTAGGTTCCGTCGAGGGTCAGGCTGGGCGTGATGCTGTACTTCACGTCCATGCCGAACTCCCCATCTTCCTTCGAGCCCTGCAGGGCGTTCCCGTCCTGTTTGCTCGTGCCCAGGAGATACGGCGTCAACTGCAGGTTGCGCTGCGCGGGAATCGCAAGGCCCGACAACGTACCAGCCAGGGACACGCGGTTCAGGTCGTATTGCCGCGGAAGCGGGGCCCAGTACCAGGTCTCGTTGCGACGGCGGATGTTGCGCTGGAAGTTGATGCCCCACTCCTGCACGTCGCGCGCTGGAAAGCGAAGCGTGCGGAACGGGATGGCGAACTCCGCGCTCCAGCCACCCTCGAACACGTGCGATTCCACCTGCCACGAACCGTCCCAGTTGATGTTGAACCCGCCGCCCGAACCTCCGGCTTGACCGCCACCACCACCGCCTCCTCCGCCGCCGCCGCCGCCGCCACCTCCACCACCACCACCGCCGCCTCCTCCTCCGCCGCCGCCACCTCCACCACCTTGTCCTTCGCCGATCACCTGTCCGTCGTACTCGATGCCTGCGGGACTGGTACCGAACACAAACCCGTTCTGCCGATCGCGAAAGGTATCGAGGATCACGAGAAAGCTGTCGGTGTTGGTGAGCGACGCATCGCGGCGGCTCTCGGAGCTGATGATGAGCTCGGGCGTGCGATCGTAGTTGACGACTCCGATGTAGAGCGCCGTTTCGGTGTAGATGACGCGCACCTCTGTGTTCTCGGACGCCGGCTGCCCTTCGTCCGGGGTCGTCTGCCAAAACCCGGTGATGACTTTAGCGGTCGCCCATGCCTTGTCATCCAGCACACTGCCGTCAATGACGGGAGCGGTATCGGTGGCTGCGGCCTCGGCGGCAACAGATCCCGCAGGGGGCGCCTCCGCGGGCGGGGACGCCAGGACCGGGGCTACAAACAGGGCAGCGACGGCGCAAAGAACGTAGGTAAGCGAACGCATCATCGGGTAAATTACTCGCATCTGAGGAAACTACGTATGCGCATTGTGATTCGTTTCGCCGCCGTTGTCATGTGCGGCCTCACGGTCGCGTTGTTCGCCGGTCTCCGCCAGCCCGTCCAGGTTCACGCTGCGGGCTCATGCGAAGGGCTCACAGCGCTGAAACTGCCTGGCGCGACGATCACGCAAGCGAAAATTGATCCCGCACCTCCACCCGGCGTCAAGTTCAGCGCCGGACCCGGTACCGGCTCAGTGACGGTCCCTGAAGCCTGCCGTGTCACTGCCACGCTGCGACCCTCGTCCGACTCTGAGATAAAAATGGAAGTCTTGATGCCGGTGTCGAACTGGAATGGAAAGTATCAGGCGGTCGGCAACGGCGCGTTCAACGGCACCATCGGGCATTCCGCGATGACGACGGCGTTGGCCCGCGGGTATGCGACGAGCTCGACCGATACGGGACATACCGGCGGTGGCGCGAGCTGGGCCCTCGGGCATCCGGAAAAGGTCATCGACTTCGGATGGCGCGCAATGCACGAGACCGCTACCGCGTCGAAGGCCATCATCGAGGCCTATTACGGCGGCGCGCCGAAATTTTCGTACTTCAACGGCTGCTCTGCGGGCGGACGTCAGGCCATGAAAGCCGCGCAGCGCTTCCCCACCGATTTCAACGGCATCATCGCCGGGGCGCCAGGTCTCGACTGGACCGGACGCGCAGCAGGAGCGGTGCGCATCGCGAAACATCTGGAGCAAAACGAAGCCGCGCGCCTCGGGGAGCCGCAACGGCAGCTTCTTCACACCGCCGCGCTCGCATCGTGCGATCTGCTCGATGGCGTGAAAGACGGCGTGATTGAGAATCCGAGGCGCTGCAAGTTTGATCCGGGCGTCCTCGCTTGCAAGGGCGCTGATTCGGCGTCGTGCCTGACGCCGCCTCAGGTCGAGACCGCGCGGATGATTTACGCGGGGGCCGTAAATCCGAAGAGCAAGCGCGCGATCCACGGGCTCGAACCTGGCAGCGAGAAGGGATGGACCGATCTCGGATGGACTGCATCTGCGCGTGCCACCGGGCTCGATCAGTTCCGCTTCCTCGTCTTTGGCGATCCGACCTGGGACATCCAGAAGTTCAACTGGGACTCCGACATCGTCCTCGCGGAAGAACGGGACAACGACACGATCAACGCGCTCGACCCGAATCTCAAACCGTTCATCGACCGCGGCGGCAAGCTGATTTCGTATCACGGCTGGAGCGATCCGCAGATTGCGCCCGCCGGCGCGACGCAATATTACGAGCGCGCAGTGCAGGCGGCGGGTGGCAGGAACAACGTGCACGGCTCGTATCGCCTCTTCATGGCGCCGGGCATGGGACACTGCAGCGGCGGGGACGGACCAAATACTTTCGACATGGTCCACGCACTCGAGCGCTGGGTCGAGGCAGGCATCGCGCCGAATCAGGTGAGGGCCACCATCACCCGGCCCACCGCGATGCTCGATCGCTCGCGGCCACTCTGTCCGTATCCGGAAGTTGCGGTTTACAAAGGAACGGGAAGCACAGACGACGCCGCGAACTTCGCGTGTCGGTTGGAGAGTACTCGGTAGATATATCTCTATGAGCCCCGGCAGCGCCGAGGCACATGTTCCACCGGTGAGACACGCTTCCTTCCGCGAACCAGCTCGACGACGCGGGAGAGGCTCCGCTTCGCACTTAGCGCACCCGATCCTCTTTCCACCCGGGGAGACACACTTCCTTCCGCAAACCAGCTCGACGACGCGGGAAACGCATCTCCCGGCGAGGTGTCGCCGCCGGTCGAGGAGTCCGTTGCTTCGCCGTTGCCACGCGGATCCCACGCCTCCCGATGCGTTTCCGGCTGCGCCGCGCGTCGCGTCGCTCGCGATGGTTCGCTTCAGGAAGCCTGTCTCCCCGGTTGGAAGGCACTCGGATTCGCGCTAAGTGCGTATGGAAACGTCACGGTGTGACGTTTCCCGCGGAGGGCATCTCCCGGCGAGGTGTCGCCGCCGGTCGAGGAGTGCGTTGCTTCGCAGTCGCCACGCGGATCCCACGCCTCCCGATGCGTTTCCGGCTGCGCCGCGCGTCGCGTCGCTCGCGATGGTTCGCTTCAGGAAGCGTGTCTCCCCGGTGGACACTGCAACGCGTTCGAGCGCCCATCGCCAGCGATACCGGTTCTGGATTCGCGGAACCCAGAACCAGAACCCAGAACTTAGAGAACCAGAACCTCAGAACCCCAGCACCTAGAACCCAGAACCGCCTGTCACCCGTTAGTTGAAGCCCGCCCATTCATCCGCGCCCTGCTCGCGGCGCGATCGATCGCGGCGCCACGCAGTAGACAGCCGAAATTTTCCGCGTGTTGCTGATGTCGTCGAGCGGGTTGGCGTCGAGCACGAGGAAATCAGCGCGCCTGAACGACGACGGCCGGGTCAGAACAAGCCGCCACCGTGAACAGGCCGAGAAAAGCGGTCGTCAGGCTGAATGCAGCTGTTCGGCGCATAAGACCTCCACGTCCACGTAAGTCGTTTCGCGTTACGTAAGCCAGCTAATTGGATCTATCACTAATTCACGCCATTCTCGTCGATTTCGTATGGTATTGGGATTGCGTTCGCACAAGAACCTCACATCATGCGAACTAATGCCCTCTCCGGATTCGCTGCGATTGCCGTGTTCGCAGGAGTCCTCTCCGCGTGCGGCGAGCGCGGGATGTCGCCGACGTCGCCTTCGCTCTCGTCTTCGCGCGCCTCCGAAGAGGCGCCACGGTCGGCTGCGAGGTTCGCGCCGCGCCGCATCGACGAAGACGGCGACGGTTACGAGGATCCCGAGCCCGGGACGATGCCGGATCCAGAAACGTCTCCGCCGCCCAATCCCGAGCAAGTTCCCCCGCCCGATGGGATGCCGGCTCCGGGGGGAATCCCAGTGCCACCCGTTCAGCTGACCATCAACATGGTCGGAACATTCGGGACCGCCGCGTTCGCGCCAAATCCCTTGCAAGCCGCGATTGGCAACACGATCGTCTGGATGAATAACGACTTCGTCCCGCACGACATCGTTCTCGACAACGGCACGCCGGTCGGGAACATCGCGCCAGGTCAGTCGAGCATTCCCATACCGCTGGCTACGGAGACGGTGAGCTATCGCTGCACGATTCATCCGTCGATGACGGGACAGATAGTGCCTGTCCAGGCGATGCCGACAGGTGGGCCTCTTCCATCCGATCCGTCGCAAGTGCCGCCGGCACCAGACCCGTCTGCGCCCGCGCCGGCGCCCTCGAATCCATACGGCGACGGTTATGACGACGGGTACGGCGACGACGGGTACGACGACTACGGCTACTAACGAGTCGCGCGTTACTTCTTCTCGATAACGCGGATTTCGAATATCTGGCGGGTGCCGTCTTTCGCGAGTGCTGGAAAGGCGAAGCGATTGCCCTCGCGGTTCCAGGTCGGCGCCGGGTCGATGCGCAGGTCGCCGCCTTCGTAGCCCGTGCGGTTGAAATTTTCGGTCTTGATGAACGCTCGGTCCGGGCGCCTCACAATCGTATAGTGCATCGTCGCGCCGGTGGGAGCACCGTTGACGATCCATCTGCCATCGCGCGAGAGCGCGGTGTCCCCTTCCGGATCGCGAAACATCTCTGGACCACCGATCGTCTCGACGAGCTCCTGCTTCAGCGCGTCGTACACCACCAGCTTGTCTTCCACTCTGCCGATCATCCGCGACTTGAAGTCCCATTCAGGATGGCCGCCGATGAAGATGCGCTGCTCGACGAGCTCTGTCCCGTCGGGCTTCACCGTCATCGGGATGTTGACGCGCCGCTTCGGGTCGTTGAAATCCGCGCGCACGAAGAAGAAGATGCGATCGCCTTCGCGGTTCCAGAGCGTGTGATTCAGGAATAGAGCGCGGTCGTCGAGATGCGGATACTTTGCGATCAGCGCATCGCGCATCTGTCGGAACGAGACGATCAGCTTTCGCGTCCCACTCTTCACATCCACGACGAACAGCCCATCGTCCTGCGGATGGTTGACGCCCTCCGTCCAGTCCCACGCACTCGGATAACCCGTGACCGGTCGCAGCCGCGCCATCCGCGCGTAATTGATGGCCGCGAATGCGCCGCCATCTTGCTTGACGCCGCCATTGGCCGCTGGCGTCGCATCGAAACGAAATTCCTTCACGCGCTTCCTGTCCACGATGTCGTAAAGAGCTGTGAAGACTTTGCCTGTTCCGGGATCGCGGTCGTTGAAGAAGAACTGCCTCGAGGGTTGCTCGGGGTTCCAGTACATCATCGCGCCCTGCTGCGGATTCCAGCCGCGAGTCTCCGCGATTTTTGTCTCGGCGTTATTCTTCTGCGTGTCGATCAGCACGATGTCGGCCGCGTCCTGCGGACCCGGCATGCGGTCTTGAAACGTCGTGCGCAGCGCGATCAGGTGGCGGCCGTCGGCACCGTAAGGCGAATTGCCGACGTGGCCGATGTAGCCGTAGAAGTGATGGGACGGCCCATTCGTGAGCTGCCGGACTTCGTAGCTGAAGGGAGGGGCCTGAGTCGAGCCGGGCATCGAACTGGCGACCCACACGATCGCGGCCAGGCCGCAGCAGGCGATTTGCGTTTTCATAGTACCGGGGATCCTAACACCCTCCCGCTGACGAGCAGCGTGTCTGTATGAGGCCGGCAGCGCCGACGTTCTGCTTGCGGCTCACGTGTTTCTGAGTATCCATTCGCCGCGCCGCAGAACATCGGCGCCACCGGCCTACAAATGGGAGCAAATGCGCGGCTACTCTCGACGCGCGAACGATGGGGCGGTCTGGTCCGATGATAGAAGCTCCGCCTCCGATGGCTATCAAGCTCAGCAGAATCTGCGACACCGGATTGCCAGTCATTGATTTCTACCCAGTTTTCTTAAGCCTTCCTGATGGCAGGCGACGTGCCACGGAAACCGACGATGCTACTATTGAACCGAGCGCAACGGGCCCTGCTGTCGGAGAAGCTCGCCGACATCGCGAGTGTGGCAGCGGGAGCGCTCATCTTTGGGCAGTTTCTGAGCGATTACTCATTCTCGCTGTCGCTCGCCTCGTTCGGCGTCTTCATTTGGTTGGTGCTGACAAGCTTCGCAGTGACGATCGCGAAGGATCTCGATTCATGACTCCGGACTACACCGGCATCTACGTCCTCCTCGGGGGCATTGCGTTGTGTGCGGGGCTCATCACCACACTGGATTGGTGGGCGCGACGTCAGCGCGACCGCGCACACAAGCAGGGGCGCTGACACGTTCGGCCAAGACAATGGCGCGAGCGAGTCTGTCAGCGACAAGCCTATTTTTTTATCGACGGATGCACGTATCCCGCCGTCAGCACACCTGGCGACGGACGGAAGCTAAGATAGTCGACGTGATCTGGAATATTCACCCAGCCATGCGGTGTGTTGGGCGGAATGATGATGATGTCGCCGACTTTCACGTCGCGTGTCACGACGTCCGCGCCGACCACCGGTCCGCTGCATGACGGGCCGTTGAGCTCTCGCGTCACCGCCGAATCTGGCGCCGAGCGCCTGCCATTCACAATACGTCCGCCGGTCACCATCGTCCCGCCGCCGGACACGATGTAGTATCCCTCGGTCTGCTGATCGTGCGTCAGGCCGTTCGGCGTGCCGGCAGGCGGCGGCGTCGCGCTCTTTTCGCCGCACGGTTCCGGCGCCGGTGTATTTGCGCGAGCTGCTCCACCACCGCCGCCTCTCGCGGCCGCACCCGTCGCGCCACGATGGACGATGCCGATCGCGAAGTTCTCGTGTCCGATGTCGACGACTTTGATCTGGCGATCGCCGCCCGGCTGCTTGTTGACGATGTCGATTTCTTCTTTGGTGATGTAGGTCGCGGGCTTCGAGGATCCGGACTGGCCGAGCACAGATGAAGCTACGAACAGGACGACACACGCGACGACGACCAGCATGGTGATGCGCATGATCAGCCTCCTTGGCGCGTCGATCTACTGCTCGATATTTACCGCGTAGTATCCGACCGATCCGGTCTTCGACGTGTCCTTCCACCAGTGCGGCGTGTTCGCCGGAATGGTGATGACGTCGCCTTTGCTCAAGTGATGCGAGTGTCCGCCTTCGATGCCGTCTGCGCGCGTCTGGCCAGGCGAAATCTCTTTGGCGTTAACCAGCTTCCCGCCGGTGACGAACGTCGCTTCGCCCTCGACGATGATGAAGATGTGGTTGGTCTTGTCGTGCATCTCGGCGCCGCGCTGCACGGCGCGGTTTGCGAGCACGATGAGCCCGTTGTCGCCGATAATCTGCCCGCCCTTCACCATCGTCGACGCGACCTGCTCGTGGCCGATGTAATGCACTTTCATCGGCACGCCGGCCGCTGTCACGAACACGCCGAGTGCGAACGACGTCACGATCGCAAGCAGATACTTCATATCCATCTCCTTGGTGAGTCGCCAAAGCGAGGACCAAGCCTAGTCCGGGCGCCATGTCATTAAACAACTCCATGCGCACTTAGCACAAGGCGCGCGCTGCTGCTACGGCGGTGAGGCAGGCTTCCTGAAGCGAGCCATCGCGAGCGACGCGACGGCAGTGCGCAGCCGGAAACGCATCGGAAGGCGTGAGATCCGCGTGGCGACTGCGAAGACGCGGACTCCTCGACCGTCGGCGACACCTCGCCGAGAGATGCCCTCCGCGGGAAACGCCACGCGTGGCGTTTCCATGCGCACTTAGCGCCCGGGAGCGTGAATTTCCGCCGGGGAGACAGGCTTCCTGAAGCGAGCCATCGCGAGCGACGCGAATCACTGCGTAGCCGGAAACGCATCGGGAGGCGTGACATCCGCGTGGCGACAGCGAAGAAGCGGACTCCTCGACCGTCGGCGACACCTCGCCGGGAGATGCGTTTCCCGCGTCGTCGAGCTTGGCTTGCGAAAGGAAGCGTGTCTCACCGGTGGGACGTGCGCCTCGCCGCGCTAAGTGCGAAGCGGAGCCCTCCGCGGAAAACCCAAGTGGGAGGGTCTCTCTACGGCGCCGCTGACGGCGCGCCGAGGCCCGCGTATACGTGAACTTCTGCAGCCGCTTGCCCTCGTAGGTTTCGCCGATGAACAGGTCGCCCTTCGAGTTCACCGCCAGCACGTGTGCGCCGTAGAACTGGCCGGCCTGGTGGCCGGCGCCCCCGAAGGTGCTGACGACCTGCAAGCGTCTGCCGGTCGAGGACGTAGATCAGCTGATTCGTTCCGTCGTTGATGTAGATGAAAGTCTGCGCCGGATCGGTCGAGAAGCCAACGTCCCAGACCGAACCGCTGCCGAGCGTGTCTTTGTTGATGACGACCTCGCGCACGAAGCGCGCCGGCCTTCGTGAACACCTGCAGGCGATCGTTCGTGCGGTCGCACACGTAGACCAGGCCATCTTTCGAGATGCGCACCGCGTGAACGATGCGGAATTGCGGAGCCGGCGGGCCGTTTGGATCGTATTGGCTCGGCTTATTTTCGTTCTGCACGACGCCGCGAAATGGTCCCGGCAGCGTCTCGCCAGCTCGCGTGAACCACCCGTCGTCGGGCGCCTTACCGTATGCGCCCCAATGGCGCTTGTAGGCGCCGGTTGTTGCGTCGAAGACGATGACGCGGTGATTTACGTAGCCGTCGGCCACATAGAGCTCGTTCGCCACGCCGTCGACGACGATGTTGGCGGGGGCGCCGAGGTTCGCCGTGTCGTTGCTACCCTTGCCCTGTTCCGCCTTTCCGATCTGCATCACGAACTTCCCGGCACGCGTGAACTTCAGGACGTGCGCGTCTTTCTCGCCGCCGCCACCAAGCCAGACGTTGTCCTTGTCGTCGACGTAGATGCCGTGCTCGAGCTGCGGCCAGTCGTATCCAGCGCCAGGACCTCCCCACGACGAGACGAGCGTGCCATTCGGATCGAACTCCAGCACCGGCGGCGCCGCTTTCCAGATCGATCGCGTCTCGTTCGGCTGCAGCGTAGACGGGCGATGGGTAATCCATACGTGATCGCGCGAATCGACCGCCACTCCCGCCACTGCCCCGAGGATCCATCTGTTCGGCAACGTCTTCGGCCAGAACGGATCGACGCGGAACGTGGGAACCTGGCGCGACATGTTGAGTTGGTTCTGCGCGGATGGAACGGTGCCAGACGCCAGAAATGCGACGGCAAAGACAAGGATGGCGGACGGAAGGAGTCGGTGGGACATCACCGCAGAGTCTACTGCGGACGTCTCTTTAAGAGAATGCCGATGCCTTCGCGGACGATCGCCATGTCCTTTTGCAGCGTGCTGACGTTTGTTTTTAGTGTTCCTACGTCAGTCTTCAACGCGCTGACATCGCCCTTCAGGGTGCCGACGTCACGTTTCAGCGTGCCCACATCGCCCTTCAGCGTGCCGACGTCACCTTTCAGCGTGCCGACATCGCTCTTGAGCGTATTGGCGTCACTCTGCACCACGCCAATCGCCCGCTCGATCGTCGTAAATCGCGGGGCCCACTTCGTGTCGAGTTCCTCGAAGCGGTAGGCGAATACACGGTCGATGAGTTCCGCCTGTTCGCGGAAGCTCTCGGTCGAACCGCCGGTCGATGAGCTCGGCCTGCTCGCGAAATTGTGACTCAAGGGATTCGCTCATTTTGCTTCAGACGGCCTGCCACGCCGTAGCTCGTGTGTGTATATCTGCGAGCGTAGGCGGGACGGTAGCATCGTCCCCTGGCAAAAACAATGAACCCGTCACATCGAGTGCAGAATCCGATCGCCGCCCAGGTGTCAGGCATCGCAATTACGCACACGAAGTGGGGTGAACACCAGAGCGACAGAGCGCCCGTACGTCGTCTGACCTATTCGCGCTGCCGCTCACAATTCGCTTGAATCGACATTGTGACGATGGCATCGTCGGCGACATGCTCTTCGAAGCGAACCACGCACTCGAGAAGGTAGCTGACTACACGAAGCTGCCCGACGGCACCTGGGCGGTAGAGGTCCGTGCGCTCAAACTCCGCGTCACCGGGCCCACTCCCACCGACTGCCGTTTCCGACTTCTCGCTGAATTCGACAAGCGGCTCGCTGCGTGGATTCTTGGAATCGCAGCGGGCAACCCGCCATCTCAGTCGCAGCTCTCGCCGGAATTGTGATCGCTCGGTAGCAGGCAGCCGGCAGCGCACTTAGCGCACGGCGCGTCTCTGTTACGCCGGGGAGACAGGCTTCCTGAAGCGAGCCATCGCGAGCGACGCGATGCGCGGCGCAGCACGGAAACGCATCGGAAGGCGTGGGATCCGCGTGGCCCCAGCGACTAAACGGACTCCTCGACCGTCGGCGACACCTCGCCGGGAAATGCCCTCCGCGGAAAACGCGCCCACTGGCGCGTTTTCATAGCGTTTCGCCGTCGCTGACCAACGCTCGGCTAAACGCAAAGCGGAGCCTCCCGCGGGAAACGCCACGCGTGGCGTTTCCATGCGCACTTAGCGCCCGGCAGCGTGAATTCCCGCCGGGGAGACAGGCTTCCTGAAGCGGGCCATCGCGAGCGACGCGAATCACTGCGTAGCCGGAAACGCATCGGGAGGCGTGAGATCCGCGTGGCGACAGCGAAGAAACGGGACTCCTCGACCGTTGGCGACTCCTCGCCGGGAGATGCGTTTCCCGCGTCGTCGAGCTGGCTCGCGGAAGGAAGCCTGTCTCACCGGTGGAACGTGCGTTACGGACGCGCTAAGTGCGAAGCGGAGCCCTCCGCGGAAAACGCGCCCACTGGCGCGTTTTCATAGCCTTTAGCCTTCGGCTGTCCAACGCTCGGCGAAACGCAAAGCGGAGCCTCTCCCGCGTCGTCGAGCTTGGCTCGCGGAAGGAAGCGTGTCTCCCCGGTGGAACATGCACCCCGACGGGCTAAGTGCGAAACGGAGCCCTCCGCGGAAAACGCGCCACCGGCGCGTTTTCAGAGCGTTTAGCCTTCGCTGACCAACGCTCGGCTAAACGCAAAGCGGAGCCTCTCCCACGTCGTCGAGCTGGTTCGCGGAAGGAAGCCTGTCTCCCCGGTGGAACGTGCTTGAGCACGTCGTCAGGGCGACGCACAAAATGGCGGGACCCCAACGCGGCGAACCGCGTCGGGGTGCAGAGGAATGCTTGAATAGGTGAGTAGTAAGAAGAACGTCGGTGCTAATCAACCGGCGGTTTGTAATCGGGCACGTGATTCACAATCGGCTTGATGGTGCGCAGATATGCGTAGACCGCTTTCAGGTCGTCGTCGGTGGCGTTTCTGTATGCCGGCCACGGCATGGGCGGATTGATCGGGCGCGACACGCCCATGTGCCTGCCGGTGCGAATCGTCTGCATGAACATCTCTTCCGTCCAGATGCCGAGACCCGTGTTCTGCTCCGGCGTCAGGTTGAACGCGTAGCTCACGCCCCAGGGTCCGCTGAAGGCCGTGTTCGTGCCGAATCCCGACCAGACGTACGGCTCGGCCGCTTTCGCCTCGGGCAACGGACCAATCTGCTCGGGATGGCCCGACAGGAACCGCGTCATATCCAGGTTCGGGACCTTGCGGGCCCATCTTCCAAGGGGTGTGGCAATCGTTGCAGCCCATGATCTTCACCAGATATTCGCCGCGCTGCACCTTGGCCGCGTGCTGCGCGTCTGTGGTGCCCTGCGCTTCTCCCCTGCTGAGGGTGGTCAGTCCAACGGCGGCGACGAAGATGACGGCGGTCGTGGCGAGAAGAACGTTTCGGCGCACTGTCTTATCTCCTTTGATTTCCTGTCTCGGTGACTAACGCGACAAAGACCGGAAAACCCCGCAACCGGGGGTCAGTGCGCCCTGAATCGCCGGTGATAGAATTTTCCGGCCTATGCATCTCACGCGTTTCGCAACCCTTTCGCTCCCCCTCCTGACCGCAGGTGCCCTGTGGACGGTTGGCGCCGCCGCGCAGTCGACTCCGCAGACGTTTCCCGGGCTCACGATCGAGCTCGAGGATTCCATCACGATGCCGGTGCTGGGCAAGCTCGAGGGCGCCGCGACGCCGAACGAGTCGGCCATCGCGAGGGTCAACGCGATACGCGAAGAAGCCGGCGGCTCCCACCGCCTGTTCCTTCCCGTCGTCTCCGGACCGATCCTCATTTATGACAAGAAGACGAAAGCCTTCGCGACCTATCTCGACTTCAACGGCCACGGCGATAACCGCGGGCTCTTCAAGAAGTTCTTCACCATCTCCGGCTTCGGGAACGGCATAAACGGCTTCAACCTGGATCCCGACTACGCGAAGAACGGCAAGTTCTACACGACGCACATGGAAGATCCCAGCATCGAGGCGCCCGGCGGCCCGCAGAACACGATGTTTCCTGGATTGCAGACGCCGGGCTACACGATGACCGCGCCGATTACGACGCCGGGACCGGTGATGCATCAGGGCGTGTTGATCGAGTGGACCGACACGAACCCGTCGAACAACACGTTCGAAGGCACGGCGCGCGAGCTGTTCCGCGTGTGGCTGAACACACGCAATCATCAGCTCGGCGAGATCGTCTTCAATCCGACGGCGCGTCCTGGCGACGCCGACTGGCGCGTCGCATATATAGATGTTGGAGACGGCGGCTCCGGCGAATCGAAGAACGTGCAGATACGTCCCAATCCGCAGCGGCTCGACACAATGGTCGGCAAAGTCGTGCGCATCATTCCCGATCTCAACGAGCACACGAAGACGAGCACGGTCAGCGAGAACGGACGCTATCGCATCCCGAACGACAACCCGTTCGCGAACACGCCTGGCGCGCGCAAGGAAATCTGGGCTTACGGTTTACGCAATCCGCACAGGCTCGCGTTCACGGTCGATCCGTCGAATCCTGCGAACAATCGCATCGTCGCGAGCATCTGCGGCCTCAACACGTGGGAGATGATCTCCATCATCCACAAGGGCGCCAACTACGGATTCCCGCTGCGCGAGGGGAATCAGGCGGTGCGGCTCGACAACTCGACGATGCCGTTGCCGGCTGACGATCGCCTTCCTGTGATGGTCAACGACACCGTGACGGCCGGCACCGTGGCGCCGACCTATCCCGTCATCATCTGGGGGCACGACGAGCGCGGAGGCGACTGCGCCGGCAGCGGTTATCTCTACAACGGCAAGTCGGTTCCCGAGCTGCGCGGCAAGTTCGTCTACAACGACATCACGACCGGCCGCATCTGGTATTCCGACTACAAGGACATGCTCGCTGCAGACGATGGGAATCCGAACACGATGGCGAGGATGTACGAAGTGAAGATTCGGTGGAACAAGAACGTGTACGACACGATGATGCCCATCGTCCAGGCGACGTTCCGGCAGCGCGGGAGCAAGGCCGAGAACATGAACGGCCGGTCGAGCGTCTCGGGCAGTCAGCGTGCGGACGTGCGGCTTGCCGTCGACCAGGCCGGCGAGATGTATGTCTACAGCAAGAGCGACGGTATGATCAGGCGGATTGTTAGCTGCGACGCCGACAAAGTAGAGTCCGGCTTTAGCCGGACTACTCAACCACAGCGCACCTTAATCCGCCAATCTTCCAATCTACCAATCTTCCAATTCTGCTTACTGTGCATCTCTTCCTTCCGCTCATCAGCGCCGTCGTCTATGTCGTTGCCGCGTTGTTGCTGAAACGGGCCTCGGATCTTGGCGCCGACGTATGGCGCTCGACACGCATCATCAATTACGTGCAAGCGCTGATGGCCATGCCGTTGTGGCTGCTCGGCGGAACGGTTCAGCCACCTTCACTGTGGTGGCAGCCGGTCGTCGCCGGCCTGCTTTTCTTTGCCGGCCAGGTCTTCACGCTCCTCGCGTTGACCACCGGCGATGTCTCGGTCGCCACGCCTGTTCTCGGTGTGAAAATTCTCCTCGTGGCGCTGTTGAGCGTCGTGCTCATCGGCGATCCCATCGGCGCGCGCCTTTGGACGGCGGCGGCATTGAGTAGCGTCGCCATCGCGCTGCTGAATCTCAGTCCCGGGCATTCACACAGGCGCGTTGCGAGAACCATCGTCCTCGCCGCGCTTGGCGCCGCCGCGTATGCGTCGTTCGATGTGCTGGTGCAGAAGTTCTCTCCCGTGTGGGGCACGGGCCGGTTTCTGCCGTTAGCGATGGCCTTCGGGGCTGCGTATTCACTCGCGTTACCCACTGGTCGTCACGCTGTACGTGGTGCCGACCTCGAGGTCGGCCGTGACCGCGAAGCCCGCCCCTACGCTCCCTGGCTCGCGGCCGGCGCCATGTGTTTCGCGATACAGGGTCTGATGTTCATGTCCGCCGTGTCCATCTACCGGCAAGTCACGAGTGCGAATGTGCTCTACAGCTCGCGCGGACTTTGGAGCGTGGTCGGCGTGTGGGCTGTCGGCCACTGGTTCACCAATCGCGAGCAACATCTTGGAGCGCGAGTGCTGGTGTGGCGATTGATCGGGGCGATTTTGCTGCTTGCAGCGATTGTGATGGTGCTGCTGAACTGTGCCAGTGACACTTCGATCCCCTTGGGCTCGGGCCAGCCGGAAGCCAGGCAGGCTGCATGTCACCCGCACTTGCGTTGACGCAGCGCGGCGGGTCGCTGAGCTGCGAGCCTGCGTCACGTTCAGCTGCTGGCAGGCTGATTGTGACGTCCACGCCGCGCCGCCGAACATCGTCAGCCCGCAGCGAGCTGGCGTGGCGCCGCCACGCAGTTCGTTGCCGTCCGGTCTGCAGGCGGCCCACCACCGCGAGACGAGGTCGGCGACCATGTCGCGGCACGACCGGCCCGCCGAACACGTGCACAGCGCGAGTTCCGGCCGGACAGGACGACGGATCGCTTCGCCGCGTTGGGCGCGCCGACGTCCGAAAGGATCGGATTCCTATTTCGCGCGCGTTGCGACGAAGCTGTGAAACGGCTTCAGCGCATCCAGGCGCTGTTCCGGCTCGTCCATTTTCCAGCTGAACATCTGCCCCTCGATCCGGTCCTCGGTGAAGTCGATGATGGAGAAGCCGTTCTTTTCGAGAGGATTCAGCCCGGCATCCACCTCGATGCCGCTGGGCGTTCGGGGCGGCGTGCCGCGCCACGCTGATGGCCAGGCTTTCGGGCCCGTGCTAATCGGGCCGGTCAGCACCGAGACAACGGGATTGCGACGGAGGTCGAGATTGCCGTAACGCAGAATCCGCCCTTCGGCGAGCGCGTGCAGATCGCCGCTCAGGAACAGTGGGATGCCGTCCATAGCCGACGCTGCCTGCAGCAGACGGTTGTGCTGCAGGTTCCAGCCCGACTGCCAGAGATACTTCGGCTTGGCGACGCCCAGGGTTCCGTCCGGCTGGAGAAGATCCGGATACCACTCGCCCCATTTGCCCGCGCTCCAACCGACCGGCGTCGACGGCAGATTGACCACGTGCCGCGTCTCTTGCGCGGCCATTCTCCGCATCACCCATGCCTCCGCCATCTCGGGCAGAAATCCGCCGGCCGGTCCTGCGAGCGACATGTAGCGGCGGCAGTCGTACATCAGGATCTCCAGCAACGTGCCATAGCGAAGCGTGCCAAACGACTCCGATACATCAGCCGCACGGTCTGCAGCTCCGCTCGACGGCAACCCTATTGGGCGACCGCTGTCGGGCAGGAATTCCGGGTAGTACAGCCGTTGCGTTGCGCGCGCCAGGCGCAGCATGAAGTCATCAGGCGGAAACGTCACCATCTGCTCGGTGGCCTCGTCGTTCTCAAAATAGTCGTGGTCGTCCTGGACGAAGAAAACCGGCGTGGAGCGGAAATCGGTTCCGTAAAGGTCGCAAATCTGCGGAGTGACGACGAGCTTGAGCTTTCGCTCGTTGTCGGTGCCGAGAACCGGCATATCGCGTGTGAACTGGCCCACCAGTTTCTGCGCTTCGGGAGCGTTGCCGAGCATCACCGATCCGACGGGAGAGCGTAGATCCCAATAGACGTGATCGCCGATCGCGATCATCGCATCCGGTCTGTACGACAACCCTGTCAGAAGCAGTTTTCTCCGATTGGCAATAGACACCCAGTACGGACTATTCGTGTCGGGGTTGACGGTCGCGGGATGCCCGCCAGCGCAGGTATACACGAACAGCCGGAATCGTTTCGGCGTGGCTCGAGGGCTGGGAAATGTCGAAATGGGCCACGGGTCGCAGAGAGATTTGCCGGCGGCATCTTCGAGAACCAGTTGATAGGTATGTTCGGGCTCCAGCCCCGTGAGGTCGAACGAGAAGAACTCGCCGGCCGCATCGAGTCGCACACCAATCGCTTTCCGCGTGCCGGCTCGAAGCGTTGGCGGCGCGGTCATCGGGCGCACGAAGCTAGCCTTCAGCAGCAGGCGATCGTGGCTGACGCCAGGAAGCAGGTGCCGCACAGCGCCCGCTTGCCAGTTCTTCTCCTGCGCGCGGCCTGCGATGGCGAACGCAGCCGCTCCTGATATCGTGGCCGTGAGAAGCTGCCGCCGCGAAAGAGGTGTGGACATGGCGCCGGTACTGTGACATCTTCGCATGGCAACGAAAAGCGGAAAACGAAGAGCGAATAGAGCCCGCTGTCGCGCGTGATGCTCTATTCGTTTTTCGTTCTTCGTTTTTCGTTAGATAGCCCGCAACCGGATCTCTTGGGGCACCACCTACGGTATGTGCGGATGCGGGACCGCCGGATAGCGCCCCGCGGTCCGCGACGGTTTCCCGCGCGCCGAGAGGCGCGCAAGCAGCGCCTGCCACTGACTGTCGCTCAGCCAGAGCTGGTGCCAGAACCGATGGCGCGCCAGGAGTGCGGGGGAAAGGCGGTCGAGCGGGCACCATCGGAGGCGCACCTTGTGCGATCGCGCCAGCGCGTGGATGCGCGCGCTCGGCACGTACTGGCTGTAATAGACGAACGGCTTCCCTTCGCAGAACGTGAAAATCACCTCCAGCCAGTCGTACACGTCCTGCCGCCCCCCGTCCTGGAGATCCAGAAGGGGCTCGATGACGCGATTCCAGAAGGCGCCCATGCCCGGACCGTCGTCGAACGTGGGATGGTCGAGCGTCACGAACGACCACTCGCGTGGCCGGCGTGTCACCGCCGACTCTCCCTGTTGGGCGATCGTCTCGTGCCCAACTACACGGGACACGTCGCCGATGACGGTCGAATCTGGATCGTTCCACCCAGCTGCTCGTCCCCCGCCGCCGCGCAGAATCTTGGAGTCCTCCGCGCGACTCGTCCAGTCGATCACGCCGTTCCGGATGATTTCCGATTGTTGCGGGTGCCTGCGGACGTACACCTGGTCCTCGTGCCAGAACCGAATGGTCGTCCGCACATCCAACCCGCCCTCGAGTCCACTCACAAACGGCAGCGACGGACCGTCGAGCGGGTCGTTCTGACCGGCTTGGCGCAGCGCGTACCGGACGAATTCTTCGTAGGCCTCCTGGTCCGGCGGATACGCGTGCCAATGGAACTCTTCCCCGGGCCGCGCGTCCGGCAGCTTCTCGTATTCGGCGTCATGCGCCTCGCGCGTCAGCTGTTCCACGTCGGGCGGATCGAGAATCGGCCAGGGCACCGGGAACCACGGCTCGGCCGACAGCCGCCGACCGCGAAAGCAGAGACCGGCCTCGACCTGATCCGAGCCCCTCGTGTGCGGGTCGACCTCGAAGGTCAGCGCGTCGAGCGCCTTGGCGGGCGTCGACAAATGTTCGGCTGTGGCCAGTTCGAACAACCGCGCCGCATAGCGGGGACCGATCGTGGAGCTGGCCGCCAGCACGAGCTCGGCCAGCTGCGGCTGCTCGCTGATGCGGGCGGTCGCCGCCAGGTTCCTCGCATACAACCCGGTGCGGGCCAGGTCGACGGCCGTTGCAGGCTCCGAGGGCAGTATCTTTCGCGCATCACGCACGCGCGCCTTCCGCTGGCCATCCGGCTCGGGCTTCGCAGCCTCGTGCAACAACATCCGCATGGCGTCGAATGGATCGAATTCCTGAGGCGCTCGCGCAAACGCGGCCACCGTCGAAGGGTACACGCCGGTGAGGCGGATCAGGGCCGATGAACCGAGACGGCCACGTGTGAACCGACGTCTGCGGAGCGGGGGCGATGTGTGGCGCAGCGAAATCGCGGCGTCGCAGCCGTTCGACGATCCGCGACCAGTGGGCGAAGCCGCCCACCCACAGCACAGACACGTGCTGTGCCATCAAGGCCGCCAGCGCCGACGCCATCGTCGCCTCGCGCACCAGATCGCTGACGAGGGGCGCCTCCCGACTGTTCAGCGCATCCGCTGCGCGGAAGAAGCCTTCGCCAGGCCTCGAGGCAAACTCGGGACCGAGGGCGAGCGTGGACGCCGGACGCTGCTCGCCCGGCACGTCCACGTCCACGTCGATCAGCGCGACTTCGATGCCGGCCTGCGTAGCCATTCGAAAGGCCTCGAAGATCGAGTCGCCTGGCACGAATGGCATCACCTCACCCATCGCGGGTCGTCGGACACGCTCGAAGGCAGCCACCGGCGTCGGCCAGCAGCCCGCGGCCCATTCGAGCTCCGGCAGGAACGACGCGGGCAGTTCCAATGCAACCACTGAAGGCCGCGCCGAGGCGAAGTGCTCATGGACAATCCGGCCGAAGGACGCGTCGTAGTGATAGGACGGCACGCCCGTCAGGTTGCGGAACGTCTGGAAGAACGCCGATTCGATGAGAGCGTGGCGCTCAGGCAACGGCATCCTCCAGCACCTGCTCGGCAGCGCGAGCGAGCGGCGTGTCCACGCCGAGCTGCTTCAGCTTCTGCGCGTACTGGGCGAGCGAGAGCATGTCGCGCGTGCTGTCGTGCCGGCCCTGCTTGACCCGCTTCTTCAGCAGCGTGAACACGTCGTTGAGCAGCTGATCGTCTACCGCCGGGCACTTCGCGCGCAGAATCTGTTCCTGCAGGCCCACGGTGGCGCGACGATGTCGATGCGCGGCTTGAGCCGGCTCTGAATGTAGCCAGGCAGCTCGAACACGCTGGCGTCCGCGTTCATCGTCACGCACAGGCGGAAGTCGGGGTGCGCCTTCACTTTGATGGACGCGACGGCGCTCTCGACGTAGCGGCGGTCGTCCATCAGCGGCGCCAGCGACGCCCACGCCCGCTCGGGCATGCGATTGCCTTCGTCCAGCACGGCGATGCCTCCCCTCACCATCGCCGAGACGACGCTCGATGCGTGGTAGTCGACACGGCGATCCGGTGTCAGCACCGGCGTGATGACGAGATCCTCCGGACGCGTGTCCATCGTGCACTGGAACAGATAGACGGGCCGACCAAGGCGCGGGCCGCAGCGCAGGCGAGCGTGGTCTTCCCCAGCCCGGGCTCGCCGACGATGCGCGGGTTGAGCGGCGGTTCGTTGGGCGAGAGTCGAAGCCAGGCGGCTTCGAGCCGCTGCAGGGAATATCCGAAATCGATCCACTCGGATTCGTGGTCGTCGGGAGAGGCGAGCACACTCCACACCGTCAATCGTTACGCGTTCGCTCATCTTCCTCCTT
>CAVUTO010000026.1:0-206246 GCA_963744405.1 Vicinamibacterales bacterium
TCGATATGGTCTCGAAGAACTTCTGCAGCGGGTTCCTGCGCCGCCATTCCTCGACGTCGATCAACCTTGACCGCTCGAGATCCTTGAAGAACGTGGCTTTGAGCGTTCCGCCGAACGCCTCGTCGTAGATTCCCAGCGCGTTCTCCTCGTCGAGCTGCCGCGAACGCGAGTTCAGGTTCGGCGAACCGATGATGGCCCACTTGCCGTCGACGACGCCGTACTTCGCGTGCATGAAGGTCGGCTGATACTGGTAGATCTTTGCGCCCGCCGCGAGCAGTTCCTGATACCGCGCCTGCGCGCTTGCGCGCGTGATCCAGTTGTCCGTATGGGGGCCCGGCAGCAAAAGGCGAACGTCCACCCCGCTCTTTGCCTTGTCGACGAGCGCCGATTGCAGATGGTTGTCCGGGATGAAGTACGGCGCTGCAAGATAGATGGATTCGCGCGCCGCCAGGATCGGCAGCAGGAAGAAATACGCCATCGACTGGTCGTCGTCGGCAGGCGAGCTCGCCAGGTGAATGAAACGCTCGATGCCGGGCATCGCAGCCGGCGCGGCCACGCGATAGTTCTTCGGATCGATCAGCAGCTCGCCCGACGAGCTGACCCACAAATCGACGAAGGCCGTCTGAAGACTTCTCGCCAGCGGTCCCGTCACCTTGAACATGACGTCGCGCCAGTGATTCTCGTCCTGCGCGTGCCCGAGCCAGATGTCCGACACGGCCATGCCGCCGGTAAACCCGACCTCGCCGTCGATGACGATAGAGCGGCGATGGTTCCTGCGGTGAAATCGAGTCAGTTTGCCGAACCTCGGCGCCCTGAATTTCTGGACTTTGCCGCCGGCTGCTATCAGCTGCTCGAACTCTGAGTCAGGAACGCTGATGCTGCCGAACCCGTCAAGCAGCACACGCACGGTGACCCCTTCCCGCTGTTTCTTCTCGAGTGCGGCGAGCAGTTGATCGCTGAACGAGCCCTCCGACCAGATGTAAACCGCAAAGTTGATAGTGCGCTCCGCCCGCGCAATGGCGTCGACGAGCGCCGGGACGAACTCATCTCCGTTGTTCAGCGTCGTGATGGTGCCCCCGTGCTCGACGGGCGCACCCGCAATCGTGCCGAGCGCCGTGGCGAAGTGCGGCGAATCGACTGGAGGCGGCGCCGAGTCGGTATAGATCCGCGTGGGTTTGTCACCGACCGCGAAGAACAACGCGCTCAGCACCGACACGGCGGCGATGACGCCGATGATGAACAACGTCAGCTGCCACCATTTATGACGGCGCCGCACGGCGTGCCAGCGCGCGCCGATTCCGTTCGTCAGACGATGTGCTTCTACCGCCATTGAAAGTGCACCAAATTTGTACACATTCAAACTCTGTTCTTCAGTAATGCAAGATTCGGGCGCAGACCTCGAAAAACTCGGTCCGCACCGAAAAAGTGACCGCAGTGCGCTAAGATCCGCGGTCAAGAGTCACTGTGAAACCTCTCCTTGCAGCCTGCGTAATCTGCATCCTCGCACCGAGAGACTGTCTGGCGCAGTTACCAGTAGGCACCATTGCCGGCGTTGTGCACGACTCCGCTGGCGGTGTCATCAGGGGAGCGCAAGTGCAAGCCGTCGGACTTGCGACACATCAGCTGCGAGCCACGACGACCGGCGAGCAAGGGGAGTACGGTTTCCCCGCCCTCTTGCCCGGCGAATATGAAGTCAACGTCGAAGCTGCGGGTTTCCAGCGGATCGCTCGCGCAGCGACCGTGCAGGCAGGCACGACGACGAGGGCGGACTTGGTGCTGCGAGTCGGAAACCTCACCGATTCGGTGACGGTGGAGGCGGCCTCGCCGCAGATTCGCTACGACTCGGCTTCCGTTAGCGGCCTGATCACTCACGATCAAATTCAGGCGCTGCCCTTGAACGGCCGCAACTTTCTGGAGCTCGCCAAGCTCGAACCCGGCGTGCAAGCTCCGACAGCTGCCAATCGCAATAGATCGGTTGTACCGGTACTGGGCGCGCCCGCAGCCAATGTGGGTGGTCGCGCGCTTCACCGTCGATGGAGGCAGCGTCACGTCGGTGGGGCTCGGCGGCGCGCAAATGGGTTTTTCGCAGGAACTGGTGCAGGAGTTCCAGGTATCAACGGTGAATTTCGACCTGTCAGCCGGCATGACCGACGCCGGTGCAATCAACGTCGTCACACGCGCCGGGGGCAACCAACCTCACGCCAACATCTTCTACTTCTTCCGCGACCATAACCTGGCTGCCTATCCAGCACTCAACCGCGATCAGAGCAATCCCGATCCGTTCTTCCAGCGCCAGCAGTTCGGCTTCTCGCTTGGCGGACCCATCCGTCGCAATCACATTTTCTACTTCGCGAACTGGGAGCGCAACGACCAGAGATCTGTCGGTACAACGACGCTGCTGACGCCGGAGTTCGCTCACTTGAGCCGGATCAGCAGGAGCCCGTTGGAAGGCACTCTGTTCAGCGGACGGCTCGACGCGAGAATCAATGGCGCACACACAGTCTTCGTCCGCTACTCCCAGGATGCGAGCCGCGGCTTTGGGCCGGCGGCAGATCACCGGCGGATCGCCAAACGCTTATCCCTCGAACTGGAACCGCGTCATGAACCGCGCCGATCAGAGTCTGGTTGGCGTGACGAGCGTCATCCGTCCCACACTGGTCAACGATCTGCGATTTTCCTCTTTCATCGTCAGATCGAGCATGGGTGCCCCTGGCACGCAGGACTGTGAGGGCTGCCTCGGACTTGGCGTTCCATCGATCAGCATTCCCCAGGCCGGTCTCGTGATTGGAAACTCGATCGCGAACGACTCTCGCGGACGCCGCTTCCATCTGAGTGAATCCATTACGTGGCAGCAGAGCACGCATCGCGTGCGTTTCGGCGTGGACTGGGAGCATGACCGCGATCGAAATCTCATCTGGGCAAACGAGCCTGTGACAATGGCCCTTTTCTCACCGGGCCGCGTCCGTGCGTACAACGCGCTGCCGGGGGTTTCAGCAGACGAGAGAATTCCACTGCCGGGGCAGTTCCGCACGGTGGACGATATCCTTCAACTCCCTGTCCAGAACCTCACCATAGGGATCGGGGAGCCCGGCGTGCCGCAGGAGGACGGGGGCAATGTCCGCCGCTGGAACACGGTGTGGCTCTATGCCGAGGATGTCTGGCGCCTGCACGAACGTCTGACGCTGACGTACGGATTGGGCTGGGCTTTTGACGGCAACCTCAATCACGACCTCTACAAACCGATCCTGCTCGAACCAATCCTGGGGAGCGAAGGGTTAGGACCGACGCGAAGGAACTGGGCGAACTTCTCGCCCGCTGCGGGTGTCGCCTGGACGGCCTCGGCAGATGGAAAGACCGTGGTGCGCGCGAGCGCGGGCCGCTACTACCGTCCTCAGGGTCTGACCAGCAGCATGGACGCAGAGCGGGTTGCCCTCGGGCCGCCTGGCCTCGGCCGGCAGAATTTCACCGGAAGCTCCGTCGCGAATCCTCTGCCTGGCATTTCCGGTGTCCCCGTAGGTACGCCGCTCGACTTCCGCAATTCTCCGACACGTTTCACCGGACAGGACTTGATGGCAGTTCTCCCAGCCATTAGAGCCGGGCTTGTCAACAGCCTGGCGGCCGCCGATCCGGACGTGCAACAAATCCAGATCAGCAAACAAGCGTCGCCTGCCATATTCCCCGTGAAGGTCCACAATCCGTCCGCGGTGCACGTCAATGTGGGCCTGCAACGGGAGCTCTTCCGAAACCTGGTCCTGAGCGCCGACGTCGTCTACCGTCACTTCGTGGACGTACCTCAAAACGGCGGCTCCATCGACGTCAATCATTTCAACAGCGTTCGCGGGCCGGCTATTCCCGTGTGCACAGGCGCGCAAGCCAACGACGCTCGGGCGCTGTGCTCGCGCGGACCAATCAACGTGCAGATGGCGCCCTATGTGCTCACCAACAGAGGGCTCCTTCTGCGCGCTGAGAAACGCTTTTCGAGAGGATTTCAGTTTCTTGGCTCGTATGCCTATTCGCGTAACACAGCGACGCATCCCGGTAACGGATTCAATCTCGACAACTGGCTCGAGAATCGAGGGCCTGCAGGCCTCCCGCACATCTTGAACCTGGCTGGTGCGCTGCAGCTGCCATCGCAATTCGAGCTTGGACTCAATTTTTCGTTCTCGAGCGCCAGTCCTTTCAGCGCATTCGTAGGTGGAATCGATTTCAACGGGGACGGCACGCAGAACGACCTGCTGCCGGGCGCAACCGTCAACGCGTTCAACCGCAGTATGGGACGCGCGGACCTGGAACGCCTCGTCGGCGTGTTCAACCAAACCTACGCCGGGACGAGGGACGCCCAGGGCACCACGATTCCACGCGTGACGCTTCCGGCGCGTTTTTCATTTGGCGACAATCTTCACGCACTGGATATTCGATTGAGCCGGTCATTTGTGGTGCGAGGGCGCCTGAGGGTGTCCCTCATCGGCGAAGTGTTCAATGTGTATAACGCAGCGAACCTTGTTGGCCACAGCGAAGATCTGACGAGCGCGGCCTTCGGGCAGCCCACAAGCCGCGCGACACAGGTCTTCGGCTCCAGCGGACCGCGCGCATTTCAACTTGCGACCAGATTGAGCTTTTAGAGGTACGTAGTGTCCGGCTTTAGCCGGACTTCACGACGGTCCGCCTGAAGGCGGACACTACGTTGTGCAAAGCGCGCTACGGAACCAGGTTCAGCTCTTTGCGGAGTGCCGCGAAGCGCGGGTTCGGGCGCATCCATGCCAGATCCGGCGACTGGACGATTTCCGGAAGAATCGGTTCGTTCGCTGCAAGCGCTTTCTCCAGATATTCGAGCGTCCTCTCCGCGTCGCCCAGGCAGGCATAGATCTGAGCCACCCCACGGGTGCCGGCGCCAGGGGCATTGAGTTGCCGTTGGACGACAGCCAGAACCTCGTCGCGACGCCCTAATCGCGCCAGGACGCAGGGGTACTCGGCGTTGAAGGCAGCGAGCTGTGCACCCCGCTTCACGGCGTCGTCACGCACCGCGAGCGCCTCAGCGTGCTTCCCCTGCAAGGACAGGGTGCGCGCCAGAAGGGCGTAAGGTCTGTTTCGAGTGGGTTCCAGTGCGATAGCCTTCCGGAACTGGTCGATGGCCTCGTCGTACTGGCCAGAAAACAGGAGCGCACGTCCGAATTCGGTGTTCACGTAGGGCGACAGGGGATCCAGCCTCACCGCACGACGAACCTCATCGAGTCCTTCGGCAAAGCGCTCCTGTACCACGAGAACCGAAGCCCCCAGCTCCATGTGCGCCAAAGCATTGTTCGGGTTGAGCTCGAGAGCGCGACGGAACCCTCGCTCCGCCTCCGGCCAGGCGTATTCGCGTGCTCGAACCGACGCCATGGCGCTGTGGGCTTCAGAGAGCATCGGGTCGAGTTCCACAGCTCGTTCCGCCGCTGCTCTGGTCCGCGCGACGCCTTCACGGCCCAGCGGGGATGCCGAGCCCATGTTCCTTTCTATTGCAAGGAAGGCATCGGCCATTCCCGCGTATGCGAGGGCGTAATTGGCGTCTTTGGCGATGGCTTGCTCGAAGTATTCGATCGCGGGCAGCGCGATGGGTCGTCCCTGCGTTGGGAACGATGCCATGATCTGTCTCGCACGGAGATACAGATCGTACGCCTCCAGGTTCGCCTCATACCGCCGTCGGCCTGGGCTGAGCTTCAGCCGCAAGCTATTGACGATGCCCCGTGAAATGTCGTCCTGGATTGCGAAGACGTCGGTGAGCTTGCGATCGAATCGCTCGGACCACAGCCGATAGTCGTCGCCCACCCGGATCAGTGCGACGTTGACTCGCAACTGGTCGCCGGCGTGCTGCGCGGACCCTTCCACAAGATAGTCTGCTCCAAGCTGCTTACCGGCCTCGCCGACATTCAACGATTTGCCCTTGAGCGCAAACGATGACGTTCGCGACCGCACCGTCAGCCCGTCGATCACCGAGAGGTTGCGGATGATTTCGTCGGTGAGCCCGTCGGCAAAGTAGTCGCTGGCGGGATCGCGATCGAGGTTTTCGATGGGCAGAACGGCAACCGTGATAGCGCCCTCACTCGTTCGAGCGCTCCACCAGGTCGCGCCCGACGCGGCGACGACGACCGCACCCAGCGCAGCTGCAACCCACCAGGTCCGTGTGGACCGAGTGTGGCCTTCTCTCTCCAAGGTCGGGCGCGCGCGGAAGACCGGTTTATATCCGCCCTTCGGCAGCTCGATGATCAACGGATCCGCGCTGCCTTCGGTGGCGTAGTACTTGTCCAATCGTGCCCTGAGCCTCACAGCCTCGGTCCGCACGACGGCGTCCAATTTCGGATCGTAGCCAGGGTCGCGTCTGAACACCTCGACGCCGATCACCGATTCTTTGAGCTCGTTGTCCCTGCCTTCCAGATGCCTCTCGACAAGGAATCGAAGGAATTGCGATTGCCGGTCATTCCGCGAAAAACCGGCACTCGAAAGGAGATGCTCCAGCTCCTGCCGAACGGCCTGATTCTGTGCGCCTTCGCTTTCCACAGCCTCGTCAGAATACGCGATTTCCGGCGGTTTGCGACGGTTGTACAACCCTCTTGCAACCCCGTACTACTTTTCCTGCAAGCTAGAACCGGGCATTGTCAGCCCATGTCGCAAGCACGAGTTCGCAACGTTGTTCTCCTCGTTGTGATGCTATTGGCAACGGCATGTGATGGCCGCCAACCGACATCGCCGACTCTTCCAACCGAGTCGCCCGTCTCAACCCCGCCACCCACGCTCACGCCGCCCACACCCTCGCCAGGTGGGGTCCCGAGCCCACCACGACAGTCGATGGCATTTGAAATGACAGGCCACGTCACTGATGACGAGGGCAGACCGGTGCCAGGCGCAAAGGTGACGGTCATCCTCGACTCCAGTGAAAGTTACGGGGCAGAACCTTGGGTTCTCACGGATGCATCGGGCCATTACAGGGTCAAATTCATCGGTGTTCCCGGTGCCAATAGAGGACCTGCAGGCACAGAGGATTCCATGGCATTTGCGCAGGTCGAAGCGCCGGCGTTACGGCCGTCTCGCCCGCTATCTTCTGGGCACAACTGGAGACCTTGTCGAGAACTTTCACGTGCATCTGATCAAACGCATACCAGCCGGCGAATCGGCAGCACTCACGATTGCGCCGGATGACGGGGTCTGCGCAATCGACACACTGCTTGACAGGAATTTGATCTGCGGTACTTGGGTGCGTGTCGTGGCGCCCCGCGACGGCGTCATGAGTGTCGAAGCCGTTCCGATCCAATCCGGCTCAGCGCTTGCCACGCTGGAGGTCTATGGGGGTGGAACCGGAGCTCGCGGTAACCCTACCGTCCTTCGGGTTACTGCGGGAACCGAATACACAGTGGATGTAGCAGTCCCCTGGGGTATCAGCGCGAGTCAATCGTTCGTCGTGAAGACGTCGATGTAGTGCCAGGGAGCAATTGATGCCATTCCGCATAACTCAACGCGCGATGTTGAAGCGATCATGCATCCTATTGCTCCTCGTTCCGGTGCTTGCCTGTAGCGGCAGCGAAACCGAAACGGTGTCGCCGGTCGCACCGTCGCCGGCCGCACCGACCACACTCACGACGTTCACCATGAGCGGGCAAGTCATCGCCAGCCAAACGAGGCTCCCCATTTCCGAAGCGACCGTGTCCGTTGTTTATGGTAGCGACGCTGGCAGGTCTGCGACCACGGACACATCGGGCAATTTCAGTTTCACGGGGATGCAGCAATCCAGCCTTATGCTGTGGGTCTCTGCCGCGGAATACTTCTCAAGAAGTTTCATCCTGGAGAAACAGGCAACAACCATTGTTCTTGTCCCGCTCGGACCGGTGATCCAGCTTTCGGGGCAGGTGACGGACGACGGCACATCGGCGCCGATTGCGGCCGCCACCGTCAGCGTCAACAGCAGATACCGCGCCACGACCGACGCTTCCGGAAAATACAGCCTCACGGGTCGTCTCGATATCGGCGACAGCAGCTACACGTTCGCCTCTGCCGACGGGTACGAAGTTCATACTCGATACATTCGAGGGAATTCGGCGCAGAATTTTCGCTTACGTCGCATCGAGCGAATTCTCGGGGGGCAGTCATGGTCTGTGACCGTCCACCCCGATGACTCGCTCTGCTTCAACGATTTTTATGAGCCATCGTATGGACTCCCGGGATCCGGATTTCTGTGCCGAACGGTCCGAGTTGTGGCCCAGAGGGACGGCGTGCTCCAGATCGAAGCCGTCTCGACTACGGATGGGAGTCACCCGCCCCTTGATGTGACGGTGCTGAACAACTCGGGGCCCTGGGACCAGCGAATGGAAAATCCAGTTTCGATCAACGTAAGGACGGGAACAGAACTGGCTGTGAACATCGCTGGAATGTCCGAAAACGCAAGCACGAGCCAGTCGTTCATCGTCACGACGTCTATGTCGCCATAAGGAAACGGGCGAAGCGCGACCTGACGAGAGGAGCCGAGCATTCTCAGCATCTCAGAGGGATGTCCATCCGGAGGTGCTCGGGTGTGCAATCGGGAACAGTGCCGGCTCGAACCGGCGAGGATACTTTCGAAGATGGGCCGAGTGGCCTCGAGGGTAGACATGTGCTGAATCATGCAACGCCCATGAAGGAGAGGGATGAATGCGGAGTGCCGCTGGCCGTGCATCGCTCGAACAACGGTTCCAGAGCCAGCGAACGTTCCACGCGGCAGCGTTTGAAGTCTGGCTACATCCTGTTAGCGATGTTGGCGTCCGCCTGCGACGGCGGAAACGGCTCGCCCACGTCGCCTTTCAAAAGCGATACTCCGACATTGCCAGCACCGACGTTAGCACTGACGGGGCGAGTTACTGACAGGACGACCTCAGCACCGGTTTCTGGTGCAATCGTTTGGCTCAACGGCTGGCACATGGCAATCACAGACAGTTCGGGAAACTACACGGTAGCCAGCGGCCCAGCAGGCATGACCTTTGTTGAAGCCGACAACTACGCAACGGACTATCGATACGTCGGAGGAACGCCTCACAACGTTCATCTGTACCCCATCAGGCGGATTACAGCAGGAGACTCGACGTCTGTCACCGTTGCGCCCGACGACACGCTGTGCGTCAACAACGTGCAGGATTCCCCCGGCTTGGGTCCGGACTATGTGTGCCGAAGCGTGCGCGTCGTAGCACCCAGCGCTGGCGTCATGACGCTCGAAGCACTTTCCACGACGAATGGCCCGCCTCCGCTTCTCGAGGTGGAAATTGTTGCTGGTGGTAATGGACCCTGCTGCCCCGAACGCCTCGAGAACCCCACCTCGATTCCGGTCACCGCCGGAACGGAGGTTGTGGCACATGTGGAAATGCCCTTCGGTTCGGCCACCAGCCAATCGTTCACCTTGAACACGTCGATGAGACCCCGTTGATCAAAGGACGCTCGATGTTGAAGCGACCATGCATACTATTACTCCTCGTTCCGGTGCTTGCGTGTAGCGGCAGCGAACCCGAAACGTTGTCGCCGGCTGCACCGTCGCCGGCCGCACCGTCCACACGCACGACGTTCACGCTGAGCGGACAAGTCATCACCAGCCGTACGAGGGTCCCCATTTCCGACGCGACCGTGTCCGTTATTGACGGTAGCGACGCTGGCAGGTCTGCGACCACGGACACATCGGGCAATTTCAGTTTCACGGAGATGCAGCAGTCCAGCGCTATTGTGAGCGTCTCTGCCGTGGAATACTTCTCAACCCGTGCCCCACTGGCGAGCAACCAGACACAAACCATTTTTCTCGTCCCGCTCGGACCGGTGATCCAGCTTTCGGGGCAGGTGACGGACGACGGCACATCGGCGCCGATTGCGGCCGCAACGGTCGACATCAACGGCAGATACCGCACCACCACCGATGCTTCCGGAAGATACAGCCTCACGGGTCGTCTCGATATCGGCGACAGCAGTATCACGTACGCGTTTGCCGACGGGTATGAATCTCATACTCGATACATTCGAGGGAATTCGGCGCAGAGTTTTCGCTTACGTCGCATCGAGCGAATTCTCGGGGGGCAGGGATGGGCTGTGACCATCCACCCGGATGACTCGCTCTGCCACAACAACTTTCAAGACCCATCGTTTGGACTCCCGGGATCCCAATTCTTGTGCCGAACGGTTCGGGTTGTGGCCCAGAGCGAGGGCATGCTCACGATCGAAGCCGTCTCGACCGTGGATCGGAGTCACCCGCCTCTCGAAGTAGAGGTGCTGGGTCCTTCGTTCTGCTGTATCGAGCGGATGGAAAATCCAATCTCGATCAAGGTGAGAACGGGAACAGAAGTGCTCGTGAACGTTGAAATGCCGGAGCGCTCAACCACCAGCGAATCCTTCATCGTCACGACGTCTATGTCGCCATAAGGAAACGGGCCTCGTACAGGGGTTCTACAACCCACTTTCAACCCCTTGCCACTTTCATTCACGCGGGCCACCGAGCATTCTTCACACATGTCCATCCGGAGGGTGTTTGTGAAGCGGTTCAAGTCAAGCTACGTCCTGCTAATGATGCTGGCGTGGGCCTGCGACGGCGGTAACGGCTCGCCCACCTCGCCGTCGACTTCTCAGGTGACCCTGTTGGGTATCAGGGTGAGCGGCCCGGCGTCGGTGGCACCGGGAGACACGGCGCATTACACCGCTACTGCAGAGTACTCCGACGGTTCGTCGAAGGACGTGACAGCCGCCGCGTTGTGGTCCCCCACGTACAGCGAGTATTGGGACCCCGTGTCCAGAGCAGGTTTCGCACTCTCTTTCACGAGTCCCGGCGTGACGGCGGCCGGCATCCGTGGAGAGCGAAACCTCTTCGCCCACTATGAAGGCAAGAGAGGCGTGCTGAATGTGCTGGTACTCGAGCCAGGGACGTTCAAGCTGAGCGGGGTAGTGTCGGAGTCGCGTGGCAGAACGCTTTCCGGTGTCACAGTCCAGGTTCTGTCTGGCACCGGCACGGGGATAAAGGCGACGACCGGCAGCCAAGGGCAGTATGCCCTGTATGGGGTGGCCGGGCCCGTGCGAGTGGGCACATCGGCCGACGGCTTTGCGACCGAAGTTCGCGATGTCGTTGTTACGCGAAACGACGGAACGGAGCAGTTTGCTCTCACCCCTGTAGAGACGTCGGCCGACGTCTCTGGCACCTGGACGATGACGGTGGCATGGTCGCCGAGCTGTCGAGCCGGTCTACCCGAAATTGCTCAGAGCCGGACCTTCGAAACGCAACTGATTCAACAAGGCACGAACTTTGAGGTCAGTATCAACAGCCCGACGCTCGAACCGACGGGCTACACGGGAAGCTTTGGCTCGGGCACGGTCTTGGGCTCGCGCGTGCGCTTCACCTTCTTCGGGGACAGCGGCGAGGAAGGCGGCTATACGTCACCCAATGTGTGGGATCGTCTCAGCCCAACTGAACTCTTCGGATTTTCGGGATTTGCTGAGGGTACCTCAAAGGGGACCGAAATTCACGCGGTCTTGGACGGAGACCTGGCGTATGTCAACAGGGACGGCTCGAGAACGGGTCTGACACCGTACTGCCACGCACGGGATCATGTCGTCACGCTTCGGCGATGACTTATGACGGCTCCCACATGCGGTCACGTCCTCCTGCTCCTGGCATTGGCAAGGACATGGACAGTGATGATGAACTTTAGAGCGACGTTTCTGTCGGTGCTCGCCACATGGGGATGCGTGCTCGTCTCGGCCGGTTGCGGCAGTCCCACCAAACCGTCCCAGCCGTCGATGGTGATCCGCGGCATGGTCTCCGACAGGACCGGGAACCCGCTTGCCGGTGCACTCGTCGAGATCCTTACCGGCTCGCGCGCCGGGACGAAGATACGTACTGACCGTTCGGGGAAGTTCGAGCTGCTGGCCGAAACGGCGCCGGCGTTGCTGGCGCGCATGGCCGAAGAGCAGGTGATACTCCGCGTGAGCCACAACGGGTTTCAAGCCAGGACCGTGGAAGACGGTTGGTCGTCAGATGTCAGCTATCCACCTGGCTATCCACTGACGGGCCACTCGGTGCGCGTAATCTGGCTGGACAACGGACCGACGATCGACCTCGAACCTGGAGCGTATACGTTGACGATCACGATCGACCTCGCGACTGCACGCGATTTTCTGCCGCATGCCCCTTGCAAGGGGTTTCCGGCCGAGCTCGCGTCGCGCAGCTTTCCGGCGACAATCGAGCTGCGCGATCGGGCGATCGAGCTATACGACGTGTTCGTCGAGACGCGACCCAGCAAAAGCGGATTCCCGCTATATCGTGTGGGGCGCTTCCTCGAGGTTTATGTGGAGGCGTCGCTCAATGAGGAGATGTCTGGTTTCCGCCATCTGAACATCGGCGGCGGGACGTCACAGACGTCCGAGCCGCCCAGCGTCTCTGGAACTTCGGTCTCCGTCCCGTTCTACGCCGCTTTTCAGTATTGTCAGTTGAGATCTTCACTGGGGATCGGCCACGAATGCCAGCAAACGCCGCCCGAGAATGTGGTCGTCTACAACTCGTGCACCTCGGAAAGCGCGACGATGAGCTTCACGAAGCGTTGACGATACCTTCGAGCCTTGGTGTCCGGCATTATGGGCTGAGGGTAAAATCAGTGCTGCATGTCACCCGTCCGCTCGTACCGTGCCGGCGAGTCGCTCGAAGATTACTGCCGCGCATGCAAGACCGATCGGCAGCACACCGTCATGGCCGCCGACCCGCAGGGCCAACCGATCCGCGTTGTCTGCGGCTTCTGCGGAAGCGAGCACAACTATCGCGGCGGCCCGAGAATCGAGACCGTTGGCTCTCGTCCTGTTCCGCCTGCAGCCTCGCCCGGGCGTGCACCTGCCGCACAGACCTCGCGTGAACCATTTCCCATCGTCAGCGATCGCGAAAGGATCGCACCAGCCATGGCATCTGCTGCAACCGTCGATCTCGAGTCGTTGATCCGCCGTGTCATTCGCGAAGAGTGTGGAATGACCGCGGTCACGCCAGCCGAGAAATGGCGCGGGGGCACGCTCGTGCTGCGCCCCGGCACGCCTGGGCTGCAGGAGAAAAGCCTGCCCATCGAAACCTTCTTCCACAAGATCGTGATGCTGCGCAACCGGCTGCGATCACTCGAGCAGCAGGTGAACGCCGCCGAGCTCCCGGAGGATGTGAAACTGAAGCTTCAGGGCTACGTCACCGGATGTTACGGATCACTGACGAGCTTCAACGTGCTGTTCGCGGATGAGGACGATCAGTTCAAGGGCGCTGGAGGCGACTGATGGCCCGGAACGTATACATTGACGGCGACGATCGACCCCGTGACCGCGAGCGGTTGGCTGTTACGGGCGCCTGTAAAGGATTCCCCGCCGTTGACCTTTACGAAGCGATGACGGCTGCAGGGCCGAGGTCGTGCGAGCTGACAGAACCGAAGCCCCGCCGCTAAAGCATCGCGTCTTCGTGCTCTTCGCGGCTTCGTGGTTCGAATTTTGTTGCGCCGTTCTCTGCGTCCCGGCGCGTCTGCGGCGAGTTACGTCAGATCAGTCTGTTTTTTTAAACGTAACCTCTCCTGTCGCGCCCTCTGACGCGGGAAGGCTGCGCAGAAATTCGTAGATTGCCGCCACATCGTCGGGGCTCATGCGCGCATATGCCTCCCAGGGCATCGGCGTGCCGGGGTGCTGACGGCCGCCCACCTTGAAGCGCGCGACGAACGTCGCGCGGTCCGGAAACTTCATCAAGGCGCTCCCCTTCTGCGGCGTGATGTTCGGCGTGCGGAACCACGTCTGCATGTCGGCGCCCGGCAGCGGCATCGGCTCGAATTCTTCACCGCCGGAGAACTCGGGACCGCTCGGCTCGAACGTCGTGTCATCGAGCGGCGTGTGACAGCCGACGCAATTGCCCACATAGCGGGACAGGTATTCTCCGCGCTCTTTCGTCGGCTTTTCCTCCGGCGCGGCCTTTGGTGGACGCACGATGTCGATGTCGCGAGGCTTGAACGCTGACGAAATGCTTCGGATGATCTTGCCGGGAAGCGTCCACTCGTTTTCGGGCACCTGGTTGCGCACCGGAGGTTGCGCCCGGAGGAACGAGATGATCGCGATCATGTCCTCATCACTCATGTTATGAAACGGCATCATCGGAGCGACCGACGCGCGTCCGTTCGGCCGGACGTTGAAACGCATCATGCGCGCGACCTGCCCGTCGGTATAGCGGCCGATACCGGTCTCCGGATCGGGCGTCAGGTTCTTCGAATAGATCGCGCCGAGCGGCGGCGCCTCGAACCGCGTGCCGCCTTGCAGCGGAACTTTCTGGCCGTCAGCGACCTTTTGATACTCCTGGAAAGAGCTCGAGTGGCATTCGACGCAATGCGCGGGCCCATAGACGAAATATTCGCCTCGAGCGATGACGGCCGGATCGGTGCTGGCGCGCACGTCGGGCACGGGGTATTCGTCGTAGGAGCGATCCCACGTGCGCCAGACATAGATGCCAAACGCCGATGCAAACAGGAAAATGAACAAGAAGAAAAGCTGGAACGCGCGGATGATGACTCGTTTTCTCATTTTTGAGGTTGTGTCTGGAAGACGATGCGATCCTTCTTCGCTTCGATCTTCTTGAAGATGGCCGGGTCGAGTCCCTTCAGGTCGTCGAGCGACGAGAACTGGCCGCGTTTGCTGCGATATTCGAGCACGGCCCGGCTCTCGCGGCGGAGCAGCTGCAGCACGCTCTCCAGGTCGATCGCCTCGGCGGTGTTCATATCGAGCGGGCGAACGGTGTCGCCCTTGAAGTGCTCCGCGAGATATTCGAGAACGGCCGCAAAATCCTCGTCGCTGCCGGCGGCGCCGAACGCTTTCATGCGATCGATCGTTTCGATCCAGCCTTCGCGCGTGAGCTTCACCGACGTCGATTTCGCCGCCTCATGACAGGCGCTGCACAGACTAAGCACCTGGTCCTTGCCGGGGCCGTCCGGCAATGTGTCCTGTGCGTATCCAGCCCGCGCAAACGCCACGACAAGGAAAGAGATGAAAAGGCTTAATCTCATGTCAATTGATGGCCAGGGGAATTCCGAAGGCGTACACCGTGTTATCTGCCGTCACGACATGCACTTGTCCTGTGCCGGCCGACATGCCGGCGCTGGCGGTGGACGTGATCGTCGTCCCGCTGTTCCACAGCTCCTTGCCTGTAGCGGCGTCCAGCGCGTAGAGCACGGCATTCGCCCCGACATTGCCGCCGGCGAGTGCAAACACGACACCGTTGACGACAATCGGCGTGCGCGGCGAGGCCATTTTCTGCGAGGTCCATACCCGCTCGACAGCCGGTATGCCGCCCTTGTCGACCATCTTGAACGCCGCAACAGCGCTGCTCATTTCCGTCAGAATCCACCGCGTGCCGGCCGGGTCTCGCCACGCCGCGATGCCGTCGTTGTTGAAAACTGAGGCATCCTGCGTCACGAAGAGCGGGGTCCGATGATCGGCGCCGCCGAGCGACACCGCATCAAGCACATACAGCCGGCTTCCTGACGTGACCGCGACATAGGTCTTGTCGCCTTCGCCGAACACAACTGGCGTGGAATTGAATGCCGAGTCCTGTCGAAGCCAATCCTTCACCTTCAGCGTGGCACCGTCGAGCGCGACGATTGAGTTCGAATACTCCGAGCTGCCGCCGCCAGTCGACGCGTACACCGTGCCGTCGACGCCCAGCGCAGAAACCCACAATCGGAGCGCCGTTGGACTGCCACGTCGTGACGGGCTTGTTCTCGGCCATGAAGTCCATCGCATAGACGGCTGTCGGCGCACCGCCGCACGTGTTCGACGTCGCCGCGTAGACGAAGCCGTTGGTCCAGATCAATCCGGTCGCGGTCGCATTGGCGGGAAGGAACTTCGCGGGTGCATGCGCGAGATCGCCAGTGTCCGGAATGAGTCCTCGCAGCAGGCCATCTGCGGCCACGCTGAAGACGAAGTTCGGCCCCCGGCCGCCGCGATTCTCCTGAGGACTCGCTCCCCGCGCGGGCGGAGGCGTTCCGCGCGCCGGAGCCGCCGCTCCGCGAGCGGGCGTCGGCGGCGTGTCGCCGCCACCGCGATTCCCGCGCGCGGCAATCCGGGCCGCGATCTCCGCGAGCTGCGGCGCGCCCTTGCCGGGCTCGCCCACGTCTCCTTTTGCCGGACGCGGCGGCCGCGCAAATCCGAAGAACGCAAGCTGCGTTGGCGGCGTCAAACTCGTCGCGCGCGTCAGCGGAAGCGTCATCCCGCCGGGACACGTAGGCGATCCGCCGTACTCGCGAGCACCCGCCGCGTAATTGTGATGGGTCCGCCAGAATATCGTGCCGAAGTCGTAGTCGATGCCGTACACGTTGTTCGAGCTGCCACCGACGAATATCAGCGACTTGAATCCGCGAAACGTCATCAGGTTGCCGAGCGCCACGGGTGCGGTCAACGAGTTGCCGTGCCGCGATTCGTTGTCCACCTTCAGCTTCCAGAGAAACTGGAACTTCGACAGGTTCTCGACGGAGATGTACGGATCGACGCGCATCCACGACGTGCGCTGCGCATCGAACCCCTGGGTCGTCCAGTCAGGCGCGCTGCGCGCCTGCGCGTACACGAGGCCGGACGTGGCCAGTGCAAAGAGAATCGCGGCCATGCCGGGTCCAAGAGGACCCGGCCTACGTCGTAGTCGTAGGGCGGGTCTTGCTCTGTAGACCCGCCGGACAGGATTCATGTTCATTGCGGCAGCCCGAAACAATAGACGGCGCCGTCATAGGTGCCGATGTACACGCGACCGTTCGCGACGGAGATGCCGCTGTAGTGGTTCCACGACGTAATCGTATCGCCGCTCGACCACAGTTCCTGCCCTGTCTGTCCGTCCAGCGCGTACAAGACTGCGCGTGTGGATCGGGCGATGCGGCCCGGAGTGCCTCCGTTGTCTGGTGCACCGCCAAATGGCATGGGCGGCGATCGCAGCACGACGTCTTCGCCGCTTGCAAAGCCGAACACGACTCCGTTCGCGATAACCGGAGGATCGGCGTGCTTCATGTCGCGTGAGATCCACGCCGGATCGAGGAGGAACTGCCCGGTCGCGGGGTTCTTCTCCATTTTGAAGGCCGCAACCGCTCCGTTGAAGACCTCGCCGTGCTCGATCGGGGCCTTGAACTTGGGATGTTTCGGTCCCCAGAAGGGCACGAGCACCCAGCGCGTGCCTTTCGCGTCTTCGTAAGTAGCCATGGCGCCGTAGATGCCGGCCGCCTGGTAATCCTGATCTTCATTACAGATGAGCTGCGACCGATGCTCCGCTGTCGAGTGGTCCTCGCCGCCGAGCGCGCTCGTGTCGAGCAGCCACGTGCGGCATTCCTTGCTTCCCTGCACCAGCCACTCACGGCCGGCGTGGTCGAACACGGGGCCGGTCACCTGCAAGTCGATGTCGCGCTTCAACAGATACTCGGCGTTTGGAGGCCCGAAATAGTCCTTCAGCTTCAGCGCCCCTGTTTTCGGATCCAGCTTCACGCCGATGATCGCCGTGCCGTACGATCGAAGCTCGGGATTGTAGGAGCCGTCGCCGGTGCCGGTGTAAATCGTGCCGTCCTTGCCGATGGACGGACCGCTGCGGCCCCACATGCCGCCGCTGCCCGGATCGAACGTCGCGGTTCGGCGTGTAGCGAGATCGAACGCGTAAACGTAGTTCGGGTTGCCCCCGCATCCCTGGGCGCTCGTCGTGTAGACGACGTTGTTCCAGAGATTCAATCCGTAGGGCTTCGCGTTGGGCGGCATGAACAGCTCTGATGGCGCCACGGCTTTGCCGGTTGCGACATCGAGTTGATGGAGTCGTCCATCCCACGCTGCGGCGTAAATGATATAGCTGCCTGGCGTCTTACCTGGACCGATCACGGGTGTCGCGAGCTGCCCACCCGGGCACAACGTGCCGAAGCTGACGCCGGGGGGCGGCGAAAACGTCGTGTCGAAATGGTGTTTCCACAACAGTCCGCCGGTCGCGACGTCAATCGCGTAGATGTTGTCTGAGATGCCCGCCACGATCGCGACCTGTTTTGGTCCGGCCGCGGTCAACACGCGTCCGACGATGAGCGGTGGGAAGAGCGCGTGCATCTCGCGCGGCTGATTGTCGGTTTGATATTTCCACAGCAGCTTCATTCCCTTGACGCTCGAGACGCTGAGGATGTGCTCGTTCTTCTGCCACGCCGTGCGCTGCGGATCGCCGCCGTCGGTCAACCAGTCCGCCACGCCAGCTGGTGATTGGGTGGTTGGTGATTGGGCGGCTGGCGTACCCGCCGACAGAGCGGCCACAGCTGCCGCCATGAGTAGTTGTCTTTTCACTTTCTACTTTCTACTTTCTACTTTCTATCTTTCATTTTTCACCCAGCGCAAAGACCCACACCGCTCCGCCCTCGGGCACCTCGGGATACTCACCGAGGAGTATGCGATTCAGGCGCGCCTGCATCGCCCGCGAGTCGATACCGAAGCCCGACTGCACGGCCACATACTGACGGCCGTCCACCGAAAACGACATCGGTACGCCGATGATGCCCGAGTTCGTAGGCGTTTCCCAGAGCAATTTGCCGCTCTTCGCGTCGAACGCGCGGAACATCCGATCGTTGGTGCCGCCCGAGAACACGAGCCCCCCCGCAGTGGTCAGAATCGGGCCCCAGTTCGCGGACGTTGCGAACGTGTGCGTCCACGCGCGTTTGCCCGTATCAACGTTCCACGCCTGGACTTCGCCGATGTGCTTCGCGCCGGGATGCACATACAGCGTGGTCGTGCTGCCCGTGTAGCTGCGGCCAGGGACATACGTCACCTCCCGTCCAATCATCGTCGAACAGAGATTTTCGTTGGCCGGAATGTACAGCAGGCGCGTCTTCGGATTGAATGCCGCGGGTGGCCAGTTCTTGCCGCCCCACCACGAGGGGCAGAAGTCAGCCATCTTGTCGGTACCCGGCTTCTTCTCCAGATCGACATCCGGGCGGCCTGTCTTCGGATCGAAGCCGCGATAGACGTCGTGACGCACGAACGGCGTCGCTTCGACAAACTTGATCGGGCCGGCAGTCCGTTCGAGAAAATACAGGATGCCGTTCCTCGCGACGTTGACCAGCCCCTTCACCGTGCGTCCGGATCGCTGAAAGTCGATCAGAATCGGCGGCGATACCTCGTCCCAGTCCCACGATTCGTTCGGGTCGTATTGCATGTGGCCCTTGATCTGACCGGTCGCGACGTCGATGGCCACCGTCGACGCGATATACAGGTTGTCACCAGGACGCCGGTCGCCCATCCAGGGACCGCCGTTGCCGGTGCCCCAGAACGAGAGGTTCGTCTCCGGGTCGTAGTTGGCGGTCACCCAGACCGAACCGCCGCCCGTTTTCCACTCTTCTCCCTTCGGCCATGTCTCGCTCCCCGGCTCGCCGGGTGCAGGCACCATGTAGGTTTTCCACAGTTCCTTGCCGGTTTCTGCATCGAACGCCGCGACATAGCCGCGAATGCCCAGTTCCCCGCCCGAGGTACCGATGAGCACCTTCCCGTCAGCGACGAGCGGCGCGAGCGACATGTAGTAACCACTGGCGTTGTCTGCGACCGGGGTCGTCCAGACCTCGTCTCCTGTCTTCGCATCGAGCGCGACGAGTACCGCTTCGCCGGCCGCGAAGTACACCTTGTCGTTGAACACGGCGATGCCGCGGCTGGTGGGATGCAGCAGCACGACAGGCGTCGGCAGCGGACGCCGGTACCGCCAGAGCAGTGTGCCGGTCTTCGCGTTGATGGCGATGACCTGATTGCCGGGCGTCGACACGAACATCACGCCGTTGACGACGATTGGCGGCGCTTCGTGGCCGTTTTCCATCGAAGTCGAGAAAATCCACGCTGGTTGCAGGCGCTTGACGTTACCCGTGTCTATCTGACTGAGAGGACTGTAGCCCCACCCGTCGTAGGTGCGGCGAATCATGGGCCACTCCCCGTCTGGAGGGTTCTTGAGCAGTTCTGCGGAAATCGGCTGATACCGCTTCAGGATCTCCGGCATCGGAAGCGGTTCCAGAAAGGCGGCGCCCGCTCCGGCTGGCGCCTGAGCGCGCAGCGCCATCGAAGCGGCCGCAAGGACGCACACAACGAGGACGCACGACACGAAGTAACTCCTGAGCATCATCCTCCTCGAACGTATCGGATGTCCGGGATCTTACTCAATCCGCGCGCCATCTCGCTAGCTTGTGTGCCGCGGAGCCTCGCGGTTTACATGCTGACCCTGGGTTCAACTTCTTAGTGCTTGCCTCATCACCGTCGACTGTGATAGTTCAGTCCTCGACTAGTCAGCCAAAAAAGCTCGTGGCGGCGTGGCGGTAACCCGCGCTCCTTGGCACTCTACGCTCTTCCTCCTCGCTCGGAGCCGGACCTCGCCAACCTTTCTCGGCGCTCCACACGGGCAGCGTAACTTTGAAGTAGTCGTGCGCGATCCTCGAACACAGGCAGCCGCGACACAGGCGGACCAACGGCGGCATACATGCCGGCCGTAAGAGGAGGACTCCAATGAGAGTAGATGGAAATCATGCCCGTCACTGGTCATCAATCGCGATTGGGTGTTTCGCCGTGTTCACCCTCTTACTAACCCCAACACTGGCAGTTGCGCAGGGCGCCGCGCAATCGGTCGCTACGATCCTGGGACAGGTGACCGACGAAAGCGGCGCCGCGCTTCCGGGCGTGACGGTCACACTCAGAAGTCCCGCGCTTCAGGTTCCGTCGATGACTGCGGTTACCGACGCGCGCGGCGAATACCGACTGACGCCATTACCGATCGGTATATACACGGTGGAGTACAGAGTTGGCCGGATTCCAGACCTTGCGGTTAAACGATATCCGTCTCCCAGCGGGATTCACGGCGAAGCTGGACCAGGCGCTCAAGATCGGCGCGCTGGCCGAGACGGTGACTGTTTCCGGGCAGACTCCCCTGGTGGACGTCACGCAGGCCTCCACCGCGACACTGCTCGAGACTGAGGCACTCGAGCTTCTTCCGTCCGGGACCAACGGCATCGTCGGGTTTCTGGCCCAGGTTCCCGGCGCCCAGACCAATATCGAAGTGGGAGGCTCCGCGATCACCGATACGAATATTTTCGTGTCCAACGGACAGGGCGGCGAGCTGTGGTCGCTCCTCGAGGGCGTGTTCGCCGCAGCGAGCCAGACCAGCGCGAGCGGCACGCATTACAACTTCAATGCGATCGAAGAGGCGCGAGTGCAGACGAGTGCAAATGGCGCCGACACGCCCAAGCGCGGCATGAGCGTCAATCTCATCACCAAGTCCGGCGGCAACGCCTACCACGGCGCGGCGGAGTACGGCTTCACGAACCACAACTTTGAAAGCGACAATATCACTCCCGAACTGCGCAGACAGGGTGTCGTTTCGGCGCCGAAGCTGATCACTCGCAAGGACGGGGGTGGCCAGCTTGGCGGCAAGCTCATTCAGGACAAGCTGTGGTTTTTTGCCGACCTGCGATATCGGCAGGTGATCAGGGAGATTCCGTTTGCCACGCGTCCCGATGGCTCGATCATCCACAGACCGCAGCATCAGTTCTTCCAGGCGTACAAGGTTTCAGGGCAGATCAATCAAACGAACAGGCTCATCGCGTTCTGGCACCGGTACGGCGATCATGAAAAGCGGTCGGCCAGCCAGTTCGTGCCGGAACGTGCGATGGAACAGAACAATGCCTGGGGAGAGACGTGGAAGCTCGAATGGCAGACGACCATAGGCCAGTCCATCACCTTGTCCGTGCAGCACGGGCGATTCGAACACGTGAATCAGTACCAGGGCTTCGCTCCTGGGGTACCGAGGAGTATCGACATCACCACCATGATGGAAGATGGCGATGCGGTATCCGATGGCCGGCACAGCACCAACGGTCAGATCCACGACAGGGCGTTGTTGTCGTGGTACAGGCCGGATTTATTTGCGGGCAACCACGCCTTCACCTTCGGGCTCGATTTCATCGACGGCGGGACCGGCGCCACCAATCCTCCACGCCGCAGCGGCGACTACCGGCTCCGGTTCCAGAACACCATGCCCTTCCAGATCGATGTGTATAACGTTCCGAATGCGCCCGAGTTGCGGACGCGCTACTTCGCCGGTTACGTGCAGGATTCGTGGACGATAAATCGGCGGTTGACCCTGAGCCTCGGCCTCCGCGGCCAGCGCGACCACGGGTGGGTTCCGGCGCAGTGTCAACGGCTCGGCACGTTCGTCCAGGCGTTTCCCGAGAACTGCAACCCGGAGGTTCACCCGAACATTTTCAACTCGTTCACTCCGCGGATACACGCCGCTTTCGACGTGACCGGCGACGGCCGTTCGGTGATCAAAGGCGGCTACGGACGATTCGTGCATCTGCGCTCAACCGGTGCGGAGCTCAACAACTTCAACAAGAACGGCCAGCGAACGATGACCTACGACTGGCGAGACCTCAACGGCAATCGTAATTACGATGCAGGCGAAGTCAACCTCGATCCGAACGGTGGCGATTTCAGAACTGGCGGCGCTCAGCTCAACGCGTTCCTCAACCCGGACGAGAACATACCGGGGGCGGAGGAATACTCGATTAATTTCGAGCGGCAGTTGACCCAGACCGTGGCGGTTCGCGCAAGTGGCGTCTATCTCAAGAATTTCAACGTCAACCGGAGCCTCAACCCGCTGAGACCGTATGAGGTCTACTCCATTCCGATCTCGAGACTCGATCCCGGACCGGACGGGGTGAACGGTACCTCTGACGATACTGGCAAGACGTTGACGTATTGGGACTATCCGGCTTCGTATCGAGGAGCGGCCTTCGAAGGCGTCAAGCTCGTCAACGACGATCCGAGAAACGACGCGACCTACAAGACGATCGAGTTCGCGGCCACCAGGCGGCTCTCGAACGGGTGGCAGTTCATGGGCTCGTACTCGGCCACCAAGCGAAACGTTCCGTTTGTGGATGGTTCCGCCCTCACACCCAATGCAGAAATCAACACAGCCGACAACACCTGGACGTGGATTGGCAAGCTGTCCGGCTCCTACACGTTCCGCTGGGGAATTCTGAGCGGAATCAGCTACAGCAGGCGTAACGGGACACGGCTCGCGCGACAGGTGCAGATCCTGGCGCCGTCAGGATCATCCATCACAAACCTCGTGGTCAACGCAGAGCCGATCGGCAGCCTGAGCCTGGAAGACGTCGGCTTGCTCGACTTCCGCGTCGCAAAGCGATTTGGGGTCGGAGCCGGGCGCAATCTCGAGCTCCGCCTCGATTGCTTCAACATCATGAACGTGAATCCGGTGACCTCTATCGTGACGCGGGCAGGCCCGACTTTCGGGAATGCCACCGCGTCGGAAGGCGGTGGTCAGAACGGGACGGGGCTGACGCCTCCACGGATTTTCCAGTTCGAAACACGTTTCACCTTCTAGACAGGGAGTGGATGACATGCAGCTAATTACACGAACTGCGTGGATCGCGGCAGGCCTGGGCCTGTTCCTGGCGCTGCCGGGCCAGTATGGAGAACTTCAGGGTCAGCAGCGCGGTGCCGGCGAAGGTCGAGGCGCGGGCGGCGGGGGGCGCGGTCAAATGGAAGTCTGGTCGCCGATGCCGATCAAACCGAACCCGTTTGTTGCTCCGAACAAGGCTCACACGAAGCTGTCCGAGGTTCTGGCCAAGCACAAAGGTCAGCCGAACTGGACCGAAGTCGTTGTTCACGACCACCTGTTCCACGCCGAGTACATCTCGATGGCGGCAGCGGCAAAAACGCCGCGGCGATTCCACCAGGATCATCGGGTCTGGTGGGTCGTCCAGGACGGGCAGATTCGGTTCACGATTGAGGGGCAGGATCCGTTCGTGGCGTCGAAAGGCTTCCTGGTCCAGGTGCCGAAGCGGCTCATCTATCAGCTCGAAACCGTCGGAGACAGACCATCGCTCCGTTTCGAGGTAACCAATCCATATGCGCACGTGATGTATCCGGCCGACGAGACGCCGACACCCGTGCCTGGCGTGAAATACGAGCGGGCGAGGGTTGCAAGCGCGAAGGGCTCGTATGACGAAGCCAATGTGCCCTACATCGACTACAGCCTCACGATTGCCGGGACTCAAAAACCCAAACGGAATCCGACGCAGCTTATCGGCGACGCGCATGATGGCGGCTACGTCAACGTGGGGATCGTGAACATTCTCAGAGGCGATCCCAAAACACAGAAGCCGGCGCCGCCTGGTGATAGAGGCCACTATCACCTCACCGGGCCGGAAGCCTGGTTCATTCTCGAAGGGCAGAATGAGTTTCTGATCGGCGACGTTCCGATCTTCGTCGCCAATCAGGGCGACGTAGTCTACGCGCCAGCCCAGGTATGGCATCGCCCCAGGCACGTCGGCAACGGCATGGCCACTCGGCTGGCCATCGTCGGGTACGCGAACTCACACGTCTATGCGGCAGAGGGAGCCTCTGAATAACGGCGAACGAGTTACCTGAACAGACGGTATGTGATAACCGGGTCGAAGACTATTTCCGGAACCACGCGAAGGGTTCCGTGAGCGAGAGGGAGGGGAGCTGTGAAGACCGCGAACATCACCACTGTCGTCTTAGTGAGCGCGCTGAGCGTGGTCCCGCTGTACGGTCAGCGCGGCCGTGGGGCTCCCCAGCCTCCCGCGACAAATACCGTCGCGCCGGGGATTCCGGGCGTGGTGGCGGCTGGAACACCGGTCGCCGTCATCAAGGAAGGGTTCCAAGGAACTGAAGGACCCATCACGCTTCCGGATGGGAGCCTGATTTTCAGCAACCCGGCGGCCAATCAAATTTCGAAGATTGACAAGGATGGCAATGTCACCACGTTTCTCGAAAACACAAACGGCTCCAACGGGCTGGCCTTTGATTCGAAGGGACGTCTGATCACTACTCAAACCGCAGCCGGGCAGGAGCGAATAGGGGTGATCTATCCCAGAGGCAGTGAAGCGACGCTGGCCGAGAAATTCGGCCGGCCCAACGATCTCGTGGTGAACAAGGCCGGCGGCATCTACTTCACGGCGCCTGGGGCCGCTCCAGCCGTGTTTTATATTCCTCCAGGCGGAGCCGCGGCGAAAGTAAATGAAGACATCGAAAATCCCAACGGCATCCAGTTGAGCCGCGACGAGAAGACCCTCTACGTCAACAACACGCGCGGGGAGTACATGCTCGCGTTCGACATCCAGCCGGACGGCAAGCTCGCCAACAAGCGGAACTTCGCCCAGTATCAAGGCGTGACGAAAAACGATACGGGAGTGACGAGCGGCGCCGATGGCATCGCGATCGACAACGACGGGCGCGTCTACGCGGCAATCAACAGCACGGGAGGCGTGCAGGTGTTCAGCCCGGAGGGCAAATACCTGGGCACGATTCCCACTTCCCTTGGCGCGCAGAATATCGCGTTCGCTGGTCCCGATAAAAAGACCCTGTACATCGTTGGCAGAGGGGCGGCGTTCAAGGTCCAGATGCTGGTGGCGGGGTTTGGCGGCCGGGCCAAGTAGTGCATCAGCTCGTTGTGGACCAGGGCATTCCATTGGCCAGCTTCGGCCTCGGTGACTACAAGCTGCAACTCACGATCGCAGATAAAGACCAGCAATCAGACGATTATGCGGGACGTTCCACTTACGGTGACTAACTAGCTGCGCTAGGTGGCCCACTCGCCTTTCCGCATCAGCGGCTCCGAAGTGCCGTTGGCGAGCACACCGTCGACATCGAGCTCGCTGGACCCGATCATGAAATCGACATGGACGTTGCTGCGGTTGCCGCCGGCCTGCTCGAACTCGGCATCGCTCATGTCGTTGCCGCGCTTCAGCGTGAACTTGTATGCATTCCCCAGCGCGACGTGGCTCGCCGCATTCTCGTCGAACAGCGTGTTGTAGTAGAGCAACCCCGACTGCGAAATCGGCGAGCTGTGCGGAACGAGCGCTACCTCTCCCAGCCGCCGCGCTCCCTCGTCTGTGTCGAGCAGCCGCTGCAGCGTGTCCGGGTTCTTGTCTGCCGACATCTTGACGATGCGGCCTCGCTCGAAGGTGACGCTGAATCCGTCGATCAACGTGCTGCCGTAGCTGAGCGGCTTCGACGCGCGCACGGTGCCGTCGACGCGATCCTTATGGGCGATGGTAAAGACTTCTTCGGTCGGAAGATTTGCGGTAAACGGGATGCCGTTGCGGCTCGCGCTGCGGCCGCTCACCCAGATGTGACCGTCGGGAAGGCCGAGCATCAGGTCGGTGCCGGGACCCGTGTACTTCAACGCGGCGTAGCGCCTGGTGTTCAAGTACTCGCTCCGCGCCGCGAGGTTTCCGAGGTGCGTTTCCCATGCGGCGACCGGATCGGGCGCGTCGAGGCGACACATGCGGGCAATGGCGTCCCACAGTCGGGAGACGGCCTCGCTCGCCGGCACGCCGGGAAAGATCTTCTCGGCCCACCCCGTGCTTGCCGCCGCCACGACCGCCCAGTTCGTGTCGTTGCGCGAGACCTGCTCGCGGAACGGACGCACGTCGCGAGCGGCCGCCTGCAGGACCGCGCTCACCAGATCCGGTGGCTCGCCCTGGAGCAGATCGGGGTCGTTCGCGCTGATCGACAGCACGGCATGGCCCGCGGCCACATGCTCTGAGAGCGCCTTCGGGAGCCACGAGGAAAAATTGTCGAATGAATCACGCGGCGCGTGCTTGAACCGCAGCAACTGCTGTGCTTCGTCGCCGTAAATCGTCTCGACGAGCGGCGATCCCGCACGATAGGCCGCTCGCGGCAATCTCACGCGCCAGTGGCGCCGATTCGAGCGACGCGCCGCCGTTGGCGAGCGGTCCGATAATCAGCAATCGCTGGCCGGGCTGCAGGTTGAGCGCAACCCGGACGGCGAGCTCTGCATACGTCTGTAACGTGCGATCGAGGTCCATGAATTGATTCTATTCGGCTATCACCTGATCTTTTGAACTCCTGTTTAACCGACGGATTGGCGCATCCTACAGCGCCGTGTACACGAGCCGTCCGCCCACGTACGTTTGCCTCACGTTGAGATCGCGATCCATCACGACAAGATCCGCGATCGCGCCCTTGGCGATGGAGCCGGTGTCTTTGAGCCCGAGCTCCGATGGCGGGGGTGGTCGCCGACAGCCGCGCGGCGTCGTTGAGAGACAGGCCGACGTCGTTCACGAGGAATCGAAACACGCGGTCCATCGTTGTCACGCTGCCCGCCAGTGTGCCGTCATCGAGGTAAGCCGCAGACGACTTCACGCGAATCGTGCGGCCGCCGAGCAGCGCCGTCGATCCGTTCGGCAGGCCGGCGGCCGCGACACCGTCGGTGATCGCCATCATGCGCCGAGTCCCTTTGGTGCCGATCGCCATGCGCACCATGTCTCGGTGCACGTGCACGCCGTCGCAGATGATCTCGGCCGCCACCTCGTCACTCGTGAGAATCGCGCCCACGAGCCCGGGCTCGCGATGGCTGAGAGGCGGCATCCGGTTGAACAAATGCGTGGCGTGCCGCGCACCGGCCGCGATCGCGGCGCGCGACTGCTCGAGCGTCGCGCCGGAGTGTCCGAGCGACACGCGGCGCCCGCCCGACACGAGGTGCCGAATCAGATCGAGCGCACCGTCGAGCTCGGGAGCGAGCGTCACGATGCCCACGTTGTCTCCGGCGCTGTCGATCTCCGCGAGGATGTCGCGGCCATCAAAATCATGATCGCCGGGCGCCGTGTCGCGCCGTCGAAGGCGGCAGCCGCAGGCACGCCGACGGGCTGCGCACCGCAGTACTCGAGGATTGATGAAGTTGCTCTCCAGATGCGCCGGCAGCACGCGCGCTCCGGCCGGCGAGCTGGTTCGAAGCGGCCGCAACCGCCTGCAATACCTCTCGCAGCGCTTCGGGCGCGCATGCCACGGTCGTTGGACAAAACGCCGTAACGCCGCGCTTCGCTACGCGTTCCGCGATCGCGCGCGATCGCATCGCCGCCGTCGAGCGTATCGATGCCGTCGAGCCCATGAACGTGCACGTCGATGAAACCGGGGAGCACGATGTGGCCGCGCAGATCGATCGCACCCAGCGCACCCGCCGCACCCAGCGCACCGGGCGCACCCATTGCCGTTGCGCCCGACTCGGATATCGACGATCCGTTCGCCGTCGAGCACGAGCGTGCTCTCTGGCTGGACGCCTTCGGGCAGCACGAGATCCGCGCCAGTCAGGACGATCATGAACGGTAATATATCGGTAATGCCCGTCCTCGGCATCGACGTCGGCGGTAGCAAGACCGTGTGTCTGCTCGCAGACGGCGACGAGCGCGTCATCGCCGCAGGGCGCGAAGAAGGCGCGAACCTCCAGGGCGCAGGAGAGCTCGCGCTCGAGAAAGTCCTCTCATTCGGTCATGGAGCAGACCCTCGCAGGCACAGGCGCCGTGCCTTCCGCAATCTGTCTCGGCATTGCCGGCGTCGATCGCGCATCGGACCAGGCGGTTGTCCGCAGCATCATGAGCCGCATCGGCTACAAGGCGCGCATTCTCGTCGTCAACGACGCGCTCATCGCGCTGCAGGCGGGGGTCGGCGATGCCGCCGGCATCGTCATCGTGTCGGGAACCGGCTCGATCGCGTACGGGCGTAACGATCGTGGGGAAGCATCGAGGTCCGGCGGCTGGGGCTACGTGCTTGGCGATGAAGGCAGCGGGTATTGGATCGGCCGCCTTGCGCTGCGCGCTGTCGTACGTCACGCCGATGGACGAGGCCGCGTGACGAGCCTGACGCCCCTTCTGCTCGCGCATTTCGGCGTCGAGCGTGCGACAGAGCTGATTCACAAGGTGTATCACGACGAGTTGAACCCGCGTTCGATCGCCGCCGTGGCCAAATACGTGCAGCACGCGCGAGACGAAGGCGATACGGTTGCCGCAGGAATTCTGAATCGCGCCGCGGACGAGCTGATGACGGCCGCGACGGCGGTCATGGCACGCCTCGAGCTCGCCGGCCAGCCGTTCACGTTCGTGCTCGCGGGAGGGATGTTTCACGCGCGTTCCGTGGTTGTGCGATCAGATGCAGCTTCTTCTTCCGGCTCTCGCGCATCAGTGCCGCGTGATGCGACTCGATCGAGGAGCCGGCGCTTGGCGCAGTCAGGCTGGCGCTTGCCGAGCTGAAGGGCGGCGCCCGGCTTCCGGTATACCGGCCCAACCTCACATGACGATCCGTGTATTCCGAACGGCCAGGGAAGCGGCGCGCGCCGCAGCGGCCGCCATCGCCGCACAACTGACGCGCAAGCCTGCGTCGGTGCTGGGGCTTCCAACGGGACGGACATCGCTCGCCGTGTACGACGAGCTCGTGCGGCTGCACGAATCGGGCGGCGCGGATTTTTCCCGGCGCACACGTTCAATCTCGACGAGTTCGTGGGGCTGCCGTCGAGCGACAAGCGCAGCTACTGCGCGTTCATGCAGAAGCACCTCTTCGCGCGCATCAACCTTCCAGGCAGCCACATCCACTTCCTGAACGGCGGCGCGCGCGATCACGACGCGGAGTGCGACGAGATTCGAAAGCGAAATAGCCGGGCTTGGAGGGATCGATCTCCTGCTTCTCGGGCATCGGCACGAACGCGCACATCGGATTCAACGAGCCGTCGCGCGCACTGCACGCCCGCAGCCACAAGACGACGGCTCGCGCTCGCCACGCGCCGTGCGAACGCATCGCTCTTCGGCGGCCGGCTCGATCGAGTTCCGCGCGAGGCCCTGACGATGGGGATTGGCACGATGCTCGATGCGCGGGCGATCGTGCTGATTGCGACGGGGCGCGAGAAAGCGCGCGCGATCGGCTCGATGTTCGAGGGGCTCATCTCGACCGAGCGGCCGGCGTCGGTCCTTCAACTGCACCCGAACCGTCGAAGTGATTCTGGATTTACCGGCCGCCGAGAAGCTTCCGCAGCCGGGGTTCCGCCCGCAGCCGTGACAACGCCCGTCGCGCGCGTCGCGCCGGTCTGCTGCATGAGGATGGCGGCCTTCACGTTCCACTGCGCCTGCTGCAGCAGCGCGTCGGCGGCGTCGTAATCGAGGCCCGTCACGCCTCCGATGATGCGGCGGGCGCGATCGCGAAGCTTGTCGGAGTTCGACTTCACGTCGACCATCAGGTTGCCGTACGTCTTTCCCGCGCGAACCATGGCCGCCGTGGTGAGCATGTTGAGCACAATCTTGGTCGCCGTGCCCGCTTTCAGCCGCGTCGAGCCGGCGATCACCTCAGGACCGACCGCCAGCACGATGGCAACGTCGGCAAAATCCTTCAGCGCCGATCGCGAATCACAGGTCACGCCGATGACGCGGGCCTTTGCCGCGCGCGCCCGCGACACGGCACCCCGCACGAACGGCGTGATGCCGCTCGCCGAAATGCCGATCACGACATCCTTTCGCGCAGGCCGGAGACCGCGCATCGCGCGCTCGCCCTGCCGCGTAATCGTCTTCGACGCCCTCTTTCGCTCGATGGACCGCGGCTCGCCCTCCGGCCATGATCGCCTGCGCCGCCGATCGGGTCGATGCCGAACGTCGGGGGAAGTTCCGCCGCCTCGAGCACGCCGAGCCTGCCGCTCGTGCCCGCGCCGGCGAAGATCAGCCCTCCCGCCGGTCAGCACCGCGTCGGCAACGAGCTCGGCACCGCGTGCGATGCGTGCTTTTTCGCGCTGGACGGCGGCGAGCACGGCTCTGGTGTCGAGCACCATCACGTCGACGATCTCGTCAATCGCCAGCGTATCGATATCGCGGCTCCCCGGATTTACTGCTTCGGTCGCGAGATGCTGCCACTTCGATCGCGTCGCCATTGATTTGACCTTAACCTGAAACACATTTTCTCGGCTAGATTTAAGGAATGTTCCTCAGCGGGCTTGGCACAGCGTCGCCGTCGACGCGCTGGACGCAACTGCAGTGCTGGGACGCCCTCGTCGCGATCCAACTATCTCCCGACGCTCAGCCCGCGATCGCAGGCGATCCTGCGGAAAGGTGCTTCGCGGCAACAACGGGATCTGCAGCCGGTTTCTCGCGTTCGATCATCTCGGCGAGGCGTTCGACTTCGATCCGGACGTGCTCGACGCGCGATTCGCGCAGGCACGCGCCCGCTGTCGCGGCGAGCGCCGCAGAGCGCGCGATCGCCGATGCGGGCCTCGAGCCCGGCGACATCGACGCCGTGATCATCAGCACGTGCACCGGATATCTCTGCCCCGGCCTCACGAGCTACGTGACCGAGCGGCTCGGCCTGCCGACCGACATTCTTGCGCTCGATCTCGTCGGGCAAGGCTGCGGCGCGGCTCTGCCGAACATGCGCACCGGCGAGGCGCTCCTCGCGAGCGGCCGCGCCGAGCCGGGTACTGTCGATCTGCGTCGAGATCTGCAGCGCCGCGATGTATCTCGATGACGATCCGGGCGTGCTGATCAGCGCGTGCCTCTTCGGAGACGGCGCAGGCGCTGCCGTGCTGACCGCCGAGCCGGCGCCGGGACGCCGCCGCATCGAATGGAAATCGGCGGGCACGCTGATGAACGCCGGCGATCGCGAGGAGCTTCGCTTCGAGCGGCGTCGCGGCATGCTCCGCAACATCCTGACGCCGGCGGTTCCCGCGCATCGCCGCGAAACATGTCGATCAAGTACTGCACGGAAGGACTGAAGTCGCGAGGGGCTGTCGCGCGACGGACATCACCGGCTGGATCCTCCACGCCGGTGGCCGCGAAATCCTCGCCGCCGTCCGTCAGCAGGTCGGGCTGACGGAAGACGACACTCGATGGAGCGCCGCGGTTCTGCGCGACTACGGCAACGTCAGCAGCCCATGCGTGCTACTTCGTGCTGCAGGCGGCGCTGAACGAGCAGGCGCCGGGCGGCTACTGGTGGATGTCGTCGTTCGGCGCCGGCTTCAGCTGCCACGGGGCGCTGCTCGAGGTCGAGTACGTGCCGTCGAGCAGGAGTCGACCAGTCGAGCTCACCGAGTGGTTGCTCGGCGCCTGAGCGCGCCGGAATCATGCACAGAGCACGTCCAACCTGAAATTCTCGACGAGCTGGCCGCCGACGATCCGCGCGCCATTCAGTCGCGGCGCGATCTGCAGAAGGTCAACACGTTCATGGGGCACCGGCGTCTCGTGACGAACGCGCTGCGCTCCGCCCCGGCCGCCCCGCGCCTCCTTGTCGAGCTCGGAGCAGGCGACGGCACGTTTCTGTTGAACGTCGCCAGGCACGTTCGTCATGGGGCGCGCGTGCGCGCTGTCCTCGTCGATCGCCGCCCATCGTTGAGCGCGGCAACGCGTAAAGGATTCGAGCAGGCCGGCTGGGAGGTCGACACCTGCCAGGCGGATGTCTTCGAGTGGCTCTGCCGTCCGCGACCCCGAAACGGCGGACGTGACGGTGGCCAACCTGTTCCTCCACCACTTCCCGGCGGGAGAGCTGGCTCACCTGTTGAATCTCGCCGCTCAGCAGACCAGACGTTTCGTTGCGTGCGAGCCGCGGCGATCGCGCACGGCGCTCGCCGGGTGTGCAGCTGTTGCGGCTGATCGGGTGCAACGAGGTGACACTGCACGATGGCGACCTCAGCGTGCGAGCCGGCTTTCGCGATCGGCGAGATTGGCGCGCTGTGGCCGTCCGGCCCGGAATGGCGCATCAGCGAACGGCAAGCGGGGCCTCTTCACGCATGCGTTTCTGGCCGCACGAGACTGAGCTCCTTACGATCCGCCGCTCGACCTTCACGCGAATCCCTGACTTCGGCGTCAGCGTCAAACCTGGAAGCATTTCCGGATGCGACGATTCGTCGAGCAGTCGAAAGCGCCACCGCTGGGCGATGATGGCGACGAGCAGCACTCCTTCCATCCACGCGAATGCCTCGCCCATGCATCCTCGCGATCCGCCGCCAAACGGGAAAATATGAAAATCGCGGGCGGCCGTTGTGGCGTTCGGCGCGCCACCGCTCGGGGTCGAATCGCTCCGGGTCCAGAAAGTACGTGCGGCTCCGATGCACGACCCAGGGGCTGAGGACGACGAGCGAACCTCTTGGAATGACGTAGCCGCGCGCTTCGTGATCTTCGACAGCCACACGGGCGAGGAGCCATGCCGGAGGGTACAGCCGCATCGACTCGGCGAGGACCATCCGCGTGAACGGCAGATCGGGCACGTCTCCAGCGCTGTGGAAGGCGGCCTGTCCCGAAGCACAGCGTCGATCTCGGCGTGCAGGCGGCATGGCGGCGTCGGGATGGCGGGCCAGCAGATACCACGTCCACGCCAGCGCGTTCGCGGTGGTTTCGTGGCTCGCCAGAAGCAGCGTGACGACCTCGTCGCGAAGCTGGCTGTCCGACATTCGCTCGCCGGTCGCCTCATCCTGCGCCGATAGCAGCAGCGAAACGACATCGCCGCTGCCGTTCGCCATCGCGCCGCCTTCGCTCGATGAGGTCGTTCACCACGCGATCGAGCGTCGCTCGCGCCGCGCGGAATCGCCGCACGTGAGGCAGCGGAAGAAGATCGGTGAGCGCCGCGAACGGCAGCATGGCCACCTCCAGAAGGCTCGTCGCCGCTTCGAGCGCATCGCCGATTTCGGCGGCAACGCCATCCCCTTCGGCACCGAACAGGATCCGCGCGGTAATCGCCAGCGTCAGGCGGCTCATCTCGCGCGCGATGTCGATGGTGTCTCCGTCTTGCCACGCGTCGCGCCGCTCGGCGCCGAGCGCCGTCATGACGCCGGCTATACTCGTCCAGGCGCGCACGATGAAAGGCGGGCTGGACGAGCCGCCTCTGACGGGCGTGCAGCGCGCCGTCGCTCGTCAACAACCCGTTGCCGAAAAGCCGCCGCGCGCCGCTCAACGATCGCCCTTTGACGAACCGATGATGCTGCGGTCACCAGCACCTGCTCGATGTCGTCGGGATGATTCAGCAGATACACGTGGAACGGGCCGAGCCTGAAGTGCACGATCATCGCCGTATTCGGCGCTGACGCGCGACAGAAACGACAACGGATCGCGGCGGATATCGGGCAGGCTGCCGACCAGCAGCCCTCCGCGCGGCCCAGGTGGAAACACGCGAAAAATCTTAACCCGCGGCGAGCTTGCGCCGATAGCCAGGCTCGAAATGACCATCGAGCGATATAGTTGGGGCCGACGGGTGGACGGCATGAGGGTTGCTTATGCAAAGAGGGGCAAGGGCAAAGGGGTAAGGGGCAGATTTTGCCCCTCGCCCCTCGCCCCTTACCCCTTTCTTGGGGAGGCTGCAGATGCGCTGGACACGGGGCGACAGGGGCAACGTTGAGGACGTACGCGGCGGAGGAGGCGGATACGGCATGCCGCTCGGCATCGGCGGCGTCGTCATTCTTCTGATCGGTTCCTGGCTGACGGGCGTGAACCTGTTCGATGCGGTGGGCAGCGGCGGCGGCGGCGCGACAGATGTAGTTGCCGACCGTCCGGCCGACTCGTCGCCGGAGGAAGAAAAGCTCGTCGATTTCGTCGACGCGGTGATGGGCGACATCCAGCACACGTGGTCATCGAAGATCTAACAACTACCAGTCGACGCGTGCTGTTCTCTTCCGCGACTCGATTCAATCCGCATGCGGGCTCTCGAGCGCGGCGACGGGGCCCTTCTACTGTCCGGGCGATCGCAAGGTCTATCTCGATTTGAGTTTCTTCAACGATCTCCATCGGCAGATCGGCGCGCCGGGGGATTTCGCACAAGCCTATGTGCTGGCACACGAACTTGGACATCACGTGCAGAACCTCACGGGGACCCTGGAAAACGCGCCGTTCACGGGCAACGCGAACGAGCGATCGGTGCGGGTCGAGCTGCAGGCCGATTGTTACGCCGGAGTGTGGGGCACACGAGGCGGCTAAACCGGGCCGATTCGCGGCGGGCCGTGTCGAGCTGGACCCGGGCGACGTCGAAGAAGGATTGAATGCAGCGGCCGCCATCGGGGACGACCGTCTTCAGCAGAAATCACAGGGCCGAATCGCGCCCGAATCGTTCACCCACGGCAGCTCCGAGCAGCGGGTGTCATGGTTCAAGCGCGGGATGGAAACCGGCGATCCGCGCGCTTGCGACACGTTCGCGGATACTCGATAACGCTACGCCGCGGCCAACATCATCCCTGGCGTCCACGTGTCGGCGCTGGCGAAGATTTAGAACAGCCAGCTTTCAATCGCGATGACCGCCGTAATCAAGACGAACATTTCCAGGATGATCGGCGTCATCTGCCGAATCCACTGCACCGGCGTAAACGCGGCGTCGACGTCGCGCTGGATGAACGAGTACGCGACGACCGACTGCGCCGAGCCGATGTGCGTCCAGCACCCTCCCAGCGCGTAGCCGGCAATCTGCGCCATCGCGAAGAGGTGCAGCATCTGCAGATCGAAACCTCCAAGCGCGCGCGAGGCGAAGTCGGCGACGATGTTGTTGTCGAGAATTGCGGAGAGGAAGGTCGCACCCGAGAACTGCGCCCACGCCACGGGCCCGTGTCCCAGCGTGGCGACGCCTTCGCGGATCAGCGACGCCATCTGATCGAAGAATCCTGCCTGCGTCAGCAGCGTAATCGACAGGAACAACGGGAACAGGAAGTAGTACTCCGCGTACTCGAGCCGGCCCTCGTGCATCGCAAGCGCACGCATCTTCGGGATGCCGGCAATGCCGACGATCGCGACTCCGAAACCGGCGAACGATGCCAGAAACAGCGGCACGTCATGGTTGACGCCGTGGAGCACCAGCAGCGCGACGAACGGAATCAGCGCGAGCGCGCCGATGAGCTGCGCGCGCCGCCTCGCCTGCGCCGACGCCGCCAGCGTGTCGTCGACCCACTGCTCCGCCATCATCGCGCCCTCGTCGTCGCCCATCGAATCGAGCACGTAGTGGCGATCGAGCGAAGCGGCCAGCTCTTCCGTCACGTAATGACCGAGCAGCAGCTCGCGGATCTCCCACGGAAGATTGGCTTCGACGAGCGCGCGACCCAGCGAAGTCCCCTTCTGCAGCTTCCCGACGATCTCGCGGCGCCTTCCCCTGGAGATGCTCCGCGTGCGCCTCGACGAGCTCGACCGGCGTCAGCACTTCGCCATGCCGCGACGCCTGAAGAAACCTGACGTCTTCGGCGTTCGCGTCGAGCACGTCCATCGTGTCGAGGTTGATACGGCTTCCGGCAAGCTGCCCGCGCAGGTGCCGCGCGACAACGAGATAGGTGACGACGGCGATTGGGCCGCAGTAGCGGATGAAGAACGTGCCGCCGAGATGCGGGTCCAGGTTCGCTTTCATGATCAGGTTCGGCGGCTCGCCGTAGGCGAGCCAGACGCCGCAGATCGTCGTCACGGTCGTGCAAATCATCACTGCCTGGAGAATCGCGGACTTCGGTGCGGCGGCGAGCATGAGGATGATGACGAGCGTGCGGATCGTCAACCCGATCATCGAGACACCGTCGAGAATGCCCGACGCAAACGCCACGACCGCCGTCACGGCGATAATCGTGGGAAGAATCGCCCCGCCGTTCCGACGCAGGAGAAAAAAAGTGACGCCTTCGAGCATCCGCGTCTGCGCGATGACGGCGACGAAAAACGTCAGGCCGAGAATGAAGAGCATCGTGTCGGCATGGACGAGGTTGTCGAGCCCATGGAACGACAGCACATGCTCCCGAATCCACGCCCCGAGTCCCTCCGCGTCCACTTGACGATGCCACTCGGATGTCTCCAGGCCGACGAACGTTGACACGACCACCAGCGCCATACCGTAGGTGAGCGCGTTCTTGTGAATCTGGTACTTGAAAGACCCGAATACGAACAGCCCGAGGATCGTGGCGAACAGCTCGGCCGCGAGGAGTGAGACGGGCAGCGCCGCCACTCTGCCCAGCGCCAGAAGCAGGCATGCGACAATAGCGCAGGCCACGACAAACTTCCGTCCGGACATCATGACGACTGGGGACCCGGCCTCGCTCATCTGCACGCAATCATAAATTCACCTTTCGATGGCCTCGCCAACGCCGACAAAATTGAGCCGAGCGACAAAAACGTTCGTCGATAATTCCGGGCTGCTGATGCTCGGGACGTTCATCGCGCTCGCCTGGGCGAACCTCGAGCGCGAGAGCTACGTCCGCGTTTCGCACTACCTGCATTTCGCCGTCAACGACATCGGCATGGCGTTCTTCTTCGCGCTGGCGGCGAAAGAAGTGACCGAAGCGACCGCACCGGGCGGCGCCCTGCACGCGCCCCGCCGCGCGGCGATGCCGCTCGCCGCGGCCGCTGGGAGGCATGCTGGGTCCCGCGCTGATCTTCGTGACGCTGACGATCGTGCTCGACCGGCCGAACCTCGAGCGCGGCTGGGCCATTCCGACGGCGACCGACATCACCTTCAGCTATCTCGCGGCCCGCATCATCTTCGGCGACAAACACCCGGCCATTCCGTTTCTGCTGCTCCTGGCCATCGCCGACGACGCGCTCGGGCTGCTGATCATCGCCGCGTTTTATCCGACCGGACCACTCCGCCTGACCGAATTCACGATTTTTCTCGGCGCCGGAATGTTGCTCGCGTGGTGGCTGCGGAAGCGGCGCGTGGTCAGCTTCTGGCCGTACATTGTCGGCGGCGGTGTGTTGTCGTGGATCGCCTTCTTTCGCGGCGGGCTGCACCCGGCGCTCGCGCTCGTTCCGATCGTCCCGTTTCTTCCGCATGGCGCGCGCGATCCGGGGCTGTTCGTGGAAGCCCCAGACGCTCAAGACACGCTGAACGCGTTCGAGCACCGGTTCAAGCGGCCGGTCGATGTGATGCTGTTCTTTTTCGGGCTGGCCAACGCGGGCATTGCGATCGTCAACTTCGGCGCCGGTACCTGGTTCGTGCTGATCTCGATCCTGATCGGCAAACCGCTTGGCATCCTGGCCGCTACCGCCATCTCCATGGTCGCGGGGTTGCACCTGCCCAACCGCGTCACCTGGCGCGACGTGACGGTCGTCGGCATCATCGCCGGCATCGGATTTACGGTGGCGCTGTTCTTCGCGACGGCGGCGTTTCCGTACGGCCGATTGCTCGATGAAACGAAAATGGGCGCGCTGCTCAGCTTCGGCGCATTTTTCATCGGCCTCGGTGCGGCCAGGATGTTGAAGGTAGGACGATACTAGGGGCGCTGGGGGCGCTAGGGGCGCAGTTAGGGCGCTGGGCGTTAGGACGCATCGCACGGCACGTGGTTGCAGATCGGGTAACACTCTGGCGATGTTTCAGCAAAAGCCCAGCAAATCGTGAGAATCGTGCGCGCGCACGGACCGTGCATCCCGTTTGCGTATGGTCGTCCGGCGCTTTTCACAACTCGTGTGTTGGCAACGTGCTCGTGACCTTCAGCGCGAAGTTTTCAAAATCACGTCGAGGCCTGTCTTCAAGAGCGATTTGAAGCTTCGCGACCAGCTCCGTGATGCCGCGGGATCGGCCCGAAGAAATATGGCCGAAGGGTTCAGCCGTCGTACTCACAAGGATCAGGCGAACTTCTTCGCGACCGCGCTCGCTTCTTTGGACGAAGTAGAAGATGAGCTTGGAGAAGCTGTGGACAATGGGTACATCACGCTCGAAGAAATTGGAACGGCCCTCAACTTCAAAAAACGCGCCTTCGTCGCTGCGAGCCGGTTCCGAAACTCGATCAAGACTCGTCCCGATCCTCCATGGAACCGCTGGGAGAAACATCGCACTTAGAGCGGACCTCTCGCACCCAGCGCCCCTAGCGCCCCTAACGCACCTAGCGCCCCTAGCGCACTTAGCGCACCCAGCGCACCTAGCGCACCCAGCGCCCCTAGCGCACCTAGCGCCCCTAGCGCACCCAGCGCACCGAGCGCCCCCAGCGCACTCGGCGCACGTTCAGACGTGGGAAATGGTGTCCCAGAGGCGGGATCGGGAAACCTTCGCGGCAGTTTTGTCGTAATCTTCTCTATATGAAACTGACTATTCCTTTCGCACTCATAGCGATTATTGCGGCGGCCCCAGCGTCGGCTCAGAGCCGATTGAAGCTTCCATCAAACCTACTATTTGCTGCGGGACAAACCGTTGCCGGTCGGCGCCCGTGCCTTTGCCGGTCCAGACACCCGGCGCGAGCGGCCCGCGCGTGACGCTCACGCTCGAGGATGCCGTGAAGCGCGCGCTCGAGAACAACCTCGACATCCAGGTTCAACGCATCGGCCAGCAGATATTCGACGTCGACATCGCGAGCATCCGGGCCGTCTACAGCCCGACGCTGTCGTCGCTCATCAGCAACCAGAGCTCCAAGAACGCGTCGACGAGCACCATTTCCGGCGGTCAGACGGGCGCGACCATCAACAACTCCCAGTTCGTCTTCAACGGCGGCATCGTGCAGGATGTACCCTGGGCTGGCGGCAACTTCTCGCTGGCGCTCGACAATCGCCGCACGGAAACGTCGAACAGAACGGCCACGATCAATCCGTCGTACAACCCGACATGGGCGGCGCAGTACACGCAGCCGCTGCTGCGGGATTTCAAAATCGACCAGACGCGGCAACAGCTGCTCGTCACGCGCATCAATCAGGACATCTCCGACATTCAGCTTCGGCAGGTCACGATGAGCACCATCGCGGACGTGCGCAACGCGTATTGGGATTACGTGTTTGCCGTGCAGTCTGTCGAAGTCGCCCGGCAGTCGCTGGCGCTCGCCGAAGAGTTGCTCCGGAACAACCAGACCAAAGTCCAAATCGGCACCATGGCGCCCATCGACGTCGTCCAGGCCCAGGCGCAGGCCGCGGCCCAGCGGCAGACACTGGTGACGGCCGACGGGTCTCGCCGCACGGCTGAAATCGCGTTGAAGCGCCTCATCGTCAACGGCACCGCCGATCCCTTGTGGAGCTCGATGATCGAGCCGGTCGATCGTCCGGATTTCCGTCCGGAGCCGATCGATCTGGCGGCGGCCACGCAACGTGCGCTGGCGACCAGGACCGACGTCCTGCAGGCGCGCAAGAGCCTCGAGGCCAACGACGTCACGCTGCGCCTGCTCGAAACCCAGAGGTTGCCGCAGATCGACCTGCAGACGCGGTACGCGACCACCGGCATCGGCGGCAACCGGCTGATCACTCAAGGCAGCGGAGTCGACCGCGGCGAAATCGTCGGCATCGATCCGGGCGGCTACCTCGACGCGCTTGACACGCTCTTCCGTAATCGCCTTCCGACGTGGAGCGTGGCGCTGAACGTGAGCTACAACCTGGGCACGAGCACCGCCGATGCCTCTGTGGCGCGGACGCGCATTCAGCAGAATCAAATCGAGGTGCAGCTGCGTCAGATCGATCTGCAGGTGACGAGCGATGTCAGCAACGCGGCGATTCAGGTGGAGAACACCGCCGAACGCGTGCAGGCGGCGCAAGCCGCGCGCGAATTGGCGCAGCAGCAACTCGATGCGGAGAACAGCAAGTTCGGCGTCGGCATGTCGACCAATTATTCTGTGGTGCTGGCGCAGCGCGATCTCGCAACCGCCCAGAACAACGAGCTGCAGGCGGTGCTGGCCTATCGCAAGGCCGTCGTCGACTACGAGCGGGTGCAGCAGACGGGCAATGCCGGCAACATCACGATCTTCAGATGAAGCAGATCGCCGCGGGGCTTGTCGCGCTCGGCGCGATTCTCGTTGTCCAGGATTCGAGAACCGCCGTGACGGCCCAGGACGCGATTACCCTGGATGTGGTGATTACCGACGCGAAGTCGCGGCCTCTCAAGGATCTCGCGCCGGGCGATCTCGAGCTGACCGATGCCGGCGAACCGCGGACTGTCGATGCCCTGCGCGCGCAGACCGGCAGCGGGCGCGTCATCGGCATTTTCCTGGACGAGTTTCACGTGCGGGCCGGCGATGCCACGGTGCGTGCGCGAGCCGTGCTGAACCACCTCGTCGACACGCTCCTCGGCGACGGCGATCTGGTTGCGCTGGTCAAACCGCTCGACCCGCTTCATGCAATTACGTTCACCGAAGATCGCGCTCTCATTCGCAAGGTGATCGCGGCCTTCGAGGGCCACGCCGGCGACTACACGCCGCGCACCGAGTTCGAGCGCAACTTCATGAGCCGCGATCCAAAAACAGCCGAGGCGGCGCGCGCGCAGGTTGTCTCGGCGGCGCTCCAGTCCCTCGCGATGCGCCTGGGAGAGCAGCCGCGCGAGCGCAAGGCGCTCATCTTCGTCAGCGAAGGATTCAGGCCGGCGCAGCCGCGCGCCATCGTGTACGCGGCAAACCGCGGTGGCGTCGCCTTATATCCCCTCGACCCCCACCCCGAGCCCACCGACCACGATTCGATGCTGCGTTCAATTGCCGAACAAACGGGCGGAGCGGCCAGCATCAATGCCCCGGACCTCGCGCCTGCGGTTGCGCAGGCCGTTGCCGATCTCGATCACTATTTCGTCGTTACCTTTGCCCCCTCGGGACCGGCCGACGGCAGATTCCATCCGGTGCAGGTTCGGGTCAAGCGTCCCGGGGCGCAGGCACGATCACGCTCGGGCTACTGGGCGCCCGACGCGGCACTCGCCGCGGCAGCTGCGAAAGCGGCGGCTTCTAAACACACGCTCCCGGCCCGCGCGTCCCGGTCGAGCCCGTATATTCGCCCATGGATCGGCATGTCACGCGGACCTGATGGGCTGACCCGCGTCATGGTTACGTGGGAATCGGGAGCGATGCCGCCGCGGAACCAGCGAGTCGGGTCGATTGCCGTCAAGGCCATTGCACAAGATGGAACGGTGCTGCTCGAGGGGCGCGTGGGCGCGGGAGACGACGACCGCGCGACGTTCAATGCCTCGCCAGGTTTGGTCGCGCTCGAAATGGCCATCCAAAGCATCAGCGGCGCCGACCTCGACACCGACTACCGCAACATTTCCGTGCCGAACCTGAAGGTGACAAGGCCCACATTCGCCACGCCCCAGGTGCTGCGGACACGCAACGCGCGCGATTTTGCCGAGATGAGCCAGAAGGTCGATGCCTCGCCTGTCGCGGCCCGCACGTTCAGCCGGACAGAGCGGCTGCTCATCCGGATTCCCGCATACGGTCCGGGCAACACCACGCCCATTGTCACCGCCCGCCTGCTCAACAGGCGAAGCATTCCGATGCGCCAGCTGGAGATCGTCGATGCTCCCCTGCCGCCCGGAACTGTGCAGTTCGATCTGCCGCTCGCATCTCTGGCGCCAGACGAATATCGGGTCGAGCTTTCCGCCTCGAACCCGACCGGGCCCAGCGACGAAGCCAAGGAATTGATTCAATTCCGCGTTACGAACTGAGCCGGGTTATCCTTCACCTGCGCATTCCCTGTTGATGACTCGAAAACTGACGGCCCTCCTGTGTCTGCTCGCGGCGGCTGTTACGGTGGCCGCGGCCGATCTGACCCCGGCGATTTCGGCCGCATTCGACCGCTACGCCCGGCTGACCGAACAACGCATCAACGCCGAAGTGGGAGGCAACTCCGCCTTTCTCTGGATCGATTCGCTCGCGAACAACCGGGCGGACGTGCTGCCGGGACTGCGGCAGGGGGGCGTCATCATCGAGCGCCTGCAGACACGCGACGGGGCGAAGGAGATCTCAGTGCCCGACGGCCTTATCCATCACTGGGTAGGGACGGTCTTCGTGCCGAACATCGGCGTCAAAGACGCCGTGGCCCTGATGCAGGATTACGATCGACACTCCACGTATTTTGCGCCCGCCATCGCGCGCTCGAAGCTGCTGCAGCGCGACGGCAACCGCTTTCGCGTCGCGCTCCGGTTTCATGTCAAGAAAATCATCGCCGTGACAATGGACACCGAAAACGACGCCGAGTTCTTTCACCCGGCGGCCGACCGGGCGCACAGCCGCATCAGAAGCACGCGCGTCTCGGAAATCGCGGATGCGGGAACGCCGCAGGAAAGAGCGAAGCCCGCGGGCGAAGAGAACGGCTTCATGTGGAACCTGAACACCTACTGGCGCTTTCTCGAGCGCGACGGCGGCACCTACATTCAGTGCGAATCGATCACGCTTACCCGCGACGTCCCGTTCGCGCTCGCCTGGATCATCCGTCCGATCGTCACGCAGATGCCCAAAGAGTCGCTCACGTTTACTCTCGCGAAAGCGCGGGCTGCTTTAGCGAAACCGCATTGACGATTGCTCTATTGCTGGATTGACAGACTGTTGTCGCATTCAAGATCGATGATCGGCCGAATAGGCGCACGACTCTGCCCATCGACCGTCATCGCCCATCGACCATCATCATTCCAACAACATTCCAACAATCTTCCAATCTTCCAATGGTGCGTCAGAAACCCAGGCTGTATACCACTTTGAAGTTCCTGCCCATCTCCGGCACCAGATCCTTGATCAACGACAGGTGATTCCGGTAAAGCTCGTTCGTCGCGTTGTCGAGGCGCGCGGTAACCGTGTGGACCGCACCTCCGCTGTCGAACGAATACGACCCGAAAAGCTTGAGCAACGTGTAACCGTCGGTCGCCGTCTCATTTGTCGATAGACGTTCCTGCGCAGCCGCGACGACGACCTGTCCGCCGATCTGCAACGCGTTGCGTTGATAGCGGACGCCGCCGCGGAACCTCAGCGGCGGAATGCGCGGCAGAGGCAGGTCGTCCTGCTTCAGCGAGCCGCGGACGAAATCGAGGCCGATCTCGGCTGCCAGCACCCGCGTGAGCTGGAAATCTGCATGCGATTCGATACCTTGCAGCGTCGCGTCGGAGCCGACGAACTCCACAAACGCGAGTTCCTCTTCCTCGCCTTCGCCTTCCTCACCTTCGTGTTCCTCGTGCCCTGACGGCTCGCGCCCGCCGAAACGCTCGGTGAACTCGTCGCGGCGTTCCTCGAACTCTTCATGTGTCATGTTGCGCCGGAAGATGTAGTCGCTGATGTCGTTGACGAAGTACGTCACCTCTCCCGACGCGCGCGGCGTGCGCCAGCGAAGTGACAGATCGCGCCCCGAACGCGTGTTCCGATATGAGCTCGGGGTTTCCTACCTCCAATGCGAAGTTGCCGTGATGGACGCCGTAGAAAAACAACTCCTCGAGCGCAGGCGGACGGGCAGCCCGCGCCACGCTGGCGGCGATGGTGAGGCGATCATCTGCGGCGGCCGGACGCAACAGGACACCGCCCGAAAAAGAACCGTTCGTGAATGAGCGCTCAGGCTCTCCGAAAGGCGCATAGGCCGTATGGTCGACGCGCGCGGCGAACTGCAGCGTGGCGTGGGGCCAGGTGACTTCCTCGTAGCCGAACGCCGCGAACCCGTTTTGATCCACTGCCGGCGAAAGCGCCTCCGCTCCGATCGCGTCGAAAGCACGGTCGAGCACCCACCCGCCGATGCTTCCCTTGAACCTGCCCACTATGCGGTGCGAGCCCAGTCCCTGCACCTCGATCGTGTCGTTCTTGAAGGTCGTGCCTACCGCTTCGCCTTCGAGCTCGTCGTGCTGGTAACGCCGAATCGCGACCGTCGCGCGATATTCTTCGAACGCGCCGGTGAGGCGATCGGCACCGGCGCGCACCGTCGTCGAATGACGTCGCGGCGTCAGTTGGAGCGTGCCCCCCTCGACCACGGGAATCCCGTACTTCGTGTCGTCGTAACCGTAGCTGGCACCTAGGTACGCCTTGTCGCCTCTCCATCCTGCTCCGAGTGTCGTGAACGCAGTTCGAGAGTGCGAGTTGGGTACCTCGCCTTCCGGCGTGTCGAAATCATCCGAGCGCCGGCCGCCGCCCCCGATGTTCACGGCGAACTTGCCGTTGCCCAGCCGGACACGCCCGGCTCCTGCCGCTTCGACCGCAGCCGTTCCGACGTCGAACGTGACGTCTCCGGACGCGCCGTTTACCGGTGTCGTCGGAATGTCGTTGGTGATGACGTTGACGAGACCACCGATGGCGTTCGCGCCGTATAACAAGGTGGCCGGACCACGAACCACTTCGATACGTTCGGCCGAAGCGGGATTCACGGCAACGCCATGGTCGCCGGACTGGCTCGACAAGTCGCCGGTGCGCTGGCCGTCCTGCAGAATCTGCACGCGATCGCCATCTAATCCGCGGATCACCGGACGCGAAGGCGCCGAGCCGAAGCTGCGCGAGGCAAGGCCCGGTTGGTTCTCGAGGGTGGCTCCGAGCGAACCTTCGAGCTGCTTGGTGAGATCCTGGCCGGAGAGCACGGTTGTCGGTTGGAACGCGTCGAATTGGCTGCGCGCTTCGGCGCTCACCGACGCCACTTCCTGAAAGTGGAGATCGAAGTCGATGCGAAGCTCGACCCGAGCGCTGCCCCCCGGCGGGACCGTGACCTCCGTACGGCGTGACGAGTATCCCTGCGCACGAACCCAGACGTGATACGACCCTGCCGCGATGTTGTCGAAGCGGAACGCCCCGTCCGGTCCGGAGACCGACTCGCGCTTCACCTCGTCGATCACAACCGTCGCGCCGGCCAACGGTTCGCCGTTGAGAGAATTCACGAGCCGTCCCTCGAGCACCGCGCTCTGAGCAGAGACAGAAACTGCCGTTGCCGCAACGAGCAGCAGCAACGAAAGGAAGCATTTCATATAGACATCCTCTGGATAATGCGTCCGTCGAGACGTACGCGAGTGTCCGCCTCGAAGCGAACGTCTACCGTTGTGAGTGGAGGTTGTCTAAACCGGAGGTGCGCGGCCGGGAACCAGCGTCCACGCCACGCCACGGGCGCGATCGATCGGCGCGATGTGCAGACGTTCGGCGCGGGGTCCGTGGTAATGCTGCTCGAACCTGTCGAAGGCCGGGTAAAAAGAGCGAAGGGAATGACAGAGGAAGCAGTGATCGCTGTCAGGCGTCGCCTGAACGGGATCTACCCCTATGTAGTGCGCGCTCTCGTCGTGTGCGACCGCTATAGGCCCGCATACGACATCTCCATCGTCTGCATGCGGCAGCGCGATGGTGCCCGCGGACAAGCTCGCGAGCAGAAGGAACACGACGCCGGCACGCCGCATCCACGAAGGACCGCGGAACATCTAATTGAGCTTAGCGAGGGTCGTGTACTGCGTCAAGCATTGGCAGATTGGGAGATGGGAAGATTGGCAGAATGTTGCCAGATTGAAGATTATAGATTGACGATTAAACACGGACCCGCAAAGGCGCCACGATGACACGACGTTCACGAGGGCACGATGAACAAGAGGCAGTCCAACTCGGGAGGCCCAACCTTTCTCCTGATCTTCTGACCTCCTGTTAGAAAACCGAACGATCCGTAATTCATGCGCGAAGGCTTAGCGCTCCCGGATGCACGCGTGCGATGAGCGTGTCAGAGCCCTGCACCGCTTCCCCATCGACATGAAACAGCATCGCCTCGCGCGATCGAATGGTCACCTCGCGTACGCGGTGGGTGTCGATGCCGCGGCGACGATCGATGCGCCCCACAAAGAGAAATGGAACACGGACCAGGTTTCCGAAGAACCCGCGTTCGTGAACGATCACAAAATCCAGCAAACCATCCTCGAGATCGGCCCCGGGAGCGATCTGCGCCCCGAATCCCCACTGTTTCGAGTTCGCGAAGGCGAGAACGAGCGCCGGCGTACGCGTTGCGCGGCCATCAACGTCGATCGTGTATTCGACAGGCTGGTAGCGAAGAAGATCACCCGCGCTCGCCGAGAGGTACGGCAGCAACCCCCTGTGACGCACACGTGTCGACACGAGGGCGGCGACGTGCGCGTCAATCCCGATGCCTGCCACGTTGAAGAACAAGTGATCGCCCAGCTCGGCCGCATCGACGAGCCTCGGCTCCGACCGTAGCGCACGCTCGATCGCGCGCGCAGGATCGAAAGGAATCCGCAGCTCGCGCGCGAGGCCGTTACCCGAGCCGCCCGGGATGATGCCGAGCGCCGGCTGCGCCGTTCCCGCATCGCCCCGCTGCACGAGCGCTCGCCCCACCTCGTTGATCGTGCCGTCTCCGCCCCAGGCGATGACGAGATCCGCGCCCGATGCTGCAGCTTCGAGCGCAAGCTCGTGAGCATGGTCCGCCCGCTCTGTCAGACGAACGTCCCCCTTCGCGCCCAGACGGTCGAGCGTGCGCGTCGCCACGTCGGCCCGCTCGGGGCCGGTGCCCCTGCGCTTCGGTCCGGAGACCGGATTGATGATGATGACGACGCGAGACACGACGCGCGAGATTAGCAGGAATCCTTGCGGAAGAGCGTGATGGCGATATCGACGTTGGATTTGAGGGCCGCTTTGACGGCCGGCCACGTCTTCGCCGACCGCACGAGAGTCTTCCACGAGTACAGGTGCTTCGCCTTGTGGAAATCGCTGTTGGCCACGTAGGGATAGTGCTTCAGGCTGGTCACCGAAAATAAATCGTCGCGGTTGGCGGCCTCCCACACGTCAACCAGATCGGCAAGCTCCTTGCGGTGATCCCACAGGTAGCACGTGGCGATCTCCATCCGGCGGGTCGTCCGATGGTGTGGATGACACGCGATGCTGAGCGCACCCTGCCGCCGGATCTCCTCGAGAATCTCTTTCGCTTTCAGATCGGCGCTGATGAAGTCTTTCAGGCCCAGCGCCACGATGTGCGAGTTGTGCTTCGCGCGGATGTGGTTCTGCGTCACCTCGGCGCCCGGGACGACGAGCATGCCGTAATGCCGGCGGGCGCGCGCGCTCTCCTTTTCGATGTCGGCCATGTAGTCGTCGAACGTCTCCGCCGTAATCGAGAAACGGCGCCGGCCGAATGTCGCCATGCGGCCGAGCCGTCCCAGCAGATCTTTTTTTGCGAGGATGTGGTCGGTAATCGCGAGAACGTCAAACCGCTCCGTCTGTCCGTACAGGTCGACGACGTCGCGGAGCGACAGCCGTCCATCGCTCCACGTCGTGTGTACATGGAAGTCGCACAGCAGGAACGGCTCGTATCCAGGCATATGTTGTCAGGCGCGAACGTCTTCGTGGGTAGTGTCGGAAGGACGGTGAAAGAAGATTTCAGCGCAGAAATTCCTCACGTAGAGGCCAAACACTTTTCCGCGCCCCATCGTCTTGTAACGTCGCGCCGATGTGAACACCCAGCACCCTTGCCGCAAGCGGACGCGCCCGGCTTTCGAGATGCGGCGCGCGAGGTTCGTGTCTTCGCCGTGAAACTCGATGGACGTGTCGAAGCCGCCGATTGCCTCGAGCGCGTCTCGCCTGACGGCGAAATTGCCCCCGTAGAGGACGGCGCCGAGGCGGAACACGTGCTGCGCGAGCACATGCGTCAGCGGCGCCAGGCTGTAGTCGTACATGCGAATGAGCACCCGCCCGATGATGTCCCAATCGTAGAAGCGGTACGGCCCTGTGACGACTACGGGCGGATTCGGGTCGGAGAATTCCTGCCGAACACGCTCGAGCCAGTCACGCGGCGCCCGGCAGTCGGCATCGACGTAGACGAGCACGTCGCCGGTCGAGACGAGACGCCCGGTCTCGCGCGCGACGACCAGCCCCTTGAGCGGCTCGTCCACCACCCGTATACCGGGCATGGACGCAGCCGCCGCTGTGCGATCGGTGCTGGCATTGTTGATGACGATGATTTCGTGCGGTGGGAATGACTGCTGAAGTAATGACTGAAGGCATCCGGGAAGTAAGCGTTCTTCGTTGAAGGCACAGACAATGACGCTGAACGTCACAGCGGCGGCATATCCATCGGTCATCAATATGCGTTGGCCGGATCACGAACGCGTACCAGAGGAATGACGGAGGTGTAAATACTTGCTCGAGAACCGGTAGTGTCCGGTCGGGAGAACCCGGTAGTGTCCGGCTTCAGCCGGACTTACAGCCGAAACAGCAGCGAGATGGCCATCGTGAAGCCCACGATGATGACGATGCGGCGGACGCCCTTCGGGCCGATACGGCGGGCGACTCCGGCGCCCCAGACGCCGCCGAGAATCGCACCTGTCGCCATCACGAGCGCGTGCGGCCACGAAACCATGCCGTTCCAGATGAAATAGGCCGCCGCCACGCCGTTGATGCACAGCGCAAGAAAGGCTTTCAACCCGTTCATCTGGTAGATGTCGGTGAACCCCATGATGCCGAACGCGGCGAGCATGAGGATGCCGATGCCGGCGCCGAAATACCCGCCGTAGACCGCCACCAGAAACTGGAACGCCATTGCGCCAATGAGCCAAGCGCGCGATCCGGTGTGCGCCTTTCCTGTCGTCTTGACCATGCGCTGCACCGGTTCCTGCAACATGAACAGAACCGTCGCAAAAAGAATCAGCAGCGGGATCAAGCGATCGAACACATCGGTCGGCGTCATGACCAGCAGCACGGCACCGAGGATGCCGCCGACGAGGCTTGGACCGATCAGCGCGTACGTCGACGCCGGAAGACCGCCGAGGTTATGGCGATAGCCCCACATGGCGCCCAGCGACCCGGGCCAGGTGGCGACCGTGCTCGTGGCATTCGCGATCGTAGAAGGCAATCCGACCCACACAAGCGCAGGGAACGACACGAGCGTGCCGCCGCCGGCGACCGAGTTAATAGCGCCGGCGACGAATGCTGCGATGAAAACGACTAGATACGACATCTCTTCAAACAGGAGCTCAGGAGACCTTTTGTATAAGGATTTCTCCTAATCTCTTGATCTCCTGTTAAGAGAATTTTCATTCACCCAGGAGTGCCGCCGTCGTCGCAGGTTCCATGAGGATGGCCGCTAACGCGATGCCGGTGGCGAGCGCCATCGTCAGCACCACGGTCAGCGGCGACGCGCTGATGAGCAACAGCGCGTCAAGCGAGAGCAGCAGAGCCATCAGCACGTCGCCGAACAGCCGCACGCCCTTCGTGCGCGCGAGCTCGCTCGTGAGGTGCGGGCGGTTCATCACGTCGGTGAAGATCAGGTGGCCCCGAATGATGCCGCCGATCGAGCCGGTGATGCCGACTAAGACGAAAACCCAGAGCGAAATCGGCTCGCGCAGCCACTCCTTGATTTGCCACGCGTGCGCCGACGCGATTACGTAGAGCACGATCGCCACGAGCTGATGCGTGCGCCACCACGTGCTGCTGCGCAGTTGCGGCCGATCCACGACCGCGGGATATTCGAACGCCTGGAGGAGTTCTGCTGCCGAGCCGAACCGCTCGTTCGCAGGTTTACGCAAGCAGCGTTCGATGACCTCGGACAACCTCCGCGGCACGTGCGCGTGGTTCGACAGCGGCTCCGGCGTGCTGTCGAGGACGCGTGCGAGCGTCGCCAGTGCCGATCCCGCCTGAAATGGATGCCGTCCCGAAATCCACTCGTACATCAACACGCCGAACGCGAATACATCCGACGCAGGGCCGGCAGTGCGGCCTTCGATTTGCTCGGGAGACATGTACGCGGGCGTGCCCATGATGCCGCCCGGCAACGGCGCGGTAAGCGTTGCGGCAATCCCGTTGGGACCCACCTCCATGCGGGCGAGGCCGAAGTCGAGCACCTTGATGCGCCCATCGGGGGTGCGCATGACGTTCTCCGGCTTCAGATCGCGGTGCGTGATGCCCTTGGCGTGCGCACTCGCAATCGCCGACGCGAGCTCCCGCGCCGTTGCGACGATTGATTCGACCGACGGGCGCGTCGCCGCGTCGATCTCGTCGCGCAGCGTGTGCCCTTCGACGAACTCCGACGCGATGTACAGCTCACCGTCGAGCTCCTCGAGGGCGTAGACCGTGCAGATGCCGGGATGCGTCAGCCCAGCCGCGGCCCGCGCTTCGCGTCGCAGCCGATCCCGGTGGCGCGGCTCACGCGTCAGTTCCGGCGCCAGCATTTTCAGGGCGACGGTGCGGCCGAGGCGGGCGTCCGACGCGAGGTAGACACGCCCCATTCCGCCGCGCCCGACCTCGCGCACCACGGTGTAGTCGCCGAGCACCGTCCCGGGCTCGAGCGTGCGCTCTTCTTCGAGCAGGTGCGGCGCCGCCTCGGCCACTGGCTGGGTGAGAAACGAGCCGGCCCGCTTGTGATGATCGAACAGCGACCGCACCTCTGCGCGCACCACCGAATCGTCTGCCGCGGCGGTGTCGAGCCAGCGGCCCAGATCTGGCGGCTCCTGTTCGAGCGCTGCTTCGAAGAGATCGCGCGCCCGTCGATGCTGGTCGGGCGTCATTCCTTGGTCGCGGCCCCCCCCCGCGCCGCTCGCCGCGCCAAGCTCGCGGTAGCCTTGCGAAGGCGGCTCACTGGCTCAGTTCCCGGAAGAGCCAGGCACGCGCGAGCGCCCAGCGGCGCTTCAGCGTCGCCGGCGAGATGCCCATCACTGTGGCGGCCTCCTCGACGCTCATCCCGGCAAAGTACCGCAACTCCACAATCTTCGCCTGCTCCGCGTCGATTTTTTCGAGCTTGTCGATCGCCTCATCCAATGCAGGCAGCATCGTTTCGGGATCGGCGGCGAGCGCGAGCGACTCGGTGATGGACACGCGGTTCATGCCGCCCCACCGCTTCCGGGCGCCGCGCGCGCGGGCGCGCTCGACCAGGATCTGCCTCATCGATCGCGCCGCGATGCCGACGAAATGCTGCTGATCGTGCCAGGGAGTTCCGGCCTGCGCGAGGCGCAGATACGCCTCGTGGACGAGCGCCGTGGCCTGCAGCGTCTGCCCAGGGCGCTCGCGGCGCATGTAGGCCGCCGCGACGCGCCGAAGCTCGTCGTACACAACTGGCGCGACGTCTTCGGCTTTAGGCCCGTTTTCTTTTGACATGGTTGAGAGTCCGCCTGAAGGCGGACACTACCGACATCGAGCTACCGACATCGAGCTAACCGATACCGATTGCCGGTAGTGTCCGGCTTCAGCCGGACTGCGCCTACGCGGCGGTCTTCGGCGACGCCTCCCGCGCGTCGTACACGAAGTCGTGCGCGCGCAGCACCTTTTCGGCGCGCGCCCGGCTCGTGGCATCGCCCGCCTGCCCGACCTTTTCGGCAAGCTCCAAACGATTGCCCGTGAAAATACCGTCGAGAATCAGCGCGCGATCGGCGTCTGATTCTTCGATAATCGACAGCAGCACGCGCGAACCGTATTTGATCCACCGGGGTTGCGGCACGAGGTGGCCTTCCGGGCGCTCGTCGACGACCTGCCGTTTCAACACCTGAAGCACCAGCTCGGCGTTCGTCTTCTCGTACACGGTGCCGAGCTTCTTGAAAAGCTCTTTCACGGTCTCGCGCCGCTCATCGAGCAGCTTCATAAAGAGCTCCGGCGTGACACGATCGCCTGCCTTCGAGTACTTCCCATCGGCAGTCAGCTCGACCCCGTGCAGCACAGTCAGGTACAGGAAGTGCCAGAAGATCTCGTAGGTCGCCAGATCGTTCATGAACCGCAGGCCGGTGCGCGGGTCGAAAATCGCCGCGGCGTTGTTGCCGAGAAGCTGCTGGTACATGAACTCCGTCGACATGTACATCGCGTAACGCAGCCCGTCTTCGGTCGTAGGCCCCTGCGGGCCGAGACAAGAGCTTCTTGCGGGCCTCCTCGGAAAACAGCTTCTCGGGCGTCAGATCCGGCTCCGACAGCTCGAGCGGCGAAATCTTCCCGTCTTTCAGCAGACCGAGATCTTCGAGCCGCTTCTTCTCTTCGGGCTTCAACTTGTCGACGACGCCCTGCAGATCGTTGACGTCGGTGACGAGCGCTTCGCGGCCGGCTTCGACATAGGACGGCGTGATCGTCGCGACCCAGCTCTGCCGGTAGGTGTCGTGAACCTTCCCGTTGATCGTGAAGAGGCCCGTCAGGCGCTCCCGCAGCTTGTCGAACCAGATGTCGCGCAACGCTTTCGGGTCGTTCTCGGGCGCCTGCGGGTTCTGCATCTGCGCCGCCATTCCGCCGATCGGCATGCCGCCGGCGAGCAACGCAAGCAGCGCGTTGCGCATCGTGTAATACGACAACGAAGGTTCGGTCATCGTCACGGTGTTGGGATCGGGAATCACCATTGCCGGATCGTGACGGAACATCTCTTCGCGGCTGTTCAGATAATCCCATCGCCCGACGTTCGGCCCGATCAGGTTCTCGCGCAGCACCCACATGATCGCTTCCTGCTGGAGGGCGTATTCCGCGCGCTCGTTCAGCATCTTGATCTTGAGAGTGCCGCGCGGCAGACCGATCGCCTCTTCCACTTTCTTCAAGAGGCTCGCCACCAGTCTGGCCTCCTGCCACGTCTCGACCTTCGGCACGTAGTAGTACACGCCCGAGCCGTGCGCCTTCTGCGTGTCGTAGTTGTTCACCGCGTGCATGATGAGAGCCGGGATGATTGCCGGCACCTGCTCGCCGTCGAGCGAGATCTGCCGGTTCTGCAGATGGAGGCCGGGCACCCGGTGGAAAATCGTCGGCCACTTTTCCGGCGGCAGATCGATTGTGTACTCGCGCGGCTTTCCGCCCTGTTTCTTCGTCGGATGCACGAACGGCTTTCCGACCCATCGGTGTGCCAGTAAATCGCGCAGGTTTTCCCATGCCTGATACAGCTGGTCTTTGTAGTCGCCGCCCGCGTCTTCCCAGTCCCACATCCATGACGCCGCACCGGTGTTGAGGGCGCCCATCGCCATGCCGAGATCGATAGCCGGACCGGTGCCCTCGAGGCCCGGCCGCATGGTGTCCTGCGGGATAGGCACGCGGGGATTCAAGCGCCACGCGTGCGGCGTGTTGCGACCGAAAAATCCATCGAGCATCCCCTGGCGGATGTCGCGGACAGTCGTGGTGCCGCCGTCGGCATCGCTGATCTTCGTCTCGGGCGCCAGGAAGGTGTAGCTGCGCTCGCGGCGGCCCACCTGCTCCTGAAGCGCGTGGCGTGCGCTCAACAACTCGCGGAACTCGACCTTCGTGTCGCGCGTCAATTGCGCGATCAGCTCGTCGACGTTGACCCGCCGCCCGTTGACCGTCTTCTCGCCAAAGAGCGACCCGTGTTTTTCGTGGATATCCGGCCTGACCGTTATTGAACCCATCTACCTGCCCTCATCACGCGATCGATTTTGATGGTGTTGTTGATGTCAGCGACCGGATCGGCGTTCAGCACGACCAGATCGGCAATCTTGCCGGCCTGTATCGATCCGTAGCTGGGGTTTTCCGTCCGCTCGAGCACCCGCGCGGCATCGAGGGTCGCCGCCCGCAGGGCGTTGGGCGGCGTCATGCCTGCCTCGACGAACATGTGCACTTCCTGATGCGTCGTATGGCCGACGGGGGTCGTCTGTGATGCCTCGGCGCCGCAATCGGTCCCCGTGACGATGCGTATGCCGGCATCGGACATCATCTTGATGAACGGATAGTTGTTGTCTTTGAACCGTTGCTTCTGCTCGGCGAAATCCGCGGCGCCCACGATCTGCTGCCGGCGCGCGGGATCGTTCAGCATCGCGCGCCCGCGCGCGTAAAACCCGTCGAGTTTCGGATCCATTGCCAGAATTTCAGGATGTTCGTAGTAATACCAGCGCGACTGCCCCTGGCCGAGCGTAGGCGCGAACGACAATCCTTTCGATTTCGCGTAGGCGATGAACTCGGGATTCATGCCGTCGCGAGCCTCGTGCATGAAATCGGTGACCCCCAAATCCGCAAGCTGCTTCACGTGGGCGGCGTTCCCGATGTGCGCCACAATCGGAATGTTCTGTTTCTTCGCCTCGTCGACGATGGCTTCGACGACGTCGGGGGTAAAACCCTTATCGGCCATCCAGAGCTTGATGAAGTCGACTCTGAGCGCTTTGTGGGCCTGAACTCCTTTGCGCGCTTCTTCGGGCGTGGTCGGCTTCAACGTCGGCGCGCCCGGGTACGGGCCAGTGAGGTTGAATCCTTGACCGGCCGTATACACGCGGGGAGACAGAAGTTTGCCGGCCTTCGCGTCTTCATATACCCCCATGATTTCCGGCTTGTCGTTCCCTGTCATGCGGACGGTCGTCACGCCCCATTGCAGCGCAACCGGAAGCAGCTTCCGCATGACATCTTCGGGCTGGTTGAGATGGCAGTGCACGTCGACGAGGCCGGGAATGACGGTCTTGCCAGATGCATTCACCACAGTCGCGCCCTGCGGCACCTGCACGCGCTCACGTGGCCCGGCCGCCGTGATGCGGTCGCCGGCCACGAGGATGACCGAGTCGTTGACGGGCGCTGCGCCGGTACCGTCCACCAACCGTGCACCTGCAATCGCGGTGACCGGGCCTGCGGCGCCGCGTTGCGCACTCGGCGCTGCTGCGACGGCCACCAGCAGGACCGTACACAAGCTTAGAGATTTGCGTCTCATGGTTCCTCCGGCATGGAGTTGTAGACGGGTACTTATGACAGGGGCGTGGGTAGGGGTCAAGGGGAAGGATTCTACCCCTTGCCCCTTGCCCCTTGCCCCTTTTTCTAGTTCGGTACCTGCAGGTCCGGCATCGGCGTTGTCACAAACAGCCTGCGGCACTGTTTGGCGAGGACTCGCGCCCATTGCGCCGAGCGCGTGACGCGCGCGCTGTCAGTCGCGATACCGGTATTGGCGTACATCTGGCGGTAGAGCTTTGAGATCATCACAAAGGCGACGCGCCCCCGCAGCGACTTGATGATGCTCGCCCGCTCCCATATGGCGGGAATGCTGTAGAAGCGGTCCCAGACCGACTGCGTGCCACGTCGAATCTGATCGGGCGACAACATCGGATGCGGTGTGTAGACCTTCGGCCGCTGCTCGCGCGGAATGAGCCAGAAGCGCGTCAACGGATAGCCGGCGATGCGCGTCGGATCGGACGCCATCTTCTCTTCCCACTTCGCGAAGTCGACCGTGCCGGGAAACGGGGTCAGCATGATGAACTGCGCGAACGCGATGTCGGCGCGCTGTGCGAGCTCGGCCGTGGCGTCGAACGTGTCTTCCTTGTCGGTCGGCAAGCCGAAGATGAACGAGCCCAGAATGTGCACGCCGTGTTTCCGAAACTCCTTCAAGCGTGTCACGAGCTTGTCGCCCGCGTAGTTGAAGTCCTTGAAAATCGCTTTCAGCCCTTCCGGAGTGACCGACTCGACCCCGACGAGCGCGCCCCGAATCTTCGCCTTGTTCATCGCCTTCAGAAACTCGGGATCCTCCGCGGCTTCCATCGTGATTTGCGTGTAGAAGACGAGGTCGTCGGGAAGCTTCGCGAGCTTCTCCATCAACTCGAAGCGCTCGCGGCGGATTTCCTTAAGCGACTCGATGCGCGCGACGTTGCCCTGCCGCTCTGCGAGACGCAGATCTTCGACCGTCACCGGATAGAAGTTGTCGTCCGACAGGAGGATGAAGCGGAAGCCCATCCGCCGCAGGTCGACGATCTCCTGAACGACCGCATCGGCCGCACGCTGGCGGGGCTGCTGGCCGTCGGTCTTCCAGACCGAGCAGAACGAGCAATGTTTTGGGCACCCTCGCAGCGTCTGCACCGAGCCCCACATGTACTTGTCGGCAGGCAGCAGGTCCCACCGCGCAGGTTGGAACGTCGTGCCGCTGACGCGCCCGCCGTCGTAGCACGGCTGGAGATTTCCCCTCACGCAGTCGGCCAGTACGGTCGCCCACACGACGTCGCCGTCGCCTTTGACAACGGCATGCCCGCCGCCGAGCTCATGCGACTCTTCGGGATAGAGGGTTGGATGGATGCCGCCGAAGACGACAGTCGCACCGCGCCTGCGCGCCTCGCGGCCGATCTCGTAGCCGCGCAGCGCATTGAACGTATGAATGCCAATGCCGACGACGTCACCAGCCGCGATGTTGTCGAAGTCGATCGGATCGAGCGTTTCATCGATAACGCGGGGATCTCCGTACTCACGTGGCGTTGCCCCAGCGAGCACATAGAGCCAACGGGGTGTGATGACAGCAGTGCCGAACGAGATATCGCTGGGATTGACGAGGTGGATTCTCATGAATTGAGGACCAAGTCTACTTGAAGCCACCATTTGGGTTGGTAAGAAATCAAGACCGGGATGCCGGTGAGTGCGCCAGATGCGCCATAGACGAGCTCAAATCGTGTGCCCGAGTGACTGTTCGCCTCTGCGGTTTCGAACCGGGCACGGATGACATCCTGCCAGGTGCGGCCATCGCGTTCGAATCGAGCCAGACGGGTTGAATCGAGGAGACGCAGTTCGAAGAGTCGATCGCCGTGTATGTATTGGATTCGTCCGGTGTCCTGTTTCTTCTCAATGCTTCCGCTTATCAACTCGGTCAGCGACGTCAGGAAACCCGGTCGTATGTTCCCCCGTCGTGCGACTTGCTTGACGGGCAGTGACGAATCGCCGAGGACGCTCTTCAACACCTTATCGGCGTCGTGATACGTCAGTTGACTGGGCGCGTAGAGCGTTCCGACCCGGGCGGTGCCTTCTGTGATCGCCGCATATCCTCGAATCGTGTCGAACGCGCGTTGTTCTTTGCGCGCCTTCAAGTCGGCTTTGACATCGCTCAACCCGTCGTCGTTCTCCTGTGAGATGAGGCCGACAACAGACGACTCGTCGCCGCTCATCGACTCGACGAGATATCCCCACTTGTTGAGCTGACTCGGCGCGCGCCCGGGATCGGATCCGATCAGCAGCTCGATGGCCTTTTCGTCGCCAGTCCCGCGCCATCTGATGACGCCCGATCCCACATCGTCGCGCCCCACCCACAGCAGCAGCACGCGAATCTTGCCCGCCATTCTGTAGGTGTGCTGACGCGCGACCGGCAGGGTCCGGCCGGGTATTTCGGTCGGCACCGCAGGCGTCGAGGTCGAGCCCGAGCCGACGAGCCCTGACGCAGCGATGAAAGCAGCGAAGACGAGCAGCCTGAGACGCATCAGAAGCTCCGAGCCAGCGACACTCCGGCGCGGCTGAACACATTGGCAATACCAATGCTGGTTTTCTTCGCCGCCGATGCAATCTCGACACCCGGCGTTCCAAGCGCGCTCCAACGATTGGGCGAGTCGAGAGATGGCGACGCCGATGCGTCCATCACTGGATATACGCCAGCGAACGCAACACTCGGTGCGATAGAGGGGGCGATGGGACTGGGGGCAACGGGTGCGGAAGATGTAATGGTAATGGGTGCAATAGGTGCGGAGCCGGGTGCGACTGGTGCACCGAGTGCAACAGGTGCATTGGGTCCAACAGGTGCATTTGGTTCAACGCGTCCGGAAGGTGCGGCGTTTCCATTCGGCCGAATCGCGATCGGCATTTCTTCCACGACCATCTTCGTTTCATTGAAAGCAGCGAGCATGGGTCTGGCGACCTGTGGAAGCACGATGTCTGCGATCTCCGCGAACCGCACGCCCTGGAGGTGCGCCGATATCACCGCCATCGCGAGCATCGCCGCAACTGCACGGACAAACGATACCTTCTGCCGCGTTTTGCCCTTTATCGTCAACAGACGATCCACCCGCCGCACAAGCTCGTGTCGCCGGTCGAACAGCGCCGGTGTCAACAGCGAGCCGCCCCTGATGCGGTTGTGCACCTCGGCGGCGCGCGTGAGACATCTGGCGTACGCCTTGGGTAGACCGGTACACGCCACAACCCATTCGTCGCACGCCATCTCGCGTTCCCGGTTGAGCGCGCGTGAGACAAGCAGAGCCGCCGGATGGATCCACAGGACCGACATCAACAGCGCCTGCGCGAGCCGCGACCAGTCGTCGCGGCGCTGGACGTGCGCGTGCTCGTGAAGAATCACCTGATCGAGCTCGTCAGCGGTCAGCGCCTCGGCAAGCGTTGACGGAATCGCAATGCATGGGCGCTGGAGTCCCAGCACGGTCGCACCGGGCACCGCGTCGCAGATCATGAGCTCTGTGCGGCGGCCACGTTGCTTGACGTCGAGCCAGAGTGGGAGCTCGGCCTCGATCTCCGGTGGAAACGGACGGCAGCGATCACGCAGCGCGTACAACCCGTGAAGGCCTGGAAGCAGGCGCAGTAAATTGACGAGCGCGATCGCCATCCAGATGCCGACGAAAGTGGTGATGAAGTTGTCCGGCGCCGAGGGTACATAGAAGATCGGCTCGAGCCGGGCGGACGCCAGACAGGGCTGAAGCCCTGTGGCACAGCCCTTTAAGGCTGTCGCTGCTGTCTCTGGCGAACTCGACCAGCCGAGCCACAAGAGGGCCACAAGAACGCCGCACCATATCAGGTGTTTCGTGGCGGCGTTCAGCTTCGGCGCGCATCGGATCGCGACCGCCACAACAGCGGTAAGCGCCAGTCCCTGCCATAGCCATGTCAGCAACCATGCCGTCATGAGGCCTCCTCGATACGCTCTTTCAACAGTTTCAGAGCTTCAGGAGAAAGCTGCCCACCTTCGAGCAGGTTCAACATGAGCAATCGCGGGGAGCCCTCGAAGAACCGATCGATGAGCATCTGTAGCGCACTGCGGCTCGCGTCGGAGCGCTCGACAGTCGCCCGGAAAATGAACGCGCGGCCGTCCTTCCGGTGGGTCACGTAGCCCTTCTTTTCCATGATCCGCAGCAGCGTGAGCACGGTGTTATAGGCCGGCTTCGGTCGCGTATTCAGCGCATCGACGACTTCTCCGACTGTGGCCTGCCCCTTCTCCCAAACGACACGCATCAGCCGCAGTTCCCCGTCGGTCATCGTTGGTGATTTTGGGCGCGGCATAATTTTGTCTTAATTAATTAAGACTTAAGCAGAGTACGCCCTCAGTGGCGCTGTGTCAACTAAAAGCTTAAGAGTTGGTAACTTCGGCCAGGGCGTCGTCGAGGATGGTCACCGCTGTCTGTGCCTGCTCTCGTGTGATGACCAGCGGTGGAGAAAGGCGGACGGTATTGGCACCGGCCGCGAGGACCAGGAGCCCGCGCCGAAAAGCCGCCATGACGAGCGCATCGCGCTCGGATGTGGCACGCTCCTTCGTATGACGGTCGCGAACCAGCTCGAGGCCGATCATGAGACCGAGACCCCGCACATCGCCGACGATCCGATGGCGCTCGGCCAGGTCGCCAAGCCGCGCCAGGAGAAATTCCCCTATCTCGGCTGCGTTCTTCATCAGTCCGTTCTCGACCAGCTCGAGCGTCGCAAGTGCGGCCGCGCACGCAACCGGATTGCCACCGAACGTGTTGGAGTGGGCGCCGACCGGCCAGTCCATCACGTCTTCGCGCGCAATCGTCACGCCCATCGGCAGCCCCGAGGCAATCCCCTTAGCCGCGACGATGATGTCGGGTTGAACGCCCGCGTGCTCGATGGCGAACATCCTGCCGGTGCGCCCGATGCCCGACTGCACCTCGTCGACGATCAAGAGCATGCCGTGCGTGGCGGCTATCGAGGCGAGACCGTGAAGGAACTCCGGGGGAGGCACGACGTATCCGCCTTCGCCCTGTATCGGCTCGACGACGATCGCCGCAACTTCGTCGGGCGACACGAGGTGCGTCAGAATCTGGTTTTCGATGTACGCCAGGCACTCGCGCGTGCACCGTGCGGCAGCGTCATCGCCGCCAACCGGACACCGGTACGGATTCGCGTACGGCGCATGAAACACGCCGGCGCCCATCGGTCCAAACCCGCGGCGCTGCACGGTTTTGCTCGATGTCATAGCCAGCGATCCAAGAGTGCGGCCGTGAAACGACCCGAGAAACGCGATGATGTTGAAGCGCTTTGTGTGATATCTCGCAAGCTTGATGGCGGCCTCGACGGCCTCGGTGCCCGAGTTCGAAAAGAATGTCTTCGCGCGGCCGCCGATTGGCGCGGCCGCCGCGAGCGCTTCGCCCAGCGCAATCTGCGGCTCGTGGTAATAGTCTGTGGAAATATGAAGGAACCTCGACGCTTGTTCCGTGATCGCGCGGATAACGTCGGGGTGCGAATGTCCCGTCGCCGCCACCGCGATGCCCGCGCTGAAATCGAGATACGTGTTCCCGTCGACGTCTTCGACGACGGCGCCTCTGCCGCTCGCCATGACAAAGGGCGCGCTGCGCGGATACGACGGCGACACGACCGCGCGATCGCGCTCGATCATCGCGCGCGCGCGCGGGCCGGGGGGAGGGACCTTGATGTCTGGAACACGCATGTTCTTAACAAGAGATTAGGAGACAAGGAGTTCTTGTTTCTGAAAAGAATTCTCCTACTCTCCTAGTCTCCTGTTTCCGTACTGGTATTGTACGTCCGTGCTTGCACCAGTCCATTTGATCGGCGTGCCGCTCGACATGGGCGGCAGCCGTCGGGGCGTCGACATGGGGCCGTCGGCGTTCCGCATCGCCGGACTTCGCGAACAGATATCCGGGCTCGGACGCATCGTCGTCGATCGCGGCGATCTCCCTTCGCCAATTCCTGAGACGAAAAAGCACGGCAATCCGAAGAAGAAGTTCATCAGAGAAATCGCAAAAGTCTGCGACCGGCTCTACCAGACTGCGCGCGCGTCGATTGAGGAAGGCGCGCTGCCCCTGGTGCTCGGCGGCGATCACAGCCTGGGAGCCGGATCGGTCGCCGCATCGGCTGCGCACGCACGGGCCGCAGGCAAGCCTCTCGGACTTCTGTGGATCGACGCGCACGGCGACATGAACACGCCGGCGAGCACGCCAAGCGGCAACGTGCACGGCATGCCGCTCGCCGCGCTGCTTGGCCCCGAGCCCGCCGAGCTGTCGTCAATCGGTGGTTTTTCGCCAACCGTGCTTCCGCAGCACACGGCGTTGATCGGCGTGCGCAATCTCGACGATCGCGAAAAAGACCTCGTCCGTAATTCGGGCGTTCACGTCTACACCATGAAAGACATCGACCGCCTCGGCATCGCCGCCGTTGCCGCACAGGCGCTGCAGGAAGTGACCGGCGGAACCGCCGGCATCCATGTGTCGTTCGACCTCGACGTGTGCGACCCTGCGATAGCGCCGGGCGTCGGGACGCCGGTCAAGGGGGGGCTGAATTATCGTGAGGCTCACCTGTTGATGGAAATGATTGCGGAATCGGGTGCGCTGATGGCGCTCGACCTCGTGGAAGTGAACCCTACCCTCGACCTTCGAAACACCACGGCCGAGCTTGCCACCGAGCTGGCGCTCTCGGCCCTCGGCATGAAGATCTTGTAGCCTCTCGAGAGGACACTTCCCGCCACAATTTCGCCACGTTTCGTACAAATTCTTCGAAAAAATGAACGGCGTGTAGTTGGCCCGACTTTCGCAGAACTGAAGACGGGTGTTTCATGCCTGCCACTCTTCAGGAGCCAAATCATGCGGCTGATTTACCGCCGAATCCCCCTTGCGTGTTTCACGGTTCTCGTCTTGATCCTGTCGGCCGCGTTGCCTGCCGACGCGCAGCATTTCGGACGCAACAAGGTTCACTACAAAGAGTTCAAGTTCGAAACGCTCAAGACCGAACACTTCGATATCTATTTTTATGACGAAGAACGCGAGAACGCCGCACGCGTGGGCCGCATGGCCGAGAGATGGTATGCGCGGCTGTCGACCATCTTCGAACACGAGATGCGCACTCGCCAACCTCTCGTTCTGTACGCCTCGCATCCCGATTTCGAGCAGACCAACGTCGTCGGCGGCATGATTGGGGAAGGCACGGGAGGCGTCACAGAAGGACTGAAGCGGCGCGTCGTGCTGCCGCTGGCCGGGACGCTCGCGGAGACGGACCATGTTCTCGGTCACGAGCTCGTCCATGCATTTCAATACGACATCTCGGCCCGGCGGGCGTCGGGCGGCGCCGCCGGAGGCGGCATCGAGGCACTTCCCTTGTGGTTCGTGGAAGGACTCGCGGAATACCTCTCGATCGGGCCGGTCGATCCGCATACAGCCATGTGGCTGCGCGACGCGACGCGAAAGGAAGAGCTGCCGCAGATTGACGACCTCGCCAGCGGCGAATTCTTTCCGTACCGGTGGGGACAGTCCGTGTGGGCCTATGTGGGCGGCAAATACGGCGACGACCTGATTGGCGAGATCTACCGCAACGCGGTGCGCTCGGGAGATTACAATTTAGCGCTCGAACAGGCCGCTCTCATCGACGACAAGGAGCTCTCGACCAACTGGCACGCCGACATCCGCGCGCAATACGCACCGGTGATGGGCGCGACCGCACGGGCCCATACCTTTGGTCGTGCGCTCACGGCATCGGACAAAACGCGCATGGCGACCAACGTATCGCCGGCAATCAGTCCCGATGGCCGCCAGATCGTCTTTTTCTCGTCGCGCGATCTGTTCTCGATCGATCTGTATCTTGCCGAGGCGGCGACCGGACGGATTGTCCGGAAGCTCGTCGACACCGCACAGAGCTCACATTTCACGAGCTTGCAATTCATCGGCTCGGCCGGGTCGTGGAGCCCGAACAGCCGCCAGTTTGTCGTCGGCGGCGTGCACGCGGGCAAGGCGGTGCTGGCTATCCTCGATATCGCCGACGGCGATGTCGCGCGGGAGATAGAAGTGCCGCAGGTCGGGGAAATCCTCAACCCGACATGGTCGCCCGACGGCAATGCGATCGCATTTTCGGCAACGGTCGGCGGCGATTCCGACCTGTTCGTCTACGACCTGGCTTCCTCGTCTATCAGGCGGATCACGAGCGATCTGTATGCCGACCTCCAGCCGGCCTGGTCGCCCGACGGAGACAGCATTGCGTTTGCGACCGATCGATTTACCACGAACGAGCCGCTGCTCAATGCGGGCGACTATCGCCTTGCGGTTCTCGACGTCGCGTCCGGGCGCATTTCGCCCGTCTCGACGTTCGGCGAGGGCAAGAATATCAATCCGCAGTGGACCCCTGACAGCCGCAGCCTGTTTTTTGTTTCGGATCAGAGCGGCATCAGCAACGTCTATCGTGTCGAGCTTCAATCGGGCGCGCTGGCGCAGGTGACGAATATCGACAGCGGCATCAGCGGCATCACTGCCCTGAGTCCGTCGATTTCGTCGGCCATCGACTCGAGAACGCTGGCCCTCAGCGCGTACGAGGACGGCAGTCACCACATCTACATCATCGACTCGCCGCAACGGCTTGCGGGAGCGCAGATCGTCAACCCGGTGGAGCGCCTGCAAGCAGCCTCGCTGCCGCCGGTTCAGCGCGACTCGATCGTCGCGCGCAGCCTGAACGATCCCTCAACCGGTCTTCCGTCCATTCAGGGCCAGGTGGAAGAGTACAAAGCAGGGCTTTCGCTCGATAGCGTCAGCCAACCTTACGTCACGGCCGGCATCAGCCGTTTTGGCGGAATGGTCGGCGGAGGCATCGCATTCGCCTTCAGCGACATGCTCGGGAATCACAATCTCTTCGCGCAGGTCAGCGCCGATACCTACGGTTCAAGCGCTGGAGACATCGCGAAAAACACGGGCGCAGTCGTCGCATACACCAACCTGTCGAAGCGGTGGAACTGGGGATTCGCCGTCGAACAATCGCCTTATCTCGCCGGCGGGTATGCGATGAGCCAGGGCATTGTGAACGGCGAGGTTGCTCTTCTCGATCAAACGATCATCGAGCGGCAGATTACCCGCGGCGTCAGCGGCATGCTGGCGTATCCGTTCAGCCAGACGGCCCGTGTCGAGTTCGGCGGCGGGTTCTCGCGACTCTCATTCGAACGGCAGATCCAGACGACGGCTATCTCGCGGCGGACCGGGCGGGTCATCGACGAACAATCCGTGACGACGCCGCTCGGCGATGCATTGAATATCTCATCGATCAGCACCGCGCTCGTCACCGACAGCTCCCTGTTTGGTGCTACGAGCCCGGTCGCTGGACGCCGCTCCCGCTTCGAGATCGCGCCAAGCTTCGGCGACCTGCAACTCACGACTGCGCTCGCCGACTACCGTCACTACTTCATGCCGGCGCGGTTTTACACCATCGCCGTGCGGGGTCTGCACTACGGCCGCTATGGTACAGGCGGAGAGGACCCGCGGCTGACTCCGTTGTTTATCGGCTATCCCGAGTTCGTACGCGGATACGGCGTCAATTCTTTCGAATCCGGCGAGTGCCTGACGAACACGTCGTGCCCGACGTTCGACCGGCTTTCGGGGAGTCGCATGCTGGTCGGCAACATCGAGCTGCGATTTCCGCTGCTGCGGCCCTTCGGCGTGAACGATCGGATGTATGGGCCGCTGCCCGTCGAGGTCGCGTTCTTCCTCGACGGCGGCGTGACGTGGAACAGGGGCCAGAAGCCATCGTTCCTCAACGGCGGCACTCGCGAGCCCGTCACGAGCGGCGGCGTCTCGTTCCGCACGAGCCTGCTCGGCTTCGCGACAGCACAGATCGACTTCGCGAGGCCGTTCGACCGGCCGGGACGTGGTTGGATTTGGGGTTTCTCGCTGATTCCCGGCTTTTAGAACTGACGCAGCATTGGAAGATTGGCGGATTGGTAGATTGAGAGATTCCGGATTGGTAGCCGGTAGCTGGTAGCTGGTAGCAAAATGCTTCCAGCTACTGGCTACGTTTTTGGCTACAACCTACCGGTTTGGCTACAACCTACCGGCTACCACCTACCAGCTAGTTAGTGCGAACGCGTAAATTCCGGGTGCGGCATCCACCGCAACACATTGCCCGTCAGGCTTGCGACGAAGATGTCGCCGTTGGGCGAGCCGTTCACCGAGTGGCCCGGCGATTCCATCGAGCCGAGCGCTTTCCCGCTTTCGAGATCGATTTTCATCAGGCGGCCTGCCAGCGTGTCGGCCGTGATGTTTTCGACATTATTACGGTGCGTCAGGATGTACATCTCGTCTTTCGGCGAAATCCAGATGCCCTGCGTCGAGCCGAGATGGTTCCACGTGTTCAGCAGCTTGCCGTTGGCGTCGAAAATCTGAATGCGGTTGTTCTCGCGGTCGCTGACATACGCCCGATCTTTCGAATCGAACTGAATGGAGTGCACGGTGCGGAACTGGCTCGGCCCTGAGCCGGGTGTGCCCCACGCCATCACGAACTTGCCGGTCTTGTCGAACTTGGCAACGCGGCTGTTGCCGTAACCGTCGGCGATGTACGTGTTCCCCTGCGAGTCCCACGCGACGTCGGTCGGGCTGCCGAACGACTTGTCGTCGTTGCCGCGCACGCCTTTGGTGCCAATCGTCATGAGCAGCTTGCCGGTGTTCGTGAACTTGAGAATCGCGCCGGCGCGATCGACGACCCAGACGTTGTTCTCCCGATCGACGCGCACGCCGTGCGGGTCGTCGATGACTCCCTTGCCCCACGAGCGCAGGTAATTGCCTTCGGCGTCGAACACCACCAGCGGATCGATCTCGCCGTTGCGGTGCAGGACATACACGTTGCTTTGAAGATCGTTCGCCACCATCGAGACGCGTCCGAAGTACCAGCCCGCCGGCATCGGCTTCCAGCCCTTCGCACCGTCGCCTCGCAAACCGACGGGTGCTTCCACGCCGAACCGCAGGTGCACCTTGACGCGGAGCAATCCCCCTTCGTGTGGGCTCCAGGCTTCGCCGACCCATCCCTGCTCGGGCGCTTTCGACGGCAATCCCGAGGGATGCGGTTCGGCGCCCCGCGCCGGCGCTGCACCGCGCCCACCCTGTGGCTGTTGAGCCGCGAGGGAGACCGACGCGCCGAGACAAATCAGAAGAGCGAGCTTCTTCATGGCAAAGTCCCTCCAGAACTCAAGGATAGGAAATTCGCCCGAACAATAGCACGGCCCGCCGACCTGTCAAGAGATCCCACGGCCTTTCGACGCAGAGTCGCGGAGCCGCAGAGATACGCGGGCGTGCATCAAACGCGAACACGAAGGCACGACGGCTATTCGATGGTTCTGGTGGTTTTCGTAAGTTGTTCTTGGGGTGATCGCTGGTACGCTCTGCGTCTCCGCGCCTCTGCGTCGAGGCAGGTACGTCAAACAAACCGGGAGAGCGTGACGGCGACCTGGCGCTCGCCGCGGGCGGCCTTGCGCCACTGCACCATGATCGGCGCCTGGTAGGTACCTTCGACGACCGCGCCGCGCCCGCACGTCTTCGTGTCGGACACGAGCAAATCGACCGAACGCTTCATGCGAAGAAATCGCGACGCCGGAACAGCGAGCGCCTGGGAAAAGACGTGCTCGAACGCAGATTCGGCAAGGCCGAGCGCGTCGAGCAGCCGGTTGACCGCACGCACGAGGTCGTACTTGGCGTAGTCAATCGCCTTCGACGGAACGGCGCGTGGATCGTCCCATGCGTGTTTCGCCTTCTGCGCCGCAAAACGCAGCGGATTCCTCAATACTTCCGCCAGATCGTAACGCATCAACAACGTCTCGTATTCGTTGACGGTGAGGCTCGCGAACTGCTCACCCGAACCCAGACTGAGCCGTACACGTCCTTTTTCGACGCCGTGCTTCCGTATGAGCTCGTCGATCTGATCGTACAAGCCGAGCCGCGCGTCCTTCAGATTGACCGCGTCGACTGGATGCGTCGACGACACGGGCACATGGAGCGTCGTCTTCGCCACGTCGATTTCGGTGTCGTAGCCGACGAGAGTCGTCATGCGATGTCGAGGCATGCCCGCGTTGACGCCGTCAAGATCGATAAACGACACGGGACCGGGACGCCGGGTGACATAGGACACGCAGGCGCGCAACCCGCTGCCGATGAACGCGAGATGCGAGTCCGCGTTAGTCGGCTCGATCGGGCGCTGCGCAGCGGTCAGTTCCGTGCGGCGGTCCAAATCGTCGTGATGATACCCGGCCCCCGCAGGAAACACGGTGGTGAAGAGATCGATATACGGACGTACGCCCTGGGGACCCGATCCAAGTCGGGTAGCAAAACTCTGGGGCAGGTATCCGGCGGTTGTGTGCAAGGAGCAATACAAGCAACGGTTGTATCGCTCGAACACGTCGCCGTAGGTCGCCGCGGCCTGGGCTCGAACATCAATGACGTCGAGCCGGCCTCGTGGTGTGATGTCGAGACGGAGTTCGAGTGGTGGCACCGAGAATAATAATGTAACACTTTGACGCCCAAACGTGCAAAGTGCGTACGATTCTTGCACCGCTCCAATGCATGACGCGGACGTGTACGTGGAAACGCGCCGCTGGGGTCGCGCTGCTCTGCTCTGTCGGCGTCTGGCCTACAGCCCTCGCGGGAGACGATCAGGACATGAGCGATCGGTTTCGTGCGCGGTCCCTCGCGTATCCCTACAGCGAAGGCGCGATCATCGCGATGCCCGGGGAGAAAATTCCACTTTCGGTAAGCGCGCCGGCGATACGGCTGCACCGGATCGATTCGCCGCAGGGGGCGCTCGTCGCAACGGGACCGAACAAATGGATCTGGGAGGCGCCGCCTCAGCCCGGCTTGTACCTCGCTGAAAGTGAAGGACCCATCCGGAGACACCCTGGCCGACTTTTCGGCCTTCGTGATGGTACCGAGCAAATCCGTCCGGCAGGGTGTGCTGAATCAGTATCAGATCGGCTTCTATCCGGACACGCCGTTGAAGAACAACCCGATTTACGTTCCGCCCAAAGGCTTCGTCGAAGTCACCAGGGAGAATGAAGACACGAAAGTCTCACCGAATTTCCGCATCAAGGAGTTCCTCACGAAGCAGAAAAGCGGCTATCCGAAGTATCTCGTGCTCGACGAACGGCTGGTGTACTTGCTGGAGGCGATTGGAGCTCACCTCGAGCCTCGCGGCTGGGATGCGGGCGACATCTTCGTCATGAGCGGCTATCGAACTCCCTACTACAACAAGCAGCTCGACGACACCACCTACAGCCTGCACCAGTGGGGGCGCGCAGCCGACATTTTCCTCGACAAGGACGGAAACGGACGGATGGACGATTTCAACAAGGACAAGGTCGTCTCGAAGGAAGACGCGATCGAGCTCGCAAACGTCCTCGATGCGCTTTCAAGGACCGCCGAGCTCAAACCGTTCATCGGTGGTATCGGGATTTATGACTCGACGCCGGCACATGGTCCGTTCGTGCACGTCGACACGCGCCCCGGGCGGGCACGTTGGTGATTCTGGAAACTAAGATAGTTTCATTCTTCATCGTCTTTGACGTCCTCGTCTTTCGCGACCAGCTCGACATCATCGACGCCCTCGACGCCCGTGTCGTCCTCATCGCGGAAACGGGCGTCTTCCTCGACACTGAACATGCGGCCGCTCAGGCGCTCCTTGAGCGGGCCGCGGGCCTTCCCTTCCTGATTGCGGTTCTTCGCGAAGTTCGATCCGCCGCGACCTTTCGGCGGCTTGTTCGGACCAAAATTGCGGCTGGCGTCGCCCCCGCGCGGCTGACGATACGGACCGCTGTCCGCTCCAGGCGGCCCGCCGCCCATAGGTGGTCTGGGTGCGCCCCCCATCGGTGGCCGTGGTCCTGAAAATCCACCTCCCGCGCCCATCGGTGGACGCGCCTCGCGCGGACGAGCTTCGCTGACCGACAGCGGCCGGCCCTTGAACGGCTGGCCGTGCAGTTGCTGAATCGCCCGCTCCGCGACACCCCTGTCGTCGTAGTCGACGAAGGCGAATCCGCGGGGCCGGCCCGTGTCGCGATCGGTGGGGATGACGACTTGCATCGGATCGCCAACCGTGCCGAAGTGCTGCCTGATATCCACCTCGGTTGCGCTGTACGGGAGATTGCCGACGAATAACCGGACTGACATAACGTTCCTAATGGCCTCCTACGACTGAGGTGCCGCGACCTTCTTCTTCGCGCGCGTTTTTGCCTTGCGCGCAGGCGCGGGTGTGTTGCTTGTCTCGAGCACGACAATGCGCGTCGAGAATCGGCGCGTACCGTGCTCGTCGAACTCGATGACCGTGTGATGCTCGTTCACATCGACGATCGTGCCCGGGCCGTACTGTGCTTGCACAACTCGATCCCCTGCCGCGTATCTACGCATTCCGCCCTCTTTCTGTAATCCGGGGCCCCACCCCGGCGACGCCTTCACTTCGCGGGCCCCAATCGCCCCGCTTGCTTCGGCTAGGCCACGGCGAACTTGACGTCGAGCGACTTCTCGATAGCCCGCAACGCCGCCAGTTCCTCCGGCGCGATCAGCGTCACCGCCGTGCCGACCATTTCGGCGCGACCAGTGCGCCCGACACGGTGGACATAAGTGTCGACGCTCGGCGGAACTTCGTAGTTCACCACGTGACCAATGCCTTCGATGTCGATCCCGCGCGCCGCGATATCGGTCGCGATCAGGGCCTTGAACCTGCCGGACTTGAAACCCTCGACGGCGGCCGAGCGCTCGCTCTGTGTGCGATCGGCGTGAAGTGCGGCGCATTTGATGCCACTTTGTGCCAACCTGCGGGCGAGTTTGTCGGCGCCTATCTTCGTGCGCACGAACACGAGGCTGGTGCCGTGCGTACGTCGCAGAAATTTACTGAGCCATTCGGCTTTCTCGACCGACGGCACCAGATGCCCGACGTGCTCGATGGTGCTGGCGAGCCCTTCGTCCCTGCCCACGCGAATCATTTTCGGCGCGCGCATGATCTGATTCGCCGACTGCGCCACCTCGTCGGACATGGTTGCCGAAAAGAGCAGCGTCTGACGCTTCGGCGGCAGCGACGCGACAATGCGCCGGACGCTCGGCCAGAATCCCATGTCCAGCATGCGATCTGCCTCGTCCAGGACGAGGACGTCGAGGTTGTCGAATTTCGCCGCGCTCGTGCCCATGTGATCGAGCAGCCGGCCCGGGGTCGCGACGACGATGTCCGCTGCACCGCGGAGACCTCGCTCCTGAGGCCCGGCTTCGACGCCGCCATACACCGCGACGCTCGACAGGTTCGTGTGATACGCGAGCCCCTGGAACTCGTCCTCGATTTGCACCGCGAGCTCGCGCGTCGGCGCAAGAATCAGCACGCGCGTAGAACCAGAGGCGCCTGCTTTGATGAGCCTCTGCATCAACGGAAGGAGGAACGCGAGGGTCTTGCCTGTGCCGGTTTGCGCGCACGCGACAAGGTCGATGCCGTCCAGCACTGCGGGATAGACGGCGCCCTGGATCGGAGTGGTCGTCTCGAAACCACGGTCAATCAACGCGCGCTCGAGACCCGGTTCAAGTCCAAGTGAGGTAAATGGAATCGGCGAAGCGTCATATGGCGCTGGCTCGAACTGCAGCGGGGGCCGCGAAGCGATGAAGACGCTTCTGGGACGCCCACCTGGCGCGCCACGGCGATGGGGCCTGCGGCCACGAGTTGATCGATTCTGAACAGTTTTCGAGGGGTCTGAGAAATGCAAGATTGGCTGGCTGATTGAAGAAAAGCTTAAGGGCTTTATTGTGCCATAAACTGCGAAATTGTGCCAATCGGTCGAAAATACCGCCGTACGGTGGCCACGGACGCCGTCACCCGCCTCCATAGGAATGTCTTTTGCTCCCATCGGGAGCATGTTTGTCTACTTCGAAAAACACCTGGACTGGATGGAACTGGCGCGGCGCACCATCAAGGACTCGATTCAGGATGACGTGCCCGGCATTGCCGCCCAGCTTGCGTACTATTTCTTCCTTGCCCTGTTCCCTGCCCTGCTGTTTCTGGTCGCACTGGCCAGCTTTTTTCCGCTCTACAGTTTCACCGACCAGTTGATGCGGCTGCTCGCACCCATGGCGCCGGCCGCAATGCTGGGTTTGCTGAGGGATCAATTGGCGAGCCTTTCGAACCGTGGCGACGCCGGTTTGATGAGTATCGGACTGCTGATGGCGCTCTGGAGCAGCTCCGCCGCGATGGTGTCGGTCATCGATGCGATGAACCGTGCCTACGACATCGAAGACAGCCGACCCTGGTGGAAAAGACGGCTGGTCGCTATCGCGCTGACGATTGGTCTTTCGCTCTTCATCCTCACGTCGTTTGGTCTGATTGTCGCCGGACCGTGGCTCGCGAATTTTCTGGGACGCGAGCTCGGGCTCGCTCCCGCGTTCACGCTGGCATGGAAAATCATGCAGTGGCCCGTGGTCCTGCTGCTGGCATCCACGGGTTTCGGACTCGTGTATTACTTCGCCCCCGACGCTGAACAGGAATGGGTGTGGATTACGCCGGGCGCGCTCGTGGCCACTGTGCTGTGGTTTCTGGCGTCGTTGGCCTTTCGCTACTACGCCGTAAATTTCGGTAACTACGAAGAAGCGTACGGAACGCTCGGAGCAATAATCTTGACGCTCTTGTGGTTCTTCATCACAGGGCTCGCGATGGTCGGGGGCGCAGAACTCAGCGCGGAGATCCATCGCGTCTCGCCGTGGGGAAAGAATCCAGGACCGACGATCGTCGGGCAGCGAAAGCGTCTCGGCCTTGCGGCGTCGCGGGAGTGGTTCCGGCATCACCCGCACCCCTCGACGCTGCTCGGGGCGCCCTGAGTAACGCCGAGGGCGGCGCGACGTTTGCCCGTCGCTTCTCCGGTGTAGCGCGCCGCCGCCTCCAATAAAGACCCATCAACGTGACCAAAACCAGAACACTCCAGTCACATTCGCACCATATTTCCCCGATAATTGCTAATTTCCGCGATAACAACTAACCGGTCCGATTTATGCACCCTTCGACGGCATGGAGTACATCACTTTTGATTTTCTGCTGGGCTTCCTGCTCGCGGTCGGTTTGATGGTCGCACTGTGGGTGCCGCTGTTCTTTTTCGACTACAAAGCCGAAAAAAGGAGGGGATCGCAGCCGGCAGGTTCAGGCGAAAATCCGCCGGCGCCGCCGCTCGACAAGGTGCACCTCAACTAGTCCGGGAGGCTTCGCCGGTTCCTCGCTCCATGGAAGCAGCGGGTGGTACGGCGGAGCTTGGACTGGTACAATGGGAGCGTCCGATATCTGACCCCTGCCTATGCGACAAATCATAGCCTTTTCACTATTCACGGCGGCCGTCGCAGCGGTGTCGGTTTCCGGTCAGGAATCGGGCGCCATTGTTTTCAAGAGCGGCGTCGAACAGGTGGCGGTCGCCGCGCAAGTACCAGACGCGAAAGGACGGCCTGTCACTAATCTGAGAACCAGCGACTTCGAGTTGTTCGACGATGGCCAGAAGCGGACGGTGAGCAACGTGTGGTCCGAGCCGAGCCCTGCGAGCGTCGCGATATTGATGGACGCCAGCGGTAGCATGGCTACCAAGTTGGCCCGGGCGCGCGAGACGGCAACCACATTGGTAGCAGGACTGAAACCCGGTACCGACGAAGTCGCGATGTATTCGTTCGACACCACGCTGCAGGAAATCCGGCCGTTTTCGTCTTCCTTCTCGGCGACAGACGGGACCTGGAATGCCACGAAGGCGTACGGGGCGACGTCGCTGTGGGACGCGATCGCCGAAACGGCCCAGAAAATCTCGGATCGTCAGCGCCGTCGCGCGCTCGTCGTCATCACCGACGGCGTCGACTCAGCGAGCACGCTGAAGCCATCGGAAGTGTCGGCTATCGCCAGCTCGCTCGACGTGCCGGTCTATGTCCTGGTCATAACGTTTACGCTCGATGACGACGGGCTCGAGGGGCCGATTCGCGGACCCTTGGCAGATCTCGCGGCCTGGACGGGCGGCGATGCGCTTCCCGTTCGCGATTTGCCGAGCATGCTGACGAGCACCGAACAGCTACTGAGCGAGTTGCACCACCAGTACATCGTCGCGTTCGAGCCAGGCAGCACGGCGGGATGGCATGCGCTGGTGTTGCGGGCCCGCAAGCCGGGATTGTTTGTCCGGGCGCGCAGCGGCTACATGGTGCAATAGGAGATTCGATGCGAAGGGCACTGACATCAGGACTCGTGGTCGTGGTGTGCGTGATCGGCCTCGCCGGATCGGCCTGCGCGACCAAAAGGTTCGTGCGCGAATCGGTCGGGGACGTAAACAACAAGGTCGAGACGCTCTCGCAGTCGCTCGAAGCGACGCAGCAGCAAACGAAGGAAAACGCGGCGCGAATCGAGCAGGTCGATCAGAAAGCCGCACAGGCCGGCACCGCAGCTCAAACTGCGCAAACCTCAGCCACCGCCGCTCGCAGCGGCGCCGATGCCGCGGCGTCGAAAGCCGCCGCCGTCGAAACATCGACGCGACGATTGATTTTCGAGGTGGTCATCAGCGACGACCAGGGAAACTTCGAGCTGGGCAAGGCCGACCTGCCTGACGACGTGCGTGCGAAGCTCGATGAGCTGGCCACAAAGCTCAAGTCTGCCCCGGCGGGCAACTACATCGAAGTCGAAGGACACACGGATTCGACCGGCACGACGGCAGCCAATGATCGACTCGGCCTCGCTCGCGCCGAGAACGTCCAGCGGTATCTCTACGAGACGTACCAGATTCCGCTTCATAAGATCAACGTCATCAGCTTCGGCGAATCAAAGCCGGTGGCACCGAATGACACACGCGCCGGCCGCGCGCAGAATCGGCGCGTCGTGATTAGAGTGCTTGCATAGAGAACTCAGCAGATTTTCCTTTGCCCGTCCTCGGGCCGACAAGCGCGTGTACGTGATTCCCTCTCGATTCCACCGGACTCAGAGGTTCGTGACAGACGCTCATGATTATCGGCCTCTACAACTAGCCTGAGGGCTCGTACCTTCCGGCCATCCTGTACTGAGGCTGTTCGGTTCCAGGCCGTCAGCAGCTCTGGCCCCTCACAGCGGAGCTTGGCCACACGGAACACCTTTCACTGCGGCTGTCGCGTGAGGGGACATCTCGTCTGCAGGGTCCCTCCGAAATTATTGTGCTTGTCGCGTGGCAGGAATTGTGCACATACGAAACAGACGGACTAACCTCAGCCCGTCTGTCATGAGGAGGACTGATGCTGCGATATATCACCTCGACGCTGACCGCATGCGCGCTTTCCGGCACGGTAATCGTCCTCGCGCAAGAGCCGGCGCCTGCTCAACCAGAGAAGCAGCAAGCCCCCAAGGAGACACTCACCGGTTGTGTCATGGAGGCCAAGACGACCGACGGCGGCAAGGCCTACGTGCTGAACAATGTCGAAGGTGGATTGGCGAAGATGTACGTGCTCGTAGGGTCATCGCAATCCGAGTTCGCGACCAACGTCAACAAGAAGCTGGAAGTCACGGGGCCGGTGCAGCAGCCAAATGCACCGTCAGCGGAAGACGGGGCCGCGGCCAATCCGAACGTGGTGCGTCCGCCGTCCGTGCAGGTCGAATCCATGAAGGTGGTTGCTGAAACCTGCCGGTAGCGCATCGGCGTCTGCCCCGCGCCGCGCGTGGGGCAGACGCTTTGACCTGGTCGAATACCGCGTTCGCACAAGGCTTCTGGAGGATGCGTACGGTTCTGTGGTATCGCCGAACCGCATTCCGCTGACGTGACAGTATCAGCAGTGTGTGCGATGCTGTGCGGTCGGGTTCCATGTTGATCGGCTGGCCTGCACTCATCCGACAGTGACGCGTTTCGCAGGCCTCACCTCGTCGAAGGGCGCAGGGCCGTCTCACGTACACGTGCGTGTCGGCCCGAGGACGGACGAAGGAAAATCGGCGACAGGGCCCGCGCACCGGCTGCGCGCAGAATCGGCGCGTCGTGATCAGAGTGTTGGCGTAAGAAGCGAATAGCGGAAATCGAAAACGAATGGACCGCTGTGCGGACCGTGTTCTTTTCCTTTTTCGTTTTTCCTTTTTCGTTTTCTTTTCGTCAACCTCCCAGCACGACCCCCACGGTGAACCGCTGAAAGCTGATTCCATCCGATTTACGCACCTTGAAGCGTCGAAAGTCGCCTCGCACGCCCATGCGGCGTGCGAATTGAAACGTGACGCCAGCCCCGACGCTAAAGCCGACGTCGTCGTCTGACAGGTTGGTAAACACGCCACCAACCGATGTCTCAGTGCGCTGCCGGATGAAGCCAAATCCGAAAATGCCGTATGGCCGCAGCTTGCTGACGGGCACGGCGACGAAGATGCTCGGCATCAACGTGATGATCTTGCCGTGGGCAACGCCTTCTGGCGTCTCGAAGAAGTTCCTCGTCTCCGAAAATTCGAGCTCCGACCCAATGCCGTGCGCCCCGCCTCCGCCGATAGCGAGCGCCCACGTCTTCTTGGTCGAGGGCGCGTCCCCGCCGAACACATTGCCAATCGAAGCCGTAAACATCGCTTGCGCCGAGGCCGAGCCTTCGAGCGCCGCAAATGCAGCTGCCGCCGCCAGGATGTAGCGCATGGTTCGCAACTGAATCCTCCGAATTGATCTTAAACCTCTGCGTGGTTCGAATGAGGTGCGCGATCGAGCAGACAGGCCGCTAACCCCCGGATGTATCGGATGCAAACATGTAGTTGAGCTGCGCCCATTGCGAGGGCGGCACACGGCGTCGATCGTTGCCACTGCGGCGCTCGCCATCGCCGGAGCCTTCCACAGACTGTCGACGCTCTTTGATCCGGCGGTCCCAGATAATCTGGACGCTCGGATCATCCGAAAAGGTGCGGTTCAGCAGCTCGAAGGTGGCGAAATGACCACGCCTCACGATGATGAGTCGTGCACCCCGTCTCTAAAGCGCTGATTTTCAGATAGTTATGGCTTTCGGGGAAGCCCGTTGTCCAGCCTGAGAAAAACGGGACAGACCCTTCTGGCCATCCAGCACATCAAATACGAATCAGGCTGGACTGCGGGACGGCCGAATTCGAGCTCGCAACGGAGCGATGGGATTGCTGCGTGCGAACTTCGCAAGTAGAATCAGTGGCCGTCGCAACGCTTTTCATCACTTGGCGGACACTCTGGAGGAAGACGATGCCTTTCGTGATTACGGATCCTTGTATTGAAACAAAAGACGCCGCATGTGTGGACGTTTGTCCCGTTGACTGCATCCATCCGCGCAAGGACGAGCCGGAATTCGAGGCGATGAATATGCTCTACATTCATCCTGAAGAATGCATCGACTGCGGCGCGTGCGTGCCGGCGTGCCCAGTGGCGGCGATCTACGACAGCCACGATTCGACGCCCGGCAGCCAGAAGGATCTGATCGAAGCGAACACCATCTATCGGAACGGCGACGCCGATGCAATGGCGCGTGCCGAGGCGATCGTGCAGGCGCACGTTGCTGCGCATCCCGAACTGATGGCGATTCCCGGCAAAGAGCGCGCGGCCGCGCACTCGTAGGATTCGGCGATCTGGAAACTAGAATCTCGAATCTGGAATCTACAATCTAGAATCTGATTCCAGATTTCAGATTCTAGATCCCAGATTCCAGATCCCCCCGGGCCTCCCCGCCCCATCCTCTGTTGTACAATCAGAGATTGTCGACTATGTGGTGAGTGTAGCTCAGTGGTAGAGCACCGGACTGTGGCTCCGGACGCCGCGGGTTCAATCCCCGTCACTCACCCCAACCTTCGCTCATGAATGTACGCGAAGGTTGCCCACCGCAGCCTTCGGCGAAGGTGGGCAAATCGCCTGCGAACGAGCTACGGTTGGCAAGCCATCAGATATTGAGCTCCGCGCCTTCCTTTTTCGCCACGTACACCGCCGCGGTCAGATCGCCCACCACGTTCACCACCGTGCGGCACATATCCAGCAGCCGATCGACGCCCAGAATAATAGCGATGAGCGCGGGATTGATGCCGATCGTGACGAGGACGGCGACGACAAAAGGCGTCGAGCCGGACGGCACGCCGGCAGTGCCTACGCTGCCCAGCACGGCGAGGTAGACAATCATCAACTGCTGCGCAAGCGTGAGGTCGACACCGGCGAGCTGCGCCAGGAACAACACCGTCACACCCTCGTACAGCGCCGTGCCGTTCTGATTCGCGGTTGCGCCGACCGTCAGCACGAAGGCGCCAATCTCGCGCGGCACGCCGAGATTCAGCTCGGACACACGCAGCGCGGTCGGAAGCGTTGCGTTCGACGAGCTCGTCGAAAACGCTGTCAGCATGACCGTCCGAACGCGATTGAAAAACGCTGCCGGCGACACGTGAGCGGCCAGTTTGAGCGCAATGGGATACACGACGAACGTGTGAATCGCGAGGCCCGCGAGCACCGTCACGACATACCAGGCGAGGCTGACGAGAAACCCGAAGCCGAACCTGGCGGTCATCGTGAACAACAGGCATGCAACGCCAATCGGAGCCACTTTCATCACGATGTCGATCACCTTCGCGATGACCTTGAAGACGCCGTCGAGCAACGCCGTCACCGGCGCCGCGGTTTCGCGCGATACGAGCGTGAGCGCCGCGCCGAAGACGATGGAGAAAAACATGATGCCGATCATGTCCGGCGTCGAGCGCGCCATCGACTCGAGAGGATTGGCCGGCACGAGGGTGCGCGCGAACGACATGAGCGGCGATTCGTCGGTGGTCGACGGAGCGGCCGCCTGCTTCGAGGCGTCGGCATATTGCGCCATCAGCAGGTCACGCGTTTCGGCGTCGAGCCGCATGCCGGGGCGCACGGTGTTGGCCAGCAGGATGCCGAGGCCGACCGAAACGATCGAGATGACCAGGCAGAAGCCCACCGTGCGCATGCCCACGCGCCCGAGACGCCGCACGTCGCCGATGCCTGCCACCCCGACGATGAGCGACGAAACGACCAGCGGAACGACCGTCATCAAGAGCGAGCGCAGGAACAGCTGGCCGACCGGCTCTGCCACATGTCTGACGACCCATGCGAGGGCCGGGGCGTCCGGCCCCAGCATCGCGCGCGCTGCGCTGCCGAGCGTCGCGCCGGCGGCGAGCCCGAACAGGATGCGCACGTGCAGCGGTATCCGGCGCCTGGTTTCGGCGCTATCGTCGGTTTGTTCGTCGAGATCCGAGACTGCTTCCCGTTCAAATCGTTCCATATGGAGTCGCCGCTTCTATTCCGCTGTCGGGCGGAATAATATGTCTGCGAAGCATGGACGACATCAAGGATCGCCGCAACCCGAATCAGCAGGATCGGCGAACGATTCCTCGCGGCGGCCGGCGTACGAGCGATCTGCCTCATCCATTGATCTGCCCACACTGCGGAAAGACTCGAGAAGTGCAGGGTCTTGCGAGCAGCCGCGTCGTCCGGTGGTGCCACTGCCGGGCGTGCGGCGAGGTGTGGCCGTGGTCGATCGACCTCGTGGAACCAAGGAGCATATGAGCGAAATCCGTATTGGCTGGATCGGCACTGGCGTCATGGGGCTCTCGATGTGCGGCCATCTCGTGGCCAAGGGCTACCCGACCACGATTTACAGCCGCACAAAGTCGCGCGCCGAGAGCCTGATCGACAAAGGTGCGGTGTGGGCGGACACGCCCGGAGCCGTCGCGGAGCGATCGGACATCATCTTTACGATCGTCGGACTGCCGAGCGACGTCCGCGAGGTTTATCAGCAGAAGGGCGGCATCATCGACTCCGCCAGGACAGGCGGCGTCACCGTCGATATGACGACGACCGAGCCGAGCCTGGCGCGTGAGATCTACGACGCGGCAAAAGCGAAAGGTGTATCTGCCATCGATGCGCCCGTGTCGGGCGGTGACGTCGGCGCACGCAATGCCACGCTTTCGATTATGGTCGGAGGCGACAAGGACGCGGTCGATCGTGTCATGCCGCTCTTTCAGGCGATGGGCAAGAACATCGTCCATCAAGGAGGCGCGGGCAACGGGCAGCACACCAAGATGTGCAATCAAATCGTGCTGGCCGGAACGATTATCGGCGTGTGTGAAAGCCTTCTCTACGGCTACAAAGCGGGGCTCGATCTGGAGACGCTGCTCAGCTCTGTCAGTAAGGGCGCTGCGCAGTGCTGGATCCTCGACAACCTTGCGCCGAAGATGGTGAATCGTAACTTCGATCCGGGCTTTTTCGTAGAGCACTTCGAGAAGGATCTCGGCATCGCCCTCGAAGAGAGCCGTCGTATGGGCATCGCGATGCCGGGCCTCGCGCTCGCCCGACAGTTCTACGTGGCACTGAAGTCTCAGGGCCACGGCCGCCTGGGATATCACTCGCTGCTGCTGGCCCTGGAACAGCTGTCGAATGTGAAGCGCTGACTCGCCAGGAATGTCGAGGAGCCAGGACGGGTGGCAGAGTCGAAAAACAGCGAAATAGTCGAGCGCCGGCGGCGGTACATCGAACGGCAGCGCCAGCTGCGCCCAGATACAGTGAACGTTCGCTTTCAGGGTGCCGGGCCTGAAGGCTCGGGCCCAATCAACCGCCACGGCATGCCGGTGGTTCCCGTCGGCCAGCATCTGGTCAAGAACTGGCCGGTGCTCGACCTCGGAGAGCAGCCTGACATCCCGATCGAAAAGTGGAAGCTGGAGGTTGTCGGCCTCGTGGACAACCCAGTTGCGCTCGACTGGGCGCACTTCATGGCGCTGCCCCAGGTCGAAGACGTCAGCGACTTTCACTGCGTGACGACGTGGAGCCGCCTCGACAATCGTTGGGGTGGAGTGCGATTCCGCACGATCGCCGAGCTGGCCGTTCCGCAGGAGAACGCACGACACGTTCTCTGCACGGGCTACGATTTCCTGCCTGGAAGCTTTATCCCCTACACGGTAAACGTCCCGCTCGCGCGCGCAATCGAGGATGACGTGCTGCTCGTCCACACGTGGGAAGGCAAGCCGCTGCCGCGCGAGCACGGCGGGCCGGTGCGAATGATTACGCCGAAGCTCTACGCCTGGAAGGGCGCGAAGTGGATCAGGAAGATCGAGTTTCTCGCCGAAGACCAACGAGGATTCTGGGAAGAGCGCGGCTATTCGAACACGGCTGAACCGTGGTTCAACGATCGCTTCAGCTAGAGTATGTCCGCCGCCGCGCGCACTTCGCAAACCGCTATGGCGGACAGGCCGTCCAAGTGGCGTAGCGACATCCGTTCGGTTCGTCCGATGCTCGCCACGCTCGAGGACACGCCGCTCCACTCCAAGGGGTTGGTCTACGAGCCGAAATATGACGGCATCCGCGCGCTCGTCGAGATCGATCCACACCGCAGCGCCCCGGTGCGGATATGGTCGCGGCTCGGCAACGAGAAGACCGCCCAATTTCCCGACCTGGTTGGCGCCTTCGCACGATACGCGAAAAAACTGAGGGGCCCGGTCGTGCTCGACGGCGAAATTGTCGCGCTCGACGAGCACGGCGAGCCCGCGGGCTTTCAGCGGCTTCAGAATCGCATTCACCTCACCGAGTCGAACAGCCGATCTGCGGCAGGCCGCGTGGCGTTCATTGCGTTCGACATCCTGCGCGACGGCGACGAGGATCTTCGGCCGTTGCCGCTCTCCGATCGGCGGGCACGCCTCGAGCGCGTGTTCCGCAACCCGGCCTCTCCCATTTTGCGCACGAGCGACGTCGTGGCAGGTGACGCGCGAGAGCTCTTCCAACACGCCCTCGGCCATGGCTGGGAGGGCCTTATCGCAAAGGACCCACAGTCGGTCTATCACACCGGCAAACGCACGCGCGATTGGCGAAAGCTCAAGATCGTTCAGGAGCAGGAGTTCGTCGTCGGCGGCTGGACCGACTCGCGTACGACCGACCGGCCGTTTGGCGCGCTGCTTCTGGGCTATTACGAAGACGGCGGGCTGAACTATGCGGGGCACACCGGCAGCGGGTTCAACCACCGCGAGCTGGACCGCCTTATCCGGCTGCTGAAATCACTGGAGATCGCGGCGTCGCCGTTTACTATCAGGCCTCGAACCAACGAGCGGCCGCACTGGACGAAGCCCTCGCTCGTGGCGCAATTGAAGTTCACCGAATGGACCGACGACGGAATGCTTCGCCATCCGATTTATCTCGGCATGAGGGACGACGTGAAACCAGAGACGGTACGGCGGGAACGGAAGAAGACTCTAAAGAGTCCAAAGAGTCGAAAGAGTCCAGGGAGTCGAAAGAGTCCTGGGAGTCCAGAGAGTCGGGAGAGTCGAATCGCTACGGTAGGGCGGAACTTTAGTTCCGCCAATCTGCAATCGGTGCTCGATCAACTTGATGCGATCGAACACGGGCCGGATGCCGGTGTGCTGCGATTGCCCGACGGCCAGACGCTGAAAGTCAGCAATCTTCGCAAGCTGTTCTGGCCGAAGCTCGAAGATTACCAAGGGCGATCTGTTGCGCTACTACGTGCGCGTTGCGCCGTACATCCTCCCTGTCGTCGAAGATCGCCCGCTCATCATGAAGCGCTATCCGAATGGCATCGACGGAGAGCCGTTCTATCAGCATAAGGCGCCCGAGAAAGTCCCGCCGGGGATTCGCGCCGCGAAGATTCCGGGGGACAGCGTGGCGAGCCGTCCGATTGGCGGCAGCCTCACTACGCTGCTCTACATGACGCAGCTCGCCGCGATTTCCGAGGATCCGTGGTTCTCACGCGTGCAATCGCCGCATACGGCCGACCAGTGCGCGCTCGATCTCGATCCGATGCCAGGGGTGAAGTTTTCGGCGGTGCTCGACGTCGCGCGCTGGGTCCGCGACGAGCTCGAGAAGCTGAAGGTGACCGGCCATGCAAAGACGTCTGGCGCGAGCGGCCTGCACATCTTCATCCCCCTGAGCGGGGGCACACCATACGAAGCGGGCCAGATTTTCTGCCAGATCGTGGCGACCGTCGTCGCCGAGCGGCATCCGAAGGTCGCCACGGTGACACGCGCGGTGCGCGCCAGAGGGCAGAAGGTGTATGTGGATTATCTGCAGAACATCGAAGGCAAATCGCTGGCCTGTGCATACAGCGCGCGCGCCAGCGAATTTGCCGGCGCATCGACGCCGCTCAGCTGGACGGAGATCGACGAAGGCGTCGATCCGCGTGACTTCACGATACGCACGTTGCCCGACCGGCTGGCGAAGGTCGGCGACCTGTGGGCGCCGCTACGGGCAGAAGGCGTGAATTTGCGAAAAATCCTGAAGTAGTCCTATAGTGCGCGCGGAGGTAGGCATGACTAAAATTCTTGTCGTTGCTTCGGCTGTTGGATTCTGCGTGGCTGTGGCCGCGGCTCAAGCGCCTCAACCGCCGCCCGTAACGCCGTTGAAATTTGCCTATTACCCGGCTGCCGACATCAAGACGCTGGCCGGCACGCTGAAGAGCGGCGGCCAGATCAAATGGAACCGCCTGCATCGGGGCGATCACGATTTCCAGGGCATGAGCTTCCGCGCGAAGAGCGCGGGCGGGCCCGAGATGCACAACAACTGGGCCGACCTCTACTACATCATCGACGGCGAGGTACTGCACCACACAGGCGGCACACTCGAAGGTGGCACGGAACGCAATCCGGGATCGGGCGAGTTCGGCGGGGGAAAGATCGTCGGTGCCAAGGTCGCGCGGCTTGCCGCCGGCGACATCGCCTCGTCGGCCGCCGGTGTTCCGCACTGGTGGGAGGTCGAGCCCGGCAAGACGGTCACCTACATGACCGTCAAGATCCTCAAGCAGCCCAATCTGCAAAGCAGCATTGCCGCGCCTGGCGCAAATCCGCCTGCGCTGACCCCCACCCAGTTCGTGCACTACAAAGCCGCCGACCTGAAGGGCTTCGTCGACACGTTGAAGCGCGGCGACACGATCAAGTTTCCGTCCGTACACCGCGGCGATCATCAGTTCCAGAACATCAGCCATCGCGCCAAGAGTTCGGCCAGTGCGGAGCTGCATAAGAACTGGGCCGACCTGTACTACGTCCTCGACGGCGAGGTGACGATCCGCTACGGCGATCGGCTCGAAGGCGGCAAGGAGGGTGTTGACGGCGAGGTGCGTGGAGGCGAGATTGTGGGGAACGTGATGCGGCAGAAGCTCGCGGCAGGCGACGTGGCGTCGGCGCCGGCGGGTGTGCCGCACTTCTGGGAGGTCGAGCCCGGAAAGTCGGTGACCTACCTGACCGTCAAATTGGGGAAAAAGCACTAGAATCGCCGTAACCAATGACCCTGCGGGTGTTCAGCGCGGTGGGGCTCGTGCTGTGTCTGGCCGCATCATCGTGCTCGCGTGCGGCAGAGACGACTGCTTCGCCACCTGCGTCACTGCGGCTCTCGCGCACCAACGCGAACGATCTCCAGACAGCGCTCGCCCGCATTCCCCACGTCAAAGTCGAGATCGTCAGCGAGGGGGGGTCGTCCATCACGAGCCTGATGGACCTGAAGAACCAGAAGACCAACGTCAGCGGCACGCTGGCTGACGTCGCCTATCTGGCTTACGCGGGTCAACTCGAGGAGATGGGCGGGCCGTTCGAACAGCTTCGGGGAATGGCCGTTACCGGCTTGAACACGATGCACCTGATCGTCGGCCGCAATGTTCGCGTGCAGACGCTCCGCGACCTCAAGGGACTTCGCGTCTCGCTGGGAGCACCAGGGAGCGCGACCGCTCTTATTACGCATCGCATGTTCCAGGACCTGGGTATCGCCCCCAATCAGATTCACGCCGAGCGCGTCCCGAACAACGAGATCGTCAACCGTCTGAGCAACGGCGACATCGACGCCGCGTTTTCGGGGTTCAGCGTGCCGGGCGCAGTCGTGATTGCCGCCATGCAGAACGGCGCGAAGCTCATTCCCATCGACGGCCCCGTGATCGAGGAGATGCGGACGCGGTATCCGTACCTGAAACGCACGCTGATTCCGGGCGGGACGTACCCGAATCAGTCAGAGCCCATCCGCACCCTCGGCGTCGACACGCTTCTGGTCTGCCGCGCCGAGCTCGAGGACGCCGTCGTCTATTCGTTGCTGGATGCGTACTTCGCTACCAGACCGGCGACGACGCCTCCGAACCTGGAGCGGGCGCCCGCAACGCCCGTTCCCCTTCATCCAGGCGCGGCGCGTTTCTATCGCCAGCGCGAGCTGAGTCGATGAGCCGCGAATGAAGGTTGAGTCCGTTATTGCCTGGGGCGGCTGGCTGACGGCGCTGTTGGCCGTGTCGGTCTGCCTTGGCATTGCGACACTCCTGGGTTTCGGTTACCGCGCCACGCGCGAATGGCAGCGCAGCTCTGAGCTCTTGATCGAGCGCGATACCGAAGAGAGTGCCGACCTGCTCGTGACAGCGGTGACGCGGGACATGCGCGGTGCTCACTCGCGAGTGCTGGCTAATCGCGACTGGGGCGAGCTGTCGCTCGAATCGCTCACCGATACGAGCGACCAGGTCGCCACGGCGTTTGCGCGATACCCCTATCCGGAATCGTTCTTCAGCTGGCAGCACAACAGCCCGCAGGGCGTCGTTCTTTTTCAATCGCGCCAACCGCTTGCCGGCATGGATCCCGAAGCCAACCGAGCCGAATCGCTATCCCGTCGCGCTCGTCGCGAACCCGCCCGAAGCCGAAGCGCTGCGCGAAAAAGTTACGGCGCTCGGCGCGGGACGATTCCGCTATGTGACATTCGACATGCCGCTTGGCGGCCAGCCGTATCAGATTGTCGCGAGGCTGGTCTACGCCGATCCGCTGCAGGAAACGCTGCACTCGGTCATCGGCTTCACTGTCAATCTCGCCTGGGTGCGGCAGTCGTACTTCTCGGACATCCTCTCGCAGGTGGCGCCGATCGCCACCCGCGGCAGCAGCCTCGACATCGCCGTACTCGACGACAAGGGGCAGATGGTGTGGGGGCGCGAAAACGGCCGCGCGGTGCTGGTACGCGACTTCCCGCTGCTGTTCCTCGACCCTTCAGTCAGCATGGTCGCACTCGGCTCTGATCCCGCAGTGAGGACCTGGACGATCCGCACGAGCCAGTCAACCGACTCTGCGCTGGTCGGCGCGGCGCAGGGAGCGGACGAAGCGCTGCTGGCCGCCGGCGCGGCAGCGCTGACGCTGGCGCTCGCGTTGATTCTCGCGATCCGCGCCGTTCGAGCCGGCGTCGCGCTTACGGCGATGCGATCGGACTTCGTCTCGTCGGTTACGCACGAGCTGAAAACGCCGCTCGCGAGCATCCGGGCGATGGCCGACACGCTGGCCCGCCGGCCAATCGGCGGCGAAACCGTGCGCGATTACGCGGAGCTGCTCATGCAGGAAGCGCGGCGGCTGACGCGCCTGGTCGACAACCTGCTCGCGTACGCCCGGGTAACCGACGTCACCGAGATGTATTCGTTCGAGCCGACAGCGCCGGCGGAACTGGTGGACGATGTGCTGCAGAATTTCCGGCATCCGCTGTCCGAACGCGAGTTCGCGGTCGAAGTAGACATGCCGATCGACCTGCCCCTTGTCAGGGCCGATCGCACGGCGATGATGCTGGCTCTCGACAACCTGGTCGACAACGCCATTCGCTACTCGCCGCGCGAGCACTTCATTCGCGTTTCGGCACGGCGCGATGGACAGCACGTCGTCATCGAGGTGCAGGATCGCGGTGTTGGCATCTCGCGCGAGGAGCTGTCGATCGTCCGGCGCAAGTTCGTCCGGGGCAGGCTCGCCCGAGCCGATGGCAGCGGCCTGGGCCTCGCCATCGTCAGCAGAATCATCGCCGATCACAAGGGCACGTTCGAGCTCGAGAGCGAAATCGCCGCGGGCACGACGGCAAAGGTATATTTACCCATCGCGGGAGATTGACGTGGCAGAGCGGATCCTCATCGTCGAAGACGACCCGACCCTCAGGCGCGTATTGCGCGACAATCTGATTTTCGAAGGCTATAAGGTGGACGCCGTGTCGGACGGCAAGTCGGCCATCACCCACGTTCGCACATCGGCGCCCGATCTCGTGGTCCTCGACCTCACCCTGCCGGACATCGACGGTCTCGACCTGTGCCCGGTGCTGGGCCAATCCGGCAAGGTTCCGATAATCATTCTGTCGGCCCGGGGCCAGAAAGCGGACAAGCTGAAAGGGCTCAAGCTCGGCGCGGACGACTACATCACGAAGCCGTTCGACCTGCAGGAGCTGCTCGCGCGCGTCAGCGCGGTACTGCGGCGCTCGCATCCGGCGCTCGAGCGGCTGCTGATCGGGAAGCTCGTCATCGACTTCCGGTCGCAGCGCGCGAGCTGCGACCAGGCGCCGGTGCACCTCACGCACCGCGAGTTCGAATTGCTGCGCTATCTTGCCGAGCGGCGCGAGAAGGTCGTCCACCGCGAGGAGCTGCTGCGGGAAGTGTGGGGCTACATGGATACGAACGTCACGACCCGTTCGGTCGATCACGCCATCGTGCGTCTACGGAAAAAAATCGAGCCAGACCCGCACCACCCGGAGTTCATCCGGACGGTGCACGGCGATGGCTACTGCTTGAGCGCTACGCAGGTTGAGGGCGCGTAACTAGAAGATCTGGAGATCCGTGAGATCTTTAAGATCTCCTAGTTACGTGCGTCACTCTTGCGGTTGTTCCAGTAATGACGTGAACTGATAGCCGCTAATCGCGAGACGGCACGAAGGTCCGGGGCCGGCAAACCTCGTCGCATGCCACGTCGACGCCGGCGCATAGACGATGTCCCCCTCGTTCGAGGTGAAGTCCCCCACAGTCTCGATGTTGTGGCGAATCTGCCCCTTCATGATGACCCACCATTCGGCCGTGCCCACGTGGAAGTGTCCTTTGTCGTTCGGGTTGTACTCGGGCAGGTTCTTCTCGTAGCCCCAGATGGCCTGCGCCCACATGTGGTCGTCCTGCACGACATTCTGCCCTGCGAACTTCGGATCTTTTTCTGCATCCCACAGATTGAAGTGAGGCTTGTTGTTCCCCGTGTACACACCAGCACCGAACGTCGTGCCGATCTTCGTCAGCGTATGGCCGGGCGCCTGCGGCGGACGCGGATCGCTCGCGGGTACCAGCGTTTTGAAGTTCGCTTGATTGGCGTCGACCCACAGCGCCGGCGCCGTGCCGATGACTTCGGCTGAATACATCGTCTTTTTCGGGACGTTCACGACCGAACCGCGCTTGGCGAGAATTGGCTCGGGCTGCTCCTTCGAGGGTGAAGCGCATTTCCCCTTCGACGACGACGAAGAACTCGCGGGTGTCCGGACGCATGCGCGAAGTGATCTTCGTGCCCGGCGCTCCCTGGTTGTACGTCGAGTAGTAGTTCTCGTCGTCTACGACCACTTCAGACCAGTTCGCCTGGCCTTTATGGCGCGCCTTCAAATCGATGAGCTTGATGTGCACCTTGTTCTTGCCGAACTGGCCGGGCTTGTCCTTGTTGACCCACCATTGCCTTGGCGGGGCCTGTCCACGAGCCGGGTGCGGGCTGCTGCGCCGCCGCTCCCTGAGTGAACACGGTGGGCGCGCCGCAGAGGATGAGCGCAAAGGCGACCGCCAGTGGTGCGTACAAACGTCTCATGAGCCCGCTCCTTTATTTTCGCCAATTGATTCGTGCGAGAGCAGACGATACCGCAAGAACTCGAGAAGGGTAAAGGGCAACCCCTTACCCCTTACCCCTTACCCCTTACCCCTTACCCCTCTTTTAGTATGGCGCCTCGTCCGGTGCGTAGGTTGTGCCGTCCATGGATCTTCGGGCCACGGGTGCTTCGGATAGCGGCCGCGCAACTCCTTGCGTACCTCTGGATACGTCCGCGCCCAGAAGCTGCGCAGGTCTCTCGTCGTCTGCACCGGCCGACCATTGGGCGCGAGCAGATGAAATGTGACGGGAACGCGCGCGGCCCCGACCGTCGGCGATTCCGCCATCCCGAACAGCTCTTGGAGCTTCACCGATGCCGATACCGACCCGTCCTCTGAGTAGTCGAGCGCCGTTCTGCGCCCGCTCGGGACGACGATCGACGCCGGCGCGCGTTCGTCGAGCGAACGCTTCGACTCGAAAGGCAAATGCGATGCGACATCGATCTCGTCAATCGTCCGGGCCGATGCCGCAGCGTCACGAACGACTGCCGGGAGATCGACGTCAATTGCCGCAAACCGCAACCGTCGGAGCAGCTGTGTGGTCGCGGCATCATGCTCGCGCGCCAGCCATGCGTTGCCGAGGAGGTCCGCCGAGGCAGTCGCTTCGGCGGATACGGGGGTCTCGTTGAGGATCAGGGCCTCGTACCGATCGACGCGCGCTGCCCGGACGCGGCCGCTGGCGGCGTCGAACCGGTGCTCGATTGCGGTCGACGTCGGCTGTAACCACTCGCGCTCGACAGGGCTCGCCGAGCGGATTCTCGCCTCGCTGATCCCTTCGCGCGTTCCGGCGACGACATCGAGCGCCACAATATATTCGCCGTCAACAGTGCCCGCCTCGCGCCCCAACGCGGCCCCGTGACCGCTGGCAAGCAGAAACCGATCGTGCGAACCGGGGCGGCGCTTCGCAAGTCGGTCGGCGTAGCCGGTGAAAAGCGCATGACGGAGCGACTCGTCATTGATGTGCGCCGCAACGTCGCCGGCGATCGCGTGGCTTGCAATCCGCTGCAACTCCTGCGCGATCTGTCGCACAGCCGCACCCGGCGCACCCAGCGCACCTAGCGCACCTGGCGCACCCAGCGCACCTAGCGCACCTAGCGCACCCAGCCCACCCAATGAGAGGGTTGCGCACGCGGCTGCGGCCTCTGGCGCGCCGCGAGCGTCGATTAGAATCCGCGCCAGTCGCGGGTGAAGAGGAACGCGCTGCAGCCGGCGGCCAAGCGCCGTGATGCGCGCGCCGCTGGCGTCGCTATCAATCGCCCCGAGCCGGAGCAACAGACGAAGTGCCGCCCGAATCCTGTCTGGAGACGGCGCTTCGAACCATTCGAAGGACACCGGATCCGCCCCCCACGCGAGCAGGTCGAGGACGGGCCCGGCAAGATCGACTCTTGCGATTTCCGCCTCGCGATGAGGCCGCAGTCGGTCGCGGGCACTCCACAACCGGCGGACAAGGCCGGGGCCCAATCTCGCCGCCCGGCCCGCCCGCTGATCCGCCGAGTCGAGGCTGACGCGCTCGAGAGTAAGTTGATCGATTCCGCGATCGGCGTCGTAACGCGCCACCTTCACCTGTCCGGTATCGATCACGGCTGCCACGCCAGGAACCGTCAGCGACGTCTCGGCGATGTTCGTGGCCAGGATGATGCGCCGCTGGTCCGAGGCCGAGATCGCCGCGTCTTGCGCATCGCCATCGAGCGATCCATGCAATGGAACGACGTGGACGCCCAAAGACGCGATCGGCGAAAGATCCGCCGGGTCCGCTCGATTTCGCGCGCGCCGGGCAGAAAACACAGAATCTGCCCGCTCGTCCTGGGCAGCATTGTGTTGGCGGCTTCGACGATCGTCTCCCCTTCGCTGTACTCGATCGTGAGCGGATGAAGTGCGCGCGGCACGTTGACGATTGGCGCATCATTCAGGAATCGCGCCACGCCTTCGACGTCGAGCGTCGCCGACATCACGACGATGCGCAGATCGTCGCGCGCGAGCCAGGCCTGCCGCGCGAGCGCAAGCCCGAGGTCGGCATGAATGCTTCGCTCGTGAAATTCATCGAGAATGATCGTCGCGAAATCCGACAACAGCGGATCCTGCTGAAAGCGCGCCGTCAAAATGCCCTCGGTGACGACGAGCAGCCGCGTATCGCGCGAGGAACGCTTTTCGAATCGAATGTGCCACCCGATTTCGCGGCCGAGCGTCCATTGCCGTTCTTCCGCGATGCGGCGCGCGACGGCGCGCGCCGCGACACGCCGCGGCTGCAGCAGGATGACCCGTCCGGCGTCGACGAGCGCGGGCGGAATGCGGGTCGTCTTGCCGGCGCCGGGCGAAGCGGACAACACGACCGTGCGGCGGCGCGCGAGGGCGTCGCGCACGTCCGCCACGTGCGCGTCAATAATCAGCGGGAGGAGCGGTCTCACCGGACTCAACGGCAGTAAACCCACGTGCGTCGAGCAGGGCCTGCACGTCCGGATCGCGGCCTCGGAATCGGCGGTACGCCTCGGCGCGATCAATCGAATTGCCGTCCGACAGGATGTGCGTTCGGAGCCGATCGTTGGCTTCAGCATCCCACGGCCCGCCGGATTCGACGAACGCCAGCCACGCATCGGCGGCCATCACGTCGGACCACAGATAGCTGTAATAGCCGGCGGAGTACATGTCGTTGCCGAACAGATGATCGAATTGCGGAAGCCGGTGCCGCATTGCGACTTCACGCGGCATACCCCCTATGCGCGCGAGCGCGTCCCGCTCGAACGCTGCCATGTCTTCCACGCCGTCTGCGCGCGTGTGCAGATCCATGTCGACGATCGCCGCCGAGAGGTACTCGAGCGTCGCGTAACCCTGATTGAACTTGCTCGATCGCTCGATCTTGTCGACGAGCGATTGCGGCATGGGCTCGCCCGTCTGGTAGTGGCGCGCAAACCGATCGAGCAGCTCGCGGTCCAGCAGCCACCGTTCGTTGAGTTGGGAGGGCAGCTCCACGTAATCCAGCGGCGTCAGTTCGAGACTCGGGTAGCGGATGTTCTGCAGCATGCTGTGCAGGGCATGGCCGAACTCGTGAAAGAGCGTTTTCGCGTCGGCAAGCGAGATGAGTCCGGGCGCACCGGGCTCGGCTTTCACGAAGTTGTTGTTGATCGACGCGATCGCCGTAACCGGCCCGTCCATCGCATGTTGCGATCGATAAGTCGTCTCCCACGCACCTGAGCGTTTTCCCAGGCGTGCGAAGTTGTCCAGATAAAGCATGGCGCGATGTGCACCCGTACTCCTGTCGGTGACCTCCCAGACTCGCAGGTCGGGGTGAAACACGGGCACGGTGCCGGTGATTTCCCTGAAGGCGATGCCGAACCGGCGCTCCGCGGACCAGAGTGCCGCCGACACCATCTCGTCGAGCTGCAAGTACGGCTCGACTTGGTCCGCGTCGAGATCGTATTTCGCCTTGCGCACCTTCTCGGAGAAATAGAGATAGTCCCAGGGTTCGATCGTGATGCCGGGCTCCTCGCCGGCGGCAATCGCCTGCATCTCGGCGACTTCGGCGTTGACGCGCGCGACCACAGCCGGCCACACCTTCAGGAGAAACGCCTGGGCCGCTTCCGGATCGGCGGCCATCGTATCCGTCATGCGCCAATGTGCATGGCTCTGGAAGCCGAGCAGGCGGGCGCGCTCGGCCCGCAGCTGGGCGATCGCCGAGATGGTCGCGTTCGTGTCGTTCGCGCCGCCGTTGTCGCCCCGGCTCTTGAACTTCTTCCACACGATCTCGCGAAGATCGCGGCGCGGCGAGCTCGCCAGAAACGGATCGACGCTCGATCGCGTGTTGACGATCGGGCGCTCGCCTTCGACAGCCGTCGAGGTGTTCTCGTCGGCCAGGATCTTTGCGCGGAAGTCGGCAAACCGCGACGCGAGCTCCTGATTGATCTCCGACAACCGCTCTTTCTCGTCCGCATTCAACCGTGCGCCGCGCCGCACGAAGTCCTCGTACAGGCGCGTCACGAGACGCGCCTGATCCGGCTCGAGATGGGAGCCGGGCAGCGAGCCGTAAACGGTCTCGATTCGTCCGAACAATCGCTTGTTGAACACGATGGCGTCGGCGGCGGCGGCGAGCTTCGGCTGCCACTCGCGCTCGAGGGCCTGGTAAGCGGGGTTCGTGACGTTTTCGCGCGCGACGCCGAACATGCGCTCGACGCGATCGAGCGTGCGGCCAGTGCGCTCCAGGGCTGCGATGGTATTTTCGAAAGTCGGCGCGTCAGAGCCGGCGACGATGGCGTCGATCTCGCCACGCTGCTCGGCAAGTGCGGCCTCGAACGCGCCGGGGAAATGTTCGGGCGCCATGTGATCCCACGGCGGTACACCGCCGTACGGGCCTGCCCAGGGAGCAATCAATGGGTTATGTACCATCACTCGTCGTCCGAACCGCCGGCCAGCTTCGGCAACTCGGCACCGAGCGACGGCGCGAGCAGTCCTGTCTTGACGTAGGTCAACAGCTTGTCGCGAGTGTCGGTGATATCGAGGTTTCGCATCGTGAGCTGGCCGATGCGATCCTGCGGCGAGAAGCTGGACTCCCCTTTCTCCATCGTCAGCCGTTCGGGTTTGTACGTGAGGTTCGGGCTCGTCGTGTCGAGCAGCGAATAGTCGTTGCCGCGGCGCAGCTCGACGGTCACCTCGCCCGTGACGGCGCGCGCCACCCATCGCTGCGCCGTCTCGCGCAGCATCATCGCTTGCGGGTCGAACCAGCGCCCCTGATACAGCAATCTGCCGAGGCGACGGCCGTTGTCGCGATACTGCTCGATCGTGTCTTCGTTATGAATGCCGGTGACGAGCCGCTCGTACGCGATGAAGAGCAGCGCCATGCCCGGCGCCTCATAAATGCCGCGGCTCTTCGCTTCGATGATGCGATTTTCGATCTGGTCGCTCATGCCCAGCCCGTGGCGTCCGCCGATGCGATTGGCCTCGAGCATCAGCGCGACCGCGTCTTCGAACGCCACTCCGTTGAGCGCGACGGGCCGCCCTTCTTCGAAGCGCACCGAAACAGTTTCCGGTTCGACGGCGACGTCTTCGCGCCAGAACGCGACGCCCATGATCGGTTCGACGATCTTGACGCCGCCGGAGAGCTGCTCCAGATCTTTGGCTTCGTGCGTGGCGCCGAGGATGTTCGAATCGGTCGAATACGCCTTTTCGACGTTCATCTTGTACGCAAGACCGGCTCGCTGCATGTATTCCGACATTTCCTTGCGGCCGCCGAGCTCGTCGATGAACGTCTGGTCGAGCCACGGCTTGTAGATGCGCAGACCCGGGTTCGCGAGCAGGCCGTAGCGATAGAACCGTTCTATGTCGTTTCCCTTGAACGTGCTCCCGTCTCCCCAGATGTGCACGTCGTCTTCTTTCATCGAGACGACGAGCATCGTGCCGGTGACCGCGCGGCCGATGGGAGTGGTGTTGAAATATGGAACGCCCGCGGTCGTGATGTGAAAGGCGCCCGACTGCAGCGCGGCGATTCCCTCGTTGACGAGCTGGCGCCGGCAATCGATCAGCCTTGCCTTTTCGGCGCCATATTCGAGCGCGCGCCGCGGAATCTCGTCGTAATCCTTTTCGTCGGGCTGACCGAGATTCGCGGTATACGCGTAAGGAATCGCCCCTTTCCCACGCATCCAGTGAAGGGCGGCGCTCGTGTCGAGGCCGCCGGAGAATGCAATGCCGACCCTCTGGCCGGCGGGAACGCTTTGAAGGATGGTCGCCATCTGTGCTGCCAATGATATCAACCTGCCCGATGGGTAGCGGATAATGACGCTTGATGACTCGCGTGACGAGAACCATGTCGGCGCCGTTGATGATTGCCGTCGCCGGCATGGCTATCGTCCTTTATCAATGGATCAGCGCGCGTCCGCTCTGGCTCGATGAGGAGATGATCGCGCTCAATTTCCGCGATCGTTCATTTTTTGCCCTCGGCGGCCGTCTCTGGCTCGATCAGAGCGCGCCGATCGGCTGGCTTGCTCTGGAACGGCTCGCGATGCTCGCGTTAGGCTCGTCCGAGCTTGTCCTCCGTGCGGTGCCAGCGCTCTTCGGCATCGCAACAATCCTGGCGGCATTTTTCGTCGGCCGGCGCTGGCTGACGACAGCGGGCAGTGCAACGCTGGTGCTCTTATGTTCGATCGGACAGTGGATCTCCTTTTACGCCGTGGAGCTGAAGCCGTATTCAGCGGACACGTTCTGGGGATTGTGTCTTCCCGCCCTGGCTGCTTCGGCAGCGAGCGCTTCGTCATCGGAGGCGCGCCGTAAAGGCCTTGCAATCTGGGCTGCTGCCGCCGTCATCGGTCACTGGTTTTCCCTCGGCGCCCTGCTGGTGCTGCCGGCGTGTCTCGTAGTGTTTGCGATGTCGGCCCGGCGAAACCCGGAGGGCGTTCGACTGCTTGCAGTGGCGTTCTCGGTGGTAATTGCGTCGGTTACGCTGCACTATTTTGTCGCGATCCGCCACGCGATGGGCAGCGACTCGCTGCAGGAGTACTGGCAGTTCGCGTTCCCTCCGCAAGAGGCGGGCATCGGCGGTTCCTTGCGATGGCTGTACAGCCAGTTGCAGCCGTTTGCCGGGAAGCCCGGCGGCACGTCGTCCGCGGCGAGTTTCTGGATTTCCGCGGCACTCGGGTTCGCGTTTGCGCCTGCGTCTGCGCGCTTGCTTGGCTTCGCGGCAGGGCTTGTGGTCGTATCCGGCTTTGCGCTGGCCGCTCTGCGCATGATGCCGCTCTACGAGCGGCTGTCTCTCTGGTTTGTGCCGGCACTATATCTGGGCATCGCGCTGTTCGTCGACCGTGGCGTGTGGTTGCTGCGGGAGAAGCCGGCACGACGATCCTCGATGAATTTTGCAGCTGCCGGAATCGTCTTTGCGGTGCTCGCGCTTCTTTGCATTGATGTCGTCGACCGCGGGATTGCCGATCTGGAAGTCGGGCGTCCTCGCGACAGCAATCACGAGACCGACGATCGGTCGGCAATCGCCTGGCTGATGCAGCAACGTCAGCCCGGAGACATCCTCATCACGACGCGTCAGGCACTGCCGGCGATATGGTGGTACGGCGGAGTGCGGATCTCTGAAGCGGGAGGCCATAAGTTTTCCGACGGCGGGGGCATTTTCAAAGTCGATCTGTTCCCGGCCCGGCCAGCCTGCCGTGGCATCGAGCTGGAGAGGGCCATCGATGGGCGCCGCCGGATACAGGTCTATCTCGGTTTCGCAGACATGCCTCCCGCGTTTGACGATCTCTTGCTGAAGCAGCTGTCGAAGTTCGGACGCATTACGGCTTTGCGTCACTTCGCCGCAGGGAGCCGCGCAGCCGTAATTGATCCGGCGGTGCCAGGGGTCTCGGATCTTTCTTGGAAAGACGGTGGCCAAGACCCAGGAAGCCTCCCCAAGGGCTGCATTGCCATGCGTCCGGCGCGCGTCTGGTAAGCGCGGTGGCGAGCCGTTGCACGTGTTATGATTTTTGGTCGTAATTGCGCGCCCGTAGCTCAGTTGGATAGAGCGACTGGCTTCGAACCAGTAGGCCGCAGGTTCGAGTCCTGCCGGGCGCACCACACTAAGTGGGAAAGTGAAAAGTAGAAAGTGAAAAGTTGAAAGTGAAGGTAGAAAGTGAAAGGTAGAAAATAGCGCGAGAACGACTTTCCACCTTTGACTTTCTACTTTCTACTTTCTAAGTTCAGACGCGCCCGTAGCTCAGCTGGATAGAGCGACAGCCTCCGGAGCTGTAGGCCACAGGTTCGAATCCTGTCGGGCGCACCATACCGAGCATGGAAAGTGAAAAGTAGGAAGTAGAAAGTGAAAAGGAACGTGAAAGGCCGTCACTTTCTACTTTCAACTTTTTACTTTAGACTTTCCCAAGTGGGCCGCTAGCTCAACTGGCAGAGCAGCAGACTCTTAATCTGCGGGTTCTCGGTTCGATTCCGAGGCGGCTCACCAACCTTCGCTCATGAATGCACGCGAAGGTTGCCCACCATAGCGCGAAGCGCGACGGCGGGCCAATCTTTACGGAAACGAGCTATGGTTGGCCTGACCCGACGCTTCGCGGCGATCCATACAGAGCTGTCCCCAAAACCCACACGATGGGCACTCGGTTTCTCACGGAAACTGGGCCCGATTCGCCCAAGCCTCGTGCGTTCCGAAATCAGGTGATATTGGGACGCCAACTCGTGAGGACGGCCTATCACTCCGATTTTCCAAAGGTCGGTTGCACGCCGAGGTTGTGCATGAGGAACGCGTAGATATCCGCCGTTGTCTCCAGAAACTTCGCCGTGCTGCTGGCGCCATGTCCCGACCTGGTTTCGATGCGAATCAGCACGGGCTGCTTCGCGGCTCGACCCGTGCCTGCATCGCCGCCGCGTACTTGAACGAATGCGCGGGCACGACGCGATCGTCGTGATCGGCGGTCGTGATGATCGTGGCCGGATACTTCACTCCGGCGCGTAATGTTGTGCAGGGGTGAATACGCGTACAGCGCCTTGAATTCCTCGGCGTTGTCGCTCGAGCCGTAGTCGGCAATCCAGTTCCAGCCAATCGTGAACTTGTGGAACCGCAGCATGTCCATCACGCCCACCTGCGGAATCGCGACACGAAACAGCTCGGGACGCTGATTCGCGACGGCGCCGACCAGCAGGCCGCCGTTCGACCCGCCGAGCATCGCCAGCCGTGCCGAAGAGGTGTACTTGCTGGCAATCAGCCACTCGGCGGCCGCGATGAAATCGTCGAACACGTTCTGCTTCTTCGTTTTCGTTCCCGCATCGTGCCAGGCTTCGCCGTATTCGCTGCCGCCGCGCATGTTGACGCTCGCGTAGACGAAACCCTGCTCGAGCAGCGCGAGGCGCACGGGAGAAAACGTCGGGACCGTGCTGACGTTGAATCCACCGTACCCATACATCAGCGTCGGGTTGTTTCCGTCGAGCGCCAGGCCCTTGCGGTGAACCAGGAACATGGGCACGCGCGTGCCGTCCTTGCTCGTGAAGAACACCTGCTTCGTTTCGTATCGCGACGCATCGAAGCCGGAGATTTCAGAGGCGCGAAACAGCGTGCTGGCGCGCGTCGCGATGTCGTAGCGGTAGATAGCCGTCGGGATCGTGAACGACGTGAACGTGTAGAACACGAATGTCGAGTCCGCCTCGCCGGCGAAACCGCTGGCGGTTCCTAATCCAGGCAGCGTCACCTCGTGCTCGAGTCGGCCGTCCAGACTGTACACGCGTGCGCGCGTCGTCACATCCTTCATGTAGGTCGCAAAGAGCTTCCCGCCCGCGGTGTCGACGCTCTCGAGCGGCTCGGATGATTCCGGCAGGATCGTTTTCCAGTTCGGATTCCGACGGATTCCGCGGATCGATGCTGACGACACGCCGGTTTGTCGCGTTTTTGTCGGTCGCCACCAGGATGCGATCGCCAACGCTGTCGATCACGTCGAACGTATCGTCCGTGATCGCCGGCACCAGCGGCGAGAACGATGAAGACGGACGCGACAGATCGCGAACGAACAGCGCATTGCCCTGCTTGCCGGTTCCGCGATCGTGCACCTCGAGGATCGCGAAGCGCTCGTCTTCTGTCGTGTGGAGGATGTGGAACCGCTGTGGGTTGCCCGCATCTTCGAAGACGAGCTCATCGGCCGACTGAGGCGTGCCAAGCCGGTGATAAAACACGCGGTGGTTCGCATTGGACGAGGAGAGCTCCTTGCCCGCTTCGGCTGCGGGATAGCGGCTGTAGTAGAACCCGTCGCCGCGCCAGGCGACGTTCGAGACTTTCACCCACTCGAGCTTGTCCGTAAGCGGCTTGCGCGTCGCGAGATCGAGAACCCTGTACTCCTGCCAGTCTGAACCGCTCTGCGACATGCCGTACACCGCGTACTTGCGCGTCCTTCGACGGCGAAAACGTCAGCAGACGCACCGTGCCATCGGACGACCATGCATTCGGATCGAGCAGCACCTCGGGCTTTCCATCGATCCCCTGCTGCACGTACAGCACGCTCTGGTTCTGCAGGCCGTCGTTCTTGTAGAAGAAGAACAGATCGCGCTTTCTCGACGGTGCTGAGTACTTGGGATAGTCGTAGAGGCGCTCGAGCCTTGTCCTGAGCTGCGCGCGAAACGGAATCTTCTCGAGGTACGCGAACGTCACCTTGTTCTGCGCCTCGACCCACTTGGCAGTCTCGGCGGAATTGTCGTCCTCGAGCCATCGATACGGATCGGCGACCTGCGTGCCGTGGTAGGTGTCGACCTGATCGACTTTGCGCGTATCGGGATACTCGAATCGTGTTGGAGGCGGAGCCGCCGCGCACGCGACGATGCTCACCATAGCAAACATAATCGGAAGGTCACTTCGCAGAAGGTGCCGCATGGCTATTCTTATTTTTTGGCGGCGCAATGCGCCTGAGCTCATCGAAGAAATTGAGCACGAAGACAACCCTGTCGAGCCTCTGCGCGCCCTCGTCTGCTCCGGCGACGACAAAGCGTTTCCCATCGGGATGCAGGTCGAGGTCGCGGCTCGGCGGCCGCGGACGTCCCAGGATTCGCATTTCGCTCAGCTGCACCGGTTTGCCCGCGATAAACGTGCTGCCTTCAACACGGTAGGGCATCATCATCAAACGCAGATCGGACGTATTGAGGAAAAACAGCTCTGGCGCCGTTCGCGACCACGCCGGATCGTCCGCCGCGCCGGACGAGATCTGATACTTCCCGCCGGGCCCGGGAAACGGCTGGACGAACACCTCAGTGCGTCCGCCTTCGTTCGAAAGGTACGCGAACCAGCGGCCATCGGGGGAAAATATCGCGCTCGATTCCACGTAGGGCGCATTCAGAAGGGCGGTTGGCGTCCCGGGCTTCCACCCGGTCTTCTCATCGCCCTCAATCCGCAGCAGCATCACGTCGCTCTGCCCGGCCATGCTTTCTATGAAGGCGAGGTACCGCCCGCTCGGATGGAACGAAGTGGGGTATTGAATGCTTTTGCTCGTTGTCAGACGCTCGGCGTCGCCTGTCCCGTCAGCCCGCTGCCAATAGAGGTTGGACGCCGACCCGCCATCGCGACGCGAGGCGAAGGCGATACGCTTTCCATCCGGCGACCACACCGGCCGCGCATCGTCGGACTTGTCGAACGTCCGTCGCGACAACGTATCCCGCTCCCAGTCGTAGATCCAGATGTCGCTCTGGGTGCCGTCATGGATGTCGATGGCGAGCAATCGTCCGTCAGGCGAAAAGCTCGGGTTGCTCCAGTTGGATGGCGTCTTGCGCATCATCGACAACTGCCCCGAACGATCGAGCCACCGAATCGGCGTCGAGTCCGCAGTGGCGCCTCCTGCCACGTATACGAGCGTACCGTCCCGCGAGACATCGAACTGTGCGATCCCGGCGCTGCTGTTCGACCGCGCGCCTTCGATCGCCGGAACCGCGGGGCCGGTCACCTCGAGACGATCGAGATCGAACGGCGCCGCAAACAACGTCCGCTCCCGGAAGTACAGAAGATGTCCGCTGGCGACGTACCGTCCGTAATACCCTCCGTTCACCAGCACCTTCCGCTCGCCCTTCGGGAGCGGCTGAGCCACGATGTCCGCACCATCGAAGTTGCCGAGATTCTTCGCACTGGTAAAGATGACGGCCCTGGCGCCAGGCAGCGCCTGAGGCCACCGTTGCGCGGCCTCATCCTTTGCCACATCGAGGAGCTTCTCCGGCGTTCCTCCTTCCGCCGAAACCCGCACCAGTGTCGTGCCCGGGCTCGATGTCGGCGTGAAGATAATCGATCCCTCGTCCGTCCACGTTCCGCCCCGTCCAAGCGGCGCGTCGCACAGCGTCACGACTGCTCCGCCCGTCACCGCGATCTTCTTCAGTTTGCCGACGGAAAAAAACCCGATCCACTTTCCGTCGGGCGAGAAGAAGGGCTGCAGCGCGCCATCAGTACCAGGCAGCGGCGTCGCGCGAAGCTGATCGAGACGGCGTACGTAGAGCGACAAACTCGAATTGGAGGTGTTCTCGGCACCCACAAAGACCAGGGTCATCCCGTCGGGAGAAAGAATGGCGGACGCACCCAGCGCATCGACGAGAGAGACGTCCGCGCCGATCTCGGCCGTAAAACGCCTGGGTGCCTGGTTGGCAGGCGCGGTCTGCCAGGGGCGCCAGAATATCAATGCGCCCACCGCCAGTGCCAGCACGGCCAAGCCGGCGATCCACGGCATCGTTGTCCGCGCTTGCGGGCGCGCCGACACAAGAGTCGATCCTTGATCGAGCAGAAACCGCGCAACAGCAATGTCGCCGATTCGCGCTTTCCGCTCCTTCTCGAGGCAACCTTTCAAGAGCATCCGCAGGTGATCGGGCACGTCGGCCGGTAACGCCTTCCAGTCGGGCTCGTCGCGCACGACCGCTGCGATGACGTCGGTGAGGCCTTCGCCGTCGAACACGCGCTTGCCGGTCAGCATCTCGAACAGCACGCAGCCGAAGGCCCAGATGTCGGCGCGCTTGTCGACCGTCTTGCCACGTGCCTGCTCTGGCGCCATGTATGCAGCCGTGCCCAAAATCACACCCATCCGCGTCATCGCCGGGCTCGTGATGGTCGGGGACAGCGACACGTTCACTGCCGCGACCGTCGGTTCCATCGCTTTCGCGAGCCCAAAGTCGAGCACCTTGACGGTGCCGTCGTCGCGCAATTTGATGTTGGCCGGTTTCAGATCGCGATGGATGATGCCGTGCTCGTGCGCCGACTCCAACGCCTCGGCGATCTGTTTGGCAATCGGCAGCGCCTCGTCAAGGGGAATCCGCCCTTGTGCGATGCGATTGGCCAATGTGGGCCCTTCCACCAACTCCATGACGAGGGCCGTCACGCCATCGGATCGCTCGAGACCATAGATCGCCGCGATGTTCGAGTGGTTCAGTGAGGCAAGCACTTCGGCTTCACGCTGAAATCGCGCAAGCCGATCTCGATCCTTGGCAACCGACTCAGGCAGGATTTTGATGGCGACCGCTCGCTTGAGGTTCGTGTCAGTGGCGTGGTAGACCTCGCCCATCCCGCCCGCGCCGATGGCGGCAAGGATCTCATACGGCCCGAGACGAGTGCCGGGCGCGAGAGTCATGTGTTCTTAAACGAGCGGCTGGATTATACGAGAGGGTGCCTCTCTTACGCGAGCAACTGAGGTGGACCAGAGTCCCATAGTGCCTTGGGTGGGTTGGGTTCAGGAGATCGCCGCTGCACTTGCCATCACTTCGTGGGTCGGAGTCCATATTTTGTTGCGCTGGCTGTTGTAGCAGGCGAGAGCGCAGGGATTGGCCGCGTTCGCTTGGAACGGACCGCACGAACCGGAAGCCATTGACAGTGTGTCCTGATTCGAGCAGTGCTCGGAGCGGATGTTTTTTGCCTCTTTTTTAGGTGTGCGGAGTGTGTGCAATCTTCGCTTGTCCGATCATCTGCGCAACCCTGTGGACAAGTCTGACTTTCAATCATCTCAGACAGGTTGCGCCTGGGTTGCGTCGATCGGCTTCGCGATGCCATGCTCTGCACACCTGATCCGCTAAAACACTCAATAAATTGAGCTATTTGCGATCCTTGGAGCGACGCTTAATCTGCGGGTTGTCGGTTCGATTCCGAGGCGGCTCACCAACCTTCGCTCATGAATGCACGCGAAGGTTGCCCACCATAGCGCGAAGCGCGACGGCGGGCCGATCTTTACGAAAACGAGCTATGGTTGGCCTGGCCGACGCTTCGCGGCGATCCATTCAGAGCTGTCCCCAAAACCTACACGATGGGCACACGATTTCTCACGGAAAACTGGGCCCGATTCGCCAGGAGCCGCGCACGTTCCGAAATCACGTGTTTGCGGTACGGTTGGTGATGCCATTGCCGCAACCTACGTGCGGTCTAGATGGTTCTAAAATCGCGACTCAAGCCGTTTTTGAATTGCATTGAATGGCAGTCGTCAAACGGTTGAAATTGACACCCACTGCGAGGGCTACAGAGACAGCGAGATAGACCTGACCAACGAACGGAACGAATTTCGCGCCAATTCTTAGAGCGATCTGCCTCTTAATCCGGTCCCATGCCTCAACGCCAATCGCGGTCACAATACTTTTGCGAACGGCCGAAGACTTGATCAACTGTTCGACCAAAAGAAGAATGAGCTTCGTTGTCTGTTCAGCGTCCTTCAATGCAACCGATTTCCCGATCTGGTCGGCTGCCTCGTTAAGCTCCGGGGTCTTCTCAATCATCAATTGCACAACATTGAGAATGTCGTCGCTGAGACCCATCGAGTCCAAGAGGATGCTAACCACGACGGCAGTAACACTTTCCGAGCAGCCCGACACCGACTTTTCAGGTCGCAAAGTAATAGGTCGAACTTCAGCCGGAGGCGGAATCAGGGGGACCTTCTCTTCGCGCATGAACGCGGCGGTCGGCTGTTCTTCCTTGAGCACGTATTGATTCGGTGTATCGGTGGGCAGCTTCATCAGCACATCTGCGAGTTCTTTGCGAAGCGAAAACTCCCGTTGTATGAACGGACTCGCGGAGGCCCGCGTCAAACCCGTTGCCTTCGCCTGAATCTCCGCAAGTAGCCCAGCAGCAGCTGCCCGATTCGATGCAATGGCTGTGGCAGTTGGCGTGGTGGCTTGAGCTGGCGCTTGTGCAAGGGCTCTGCGCCCCAGCATCGCGCCGATTGTGAGGCTACCGTGAGAAAGGAACGCTCGCCTGTGGATGTCCATCAAGTGCCCTCCCGCGGGGAACTCTGCCTGATTTATGCGGCCAGTTCAAGCACAGGGAAGCTTGGCAGCAATGCGAGAGCGGCGGTCAGAGTGTGACAGCGTGTCGCAGCGCGCATTTGTGCGCACCCTTGGTCAGCCACGAACACGCCTACGGGCTTGTCGTTGGTCGCTATCGCGCGAAGGGCAGCGCTTCGCGAGGACCGGGATCGAGCAGACCCAGCGGCGTGCCACACCCAAACGGGGTTAAGATTTCGCTCGCCGTGAAGAGATTGCCACTCGACCTTCTCGCGTTCCTCAAAGAGCAGGGGGACTGATGACAGTCGCCTCGACAGTAGAAACGGCCGTCCGGGTGGATCACGCGGGAGACAAGAAAGTCGCGTGGCACAGCCTCACGTCCGAACAGGCGTGTAAGCGACTCGGAGTCGAGGTCCCGCTCGGGCTCGACGCCGCCGAGATCGGGCGGCGGCGCGCGCAGGTCGGCCCGAACAAACTCGCCGAGGCGAAGAAGGAGCCCGGCTGGCGAGCGTTCCTGCGCCAGTACCGCGACCTGATGCAACTCGTCCTGCTCGGCGCCGCGATCGTCAGCATCGTGGCCCTGCAGGACTCGACGGGCATCGTGATCTTCTGCGTGACGTTGCTCAACGCCATCCTGGGACTGTACCAGGAGGGCAAGGCGGCCGAGAGCGTCGCGGCGCTGCAGAAGATGCTCGTAATTAAGGCCCATGCCCGTCGCGGAGGCGACCTGGTCGACATCCCCGCGGAGGAGCTCGTGCCCGGAGACATCGTCTCGTTCGAGGCCGGCGACAAGATCCCCGCCGACGGCCGACTGCTCGTCGCTGCCACCCTCGAGATCGAGGAGGCCGCGCTGACGGGCGAGAGCACGCCCGTCTTGAAGTCAATAGACCCCGTCGTCGGTGAGGCCGTCGCACTCGGTGACCGCATCGACATGGCCTACATGAACTCAACCGTAACGCGCGGCAGGGGTGAGATGGTCGTCACGTCGACGGGCATGACCACCGAGGTCGGCCAGATCTCGGGGATGCTCGGTCGCCTCGAGCAGGAGAAGACGCCGCTCACACGCCAGCTCGACCAGCTGACCGTCCTCGTCGCGCTCGTGGCGGCGGCCGCTCTGGTGCTGGTGATGGTGATCGGGCTCGTTCGCGGCGACAGCTTCTACGCGCTGTTCCTGATCGCGATCAGCGTCGCAGTTGCGGCGATTCCAACCGAGCTCCCTGCTGTCGTCACGACGATGCTCTCACTGGGGACGCAGGCGCTCGCCGCCAAGGGCGCGATCGTCAAGCGATTGCGCTCGGTCGAGACCCTCGGTTCGACCTCGGCGATCTGCTCGGACAAGACAGGCACGCTGACGCTCAACCAGATGACCGCGCGCCAGCTCGTCGTCGTCGGCCGGCGCTACTCGATCGAAGGCGAGGGCTACTCCACCGTCGGCAGGATCCTCCGCGTCGCCGGCGCGCCCGAGACCTCGCTCGAGCCGTTCCTGCTACCGATGGCGCTCGCAACCGACGCCGCCGTCCGCGAGGGCGAGATCGTCGGAGACCCGACCGAGGCAGCCCTCGTCGTCCTGGCCGCAAAGGGCGGAATCGACGTCGACGAAACGAGGCGCGTCTACCCGCGCATCGCCGAGGTGCCGTTCGACTCCGCCTACAAGCTGATGGCGACGTTCCACGAGATGGAGGACGGCGGCCGGAAGGTCGTTCGCTGTTTCGTCAAGGGCGCGCCCGACGTCCTGCTCGAGCGGGCGACGCACTTCCGCGACGCGGACGGCTCGACCGTTCCCGCCGAGAGCGCCCGCGGCCGCGTCCTGGCCGAGAACGACCGGCTCGCCGCGGAGGGTCTCCGCGTGCTGGCCGTGGCCACGCGCGATATCGACACGGGCGCCTTCGACCGGGACGGAGCGCTGCTCGACGAGGTGCGAGGGCTGACCTTGCTCGCTCTGATCGGCATCGTCGACCCGCCGCGAAAGGAAGCGAGGGACGCCATCGCCCGGTGCAGGGAGGCGGGGATCCGCGTCCGCATGATCACCGGCGATCATGTCACCACCGCGGCGGCGATCGCGAATCAACTTGGAATCGAGGGCAAGGCCCTCTCCGGATCCGAGTTCGCCGCGCTCAGCGACGCCGCGCTCGAGGATGAAGTGGACGCCATCGGGGTCGTCGCACGGGTCGCACCCGAGGACAAGGTGCGTCTCGTCGACGTGCTCAAGCGCAAGGGCAACATCGTCGCGATGACCGGCGACGGGGTCAACGACGCCCCGGCGCTGAAGCGCGCCGACATTGGCGTCGCGATGGGGATCACGGGCACCGAGGTGACCAAGGAAGCCGGCGACATGATCCTCACCGACGACAATTTCGCCACCATCGTCGCGGCGGTCGAGGGCGGCCGCGGCATCTACGACAACCTGCTGAAGTACATCCGCGTCCAGCTCGTGATGCTCGGCGGCTTCATCCTCACGTTCGTCGGCGCCGGAATTTTCGACATCGCGAACGGGGCGCCGCTCACGGCACTGCAGATCCTCTGGGTCAACTTCGCAATCGACCTGCTGCTGGCAATCGGGCTCGGCTTCGACGCGCCGGTACCAGGTATGATGCAGCGCTCCCCGCGTGATCCGAACGTGCACATCGTGCCTCTCGGCCTCGGCGTCCGAGTCGGCGCCGCGAGTGCGGTCATGGCGGCGCTCGCCCTCGGCGTGGTCGCCTGGGCAGAACATCACAACAATCTCGCCGTCGCGACGACCATGGGCCTGACGATCCTGTCGCTGATGCACGTGGCGGCCGCGCTGGAAGCCCGGGAGGCTGACGGCACGATCTTCACCCGCTACACGATCGCGAACGGCCGCTTCGTCCAACTGATGTGCGCCGCGCTCGTGCTCACCTTCCTCGTCACGTCGCTCGGCCCGCTGCAGCGGATCTTCGACACGGTGGCGCTGTCGACCCGACAGTGGGGGACCTGCCTGCTCACCCCCCTCGCGTACATCGCCGTCATCGAGCTGATCAAGCTCGCGAGCCGGATCCTCGACCGCGGGCGGGTCGATGCTGCGCCGGTCGCGGCATAGCGATGTCAGGTAGCCGTCGACGCTGGAGGGAGCCCTCCGAAATCATTCGACCCGAGTTCTGGACGATATCGACCTTGACACTTCCAACCGCGCCGGGTAAAAGCATTGATACCACAGGGGTTAATAATAGTGATGCTTCGCCTCTACGTATTCATCGCAGGAATCTGCTTCTGTCTTGCAGCCGGCGTGGCCCTGGCACAGCAGGGGCCCGTCGCCACCATGTTCGTCAGCGACCAGAAACGGGACACGGCGCTCGCGTTGAGTTTCCAGACGCTGGACGTGCCGACGACGAAGACCGCAGCGTTTCCCCTGCGTGTGTATCTCAGCGCAGGCGACCTCGAGCGCGCGTTCGACCGATCCGAGTTTCGACCTGACGCGGCAATCGTGCCGACCAACACCGACCTGTTGATTGCGGCCTCGGCGCCGTCCACGCAACGCGTGCTCGTCGATCGTGTCCGAAAACAGCCCGAAGCTTTGCGCAGCCTGGAAGACCAGATCGCGGCGCGCCGGAAGCAGCCGCCGGCTGCGGCCGGCAAGGAATCGGGTCTGCTGCGGATCGGTACCGACATGCTCGTTGCGCATCTGTCAGGCGCAGGAGCCTTTCCCAGAACGGTCTGCCTGGTTGCCACCGACTACGCCAACGGCGGGGCGATTGACCATCGAGAGCTGTTCGCGCAAGACCGCGTCCGCAAGGGCATCGCCGGGTGTCTCGCCGCGCTGGACGCAGCGGGCGCGCAATCCGTCGTCCTGCCTCTCCTCGGCGCCGCCAGTTCGGGGACGCAGGCAAACGACCCGCTTTACGAAGGCCAGCGCGTGCTCAAAGAGTGCCGTCTCATCAACGCCGCAGCAGGAATCGCGCTCGGACTTCACGATTTCGTGCCCGGTCGACGCAGCCTCAGGGAAATCGGCATCGTTCAGTGGGATCTGGAAGTCGTCGGAATGTTCACTCCTCCCGGCGGCCGTGGGTTCACGCCGCTCGCCCAGAAGGCCTATGGCGAATACGCGGAGCAAGTCAATCAGGCCGTTCGCAAAGGGCTGGCGGGCAACAAGACGACCGCGAGCGACGTCGATGGCAGCTGCAACGCCATCTTCAACGTGCAATAGTTCGCACCGCCTTCCACGCCTGAGATGAGACTCACGCTCGTCTGGCTTCTCGCCGCTACGGCTGCATTCGCACAGGATCTGCCGGCAGGTAAGATCATCGACCGCGTCACGTGCGCTGCCGACCCGTCTCAGAGCTACGCGCTTTTCGTTCCCGCCGACTACACGCCATCGCGGCCATGGCCGGTCATCTTCGCGTTCGATCCCGGCGCCCGCGGGCGGGTCCCTGTTGAACGGTATCAGGCCGCTGCAGAGCGATACGGTTACATCGTCGTCGGGTCCAACAACTCCCGCAACGGAGGGACGGAATTCCCCCGAGTCCTGGCGGCACTGACAAACGATGTAGCGGCGCGCCTTGCCGTGAACCCCAAGCGGGTCTATCTGGCCGGCATGTCCGGTGGAGCGCGAACGGCACTGGGCGTGGCGCTGGCGTCGAAAGAAATCGCCGGCGTCATCGCGTCGAGCGCCGGATATCCGGACAACAACATCCGAAAGACGCTCTCGTTTCCTCTCTTCGCAACCGCAGGAACAGAGGATTTCAATCATCTGGAAATGCGCAAGCTCGATCGCGCGCTGACCACGCCCCACCGCCTCGTCATCTTCGACGGCGGGCACGTGTGGTTGTCGAGTGAACTTGCGCTGCAGGCCGTCGAGTGGATGGAGCTGCATGCAATGAAGGCGGGACTCGAGCCACCGAACGACGCCGAGGTCGACAGGTTGCTTGCGGCGCGCGTGGCCGCGGCCGGTACCGGCAGCGACAAAGACACGTTTCGTGCGCTCCATGCGATCGCCGACGATTTTCAGGGGCTGAGAGACGTGTCCGCGTTTGCCCGGCGGGCAGCCGAACTCGGCCGCGACAAAACCATTCGTGCGGCGCTCGACGCGGAACTGGACCAAGATCGTCGAGAGGAAGTTGTGCTTCGCGAGATGGACGTTCTGGCTGCCCGTCTCGCGTCGAATGACCGGCTCGCGGTGCTCAACCAGCTTCGCCAGAAATGGATGGCGCTGTCAGAGGCGGCGAAAAATCCGGTCGACTCGATGGAGCGACAACTCGCCCGGCGCGTGCTCGCGGCTTTGACTGCCGACGGCACCACGGACGCGGACTACGCGAAGATCATCGCGGAGTACCGCGTGGGACGCTAGTTCATCCCATCCTTGCCGGTTCGTAGAAGCCGCCATTCGCGGTGAGCGCTGAGCGCGATCAGTACTGAACCGACACAGCGCGGGTAATGTCGCACGTCGCCGGTAAGTTCGCTTCTTTGGGCGGCACGTTCCCCATATAGCAGCCGGGGACCAGGTAAAACGTCACCGGCTGCTTCGCCGCGGGCGGCGCTTTCACCTCGTCATCGGGCGCAGGCTGCGACGCGCGCATCACCGGCGTCAGGATATGCCGGAAGGTCGCCGACTGTCCGCGCGCGAGATTGACGTCGAAGCTCACCGGATCGTAGTCGCGCGCAAGGATGTCGATTCGGTGGGGACCCTGCTCGAGCACGGCACCGCCATCCTCGAATCGAAAGTCTTCCGGAATGCCGATGTAGTAGCCGTCCGCGAATACCTGTGCAATTGGCGGGTCAATATCAAGAATGAGCCGCGCGAGCGACGGCTGCTCGACGATGACAGGCGCGCCTGCCGCCTCATGGACGATTTCGCGCTCGATCACGACTTCGCGCTCGATCACGACAGGCACTGCGTATGGAACGAACACGGCGTTCGCTCCGATGTACGGGCGTCGATAGCGTGGTCGGTAATCTCTCGGAGAATTCGTCCGGTAAGTACGCGCCTGGGCGGCCTGCAGACGCTCATCACGCAAGCGTCCGCGGACCGTTTCAGGGACGTTCGGCGTGCTGCGGCGCTCGCGACGCGCGCGCGACGGCGTGGCGTCACCCGACTTCTCATCGCGCGGTGCCGGCCTGCTTGTCTCCCCGCGCGGTTCGGCACGACGATCGGCCTGCCTCGCTGGAGCAGCCTGAACGGCTTCCTCCCGCGGTACCGCTGTTCGCCCCGTCGCCGATCGCCCCGAACGGTTGCGCTGCTGCCCCACCGCGTATTCAGGCACTGCCAACAGGATCACGATGCCGAGAATGAAACTGCGCATGGAAACCCTCACTACTTGTAGGGCAGGCTGGCAGGCCTTCTCCAAGCATACCGCTATCTACGGATTCCGTCGCATTCCCAACGCAACGCAGAGCCACGCTACCGTCAGGCATCCGAACGCCACGAACAGGGTCACGAGCGACTCCGCGGCTCCGAGCGCCATGATGCGAGGGGGCGGCGGCGGATCATGAATCGCAAGCGATCTCAGCACGTTCATCAAGCCAAGCATCGCTCCGGTCAAGCCGCTGAAAATACCGGCCAGCGAGATCGGCCGCATCAGCGCCAGCCGCTGCTCGGTCGGCCGAACCAGATAGGCAACGCCTGCTGCGAGCGGGAAGAGCGTTACCAATAAGCTGACACGTGCCATGATGCTCGCGTGGCTGAGCATGTCGAAGAGTTCCATGCGTGAATCAACCTCTACTCCACTAGAACGCACGAGAATGCGCCGCGTGACATGTCACGAGTCGGCGCGCCGCGCGTTATGACTGACATGGACCGGGAGTCCGAGCTCGAGCTCGTCGCGCAGTTGCGGGCAGGAGATGCCGCAGCTTTCGATCGGGTCTATGGCGAATTCAACGCCAGGCTCTTCAGTTTCCTGGCGCGCTTGTCTCGCCGCCGTGACGTGGCTGAAGATCTGCTGGAGGAGACGTGGCTGCGCTTCGTCGATCGGGCACCGAAGCTGCGTCCTGACACGACCCTTGGCCCGTTCCTCTTCACCGTCGCGCGCAACCTCTACGTGAGCTACTGCCGCTCGCGGCTGTTGGAGGACTCGCAGACCGTGGACATGATCGGGCTCTGGTCGTTGGGAACGCCACGGCCTTCACCGTTCGAGTCCACGGTGGCGAGTGAAACCGGCCGGCGCATCGAAGTGGCCTTGTCCGAGCTCCCTGCCCTGTATCGAGAAGCCCTGCTGCTCGTTGCCATCGAAGGTATGCGCCCCGCTGAAGCGGCGATGGTCTGCGGGATCACGCCAGAAGCAATGCGCCAGCGGCTCAGCCGCGCTCGCACGGCGATTGCCAGACGGCTCGACGAGCGGGACGGACCAGTACTGGCCGGCCTGAAAGAGGTGACGACATGATCCAGCCCCTTCCACTTCTCACGCCCAACGCGCAGCGCGGTCAGCGTACGATCGCGCGCTGTCACGCGCGGCTGGCACGCCTGCGACCTGTCGTCACGCGCCGCAACACCACGTACCTCGCGGTCGAGCGCGCGCTCATTGGCGGGCTCTGCCTGATTTACATATCGGGTGTCGCGCTCGTAGCTATTCAGATGCTCGGCGGTGGCTCATGATGCTCGGCGCAATAGCAGGCGACATCATCGGCTCGATTCATCGAGGGGAAGACTACAGCCTCGCTCGATGCGCCTCTCAGAAGCGTTGTGGAGCGCTTCCCTAAAAAGACCGGCTGCCCTCCCCCGGTGGGTGTCGAAGGGGTGGGGGCCCATGCCCTGCCTTCCCGTCGACAGGAGCGCACGTTTTCTGTGCAGCCATTGCGAGAAAAGTCGACTATAAGTCTCGGTCCGAGTGTCTAATGTCTCGCTTGAAAGGCGCGGAGAGAAATAGTTTCGCAAGAAAGAGGAGACGTCATGAAAACAGTCCCAAAAACAGTTCCAAGAAAGGTTTCTGAACCGGTAGCGGCGAGAGTCCGCGAAGCTGTCAGGAAGCTGAACGACAACGAGCGTGCCGCATTGTTCCCGCCGCATATGGACGAGATCCGCGAGATCACGGCGCTCGAGTTCAAGGTAGACGACGCGGACACGTATGCAGCTCTGCTCGAATCGATATGTGGTGCAACCGACGACTCCCAGCCGGCAGAGCAGTATGACGGCACCTTGGGTGTCACCATAGCCTTCGTCAATGGACACCAGCAAGCGGTCGGTCAGCTTCAGTGGAACAACAACTTGGCCAGCATCTATACCAATCCGGGTACGGTCTCCGGAATCCGTTGGTGTTCAGGGACGTTGATCACGAACGACCTGTTTCTCAGCGCTGGTCATTGTTTCGATCAGACTGGCGGCGGCTGGGTGCGACCCACCAACAATGCGACGGGCGCGACGATCCCGCCCGCAGAAATCGCCACCAACATGCACGTGAATTTCAACTTTCAGGTCGACCCTTCCGGCAACCTGCGCACCGAGCAAGTCTTTCCTGTTGTTGGTCTGGTCGAGTACAGACTCGGGGGTCTGGACTTTTCCATCGTCAGGCTTGGCGGAAACCCGGGGGCCACGATCGGCCAAACCCAGGTTGCCGTCACCGATGCCGCGGTGGGTGACATGCTTTGCATCATCGGCCATCCCGCGGGTCTGCCCAAGCGCATTGAGGCAGGGCCAACCTTCGCCTTGACAACCAACACCATCAGCTATGACAGCATCGATACATTGGGAGGCAATTCGGGCTCCGGTATCCTGCGGGCCGCGGACGGCCAGATCGCAGGCGTCCACACGAACGGTGGTTGCAACGCGCAAGGAACCGGTTCGAATTCTGGTGTTCGCATTTCCTCGATCCTCGCTCAGTCTCCCACTCTGCGAGCGATCACCACTCCGGTCCTGACCAGCCCGCGCGTGCCGGCCGGTTCGCACGTCGGTGTGGTGTCGCGCAGCCGTGACAAGTTAGACATCTGGGTAACCGACGCAAACAGGGTGATCAGAACTGCGGCATGGGAGCCGGGCTTCGCCGACTGGTGGCATGGCTGGTGGGAGCTCAACGGTGGTCGCGCGGCGCCAGGAGCGCCGATTCACGCCGTATCTCGGAGCGCTGACAAGCTCGATGCTTTTGTCGTCGGGACCGACAACCGGATCTACACAGCTGCATGGGAGCCGAGTTTCTCCGACTGGTGGCATGGATGGTGGCCCCTGAACGGTGGTGTCGCAGCGCCGGGTGCGCATGTCACGGCCGTGTCGCGGAACACGGACAAGCTGGACGTGTTCGTCGTGGGCACGGACGGTCGCGTGTACACGGCGGCGTGGGAGCCGAGCTTCCCCGACTGGTGGCATGGCTGGTGGCCGATCGGCAATATCCGCGTTCCGCAGGGCGCACCCGTTCATGCGGTGTCCCGCAGCGCCGATAAGCTCGACATCTTCGTCACGGACGTGAACGGAGTCATCATGACGGCGGCGTGGGAGCCCGCGTTTACTGATGGCTGGCATGGCTGGTGGGAATTGAACGGGGGGCGGGCAGCCCCGGGCGCCGCGGTGACCGCCGTGTCGCGGAACACGGACAAGTTGGATGTATTCGTCGTAGGCACAGACGGTCGCGTGTACACGGCGGCGTGGGAGCCGAGCTTCCCCGACTGGTGGCATGGTTGGTGGCCGATCGGCAATATCCGCGCTCCGCAAAGAGCACCCGTTCATGCAGTGTCCCGCAGCGCCGACAAGCTCGACATCTTCGTTACCGACGTAAACGGAGTCATCATGACGGCGGCGTGGGAGCCGGCGTTTACCGACTGGTGGCACGGCTGGTGGGAATTGAACGGTGGTCGGGCGGCCCCCGGCGCCGCGGTGACCGCCGTGTCGCGGAGCACCGACAAGCTCGATGCATTCGTGATCGGCAATGACGGGAGAGTCTGGACAGCGGCATGGGAGCCGAGCTTTCCTGACTGGTGGCATGGCTGGTGGCCAATTGGCCAATGAGAGGATGAGGATTGGATCATGACCAAGAAACCAACGCCAACGAGTGAGTCGGAACGTGCCGGATCGCCGCCATCGACCCCGATGCCCGAGTACCCGATCCCGCCTGGCGCACGGCCAGCGACACCGATGCCAGCACGTATGCCGATGCCGGTCCAGGAGACCTCGTCGCTCGCCCCGCAGAGGCCGGCACGCGAAGCGACCAGCGTTATTGCCATGGACGATTACCCAGCCGGTCGCGGCGGGATGCGGATGGTGCCTATCGCCCCTGCGGAGGTGTCGGAACAACCCGCCGTCCCTCCTCATACTCCGATAGGGGCGAGGCCACCCGCAACCAGGATGCCGACGAATTGATCGATATTCGGCGATGTCGGGTGCAAGTCCGAACTTGGCAGGCAAGAGCGACCGACGAATCAGCTCGTTGCGATGGGCTTTCGTGCGATCAGTTGGTGCATGCGGCAGTGCGCGACCACCGTGTCGGGTGAGGCGTCCGCCTCGGTCATCCCTGCGACAAGCGCCTCGAGATGGTCCGCAGTCAGCGTGCCTTCGCGGACCAATCCCTCGGCAGCCGCACGCAGCGTCCAATTCCAGAATCCCTTATGCTCGCCGGTCAGGTAGTGCGGGTGATAGGCGTCCACGTGAATGACATCGAAGCCCGCTTCCTTCGCCCATGAATGAGCCCGGCGACCACCCGAGTAGTCGACACCGCGCCGGCGACCTGCCTCCAGCGCGATCTCGCGCAAGTCGACATACGCTGGCGAGTTCGGCTCCGCGTAGACCGCGCTCACATCCGCCTCCTCGCAGACCATGACGCCGCCCGGCTTCAACACCGCATAGATGGCTTGCATCGCTTCCACCGGTTTGTTCAGGTGCACCATCAGCCAGCGCGAGTAGGACATATCCACGCTCCCAGGCTCGAGCCCTGGTTCGTAGACATTGCCCAGACGGAACTGGGCGGTCTGTAGTCCGGCCTCGCGCGCCAAGCCATCGGCCACGGCGATCTGCTCCGGATTGAGATCGATGCCGGTGGCGTGTGCTCCCTGACCGGCCGCCCACCGTGCCACATAGCCCAGCCCGCAGCCGAATTCGACGAAACGTTGTCCCGGTGTGAACCCGGCGCGCAGCAGCAAGTCGCGAGTCCGGCCATCGTGAATCTCACTGATCACGCGCAACCGGTCGTGATCGCTTCGCCCGGAGCCTGTCAGTATGTATTTGTCGCCAATCATTGACATCGAGCCGCAGTCTACTATGTCTCTCGGTTAACGCCGATCAGCGACCCGGCAGAGGCGTACTGATGCTGTCGATAATCCAGGCGCCGTTCGCGTCCTTCCGAAGCCAGAAGGCTTCGCTCCTCTGAGATGCCTGCGGCTGGCTGCCTGCTTTCGGCATGCACTGATAGGATGTTTGAGCTTCCACCATCACAGTGTCGCCTGCACTCGGAGAGCGACGACGATCAGACAGCGTCACATCGTAGGTCGTGCATAGCGAGCGCAACTGCTTGAAATGTTTTCGCCGATCGCCTGGCAACCGAGGATAGACCGCCAGCAGGGCATCGAGGTCGAGCGTCCGATAGGCGGCTTGGTACCTCTCGAGAGCGCGGTCGATTCCATCGCTTGCCGCCGACTTGCGTTCTTTCTGGGCCTCCCGGCTCAATGCGACGCTGGCCGCTTTCGCGGTGTCGACTTGCTTTTTTGTCTCAGCGGCCCGCTGCCGCAGGTCTCTCGCCCGCTCCAGCGCGCCCCGGAGCTCTGCCCTCGCCGCTTCTGCCTCGAGACGATTCAAATCGGAGGATCGTTCCGCGGCCGTTCGCGCCTTGACCGCTGCCTCGAGCTCGAGGCGGCGCGCCTCCGCTGTGTGCTTGGCGGCTTCGGCTTCCAGTGTGGCGGCTTCGGCTTCCAGTTGCCGCGCCTCGGCCGTGCGCATCTGTAAACCGGCGATCAGAGCAGAGGCCGTCGCGACGATCACCATCACGAACAGCAGCATCGACAGCTTCCAAAGACGCGTGCGCGCGTGCGCTTCCTGTTCGGCCCGTCGGCGCTGTTCCTCGGCCTTCGCCTCCGCTTCCGCGCGTTGCCGGCGTTGCACCTGGCGCGCCCGCCAGTCGAGCACCGACGACGCCAGAATGTCGTGGAGGATCTGGTAGCGGACTCCGGTCGTCTCGTCCGGCGAAGGGGCCACTGGGACCAGAATACGATTTTCACCCGTGGACAACTTTTGCAATAGCAGAGCAAGGGCGTCAGGCGTCACGCTCGCGTAGTTGGCAAGATCGGCGATGGAATGCGCAATCTTCGTCCGCGAAGGGGTCACGAGATGGTTGAATATCCGCGCCGCCACCTCGGTTTCGCTCGGCGTCAGGCTGCTCATCGCCGCGTCCAGATGGGTGCCGACGATCTTCTCCGCCCCGCCAAGGCGGTCCAGTGTTTCGACTCGCATGATGCGCGAACCCGCGCGCTGTTCTTCGTTCCACAGTCGCGTCATCACCAGCTGTAGATATGGGGTTTCGACCCGTTCATCGGCGCGATGCGAAGCGCTGGGCCGGCGGCCCAAGGTGGCGTCGGACACCGTGCGGACCATGCGGCCGGTCGCCACCTGCCGGAGAACCTTCGCTACCAGGGCGTCCTCGATCGTCACCGGGGGTTCATCGGACGATCTCAGCCGGTTGAATTGTTCGATCGGTTTTTGAATCGCCTCGCGCGCCGCGTCGAGGTTCAAGTGGTCCACTCTCAAGCGATTTCCCAGGATGCCGGGGATGGCGCCTTCGAAGCGATCGAGTTTCGCGAGAGAGTCCTCGCGAATGGAAATGAGAAAGCTCGTCCGGACACTCTGGTTGACGGCTTCCGCAAACTCGCTGGCGAACCCGCTCTGGCAGTCCTCGTTCGGGTGGTAGAGAAAGTATTCTTCGAACTGATCCAGGATGACGAGCAGATCGCATTCCAGCCTGGAGCTCACCCGATCCAGCTTCTCCGCAAGCCTGCCCGGAATATCCTCCGAGATCTGCTGGCCGAGGACGCGGCCAAGCCCGCAACGAGGATCGTCCCGCCACGCTCCGAACACGATCACGCTGAACTCAGGGGCGCCGAACTCCTCCATGTTCTGTTGGGCCAGCCGGCGAAGGTGGCAGGCCACCCCGGCATTCAGGAGCGAGCTCTTGCCGACGCCGCTCGGCCCGTACAACACCGTCAGCGGCGAGGCCAGCAGGTTGTCGGCGACGATCTTCCGCTCTCCATCGCGGCCGAAGAAGAATGGGGCCTGTCGTTCAGAGAACGGCATCAACCCCGTGTAAGGTCGCTCCTTCATGCGATCTGCTCAGCGGCCCCGATCAGCCGCGTACGTCCGCGAAGCGCGCCCACGTACCGTTCCAGCGGCATGTCGAGGACATCCACGTCACGGCGGCGCCAGAATTTCTGATCGAGTTCTGTCGGACTCAGCTGGACGGCCCACGACTTGTAGGTGAGGGATTGCGCACCGGCGATGCGGTGCAGGATGACGCGGAGATTCCAGTCCCGCAGGCTGTAGCCGAGGAACAGGAAGTGGCTGCGCCGAAGCTTGGCGGCCAGCGTAATCGGCACGAGATTGGCCAGGTCGGTCCGTGTCAGGTAATCGATGTAGTGGTCCTCGGTGATGACGAAGCTGTCGCCTTCGCCGTCCGGCGACGAACGATCGACGGCTCCGTGGATCTTGAGGATGACCGAACGGTCGTCGAGCGACAAATCCCGGTACCGGTTCGGCACGTCGATGACCTGGGCTCTTCCGTTCGGGGCGACGTGGAGAAACTTGCCACGATTGGAGCCTTCCGCCAGATAAATCACCAAGTCGAACGGCTCACCCGCCTCACGGAACGCGCGCTCCAGAACATCGTCGTAGTTGGTCGTCACGATGAGCTGATATCTGGGCGGATATCCCTTCTCGCGGAGCAGCGATGGCCATGTTGCGAAGAACGTGTGCAGGGCGGTGGGCGGGTAATCACGATTGAAGAGGTCGTGCAACTCGCGGTACAAGGCGCCAGAGCCGCTCGTCAGCGCCACGTATTCTGACACCCGCAACAGGTCCGCGATCTCGGCTTTCGGGCAGCTGAAAGTCGCCGCCAGGTGCCTCGACAACTCGCTGCCGTCCGGCAGATAGTCGCATTCGTCCGAGTTCCAGACGGACCCTGCCGGGCGGTGGAATTGATTCACGCCGGCCCCCAGGAAGGGAATGACCCGTCCGTCCAACAGGAAGTTGGTGAGGTTGGCGAAGTGACCGTCCAGCGCCGTGGGAATCGGGAACACGTTCATGGAGAGAAAAACGACGTGACCCTCCAATTCGAACCGCGTTCGGCGCCAAACCCCCTCCCCGCGTTCGGCATTGGCCTGATCTTCGTTGATCCGATGAAAGGAGATTCAGAAAATGCCGTTGCGCCGCCTTGCAATTGTCATCGGACTGATCGCAGTGCTCTGCCCGATATGGCCGTCGGCTCAGCCCGAGGTTTCCGTCTTCTTCGGCAATCTTCATAGCCATACGGCCCTGAGCGACGGCAGCGGGACTCCGGCTGAGGCGTACGAACATGCGCGTGACGTGGCGGGATTGGACTTCCTCGCGATCACCGAGCACAACCACGCCCAGGCTGGTGACATCGCTGGAAATCACGCCCTGTACACCGGACCCGGTTCGCTGTCGCTGATTCCCACCGCCAACGGTTTCACGGAGGAAGGACGCTTTATCGCGCTCTATGGTCAGGAGTTCTCGACCATCGGCAGCGGCAACCACATGAACGTGATCGATGCGCCCCGCGTGATTGACGTGCCTAATGGTCAGGTTCGGACGCTACTCGAGACATGGTTGCCTGCAAATCTGGATACGCAGGGTCAGGCACCGCTTCTGTTGCTGAATCACCCCAGCACGAGCGACAGTCCGCGGAATCTGGAGTACGGGATAGACGACTTCGGTGGCGACACGGCCGCATGGCTTGCCGCGCTCGATGCGCGAGCGCCGCTAATCAATCTCATCAATGGCCCCTCCCACACGATTGGAACGCATCTCACGCCCGGCAAACCGTCCGAAACCGAGTTCCATCGCTATTTGAACCTCGGACTGCACGTCGCACCGACGGCCGACCAGGACAATCACAAGCGCAATTGGGGCGATGCGACGGACGCGAGAACGGCGGTCCTCGCCGCGACGCTGACCAAAGCGGCGTTACTGACAGCCATGAAGCAACGCCGTGTGTATGCAACTGAAGATCGCAACCTGCGACTGGTGTACCGCGTCAACGGTCAGCTCTTGGGGTCGAGAATCGCAGGCACGTCGGTGCCGGCACCCGGTGCGGCGCTCACGATCTCGCTGACGATCACCGACGATGACGAGCCTGAGGCGAGTTATGTTGTCGAGGCGTTCTCCGACGAAGTGGGCGGAGAGGCGGTCGCAAATATTGTGCGCACACAAGCTGTGACTGGCAACGGGACACACAACATTACTGGTGTGACCTACCAGGGTGGCGCCCAGTACGTGTACCTGCGAGTCCGACAAGCCGACGGCAACCGCGCCTGGACAGCGCCCGTGTGGTTTGAGTCGACCGGTGTATCGCCCAACGACGGTGGTGACGGGATCTCGGTGACGCTCGCCGTTGACCTGCAGTCGGAAACCGCGCGCATCACCAACACGAGCACCCAGCCCCTTGCGCTGGCCGGATTCAAGCTGATCAGCCTCCGTGGGAACCAGGCGTTCGATCAGTTTCCAACGGATCTCACGCTCGGCCCTGGCGCGAGCGTCACCGTCACGTCTGGACCGACTGCGAAGGAGGGCACGGGGTTTTTACACTGGACCGACCAGAACATTTGGAGCAACAGCGGCGATCCTGGACAACTCATCGACCGGGATGGGAATGTCGTCGCCCAAACTGGAGGCTAGTAACGCTCGGCGTCCTACCAGTTTTCAGTCTGCCCTCGCACTGCCCCAGACAGCACAGCGCTCTTCACCTCCTCGAGGTTCGCCAGGCCGGCGGGGGCCGATCCACCCCACTCGAACGGTGATCCTGTGTTCGTCCACTGGAACAGCAACACGTATCGCGTATGGGCGATACCGCCCCGCTCGTCAGTACACGAGGCAGTGGTCAGCCGAACACCCCGCCAGGATGAGCCGGCGAATCGGGAGATTCGGCTTCATGACCACATCCGTCGCCTGAAACTCCGCTCCAGGATCGGCGAGTGCCGGAGTCGAGCTGCCGAACAGACTTTTCAGGCTGTCCCGTACGACGAGGGGCAGGCCGGTGACCGAGGTCACAATCATGAACTTTTCACCACGCAAGTGCGTGCGCTGCGCTTCGGAGAGAGCGCGTGACTGCGCCGCAGTCGGGCCAGGAACCACACTGAAGGAGATCAGGACGACCCCGGCCAAAATTGCGATTTGCCCACGTGCCATCCTCGACCTCCCTCAGGCCACATCGAATCGATCGAGATTCATGACCTTGTCCCACGCGGCCACGAAGTCGCGCACGAACTTCTCCTGCGCGTCGTCGCACGCGTAGACCTCTGCGAGGGCGCGGAGCTCCGAGTTCGAGCCGAAGACGAGATCGACGCGGCTGGCGGTCCACTTGCGATCGCCCTTCGTGCGGTAGCAGCCCTCGAACGTGTCCGCAGCGTCGGACGTCGACTTCCACTCCGTGCCCATGTCGAGCAGGTTCACGAAGAAGTCGCGGGTCAGCGTCCCGGGCCGGGTGGTGAAGACGCCGAGATCCGACTGCCCGGCGTTCGCGCCGAGGGCGCGCATGCCGCCGACGAGCACGGTCATCTCGGGAGCGCTCAGCGTCAGCCGGAACGCCCGCTCGATGAGCAGATGCTCGGCGGGCACTTGGTGTCCACGTCCGACATAGTTGCGGAATCCGTCCGCGTCTGGCTCCAGCACGGCGAACGATTCGACGTCCGTCTGCTCCTGCGACGCATCCGTGCGTCCCGGCGTGAAGGGCACCTGCACCTCGTGTCCGCCGTTCCTGGCGGCCTGCTCAACGGCGGCGCAGCCACCCAGCACGATCACGTCGGCAAGCGAAACCCTTCTCGTCCCGCCGGCCTGCGAGTCGTTGAACTCCTTCTGGATCTTCTCCAACTCCTTCAGCACTTTCGCAAGCTCGCGCGGGTTGTTGACGTCCCAATCCTTCTGCGGCGCGAGGCGAATGCGGGCTCCGTTCGCACCGCCACGCTTGTCGGTACCTCGGAAAGACGACGCCGACGCCCAGGCCGTCGAGACCAGCTGAGAGATCGACAGTCCCGATGCGAGGATCTTGCTCTTGAGCGCCGCGATGTCCTTTGCGTCGATGAGTTCGTGATTCACCGCCGGAACCGGGTCCTGCCACAACTGCGGCTCCTTGGGAACCTCTGCGCCGAGGTAGCGCGAGATGGGGCCCATGTCGCGATGCGTCAGCTTGAACCACGCTTTCGCGAAGGCGTCCGCGAACTCCTGCGGGTTCTCGTGGAAGCGCCGCGCGATCTTCTCGTAGGCCGGGTCGACGCGTAGCGCGAGGTCGGTCGTCAGCATGCCGGGCGCGATCTTCTTCGACTTGTCGTGGGCGTGCGGGACGGTGCCTTCAGCAGCGCCGTTCTTTGGCTTCCACTGCTTCGCACCTGCCGGACTCGTGGTCAGCTCCCACTCGTAATCGAAGAGGTGCTTGAAATAGTCGTTGCTCCATCTGGTGGGCGTCGTCGTCCAGGTGACCTCGATACCGCTTGTGATGGCGTGGGCTCCCTTGCCGGTTTCGTAGCTGCCCTTCCAGCCGAAGCCCTGCTCCTCGAGGTTGCCGCCCTCCGGTTCGCGACCGACATGCGTCGCAGGCCCCGCACCGTGGGTCTTGCCGAACGTGTGCCCGCCGGCGATGAGCGCCACCGTCTCCTCGTCGTTCATCGCCATACGGCGGAACGTCTCGCGGATGTCTCGTGCCGCGGCAACAGGATCCGGGGTGCCATTCGGCCCTTCGGGATTGACGTAGATGAGGCCCATCTGCACGGCGCCGAAGGGATTCGCCAGTTGCCGGTCGCCGCTGTACCGCTCGTCACCGAGCCACGTGGCCTCCGACCCCCAGTTGACGTGCTCGGGCTCCCAGCGATCTTCGCGCCCGCCGGCGAAACCGAACGTCTTGAACCCCATCGACTCCAGGGCGACGTTGCCGGTCAAGACCATCAGGTCGGCCCACGAGATCTTCCGGCCGTACTTCTGTTTGATCGGCCAGAGCAACCGGCGCGCCTTGTCGAGGTTCGCGTTGTCCGGCCAGCTGCCAAGAGGCGCAAACCGTAGCTGGCCCGAGCCCGCACCACCACGGCCGTCGTGGATGCGGTAGGTGCCCGCGCTGTGCCACGCCATGCGGATGAAGAGCGGCCCGTAGTGACCGAAGTCCGCCGGCCACCAGGCCTGCGAGTTCGTCATCACCGCCTCGATGTCCTTCTTCACCGCCTTGAGATCGAGCGACTTGAACTCTTCGGCGTAGTTGAACGCCTCGCCCATCGGATCGCCCGCCGGGTGGTTCGTGTGGAGTGCGTTCAGGTTCAACTGGTTCGGCCACCAGTCCGGGTTCGATCTGCCGCTGAGTGATTGGGCCGAGAAAGGGCACTTCTGTTCGTTTTCCATGTTGATGTTGACCTCTAGTGTGATCGGGATGCAGCCTGCCGTCAGCGTAGATCAATTTCCCGGCTGATTCAAAGCGTCGGCGCTCATGCTGGCATCCGCTGACGAAATAGTCGGGAGAGCGTTATCGTCCGGCCGATGACGAGTTCCGTCCCGTGAGCTCGTCACCGAGCCAGCCGTTCACGTCGTCCACCTGCTCTTGTGTCGACTGGTGGCCCTTGTCGTAAGCGAGCATCAGACGTTTGGGCGCCGTGATGACGTTGTAGGCCGCATACATCGACGTCGGCGGGCATGTCTCGTCGTTGAAGCCCCACGAATACAAACCCGGCACGGTCACGCGGCGGGCGAAGTTCACGACGTCGTAATAGCGCGTCGTGATGTACTTGGCCTCATCCCGATGCAGCGCAGGCCCTTCGGTCGCGCGGAACATGTGCGGCCAGCCGCCCGCGCGTGCGTGCACGTAGCCGGTCACGTCTGAGAGAGCGGGATAGTACGCGGCCAGCCGAGTTACGCGCCGATCGAGTGCGGCAGTAACGATTGCCAGCGCGCCGCCCTGGCTGCCTCCCGTCACGCCCAGATTCCGCCCGTCCCATTGCGGTAACGACGTGAGGAAATCGTTGGCGCGCACCGTTCCTGTGTACACGCGACGGTAGTAGTACCGCTCGCGCGAATCGAGTCCGAAGGTCGGATAGCCGCTCAGGCCTCCGCGGGCCAGGCTGTCGTACACCTCCTGCGGCTGGATCACCGGAATGCCATGGATGCCGATCTGAAAAGTGATCAAACCGCGCCCCGCAAGTTCGGCCAGACCACGGTACGGCCGCACGCCCGCGCCCGGCACACTCAGCAGCGCGGGATATTTTCCGGCTGCCCTGGGCATGCAAAGAATGCCGTAGAGGCGGCTTGCGCCCTCCGTGAGTCCGACGTTCTGCAAATTAATCTGCGAGCAATCCACGTCGGCTGTGCCGTAGTCCGGCATTCGCGTCCACTTCGCGTCGAGCGGAAGGGCCGCCAGCCGCTTGCGCTCCGCGTCCCAGAACGAATCGAAGTCGGGCGGATTCACTTGTGTCGGTTGAATGCGGTCGGGCGCAAACCCCGCCGTGCCAACACCACGATAGGTGCGGCCTTCGACTTCGGCGGTCGCGACGAGTCGCAGGAACCCAGATGTGTTCAGCGTGCCGCCAGCCACCGTCAGCGGATGAGTGCCGACGACGGCGGTTGCCTGGGTTACGGGCGGAAGCATCTCGGGTCCGACGCTGTACTTCACCGTGGCGCCGCTGACCTGATGGCCGTCGCGCAGGACGTCGATGCGGAAGGTCACGGCTTCGCCTGGCTGATAGGTCCAGTCAGCGTGATCCGGCGTCACGGTGACAGCGACCCGGCTGAATGGCTGGCGCGGCCCCTGCGCCAGGGGTGCAGCCACAACACAAGCCAGAACCGCATATATGCTGAGGACGCGACGGAGTGTGATGTATGACAGCATAAGTTGCTCCCCGGCCCGCGTCACGCGGGCGGCTTCAGCAGGTTCATCATGCGCGCCAGTTTTGCCCAATGCGGACTGGCCCGTAATTCTTCGGTGTAAGGAGAATTGGCATAAATCGGCGCGAAGATTTCTCGCGCGTCGATCATCATCTCGTACCAATGTGCCGCCTCGGCGACCTCCGAGCAAAGCAGGTGGTACCAGACGCGTCCCCAAATGGGGGTTGGCGACGCTCCCAGTTCCTTGAGCAGCGCCTCAGCCCGGTCCTTCTCTCCAAGCCGCACCAGTGAGGCGGCAAGCAATGCGGTAGGCATGGCTTGCTGCGGGAAATTGCGATGAGCTGTCTCCGCCGAGGCGACAGCTTCGCTGACTCTCGTCAAGCCCAGGTAGGCTTCGCCAAAGGCCAGATGCGGTTGTATTTCGTTCTGGACGATGTCCAGCGCCTTCGACCCTTCCTGCAGTGCTTCTTCGTACCTCCCTGCACACACCAGGTGGGCCATCAAGACTCCTCGCCAGCTGACGTTCAGGGGGTCCTGTTCCACGGCTCGCCGCATCTCCAGCGTCGATTCCTCAAATCGGCCGAAGGTGCTCAAGTACATGGAGGCATAGGCCCAGTGCGCCTCGGCTGACACGGACGGACTGGCCATGGTCAACTGAAACTGGCGCGCGGCTTCCGGCCAATCGTAGTCGTAACTGGCCGCAACGGCACCAAGCAGGAAATGTGTGTCGGTCTCGAAGGGTTCCAGATCCAGGGCGATACGCGCTTCCCGGCGAATCAGAGGCGCAACCTCCGGCATAGGCCTGCCAGTGTGCGTTGACGCAAAGAGATAATTGAATCCCAGCAGTGCGTGTGGGGCGGCATACGCAGGATCGAGGGCAATCGCTTGATCGCAATACTCCTTGGCGCGAGCGTGAGCCTCGGGCAGGTAGGTTCTCGTGTGATGCCGCGCCTTAAGCAACGCCTCGTACGCAGGAAAGTTGGGCTTGTATCTGGCGGGAGTCGAGACGAGCTTCACTTGCAGCGCACCAGCGATGGATTGAGCGATTTCATCCTCAATCGCGAAGACGTCTGTCAACTCCCGGTCGTACCGCTCAGACCACAGATGGTACCCGTCCTCTGCGTCGATGAGCTGCGCCGTCACGCGGATCCGGTTTCCGGCCCTGCGGACACTTCCTTCGAGAATGTTCGCGACGCCGAGCGCTTCCGCGATCTGGCGGATGTCCTGCTCCTTGCCACGGAAGGCAAACGAAGAGGTACGGGCCGTGACCTTCAGGCCTGCCACGTGGGCGAGGAGGTTGATGATCTCCTCGGCCAATCCGTCGCTGAAGAAATCATCGTCCGGGTCGCGGCTCATGTTGGCGAACGGCAGCACGGCGATGGAGGACCGCTGAGCGGCTGGCCTAGCGGCCGTCTGTTCAAGCGCCGATTTGACATCTGCCATCGTCTGGAACCGATCGCCCGGACGCTTGGCCAGGCACCGACTCACGACCCGTTTGAGGTCAGCCGGCGCCTCCAGAGGCGGCGGTTCGTCGTTGACGACTGCCGTCATGGTCGCAAACGGCGTGTCTCCCCGAAAAGCCCGGCGCCCACTCAACGCCTCGTAGAGCACAGATCCGAAGGAGAACACGTCCGAGCGCGCATCCACTGCGTGCCCCTGGGCTTGCTCTGGCGACATGTAGGCCACGGTGCCCACGATGACGCCGGGCTCGCTCAACGCCACGTTGATGGTTGAGTCCCCAGACAACAGTGGCGCTTCCACGTGCGCCAAGCCGAAGTCGAGCAGCTTCGCTCCGGCCTCATTGACCAGAATGTTGGCAGGCTTCAAATCGCGATGAACGATCCCCTTGCGATGCGCCGCGGCCAATGCCTCTGCGATCTGCACCGCCAACCGCAGTGCGTCGGACGTGGGCAAGGGCCCTTTCAAGATCTCACCCTCGACGTACTCCATCACCAGATAATCTGGCCCAACGTCGTAGAGTTGGCAGATGCGGGGATGATTGAGCGCCGCGATTGCGCGAGCCTCACGTTTGAATCGCTCCAGGTGCTCGGCCTTGAGACGCTTGATCGCGACGACACGACCCACCCGCGAGTCGCGGGCCGTCCACACTTCGCCCATGCCGCCCGCGCCGAGGGGAGCGATCAACTCGTAGGGCCCGAGTGGTGTGCCGGGAGCCCAGACAATCATGGTCATGCGATTTTCGCGTTCCACGCCCGTCGCATTCGCGCGATTGGCAGTCGGAGGGGTCACCATACCACGAGCATTCGAAAAGAATACGGTCGCCCGCGGCGCAAGCTCGAAAGGCGGTAAGCCACAGATGCCGTGTGGCTTAGACGTTCGCATCCCCCTGCCGTGAATTTGTCGATCCCCGTCACGCCCATTCGACGTGCTGGTGGAGGCGACAGATGAAGACAATCGCAAGTCAAAGATCGGTCGGCATGGCGTTCAGCTGGCTCGCAGTGCTCTTTCTTCTCTTCGACAGTGCCGGTAAGCTCCTTCAAATACAGCCCGTCATCGATGGAACCCTGCAGCTCGGGTATCCTCGCGACAGCGTGTTCAGTCTGGGGATCATCCTGCTCTCGTGCGTGGTGGCGTATGCAGTGCCCCGCACTTCAGTCCTGGGAGCACTGCTGTTGACCGGCTATCTGGGCGGCGCTGTCGCGACGCACGTCCGTGTGGCAAACCCGCTGTTCAGCCACGTCCTGTTTCCTACCTACGTCGCGGCGCTCCTCTGGGGCGGACTGATCCTTCGCGATGCACGGTTGCGCGCGCTGCTGCCGATTCGGAGGGCGTCATGAGCCACGTGAAGTCGAAAGACGGGACACCGATTGCCTACGAACGTTCCGGCAGCGGCCCCGCGCTCATTCTGGTAGACGGCGCACTCTGCAGCCGCGCATTCGGCCCCTCGCCGAAGCTCGCGCCGCTGCTCGCGCAACACTTCACAGTGTTCGCCTACGACCGCCGCGGCCGCGGGCAGAGCGGCGACACTCAACCGTATTCCCCGGCGCGCGAAGTCGAAGACATCGCGGCGCTCATTCAGGAAGCTGGCGGGTCGGCGCATCTCCTCGGCCTCTCGTCTGGAGGAGCGCTGGCGCTGCAGGCCGCAGCCGCCGACCTTGCTGTCAACAAGGTTGTTGCATACGAACCGCCTTACGTGGACGATGCCGGCCAGCGTGGCGGTGACGCGCACGAAGCCCAGCTGAAACGTCTCGTTGTGGGAGGAAATCGCGGTGGCGCGGTGAAATACTTCATGAATGACATGGTTGGCGTGCCCGCTCCTTTCGTCGTGCTGATGCGGCTGATGCCGTGGATCTGGCGCAAGCTCGAGGCTGTCGCCCATACGCTTCCGTACGACGCCGCTTTGATGACCAACTTCAGGATTCCACGGGCGCGCTTCGCGTCGATCAAGGTGCCGGCGCTGGTCATGAACGGGGCAAAGACCGATGCGAGGCTCAAGGAAGCCGCGCGGGCGATCGCGCAGGCCATTCCCGGCGCGCAGCACAACGAACTGGCGGGACAGACACACAATGTGAAGCCGGCCGTCCTGACCCCGGCGGTGGCTGCGTTCCTCACTGCGTCGATCGCGACGACGCCGAGCCGGAGCTGACGCGCATGCGTTTCATCATCATGCACAAGACCAACGCGCACTGGGAGGCGGGAGCTATTCCGACGCCAGAGTTGATTGCGCGCGTGAGCGGACTGCTCGGCCAGCTTGCGAAGGCGGGGAACCTTCTCGCTGGAGAAGGTCTCCGCGCGAGCTCGGAAGGTGTGCGGGTCAAATTCTCCGCGGGCGCACGAAGTGTCATCCCCGGTCCCTTCGAGCGCGGCAACGAGTTGCCTGCCGCTTTCAGCATAGTGCGCACACGGTCTCTCGACGAGGCCATCGAGTGGGCCACGCGCCAGGCCAGAGTGCTGGGCGACGGCGAGGTCGATATCCGGCCAGTCACCGAGCCGTGGGACATCGGAATCGGGTCCCGGCCTGCAGAGATCGCCACCAGACGGTACATGGTGCTGCGAAAGGCTACCGCTGCGACGGAAGCCGGCGTGGCGCAGGCGCCGGAACAACAGGTAGAGTTATCGCGGCTGATCGAAGAGGGCACGCCTGCGAACGTGCACCTCGTCACAGAGACCATGCGCCCCAGCGCAAGGGGCAGGCGCTACAAGAACTCGCGTAATGGCGTCACCGTGCTCGACGGTCCATTCACCGAATCAAAGGAGTTGATTGGTGGGTACGTCGTCGTGTCCGCCGAGTCTCTCGATGCCGCCGGGCGATTGGCGCTGCTCTACATCGACGCGGTTCAGGCCGACGAAGTAGACGTCCGCGAATTAGAATAATGCGACAGAAACGCGAAAGGCTGAGCGGGCGTAGAAGTCCCTATGGTTTCTTCTGTGACGTCGGTTCCGGCATCGTCGTCGAGCCTATATCGTGCGCGACCTTCCACTCGCCGTTGACTTTCTTCCAGACTGTCAGAAACCGTCCCCGGTCTTCACCGCTGCCTTTCGGACCTAAACCCGTCAGGTGATACTCTCCTGACTGAATTGCAACGTCGCCGGCCTCTCCTACCTGAATCTTGTCCGTCGACCAGCTCGGCTTCATTTTAGGGTTTGACGCTCGGAATTTCGTCACGAACGCCTGATAGGCTGCTGGCCCCACGATGGGCTCGACGTGCTCGCGATATACGGCACCATCCGGAGCGATGTTCGCCGCTTCGCCAGCCGCATCTTCTGCTTGCGCCGCCTTCAGCCAGCGCCCGTCAATTTCTCGTATTGCTCGTTCTTCGGCGGCCAGATCAGGTTTCGGCGCGGCTTCTGGAGGAGCCGCCGGGGGCGCCGGCGGCGAACACCCGACGCCGAGAGAGGCAAGACCAAGGATCGCCACGACGACGAAGAGTCTGTTCGTCACGAGTTCCTCCAAGAAGTTGTGAATTGTGAGGGAGTAGGGAAACGAGGGTTCGGACCCGGCGGGGACTATAACATAAAGCTCCCGGTTACAATCTTCCCAGCGACCATGGACAAACAACTCCTCCACATTGCCGCGATCGTGTGTTTTGGGCTAATCGGTGCGTCGAGCCTCGCGCAGACTCCACGCGCGGACACAGATACCGCCGACGGCCCCGATCCGCGCGAGATTCCGGTTCCGCGTATCGCGACGCCGCTCGGAACGCTGCCCGGTGTGAACGAGCTCCAGACGCGCACGGCGATGCCCGATGTCATGGTAATGAACGACGGGACGCGCGTCGCGACACGGCGCCAGTGGGAAGCGCGCCGCCAGGAAATGAGGCGCATCCTTTCGTACTATGCCGTTGGGCAGATGCCGCCTGCGCCAGGGAATGTGAAGGGCCGGGAGGTTCACTCCGAGCTCGTGCTGGACGGTACAGTCAGGTACCGGCTTGTTCGCCTGACGTTCGGGCCAAAATCTCAACTCGGTCTGGACATCGGCGTGTTCACGCCCGTAACGGGAGGGCCCTTCCCCGCCGTGATCCTTCAGGGAGGAACGCCTCCCGGCGGAACGGTGCTGCCGCGTCTGCCGCAAGGCCCGAATCAGGGACGCGGCGAGAATGTGCTGTTGCTCGTGGGGCCCGCACCTTCTGCGGCGGGTCCCGCAACATCTGAAGTACCGGTGCGTGGTGGCCGCGGTCCGGCCGCGCCGCCGACGGCCGCTTCAATCGCCACACAGCGTGCGGACGTGTTGAAGCGCGGGTACGCGCTCGTGTTGTTCAATCCCAACGACTGCGCAGAGGATACGACGCTGCGAAACATGGACGGGAGTTGGGCGTTCCGCAACACGCGCTTCTTCCCTGCCTACCCCGGATACGACTGGGGCATTCTGGCCGGCTGGGCCTGGGGTGCCTCGCGCGTTGCCGACTATCTCGAACACGATTCGTCGATCGACGCGAGCAAGCTCATCATCACGGGCGCCTCGCGCAACGGGAAGTCTTCGATGATCGCGGCGGCGTTCGACGATCGCCTGATGGGCGCGCCGGTCGTGACGGGTGGGGGCGGCGTTGGCGCGTACCGTTTCGCGGGACCACGCGGCAGCGAGACGCTCGACATCATGCAGAAGAAGTACCCGAACTGGTTTTCCCCGAACCTGCATCAGTTCTGGGGCCAGCGGGAAAAGCTGCCGTTCGATCAGCACTGGTTTCTGGCGCTCGCGGCGCCGCGGCCGTTCATCGCCCTCGAAGGCGATACCGACCGAATCTCGCTGCCGGAAGCCGTGCGCCAATCGATGCTCGGTGCCCGTCCCGCGTATGCGCTCTTTGGCGCGCAGGATCGCCTCGGCGTGAACTTCGCCCGCCACGGTCACGCGTTCACGGCTGACGATTGGACGGCGATGCTGGATTTCTTCGATAAGCATCTGCGAGGACAACCAACCGATCGCAAGTTCGATCGATTCCCCACGGAACAGGAGCTTGACTCAGCCCTCGCGGCAGCGGCAGCCGCGCGAGGTGCATCACCACCGACCACGCGATAGCGACCGTCGGAGGAATCATGAGAAACGTGCTGTCTCTCGCGCTGATCCATCTCTCGATTGTCGTGTCCGCTGCCGCGCAGACACCGGTAACTCCGCCACCACTTCCGGCGGAACAAGTGCAACGCCTGAACGCACTGTCACCAGCGACCCAGGTGTATGAGAAGTTTCGATACTGGGCAGGCTTTCAGCCGCCGGCAGTTCAGAAGGAAGCGTTACGTCATTACGATGCCTACCTGTCTTCGCTCGGAGTGCCGGCCGATGAGCGCGCGCGACAACTCAAGACGATCGAGACCGAAGGGCGCCGGCTGGAAGTCGACCGGTGGAACCGCATCCTGACTTCCGAGAAGCCCACGTTCAACACCAATCCAAACGCATTCCTGATCGAAATGGTCAAAGGCCGCACGCCCGGGACGGCGCTCGACGTAGGCATGGGCCAGGGGCGAAACGCGATCTACCTCGCGCAGCAAGGATGGACGGTCACCGGATTCGATCCGGCGGACAAAGCTGTGGCGCAGGCGAATGCCAAGGCAAAGCAGTCGGGAGTTGTGCTGACGACGCTGGTACAGGGTTCAGAAGAGTTCGACTTCGGTACCAATCGCTGGGACTTGATTCTGTTGAGTTACGTCACCGTACGAGACATCGTTGACAAAGTCGTAGGCGGCCTGCGACCCGGAGGCATCGTCGTGATTGAAGGATTTCACCGCGACGTCACCCGCGGCAGCTCAGTCGGCGGAGGTGTCGTCTTCGACAGCAACGAACTGCCGCAGTTCTTTTCCAGGCTCCGCGTCCTGCGTTACGAGGACGTAGAGGCGAAGACAGATTTCGGCAGCGGCCTCGCGCGAGCTGTACGGCTATGCGCCACAAAGGAATAGCAGTAGTCGCCGGCGAGTAATATCACCCGCGATGGGTCGACGTGTAAAAATTACCGTCGGTCGTTGACGAATTGTCAGGAGGTTGCGGCGCGCGCACGCGCTGCCATTGGCGGCCGTGGCAGACGCGACAGCGGTATGGTTCTCGGCCAAATAATAGCCAAGGTAAGAGATCGAACCAGCGGCGCCGAGATTGGCGGAGGTCGCTAGCGCAACAGTACCAGCAAAGCATGTTCTGATCGGCGACGTTTTATCAGTGCTGCCATACGATCTTAGCAACGGCCATACCGAATCCACACCGTTCATTCGCCGAGGAACAGGATCTGAAAGGTGTTTACTGGGTTGGGGACGTTCAGAGTCCGGCGCTTACTGCGAGCTGATCGCCGACCTGCGTATCAGAGCTATCGATCGAGCCAGCGGCCATTTCGAGAACCGCGTACGCCCGCATCGACGCTGTCATCCGCCATGCAGGGACGCTCGAGCGGATCTTCAGGACGCGTCCGGCCTTCGATACGAAGACGATGTCAATCGGAAACTTCATGAAGAATGTGTGGATGGCATTGGTCGGCGCGATGATCAGCGCCGTCGAGTGCGGCAGCGAACCGTGCTTCAGAAGTCCCTTGCGTCTCGATTCGGAATCGAAGGCCGTCAGCAGTTGATCGGCGACCACCTTACCGCTGCGTGTGTTGATGATGCGCTGCCGGTCGGCGCCCTCGCGAAGGAGCGGCTGCAGAAACGACGTCATATCCGACCAATCCTACCGCCGAAGCCTTCGCGCGGCTAATGTGCGGCGACGATGCGGTCTCGCTCGGGCAGGAGTGGCTCACGCGCCGGCTCTGCGATCTCGATCGTTGGACGGCCCGGCCGTTCCACGATGACGTCCGGCCGAAGATCGGCAATCAGGTTCGACAGCGCGGAAATTCCTGCAATTGACATCAACGACGACAACACGACGACGGCGCACGCAAGCGCGCGACGCCGCAACCGGCGGCGATGCCGTCGTCCATACTCTCGATGCAGAGACACATCCCTCACTAGTGAGCGATGTGTGGCAAGACCCGTACCGTGCGATCATCCTATAGAAGGATGCGTTTCGCGCTCGCGCCCGACAATTTCGGGTCCTGACCAAACACAATGTCTTCGCGACAGAGGATTTGTTCGCACTCGCGCTGTGCTCGCGAACGCGAACTTGCGCCAGCACAATCAGCGTGTGTGACGCGGCGCCGCTTCTCGACCGCACAGCCAGCATCGCCTGATGTTGACAACGTCATAGCCGCGACCCTACTCTGATCTCTTCGGCCATGGGGCCGTCATGATCCCTCTCGAAAGGACAAGACGATGAGAACGCATGTCCTCCTGATCGTTGCTCTCCTCGCTATTACCGCCTGTGAAAGCAATGACGGACCCACCACTCCGACCGGCCGGGCGATGAGCTTTTTCGTGACGAGCACAACCAGCACCACCGGCAACCTCGGAGGGCTCGCTGCCGCGGATGCGACATGCCAGCGGCTGGCGACGGCCGCGAGCCACGGCGGTACTTGGCGCGCGTATCTCAGCGTCGAGCGCGACCCCGCCAATGGCAACCAGCCGACGAACGCACGAGATCGCATCGGGAACGGACCGTGGTACAACGCGAACCGCCTGCTCATCGCGAATAACGTCGCCGAGCTCCACTCCCGTACCGGCGATGCGGAGCTGTTCGTCGACGAGCGTGGGATGCGCATCAATGGACAGTGGCTCGGTTCCCCTACTCCCAACCAGCATGACATCCTGACGGGATCGACTGCGGACGGGCGGGTTCTCGCGGGCATGACCTGCGCAGATTGGACGTCTGATTCAACAAGTGTCCGCGGGCAGGTTGGACACTCCGACGGCATGGGTCCGATGATGAGCACGGCGGGCTCGTTGTCGTCGTGGAATTCGGCGCATGCGACGAGCCAGAGTTGCGCGAACACGGCGCCGGGTGGAGGCGCAGGGCGTTTCTACTGCTTCGCCCGCTAGCCACTTAGTTCGACCGCTTCAGCTTCATTCGTGCCATCGCTTCGCGTGGTCCGCCTGCGTCTGCGAATACCCGTCCGTGAAGTAGCGGTCGTAGAACTCGGGGTCGATGTGATGGCACTGCATCCACACACCGGACGAATCGATCGCGTGGCAGTGCGCGGGAAAGCGTCCGTACGTCTTCCAGATATACCGGCAGATCGTGCGCACGACCTCGATGACTTCCGGCTCCACGTGCGATGCCTCGCGCGCGAACGCGGCGGCGGCGTCGGGCTTCATGTTGGGCGCAGCGGTCGCGCCGGCGCGGTACATCCCATTCGGACCGTACTTCTCCGCCAGAATCGCGTCGATCGCGGCGTCGGTGTCCTTGAAGTACGGCGGCGCATACGACTGCAGCAGGCCGTCTAGTCCGACTGGATTGTCCACAGCCGCAGGGTACGGTCGCGGCAGCGTGATGCCCTTTGGCTTCTCGAAGCGAAAACCCAGCCCGGGTCCGATATCGGGATAGCCGCCCAGCAGAATCGTGGGCGCAAACGCCGCATGAATCCACCCGCCGAGGCCCATCCCCTGCGCCACGAGCGCCAGGTTCTGCAGGAGCAGCAGCGATTCGTATTCGGTTCTTCCCTTCGCGTAGATGCCGAGGGGAATCGGAATGTCCTTGTTCAGGAACTTCGACAGTACCCATTTCTCGCAGCCGCATGGCAGGAAGAGATTGAAATCGTCGACGAACATCGGGCGCTGCCCTGGCTCCTGCGCGAGCACGTAGAAGAGCCCGTTGATGTACCTGCCGCGTCACCTCTGTGACCGGTACGAACATCGTGCTTCCGGGCACGTTCGAGACGTATCGATTGCCGCTCGCATAGGCAGGAAAGCTTCGCGGAAAATCGAGCCGCCCATCCTTTATCTTCACCTTACAGCGTTCGGCCTGGGCGATGAGCTCGTCGGCCGACATCGTGCGGACGTCTGCCGCAGACGGCGGCTCGCTGGGCGCCTTCAGGAGGTAGGTCCCTTCGTCGTTCCACATGAAGAAGTGCGTGCTCTGCGCGTTGTCTGGACTGCCTGCAGCGCGCCCGCGTGCTTCAATCAGCGGCGTACCGAGAAGTGGTTGTCCGTCGGTGGTCTCGTACGGGTTATCGGCGAAGGCGATACCCGTGATGCCGGTCGCAGCGATGAGAAGCGCTTCCTCCAGCCGCGACAGCGGCTGGGGCTCGAGCTTCGAGTGAAACGACAGCGTTCCAGAGCGGAAGCTGGTGCCGGCGGCAACGCGCCGCGAACGGCGCCCGAAAATCGCGTCCCACAGCGGGTACTCGCGCGCCGCCTTCAGTCCGTCGTGTGATGCCACGGCTCGTCAATCCCTTCGCGCACGACGACACGCTCCGACAGTTAAGACTGTTTGTGCTGATCGGGTGCGTTGCTGGAGGACTTTTCCAGGGGTTCTGCCCACCCTTCGCGGATGAGCATTACGGCCTGAGGCAGTTTGAGCTCGACGATGTCTCCTACGCTCACGCTCGCGAGATCGATTCCGTTAATCGCGTTCGCGAATTTTCTGACCAGTCTGATGCGCATCATTGCAACGATTTGTGCGTGCACATTCTTAGCATGAGTATCGGCCCACAACAATATTGAATTCCAGCGAGTCCGGAAAAATCTGACGTGAATTGAATTGATACAGCCGATCGAGGCGCGCCCGTCGAGTGTTTATCTAAGGGTCGCCGGCGGCCGCATATCGAGATGCCAGCCACGTGACGTATGACCACATCGGCCGCACCGCAATGACATGGTACTGTCCCGGCACATGATCTTGTCGTCGTGTCCCCGAACCAGGCATTCGAGCACGGCGATCAGGTGTCGCGAGCTCGCACTGAGCCGCACAGGGGTCCACCGAATCACGATCCGTACGCGTGCCATCATAGAGATGTATCGGGTTCTGCACGGAAAGGATTAGGGCTGCATACCGCTACGCGGTTCCTAATGGATGGTCTTCAGCGACGATCCCAGCAATCGTTCCGATTCTTCGTCGCTCGCCGGCCACCGGCTTTCGCAGTCCACACACTGCCAGGTGACCTCGAACTGTTCGTCGATCAGGACAACCGCCTCTGGGCACCGGCAGCGGGGGCACGACACACGGTGCTTGTCGAGGACGTCATGAGCCGCAAGGCGTCGTTGCATACACCGCTTGTCGGCTTGTACAAAACCGATGCGGTAGCGGCAGTTATGGTCGCTTCTCGCGGTTACACAGAACTTCACATGAGGCGATCGACCTTCAGGGCCGCTTAGACTATCGCGGTGAGCCTCGTCTTACACGATGACTCCGACTTTCGACTTTCGACTTTCGACTTTCGACTACTGCGGTCTCCCATGACACTGCCCCGTTCCCGCATCGAGAATCGCACTGTCCGGTGACGACACGAACTCCCACCGGTACGATTGGCTATCGAGCGTCAACCTCAACACGCCGAAGGCGGACAGCACCGTTTCGCTGTTGGCGACGCGGCGCACCGGCTGCGTCAACGGCGCCCCGCCGGTTCCGACGATGAACTGACGAATGCCGTACTGCGGATCAGGCATTCCGTCAGGCGCCTGCGGCGCGAAGCGCTCGTAGAAGTGTTCGTGCGCCGAAATGATGACGTCTACGCCGGCACTGTAAAGGGCTCTCCAGAATTCGCCCACCACCGGCATCGGCGGAATCACGCCATGTGGTCCCGAACTGAACAGCGGATGATGGAAATATGCGACCGTACACGCCGACGCGCCCGCGATGGTCAGTTCTCTGCCGAGCCATTCGAGCTGCGCGCGCCGATCGACAGACTCGGTGTTGCTGTTGAGTGAGAACACCTGCCACGCACCCTTGCGGTACACGTAGTAACCCAGCCCGGGCGGACCGGCGTTGGCGCCGAAGTACGCGAAGTACGGCGCCGCGCCAGGAGAGCCGTACTCATGATTGCCCGGCGCCGGCCGCGTGCGATTTTTGTGGCGGCCCCACGCCGGCTCGTAACACGTGCGGAACTGCTCTGCTGTGCCATCTGTATACGCGATATCACCGGCCACGAACACAGTGCCCGGCTCACCGTCGAGGAGCTTACCCGTCGCCATCGACCCGCCGGCGCCGCACACGGCAATATCGCCCGCACCCACCAGCACCGCCACGCTGTTCGATCCGGGCGCCGACGGCGATTGGAGCTCAGATCCGCAGGCGAGGCCTGCGGCGACAATGGCAACCGCGATGACCGACGGCCTCATCGAGACCTGGAGATTTCGTCCAGCACGAATGCCGGGCGGCGTTGGGCGAACGACATCAGATGGGCGATCGCTTGCTCGTACTCTTCGTTGGACGAAGGCTTGCTGACATCTTCGTACGCGGCGTCGCGAATGAGCAGGTGCGACTGTTGAATCTCGGCCTCGAGCCAGCGATCCTGCGCGGCGGAACGCGCGCACTGCTCGAGCACGTCGAGGAACAGGGCGCGGAGATCGCTGAAGCGCAGCGCGCGACTCATCAAGGCGTTTTCCGCCACCCGCGTGAAGACCGGCGATTCGACATCCTGGAACGTCGTGTCGCGATCCCAGGCGATCAGGCGGTGCACATTGGTCGCAACCGGCCGGTGGAGAAAGAAGTTCGCCATCCCCGATCCGCCGAGGAAGCCATCGCCCTCGGCGAGGAACGTTTCTATCGCCACGTGCGTGACCACCTGCGGCAGATCGACGAGCCAGCCAACCCGCTCTCTCCAGAGAATATCCACCTCCTGGTTCACTTCACGAAACAGCTCGCGAATCGGCGCGTAGAGTGTGTAGTCGCTTTCCAGCCGATGCGTCTGCGCCGTGAACCGAAGCTTGTAAGGCGCATAGTCGTCGCCGAGGAACTCGCCATAGAAACCGCCGACGAACTTGTGCTCGAACAGATACCCGAACCCGTCGCCGACTTCCCGCGCGAGAAACGCGCTGTCGACCGCCTCGACGAGCACATAGAGGCCCTCGTAAAGGCCGTTGATGTAAACCCTCGCGAACGACTCTCGCGGCGCCGGCTGCCCCATTCGCTTGATGAAGGCCATGCTGACGCGCTCGCGCACGAGCGACGCATCCCGCAGCGCGTTGTCGAGGACAAGGGCCGACATCCCGAGGAATGCCTGCTCGGCGGTATAGCGATTGAAGTCGATGAGCAACCCCGGCTTCACCGCGCTGCGGCTCGCCAGCCCGCGCACACGGACGCCGACGTTCCGTACGCGAACGCCCCGCCACTCGAAATCGGCAGGCACGAAGAAATCTTCGAGGTACCGCTCCCGAAGCTCTCCAAGATCGCGCGAATGGATGTACAAGCGGACCTCGTGCAGCGTCCGGTTGTCGAAGAAATCGTCCGATGTCTGCGCTCGGGCAGCCGCGGGAACAATCAACAGCGCGAGCAATACCAGGCGAATCATGCGTGGGCCCTCAGAGCGTGAGTTGTAGACGGAATACCCGGCTCCAGAAACCGGAATGCTCGGGTCTCGGGCCCATAGACGGGCGCCCGATATTTTCGCGAACGAGGTTCACCTGCACCTTCACCCACCGGTTCACGAGCCAGTTCGCCCCCAGCGTCGTGGCGCGGTCGACGTTGCCGAGCACCGCGTCGGCCCGAGCGCTCGTCGATGGCGGCTCTGCACCGCGCCTGCTGCCAAAGCTCATCGTCTCGTAGCGTGCCGCAACTTCTACGCGACCGAAACGACTGCGCTTGCGGGAGAGGGCGTAGGTTCCGCTGACGTACCAGCCGTGCGCGACGAGCGGCGACAGGTCGCCGTCCTCGACGCTTTGCCCGCGGCGCTCGTCGGTCAGCCTGATGTACTCGGACTGAATCGACATCGGGCCCGGCCGCCAGCGCGCTTCCAGCCCGGTTCTCTGCCGGCGTCCGTATACCCAGACGTCGGAGTCATAAAAGGACTCCCCGAATACCGTGCGCGCGCGGACCGCCGGAAATCCAAGCGGCACGTCGCTGCTAGTGATCGCGCCACCAAACTGCAAGTCTGCCAGAACGGATTTCGAGCCTCGAAATGGATGCGCCAGGACGCGCGCCGCAACCGTTTGTTTACCGAACACGCGCGCGCTGTTCGAGGGGCGCGCGTTCTCGCCGTCGTTGCGGAACACGCCTCCTTCGTACGAGATCAGACTCTTCAGCACGCGGCCGTGCACGGAAACGCCGTGATCGCGACCAGGTGTGAGACGCGCGCTGATGCGCGCTCGATAGACGAAGTCGAGGTTTGTCGCGCTGGTGTTCTCCTCGAGGCCGAAGGGAACCTTGAAAAGGCCGGCGCGAACCTGCGCTGCCTTGAACGGGCGATAGTCGATATAGAGGTCGCGCCACCGGTGCGCGCCGAGCTCGTATTCGGCCTGGTAGTAGAGAACGCCGGCGACGCGTCCTTCGACCCCGACCCGGCGGCGGGCGATGTCGAGCCCGCCATCCTCATCGCCCCGGATAGCAGCCTCGGATTTCCGCACATCGCCCTGAAATGCGGCCTTGAAGTCGATCCGCAGCCAGTTGCCCACGGCGATCGAGGGATGCTGGGCCGCGGCGGGCGCCGCAGCAGCAAGGACGAGGAGGACGCCGAGGATGGACCGCACATCAGAGTCAACGAGCGAGAGGCCATATCTGAACACCTTTGAACGCCGTGTTCAAAATCGCCACTCGTTGCGTTAACCAGTGCATGGAAAACGTAGACAAACCGGAGCCCGCGGAACAGAACGGCGACTCGAAGGCGAAGAAGAGAGACAAGGTCCGATCGGCCTGGATTTCGTTCGCGGGCCGAATCGTGGCGCAAATCGTCGGCGCCATTGCGACCGTCGCGCTGGGCGTGATGGTGCTTCACCGATATACGTCAGCCGACGCACGGCCGCCGGCTCCCGAGCAGAGACAGGAAACCTACGCTCAGCCGGCGGCCAACGCGCCTCCGCAACCCCAGGTGCACGTCATCGTCCTGACGCCGGCGATGCTGGGCCTGCGCGATATCGGCGGGCATTCCGTGGCAGCGGACCGGCCATGCAGTCCCCGGCTCGACGACCCCTCCACGTCGGCGGCACACTTCGACAACGGCACGTTTCTGTCGCGGTGAGCCCCTCGACGCGGCAAGGCATGCAGACGATCGGTTCGCCTCAGCTCACCTCTGTGCACTTTCATGCCGCCTCGGCCTTTCCGCTATGATCTAGGAGACAGAAGGTTGGGGATAGTCTCCTGTCGGGGTTGCCGGGGGAGGAGATCAAGCGTGACTGACAGAGACGCGTTTGCCGAACGGGGCCGATCGCTGGAAGAGGAATACTTCCACCGCAAGGAAAAGGAAGTTATCGAGAAGATGCGCGTGCGCGCGGCGTCCGAGGAGCAGCGCAGGCGCCTCGGCGAGCACGCCGGCGTCGCCGATGAAGAGGTGCTGCGCGATCTGCAGGAGCTTGGTTACACGCCGGAAACGGTCATGCTCCTCCATCTCGTGCCGCTCATTCAGACCGCTTGGGCCGAAGGCGGCGTCTCTCAGAAAGAGCGCGACCTGATCGTGAAGGCTGCGCGCTCGAGGGGCATCGCCGCGGGATCGCCGGCGGATCAGCAGTTGGAGCTCTGGCTGGCAAAACGGCCGTCCGACGAGCTCTTCGAAAAGACACTCCGTGCGATCCGCACAATACTCCAGGCACAGTCACCGGAAGCGCGCGAAGCCGGCCAAAAAGATCTTCTGTCGCTCGCCACCGCCATCGCCGCTGCATCTGGCGGCATTGTCGGGTTCCACGCGGTATCGGACGAAGAGCGCCAAATTCTCACTCACATCAGCGACGAGTTGAAGAAAAGCGGAAAGGCGTAAGCGGTGGGACGCGCGGTCCTGGCCATCCTGGCCATCTTCGGTCTGCTGCTGTTGATACGTCTCGCGCTCTTTCAGCGGCGGGGTTGACGAGACCGGAGTCAGCGTTCGAGCGTGGTCTGTTTCCGCAGGCTCAACTTGTGTTCTTTGCCCAGTCCGTCCTTCACGTAAACCGTTTTCTTGTCGATGGCGAGTTGCACCGGGTTGCCGAGCGTCACATCGATGTGCGGCGTGTCGGCGGTGACGTCCTGCCGCAGCTCGAGGCGGTGGGTACGCGTATCGATCACGAACGTACGGATTTCGCGCGCGGACGCTGTTCGCGGCAGGGTGCTGTTCGGGTCGCGCGATTGCACGCCGAACGACACCTTCGGCCGCTCGATATTCGACTCGCGCCAGGTGCCGCTCTGCCATTGGCGCTCCTGGGCGCTCGCGGCCACGCTGAGAAGCGCGCACAGGACGGCGCAACAAAGTTGCGCCCTACCGTTAGGGCTACTACCGTAGGGCGCAACTTTAGTTGCGCAAACAGGAGAGCCTGAAGCAATGCGTGTCTCATCGTGCCCCGCATGAGGATATTTTACGGCTTTTCTTTCGTGCGCGGCGTGTCGTCCGAGGTCGCCACGACCAGCGCGCCCCATTTCTGCTTTCGCAGCCCCCGGCCCGTTGTGCCGGTGACCGCGGGCCGCTCGCCCACCGAGCGAAGATTTACGCCGTCTTTCCGCAGGCGCGCGAGGTCTTCGTCGAGCATCAGGATGTAGCCGCCCTTGTTGTTCAGAAACTCTTTGACGTCCGAGGGGTTCTGCAGCCGGCTGATCGGACGTTCGAGGTAATACCGCAGGCTGAAGCGCCACTTCTCGAGGCGATAGAGCCCGATCTGATCGTCTGCAGAGAGCTTCGGCCGCAGATTTTCGGCGATGGCCGCCGTGGGCCGCGCCCGCTCCAGCAGTGGTATTCCGATCGCCAGCACGGAGCTGTACACAACGAGCAGCATGACGAGCATTGCGCCGAACAGCCTCGGTGACACGGCCCTGCGCCGAAAGATCGTCGCCTCCAGCATCAGGCCGCCTGTGGCGAGGCTGATTGGAATCACCAGAGCCGTTCGCGGGAGATCGAGCCCGAGGTCGAACAGCGAGAATCCGGCAACGGCCCCCGCCAGCGACGAGAATGAGCCCGAGAACCACGACGGACCAGCGTGCGAAGAGGTTATCGCGCGAGGCCGCGAGATCGGGCCGGAATGCGCTGAGGCTCATCCACGCCCGCGCTGCGAGCAGGCAGCACGCGGGCGCGGCCGGATAAACGTAGCGATCGACCTTGAAGCGCGCCACGCTGAAGAATACGAAGACCACGCCGACCCATACCCACAGAAGAATTTCTTCGGGCGGAATCTTGATCGCCGAGCGCCATCGGCGAATCGTGTCGAGCGCGCCGCCGAGCACGACGATGCTCCACGGAAAAAAGCCGGCAAAGAACGTCGACACATACAACGTGTGATTGAACGCGCGGTTCGAGAACGACTGCGGCTGGGTGACGTAGTAGATGTTGCCTGCAAGCACGTATTGCTGCACGAAGTGCCAGCCCAGCGCGTAGTACATCCACACGAACCACGGCAGCGACAACAGCACGGTCAAGAAGTGCGCCAGTCACCCAGCGCAGCGAGAGCAGCGCCGTGCGGCATTCCCGGCCGCACGCCAGGCCCGCGAGAAAGAACGCTCCGGCCAGCGCGAGGGCGACCGGCCCCTTGGTCATCACCGCAAGGCTCAGGAACACGTACGCAACGTATTGGAGGCGTGGCCGATTCCGCAGGGCGGCGACAAGCGCGAATGCAATGGCGCCAAACAGGAACGCCGTAAACACCATGTCGAACACGCCGATGCTGCCCAGCAGAAACGTCAGCGGCAAGGTCGCCAGCATCAGCCATGCGCGCACGCCGATTCGGCCGTCCAGCAACTGTGTTCCGGTCCACCGCGTCAGCAGGAACAACCCGACGGCTGCGATCGCGCTGGGCAGCCGCATCGCGGTTTCCGTCTCGCCCAGCATGGCAATGGCGAGCCCCTGCAGCCAGTGAAAGAGAACAGGCTTGTCAATGTAGGGAAGGCCGTCGAGCAGCGGAATCATCCAATTGCCCGCGCGCAGCATCTCGCGCGTCAATTGTGCGTAGTGCGCTTCGTCCGGATCCATCAGCGCCGGCGCACTGAGTTTCCAGAACACCACGATCCAGCAGACAGTCGTCCACTTGGCCAAACGGAACCAATCATGGGAAGTAAAACGATTTTCCAAGGAGGCCGATGTTATATCGCTCCTCTCGACTTTACGCAAGTAGAATAGGCCCCCATGAAAATCCTGAAGACGGTCAACAGCGTGCCCGGCGGACTCATGGTGGTGCCGCTGTTCCTCGGCATGGTCCTCAACACGTTTTTCCCGGACTTATTGAGGATTGGCGGGTTCACTCAGGCATTGACCGGAGTTGGCTACCCGACAGTACTGGGGATGTATCTCTTCACCGTCGGTACCAAAATGACATTCAGGGCTGCACCGCGAATGCTGCTGCGCGGCGGAGGCATTTTGGTCGCCAAAGTAGGCACCGCAACGCTGTTTGCGTTGGCGGTCGCCAACTACTTCGGCGGCAGCGTGCTCGGGCTCAGTACGCTGGCGGTGATGGTCGCGATGAGCGACACCAACGGCGGGATGTTCCTCGCGCTTACCAGCGTGATGGGCAACAAGGACGATTCGGGCACATACGTCGTCCAGAGCATCGAAACGGGCCCGTTTCTGACGATGCTGATTTTCGTGGGCGCGGGGCTCGCGGTGATCCCCTGGCTGACCATGGTGTCGGTGATCGCTCCCATCCTGGCCGGCGCGTTGCTCGGCAACCTCGACGACGACATCAAGCAGTTTTTCGGCTCGCACGAACCGATCATCATACCGTTCATGGCGTTCACGCTCGGCCAGACCATCAATTTGAAATCCGTCGTCACAGCGGGCCTGCCCGGCGTGGTTCTCGGGATCACCGTCGTCGTCGTCACTGGCTTCGTCTGCATCCTTGCCGACAAGCTGCTCGGCGGCAGCGGCATCGCCGGAGCCGCGGCGTCGAGCACCGCGGGAAATTCAGCCGCGGTGCCCAAGGCTGTCGCGATGGCCGACACCACCTACGCGCCGGTCGCCGAAGCGGCGACAGTGCAGGTCGCCGCGTCGGTCATCGTCACCGCGATCCTCACACCGCTGCTCACCTCGTGGTGGTACAAACGGGTGATCCGAGAGGAGCAGCGCAAGGCGGCGTAGTACGATCGGCCCGTGCACAACCTGGATCTGATTCTCACGCTTGCAGGCGGCTTCACGGCCGCCTTGATCCTGGGCTACCTCACGCACCGCGCGGGCCTGTCTCCCATCGTCGGGTATCTGCTTGCGGGCACACTGGTCGGTCCGCACACGCCTGGATTTGTCGCCAATGCGGAGATTGCCGAACAGCTCGCAGAAGTCGGCGTCATCCTGCTGATGTTCGGCGTCGGCCTCCAGTTCCATATCGAAGAACTGCTCGCCGTTCGACGCGTCGCAATTCCAGGAGCCATCGCGCAAAGCGTCGTGGCCACCGTTCTGGGCGCCGCTCCTCGCGCGATGGTTCGGATGGAGCTGGCCGGCCGGAATCGTCTTCGGCATGGCGCTCGCAGTGGCCAGCACGGTGGTGCTCATCCGCGTGCTCGCCGACCATCGCGACCTTCACACTCCCACCGGGCATATCGCCGTCGGCTGGCTCGTCGTCGAGGATTTGTTCACGGTGCTGGCGCTCGTGCTGCTGCCCGTGCTGTTTGCGGACAGCGGATCGGAATCGAGCATCATCACTGCGCTCGGCGTCACAGCTCTGAAAGTCGCCGTACTGGTCGGCTTCACCGCCGTCGTCGGGACGCGCGTGATTCCGTACGTGCTCGACCATGTCGCGGACACGGGGTCGCGCGAGCTCTTTACGCTGACCGTGCTGACCCTGGCGCTGGGTATCGCGGTCGGCTCTGCCGCTGTCTTCGGCGTCTCGATGGCGCTCGGCGCGTTTCTCGCCGGGCTCGTCGTCGGCCGTTCCGATTACAGCCTTCGGGCCGCGTCCGAAGCGCTGCCCATGCGCGATGCGTTTGCCGTGCTCTTCTTCGTCGCGGTCGGCATGCTGCTGTCGCCGCGCTATCTGCTCGAGGCTCCGGGCCTGATTCTGGGAACGCTCGCCGTCGTGATGGTCGGCAAGCCGCTGATCGCGCTCGTCATCGTGCGGCTGCTCGGGTATCCGTTCAAGGTGTCGCTGGCGATTGCGATTGCCCTTGCGCAGATCGGCGAATTCTCCTTCATTCTGTCGAGCCTCGGCCGCGAGCTCGGCATCCTGCCGCCGGAAGCCACCAACACGCTGGTCGCCGCCTCGATCGCGTCAATCGTGTTGAATCCGATCCTCTATCGCGTCGATCCCCCACATCGAGAAATGGGCCGCCTCGCATCCGCGACTGTGGAAGTTGTTGAATCCCCCATTTCGGGATTCCAGAGCGAGCGAAGGACCCGAGCGGAAGCTCGATCCGGACCGGCACGCGATCGTCATCGGGTATGGTCCAACCGGCCGAACCCTGGTGCGACTGCTTCGCGACAACGGCATCGAGCCCGGCGTCATCGAGCTCAACATGGACACAGTACGGCGGCTTCGCGAGGAGGGCATCGACGCCGTGTATGGCGACGCCACCAAACGCGATACGCTCGAAGCGGCAGGCGCGGCGCACGCCGGCACGGTGATCCTGACGTCGGCGGGCATGGGTGATGCGGCCGAAGTGATTCGAATGGCGCGCGATCTGAATCCGAAGGTCCAGGTGCTCGCGCGCGCCGCGTATCTTCGAGATCTTCCGGACATGCAGAAAGCTGGAGCCGACCGGGTGTTCACGGGCGAAGGCGAGGTTGCACTCGGCCTGGTCGAAACGATTCTCGAGCGCCTGGGTGCGACCGCGGAACAAATCGATCGCGAGCGCGAGCGCGCACATCGTGAACTGTTCGGCCAGGAGAGGGCGGACTCGCCGGCGAAGGCGTGAGATGACACCGAAACTCGATTCCCGGACCGACGAGCTGTACAAGCTGCCGCTGGATGAGTTCACGAAAGCGCGCAACGCCCTTGCGAAGACGTTGTCCGGCAACGACAAGGCGAGTGTCGCATCGCTCGCAAAGCCGTCAGTGGCGATGTGGGCGGTGAATCAACTTTACTGGCAGGATGCGCCCACCTACAACGCGCTCGTGAACGCCTCTGAGAAACTGCGGGCGGCGCATCGCGCCGCACTGAACGGGCGCAAGGTGGAAACTCGCACGCCCGACGAGCTTCATCGAACGACGCTCGAAAAAGCGTACGCCAAAGCGGTCGCGATCGCTGAAAAACGGGGCGCGTCGCTTACCGACGCCGTGCGTGACGCCGTTCGCCGCACCCTCGCGGCATTGCCAACAGACGAACGCCGGGCCGCCTCACCCGCGAACCGGCGCCCGTCGGTTTCAGCTTGCTCACCGGCATAAAGCCACGCCCCATCGACGTCGAACGCAGAAAAGGCAAAGGAAAAGCCCACTCCTGCTCCCGCGGGTCCGAGCCGCGAAGACTTGAAGCGGCTCAAATTGGAAGAGGCGCGTCGCAAGGCAGCTGAGGCGAAGGCACGGAAGGACGAAGAGAAAGCGCGGAAGGAAAGAGAAAAACGGGAGCGCGAGATTAAAAAGGCGGAGCAGGCGCTCAGAGACGCCGAGCGCCGGCTCGCGGCGCTGAAGGGATAGCGGAATCTCCATGCTACGATACCTGACAATCCGATGTTGAACGTCGATTTCATCCAGGGCCTCGAGCGCATCGTCGGGCCTGCGGGCATCCTCCGCGATCCGGACGAGTTGTCGACGTACGAATCGGATGGACTCGCGCGCTTGAAAGCGAAACCCGGTTGCGTGGTCTTGCCGGGTACGGCAGAAGAAGTGCAGCAGATCGTCCGTCTGTGCCACGCGCAGAAGATTCCTTTCATCGCGCGCGGGCACGGCACCGGGCTTGTCCGGCGGCGCGCTTCCGCGCCCCGATGGCGTGCTCATCGGGCTCTCGCGGTTGAACCGCATCATCGACGTCGACATTCCCAATCAGCGCGTCACCGTCGAGCCGGGTGTGATCAACCTCGATGTGACCAGACGCGTGGCGCCGCATGGCTACTACTACGCGCCCGATCCGTCGAGTCAGCTGATTTGCTCGATCGGCGGCAACGTCGCCGAAAATTCCGGCGGCGCGCACTGCCTGAAATACGGGTTCACCGTTCATCACGTCCTGGGCGTCGAGGCGGTTCTTCCCAACGGCGAGATGATCCATCTCGGCGGGCCCGCACTCGACGCGCCCGGCATCGATGTCCTTGGGGCGCTCGTGGGCTCGGAAGGTACGCTCGCCGTCGTCACCAAAGTGACGCTTAGAATCCTGCGCGTGCCAGAGACCGTGAAAACGATCCTGGCGGCATTTGCCTCGACAGAGGCCGCCGGGGCTGCGGTATCGGAGATTATCTCTGCCGGTATCATCCCGGCCGCGGTCGAAATGATGGACAGGCTGACGATCGAAGCTGCCGAGGCGGCCGTCCATCCGAATTTTCCGAAAGCCGAAGCTGTGCTCATCGTCGAGCTCGACGGCCCGCAGTCCGAAGTCGAAGGGCTCTTCCAGCTCGTCGAAGCGATCTGCCACCGAACCGGGCGGCACCGAAGTTCAGATCGCGCGCAACAACGACGAACGTGCGCGCATCTGGAAAGGCCGCAAGGCTGCGTTCGCCGCGATGGGACGCGTGTCGCCGAACTACTACGTGCAGGACGGCGTCATTCCGCGCACGAAGCTGCCGGAGGTGCTCGCACGCATCCGCACGCTCGAAGAGCGATCGGGTCTGCGGATTGGCAACGTGTTCCATGCGGGCGACGGCAACCTTCACCCGCTGATCTGCTACGACGAGCAGATTCCCGGTCAGGGAGAGCTTGCGGAAAAAGTGGCGTCGGAAATTCTGATGTACTGCATCGAAGCCGGCGGTTCGATCACGGGCGAGCACGGCGTCGGCGCCGACAAGTCGGCGTCGATGGCAAAGATGTTTTCTGAAGCCGATCTCGAGACGATGCAACTGCTGCGCGGAGCCTTCGATCCCGAGAACATTTGCAATCCTGGAAAGGTCTTTCCCACTCCGCGAATGTGTGGTGAAGTGCCGGGACCATATCGTCAGCATCCAGCCGAGAAAGCCGGATTGGCCGACCGGATGTAGCTCCCCGCTTCGCTTTCCAGGTTCATCTCGCCGTTTGCTTTATAAGCATATATCTGCTTATAATACGGGCCGTGCGACGAAAACCCGGTCAGCTGCTTCCGCTCGAACTTTCGATCTGTGCGTCGGCGTGGGCGCTCTCGCGCCGAAACACCACGGAATTTCACGGCTACGAATTGGCCAAACACCTGCGGGAAGACTCGGATGCCCGGCTTCTGACCGCGTACGGGACGCTCTACCGCGCCCTCACGCGGCTCGAAGAGATGGGGCTGCTCGTCAGCCGGTGGGAAGATCCGGACATACCAGCCCGCGAAAACCGTCCTGGCCGGCGTTTGTACTCGCTGACCGGCAAGGGCGAAACAGTTGCCAGAGAGCATAGCCGTGCGCTTCGGGTAAAACCTGCGACCCGAGGGAATCGTAAGCTGCGACCTGCATGAGTCGGTGGCTTCTCGCGATTGCGGTGACGTTGGCGCGCTCATGGACGCGCGCCTACACCGCAGGCATGCAGGCAGCGATCCGAAGGCGACGACGCGCTGAGATTGATTCGGATATCTGGGAGGCGCTTCACGACCCGGGAAACGGAGATGCGACGGCCATTCACATCCTGATACGGCTCGCGCGAGGAGTGCCCGCGGACCTCTCGTGGCGACTCGAGCACGCGTTCACAGGAGAACAACTCATGCGGAGAAAACTTGCTCTGGTCTGTATCGCCGCCGCGACAGTGATGACGCTGTTATGGTTCTTGTTTCCGCGTTTCGAACCGCTGTCGCTGCCGAACCTGCCGGCTAAGCCCGTGCCGAACTACGTAGAAAAACGCCGCGGTCCTCCACCGCCGCCACCGCCGCCGCCGAGCTGGGAAGAATTCGTTGCAAAGGTGAATGGAGCAGACAACGGCGATCGCACTTACAAGCCCCCCGGTCCCCTGCCCGGACTCAAATATCCCTGCGGGATCAAACTGGTGCTTTACGGCCTTCATCAGCGCAAGGCCATCGCCCATCGGACCCCACACATCGACGTACGCCCTCAGCTCGGGTGAGCCCTTCACGAGAACGGCGCTGCCTCGGCCAAGCTGAAGGGCATCGCGAAGTCCGTCGATGACGCGCTTCTGCAACTGCACGTCCTCGGTAATCCGAAGCAGGAATACGCCGGCCCCGGCCCGTCCGGCCGCCATGTAGCCGCGCTTGCCCGCCAGCCGCTCGATCACGCCAAGCGTTTCTGCAAGCTCTGTCGGCAGCGCACTCACCTTCACAAGCGCACCGCGATCGTCCTCTGTGAAGCGCCCGTGACTCTCCCAATATTCCCGCTCCGCCGATTCCGAAAGCACTTGCGCCTGGCAGCCGCTCTCCGCGATCAGCTTCGAGGCGGTCTCGGATTGCTGGATCGACCGATGCCTCGATTGACTCGAACCTGACGAGCAGTCGCAGCGGATGAGTGGTGAATTCGAGGGCGGTCGGTGTCAGGTGGCTCGCCGCCAGCTTCAACGCCAGCGCACCAAGATCGGACGGACTCGACGGCTCGGCAAGGAGTGTTCGCGATGCCGCGGTGAGGGGATACAGCTTGAAGGTGGCCGTCACGATGACGCCGAGACTTCCGAACGAGCCCGTCATCAGGCGCGGCAGATCGTAGCCCGCGACGTTCTTGACGACGATGCCGCCCCCCTTCGCCAGTCGCCCGTCGGCTCGCGCGAACTCGACGCCGATAATCAAGTCGCGTGGCGACCCGTATCGGTGGCGCCGAGGCCCGCTGTCGTTGGTCGCAACGAGGCCGCCAATCGTCGCGCGATCTGCGAACGGAGGATCGAGGGGAATCCACTGGCGGTGCTGCGCGAGCGCGCGATTGACGTCGCCCAGCGTCGCGCCCGCCTGGATGGTGGCCGTCAAATCGCCATGGCGATGGGCGACAACCGCATTCAGCCGCGTGGTCGACATCAAAACATCGACCTGCCGCGGCGCAGGCCCCCATCCGAGCTTGCTACCGGAACCGCGGACCAGCACGCACAGCTTCTGGCGCGACGCCCACTCGAGCACAGCGCCGACAGCGTCGGGAGAGGCCGGCTCGACGATGATGGTAGGCACGACGCCTTCCACGGCATCAGACGGCGTGCCGAGTCGAACCGCGTCGACTCCAAGCAGCGAGACGGCCGTGTCGGCAATAAACGCGTCAGGCATTCGACCAGTCGACCGCGGCAAACTGCGCGTAGCTGTTCTTGTTCGAAATCACCTTGTCGCCGATCTTCGCGTAATTCTCGATGCAGTTCCCCATTTCCGCTTCCTTGTACTCGAATCCATTCGGCAGCTTGATGAGCGCCCGATGCTCTTCGCCGGTAACGGGATTCTTGATCGGCTCGACGGTGAATCCCCAGAGGCCGGGCACCTTCAAATGACCGACGCGCGTGTCGCGATCGCTCGTCAGCTCGATCGGAACATACACGGGATCGAGCACCGTCGAGACGACGGACGCGAAAATCTCGAAGAGAGTGCAGCCTTCTTTTCCACTCGAGATGTTCAGGATTGCCTGTCGCTGCTCAGTCGTCGCGCGCTCGTCGATGGCGAACTGCACGATGCCGTTTCCCTCGTGCACCGCGCCGGGCCACCAGTAGGCGCAGGCATATGTGACGCCGTCCAGCCTTGTCGCTCCGTAATGCCCTTCGCGAATGTGGACGGCAACCAACGCCTCGCACCGCCCGTGCGTCGGCAGCGCGTTGAACTGGCACGGACACCCCCATGCGCAATTGCACGTTGCGGTTTCATCGCCGACGATCCGCCACTCGGTTCTCATGTTTGTCGCCGGGGTCCCATCGCCCCGCTCCTCGCCGCTCGCGGCTTATCCGCGAATTGTAGCCCGAAGCGCCAGAACGATGCCCGCGGCGACCGACGCCGCGCCCACCACTCGCGCCAATGCTTCGCCATGCCGCCACTGTTTTTCGAGCGCAATCACGAGGGCCACAAGTGCCATCAAGGGCACGCTCATCACGCCAAGCACGAGCTGGATGACCATCAGTCCCCAGCAGCACGCGGCGCAGTACGCCCCGTGATGCACACCGAATCGCCAGGAATCGGCGGCGCTGCGGATTTCGTGCCGGGCGAAGAACTCGAGCGGCGATCGGCAATGATGGAGGCAGAGCTGCTTCCACTGCGTCAGCTGGTAGGCGCCGGCGATGGCCAGTGCGACACCCGTCGCGGCGGGCACGAGCACGCTCACGCGAATCGATCGCATCGCTGCCCACGCGAGCGTCATGCCGATCGCATACGCGACGGCGCCAAACGCCACCCAGACCGAAAAATAGCCGGTGAGGAGAAGGAAGTGCGATCCCGGAGTCCGATCGCCGCGCTCGCGGCGCGACTGAATCAGCCGCCGATGCAGCAGCACGGCGGGCATCACCGACGGCAGCATCATGGCAATCATCATCACCGCCCACATGACGAGGAACATCGCGGCGTGCGCAGCCGGCGGCTGATTGCCCATGCTCATCCACGCCATCGACATCGACCACCCGCCGGGCATCGGCATCGACGACGACATCGCGCCGGCGCTCGAGATCGTGTACGCCCAGGCCGCCGCAGTGGCAATGGCAGCGGCGGCGATGAGCCTAGTTTGTTCGCTGGGCCTCACGGATGGACTGGTCGAGGACCTCGACGAGGTGCATGATGCGCATGGGCCTGCCCGCGGCTTCGAGCCCGGTCGCAATCTGGAGCAAACACCCGGGGTTGCCCGAGACGATCACGTCCGCATCGGTTTTCAGAATGTTCCGCACTTTGCGATCGCGCAGTTCGGCGGCGGCTTCCGGTTCCAGCAGGTTGTAAATACCGGCGGACCCGCAGCAGATTTCCGATTCGGGAATCTCGCGCACCTCCACGCCGGGAACCGATTGCAGCACGCGGCGCGGCTGCGCCCGCACACCCTGCGCATGCTGCAGGTGACAGGCGTCGTGATACGCGGCTTTGAGCCGGACGGCGCCTCGAGGGGCGCGCGGCTCGAGCTCTGCGAGCACCTCGGAAATGTCCTTGCACTTCGCGCCGAATGCCTTCGCCTTCGCTGCATATACCGGGTCGTTGCGCAGCAGATGGCCGTATCGCTTCATCGCCGAGCCGCAGCCAGCGGCGTTGATGACGACCGTGTCGGCGCCCACGCCCTCGAACGCATCGATGAGTTTCCTGGCCGCCGCCATCGCATCTTCTTCTTCGCCCGCGTGTTCGGCCAGCGCGCCGCAGCACGCTTGTGCCTGCGGAACAACCACTTCACAGCCTTCAGCAGCAAGCACGCGCGCGGTGGCTTCGTTGACGTTCGCGAAAAACACACGCTGGACGCAGCCGAGAAGCAGTGCGACCCGCTTGCGTTGCGGCCCCTGCGCCGGAATTGTTTCAGGAAGATCGGCCGCTCCGAACGTGATCGGGGGCAGCAGACGCTCCATCGCCTGCAGACGCTTCGGCAGCAAGCCAAGCAGCCCACTGGACTGCACGAGGCGCTGGATGCCGAGCTTCTGATACAGGCTGAGGGGCCACGTCAACGCGCGCAGACGCCCGGGATGAGGAAACATGGCGAAGATCAAGCGGCGGAATACACGATCGCCGACGCCGCGCTTCGCGTCGCGTTCTACCTGCGGCCGCGCCGCCTCCAGCAGCGAGTCGTACTGCACGCCCGAAGGGCACGCGGTAACGCACGCCATGCAGCCGAGGCAGGTGTCGATGTGCCGAACGAAGCTGGCGCTGTTGGTCTCGCGACCGTCGCGCCGAAGTTTCATCAGGTGGATGCGGCCGCGCGGCGAATCTGTTTCCTGTCCCCACAAGAGATAGGTCGGGCATGTCGGAAGGCAAAAGCCGCAGTGGACGCAGTCGTCGAGCAGATCGCGTCCGGATGAATGTTCGAGAGTCGTGGTGGTCACTAAGGCGCGATTATAGCGTGCTGGTGGTTAGTGGTTAGTGGTTAGATTAGTGGTTAGTGGTTACCACCAACCACTAACCACCAACCACTAACCTTCCTATTGCGACAGCAGACTGACGTTGAAGCTGACCGTCTCGCCGGCGCGGACCTCGACGTCGACTACGAACGCCTGGAAACCGGGCTTCTCGATGCGGACGCGGTGGGGCCCTTCCGCGAGCTGAATCACGAGCCGGTCTTGCGTCTGCGGCCCGCGCCACGACTCGCCGTCGACGAGTACGGTCGCATCACCCGGTTGCACGCGCAGCGCAAGCGTCCCGGCACGAGTCGCATTGGGTGGGGGATTTCCTCCGACGACCGGTGGAGCTCCGGGTTGTCCGGCCGTCCCGGCGTACACCCGCAGCGCGTGCGGTACCGGCTGCGGCTCGGGCGTTTCACCCGGCAACAAGGGTTCGAGGATGTGGCGGATCGTCTGTGTCGAACCCGGGTTGTAATAGATGTGCTGCCTGAGCGTGCGGTGTCGTGGATGATGAATGACGATTTCGTGAGGACCAGGAGCAAGACGTAGCCGCTGGAACACGCCGTCGTAGTCGTCGACGGTCCCAGCCGCATAGCCGTCGACAAAGACGGATGCGTCAGGCGGGTTCACCTGCAGGCGCAACGCGACGGCTGGGTGGCTGCCGGGCGGGAGACCAAACGCTGGATGCGGATAGGGGTACCACGGGCCGAAGCCCGGATAATAGGGATGATAGAAGCCACCGTGAAAGCCGGCGCCCCACAACAGCGGCGAGTGTGGAATAACGCTGACATATCCGCCAGCCCCGTGATGCGGTTGTGCTTCGGCAGAAGCTCTTGAAAGCGCGAGCATGAGTGCCGCGAAGCCGAGGGCAATGAGATGCTTGTGACGCACAGATCGAAGCCTCCGTCGCAGACGGTGTACCGCGTCGGGAGCAACGGCCGTACCATCGGTGTTGTGACGGAATACCGAGCGAAATCAGCTGGAGCGGTGCCGGCGAGTCGCCCACGTAAGACGGTCTGTCAGACAACGAGGACGCTGTGTTAGGCGCACTGGCAATAACGGTGCTGATCTTCGTCAGCATCGACTGTCCCGTTTCGAATCGGTACGCGCCAGAAATCAAGCGGCTGCATGACGAGTTCTCACCCCGCGGCGTGAGATTCCGCCTGGTCTATCCGAACCCGCTCGATGACGAGACGGCAATCGCCAGGCATCTTCGGGACTTCGGTTATCCCCCCATCGCCGAACGCGATCGCGATCGCGCGCTCGTGAAGGTAGCCGGCGCTACCATCACGCCGGAGGCGGCTGTCTTCGACGCACGTCAGCGGCTCGTCTATCGCGGCCGCATCGACGACCGCTTCGTCGAGCTGGGCCGCGAGCGGCCGGCCGCCACCCGGCACGATCTGAGGAATGCCTTGACGGCCGCGCTCGCGGGCCAAGCGGTCAGCCCTTCGCACACCCAGGCTGTCGGCTGTTTCATCGCCGACATGAAGTAGGTGAACACGCTCGGCGTCTGGCTTTCTTCGCTCTTCGTCCTTCGTTTTTCGTTTCTCGTTCTCGCTAGCTCGGCTTCTTCACCTCCACTGCCGACGCCTGTTCGATCACCTGAACAATTGCGGAGTGATCGAGATCGCCCTTCCCGTTGTTCATCAAGTCGATCAGCATGTTCTGCACGGTGCTGGTGAGCGGCAGCGACACCTTCAGCGACTCGGCGGCAAGCAGCGCGTTTCGAAGATCTTTCTGGTGCAGACGGATGCGGAATCCGGGCTTGAAGTTGCGCGAGTACACCATCGGCGCCTTCACGTTGAGCACCGTGCTGCCGGCGAGGCCGGCTTTGACCGCGTTGAACACTACTTCAGGATCGAGGCCCGCTTTGGTGGCGAGCGCAAGCGCCTCGCTCATCGCCGCGATGTTGACCGCGACCATGATCTGATTCGCCAGCTTCGTCACATTGCCGGCGCCGATCTTGCCCGTCAACGTCACCGTCGAGCCCATCGTCTTGAGGATCGGCTCCATCTTGTCGAACACCTCTTTCCTGCCGCCGACCATGATGGCGAGCGTGCCGTCGATGGCTTTCGGCTCGCCGCCGCTCACGGGCGCATCGAGAAACTCGATGCCCTTCGCCTCGAGCGCCGCGCCGACTTTCTGCGACACCATCGGGCTGATCGAGCTCATGTCGATGACGGTCGAGCCTTTTTTCGCACCTTCGAGCACGCCGTCGGGACCGAACACCGCCTGTTCGACCTCGGGCCCATCGGGTACCATCGTGATGATGATGTCCGTCCTTGCCGCGACATCCTTCGGCGAAGAGCCCTTTTCGGCGCCTGCGGCCGCGGCGTCCTCCATGCCCGCCGGCACGATGTCGTACACGGTCACTTGTGACCGGCCTTTAGAAGATTTTTCACCATGGGCCTGCCCATGATGCCGAGACCGATGAACCCGATTTTGCTGGACACGCTCGTCACTCCTTTTTCGTGCTCGCGGGGCACCACCCCGCTCGCTCTCGCTCGGCGGCTGCGCGCCTCGCTCGGGCCGCAGGCGCCAAAAATGAGGCGCTCATCCTAGCATCTTCTGAAAAAACAGGCGGAGGCTGAGATGGCAGAAAGAATGAGGAGCAATAGAAAGACCGGGCCTGAACCCGATCTTTCCCGTAACGGAGGCGGCAGCGCTGAACCGAGAGAAGTCCGAAGTATGGAAGGTATGAGTACCTGTCAGGGGTGCAGACGTAGCAGCACTCGAGAGGAATATGCGCGCGCTGGCGCAACCGCACGGGAAAGATCGGGGTGCCTTTTATTCACGCCGAATGAAATAGCAAGCGACGTACCAAAACCTTCCCAACCGGACACATCGCAATTTGTGCGATTTGCTGAGCAATCTGAGGGATGTCGACCTGGTCGACGGGCCAGCCCGTCAACCAGATACGACATTCGTGTGTATCTGGTGGAGTGAAGGTAACAACGCTGTCCAGATTGTCGGACAGACTCCCCGAGCCAGGGCCTCACCACACGCATGCGTGGCCGATGGACGCGCGACCAGCCTACGGGCAGCGACATGAATGTAGGTTCGTTTGCAGAAACTGACGGTTTGTGTCAGCGGAGAAAGCTGAAACCCAGGTAGACGAAATTAAAATTCTCGCCTACATTCGGCTGTACCCGCCCGCCGTTCGAGATGTGCTGGAAGCGATAGCCAACGAGCCACGCCCGCCCATGGCTTTCCTCGAAGCGAACGCCGAACCCCACTTGCTCCATGAATTGGAAGGTCGTCGTGCTGACGGACACCGGCTTCGCCGTAAACAGAAGACTGCTGCTGCCCTCGCCGAACACACGAGCCGCGCCGTTGCCCATCGCCGGGAAGTTCCAGCGCACGAAGAGCGGCGACACCGACCAGCCGCGCACCAGGTCCGGCCAACGGACCTGGAAGAACGGCGTCACTTCGACGAGGAGCTCGAGGCTGCCTTTCCCCGGTCCGCCCAGCCATGACGCGCCCGATGGAAAAAGATGCCATTGCCAGCTGATAGTCGCGGTCCGCATGGAGGAGCGAGATGGGGAGCGAGGTGCCCCCGGCCACGCTGATTTCGACCGTGCCGTTCTCGAATGGCATCCGGGGCTCGGGAACAGTCTTCACGGTGACCAGTTTGATCGGCGAACACGGGCGGGACGCTGACGGCGACGAGCAGGATCGAGAGAACGAACCGAAGGATCAGCACGCGCGCAATTAGCTTATCAGATAGAATACGCGCGCCCATTTCAACTGGAGGAGCGCGCATGGCCAAGAAACGCCGGAAGGCGGCAAAAACTGCCGCGAAATCACGTAAGGCCTCGAGCAAAAAATCGTCGAAGAAAATGTCGGTCAAGCGATCGGCCAAGCCGAGCGCGAAGCGAATCGGCGAAGCGCGCGGCACCGCGTACAGCGGCACGCCGGCGCACTGCGCCGCCTCCCGCGCCGGCCGCGGCACCGGCGCAGCCCTCGCCGGTGGACACCAAGATGGAGCAGACGCTCCCGCTCGACGACGTGCAACTTCCCTCGTAGCTGACGGAGGGTCTGGGAATTGGAAGATTGGTGGAGTGGAAGATTCGCAGATTGTTGTCGGATTGCAGACTGAAGGATTCTCAGAATCTGTGATCGTCAATCGACAATCTGGCAACATTCCGGCAATCTTCAATCGTCAATCTTCCAATTCTCATTTGCGAAGCACCGGCGAGCCGTCGTCGCCGAAGCGCGTGCCGAGAAGCAGGCGCAGCACTTCGCCGTAGCTCCGAACTCCTGCCTCGACCCTGTTGGCTTTCAGAAATCGATCGTACAGCGCATAGCCCGCGCGACTGGCGGCCGGAACCGCATGCCGGCGAACGCGATCGGACATGGCGCCGAGATCGGCCCTCGGACCCTCGTCGAGCCGCTGCATCAGGTCGTCGCGCTCCGATCGCGGCAGCGCGCCGGCGATCGTGCCATACAAGGAGAGCCATCCGCTGTACTGGGCGGACACCGGCCCCCGCATGCAGACGAGCCATCCGACGAAGTTCGCTTCCGATTCGTCCGCATAGCCCGCGAGGTGGCTCCACTCATGCGCGACAGTCGCCGCGCGTTCGAACGGCAGCAGCGTGCCGTTGGCGAGCGTCTCGAGAAAAAATGGCCCCGTCATCCCGTCGATGGAGACCCGAGTGAAGTAGAAGTTGAAGAGCGTCCGCTTCGGCCGGCCTGCGTGCGCAGTCCACGGCAGCGCAAGGTCGCGCTGCGCGCGGACGAACGCGGGCTCGAGCACGTCCGGCGTCGATTCGAAATCGGGCCACCCGGCCGCGTGCGCATTCGGGTGCAGCGCATTCAGCGCGTCGACCGTACGGGCAGCCAGCACCCGTAGCGCATCGCGCGTGATCCGATCTTCGCGAAAGTCGAGCTGCTCGCGTAACGGTTGTCGCTGATAATTCAGACCCCACACGCAGAGAAACCACAGGTACAGAACGGCGCCAATCGCAGCCGTGTCGACGACGAGAACGGCCAGCGTGGTCGCGATGCTGTTTTTCCGCGCGCAAGCCACGCAGACGGGAGATCCACAGAGCGGCCGTCAGGCCCACGGACAGCAGCACGAGCGCATCGAACCACGCGAAGGACGTGCTGTTGCTGAGCGCCGTCAGCCTGGGCTGAACCATCGCATACACCCCGCGCGAGTACGTGCGCTCCACGACGTGCCGAGGCAACGGCACCAGGGCGAAATCGCCGCGACCACAAGAATCAGCGCGAGCTTCAGCAAGTTTTTCCTACCACCTACCACCTACCACCTACCAGCTAGTATCCTGACACGAATGAATCGCCAAGCAGGGTCTGAGACCCGCCAGCGTCGAGGAGGTCAGACCCCTTACACCGACGAGACGGTCGTCGATACCGCGTGTCCGCTCGACTGCCCGGACTCGTGCAGTCTTGCCGTCACGATCAGTAAAGGCCGTGTCGTCGAGATCGATGGCTCGACGCTCAACGCGCCGACGGCCGGTTACATCTGCGCAAAAGTCAGAAAGTTCGGCGATCGCGTCTACGGCGACGCGCGGCTGGAATATCCCGCCGTGCGGACGGGACCGAAGGGCCAGGGGCGCTTCCGGCGCAGTCGAGCTGGGATGAGGCGATCGAGCTGATTGCGACACGCCTGGCTCGAGGTGCGCGAGCGATGGGGCGGCGAAGCCATCCTTCCATTTTCTTACGGCGGATCGAATGGCCTGCTGACGCAGGACACGCTCGACGCGGTGCTCTTCCGCCGCCTCGGCACGTCGCGCCTCGCGCGCACGGTATGCGCGGCCCCCACCGGTGTTGCAGCGCAGGCCCTTTACGGCAAGATGCCGTCGGTCACCTACGAAGACTATCCGCACGCGCGGCTCATCATCCTGTGGGGCGTCAACCCATCGACGTCGGGCATCCATCTCGTGCCGTACGTGCGCGACGCGCAGAAGTCCGGCGCGCAGCTCGTCGTGATCGATCCCCGATCGACGCCGCTCGCGCGGCAGGCCGATCTCCACCTGGCGCCGCGGCCCGGCACGGACGTCGCCATCGCGCTTGCCCTGCATCGCTACCTGTTCGAGAACGGTTTCGCCGACACGCAATTTCTCGCCGATCACGCCAAGGGAGCCGAACGTCTGCGCGAGCGAGCGGCGGCGTGGACCATCGACCGCGCGGCAGAGACATCCGGCGTGCCAGAGGCGGCATTGCGCCGTCTCGCAGAAGACTACGCGCGCACGTCGCCCGCCCTCATTCGATGCGGCTGGGGTCTCGAACGGAATCGCAACGGCGGCAATGCGGCGATGTCGATTCTCGCTCTGCCGGCTGTGGCCGGAAAGTTCGGGATACGCGGCGGCGGTTACTCGATGAGCAACTCCGCGGCGTGGAACATCACGCGTCCCTGGCTCGGCCCCGAGCCGGCTACGCGCGTCGTCAACATGAACAAGCTCGGCCGCGCGCTGACGGAATACGACGACCCGCCGATCAAGGCGCTGTTCGTCTACAACTGCAATCCCGTCGCAACGATGCCCGATCAGCAGCGCGTGCTCGACGGGATGGCCCGCGACGATCTGTTCACCGTCGTCTTCGATCAGGTGATGACCGATTCGGCCGTGTTTGCCGACGTGATTCTGCCGGCCACGACGTTCCTGGAGGCGTACGACTTCGCGCGCGGCTACGGCCCGATCAGCCTGCAGCTCGTGCGGCCGGTCATCGATGCGATCGGCGAAGCGCGGTCGAACCCCGAGGTGTTCGGCGAGCTGGCGCGCCGCCTCGGCCTGCTCGAGCGGCGCCGAGCCGGACAACGAGCTCGACATGCTGCTGCAGATCTTCAAGACGCTGCCGGGGACCGTCGGCGCACAGATGGAGGAGACGGGGAGGGCTGCGCCGCCATTCGGTTTCAGGCCCGTTCAATTCGTGGACGTGCTGCCGAACACGTTCGATCGGAAGATCGACCTGTTTCCGCCGGCGCTCGAAGCGGAAGCGCCTCTGGGTCTTTACACCTTTCAACCGGATCCCGCAACCGATCGCTTTCCTCTGGCATTGATTTCGCCGGCGAGCGACAAGACGATCAGCTCGACGCTGGGCGAGCTGCAGCGGCCGGCTGTCGCGCTGCTGATGAACCCGGCCGATGCTGGTCCCCGCGGGTTGAAAGATGACGACCCAGTCAAGGTGTTCAACGAGCTGGGCGAGGTGCAGTGTGCGGTGAAGGTCGAAGCCACGATTCGGGAAGGCACGGTGTCGCTGCCGAAGGGGCTGTGGCGGAAGAGCACGTGGAATCAGTTCACGAGCAACGTGCTCGTGCCCGACACGCTGACCGACCTTGGCGCCGGCGCGTGTTTCAACGACGCCCGCGTGGAAGTTGCACGTCTGGAAACTCCTGTGTCTCACCGCAACGGCGCAACGGCGCAACGAATTTCTTCCTAAAGAAACACGACATGGCGTCGTAGCGTCGTGGCGGTGGATCACGGGAAAATCCCTAGCTCTTCGTACACGACGGCCACTTTGTCGATCGCGCGCTTGAAAGCGGCGGTTCGGAGGTCCCCCATCCTGGGTTCGGACGCGCAGGGCCTCGCGGATATCCTGGTAGGCCACAATCATCGTGTCTTCGAGACCCGAATTCACGATCGCCATCTCGTCGGTCACCTTGACGAATGACTGGCGTTCGGCCTCACTGAACAACTTCCCCGTCGCGACCTCGATTGCATGCAGCATCCGCATCTCCGTCGCCGCCTGCCGGCGGCGGTCCATGCGGCCGAGCCGCACGTGCGACAGATTCTTCAGCCATTCGAAGTACGACACGGTGACGCCGCCCGCATTGGCGAAGACATCGGGAATGACCAAGATTCCCTTCGTCCTGAAGACCTTGTCGGCTTCTGGCGTGGTGGGGCCGTTCGCGCCTTCGAGGATGATCTTCGCTTTGACCCGCGTCGCGTTTTCGCCCGTCAGCACGTTCTCGAGCGCCGCAGGGACGAGAACGTCGCATTCGAGCTCGAGCGCATCTGCGCTCCGCAGAATGTCGGTGGCCCCCGGAAAGCCGAGCAGCGATCCGGTGCGCTTCCGGAAGTTGAAGACTTCGTCCTCGTTGAGCCCCTTCGGGTTGTAAATCGCGCCCTCCCGCTCTGCGAGGGCGACGATGATGGCGCCTTGCTCGCGGCAGAACCTGGCCGCGTGGTACCCGACGTTTCCGAGTCCCTGCACCACGAGGCGCTTGCCGTCGAGGCCTACCGACTGCCCAAGCGCGCGCATGTCTTCCGCAGAGCGGCACGCCTCGGACAACGCGAACATCAGGCCCCGCCCGGTCGCCTCGCGCCGCCCGTGGATGCCGCCCTCGGTAACGGGTTTGCCGGTAACACACGCCAGTGCTTCGAGCTCTCCGGTATGCAGCTGGCCATAGGTGTCGGCGATCCACGACATCTCCCGCTCGCCTGTTCCGTAATCCGGGGCAGGCACGTCGATGCCGGGACCGATGAACCTCTTGCGATCGAGCTCGTGAGTGTAGCGGCGCGTGATGCGCTCGAGTTGCTCCACTGAATAGCGCGACGGATCGATCTGGACCGCGCCCTTCGCGCCGCCGAATGGCACGTCGACGAGCGCGCACTTGTAGGTCATCAGCGCGGCAAGCGCCTTCACTTCCGACTCGTCGACCTGGGGGCTGTACCGGATGCCGCCCTTTGTCGGCAGCTTGTGATGGCTGTGCTCTGCGCGCCACGCGTGCACGACTTCGATCGAGCCGTCGGCATGGCGCACTGGAAACGCGAACGCATAGACGGAGTTGCACACTTTGATCTGCCCGAGCAATCCGGACGGGTGCTTGCAGAAGGTGGCCGCGTGATCGAAATAGGCGTTGACGTTGTCTTCGAAACTGCCGCGGTGCCCACGTGCAACGGTGTGAGTTACAGGCATGCGGTGATTATGACAGGGCTCTGTCTCGAGGGCTTAGGGCTGAGGGCCAAGCCCTTAGCTCTCCAGTGATAGGATTGCGCAATGGCACGAACCGTTTTCTGCGCGAAATTACAGAAAGAGTTGCCCGGGCTCGACGAAACGCCATGGCCCGGCGAACTTGGCAAACGCATATACGACAACGTCTCCGCGCAGGCGTGGAAAATGTGGGAAGACCGAATGAAGATGATCCTCAACGAATACCGCCTGATGCCCTGGCAAAAAGAAGCCCAGCAGCTGATGGCCAAGCAGATGGAGGAGTTCTTCTTCAGCGGCACCGACGCGCTGCCGCCGGAATACAAACCCAAATAGTTGTGGGTGGTGGGTGGTTGGTGGTTGGTGGTTGGTGGCGTAGCGTCGCAAATCAGGACACAGCGTCACGCCAACCTCGAACAACCAACCACGAACCCGTCCCAAGGCGTATACTGAATCTGTCGTGCGCCAGATCGACGGTTTCTGCGCAGTGCCGAACGAGCTGAATCCCCAGCCTCTGTCTCCACACTCCGCACACAACTTTCCGAGGTGAACGATCGGCGCGGGCCGTCCGGTCCGCTCCGGGTTTTTTATGGGTTCCACAGGGGACCGAGGAGTCAGTGTTATGGGTCGCAAGCTGTACGTGGGAAACCTTCCTTATCAGACCGGCGAAACCGAGCTCACCGAGCTCTTCAGCCGGGCGGGGACCGTGGAAAGCGCGCGCATCATGCGCGACATGGCCACGGGCCGCGCTCGGGGATTCGGGTTCGTTGAAATGGCGAGCGACGAGGAGGCCCAGAAGGCAATCTCCGAGCTGAACGAATTCAAGATGGAAGGACGCCCGCTGGTGGTCAACGAGGCGCGGCCCAAGCCCATGGGTGGCGGTGGTGGTGGCGGCGGTTTCGAGCGCGGCAACCGCGGCGGCGGCGGTGGCGGCGGCGGACGCCGGGAACCGCGCTGGTAAATTAGGGGCGCTCGGTGCGTTGGGGGCGCTAGGTGCGCACTCGACGCACCTAACGCACCCAGCGCACCACCAGCGCACCTAGCGCCCCCAATTTCATGCCTTTAGACAAGTACAAACAGAAACGCAACTTTCAGAAAACTCCGGAACCTGCCGGCTCTCCTGCCGCCGTTCGCAAATCAGCCGCGAAAAAGTCCGATCGTTTCTTCTGCGTTCAGAAACATCTCGCCAGCCAACTCCACTACGATTTCCGCCTCGAACACAATGGTGTGCTGCTGTCCTGGGCAGTGCCGAAAGGTCCGTCGCTCGATCCCGCCGTCAAGCGGCTCGCCATGCACGTCGAAGATCATCCGATCGAATACGGCGACTTCGAAGGTGTCATTCCCGAGGGCTACGGCGCCGGCATCGTCATGCTGTGGGACCGCGGCACGTGGACGCCGGAAGTCGACGACATCGATGCGGCGCTCGAGAAGGGCGACCTCAAGTTCACGCTCGACGGCTACAAGTTGAAGGGCTCGTGGGTACTGGTGCGCACGAAAGGACCGTCGTATGGCGAAGGACGCAGCTGGCTGCTGATCAAGCATCGCGACGACTGGGCAGGCCCAGTCGACATCACGGAGTTCGCGCCCGTCAGCGTCAAGAGCGAGGGCGACTTCGAAGATATCCTCGCGGCGGACACGCCGGCGATCTGGAAATCAAACCGGCCCGCCAAGGGCGGTGCAACAGGGAAGATGCTCGAGGAAATAATTCAGAAGGCTGTTGCGAAGAAGGCCGGGAGCGACGACGGGTAAGGAAAAACGAAAAGCGAAAAACGAAAAAAGCAAGAGTGCCGCGCCAACAAACACGCGGACCAGTGCGAAACGCCGCACTAAGCGCCGCTGACGTTCGCCCGGCGCTCTATTCGTTTTTCGTTGTTCGTTTTTCGTTTTTCTTTCTTCGTTACAGAAGCTTCTTCCCCAGTGCAAGCCACACTGCCGCTGCGAGCCGCCTCCGTCCATGCCTGGCAATTTGGTCCTGCCAGAAATCTCCTTCGATGAGCTCGGTGCCCGACGGCAGCTGACCCAGCTGCAGCGGCCGTTTCTCTTCTGCGGCGTAGCGCGAGAGCACATCTTCGGACGGTCCCGTCGCGTTATGTATGACCGCGTCGACGGGCCGGCCGATCACATCGCTGATCTGACGCACGGCATCGCCGGCAGTGAAGCCGTTCATGCCGCTGCCTTCGGTCAGGAGGTTCGCGATAAGGATCACCGGCCCCTTCACGTCCTGCAGTGCGTCGCGTACACCCTCGACCAGGAAAATCGGCATGAGGCTCGTGTAAAAGCTGCCGGGACCGATGAGCACTGCGTCGAACGTGCGGATGGCGGCGGCGACCGACGGATGAATTTGCGCAGCGGGTTCGAGCCAGATACGTTTGACGAACTGGCCGCTGCTCTGCCCTCTGTCGACTTCGACTTCTCCGCGCGTCTGCACGCCGTTGCTGTATTCGGCGCACACGCTGGCGCGCTCGACGCTGACTGGCCAGACGTTTCCTGTGCAGCCGAGCAGCGACTGCAAGCCGTCGACCGCCGACAAGAAGTCGCCGCTGTACCGCTCCATCATCGACAGCAGCAGGTTGCCGCCCGTGTGGCCGGCGAGACGCGGGTCGATTGAGGGCAGACGAGACAGCAGCACGCGGCGCGCTTCGGCCTCGTTGCGCGCAAGCGCCAGCGCGCACTTCAGCACGTCCCCGGGGGGCAAGACCCCCAGCTCGTCGCGAAGCTGTCCCGAACTGCCGCCGCTGTCGAACATGGTGACGACGGCGTTGAGGCGAAGCCACGGGTTGTTCTTCAACCCCCCGAGCAGGCTGGGCAGACCGGTGCCGCCGCCAAAACATCCCACGTTCAACTGGCGCATTTTCATGCGGCGACAATTCTAACCGTTTACCTGTTTCGCCGCCGAGCCGCTGAGACGCTGAGAATTCTTGGCGGTGAGACGACGGTAAACAGTGAACGGTAACCGGTTAACATTGAGTCATGAGCATCGACTCGTTGGCCGCCGAGCTCAAGGAGATCTTCGGCGATCGGCTCGAAATGGTTGCGGCGTTTGGCGACACGTCGAGTACGTGCGCTGTCGTCCAGAGCCTGACAATCGAGGACCTCGATCGTTGCGCCGCTCACGCGGCGAGGTGGACCAAGGCAGGCCTCGATATGCCGCTGTTCTTCATCGACGGAGAGCTGCGCCGTGCGCTCGACGCGTTTCCCCTCGAGCTCAGCGAAATCATCGCCACGCGCCGCGTCGTTTCAGGGACCGATCGTTTCGCCGACATCTTCGTGCCGAAGCCGGATCTCCGGCGCGCGTGCGAAGTGCAGGCGCGCGGCCATGTGGTGCACCTGCGCGAGGGATATATCGAGGCAGCCGGCGACGCCAAGGCCGTGGCCAGGCTCGTGTCGGCGGCAATCCTGCCGTTTCGCGCCCTTGTCAGAAATGTCGCACGGCTCGAAGGCATCGCGCCAAAGGCACTCGTGACACAGCTCAACCTCGACAACTTCGAAAAAGGCTTCCCCGACGCGCTTCGGGCGGCGGAGCGAATCGTGGAGTACGTGGACACGTGGAAGCACTGACGCGACCACATCAGGGATTGGGGATTAGGGATTGGGGATTAGGGCTGTCACGCGTGTACGCGTGCGTGCTTGTCCTGCTGGGGCGCGTGGGGATCGTTGGGCGCGTGGGGATCGTGGGTCGCGTGGGTCTGCTCACGCTCGTCCTTATCGCACCCATCGCACCAAGCGCCCCTAGCGCCCCTAGCGCACCCAGCAGCCACCTAGCACACCTATTGCGCCCATTGCATCCGTTTTCGCCCAGCCTCTTTCTCCTGAGCTCACGAAGCCCGTCAACGACTTCGCGGACGTCATCGACCGAGACAGCGAAGCTGAGATCGAGCGTCGCATCCTCGCCTTGAAGGGCGCGACGGGCGATGTCGTCGTCGTGGCCACGATCGACACGTTTGCGCCGTATGCCGAGATCCGCGAGTACGCCGTGAAAATGTTCGAGAACCGCGGCCGCGGCATTGGCGCCAAGGGCAAGGACAACGGGCTGCTGGTGCTGCTCGCGGTGAAGGATCGGCGGGTGTGGGTCGAAGTCGGCTACGACCTCGAACAGTTCATCACCGACGGTTATGCCGGCGAGGTGAGCCGCGACGACATGACGCCGCACTTTAGGCGAGGCGAGTACGGCCCAGGGCTGCTGGCGGGCGTCACGCGGCTCATCGGCAGGATCGCCCAGGGGCGCGGCGTCACGCTCAGCGATGTGCCGATGCCCTCTCCGGAGCGCCGCCCTGGGTTTGAGTTGAGCCCGTGGATGATCCTCGGGATCATCGTCATCTTTATTTTGCTGAACAGCGCGGGAGGACGGCGATCGCGTCTGCGGCGCGGGGGCACACACTGGGGCGGCGGCTCGTGGAGCGGCTGGAACAGCGGCGTCGGCCCCTTCGGCGGCGGCGGTCGCATTGGCGGCGGCGGATTCGGAGGGGGGTTTGGAGGATTTGGGGGAGGACGAAGTGGTGGTGGAGGGGGCGGCGCCGGGTGGTGACACGTGAATTGGTAGATTGGAAGATTGGTGGATTGGAAGATTACTGTGGAAGATTACGGTTTCAAACCCTTGAACAACACGATGTCGTTCGTTCCCGCCCCGCCAAGTGGTGAGTCGATGCGATACCGTCCAACCGTATCGCCGCGATTCATTCGGCGCGATTATGCGGTCTCCCATCGGGCGAGACAAGCTCGAAGTGGAGAACTGACAGGCGGTTTGACTGTTGAGTCCACTGTTGAGTAGTATCAACAGTGTGGGGACCGTGCAGATTGTCCTTGGCAAAGAGTTGCTGAAGGCGACCGACCGCCTCGCCCGGCGCCGCCGTGTCAATCGTTCGGCGCTCGTGCGGGAGGCGCTTCGCGAGCACCTGAAAAGGCTGGCCGTGCGCGAGCGCGAACAGCAGGATCGTGCAGGTTACGAGAGTCTTCCGATCGAGTCCGGCGAGTTCGACCTGTGGGACAAAGCCGCATCGTGGCCGGACGAATAGACCGCGGCGAAATCCGCCTGTATGCCTTCCCGGCGCCAGACAAGGCGAGGCCCGTGCTCGTGCTCACCCGCCGGTCGGCGATCGGCTATCTCTCCCGGATTACCGTAGCGCCAATCACTTCATCCATTCGCAACGTGCCTTCCGAAGTCGTCATCGGCCCGGAGGAGGGCATGAAGCAGCCGTGCGCCGTCAACCTTCACAACGTCGTGACAGTCGCAAAGAACGACGTCGGCCGTCGCGTGGCGCAACTCAGTGAACGTCGAATGCAGGACGTCTGCCGCGCGCTGGCCTTCGCACTCGAATGCTCGGACAGTTCCAATCTACAATAGCGTCAGTATGACTAAGATCACTCGGTCCTTTGCCGTCCTCGCTGTCGCGGTTGCCGCGGCCACTCTCCTTTCGGGCTGTTCGTATAACCGTTTCGTGTCGCAGGAAGAAGCGGTGAAGGCGCAGTTTGCGCAAGTCCAGAACCAGTTGCAGCGGCGCAACGACCTGATCCCGAACCTCGTCGAGACGGTGAAGGGTTACGCGTCACACGAGAAGGAAGTGTTTCAGCAGATTGCAGAGTCGCGCGCGAAGCTCTCGGGCGCCCAGACGCCGGCCGACACGATTGCCGCCGCGAATCAACAAAGCGCCGCGCTTGCTCGCTTGCTCGTCATCGTCGAGCAGTATCCGAACCTGAAGGCGAACGAACAGTTCAACCGATTGTCGGACGAGCTGGCGGGCACCGAAAATCGCGTCTCGATCGCGCGGATGCGCTACAACGAGCGCGTGCAGGAATACAACACGAGCCGGCGCCAGTTTCCCGGGGTGATTACAGCGAAGATTTTCAGCTTCAAGGATTACCCGCTGTTCGAGGCTCCACAGGCCGCACAGCAGGTCCCAAAGGTAACGTTTTAGGGAAATGACGTTTCCACTCCCGTGGGAACAGGTGTTGTGGTCGTCTGCCCCCTCTTTTCCTGCCTCTCTTTCGCACTTTGGCACGCGTTACGCGCTCACGGATTTTCGTCTCGTCGTAAATTGTAAAAAACGTACGATCGATGAGCTGGCACTGGACGACATCGACAACGTCTGCCTGACTCAAGGCTGGTGGCAGCGGCTCTCGGGCACGAGCAGCGTTCGCGTATTTTCGCGACGCCGCAGAGCCCCGCTCGAACTGGTCAATATCCGTCACGGCCCGCAGTTGGCGCTCGTACTTCAGTTACGCGCGACCGAACTGTTCGGCGACGATGTAAGAGCACTCGATCATGATTTTTTTCGCAGTGCGCTCGGACCTGGCGCCCTGTCGATTCTGCGTCCACGGCGAGGACTCGTCCTGGCGGCTGCCGCGGTGTGCGCGCTGATATTCGGCATCATCGGACTCACCGGCAACTCGCCGCTGCCACCGGTGATCTACGCGGCGGACGATCCGGTGGCCCCGGAGGGCAGCCGCCGATCGATGGAGGCGATCATGGCCTTCATGGAGCGCGACGTCATGCCGTTTGCGCGTCAGGCGCTTGGGCCGCTTGTGGGGGGAGCGGACAAGGTGACGTGCGAAACGTGCCACGGCGGCGACGCGAGAGAGCGTGCCTGGCGCATGCCGGGAGTTCGCGCGCTGCCCGACCCCAGGCTGCGGCTCGCCGGCCTCGAGCGCTCGAAATCGTGGCTGGATCCCCAAGTGAGGAACGCCGTGTACGGGTATCTCGCCGAGGAGGATAAGCAGTCTATCGCCGCCTACATGCGTCAGGTCGTCATGCCCGGTATGGCGAAGTTGATGCATCGCCCTCCATACGACTTCGCGAAGTCCTACGGATACAACAGGTCGCGCGCGGCTGTCGGTTGTTATCACTGCCATCTGGTCGAGTAAGATCTTCGCTCGTTGATCCTCGATGAAAAGCCCGGCCTCGCCGCTGGCGCCGTTGCCTTCTGTTTGATTGCCATACTGAACTGTGGCGGGTATCGCTATGGCGTGAGCGACCAGGCCTTCTACATCCCGGCGGTGACCCAACACCTGAATCCTGAGTTGTTTCCTCGCGATCGCGCCATCCTGCATGCCCAGGATCGGTTCATGCTCTACGACGACGCCATTGCCGTATTCGCGCGCGCGACGGGCGCGTCGGTCCAGGGGATCTTCTTCGCCGGATACATCGCCGGATTGGTGCTGCTGTTCGGCGCGATCGTGTCCATCGGGCGTGCGCTCTATCAGACGTGGCTGGGCGTCGCGATGCTGGCGGCGCTCATGACGCTTCGCCATCGCATCACGCAAACGGGAGCAAACTCGCTCGAGTCGTACTTTCAGCCGCGGATGATCGCGTTCGCGCTCGGCGCGTGGGCGATCGCAGCCTATTTGCGCGGCAGGGCCGCGGCGGCGCTGGGGCTGGTGGCCGTTGCGTTCGCGATTCATCCGACCACGGCAATGTGGTTCGCGATCTGGATTGGCGTGGCGTTGCTTGTCTCCGAGCGCGCGTGGCGCCTGCCTCTCGCCGCGCTCGCGGCAATCGGCGGAATCGCCGCTGTCTGGGCTGTCACGCTAGGTCCGCTGCGTGGCCATCTGGCTCGTATGGATCCGCTCTGGGCTTCCGCAATGGCGGGCAAGGACTACATCTTTCCGTCTGAATGGAACGCCTCGTTCTGGCTCGTCAACCTGAGTTATCTCGCGGTGGCATCGGCCGTGTACCGGTACGCCGCCGGCGCGGTGTCGCCAGGCCGCGCGAGACAGGTTTACTCGCGGGCAGCGCGGCGCTTGTCGCGGTCTTTCTCCTCTCGTGGCCGTTGATGCAGGCCGGTATTGCGCTTGCGCTGCAGTTGCAGACGTCGCGAGTGTTCTGGATGCTGGATTTTCTTGCGGCGATTTATCTTGGATGGCTGCTCGCCGAAGCGCCGCGCTCGCTCACCCTGCGTCGCGCTGCGGTTGCGGCCATAGTCGTCGCTGCCGTCAGCCGCGGCGTATTTGTCTGGGGCGCCGAACATGCCGGCAACCCGATCGCCCGGATCGGATTTCCGCAGGATAATTGGACCGACGCGATGCGATGGATTGCCCGGACGCCCGCAGACACGCACGTGCTCGCTGACCCAGGCCACGCCTGGAAGTACGGCACCAGTGTGAGAGTGGCAGGCGAGCGCGACGTGTATCTCGAGGAAGTGAAGGACCTGGCGCTGGCGCTGTACTCGCGCGACGTGGCCGTCGAAGCGCTGCGCCGGATTGCCGATGTGCGCGGCTTCGATTCGTTCACTCCCGTCCAGTTGCGCGCGCTCGCCTCGCGCTACGATCTCGACTACCTCGTTGTCGAACACGACGTCGACCTGCCGATCGCCTATCGCAACGAGCAGTTCCGGGTGTACTCGCTGAAATGATCGTCGATCGCGAATTCACTCCCCTCCCCCGCTGGAAGGGGGGTCACTGGATGACTCTGTACGCGTGGGGACGGCCGCGCCGGTTCCCCGCGTTGCCCCCATCTCTGCCTCGGTTCTTCGACGTCGCGCCCGGCACACAAGTGCTCGCGCATTGCCACTGGCAGCCTCGGCCGTGGCAGCATCCCACACTCATCGCTCTCCATGGGCTCGAGAGCTCGGGCGACGCCCACTATGTGCGCGGCCTCGCCGACAAGGCCTTCGCCGCCGGCTTCAACGCTGTTCGGCTCAACCAGCGCAACTGCGGCGCGACCGAGCACTTGTCTGACAGTCTCTACCATTCCGGACTGACGGGCGATCCGATGGCCGTGATGCGCGAGCTCACTGACGTGGACGGTCTCAAGGCGTTTGCGGTGGCGGGGTATTCGCTCGGCGGAAATCTCGCGCTGAAACTTGCCGGCGATTTCGGCGCGGCGCCTCCCACGGAGCTGCGCGCCGTCTGCGCGGTCTCGCCGACGATGGACCTGGCGGTGTGCGTCGATGCGCTCGAAGAAAAGCAGAACGCGATCTACCAGTGGCACTTCGTCCGAAACCTGAAGCGACGCATGCGGCGCAAGGCTGCGGCGTGGCCCGGCAAGTGGAACCTCGACGCGCTGCCACGCATTCGATCGATCCGCGAGTTCGACGACGCGTACACCGCGCCTCATCATGGATTTCGGGACGCCGCCGACTACTACCAGCGGGCGAGCGCCATGCGTGTCATCGACCGGATCAGCATCCCAGCGTTGATCATCACGGCCGCGGACGATCCCTTCGTCCCGCCGGGTCCATTCAAAGAGCCCTCTGTCGCGAGCAATCGCAACCTGACCCTGAAGCTGACGCCGCACGGTGGACACTGCGGATTCATTGAGGAAGCGTCGGTTGGATATGACGGGTATTGGGCGGAGCGGGAGATCGTTCGCTTTCTGGAAAAGCACTGTCGGCTCACCCGCATCACAACGGCCAGTTTCTCGGAACCTTGACGACGTACGTTCCGGCGATCTTGTCGTGCCATGCCTGACGTTCCGCATCGCGAAGGATCCAGAGGCACCCGATGCCAAGCACGGCCAGCGAGAAGATGCTCGAAAGTCCTCGCACCAGTGCATCGACGAATCGAAGAGGAGCGCCATCGACTCGTACGAGCCGGAGCTGGCAGATGATTCCTCCGACAGTGGTCCCCTTCCACGTCCAGAATCCAATGTGATACGCGAGCAAGAGCAGAAAAATGGCGCTGTCGCGCTGCGTCAGGTCCAACAGTTCCTTGGCGATCAGCACAAGGATCACATCAAGGACAAACGCAAGAAGACGATCGCGGAACGTTGCGCGGGGAAACGATACAAGGTCGGACCCGGCGAACGTCAGCGGCTCTGAGGTTCTAGGTATCCGAGCGCCAGAGTCCGGCGAGACGGCCGTGTCGCGAACCGTCTCGTCGGGCCCTGGCGACCGCGCGGGACTCTGCACGGAAGGGGTCGGCAGAGGATTCTCGCGCCTGTATCCGGCGATAAATGCCAACGTGGCTCCGCCCAAGCCAAAGACTCCAAGCGTGCCCCACGCCGCGAGGCCGAGCAGCGGCACCATGTACGCCACGCAGATCACCGCGAATCCGATGACGAACGAGCGGACTGACTGAAGTCGATTCTCACGCTCCTCTTGCCATACGATGCTCATCCCAATCCAGCGCGCGGTGCCGATCTTTCCTACGATCAGCGCGACGAAGAGCGCACAAAGCACGAATGGCACCACGGCAATCCCGATAATCGAAACCGTCAGGAGAAGGCACAGCGGTCCAGCGAGGAGAAGAACGAGCAGACCGACAACAAACGCAGTCAGCGGTTTTTCAGTCAGTGCGGCGACTGAGGCGCGGACGGGACCGTCGAAGATGAGGCCAAGGATCAGATAGACCAGAAAGAACAGAGCGACGACGGTCCAGACCCAGGGAAGGTTTGGAACGATGGGGCGCCCCCAGAGCAGCCCACGCGTTATCCACGGAACAATCGCTTCCAGCCTTCCACCCAGCGCACGTGGGCCAATGACCACATGCTGCCCGTCTGGAGAAAACCCCCGCTCGGCTTCAAAGCCCCCACCAATGACCACGAGATCGTCTTCGACTTCGGCGCCCGCCGCGGCAAACGCACTGCCGCCGACGACGATGAGCGAATCGCCGACGGATGACAGGTTCGACAGCCGCGCAGTGCCGAAAATCACGACAACGTTGCTCGCGACGCGACCGTCGATAGTTGCGTTCCCGAAGATGACGACCACCTCTCGCGCAGCGTCCCCCGCTTTCAGCGTGTAGTCCTGGCCAATACGAAGGACCGCGTTGCCCCGGTCCTCCCAGTCGATCTGCGGTTCGACGTCGGGCGGTGGTGGTTCTGGTGCTTGCGGTCGGGCGGGAGCGGCAACCGGCGGAGTTTGCGCCACACTGAGATCTGCCCACGCTGCCGTCAATGCCGCCAACAACATGATGAGCGGTAGGCGTCGCACCAAGTTTTACGTCCTCTCGAGAATAACGTGATTGAGCGCCGCGCCGAAAACGGCGCACGCGATATACATCACCACCAGGATCCCGAACACGATGCGCGCAACGGGAGCCAGGAGCGTGCGACAGAGGTCTTGACCTGCCTCAATCATTACGGCCGCACCACGCAGGTAACCTGCAACGTCGTTCGCGGTGGACGCGGCGAGCTCCGCTGAAGAGCCGCCAGACATTGCGGCGTGCACGACAGACATCAGCGTCAGGCCGCCCCAGGCAGCAAGCGCCAAAGCGCAGATCGCCACGGCCTGCCACGCGAGCGGCCACGTAAACCACGCGCGCGTGTACCACGGTTGAAGGGTCCAATTCTGCACGGCTGATAGAACACGCGGGAGCAAGGTGTGCGGCGCATACGGCGTCGGCAGGCTGCGAAGCTCCACGTCCACGAGCCTTTCCAGATCAGCGGGATGCATGCGGCAGCACTCTCAACAAAGGCTTCAAGGCTTCCCGGCCTCGATGAATATCCGTCTTCACCTTGCCTATCGACACACCGAGCGCTTCGGCAATCTCCTGATAGCTCGCCTGCTCGAAGTGAAAGAGCACGAGTGGTACTCGCTGGTGATCTGGAAGCTTGCGAAGCGCCCGCTCCAGGCGATCCCGCAGTTCCGCTTGCTCAGTCTTCAACGTGAGCGAATCGTCCGGCAGCGACGCTTCGTAGCTCTGTGCATCGGCGCCATGTTTGGGATTCTGAATCTCGCTGAAAAACTGCCAGCGCGCGCGATACCGGGAGAGATGGTTGAGGCACGCATTCCGGGTCACGGCTTTCAACCACCCACCCGCGGTAGGACTCGAGCCAATCGCATCGAACCGCTGGAAGGCGCGCAAAAAGACGCCCTGCGCGACGTCTTCTGCGTCTGTCGGGTTCCCAAGCAGCCGTATGGCTGTCGCATACACCATGTCCTGATACTTCCGCACGAACGCCTCAAACTCCTGGGCGTCGATCATCCCTGGGATGTCGTCCCGTGGCGTTCACTGCATGAAGAACACCGGAGGGCGCGGAAAAGTTTCAAGAGGCCTCGGCCAAAGGCGGGAAGCCGGACACTACGTGCTGATGGGCAGCCCCAGATGATTCATCAGCTGGCGCGCGAACTCCGCTCCGATGCCTTTTTCCTCGTGCTTGAAATACACGTAGATGTCCGTGCACCGCTCGCGAAGCGGAGCGATCTTCCGCGCCCACTCTTCGATGTCCGCGGGCTGATAGCCCTCGTCCCGCAGCCTGAAGTACCCGAAATCCGCGGTGACTTCGAGCGGCGTTTCGAGCTTCTCGCTGTCGGCGACGCAGAGTGCTCTCCCCCGCTCCTTCAGCCGCCCGAACACCTCGGCATCGAACCAGGAGGGATGACGAAACTCGAAGGCGGCGGGTGCTTTCGGCGGAAGTGTGTCGAGGAAGGCGTCGAGCCGCGCGAGATCTTTCTTCAGCGATGGCGGCAGCTGAAACAGCAGCGCGCCAAGTTGACTGCCGAGTGTGCCGGCGACGAGACAAAATTCGGCGGTAAGCTTTTCGCAGTTCACCAGCTTGGCGTCATGCGTGATACGGCGCGGCGCCTTCAGCGTGAACTTGAACGAGGCCGGCACCTGCTTCATCCATCCGTCGAGCAGCTTGGCCGACGGCATTCTGTAGAAGGTGTAGTTGATTTCGACGGTGGGAAATCGCGCGGCGTAGTAGGGGAGCATCTTCGCAGCCGCCAGATCGGCCGGATAGAAGCTCCCCTTCCACTCAGGATAGTTGTAACCGGAGGTACCGACAAAAATAGGCATTGGTAGAATGGTAGATTGGCAGAATGGCAGATTACGGTTGTTCTTAATCTACCAATCTCCCAATCCACCAATCTACCAATGGTGCGTCAGTTCCAAAGTTACCACCTCGGCTCCCTGCGTCCACCGCCGCCGCCGTAGTCGTCTCCGCCACGACCACCGCCGCCGCGGTTGAACCCGCCGCCGCCGCCACCACCGCCGAAGCTGCGGCCCCCGGCTGGCTTCGGCTGCGCCTCGTTCACGACGATGGCGCGCCCGTCCATCTGGTGCTGATGCAGCTTCTCGATGGCCTTTGCCGCCGCTTCATCAGTCGTCATTTCCACGAAACCGAACCCGCGGGCGCGTCCCGTGGCCATGTCCCGCATGACGCGGGCGCTGGCAACGTCACCCACGGTGCTGAACAGCGTGGTCAGTTCTTCATCGGTCGCCTTGTAGGGAAGATTGCCGACGTACAGCCTACGACCCATAGTTCGTTCGCTCCTCGGTCCGCCTGAAGGCGGACACTACCGGTTGGTTGGTTGGAACTGCATCTATCGGGAAGGCGTGAAAATAGACCGGTTCCGAAGCACTGTCAACTCTATAAAGTAAAGGCGGGTCCAAAGAACAGGACCCGCCCTACATTCGTAGGCCGGGTCTTGCTTGATAGACCCGGCGTTTCAGCGCAGCGTCGCCGCGTAATCGGCGCCCGCCTGGGCGACGATACCGTCTTTGTCTGACGGCATGCCGCTCACTCCGATAGCTCCGAAAATCTGCCCGTCCACGAGCAGCGGCAGCCCGCCTTCGACCGGCACGGCTCCCGGCAGAAACGCCATGTGCGGCTTGTCGCCGGTCACCATGTCCTGGAACAGTTTGGTGGAGCGCTTGAATCGCAGCGCCGCCAACGCCTTCTGCACCGCGACGTTTATGCTGCCGATCTGCGTCCCGTCCATCGTCACCTGATAAATCAGGTTGCCACCGTCGTCGACGACGGCAATCGAATTGGTGAAGTTCAGTTCGCGTGCCTTGGTTTCGGCGGCGTTGCCGATTTCCTTAGCTGCGGCGAGCGTCAGCGATTTTTTTGTGCCGAGTTGGGCCATGTCTCCTCTGATTAGAAATAGGGGTAAGGGGCGAGGGGTGAGGGGGAATTGCCCCTTGCCCCTTACCCCTTGCCCCTGGGTGCGAAGGCGCACGTAGCGCAATCATGTTGATGGCGTGTTCGGTGGCCTGGATAGCCGCAGCGAGCTGGTCGCTGTGCACGCCGCGGGTCTTCATGCCACCCTCCCATTTGATCGTGGTCTCCACCAGCGCGTCTGTCTTGCCGCCAGGTGGAATCCTCACTTCGTAATCGAGCAGCTTCGGCAACGCAAAGCCGAGCTGTTTCTCGATGCTCTTCAGGGCCTGCATGAAAGCGTCGTACCCGCCGTCGCCGGTGCCCGTGGAGTGGATTTCCTTGTCGCGAAAACGAACCAGCAGCGTTGCCGTCGGCCTCAAGCCGCGGTTGCTGACCACCGAGTAGTCCTTCACTTCGAACACGCGCAACTCGCGCGTCTGCAGGACCTCGGAAATCAGGAACGGCAGATCTGATTGCGTGACAGTCTTCTTCTGATCGCCGAGCTCGACGATGCGCGCGAGCAAATGCTGCTTCTGCTCGGGGAGGAGCGTGATGTTGAGGCGCTCGAGATTGAACTCGAGGCTCGCTTTTCCCATGAGCTTACCCATCGCATACGTGCGATGCTGGCCGAAGCGCGCCGGCGTAAGCCGGCTCTCGTACAGGTTGCCCTTCATGTCGCCGTCGGCGTGGATGCCAGCGGTCTGCGTAAACACATTCTCGCCGACGATGGGCTTGTTCGGGGGCACGCGGCGTCCCGAGAACACCTCGACGAGCCTGCTCACTTCCGCAAGCGCGCGTTCGTCGACCGAGGTCTTGATGCCGGCATGATCTCGCAGCGCCACGACAACTTCGTCGAGCGTCACGTTACCGGCGCGCTCGCCCATACCGTTCACGGTGACGTGCACGCCATGCGCTCCCGCGATCGCCGCCTCGAGGGTGTTGGCGGTCCCAAGACCGTAATCGTTGTGCCCGTGGAAGTCGAAATGGCGGTCCGGAAACTTTTCGAGGATGCGTCCGACGAACTCGCGGACCTGCAGCGGCGACAGCAATCCCAACGTATCGGGCAGCATGATGCGTTTGACGGGCATCCCGATCAGCGCTTCGATGTGCTCGTCGACGTAGTCGGCGCAGCCGATCATTCCGCCGGACCAGTCTTCGAGATACACGTTGAAGGTGATGCCGTTCTTCGCACCGTACTCAATCGTCTTGCGGATGTCGTCAATATGCTGCGGATGCGTCTTTTTCAACTGCTCGCGGCAGTGATGCAGGGAGCCCTTCGTCAACAGGTTGATGACGCGCGCGCCTACAGAATTCGCCCAGTCGACGGATCGATTGCCGTCGACGAACCCCAGAATCTCGATGCGATCGGTCCATCCTTTCGAATCGGCGTAGTCGACAATCGTCTTGACGGCGCGGCGCTCGCCCTCGCTGACGCGCGCCGATGCCACTTCGATGCGATCGACTTTGACGGTCTCGAGAAGGCGCTGCGCGATCGTACGCTTCTCCTCGGGCATCATCGAGATGCCTTCGGCCTGCTCGCCGTCGCGGAGCGTCGTATCCATGAGCTCGATACGACGGGTTTTCCCTTGCTTCGTGGCCATTTCTTGGCCTAAATCATATCATCCAGGCTCGACCGGCCTCCACCGGACGCTTTACGCGCTGGCACGGCGCGATCTACAGTCAAGACGATGAATCGCATCGCCGTTGCCTTAACAGCGCTCCTCGCTGCTGCATCGTGCAGCAGCGCAAAAACATACGAAATGCGGGGCCAGATTCTCGGCGTGAACCGCGACAAGATGGAGATTCTCGTCAAGCACGAAGACATTCCAGGGTTGATGCCCGCGATGACGATGCCCTGGAAGGTGCAAACGGCGAACATGCTCGACAACATCGGGCCCGGCGACCTCATCACGAGCGAGATCGTCGTCGACGACAATCAGGGCGTGGTGACGAAGATCACCAAGCGTGGCGCGGCCAAACCCGACGTCCCTGCACCGGCCGGCCCGTCCACTCCAGGCGTGAAGTATCTGGCGCCCGGAGACGACGTCCCGAATCAGGCGTTCGTCGATCAGGACGGCCGCGCGCGCGATTTCAACAACATTCGCCGCGATCGCGCCATGGCGATTACCTTCATCTACACGAAGTGCCCGATTCCGACCTTCTGCCCGGCCATGGATCGCCAGTTCGCCGAGGCGCAGGCGCTCATCGCGGAAAGGGGCCTCCAGGAGAAGGCAGGGCTGTTGTCGGTGAGCTTCGACCCAAAGAACGACACGCCCGCCGTACTGGCGCAACACGCGCGAAAGCTCGGCGCCGATTCGAAGGTGTGGACGTTCGCGACCGGCGATCGCGAAGAGATCGATCGCTTCGCGTCGAGCCTGCTGCTGACGCTCGTGCGCGGCGAGGCTGCCAATCCAGACGAAATCGGCCATACGCTGCGCACGACGGTCGTCGATCGGAACGGCAAGATCGCCAGGAGCTACTCCGGAGCCGACTGGACACCGGCAGAACTGGTCGCAGAGCTCGAGCGGCTCCTCTGAGGTGGGGCGCACGAGAGAGCCGAGAGCCCAAAGCAGAGGGCAACCATTCACGGCAGCCGAGCGGCGGATCATCGCCCGGCTGCGCACGCCGCTCGCCGTTCAGCGATATCTGAACGCGCTACCCTACAACACCGAGCCGCCGCCTGGTCGTGCAACTCTTCGCAGTTTCCGCGGCGTCGTTCGACACGGCACCGCGCATTGCCTCGAGGCAGCGCTCTTCGCAGCCACGGTGCTCGAGCAGCATGGTTATGCGCCGCTCGTCATCAGCTTCGAGTCGATTGACGAGCTGGATCACGTGATCTTTGTGTATCAGAAAAGGAATCGGGAGGGTTTTTCGCACGGTTCACGCGAAAAACCCTCCCGATTCCTTTTTTGGGGCTCTGTCGCGCGGTCGCGCGATCCCGGGCTGCACGGCCGGAAACCGGTCTTCGCAACGCCGCGCGCGCTCGCGGCGAGCTATCTCGACACATACGTCGACTTGACCGGACGCGTCAAGGCGTTCGCGCTCGTCGACCTGCGCGTCATGGGCGCGTACGACTGGCGCCTGTCCGAGAAAAATGTGTGGAAGGTCGAGCGCATGCTGCTCGACACCAAGCATCAGCCGCTTCGGATGGCCGAAGCGCGCTTTCGTGATTTCCATCGGCGTTACCGCGCGTTCAAGAAGCGCCATCCCGACCGCAAGCCGCTTTTCTATGAGGGGCGCGACACGTGGACGCCGATTCCGAAAGAATTCCTGAAGCAATAGGGGCGCTGGGTGCGTTAGGGGCGCTAGGGGCGCTGGGTGCGCTGGGTGCGGCGCGGCAGTATGATGATTCTGTGGCAAAGAACAAATCGACGAGGCTTCAATCCGAGCGCGAAATCGCCTGTCCGTGCTGTCATGCCGTGCTGGTCGTCGATCTCAACCTGGGACGGGTGATTTCACACAGCGAACCGCCGTCAGGGCTCAACATCGAGTTGTCGGATGCCCAGCGCATCCTCGCCGACGAAAAAGCGCGCCGCGATGCGGCGTTCGAGCAGTCCTTCAACACCGAACGCACCAAAGGCGATGCGCTGTCCAGGCGGTTCGAAGAGGCGCTGAAACAGGCGAAGGAAGAGCCCATCACCAAGCCGACGCGCGACTTCGATCTCGACTGACGGTCTTGCATCGAAAAACGCTCAGGATCGTCACCTACAACATCCATCGCTGCCGCGGCATGGACGGCCGCACGGTGCCGCAGCGCGCGGTCGACGTCCTCGCGGGCCTCAAAGCCGACATCATCGCGCTGCAGGAAGTGATTGGCGCCGGGCCCAACGATTCGGGTCATGCCGAAGAGATCGGTGCGGCGCTCGGCATGGGCTGGGTGATGGCGTCTGTGCGCCACCTGAGAGGGCATCAATTCGGCAATGTGGTGCTGGCGCATTTTCCGATCCGCCAGCACGTGCAGTATGACCTCTCATGGCGCACATGCGAGCCGCGTTGCTGCCAGCGTGCAGACATCCTCGTCGACGACAGGACACTCCACCTTTTCAACGTACACCTCGGGACGGCCTATCGCGAGCGGAAGGACCAGGCCGACCGGCTCGCGGCAATCGTGCACGACGGCCGCATCGCTCCGCCGAAAATCCTCCTCGGCGACTTCAACGAATGGAGCGGCGGGCTGGCGACAGCTGCGCTCACGAAGAAACTCGAGGCGATCGACCTCAGCACGCACCTGCGGCGCAAGCGTACCTATCCCGGCATCCTTCCGCTCCTGCATCTCGATCACATTTATTACGAAGGCGAGGTCGAAATCGCCGGCGTCGAAGTGCCGCGCACGCGGAAATCGCTGATGGCGTCGGACCATCTGCCGTTTCTGGCAGAGCTCAAGGTCGGATTTGAATAACACGAGAAAATTCAAACAGGAGAAGAGGAGATCAGGAGGCTAGAAGAATCCTGGATCAGAATTTCCTTCTGACCTCTTGATCTTCTCATCTCCTGTAAAGGGTTTCAGTTCTCTTCGAAGTCTTCGTGCTCTGTGGGATGGATGCGCGTGGACGGACGAAGGGCTTCGCGGTAGTCGTAGATCGCCAGGTCGCGGACGTGCAGCGAGATCTGGCAGGCCGGTGCCTTATCGGCGACGAAGACTGTGTAAGGGCTGCCGTCGACGCCATCGCGAAATCCGACGCGGCAACCACAAGCCAGACGAGCGTGCGTGAACCCCTTCTGCATCGAATTCTGAGCTTACTATAACAGCGATTTGATCTGCTGCTCGAAATGTTCCTTGACGGACAGTCCGACATGCGTCTTGCAGATATTTCCGTCGCGGCCGATCACGAACGTTTTTGGCAGCCCCCAGGCCGCGTTGTAACCGCGCGGCCCCTTGATGTCGTTCCGGCCATCGCCGACGAGCAGCGGGTAGTTCACCTTGTACTTGTCGCCGAACGGCTTCAGCGTCGACGCAGGGTCGTCGACCGACACGCCGATGACGACGAGCCCCTTCGGACCGTATTTCTCCTGAAACTCGACGAACCAGGGAATTTCGACTTTGCACGGCGGACACCATGTCGCCCAGAAGTCGAGCAGAATGACCTTCCCCTTCTGCGACGCCAGGTTGAAGTCCTTGCCGGTCGAATCCTTCAGCACGAAATTCAGGTTCGCGGCCTTCGGGTTCTTGTCGCATACCGGCGACTGCGCCGCGTCCACCTTCGCGCCAAACGCTACGGCGGACTGGGCCGTGTCCCGCAGTTCGTCGACGTGCGGCAGCGGCACGGCCAGCGACAACAGCGTCAACGCCGCCAGCACGCCGGTAATTCGCATCACTCGATTCATGCGTGACTCTATTCGTTGTTCGTGGTTCGTTTTTCGTTTTCGCTAAAGCGCGCCTTCCATCTGGCTCGCAAGGGCTTCCATGCGTGGCTCTCGGCTCTTTGCTGACGAGCACGTATGTCGCGTTCCCATTTGACCACATGACCGCGTCGTGCCAGAACACATCCATCGAGGCGCGCCCGCGATTGGCATCAGGAATGACATACAGCGACACGGCGCGGCCATGCAGCCGATACATCGCGTGCGCCACGACACCCTCGCCGCAGAAGCACCGCCGCATGTTGACAAGCTGCAGCCCGTCAATGACGAGGCGTGGCAGGCGGATGTCGGCGCCGTACGCGCGCTCGTATTGTTCTTCGCTGGCGCCCACGTCGACGGGCGACGCGGCGTCGTGCACGGCGAAACACGTCACATGATCAAGGGTGAGCTGTGCGGCGAGGACGGTCGGTGACAGGCCTGTGAGGGCGTACAGCAAAACGCCGCCCACGACGAACAGCAGGGCGGCGGCCATCGAAAGCGATACGAACATGGAGCGGGTCGTGGCGAAGGGTCCCATCCCCGCCCTGGCGGCCGCCCGACAGCGGGTCCGCAACTCCTCGGGGGCACACGGTCGACACAACTTGGCGCGCACGGTCTCGCGCACAGCGGATTGCAGGGCGGTCTGATGCCGGCACTTCGGACAGGCACGCAGGTGCGCGTCGACGATGGCCCGCTCGTCGGCGGTCGCCTCGCCGTCGACGTAGGGCGCAAACAGCGGATCGATCTCCCGGCAACTAGGCATTGATGCAGCCTTTAAGACGACACTTTCGTTCGGGCCGGTTCAACATTTTTTCCTACCATTTTGTCATAGAGCATACGACGGCCCCGGGAGATCCGCGACATGACGGTACCGAGCGGAATCCCAAGCATTTCGGCGATCTCCGTATACGGAAACTCCTCGACGTCGCGAAGCCAGACGGCCTCCCGGAACGCCTCCGGCAGGGCATCGAGGGCCGCCTGCAGGTCGGGGCCCATCGCTTCGCGCAACAACTGCTCCTCGGGGGTATCGCCGGGAGCCGCGGGCGCCGCCAGGTCGACGCGGTCGCTGTCGACCTCTACCGGGTCGCGGCCGATATCGCGCCGGCGATTTCGGAACGTGTTGTGGAGAATCGTAAAGAGCCACGCCTTGAGATTCGTGCCCGCCTTGAACTGCCGGCGCGCCCGGAACGCCTTGACGTAGGTATCCTGGACGAGATCCTGTGCGTCGGCCTCGTTACGGGTGAGGCGCAGCGCCGTGCCGTACAGGCTGTCGAGATGGCTCAGCGCGTCGGTTTCGAATGCGGACGGCATGAAAAAGGAAAATAGGGACCCTTGCTGAGTATAGGGGCTTGTCACGCCAAAGCGTGGGCGAAGCCTGCGCGACGGCGGACGACCTCCGAATAGGTCAACGTTTCGTTGCTAAATGAGGCCGAAATTCGTAAATCCACTGCCCGGCGTGTCCAAATTACCAGAGATTCCGCGGCACCTCCGTGGTATGCCTCTTGCTCCGCTGCGGTCGTTGCGATAGCTGTGCGATCACAGTAAGATCGCGAAGGAATCACGGTGGCCACTCCATTAATTTCACGAGGTGCTCGTATGCGCATGCGCGTCCCGCGCGGTGCTTCCCTTTGTCTGTTCACCGCGGCGATAGCCTTGGGAACGGCGGGTGAGTCGAACGCGCAAAGGCTGACTCCCGCCATGCTCTGCTCGTGGTCGCAATTCCACGCGCAAAGCTCCGTCAATGCGCAGGGCTCCGTCCACGCGCAAGGCCAGATGGCGCCGTACTACGGCAAGAACAGGATTCACTACGACAAGTTCGAGTGGCACATCTACAAGACGGATCACTTCGAGATCTACTACTACCCCGAGAACGAGCGGCACCTCGAGCGGGTGGCAAGCTACGCCGAGAGCGCATACCAGCAGGTCAGCTCGGACCTGCGGCACGACCTGAATCAGCGCGTACCGCTCATCATCTTCAAGACACACAGCGAGTTCGAGCAGCAGAACATCGCGCCGGGGCCGCGCAGGAAGGCGTGCTCGCGTTTGCCGAAGGCGAGCGCAACCGCATGGTCCTGCCGATCGATCTCCCGTCCGATTTGCTCTACGGACTGATCGTCCACGAGCTGACGCACGTCTTCCAGTACCGACTTCATTCCCATGTCGCTGCTCCGCCGCAACATCCCGCTGTGGGTGCACGAGGGCGGCGCCGAATACGAGCGCGGCATCTGGGATCCGCTCGATCTCATGACCGTCCGCGACGCCGCAGTCGCCGACATCATCCCGCGCATGAGCCAGATGGAAGGTTATGGCGACTTCGGCAGCCCGCGGCTGGTCTATAACCTCGGCCACGCGCTTTACGAGTTCATCGAGGCGCGTTGGGGCAAGGACGGCGTCCGGCAGTTCCTCTTCTCGCTGCGCAAGAGCGCCATCGGCGGCGGCACGAGCCCGTACGAAGAAGCGTTTCAGATGCCGGCGCGCGAGTTCGACCAGCAGTTCGAGAAATATCTGAAAGACCGCTTCAAGGCGTTCCGCGACAAGGAGCGGCCGGCCGACTACGGCCAGGACCTCTCACCCGATCCCGAACGCACGAATTACGGAAGCTCGATTTCGATCGAGCCGTCGCCCTCTGGCGATCTCATCGCGGTGATGACCGGCAACCGCCGCGATCAGGAGCTCGACATCATCCTGCTCTCGTCGAAAGACGGCTCGGTCGTGCATAATCTGACGCCGGGCTTCGACATGGATCGCGGCTTCGAATACATCGCGCAGCCGAGCCTCAGCAACATGGTCCCGTGGATGTCGTGGTCGCCGGTCGGCGATCGCCTTGCCTATTTCGTCCGCAACGAGAAGCACAAGACGCTCATCGTTCAGAATGTGCTGACCGGCGAGATCGAGCAGCGGTTCGCGCTGGAGAGCGTCGACAACCCGGAATCCTCGAACATCTCGCCCGACGGCCGCACGGTGCTCTTCAGCGGCCTGCGCAACGCGATCGGCGACATCTTCCGGCTCGACGTCGCAAGCGGCGACATCACGAACCTCACCAACGACGAGTTCGCCGACTACGCGCCCATCTACTCCCCCGACGGCAGCTTCATCGTCTACATGGCGCGCATCAGCGGATCGCAGAAGCTGTTCCGGCTCGACAGAGACGGCAAGAAGACGCAGCTCACCTTCGGCACGCAGGACGAAGCTGCGGCGAAGTTCCTGAATGCCGACACGATCGTGTTTCCATCGACGGCGACCGATCCGGCGACCCCCCTCACGCCCGAAGAAGCGCGCAACGGCAACATCTTCAACCTGTGGTCGCTCAGCTTGAAGAACGGGGAACTGAAGCAGTACACCGACGCGCTCGGCGGCGTTCTTTCGCCCGTCGTCCTGTCGAAAGACGGCCCGGCGCCTCGCCTGGCGTTCGTCGACTACTACAAGGGCAGCTACACGCTGCACACGTTCGATCTCAAGGAGCCGCTGCATACGGCCGCGTCGTCAGACTTCGGATCGCCGGGGCCCATCACCGACTTCCAGGCGCCGCTCCAGCACACGCTCGTCAACGAGAACAAATCGAAGAAAGGCATGTTCGACAAGATGTTCCTCGACGGGCGGCCGCCCGTGAACATCGGTGTGTCGAGCAGCGGCGACGTGTTCGGCGGAACGGCCGTGTCGTTCACCGACGTGCTGGGCGATCAGAACTTCAGCATGTATGCATCGTCCGTTCAGCAGTACAGGACGCTGTCGTTCTCGTATCTCAACCTCTCGAGACGCCTCCAGTGGGCGCTGCAGGGCTACTCGCAGACGCAGTTCTTCTACGGGCAACTGTCGAATTACTTCTACGACCCGCTCTATGCGCCGCTCATCAGTCGAGAGGACGCACTCGCGACGCAGACCGTTAAAGGCGGATCGGCCTTCGCCATCTACCCGTTGAGCACCTACCGGCGAATCGAGCTCTCCGCCGGCCTGGTGCACTTCGCTGAAGAGTACGCCGATCCGTCCATGCAGGCCATCACCGAAGACTTTCAGCAGGATCAGTACGGCACGCAGCTCTTCAACAAGGGCATGATGCTGCCGCTCGGCGTCTCGTTCATCCAGGAGACGACCGTGTTCCGCGAGTACGGGCCCCTATCGGGCAGCACCGTGCGGCTGTCTTTCGAAGCGGCGCCGAAGCTCGGCGACTCGCTGTCGCGCACGACCGTCGACGGCGACGCGCGCTACTACATGCGTCTTGGCGGCAACGGCGTGCTTGCGCTGAGGGCCTACGGCTTCAAGAGCACCGGCGAGGCTCCCGGCTACACATTCTTCGGCGGCAACTCCGAGATGCGTGGGTACGAATACCGCGAGTTTCTGGGGCACAAGGGCTTTTACCTCAACGCCGAGCTGCGCTTCCCGCTCATCCACGCGATGGCTACGCCGATCGGCATTCTCGGCGGCATTCGAGGCGTCTTCTTCGCGAACATGGGCGGGGCCGGCCTCGAAGGGCTCACCTTCAAGGTCTGGGACAACAACACCTTCATCACCGAGCCGATTCGCGACCCGAACACCGGCGTCATCATTCGCCCGCCACAGCGCATCGACGGATTCCGGCTCCACGACGCCAGAGCGTCCTACGGCCTCGGGCTCGAGACCTTCGCGCTTGGCTTCCCGATCCATTTCGACTGGTCGTACCGCACCCTCTTCAACAGGGAATGGGAAGACTACGTCTACGGCAGCAGCAACGCGTTCCGGAACGTACGGTTTACCGCCTGGATCGGTAACGACTTTTAGGGCTTCGCTGAAAGTTAGGACTTCGCTGAAAGTAAAAAGGGGAAAGTAGAAAGTAATTCTTTACTTTTTACCTTCCCCTTTCTACTTTCTACTTTCGCCTTTCTAATTTCTATTGACAGAGATGCCCACCGACTGCCCTCGACTCGTCGCGCTGCTGTCTGATTACATCGACGGCCGGCTGCCCGCAGATGTGCGACGCGACCTCGAGCAACATCTCAGCGGATGCTCGGAATGCACCACCTTCGTCGGCACATTTCGATCGACGGTGACGCTGCTGCAGTCGTTGAACGAAGACGACCTGCCCGAAGAGCTGCGCCTGCGGCTGAAAGCGTTCCTCGACGACCGTTGCGCAAGCTGAGTATCCTCTCCCCCATGCCGCTCGCGCCAAAACCCCCGTCAGAATCGGCCACCGAGATGGTGCAAGTCGTCCTGCCGAACGACGCGAACCCGATGGGATTCATGCTCGGCGGTGCGGTGATGCACCTCATCGACATCGCCGGCGCGATCGCGGCGTTCCGTCACGCACGCGCGCTGATGGTGACCGCAGCGGTGGACGGTCTCGAATTCCTGAATCCGATCAAGGTCGGTGATTTCATCATCCTGAAGGCACGCATCACGGCGACCTTCACGACGTCGCTGGAAGTCGAAGTGACGGTGTTCTCGGAAGAGGCGCTCACAGGCCGGCAACAGATGACGAGCCGAGCGCATCTGACGTTCGTGACGCTCGCCCGCGAGGGCGCGCGCCCGCCAATTCCACAACTGTTGCTTGAAACCGATGAGGAGAAGCGACAGCACGCAGCGGCTGAAGTCCGTCGCGCCGAACGCCTGCAGCGCCGGGCCAGATTAGGGGCCTGACCCCGCGCTTATCGAGGGGGTCAGACCCCCTAATTTGCCAGCTTCTTCGGTTGAGGCCGCGCCTGCAGCTGCACGATGCTCTTGTCGAGGTTGATCGCCACGCGATAGCGGCTCAAGAACTTGTAGCCCACAATCCCGCCGAGCCTGAAGCCGAGCAGCACGCTGGGCGCGCGCAGGTTCAACACGACGACCGAGAGATTCTTGTATTCGATCTTGTTCGTGAAGTTCAGGTCGACGCCAGGCATCAGGAACGCGTCGCGATCCCATCCCGACGCGCCATAGACCTTGAGGGGGATGTTCCGCATCTCGCCGCGCTCGAGGCCGCTTGCCGTGTCGGTGCTGATCGAGATGACCTGCCCGCCCGTGTCGAGAATGAAGCTCGCCGACCCGCCCTGCACCTCCCCCGGCACCATCGCAAGCCGATGCATCCGCAACGGCAGCTCGACGTCGGCCGTCTCGTTCGGCAGTTCAGCGCCCATCACCAGCTCCTGCCGGTCGTAGTCGATGATGACCGACATCCCGAGAGCCAGCGGCGAGAAGCTCTCCATCTCGCGGGTCGGTAAGCCGACCAGCGGCGGATTCTTGATGATCGACGGCACGTTCTGCACCTTGAGCGAGCCGATCTCCAGCTCGTCGAGCCGCGTCAGCTCGAGCTCGCGCACGCCGAGATCGCCGACGCCGGCGCTCAGGATGTTGACGATGGGACGGATGCCCATGCGCGCGGCCGTCTCGCGGGAGATGACAGTCTGCTCGGAGCCCGTGTCCAGCACCATGTCTATCAGCGGCCCGCGGTTGACACGCGCTTTGACCACGATTTTTTCGTTGATCACGCGGAACGGCAGCGTGTGCAGCTTGCCACTCGAGCCGGCGTCGATGTTTACCGGCGGCCTCGTCCCGAACGCGCGCAGAAAGCGCACTTCGGCGCGGGCCCACGCCGCCTTCGCGCTGCGATCTTTGTTCGGCAGCAGGTTGATGTAGCTCGAATATGCGTTAGCGGCTTCTTCGTACCGCAGCATGCGCTCGTATATCGACCCGACAGTATGGTGGAACTCAGCGTCCCGCGGATCCTTGTTGAGCGCCGCCTGCGCCGTGTTGAGCGCCTCGCTCAGTTTGCTGCGGGCGGCGAGGCTGCGGGCCAGGCCATGCAGGGCCCGTCCGTTGTCGCGCTCGATCGCCAGCGACTCCTGAAATTTCCGCTCCGCGTCCTGGAACAAGCCGACCGACCACAGCGTATCAGCGTAGTTCGCCAGCGACTCGGCATTCGTGGGAGAGCTGCGCGCCAGAAGCTGGCCGTCCGCATGCGCGTGCGAGAAATCGCCCAACCGCAACGCGGTCTTGACGGTGCCTGTCAGCGCTTCGCGTTTGATGCGCGGGTCATCGTGCCCCTTGACCTGTTCGAAGGCGTTGAACGCCTCGAGGAAGCGGCCGTCCGAAAACAGCAGCTTGGCGAGCTGAAGCTGGACGTATCCGGCCTCCGGCGAAATCGCCAAAGCGGCCGGTGACAAAGCGACTACCGCAGCAAGGGCCGCGATGACGGAAACCTGCCTGAGGACTGAGGTACATGGCCCCTCTTGGTCTACCAGTTGGTTCACTGGATTGTAGGGGCCTTAAGGGGAAAGGGGCAAGGGGAAAGGGGCAAGGGGAAAGGGGCAAAGGAAAAGGGCAAAGGAACCTCGCCCCTCGCCCCTCGCCCCTCGCCCCTCGCCCCTAACGTGTGTACTGCTCTATCGGTACCCCGTCGTACATCTCGTCGATCCGCAGGATTTGCGTCTCGCGGCTATAGGTGCCCAACTCGTAGTCTTCGCTCATGATGAGCGCCTTGATGGGCTTGGTGGGGCAGACTTCCGAGCACAGCCCGCAGAAGCTGCACCGCGAAAGGTTGAAATCGAAATAGTCCAGAATCTTGATTTTCTGCCCCGGCTCGCGATGGCCGCCAAGCGCGATCAGGTCGTCCGGACATGCTTTCGCGCACTGGTCGCAGACGATGCATGTCTGAGCGCCCGACTCGGGCTCGACCTGGAGTCGCAGGACGCCGCGGAACCGCGGGGCGACCGGGCGCCGCTCGGCCGGATACTGAAACGTGAACGCCGGCTGGGGCGTGTACTTCAGCGTCAGCCACAGGCCCTTCATCAAGTCGACAAGGAAGATGGTCCGCAGAAGTTTCATCATGACCGGTCACCTACGAGGGTCGGTTCGGTCTCTCCCAACATGATCACCCGCTCCCTGCGAAGAACCGTGCCTTCCTTGCGGATCTTGTCCTGCAGCCGCATCAGCCCGTACAGCAGTGCCTCGGGGCGGGGCGGGCAGCCGGAAACGTACACGTCGACCGGCACGATCTTGTCGACCCCCTGAAGGACGCTGTAGGTCGGAAACGGGCCTCCCGCGTTCGAGCAGCTGCCCATCGAAATCACCCATTTCGGCTCGGGCATCTGGTCGTAGAGCCGCCGAAGGACCGGCGCCATTTTCTTTGTGACGGTGCCCGCGACAATCAGGAGATCGGACTGGCGTGGCGAGGCGCGAAACACCTCGGCCCCGAATCGCGAGATGTCGAACCGCGAGGCGGAGGCCGCCATCATCTCGATGGCGCAGCAGGCGAGACCGAACCCCATCGGCCACAATGAGTTCTGCCGGGCCCAATTGAGCACCTTGTCGACATTCGTGGTGATGAAGTTGTCTTCGAACTTATGGTCGATGAGACCCATGGATTCTCCCGGGACCGACGGTTCTCTGTTCTGGGTTCTAGAGTGCTGGGTTCGGGTTCTGGGTTCGGGGTGCAGCATGAACCGGCACCCAGCACCCGCAGAACGCAGACCCTATCTTATCGTTGATAGTACGTCGCGTTCAAATGAATGAAATCTGCCCATTTCCGGGGTGTTTCGTCGAGCGAGTAGATGGCTTCGACCGGGCAGGCCGGCACACAGGCGCCGCAGTCGATGCATTCGTCGGGGTGGATATAGAGCATCTGGGCGGTCTCGAACGCCGGCTCGTCCTTGCGCGGATGAATGCAGTCGACCGGGCACACGTCCACGCATGCGGTGTCTTTCGTGCCGATACACGGTTCAGTGATGATGTAAGCCAACAGAGTGACCAAGTGCGTAGCGTCCGGCCTTAGCCGGACCCCTTGAACGTGGTGTCAGGCTTTAGCCGGACCCCTTGAATGTAGTGTCCGGCTTTAGCCGGACCCCGCGATTATAGTATGGGCATACCAATGACAACTGCCTTGCGGGCCGAACCGCGAAGCGTGAAGGCGGCGCTGCTCCTGCTTGCGGTGTGTGCCGCGTCGACGGCCCGTGCGCAGGAGCTTCCTTCGGAGCCCGTTTCCCTCGCAGGCGGCAGGGTCGTAATCGGCACGGACATCTCGCTGGCGCTCACGCCGCAAGACGACACGAACGGCTCGTGGTTCAACTACACCGATTACGCGCACAACGCGCTGCGTCTTTTCCGCGCGGGCGTGACTGCCGACGTTCGGCTGACCGATCGCGTGTCGGTGCTGACCGAGGTTCGCAGCGAAAATGGCGGCGCGATCGAGCCTTACGCCCTCTACGTTCGCATTCGCCCATGGCTCGATCGGCCGATCGACATTCAGGGCGGACGCATCCCGCCGACCTTCGGCGCGTTCGCCCGCCGTGACTACGGCGCCGGCAATCCGCTGATCGGCTATCCGCTCGCCTACCAGTATTTGACGGCTGTCAGACCGGACGCGCTACCGGCATCGCCGGACGACGTGCTGCGCATGCGCGCGCGGGGATGGCGACCCAGCTATCCCATCGGCTCGCTCGCGATAGCAACTGGCCTGCCGCTCATCACGGCCTTCCGCTGGGACACCGGCGTGCAGGCCCGCATCGGTCCTGAATCACTCAACGCGAGCGTAGCGCTGACCAATGGCACAGCCTCCGATCCGCGCACGCGCGACAACAACGGGGGCAAACAGGTCGCCGGTAGACTCGGGTGGCGTCCAAGCGCAGCGCTGGTGATCGGCGGTTCGGCGGCGACCGGGTCCTACGTGTCGGATGCGGCGCTCGCAGCGGCGACGATGATTGGCGGAATGGGCCGTTCGAGACAAAACGCGCTCGGTATGGATGCCGAGGTACTCGCGCGATCACTTGTTGCTTCGCGGCGAGCTCATATGGAACCAGTGGCAGGTGCCGACGTTTCTGCAGACACTCAATGCCACGAGCGCCTTCATCGAAGGGCGCTACAAGATTTCGCCGGGTGTGTTCGTGGCGAGCCGGATCGATCACCTCGGCTTCAGCGAGCTGCCATCGGCGACGGGCGCGCTCTCGTGGGACGCGCCAATCACGCGTCTCGAAACGGGCGCCGGTTACTACATCCGCCGCAACTTTCTGTTGAAAGGGGCCTACCAGCACAACTGGCGAGATGGCGGTCTTGTCAGGAGCCGCGGGCTTTTCGCCGTACAACTGCATTTCTGGCTATAGCGTGACGCCGTGACCCGCTGCGCCCTCTGCACTCTGCTCTCTGCCCTGTCAGTGATCGTGATCGTGATGCCGTCCGCGTCTGCGCAGTCGTCCATGGGCATCATCCGCGGCCGCGTCGAGGTGAGACGCCCGCCCGCTCAGGTCGAACGCCGCCCCAACGTGAACGACCTCGGCATGCACGCCGCCCATCAGATGCCCGACTTGCGGCGGTCGGTCGTGTATCTGGAATCGGCGCCATCGCTCGCCTTCCCCGATGCCGAGCCACAGCGCGCCACGATGGATCAGCGGAACGAGACGTTCGTGCCGCACGTGCTGGCAATTACCGTCGGCACGACGGTCGACTTTCCCAACAGCGACAACACCTATCACAACGTGTTTTCACTGCGCGGCCCGCGACAGTTCGATCTCGGCCGCTACGCCGCAGGCCGCTCGAAGTCGGTGCGCTTCGATCGCCCCGGCATCGTCCGCGTATTTTGCGAAATCCACTCCCACATGAACGCGTTCATTCTCGTCTTCAACCACAGGTACTTCGCGGTCACGTCGGCCGAGGGCCGATATCAGATCAGCCGTGTGCCTCCCGGGCGCTATACGCTGGTTGCCTGGAACGAAGGCGCAATCCGCGAATCCCGGCCAGTCGTGATTTCCGAAGATGGCGGCGCCGTGGAAGCGGATTTTGCACTGCGATAGCACGTGACCATCCTTGGATCGCTCACCAATCGGATTTTCCTGGCCAGCGCCGCCCTGGCGGTCGTGTCGATCGGGGCGGCCGTGTACTTCGTGAGCCTCGCCACCACGCGGCAAGCAGAAGCGGAGCTGCAGCGCGGTCTCATCGAAGCGGGCACACTCGTCGATCAGCAATGCGCCACGCTCGTCCAGAATCTGACGGTCATGGCCAGGCTCGTCGCCGACGCCCCGCGCCTGAAGGCGGCCGTCGACACCGATGACCCGCCCACGGTGCTGCCGATTGCGCTCGCCTATCAGCAGCAACTGCAGGCGGCGCTGCTCGTGCTGACCGGTCCCACCGGCAACGTGCTGGCTGAGGCCGGCGAGCTCGGTATCGCCGAAGCGCCGATTGCCGGACTGCGCGAGATTCAGCAGGCGCTTGCCGGGCGCGAGGCGGGCGGATTCTGGCCTCACGCGCATGGCGTTCTCCAGGTGATCACGGTCCCCATTACCCTCGTGACGGCGGGAATCGACCGGCCGGACATCATAGGAAGCCTGACCGTGGGATTGCGTCTCGACAACGACCTCGCCGCGCAATTCAAGCGGGCGACAGAGAGCGACATCGCGTTCGCAGTCGACGGACAAATCCGGGCGTCGACGATGCCGCCGGCTGATAGCCCACAGCTGGCGACGTTGTTGAAGACCGCCAGCGTGCAGACGATCTCACTCGAGAACGGCGAGTACGTGGCGTTGAAGAGGCCGCTGGCTGCAGCTGGAACGAGCGGCGAAGGCCCGCCCAGTGTGCTCCTGCTGCGCTCGCGCACCGAGCGGCTGCGATTCCTCAACTCGATCCACACCGGCCTCGGCGTGGTTGCGATGATCGCCGTGCTCGCCGCAACGATTCTCAGCTACGCCGTGGCGCGGACGATTACGAGGCCGCTTGCGACCATCACCGACGTGATGCGTGAGATGTCGGCCACGGGGGATCTGACGCGGAAAATCGCGCTGAGTCGCGCGGCGAGCTGGGACGACGAAGACGCCAAGCTGCTCGCAGCGACATTCAACACGCTGACCGATTCGATCGCGCGCTTCCAGCGCGAAGCCGCGCAGCGTGAACGGCTGTCGGCACTGGGGCGCCTGTCGACGGTCATGGCGCACGAGATTCGAAACCCGTTGATGATCATCAAGGCGTCGCTCAGAACGCTGGCCAGTGAGCGCGTCAGCCGGGCGGACATCACCCAGGCCCTCACCGACGTCGACGAAGAGGTCGCGCGCCTCAACCGGGTCGTCAACGACGTGCTGGATTTCGCGCGGCCGATCCGGTTCGAGTATGCGCCGGCCGACATCAATGCAGTGTGCGCCGATGCGGAGCAGGCGACGCGGGCCGGCCACGAGGACATGCGTGTCGGAGTGCAGGCGGACCCGGCCCTCCGCGCCGTCATGACCGATGCCGAGCGGCTGCGCACGGCGCTCGTGAACATCCTCGCAAACGCACGGCATGCGGTCGCGGCGCGATCCGAATCAGCGGTAGCGCAGGGGCGCGGCGGACTCGGCAGCGCGGCCTCCCTCGCTCCAGACATCGAAATCGAAGCCCACGCGTCCAACAGCTCGTTCCGCGTCACCGTTCGCGATCGCGGCGCCGGCGTCAAGGCTGAGGACCTGCCCCGCGTGTTCGATCCGTACTTCACCACGAAGCGCACCGGTTCCGGCCTCGGTCTTGCAATCGCGAAGAACATCATCGAAGGCATGGGGGGCTCCATCGCGCTCGACAGCCGGCCGGGCGGCGGCACGGAAATTCGCATCGATCTGCCTATTCAACCAGAGGCCAACACGTGACGCGAGGCGGCACTCTCCTTCTCGTCGATGACGAGCAGAAAATCCGGCGAACCCTGGGACAGGCGTTGCGCGCCGAGGGGCACGACGTGCTCGAAGCGGGCAGCGTCCGCGAGGCGCAGCGCATGCTGACCGAGCGGAGCGTCGACGTGCTAGTCGTCGACAACCTGATGCCCGATGCGACCGGCCTCGATTTAATCCGCGAGCTGGTCGCCGTCACGGCCGAAACCGAGCGCCCGCAGATTCTGATGATGACGGCCCACGCGACGATTGAGAGCGCGATCGAAGCAATGAAGCTGGGTGCGCTCGACTACCTGCAGAAGCCGTTCGAAGTCGACGAGCTGCTCGTGGTCGTCAGGCGCGCCCTCGACCATCAGCGGCTGAGCTCGCACCAACGGTACCTGCTGAACGAGCGCGACGAAGAGTTCAACCATTACGGCATCGTCGGACGCAGCCGCGCCATGGAAGACGTGATTCGCAAGGCCGAGCTCGTCGCCGAGACCAAAAGCACGGTCCTGATCACCGGCGAGACCGGAACCGGCAAAGAGCTCGTCGCGCGGGCCATACACGCACGAAGCGCACAGCGCGACATGCCCCTCATCAAGGTGAACTGCGCGGCCATTCCCGACACGCTCCTCGAATCGGAGCTGTTCGGCCATGTCCGGGGCGCCTTTACCGGCGCCGCCACGAGCAAGAAAGGCAAATTCGCGCTTGCCGACGGCGGCACGATTCTCCTCGACGAGATCGGGACGATGAGCCCGGTGCTGCAGTCGAAGCTGCTGCGCGTGCTGCAGGAGCGCGAGTTCGAGCCCCTCGGATCGGAGCGAAGCCAGCAGGTGGACGTGCGGGTCATCGCCGCCTCGAACCGGGATTTGCGCCAGATGGTCGTCGACGGCTCCTTTCAGGAAGATCTGTACTACAGGCTCAACGTCATCCCCATCGAGATGCCGCCGCTCAGGAACCGGCGCGAAGACATCCCCGTTCTCGCCGAACACTTCGTGCGCAAGCACCAACAGCGCACAGGCAAGCGCATCGATCGCATCGAGGACGGCGTCCACGAGAAACTTGCGGCCTACGAATGGCCGGGCAACGTCCGCGAGCTCGAGAATTCCATCGAGCGCGCTGTCGTGCTCTCGACCAGCGGCGTCATTTCGGCGGCGGCTATCTCTGTGCTGGGCGTGGCAACGGGCCAACCGAACGCGCTGCCGTCGCTGAAACTGCGCACCAACATCGAGTGGATCGAACAGGAAACGATTCGCCGCGCGCTCGACAGCGCCGGGGGCGTCAAGAAGGAGGCGGCGGATCTGATGGGCATCAGCCAGCGCGCGTTGAGCTATTACCTCTCGAAATACAAGTTTCAATGACGGAACCCGTAAGCGGTTACGCGCCGTGTAACAGCGTCGCGACGGCCTTCCTCCATTTCCGCGCAGCTGGCAATCTCTGCAACGGCATCGGCTTTGCCTTCGTGACCGGGCATGAAGAAATTGTTTCTGGCCTCGATTGCCGTCTCGGCGCTCGTCCTGTGGGCGCTGGGCTAGCTCAACTCTCGGGTTTTCGCTCGCTGGGCTTTCGTTTGGTGACGGCCGCGTTGCTGTTCGTCATGCCTGCGATTGCCCTGGCACAACAGCAGGCATCCGCGCCACCATCACCGGCGAGTGTCGATCCGCGCGACCTGGCCGACCGCAGGCCGAGTCTCGTGGAGCCGGACTTCACGATCGTCAACCTTCCGACGACGCTGCGCCTGCCGAGATATAAGAGCGCGTTCCGCATCTCCCACAGGTTTCTGCGGACGCTCAATAACCGTGATTTCGGCGATCTCGCGGGCAGTCTGTTCGGCCTCGACAGCGGAGCGCTCATCGGCCTGGAGTACCGCTTCGGCCTGATGCGCGGTCTGCAGGCAGGGATTTATCGCGCGAGCAGCAAGACGATTCAGTTCTTCGGTCAGTACGACGCGATGCGTCAGACCTTGTCGGTGCCGTTCACCTTGAACGTCGTCGCCAGCATCGAAGGGCTGAACAATTTCCACCGGGGAGATGTCGTGGACGACGAGGACAACGCCTATGCGACGGCGCTCGGTGGGCTCTTTTCCCGAACGCTCGGCAATCGTGCGGTCTTCTACCTTCAGCCGTCGTACATCTTTCATTCCAATACCTACAGCACTGCGGGATGCCTCGAACATATCGATCACGGCCATGACATCGCGGGATGCGTCGACGCGACGACGGTCGGCGTCGAATCGAACACGCTGCTTGTCGGATTGAGCACGCGCCTGCGGCTGACGCCGGGCATCTACGTGGTGGGATCGTGGACGCCCCGCGCGAGCGGCTTCCGGCCCGGCGTCTCCTTGAAGACGTTCGGGGTCGAGAAGCGGCTGCGCGGGCACGTGTTTCAGCTGAACGTTTCGAACTCGCTCGGCACGACCATGTCGGAGATGGCCCGCGGCGCTGCCAACGATCGCGACTGGTTCCTCGGATTCAATATTTCCCGCAGGTTCTTCTAATTCGTCTTGACCAACTGACCGCGAATGGCGCCGCCGGTATTCAGCGTCGTGTGGATGTTGAAGTAGTTGCCCGCCGGGTTGTTGAAAATCCCCTGGGCGACGGTCGCCGCAGGCACCGTCGCGGATCCGCCGGTGAGGCCTGGCTTCGTAAGGCTTCCCTGGCCGGTCGGTACCGCCGCGTCTGACGCTGTCAGTGGCACGGCCGACCACGACTCCGGTGTTGGTGCCAGCGGGTGCATTGTGAATGTGCGCGCCGGTGAGCGTCGTATTCGCCGGGAAGCCGGTGTAGTTGATGACGAAGTCGTATGTCGCGCCCGTGATGACGCCCGCCGCGTCGCGAGTGACCGTCATGGTCAATTGCATCGTTCCGCTGGCTGCCGCGTCGGCGTTGACGATGGGCGGCACTTCGTTTGACGGCAGCAGTATCGCCGTGAACCGCCCGACGTTCTGATCCGACGGGCTGGTCGGCGAATCGTCGTCGCAGGAAATCCCGAACGTTAGTACCAAGGCAATCAAGACAAGGCGCTTCATGTAGTCTCCTCCAGAGTAAGGACCGAACCGAGTGCAATGGCTGGACCAGCCAACCAGTCCGGGATTTGCTGGCGCGATTGCCCAGGTATCTTACCGTTTACGTAAATGCTTACGTAGCTCGATTCCAGGACGGTCGGGAGGAGTCGGGGAGTCGGGAAGAGTCAGGGAGTCGGCAAGAGTCGGGGAGTCGGCAAGAGTCGGGGAGTCGGCAAGAGTCGGAGAGTCGGCAAGAGTCGGAGAGTCGGCAAGAGTCGGAGAGTCGAGAAGAGTCGGAGAGTCGAGAAGAGTCGGAGACGTAGATCACGCCCCCGCACCGCCGGCGGAAAGGCAAAGAATGGAATCACGTGGGTCCCAGCGCGCCGCCAGGAGGCGACCACCGTCCGGTCATCACACATCACATCACACATCAGCGGCGATCTCTTCGGTCCGAGCTCGCAGGTATGCGATGAACGGCGAAGCATATCTGAGAGATCTCTGATACAGACCTGAGACCCGGATCTCTTCGTCGCATGCCAGCGCGCTCCTCCGACTCTCCGACTCTCCGACTCCCGTCCCGACTCCCCGACTCCCGTCCGACTCTCCCGACTCCCGTCCGACTCTCCCGACTCCCGTCCGACTCCCCGACTCCCGTCCCGACTCCCCGACTCCCGTCCGACTCTCCCGACTCTTTTAAACACCCCGGCTCCATCCAGGTGCTGCCGGGCGCGTAGCTTCTAAACGTCCAGAATACGGAATGGCCGATGCGGCGTCAGCTTCCGCATCAGCGGAAGCGAGACGTTGTAAACGGGGACGTCGGTCGACGTCCGTCCTTCCGGTGCGCCGTTGTGGGCGTGGCCGTGCAGGACCGCCGTCACACTGTAGCGCCCGAGCGGTTCTTCGAGACGGCTGCAGCCGAGGTACGGATAGATCTCGCGCGGCTCCCCTTCTACCGTTCCTTCGACTGGCGCATAGTGAAGCACCACGATCTTTTTGTCGGTGCGCAGACGCGCAAGCGCCGATTCGAGCTTGAGCGCTTCGTTCACCGCCTCGTGGACGAACTGCTTGATGATGGGTTCGCCCCAGGGCCCCAGCGCGCGACGGCCGAATCCGCCGGCAAAGCCCTTGACGCCTGCGAACCCGACGCCCTGAATCTCACATGTGTCGCCATCCAGCACGCAAACGCCGTGGTCGACGAGAATCTGCTGGATCTCGCGCTCGGCACCGGACTCGAAATCGTGGTTCCCCAGAACGGCGACAATCGGAATCCGAACCGATGTCGACAGCTCCTTGGCGACAATCCGAGCCTCGTCCGCCGTTCCGTAGTCAGTGATGTCCCCCGCCACCACAAGGACATCGACATCTGTCGTAATCTGCGACAACAGTGCCTGTAGCGTGCCCGTGGACGATTTGCCGAAATGCAGATCGGCTGTGGCGGCAATTCGCATTAATGCTTCCGCAGCAACATGCGTGCCCTCATGGCATCTGTCTTGCCTCTCGTTAGGCGTGACAACATCAGCCGTGCAAACCCCAAGCAGGCACGCGTCCGAGTTCTACAAACGCGTCATCCAGGTATTGCAGGAGAAAAGCATCGATTTTCTGGTTGGGGGCGCATTCGCGTTCGTTCATTACACCGGAATTGGCCGCAACACAAAAGACCTCGACCTTTTCATCCGCCGCGCCGATTGGGACAAGCTAACGCACGTGCTCGACGAAGAAGGCGTTGAAACGGAGCTGACATTTCCGCACTGGCTCGGCAAGGCGTTTGGCGGACGGCAGCGGGAGTTTTTCGTGGACGTGATCTTTTCCGGCGGCAACGGCGTAGCCGAGGTCGATGACGAGTGGTTCGCGAATGCCGTCCGTGACGAATCGCTGGGCTTTCCAGTGCGCCTGATGCCGATTGAAGAAATGATCTGGTCGAAGGCGTTCCTGATGGAGCGCGAGAGGTTCGACGGCGCCGACGTGCTGCACCTCGTCCGCGCGCGCCAGAAAGAGATTGATTGGTCTCGCCTCGTGTCTCGCTTCGGCGAGCACTGGAGGGTACTGCTCTCGCACCTCGTGCTCTTTCCCTACGTCTATCCGAACGAGCCCGCGCCGCAGGCAGTCATCGACGAGCTCCTCACCAGGGCGGCAAACGAGCCGAAGGCCGAAGAAGGCATCAGGCTCTGCAGGGGGCCGTTGCTCTCACGCGAGCAGTATCTCGTCGACGTCGAGCGCTGGAATTACGTCGATGCCCGGGAGGTGCCGCTCGGCACGATGACGCCGGAAGAGATCGACGTCTGGACGAAGGCGATCGAACCTAAGAACCTGTAACAGAACCTGACCGGCACAAACCGCTGCCGATTACTAAACAGGTGGGCGACACGTCAAACCTGCCGCAGCGCCTCGGTCGGTTGAACACGCAGCGCTCGGCGCGCCGGTGCGGCGCACGCAAGCACGCCCACCGCCGCCATGATGACGGACGTGATCACCGACGTTACGAGGAGATCCGCGGTCAGGCTGTCGGCGCGCCACGCGAGGAGCAGGATGATGCTGTTGCCTGCGACGATGCCGCCGCCGAGCTGACGACCCGCACGGGCGAAAACGCTACCGAGCACACGCCTGGGGCTGGCGCCGAGGGCGATGCGGATACCGATCTCTCGGGTGCGACGCTGCACGGCGACGGCCATGAGCGCGTACAAACCGGCCGCCGAGAAGACCAGCGCCACGAGCAGAACGCTGCCGAACACGACGCTGGTGCCCGCCATCCGTGTGTGCTCCTGTGCGACGATGTCGTCGAGTGGGACGATATGCCGGAGGTGCAGACCCGCATCGACCTGCCGCGCATGCGCGGCGACGCGGGGCGCAAGCGGCGCTGCGTCCCCCGCGACGCGCACAGCGACCGCGACAGAATCGAGCTCCGCCACGGAGGCTGCGCGATAGATGTACGCCGCCCCATTCCAATCGGCGGGGAACATTCCCGGCAGATCGGTGACCACGCCGACGATCTCGCGCCAGGGTCCCGGCTCGCGCTCGCTGCCCCGCTGGGGCGTTCGGATTCGTGCTCCCACGGGATTCCTCCCCGTCACGCGCATGAACACCTCGTTGACCACGACGGGCCCGTTCGGCGCCCCGGCGTCAGTGGCATGCAAGTCGCGGCCGGCCACGATCCCGGCGTCGAACGCGTCGTGATAGCCGGCACCGACAGCAGCCATGGCGAATCCGCCCTCGAAATTGCCTTCCAGGCGAGCTGGAGGCGCGCCGTCCTGCTCCATTTCCAGCGGCACCAACTCCGGGGGCATCGTCGGCAGGCGATCGCCGTACGTCACGTGCGTCACGCCAGGCTCTTGACGCAATCGGCCCGCGAATTCTTCGTATGCACGCGCGCGACGCGCGGCGATCTGCCCATCGTCAGGCACACCATGCTCGCCGGCCAGCGCCTCGTTATCGATGCTGAGACGGAAGGTGAGGTAATGCTCCGCCGGAAACGGTGCCCACCTCGACTCGTCGTGGAGGGTGTTGGTGAAGATTCCCACCGCGGCGAGCGAGAACAGCAGCGTGCACGCCACCTGCGCGCCGATGATGAACGACCAGATGCCGCCGAACCCCATCGTCCCGCCGGTGCTCGTAATCCCCTGCAGTCCCCGCTGGACCGACGCGCGTGTGGCCTTCAGTGCGGGCAGCAGGCCGATTAGTGCAGTGGCGACGAGCGCGAGCAGCAGCGCATACGCAATGGTGGCAGGCTCGAGCCTCAGATCCACCCAGAACGGAAGGTCGTCCCCAACGATCTTCGTCGCCTGGGCCCAAGCATGGCGCACGGTCGTCTGGGCGACGACCAGCCCGAGCGCGGCAGCGGCGAGGGCCAGCACGAGCGCTTCGGTGACGATCTGCGCGATCACGCGTGCGCGGGTCGCCCCCAGCGCGTGGCGGACGACCATCTCCGATTCGCGCATCGCCGCGCGAGCGAAGATCAGCGTCGCGACGTTCGCCGAGACCGCGCCCAGCAGCAGCAGGACGATGGCGTGGACCGCCACATCTTCCAGCCGCAGCGGATCACCCGGCGTGCGCCCGGCGAATGCGCGAACGTGCGTGCGCAGCTGCGCGTGGGTTGTCGGCTGGTCGGCGGCAAAACGTGCCGAGACGACGTCGAGCTCCGCCGCGGCGTCCTGCCAGCTCGCTCCGCCGGCGAGGCGGCCGAACACCTGCACGGCCGGCCCTTCGCGCGGCGGCGCATCTTGGACCTGCAATGGCACCCATAACTGCTGATTGCGCGGGAAGCCGAAGCGCGGCGGCATCACGCCCACCACGGTGCGGCCCGTGCGGCCTACCGTCACGACACGGCCGATGATCGCCGGATCGTGGAGGAACTGTCTCTGCCAGACGTCGTAACCCAGGACCACGACGGGCTCCGCACCCGGCCTTTCGTCGGTCGGCTGGAGCGGCCTGCCAAGCAACGGCGGCACACGGGTGAGCGGAAACGCTGACGCCGTGATCTCCGCCACGCGCAGCGATTCGACGCGACCTTCGCCCGTGAGCACGTTGCGCTCGCTCACGCGGGCCGCTCCGATCTCTACCACCGTCTTCAGCGACCGCCGCCAGATCGCGAAATCGTGGAGCACCCTCGGCTCCACGCGGGACGCCGCCGTGTCCTGCGTGTCGAGGCGCACGACTCGGCTGCCTTCATCGAACGGCAGCCGTTTGTACAGCAGTTCGTCGGCGACTTCGATGCCGACCGCCCCAATCGCGATGGCACCCGCCAGCGAGAGGCCACCGATGATCGTGAGCGCGGGATATTTCAGCAGCAGACGCGCGCCCAGCTTCCAGTCGAGCCACGAGACTGCGATCAGCGGACCGCGGGCCGAGGCGCCCGGTACCTCACCCACCGCCATCATCGGGCCTCGCCCCGCAGGCGCCCCTGAGCCTGCTGCCCGCAAACCAGGCCGGCATTCATACGCTTCGCTCCTCCAGTCCGCAGATGTCTGTGCATCTGGCCATGCTCATCGAGCCGGCGGATGGAAGTATCCCCCGCGGACCAGCCGGTGTCTTCACGTAGAGGTGAGCATTCCGTGAGATTCCGGTGAGCGGGGCCTGGGCGGAGGCTCAGGTGCCCTAAGGGCAAAGCTCAGCCCTAGGCCTGCGATGGGGGATGCTGCTCATCAGAATCTCAACCTGAGGGCGAGCTGCACCGTTCTCGGATCGCCCACAGCCGTCACTTGTCCGAACGTAGGAAGCGGATTCGACGGATAGCTGCCCGGACCGAAGTTTGTGTTCCGCGTCAGCACGTTCTTGCGATTGGTCAGGTTGAATACTTCGATCGCCCCCTCGAGCGTTTTCGATCCGGACAACGTGAACGACCGGCTGAGCCTCGCACTCGCTGTGAAGAAGTCGCTTCCGACGCCGGCATTGCGCTCGATGAACTCGCCATTCACCACCGGGCGCCCAGGTGTGCCTTGAATCGTCGTCACGCCGGACAGGATGTTGAACGGCAGCGACGAATACGCCTGAAGCGCGCCGCTCAGGTCGAAGTCGAACGGAAGTGTGACCGCGCCGTTCACCACAAGGCGATGGCGCTGGTCGTCGTCCGACCGTCCCCAGTCCTTCGAGAGATCCGTCGGATCGATCGGCGAGCTGAAAAAATTCTCTCCCACGTTGTTCATCGACTTCGAGAGCGTGTACGACACTCTGTAGTGACCCCACGCGACCGGCCGCTGCACGAACGAGATGTGCATCCCGTGATAGTTCGACTGTGCCTCGGACGAATATTGGTTGTTGTTCGCGTACTCGGCAATCGGCCGGCAGCCGTTGTTCGCGCCGCTGGCCGCGCAGGTCGGCACGTTCTGATTTATCTGGATCATGAGATGTTGTGCCCGCACGTACTGATATCCAACGCTCAGGGTCGTGCTATCTCCTACCTGGCGCTCCACCTCCACACTCGCCTGCCGCGAATAGGCGTTCTGAACATTCCGATCCATCGTCGTCAAATTCACCAGTGTGACCGACGGAACGGGAGCGGCGAGTATGTTCGGGAACAGCGGCGCGCTCTGCTGCTCTGGAGAAAGGCTGATGCTGATCTGCCGAAGCTGGCTCAAGTCGCTCGTGTTGCCGGCTGATAACAGCGCATTCGCGAGCGCCCGAAGCGGCACGCGATCGAAAAAGAGACCGCCGCTGCCACGCACCACGATCCGGCGCGAGTCGAACGGCATCCACGCGAAGCCGAGCCGCGGAGAGAGGTTGTTGGTGTCGGTCTCAATTGTTCGCAAAAACTGCAGGTCGTAGCGAAGGCCCACATTGACGGTCAGTGACGGGCTGGCCTTCCACTCGTCCTGCAGGTAGGCGCCGAGGTTGGGATTGGTCTGCGAGACGAAGCTCTCGCCGAATGTCTGCGTGAATCCGGATGCGTTGTATTGGCCGGTAAGGAAATTCGCCATCGACGAGAACCCGTACGACCCGCGAACTGCTCTCGGATAGATGATGGTGTCGTCGTTGTAGATGAAGTCGGCGCCGGCGCGAACGGCATGCGCGCCCGCGTTGTGCGAGAGGTTGTTGACGATCTGATACATCGTGTTGGTACGGGCATGCGGGCTGCCCGACAGGGTACCGAACGAAGCAACGCTCAAGATGCTGACAGCCGGTCCGATCGGATCGCTGGGCGGCGCGTGCAGATCGCTTCTCACTACCTGAACGCGCGTTTCGTTTACGGTCGTGGGGGACATCGTGAAAGTGTTGCTGACCGCAAATGATTGATCGAGGTTATCGAGGCCCGCCGATGCCGTAGGCGCGTTCAGCGCACCGGCGCCGCGCGAGTTTTGCGACACGACGTCGTACAGCGAGTAACGGACCGAAAGGTGATCGCGGCTGCCGAACTGGTGATCCACCTTCCCCAGCACATTCGTCGAATCGACCGGATTCGGATACATACCCGTCGACACGAGCGACCCCGGATACTGCGCCGCATGCAGTCTTGCGTTGATGAGGGCGACGTTGTTCTCGGCGATCGTCGTAAGGCCCGTCTGACTGAGCCGGCGCTGCTCTACATTCGCAAAATAGAACGTACGGTTGCGGGCGATCGGCCCGCCGGCACTCATGCCGTACTGCTTCTGGTTCATCGGGAGCTTCGTGCCCGACAAAGCATTGCGGGCATTGAGAACGTCATCGCGGAAATATCCGTAGACGTCGCCGTGCACCTCGTTCGTGCCGCTCTTCGTGACGACGCTGACGTATCCTCCGAGGGCGCGTCCAAGCTCGGCCTGCCCGCCGGAAGTCACAACCTGAAACTGATCGACGGCGTCGACGGCATACGGGATTCCGCTCAAGCCGGCCGCATCGTCGTTGGCCGACAGTCCGTCCACGATGAAGTTGTTCGAGAAGTTGCGCTGGCTGCCCACCGATATCCCCTGCCCCGGAACGGCAGACGTCTCCGCAAACAGTTGCGTGCTGCCGGTATTCGTCGGCGAAACACCGGGAATGAGCAGCGCGAGATCGAGGAAGTTCCGGCCGTTCAACGGCAATGTCTGCACTTCTGATTGAGACACTGTGCCGGCAATCTGGCTGCGCGCCGCCTCGAGCACCGTCGAGTCCGCACTCACGGTGACGCTCGTGTCGAGCCCGGCGAGCGCGAGCTTCAAGGGCAGCTCGAACGCCGACCCCACCGTCACCGTTACCTTACTCGACGCGTCTGCGAATCCAGCGAGACGCACGACGATCTCGTATTGCCCTACCCTCAAGTAGGGAAACCGAAAACGTCCCTCCTGATCCGTCACCGTATCTCGCGTGAGATTTGTATTAACGTGACGCGCGTTCACACTCGCGCCTGGCACAACCGCACCCTGCGGATCGGTGACACGTCCGCTGATGGTTCCGTAGTTGATCGTCTCCTGCGCCGCCAGCGGTCCTGCCGCAAAGCAGAGACAGATGGCGGACAGGAAGACGGATCCCACGAATTTCATGGAGTCTCCCTCGAAGTCTCTTTAAGACAAGGCTGAAGCCTTGTGCCACCGGTGATACAGGGCTTTAGCCCTGTCCAGTGAATTCAAAGAAACGAAGGTCAGCTACGAGGAGGGGGCAACAACGGAACGGGAGCGAGACGAATAGCAGAACGCGCCGCCGCTAGCGCGGCGTCGCCGCCGTCGACCGGAACGGCGATGTCGACCGAGGTGGGAAGAATTCCAACAGCGCCGAAGAGTGCCATGAATCCCGCGTCACTCTGCGAGCATCCAATGGTTGGACAGTCGCACTCGTGTGTGCCGTGCTTTTCGGCGTGAAGCGGGCACGCCGCTACGCTTTGATGCAGCGGACATTCTTCCATGCCCGCGTGCACCGACGCGGCACCGAAATCACACGAGAGCGCCGTGGACACGGCGGCGATCGCCACCACGTGCCACGTGAGGGCAATCGCGGCAAAGACGCCGGCGCGATTGCGTATGAACTGCATGATCAACCATTATGGTCGTTCCGAATGTCGAACCTTGTCAATGGAATCCGATCCATTTTCTTGGTCGCGTGCGTTGCCGGCGTCGTCGATGAGGCGCGCGCACAAGCAGATCCGGGAGCCTGGCAATGGAACGTGAGCGGAAACATCTTCGCCGGCGAGAACTACCAGAACCGCAAGGCCGCCGATCTCAACGACGTCGAATCACAGAACTGGGTGATGGCCAATGGCGAACGGCCTCTTGGCCGCGCCCGGCTCGGCGTGCACACGATGTTCTCCTTCGAGCCGTTCACGCTGAAGGACATCGGCTCGGCGCAGGTATTCCAGACCGGTGAGACGTACAACGGCGAGCCGCTTATCGATTATCAGCACCCGCACGATTTGTTTACGACGCTGAGCGCGACATACGAGCGTCCGATCGGGTCGTGGATGCTGACGACAATGGCGGCCGCCGTCGGCGCTCCCGCGCTCGGACCACCGCCGTTCATGCATCGGCCGTCGGCTGCGGAAAATCCGCAGTCGCCGCTCGGCCATCATCACCTCGACTCGGTTCACATCACGCCTGGCGTGCTGACGCTCGGACTTTGGCGCGGCGGAGCAGGCGTCGAAGCCTCGGTGTTTCGCGGACGCGAGCCCGACGAGAATCGCACCGACATCGACCTCGGCGCTCTCGATTCGTGGTCGGTCCGCGGCTCGTGGGCGAAAGGCCCGTGGAGCGCTCAACTATCCGGCGCGCACGTCAACGAGCCGGAGCCGTTGACCCCGGGCGACATGACGCGTGTGATGGCGTCTGTCGCACACACGCGCAGCGGTCCGATCTCGACGGCGTTGACGGCTGCGTGGGGCCACAAGCGCGAGGCCCACGGCAATTCGAACGCCTTCCTCTTCGAGAGCAACATCTCGTGGCTCGACAACAACTATCTGTACTCGCGCGCCGAGCTGGTGGGCAAAGAGCTGCCCCACACGCATGCAGGAGATCCCCAGCCGATGCACGAGCTGATGGACGTCGGCGCGTTTACGCTTGGCTATACGCGCGATCTCGTGGCGAAAGCATTCGGCCGGATTGGCGTCGGCGGCGACATGACGATGTATTACGTGCCGTCGGCGCTGCAGGAGACCTACGGGGCGCCGTTGTCATTTCATGCGTTCGTGCGCTTTCGCTTCGGCACCGCGCCCGCCGGTGTCGAGCAGCATCATCATTAGAGCGATTTATAACGCCAACGTTGTATGTCCGGCTTTAGTCGTACAAAACGAGGTCCGTCTGAGGCCGACCTCGTCACTACGGCGCAAGCCAGGCGTCGAGATGCTGCGACTGGACGCGTGTGGCGCCCGGCGACGCGCGCAGGCGCCAGCCGTGTTCCGGATCCATCGCGAGCGCGATTTTCAAGGTGCGGGTCCCATCATGTCGCGCGATTGAGATCGTCACCGTCGAACCGGGCGACAACCTCTGGAGCCGCTGCGTCAACTGCCCTGCCGGAAGCGGCTCGCCGTCGATCGCCGAGATCTCATCCAGCAGCGACATGCCCGCCGCTGCGGCCGGCGACCCGCGTCGAATGCCGGTGACGATGGTTTTGCCGGTTTCGTGGTCCTGGTCGTCACACCAAGATAGGCTCGCGGAGCCGCCGGGGGCGGAGTCATGTGAAGACCGAGCCACGCCATCGCGTCGGTGTAGTCCAGTTCGTTGGTCGTTTCGAGCGCGCGTGTCATCCAGGCGTGTATGTCGCGCGCATGGGCAGGACCGACGATTTCGGCCACGGCCGAGCGAAGCTCCTCGCGCGAGAACCCTTTCTCGCCAGAAAACCGCATGTACATCTCGCGCATGACGTCGTCCAGCGACTTCCTGCCGTCTGTCAGATGCCTGATGCGGGCATCGAGAAGAAATCCAATCACTGCGCCTTTCACGTAATAGCTGATGGCGGTGTTCGGGCGTGTTTTCGTCCGTGCGGTAGTACTTGATCCACGCATCGTACGAGGCGGCCTCGACCGATTGTTCGAGCCAGCCCGGAGTCGTATGCAGCGACCGGATCTGCACCGAAAGGGCGTCGAGGTACTCGTCGCGCGTGGCGATGCCGCCCGGACCACGAAGAGATCGGCGTAATAGTCGGTAAACCCTTCCACGAACCATAGTGCCCTCGTGTATATCTCGTTCTCGTAATCGAACGGCCCCAGCTCCACCGGCCGAAGCCGCTTGCCGTTCCACGCATGAAAGTATTCGTGGCTCGCGAGGCTGAGCCAATCGAGGTATCCCTCGCGCGTGCTCATGGCTTCGAGCGGGATGTTCATGACGGTCGAGTTCTGTGCTCGAGACCGTTTTTTGCGGATCCGATGACGTTGAAAAAGTAAAACCGATCGAACGGCACGTCTCCCCAGAATCGGGCAACGGTGTCGGCGGCCTTCGCGAGGTCCTGCGCCGCCTGCGGTCCATTCCACACGCCGCGCTCGCGGAAGTTCACCAGATAGTGCGGCTTTCCGCGCACGCTGAACTCGTACACCGACGGCGAGCCCGCGACGATCGGAGAATCAACAAGCGCGTCGTAATCGGGCGCGAAGTAGGTATTTTCCGCCGCGCCCGGCGCCATGCCGGACACACTTCTCGTCCACGTGCGTGGAAGCATCAGCCTCACTTCATGCCGCGCCGGGACGGCGATTCGAGCAGCGTGATGAACGTGGCGCGCCGTTAATCATGGCGAACTCCTCGTCCACCCAATTGGTGCGCACGGTCATCTCGTGCGCGTAGACGCGGTAGCGCACCCAGACGTTCGCGCGCCATTGGTCGTGACGCGCCAGCGGTTCTTGCGCGTTTTCTCATCGGCGAGCGGCGCGCGGGCGGGTCGGCGGCGGTCAGCGCTTCGACGTGGCGCTCGTACTCGCGGAAGAGGTACCACCCGGCGTCCACACGGCCATCATCAAGTCGATGTGCGCCCGCCCTTCGGTCGGATACGACGCTTCAACTTCGATATAGTGGGTGTGGGGCGCGGGAAAACGACGGTGTACCGGATGGGTTCGAGCGGACTGCGCGGACACGGCGTGACGCCAGAAGAAGAGAAGCGCAGCCAGAAGGGGCTGCGGCCCCGGGCTTCGGGCTTAGGGGCCTACCCCACTGCCGGCCCCGGCCCTCAGCTCCATCACCTCCATCCCTCGTAGGCGGGCTGTGCGTCCCCAACTCCTCACGGCGTCCCGGTCAACTCCGGAAACGTTCCGTCGTGCATCGGGCACGATCGCCTTCACGAGCCATCGGCGGCGATCGCCGCATCTTCGGGTCCCATCGTGAATCGGTCGCCGATCGGCAGGAACGCGACATCTGGCGCGTGCCGATCGCGGATAGGCGCATGTCGCCAAAGAGCGCCGTGTCGCCGGCAAAATAGATCGTCAAGCCGTCTTCAAACCGGACCACAAATCCCGTGGCAGGGTCGAGATAGCTGCCGTCAGGCGCGCTGCTGCTGTGCACTGCGGGCACCATCGCGATCTCCAGACCGGACAGCTGTTGGCGCCGCCGATGTTCATCGGCCGAAGATGCTTGACGCCCTGTCGCTGAGCCATCCCGCAAGTCGGGCGATACCACGACGGTCGCGCCTGTCTCGCGCGCAATCGTAGCCGCGTCCTCGCAATGATCGGAGTGGCCGTGCGTCATAAGCATGAGATCGACCCCGCCGACACGCTGCGCGGGGGGCGGGCACGAGGAATTGTGCGTCAGAAACGGATCGAACAGCAGGCGCGCGCCTTTGGCGACGTCATGAGGAACGTCGAATGTCCGAGCCAGGTAACTTTAGGCCTGGCGGCGCTGCGCTCGAAGCCGGGTAATTCGTCAACGAGGGCAATCGCATCGCAGTGAATTATCCA
>CAVUTO010000027.1:0-17911 GCA_963744405.1 Vicinamibacterales bacterium
GACCCGCTCTTCGATCGTCCCGAAGTGACGCAGGCGGCGGACGCGCGGTTGACCGCCGCTGGTGTTGACGCCCGCTGCACAATCGTCGCGGGTGATGCGGGAACAATGTCGTTGCGAATTTTCGCAATCACGGCCTGTCAGGGCACAATGTCCATCACCGCCACTCCGGGAACCGCAACCAGGCCCGCCGCCCGCGTCGGGGCGGCAAGATGACGGAGCACGTCAATCGGCATCTCTCAGTCGACGATCGACGCGTCGAGCTCGTGGACCCGTGCCGGATTGGCCGGCTGATCGAATGGCCGGTCGGCTATGACGGCTTCCACCTTACGGCGCCACGCGGCTCCTCGTGGCGCCGCGCGACGGCCGATGGGTGATCAGCCAGCCACATCGACCGCTGGGACCGTGACATCATGGTGCTGGACAACTTTCGCTAACGAGCCGAAGCATTTCGAAGAGCACCGCCAGCGCCGCGGCGAAGTGTCAGGTGGGCATTGGCAGCAGAATTCTCGTCGCGTCATGTCGAGTTTCCAAACCACTCAAAGATACCGATGATGGCTTGCGTGGATTCGAACTCAAGGACACTGACGGCTACGTTTTGTTTTTCGGCCGTCCTCGTTCATGAGCGCCAATTCAAGTGGGGATCGGCGTTGCCGAGTGGTTAGAATCACGACTTCTACCTCGGGCGTAGGACAATCCAATAGAGAAGCCGATCGCCAGAGAGTGGATGGAGATTCAGATTCGGAGGCTTGTGATGAAACTACGCAGCGTTCTGGCAATGGTCGCGTTGGCTTTCTGCACGGCGAGCGCATGGTCGCAGCCGCAGGATACGCAGCCGGCTGGAAAGCCGGGCCAGGCGACTCCGCCCGGCGCTCACATGGAGCATCGCTTCGACAATCCGGAGCAGTACGCCAAGTCGTTTGACGATCCGGCACGCGACGAGTGGCAGATGCCGGACCGAGTCATCGACACGCTGGCCTTGGCTCCCGGGCAGGTCGTGGCCGACATCGGCGCCGGGACTGGCTATTTCACGGTGCGATTGGCCAAGGCTGCGGCTCGACCGAAGGTCTATGCGGTCGACATCGAGAAGTCGATGGTGGAGTACGTCCAGCAGCGGGCGGAAAAAGAGGGCTTGAAACAGGTCGTCGGCGTTCAAGCCAGCGCCGAGAGCGCCAACCTGCCTGAACCTGTCGACGTGGTGCTCATCGTCGACACTTACCATCACATCCCAAACCGGCCGGCATTCTTCCGCGAGCTTCGCAAGTCCATGAAGCCGTCGGGACGGCTGGCGATCATCGACTTCCGAAAAGGCGCGCCATCAGGCCCTCCTGAGCAGTTCCGATTTACACAGGACCAGATCACTGAGGAGTTGAAACAGGCGGGTTTCAGGTTGCAGGCGCAGCACGACTTTCTCCCGCGCCAGCTCTTTCTCGTTTATACGTTCTGATTGCAGACTACTTGTGTGCGAAGTCGCGAGCCGCGACTGACCGTTCGTGCTCTGCGCCCGCTGATGTCGGGTCTCATGACATCGGGCTACGATCCCCTCCCGTTTCTCCACGCCCGCGGCATCGACAGCAACATGCTGCTCGATCCCGACGCGACTGTCCCGACTTGTCGCCATGACGATCACGGCGTGCGCACAGTTTCTCCTGGCACGATACGTCGTCGGAGAGCGAGTTCGGCAGCGGCTCGGCCACGCGTTGGTGCGCGTGAGCCAGCTGCTCGAGCGGCGCGGCGTGATAACCGTGGCTGGCGCGCGGCTCATGCCGGGCCCATTCAGCGAGTTCAACATGCTGGCCGGGCTCACGGTACTGAAACTGCGGGACTTTACGGTCGGTACGATCCTCGGGTGCGCCCCGAAGGCTGTGGCCTGGTCGGGCATCGGTGCGCTTCTCTCCTAGCCCCCGGCTGAACCGTTGTCATGGCTGATCATTCGAAGGCGCGCGACATGGTCTCTGCAGTCATCGGATCAGCCCGCCACATGATGCGGTCGGTCTGGTGATCGCTCCCCAGCATGAAGACGTGGTCGCCGATGTCGCTAAAGCCCCACTTGGCGTAGAACGCAATCGCGCGCGCGTTGCGTTCCCAGACGCCCAGCCACATCGTGCGCGCCCGCGGCGCCGCGGCCGAGAGCGCCGCCTGCATCAGCGTGTGCGCCAGGCCGCTGCCCTGGAGCGCGGCATCGACATAGAAGCGCACCAGCTCGATGGCATAACGGTCGGGCACGCAGCCGGGCGCCTCGCCCAGGCGTAACTGCGCATAGCCGACGAGCGTTGCGCCGCTTTCAGCGAGAAGGGTGATGCTATCTGGATCCTCGATCTCGGCCAGTTGGCGCGCGTCGGTGAACGCCGACGACAGATAGATGTTCATGTCCTCGGGCGTGTTATGTGCCGCAAACGTCTCCTGAAACGTGCGGTGCGCAAACGTGGACAGTCGCGGCGCGTCGAGGAAAGAGGCGGAACGAATCGTCACGAGTGGCGAAACGCTCACACTTTCCGCGCGCTCATGTCGTTGACGACTCCGAGCAGAAGCTCGGTGAAGCGCGCCGGGTCCTCGAGCATGAGGTAATGTCCGACGCCCTTCATGATCGCGGCGTCGAACTGGGGCGCGTAGCGGCGGTTGCCTTCCCGATTGGTGGGGAACTTCTCGGCGTTGATGGCCGTGATCGGCGCCTTGATCTCACGCAGCCCAGCCCTGGCGTCGTATTTCCACGCCGCCTCGAGCGCGGCTACGGCCATCTCCGGCTGGCCGGCCTTGACCTGCGTCACGACGCGCTCGATGAGCACAGGATCGGACGAGGGAACGAACATGTAGTCCCGGATGAATTTCTCTGCCGCGGCTTTGAAATCGGCCCGGAACGGTTTCAGGTACGCGGCAACCTCTTCCGGCTTCATCTCCTCCTCGACGTCGAGCAGGATATCCACCGGCACGAGCCCCGCGAGCTTCGTGGACACGAGCCCTGCGAGCTTCGTGGATATGAGGCGGGCGGTCTCGACGGCCACGAGCCCGCCCATCGAGTGGCCGACGAGGATCACCCGGTCAAGGCCGAGCTCGTCCACGACCGCCTTCGCATCGCCTCCGAACGCCTCGATGGTCCACGCCTCGCGTGTGCCTCCCGAGCCCCCGTGGCCGGCGAGGTCGAGGGTCACGACCGTGTGTTTCCGGGCCAGCGCGGGCAACACCGCGTCCCAGAGGTGTTGGTCGCAGAGCCAGCAATGGATGAGGACGACCGCCGGACTGCCCTGACCGGCCACCCGGTACCGAATGGGCACGCCGTCCGGCGAGGAGGCGGTGCCTTCCCGAACGCCGTCGGGGACGGATCCGAGTCCCATCGCGGATGCGAGCACTCCGTCACCCCTCCTTGGTCGCCGCAGCAATCATTTGCTTGATTTCGCCGAACCCGATGCCCTCCGACGCCGACGCGAGATCGCCGTCGGCCAGTTGCCTGGCGGCCTTCCGCAGGTCGCCCATCACCCGCGTGTAGAGGGCCACGCCCAGACTGACGCGCTTGACGCCGGCCTTCTGGAGCTCGCCCCACGGCAGCGTACCGCGCATCGTGCCGACCACGAGGTTGACCGGCTTGGGCGCCACGGCCTTCACGATCGCCATGACCGCATCCATGTCGGGGGGATAAGGGGCATAGAGGACGTCGGCGCCGACATCGGCGAACGCGACCAGGCGTTTGATCGTGTCCTCGAGGTCCGGACGGCCCTGGATGAAGTTGTCCGTGCGGCCCGTCAGCAGAATCCGGCCCTTCGCGGCCTTCGCCGCCTGGCGCACGCGTTGGACCGCATCGTCGAATTCGCGAATCGGTTTGGAAGGATCCCCAGTCGTGTCCTCGATCCCGATTCCCGCCAGTCCGGCCGCAATTGCGGCCTCGACCGTCGCAGCGACATCGCTCGGGCTCGTCCCGTAGCCATCCTCGAAGTCACCGTTGACCGGGAGACCAGTGAGCTCGCCAATGAGTACCGGCGTTGGCGAGGTGCTCCTCGCGAGTCACGGCGTGCCGACCGTCCAGGCGACCCATCGCAGAGGCTATCGCCGCCGATGATGTTCCGAGTGCCTCGAAACCCGCCTGCTTCAGCAGAAGTGCCGAGATGCCATCCCAGGCGTTTGGCATGATGAACCCGCCCTCCCGTTCGTGAAGGGCGCGGAAGCGTTCGTAGAGCTCAGGTTGTTTCATAGTGCCTACCTCTCGCGTTGGCACTCAAACTCGTCCAGAGGGTGACCGCCAGGTTTGCGTGTGAATCTGCGCAGCAGTCGCAGGGCGCCGGTCGCGCGGTGAATGGTCATGCCCAACTCATAGACATAGACGACCCGCCGACGAAGCGGTTCGATGTGCGTCGGACCTGTTGGACGCATGTTAGTGAGGCCAGCGGGAAGAATTCAACAGGCCCGGCTCGGGCGCTGACGATCTCACGATCGTGCTCGTGGACGCTGGCAGCGCGACATAGCCTTAGCTCGTCAGGAGTCCCCCTTCCCTCCCACACGCTGTTTCACCGACGGGGTCGTGCGAGGGCGCCTATCTATAAAGATGCGAGATGACTTAGCTTGTCGGGATTCCGCACGACGTAGATCGCCTTGACGAGCTCGCCTTCGATCTCGAAGGCGGTGGTCTGAATCAAGCCGGCCGGCCCGCTCAGAATCAACCCGGGCAGGCCGTTGATCGTGTCGAAGCGCACCGAGACCTCGTCGGTCAGTCCTTTGCGGACGACCCCCGCCACGAAAGCCGCGACGCGATCGGCGCCTTCGATAACATTGAGCGCGGCAGGCACCTTCCCGCCGCCGTCGGCGACGACCCTCGCGTCGCTGGCCAGCAGACGAGTCAGCATGGCGACATCGCCGGATCGTGACGCGCTGATGAACGCGGAGAGGAGCTGCGCGTGCTTCGCGTCGATAGAACCAGACGGCCCGTGCACCGACACCGCACCAGCCGGCCGCGACGTGCGCACACGCGCTCGGGCGCGAGCCGCGAGCTGACGGCACGCCGCCTCGCTGCGCCCCAACGCGTCCGCCACCTGCGCGAAGGAATAGTCGAACACGTCGTGCAGCAGAAATGCGGCACGCTCGAGCGGCGAGAGCCGATCGAGCGCCAGCAGCAGTGCGACCGACAGATCCTCCGCGAGCTCGGTTTGCGCATCGGGCGCGAGCGCAGCGGTGTCGGTGACAGGATCCGGCAGCCACGGCCCGACATACTCCTCACGGCGGACACGCGCAGACTTCAGCACGTCGAGACAAATGCGTGTGGTCGTCGTCATCAGAAAGCCCCGTGGGTCCGCGACGCTGGCGCGATCGGCGCCGTGCCAGCGCAGGTAGGCTTCCTGGACAGCGTCCTCGGCCTCGGCCATCGAGCCGAGCATGCGATACGCCAGTCCGAGCAGACGCCGCCGGTGCGGCTCGAAGCTCGCGGATGGATCGGTCGTCATCCCCATCATCATCATCGATGCGCAGTGGCGACGGCTCGATCCACACCGCGGTCGAACGCGATCGGCGCGCCGCCTACAACGACGCGCGTGCATGCCTTGCCATGCCCCATCGCGTACTTGACCGTAGGATAGATCCGTGAGGCAACGATCGCGAAGGCGAGGCTCACCAACGCTCTCGGTCCCCATCGCCGGACAATCTCCTCACGGTATTGGTCTGCTGCTGGATCGTGGTCGAGCGTCGCGCGCGTGAACCGCCACGCCAGCGCCACCTCCTCCGGCATCGCATTCGGATTCTCAGTCAGCACCGCGCGCAGCACCTTGGCATCGACGCCGGCCCGCTCGGCCATCGACACACCGAGCTGAGTGCAGGGGCCGCAGTCCTCGTGCCGAACGGCTGTGATCGCTGCAGCGGCCCACACAGCCGGGGGCACGTCCTTGCGATACTTCCCGATCGCCGCGGCACGCGAGAACATCCATGCCGCGCGCGGGTCGGCCTCGACGAGCTCGTGCACATAGCTGGCATCGTAATTCCACTGCCGCTCGAAGGCCGCTATCCCACGTTTCATCAGCCACTTCACCATGACGCCCTCCGTCAAACAGGCTCTCAAACAGTAGGACGACATGGCACGGTGGAATGTGACAAATCTCCCGCGCATCGATGGCGCCTGAAACGCGCGCCCGCAAATGTAGCAATCGCATGAGCTCAGCGATAGCAGACAACTGAGGCGGACATGCATAACGACAACGATTCACGCCTGACGCGCCGCGAGCTGGGGCGGGTCATGCGGCTTGGCGATTCGCTCGCCCATCGTCTTTGCGTGCCGCTCTCACCGCTTCAGCCCTCTGCTTGAGGCCGAGGAGCATCCGCCGCGTCATGATGAACGCCGCTGGTTCCATCACGCGCATGAACAGCCATGTACCAATGGTGTTGGCCAAACGTTGGGTGCCGCGCGACACCAGTCGCGTCCGACCTTCGTCGAGCGGGTACAGGCCAAACTGCCAGACCCATTGGAACCCGTCGTTTGTGTCGGACAGGACGAGCGCGCGATAGGGTTCAATCGCCGTCACTGGGAACCCCTTGCCTCGTCCAAGGGGAATCACGTCGCCCACCGCCAACTGCTGAAATTCGGGAAGGGGAGGATCACGAGAAATGTGAACCGCATGGAATCCTCCTAAGCCCTCGACCAGGGTGCATTACGCTACCGAACGCTGCTCCGTCCCGGCTTGCTGGTCGCCTCTCTTCTTCAGGAAATCGAGGATACGCACGTCTACGATTCCAGATTGGCTGAAACACATGTCATGGCGGCAGCACGGGATCAGTTCGCCTTCGAAACGAGGAATCAACCGACGTGCCCGATCGAGTGCCCGCGCCGAGTCGTAAATCACCTCGCCATCACCGAACAGCAGCAGCACAGGCATGTGCAGGCTCCGCAGCTCGTCGTCGGATAACGGATTCGCAGCGTCACGATTCACACGCATGGTGTCCTTGGGCATTCGAAAGTGCTTCGTCCCCAGATACATCAGGTCGAGCAGAGGCCCAGCGTCCCACCCAGTCATCCCCGCCCAACGCATGAACGAGTTGACGGTGAACCGCGTGGGAAAGAACGACATCAGCATGCCGCGGACGCTGAACTGCTTCGCCATGGGCAGGAAGCCCCCCGGGGATAGCAGAACGAGACGCTGTATGCGCTCAGGCGCGGCCACTGCGTACCGCAGCGCAATCCATCCGCCGAACGACATACCAACCAGCGAAACGCGACCGAGATCCAGGCCATCAAGTGTGGCGGTCAACCACGCGACGTAATCTGTTGCATTTCGGATCGGGTCACCAGGCACGCTCTTGCTCGGCTGGCCCATGACGTCGATGGCATACACGCGGTAGTCCCCGCTGAGGTCGGCGATATTCGGTGCCCACATCACCGACGTGGCCATGTACCCGTGCAACAACACCAACGCCGGCGCATCCTTCGGGCCGGCCGCGACGACGTGCGTCATCCCGAACCGCGTCGGGATGTCGAGCTCTTCGTACGGGACCTTCCACAGCTTCAGCGCGGCATCATAGGCGGCGAGGAACTTGGCTTCACCTTCAGGGGTCTTGAACGGAGATGAGGAAGACATGATGGGGCTCTCCTTCGATGTTCCGGTCTGCAACAGCACGGTTGCCAGCACCACGACCCAGAGCAGGAACACGCTGATGTTGATGCGCTCCCACAGCCCTATCCACGGCGTCGGCAGGTTCGCCTGCAGGCGGGGAGCGTCGAGGAACGTCAACGTGCCGAACGCAAGGAGCACGACGATGCTTGCGATCGAATAGAGGCGGAACCGTTTCCCGAATGCCCTGGCTCCAAACCCGATCGCGAGAAACATGAGGAACACCGTCACGCCGCCGAGAACGACGTGCATGGTGTCGCTCAGCGTTCCTCCGCCGGCGGCCAGCACCTCGCGTTGATGCATCGCGGCAAATGGCCACAGGAACCCAAGAGATGCGTAGGCCAGGATCAGGCCGCCCACGATTCGCACGGAACGATTTTGTCCGGCGGATCGCCAGATGCCCCATCCGAAGGCCGCGACCAGCAGGGTATAAATCGGCCCCAGCAGCGCCCATAGCCGTTCGGTCGGAGCCCCGATCGCGGTCAGCTCGCTCGGAACCTGAGAAATGAGACTGTAACCCTCGTATCGAATCGCCCAGATCATCGCGGCATAGAGCAAAGAAGAAGCGATGCCGCAGACGAGCAGTGCCTTGCGCCACCCCTCACCGCTCACTTCGCGTCGTGCCGACGCCGCAGTGCTGCGGCGCTGAATACCTCGCAGATGGCGCGCTTCCATCATGCGATGGCCCAACGCCGCGAATGCGATTAGCAGCGGACGCGGAAGCTTCGCCAGCGCCCCATACGCGCGTTCGATGAAGATTCGGCGGTGACCGGCGGGCGGCGTCGCACGAGCGAGGTCGAGCCAGTGCGAAGACGCTCGTCCCCGCACGATCAGGCGCGTTCTCCCACCTGGGAGCGGATCAAGAACGTGTTCCCAGGCTACGGCGTTGCCGCCGCGCCCGTCGGGAACCGTGAGCACGAGATCCCGGGGTGGGTCGACGGCGGCGACGACGAACGCGTCTTTGGCGCCCGGAATCGCCGGCATCACGTCTCCGCTCACAACGGCCTGAAACGCCGGCATGATGCTCGTCGCACTTGGCGTACCGCCGTTGTCGATGGCATCCCAGCTGTACCAGCCCGCTCGACCGGCGCCCATTTGTGCGATCCACGGCCACACCCGTTCCGGTGCAGCGTCGATAGTGATCGCGTGGGTCGACGTGAAGATTGGCTCGGGTATCAGCGCGTCGACCGGGAGCGGTCGGCGCCGTTCGGCTCGGCTTGCGAAGCAGGTCGCGAGAGCCATGTCACAGAACAGTGCATTCACTGTGCCTGCGTGACCGAGCGCCAGAATCGCAACCCAATAGAGATTCGCTGCACGGCGTTCCCAGCCGTCCATGCGCAGGTGCTGAAAATGCCCCACCCGTGTGGGTTTTTCCGCGGTGACGTCGATTAAGCGCGCCGCCTGATGTCCGTCCTCTCGGAGCGATTACAGTGGTCAACACGATCAGCGACCCGCCGAGCATATTGCTCAATGCCATTACAGTCGAACGAGAGAACTGATTTCAGGAGTGAACGGTTTGCCCTACAGGCGCGGTCGTGCTGTTCATGTAACAACTTCTCTACGCCACGTTGCCGGAGCCTGGCCGACGAGTTTCTTGAATGCGCGGCTGAACGCGGCTTCCGACTCGTAGCCGACTGCCGCAGCGACCGACGCGACCTGGCCGCCTTCCGCAAGCAGCCGCGAGGCGAGCTGCATGCGCCACAAGGCCAGGTACTGCATCGGCGGGTGGCCCACCATCTCGGTGAATCGCTCCGCCAGGATGGAACGCGAAACGCCGGCGAGTCGCGCCAGACCCTCGACGGTCCATTCGTCCTGTGGGTCGGCGTGAAGCGCGGCCAGGGCCCGTCCGACCAGTGGATCTCGCAACCCCGCGAGCCATCCGGTCTGAGATGACGGGAGCGCCTCGAGATATCGTCGCAGCGCCTCAACGAACATCAGTTCAGAAAGACGCGCCAGAACGTTTTCGCTTCCCGGCCGCGCATTCCCCGACTCTCGCACTGCGATGTTGAGGAGCGTCGCGAGCCATCCCGTCGCCCCGTCGTGCCCCGCAGAAAGGTGAATCACTCTCGGCAGGGCGGCGAGCAGCGGGTTGAATGGACGTTCGTCGCAACCGAGAAAGCAACAGACAATCCGGGCCCGATCGGGGCCGCCGCCGCCGAGCTCGTAGACGATCGGGAGCGGCGTCGTCGGACGAGCGAACATCGACATGTCACGCGTCGCACGCATCCCCGGTGCGCTCGACAGGATGTGCGCGTCCCCCTGCGGGAAGACGATGAAATCTCCTTCATTCAGCTTGATCGGCTCCTGACCAACGACCTGTCCCCAGCAGGCGCCGCGCGCGACCAGGTGGTACTCGATCACGCGTTCGGCGCCCGGCATCACCGTCGCGGCAATCTCGCGCGATGGCGGTGCCTCCGCCACCCATGGCGAGCTCAGTTCGAAGTCGAAGTACACCGCGCCGGTCAGACGGACCGCTCGAAGCACGTCCGACAGGACGTCAGCTGACACGCCCGCACACCTGCCGTCGGACGGGCGAGCATCGTTTTCGGAGGAATGGGCAGGTCGTCTGCGCATTCGGACTGGCTGCTAAAGAAATCGGACGGTGGCGCATAGCTCTGAGGCCACATCTCACCATAACGTTACGAACGTGCACCGCAACAAGGCGTGAGCACCAAAGGAAGGACCCAATGACAACCGCAGTATCGCAATCTTACGAAATCAACGCAGTGAGTGCTACCAGCCGCCGCGCGAACGCGCTGGCCGAACGCCTCGAACAAGGAGCGCGCGCGCTTGTTGACCTCGCAACCGCGCTCACGGACACGGAATGGCAAACACGCATCCCCGGCGACGGCCGCAAAATTGGAGTCGTCGTCCATCACGTCGCCACGATGTACCCGCTGGAGGTCCAGTTGGCGCAAACGCTTGCCCAGGGCAAGCCGATCGAGGGAGTGACCTGGGGCGTCGTTCACGAAATGAATGCCCGTCACGCCACGGAGAACGAGACGGTCACCAAGCAGGCGGCGCTCGATCTGCTTCGCCGCAACAGCGCAGCAGCCGCCACTGCGATTCGGGCGACGAGCGACGAGGAGCTCGATGGTGCCGCCACGGTGTCGCTCAACGCCGATGCGCCGCTCACGTGCCAGTTCATGCTCGAGGACCACGCGGTCCGGCACAGCTACCACCACCTTGCCAAGATTCGGGCCGCGTTGAACGGGTCGGCGGCCTAACCGCGAACGGGGTCAGCGGCCGTGCGACAAGACCCCTCATGTCGAAAGGAGAAGTGTATGACGACTGTCGTATCGTGCAATCCCGCGGTGATGTCGGGCGGCTCGAGCTCTGTGAAAGCCCGACAGCAGGCCATGTGGGCGTCCGGTGATTTCGCCGTAATCGGAACCACACTTCAGATCGTCGGCGAGCTGCTGAACGAGGCCGCCGACGTTCAAGCAACAGATCGTGTCCTCGATGTGGCCGCCGGCAATGGCAATGCGACGCTGGCCGCGGCGCGGCGCTTTGCCAGCGTGACATCTACCGATTACGTGCCCGCGCTGCTCGAGGGCGGACGTCGGCGCGCTGAAGCGGAAGGGTTCGATACCATCAGGTTCGAAGTCGCAGATGCCGAGGCCCTGCCGTATGCGAACGCGAGCTTCGACGTCGTGCTGTCCACCTTCGGCGTCATGTTCGCGCCCGACCACGAGCGCTCGGCCGGCGAGCTGCTGCGGGTCTGCAAATCCGGCGGCCGAATCGGCCTCGCGAGTTGGACGCCGTCTGGCTTCCTCGGGCAGCTTTTTCGCGTCGTAGGCCAGTACGTCCCGCCGATTCCGGGCGTCCGCTCTCCTCTCTTGTGGGGTACGGATGCTCACCTGCGCGAGCTCTTCGCGTCTGCGACGAGTATCGAGCATGCAACCCGGACGTTCGCGTTTCGCTATCGATCGCCCGAGCACTGGGTCGACGTGTTCCGGACCTACTATGGGCCCGTCCACAAAGCGTTTCTCGCCTTGGACGAGGACCGTCAGTCCCGACTCGAAGCCGATCTCATCGCGCTCCTTCGCTCGCTGAACCGAGGCGGAGGAGCGGGCCTCGTGGTGCCCGGGGAGTATCTGGAAACCGTGATCACAAAATGAACGGAAGGCGGCGGTCGGTCGCAGGTGATGCATCATCGCTCCGGCCGGCCAGCCGCGCTCCTCCACCGCGCGCGGATCGATGACCGGCGGCGCCCCGCCTGCGAGGAGACAGGCGATTATGACCCTACGCTTTCGTGACTCAGCATTTCGATCTCCTTGGTTACTGCGAAGAGCGCGTGTCGAGTCCGTCCTCTGGTTCTTTGCGACGCGAACTGCGCACCGAGGGTTCCGCTGGGTGTTTTGAAATCCGGTCAATGCGACATCAACAGGAGACAAAGCGTTGAGGGAATAATTGCGATGTGCAAGGTGTTTGCGTTGGAATCAGGTTTGCTGCTCCGCGCATCGAGCCCTGTCAAGGGACGTACCGAAATGCCTTGCGTTCGAGAGGAACGGTCACCTGGCGTCTCGATTCTGCACATCAGTGGACCCCTCCGCGTCCCACTCAGCCGTGATTTGGAGTTGGCGGTGCACGCCGTCCTGCGCGGAGGCGTTCGACGAATAGAGCTGAATCTGGCGGCCGTGTCGGATCTGGACGCCGGCGGCGTGGGCGAGTTGGTTCAGGTGTACAACCTGGCCGCGGGCGCGCACTGTGTGCTGCGGATCGTCAGCACTCCCGCGCGCGTTCAGACACTTCTCTGCAGAGCGGGCCTCTTCGATCTCCTGACCAAGGACGCCCGATGGTGGTGGCCGCAAGCCGTCTGACGGCGGCAAAGCATGATGATGCCGCGTGCCATTTCATTGGAGCGGTCGAAGATAGATTTGAGCCGCCGGACCGCGTCGGATCGAATACCGTTCGATTCGCGTCCGCGCGTTGCGGTGCTCGACTTGCTCCTCTCCGCTCAGCAGCTCGAAGAGTCCTATCAGTTCCAGGATCTGCCGGACCCACGCGCTCACGTTGGCGATTCGCAGCGCGCCGTCGACGGCAGCCGTCATGTTGAACGCCCTGATCAGCTCACCCACGCCCGCGGCGTCGATTCTCGACACGTCTGCCAGGTCCACGACAATCGCGCGGTCCCCGCGGCGAAGCAGCGCGCGGACTTCTCGACGCAACGCTCGACTGACGGGCACGCGAAGAGGACCTTCGACGCGGACGATGCTCGGTCTCCTGGCACACAGTTTCAAAACGGTCATGGCCTCCTCTTCTCCGGGTAGAACCTGCGCGCCCGACCAGACCTGACCGCGGCCTCCGGCGACTCATCCTTGCAGGGGCTCGCTACGCCTTCATCCCTTCTGATTCCCAAGGGTAAAACGATTGTGGACACGGAAATGTGACAGTCGCGTGCAATTCCTTGTTGTAACGACTTGTAACGACGGTCGCCCCCCGCCGGCTCTACTAACTAGTCGAATCACGGCAGGCAAAATCGACACCGCCGGTAAAAAAACTGCGGGCGTCGAGCTCTGCCACACCGACACTACGCCGCAACCGCCCGCTCGGCGGCCTGGCGAACTCGCCACGCCTGCCACAGATGACGTCGCTCATGCGCGGCAATGACATGGAGCCCCGTCGCCAGGCTGAACCGCACGCCGCGGATGAAAGGATTCGGGAAGCGCACGCCGGCCAGGTCGATATCCGCGAACGTGCGTAGAAAGGCACATACCTCGTCCTGCGAGGCGAGGAACGCACGAAGCGCATCGTCGAGCGGCGGGGACTGTCTCGGCTGAATCGTCCTCGGCGCTTTGCCTCTCATACGAGGGTTCACGGGAGGCTCGAGTGTACGGACGAACCACCTGCCGATCAGCCCCGGGCGTGCAGGTCCACGCCGACGTCGTCCGTCCTTGACGGCGCGGTCGGCGACGGGCCTCATCGCGTGCAGATAGACACGATTGGCCGTCGCCAGATGATCCAGGCATTCGGCAACGCTCCATGTGCCAGGAGCGTCACGCCAACCGCCCAGCGCTTCGCCGAGATTCGCGGCGAGCGCCCGTGCATCGCGCTCGACGGCGTCGAACGCCGCGTGGAGCTGGTCGATATCCGGTCGATGGTCGATCTGCATAATTCCATACCCTATGGTATGGAGATAGGTATTGTCAATACCCCAGGGTATGGAGACAATTCGACTGGATGGCGCACAAAGGAACGGGCGTGACACGCCTCGGAGAACCCACGCTGACTGCATCGGACTGGGCGGAGGCTGCGCTGCAGCTCGTCGCGGAGAAGGGCCTCGGCGCACTGACGGTCAGCGCACTGGCGTCGCGGCTCGGCGTGACGAAGGGCAGCTTCTACTGGCATTTTCAGGGACGATCGGAGCTGCTCGCCGCCGCGCTTGCCCGCTGGGAGGAGCGCGCGACGACTGAAACGATCAAGGGATTGGAGGCGATCTCCGACGCGCGCCGGCGGCTCGAGCTGATGCTCGACGCGGCGTCGCAGGCGCCGCGCGCGCGCTCGCTCTACGCAGCGCTGGCCGAAGCCGCGGCGGATCCGGTCGTCCGTCAGGTCCTGAATCGCGTCGCGTCCGGCCGCATCGCCTACCTCGAAAGCTGCTACCGCGATCTGGGAATGACGCCGGCCCTTGCCAGGTCCCACGCCGTGCTCGCGTACGCCGCGTATCGCGGCCTGCTGCAGCTGGCACATGAAGCGCCCGCTGCCCTTCCAACGGACTGGTCGTCCTACCCGAACGTGGTCCGGACGACGCTGCTGCCCAAGGGTCGGGGCACAACGAGACCGTCGCGCGTTCGATCGAAGAAACGCGGGTAAACCGACTATTTATTTATGGCCATCGCACGTCAAGACCGCGGCGCCGCCTATGACGACACGACCGCCGCGGCCTCGGCGGTGGCAGGCTGATACGAACCGACCTCGGCGCGGAACGGGATCGCGAGGCGGTTCCAGCCGTTGATGGCGATGACGGCGAGCGTCAGGCCGACCAGCTCCGCTTCGGTGAAGTGCTCACGCGTGCGGACGTAGAGCTCGTCAGGGACGTGGTGGGACGCAATCAGCGTCAGCGTCTCGGCCCACTCCAGCGCGGCACGCTCGCGGGGCGTGTAGAACGGCGTCTCCTGCCACGCCGACAGGCCGTACAGGCGCTGCTCGGTCTCGCCTTCCGCGCGCGCATCCTTCGTATGCATGTCGATGCAGTACGCGCAGCCGTTGGTCTGCGAAACGCGCGTCTTGATCAGGTGCAACAGCTTCCGCTCGATGCCGCGCTCGCGCGCGATCCGCTCCAGGCCGTACATGGCCTTCACAGCATCCGGGTACTTCGTGACGTCGATTCTTGGTGCCATGATGATCAGTCCTCCGCTCGGCGGCCGGGCGTCGTGTCCGGCGGCCTACCCACAAGACGAGCGCTATCATGCTGGCGTGACAACCCTGCCGGCGACGCCCGCGACACACGTCAACTCTGCATCCATCCGGAAACGCGCAGACGCTAGCGCCGTGCCGGCTCGAAGAGCTCGATCGGATTCCCATCGGGATCCTCGAGCTGAATCTGTCGTCCACCGGGGCCGGTTTCCATCTCATTACGGAACTTCAGCCCCGCTTTCTCGAGCCTCTCGATCTCACGAGCGACGTCGGTCACATGCAGCACAATGCGATTCCAGCCGCCCGCCTGCTGCGGCCGGCCATCGGGCATCGGCCGCGAGCCTGACGCGCCTGGACCGCTCAGCAGCAGCTTGAAACCGCCGAGGGACACGGTGGCGAACGCCGGCAATTGCTGGTGTTCCAGCTTGAAGCCGAGGTACTTCGTGTAAAAATCGGCGGCGCGTTGCACATCTGTGCTTTGGTAGCGGACACCGTGCAATCCCTGAATCGACTGCTCGGCGTCTCGTCGAGCCTCATCGGTAACAGCAGCGGAGCCTCTATCAGTCGGTTTCATTTCGATCCTCCAATTGGTTCAGCTTCACTGGATCAGTGGGATCCGGTGCAAGTCCATCGCCACCGGCACTCCAAGGCTATCGAGCACTGCCGCTGATGTTCGTGGGTTGGTTTGAATCTGGCATCAGAGTACCAGTCGTGGAGGCAACCCCGGCAGAGGTTGCGCGCGACCGTCGACCGATCCAATCTGCAAGGAGTCACATTAACAGGAAGTCGACGAACATGAGCCCACGAAGGGTTAGCGAGGCGGCGGACCGACGACAAGCAGGCGTACGGCAAGGCGCGTAATCGCAGGTAGTAGAACTCCGCGTAAGCTATGGAGGAAGCTTACGTCATGCCTATCACACCCGCCGATCTGCGCGGTATGCTGCGCGCCGACGCGGTCGGTCTGGTACTCGGCCTGCTACTGATGCTGACGGCGCTGGCCACCCTGGTGGTGGGCATCGTGCTACGCCGACGCGCCGTCTCGTTGCTCTGGCTCGGCGCCTTCTCTCTCCTATACGGCGCCCGGCTCCTGGAACGCGCCGCCATCGTCCGCCTCTCCTTCGATCTCCCGGCAGTTTTTTGGGAGCGCATCGATGCCGCGATGACCTATGCCGTTCCGATTCCCATCGTGATCTTTGCGCGCGCCATCTTTCCTGCCTGGCGTCGCTTCTGGACCACGGGCGCGATAGGATTGGCCATCTTTGCGGCCTATGGCGTCGTTTCCGACGCCATGCTCGACCAGCCACACTCGGCGATCACGGCAAACAACGTCATCGCGATCGCGTTCTTCGTCGGTGTCGTTGGTTGGATGTTTCGTCCGGGCCTGACGCCCTCGCGTGAATTGCGCACGCTTCGGATCGGTGCGCTGATCGTTTCGGTGGCGGCCGTAGCCGACAACCTGCGCGGGCTGAAAGTGCTGGCATTGCCTGGTCCAGACCTGGAGCCGTTCGGGTTTACGGTCCTCATCGCCTGTCTCGGAACAGTCGCGATTAGGCGCGTCGTCGCCGACTCGCAGCAACTGGTAGCGATCAATCGGGAGCTGGACATCGCACGGCAAATCCAGTCTTCGATCCTGCCGCAGGCTATGCCACGTATACGCGGATTGACGATCGTGCCACGGTATCGCCCGATGACTGCTGTCGCCGGTGACTTCTACGACTTCCTCGAGATCGACACCGAGCGCGTCGGCATTCTCGTCGCCGACGTATCAGGCCACGGAGTCCCGGCAGCGTTAATCGCCTCAATGGTCAAGGTCGCACTCGCCGCGCAAAGAGATCACGCCGACAGTCCCGCGGCGGTGCTGGCGGGGATGAACGAGACGCTGTGCGGACGCCTTGCCGGTCAGTACGTCACGGCAGCTTATCTCTTCATCGACATTCGATCTCGAATGATTCGGTATGGCGCCGCTGGGCACCCCCCGATGCTGCGCTCAACACGCGCAAATGGAGAGGTGGACGAAGTGGAGCAGAACGGGCTGATTCTTGGCTTTGCCCAGAATCACGGCTACACGGAATTGGAAGCGTCCCTGCGCACTGGCGACCGGTTTCTCCTCTACACCGACGGCCTGATCGAGGCCTGCAATGGAGACGACGATCTCTTTGGGCTCGAGCGGCTCAAAACGTCGCTCTCCGCGGCGACCGGACTCCACTCGGAGGCTGTGACTGACGATCTTCTGATCACAGTCGACAGATGGTCCGGGCGACCGCCGGGTGACGATCTCACGTTGGTTCTCGTCGATTGGAACGAGCAAAGGCAGTAGAGCCGGCATCTCATGCACTTATCATGGCAGCACCTTCCGATCGCGTCCGCAGCATCACGCTTTGCTGCCATTCTCGTCCTTTTCACCGCGCTTACCGTCGTGATGACCTGGCCACAGGCACGCTACGTCGCGACGCATGCCAGCGACCATTGGGATGTGTACTTCAACATGTGGCGGCTCGGCTGGTTTGCGCACGCGCTGGCATCCGCTCCGTCGACGATCTTCGACGGGAACATCTTCTATCCGGAACCCCACGCGCTGACATTTTCGGATGCGATGGTGGTCGAGGGTCTCGTAGCGGCGCCGCTGCTCTGGGCCGGAGTGCCTCCGGTGCTCGTCCACAATTCCCTGCTCCTCGGTGCTGTGATCGTCTCCGCGGCTGGAATGTTCGTGCTCGTGGAGCGGCTGACCCGGAATCGCGCGGCTGCGGTGATCGCCGGCATCATCTTTGCGTTCGCGCCGTACCGTTTCGATCACTACATGCACATGGAACTGCAGTGGACCATTTGGGTGCCGTGGGCGCTCTGGGCGGTCCACCGAACGATTGAGTCCGGCCGTCTGCTCCACGGACTGCAGGCTGGTCTCTTCGTCGCGCTGCAGATGCTCTCGAGCGTTTACTACGGCGTCTTCCTGGCAACCCTCCTGCCGCTGGTTGCCGGAC
>CAVUTO010000028.1:0-12591 GCA_963744405.1 Vicinamibacterales bacterium
GCGTCACCAACAAATGGAATGTCGGAATTGCGAAAAAACGCAATCAAATCTGATACTCAGATGGCCGAGGGAAGACGAGGAGGAAGAGTTCATACGGGCTCACCGCGCCACCTCGCCAGAGGTTCCATCTTTCCTGCATTACTACACCGAAGGGATGCCCTTTCGGCGCTACCTCGAGGTACTCGCGGAGCAAGAGCAGGGCATCAACCTTCCGTCGGCCCAGCACGTTCCCGCGACCTTTCTCTTCGCGTTTGTCGGAAGCAGAATCGTGGGGCGTGCCTCGATTCGGCACTCACTCAATGAATTTCTCGAGCGCGTGGGCGGACACATTGGCTACGTTGTCGTGCCGGAGTTTCGACGGCAGGGCTATGCCACCGCAATTCTTCGCCTGTCGCTTCAGATCGCGCGCGGGAAGTGTGGTGGTGCAGATCGCGTTCTGGTGACCTGCGACGACGACAATGTCGGGTCAATCCGGACTATCGAAAAGAACGGCGGCATGCTCGAGAACGTCGTCAGCGGACCGGGCCTCGACAAGCCGAAACGCCGCTACTGGATTGACTTGTGACTATCGCTTGTCGAGGAGCACGAGAGACACGCCGGCCTGGTTGGGCGACAACGTGGGTGCGACGGCAAATCGCGCGCGGCCGCGGCCTACGGTCACCGTTCGACCCGCGACGATGCCGATGGCCGCGCCGAATGCCACGTCACTGAAAAAATGCCGTTTCATCTGCACGCGCGATGCAGCGACGTACGATGCCAGCGCGTAAGCGGGGACGCCGGCCTTCCAGCCGAAATTTCGCTGCAGCACGGTGGCGGTGGCAAAGGTCACTGATGAATGACCCGAGGGAAACGAAAACTCGTCGCCGTCAGGACGGTGTCGGCGCGCAGATAACTTGATGCCGGCCGTGATGGTCTGGGCCACCAGCTGTGCCCGAATCAGATCGGTACCGACACCTGCCACCCGCCGATTGCGTGTCACCCGCCCGACGGCATAGGTCGCGAGGGCTCCGGCAAACTGCGCCCGCGCGCCGCCAATCGTCGCGCCCGGTTCGAACGTGCCGCGCATCCGCGTTGCAGAGAAACCGTTGGTGACGTCCCAGTCTTTGGTTCGACCGGCCGCAGCGATAGCCCCGCCGATGCTGAGCACCATGAGCGTGTCTTGTGAGGGAAGACGACGAAAGTCGTCGATCGTGGTCTCGAACATCCGGGCGAGCGAGCTCGGTTTCGGAGGGTCCGGGGCCTGCACCTGCGCGAAGGCCGGCGAGGTAGAACATCAGACAGGACGCCGTTGCGACGCAGGTGATCGACGCTCGAAAGCTGTTCAATAGAATCTCCAGGCGAGTCCTTATTGTATACGGCGCCCGACGCAGACGCACACGCGATCCTTGAGTTCTCGTTTCGGCGTTGCGCCGCAACGGTCCCGTCCTACTGCAGCACAACCATCCGCTCGTGGGACTCCGACTGCTCATAATCGCCAAGCGACAGAGGGGCGGTGAATTCCGGCAGGTGCTTACTCCACCATCCTTTAGCGAGGTCCTGGTTCCAGCAATCACCGGTTTTGCACCCGAGCGCCATGTCGAGCAGCACCTCTGCGTTTTGCGGCCGCTTGTTCGGATCCTTCTGAAGGCAGGACAGAACCAGCTCATCGAGCTCATGCGGAATCGGCAGCTCGGTTCGCTGTGATGGGGGTATGGGCTCCGCCTGCACGTGCTGGAGAAGCATCTTCATCGGTGTGTCGGCTTCGAACACGAGCTGCCCGGTCAGCGCGTAGTACGCGACGCAGCCGAGCGCATAGACATCGGCTCGCCGATCGACGATCGCTTCGCCCAGAATAATCTCCGGCGCCATGTAGGCGGGCGTGCCCGTCGTCCGCTGATCGGCCGTCATAAGCGTCTGGATCCGCTCCTCCGATGCCTGGCTGTTCAGTTTCACAAGGCCGAAGTCCAGCACCTTCACGAAGTCGTATTCGAGACCCATCCGGCACACGTAAATATTGGCGGGTTTGATGTCCCGGTGCACGAGACCGCGCGCATGCGCGTCCGCGAGCGAGTGGCAGACCTGCCGTAGCAGATAGCCGGCCCTCGCCGCTGGAATCGGTCCGAACTCGCGCACCAGCGACTCGAGGTCGCGGCCCATCAGCAGCTCCATGACGTAAAAGAACGTGCCGTCGTCGGTGCTGCCGAAATCGAACACTTGAATGGTGTGAGGTGAGTTGAGAGCGGCAGTTGCCTGCGCCTCGCGCTCGAATCGCTTGAGCACCAATCTGGCTTCCACGTCACTGCTGGCGCCGAGGAGCTCAGGGCGGACAAGCTTGACGGCCGCTCTGCGCGCGAGCAGGCGATGCTTCGCTTCCCACACCTCGCCCATGCCCCCTTGCCCGAGCAGGTTGACCAGCTCGTAGCTGCCCAGTTCTCGCGCTTTGCTCAGTTTGTGCCCGACGTGACGAAGAAAACGCGAGGGGATGGTCGACAGGCAGGCGGCCACGTAGTTAGGCCAGAAGATGATGAACGTCTCAAACGGCGACGGCACAGGCACGCCGCGCAGATGCGCAAGCCAGACGCCGAGAGGATCCAGTGATGCCGCAACAAGTGCCGCAGCGAACATCTTGCCGGGGCTGACGGGGGCAACCATCGAAAAGACGAGCAGCAGAATCGCGATCCACGACACCTGGACCATCTCCGCCTGCATGGGCGGCGGCGCAACCCACGAATTCAGCGCGGCGATCGCGGCCGCGTTCAGGATCAGATAGACAAGGCTGACATTCGTCTTCGTCTCCGGGTAGTGTCGAGCGTAGCGCACGTAGAGGTACATCAACCCCGAGACGATGATGCCGAGCACCTCCAGGACGCGCGGCTTCCAGCCCGTGTACTGGTAGACGCCCGGCGACGTCAGCATCACGAGCTGATCGATCAGCAGACCGGTTGTCCATAGCGCCATTCCGATGAGGCTGAACAGCGCAAGCCGTCCGAGCTGATCGTGGACAAGATCCTGCGGCAAGTGCATTGAGAAACCGGTCGTCCGACGGCCGCCCTGGCGTTGGCGTCGGTTCGCGAGCGGCGATGAGGCATCCCTTTTTGAGCATGATGTGTTTCATCGGACTGCCAGACTGCGGCGCTTCAACCTCGCCGCTTGAGCTCCTCGAGGTTCAGCATAATTGAGTGATTCGAACGGACCAAGTCGGCCAGAATTTCCTCCCGCGGGCGGACGGTTCTGCCGGCTGGACGGTGGTCTTCGAGAAACGGCCAGAGCGGCTCGCGAATCGTCGGCGGAAGGACACTCTCGAGGTACTCTAGCGCAGTTCCGCGAAGGTTCTCATCCCCTGCGTGGAGTCCGCGAAGGGCAATCTGGAGTGGCTCGGGCGGCAGCACCAGCGACAGCATGGTGAAGACGTGGGCCAGACTCTGATTGGCGCGACTCCTGATAAAGTCGTCGACAAAGGTCGCTGGCTCGCTGTCCTCGAGTCGATCGAGCAAACGGCGCCCTTCCCATACCGGGCGGCCGACCGCGACCTCTTTCTGAACCACATCGAAGACACCGGCCGCGCCGATGCGGACCTGCGGGTGTTTGGCAACGATCGCAGCCAGCGCGCGCCCACACTGGAAGCGGACCTCAAAACGAATGTCCGCGAGTCCCAGGACCAGGCTATCCGCAGCGCGCTGCGAGGTGCACACGGCCATCACGCGCGGAATCCGGCGTCTGACTGCAAAGTCCTCGTATGGGTCGAGCAGGGCATCGGCGAGGGCGCCGACGTGCTTCGACGCCACTTTTTGCAAGGCGCGGATGGCATCGGCGGCGACCAGATCCCACGCCAGCAGCGGGATGACGTGAGGAATCAGGGCAGACGTCAGTTCTTCATCCCGGCGAAGAACCGCCAGGACACGATCGCGATCGCGCGATCGAAGCGACATGATTTCCTGAATCTCGGAATCGACACCGCTCGCCGGCACCGGAGTTGAGGACTTCTCCGACGCGACTGGCGGTTCAGGCTGCGGACGTCCGACACCATCCCGCACTCCCCACATCGTGTTGAGCATCGTCGTCCGAGTGGTCAGATCCTGTATGTTGGAGAGGTCCAGCTCGACCGCGCGTCCGCGAAGATTTCGTTCGAGCGTTTGGACATACCCGCGGTTCAGCCGGCTGGCGACAGCCACAGTCGCAGCCGAGCACAGCAGCGTAAGGAACAGGATCGCGGAATATTGCACGTGCGGCGCGAGCAGAAGAACGAAGCGAACGGCGCCTCCTCCAACCGCGTCGCCGATGCGATCGAAGCCGACGTCGATAATCGATTTCGCCGCGCGCTTCTCGGCGGTCGGAATCGGCGTGTAGAACACCTCGTAACCCGATGCGGAACAGCGAACCGCGGAACACCGATTCCGAGCCGCGGGCGATAATCGCGGCCTGCGAGTCCGGGCACAGCCAACGCGCCGATGCCGCCGGCAAGCAGTGCAATGGACGGCGTCGCCGTCGTGAACGCGAGCCCGAACCTCTCGAGAGCAAACCGGCTCGTCGAGGTCTGCACGGCGAATGTCGCGAGGCTGACGATTGCGTAGTAGGCGCCGAAGAATCTCAGGAGACTCTCCCCCGTTCCGAGAGCCGCGACCGCCTGCGCTTTGAACGCGTAATCGATCAGTGCCGCGCTCGCCGAGCCAAGCAGAACCAGCAGCGCGAGATGGCGCAGGTACGGCGTTTCGGCCAGCACGCGCACGCCCGACCATGCCGGCTCTGGCGTCAGCTCGGCCGAGAACTCTTTGGACTGCGGCTGCGATGTCGGCGCCGGCACGAGGCGCCGGATCTGCCACGCGCACACGAGATTGAGAATCGCCAGCACCGGCAACATGGCGCTCACGCCAAGCATGACGGCGACTCGTTCGGCCAGCAGCCCGCCGAGCAGACCGCCGAAAGTCCCGCCGGCCGCGATCTGTCCGAATTTTCTCTTTGCCGTTCGCGGATCGAAACGCTCGGTGGTGACCAGCCAGAATCCGGACCCGAGAATGGGCCCGAGTCCGGAGATGTGCAGGTACACGAGCACGGCGGCCAGCTTCGGCGATGAAAAGGTCAGCAGCCACTCGGCAAGCAGAAGGATTGCGCTCACAGCGAACGCCCAGGGCACGAATCTCGCGGGCGAGAGCCGTGAGACGCCTTTGGCGTTCACGGCAACGAGCGCGATGGAAAAAATCGATGTGGCGATGACCATCGCCGGCAGCGAGGTGACATCGATCTGGGTGAGGAACAGGGCGTCGCGCGCGGCCTTGCCGCCGACGAATTGCGCGGTGACCACACCGGCGCAGATGATCGCGGTGAGTACCGCGGACGCCGGTTGCGATTGTGAGGAAGTGCTCACGGTACTTACACAGTCTTCTTGCGGTGTTCTCTGGCGATCTGACCGGCCACCCACAGCCACACGCCCGTCAACGCGACGTTGAGGCCTGCGAATGCCGGCGTGGCGAGGCCAGTCGCCTGCCCGAGCCCAACGAACCCCGCGGAGATCACGTCCCCCGCCCTCGTGAAAAACGTATCGATGGCCGCCTTCGCCTTGTACTTGGCTTCGCGCGATGTCGGCAGGAAGAGCGCCTGGCGCAGCGTGTTCTGGATCGAGTAGTCGGTGCTGTTCTCGAGGATTTTGCCGACGCGGACGACGGCCAGGATCGGGGCAACGGCGATGATTGAATAGTTGATCAGGGCGAGCACCGGCAGGATGAACAGCGCCCCTCGCACGCCCATGAATCTGATCACGCGCGACGTCACGAACAGCTGCAGCAGAAACGAGAGAAGGTTCACTGTTGCGCTCATGGAGCCGAAGAACGCCGTCATGAATCGGCTCTTTTCCGCGAGCGCCGCCGGATCTGTCCCGAATCGTCCCGCCGCCGCCTCGACGACGAACTTGTTCAGGATGTAATTGCCGGTCGTATTGACGACGTTGAGCAGGACGATCAGGACCGCGATCCAGAACAGATACCGGTCCCTCCACACAAGCTCGAACCCTCCCTCCGGCCCGAGCGGCTCCACATTCGCGGCAGCCGCCTGCGGCTCGGCTCGAGCAGTCTCGCGCGCGTTCACGACGAGCGTTGTCGAGAGGGCCAGCATCAATATGCACGCACCAAGGAGCATCAGCGTGTAGGGTGTGTAGCCGAGGCCCCGAATGAGCGGGGTGACCGCAGCGGCGCCCAACAACGCACCCAGGGACTGGCCGACGCCGATGAAGGGAAACAGCCTGCGCCCCTGACCTTCCGTGTATAGGTCGTTCGCAAAGGCCCAGAACTGCGACACGATGAACACGTTGATGAGTCCGATCCAGATGTAGAAGGCGACGCCTTCACGCAGTCCAATACTGCCCCCGACGTAGAAGCCGGCGAGCGTGAGCGAAAAAAACGTCATCACGATCGCAATCAGACGGATGCGCCGAACACGAGTGCCGAGCCATCCGTACAACGGCACGACAGCCGTGAGCAGAACCGCCTGCGCGGCGGCTGAATACGACGCCGCTTCGGCCCCGCCCTCGCTCAGAATGAGTCCGTCGCGTGCCGGCCTCATCACCGAGTAGCCCGCCAGCAGAAGAAAGATGTTCAGGGCGAGCAGGAGAGCGCCTACGCCTTCGCCGGCTCGCACGTCGGCGAAGATCGACAAGAGCCGCTCGAGCGCGCTCTTGGGAGGCTCGCCGAGGGTCTTGAAGACCGGGAGCGACTGATGAGATTTCAGCTCGGGATGTGTAATGAGCGTGCGCGGCTCAGAGGTCTGCATGTTCACGCTTTCTGCACGGGCGACGGCATCTGTGGAGGAGCATGTGCGAACGATCGCAGCGGAGACGAGGGCGGCAGATGCTGTTGCCACCAGGCATCGGCGTCCTCCTCGCTCCATGGCGGCACGTTGCAGGCGGCGAGCAATCGCTCGACGCCCCGCGCCGATCGGGGACGGGCGCCCGGATCTTTCTCGAGGCACGCGAGAATCACGCGTTCGAGATCGGGCGGGATGAATCTATCGGTCCGCTTGGACGGCGGAACCGGCGGAGTCCTCATATGTTTCAGCGCCACACCTACGGGACTCGAGTCGGTAAAGACAAGCGCCCCGGTCAGCAGGAAGTACGCGACGCATCCGAGCGCGTAGAGATCGGCGCGTGCGTCGACCGTGCGGCTGCCGCGTCCGACTTCAGGCGCCATGTATTCGGGCGTACCGAGCGTGACGCCCTCCACTGTCAAGTTAGACGCTCGCGCCGGCGCCAAACGGTTTCGCAAGGCCGAAGTCGAGCACTTTCACGAAGTCGCGGGCCTGCGCCACCTGGCAGATCATCACGTTCGACGGCTTCAGATCGCGGTGAATGATCTGTTCCTGGTGTGCTTCCTCGAGCGAGCGGCACATCTGCTTGAGAATCGCGACGACGCGCGATGCCGGCTGCGGCCCGAACGTCGTTGATGAGCGTCTGCAGGCTGATGCCGTCGAGCAGCTCCATCACGTAGTAGAGGCGGCCGTCCTCGGTCGTGCCGAAGTCGTACAGGTAAACGGTATGCGGCGACGTCAGCGCTGCAATCGTGTTGGCCTCACGATGAAAGCGCTGGGCGAACAGCTCCTGCCGGCTCTCGTCCAGCTTCACGAGCTTGATGGCCGCGGGCCGAGCCAGCAGCTTGTGGCTCGCGCGCCAGACCTCGCCCATGCCGCCTTCGCCGATTTGCGACATTAATGTATAGCTGCCGAGATTCCGGAGCGCTCTGCGCGGCTCGCGCAACGTTCCGTACGTCAGCCGCCCAACGACGTACGCGACGATGGTGAGCAGATAGTTCATTGCCGGCCAGATCGACACGTGGCGCCACGACTCGGTAGTGAATCCGAAGCGGGCTGTATTGATTCCGTAGGCAACTGGCCATGTGGTTGCAGCCGCGAGCGCGAGGGCGAGCCTCAGATTCGGCGGGCTCGGAATCACAGCGGCCGCGACGACGACCCATAGGCCGACGGCCGAAACGCCCAGGAGCGGAACCGACGGCTGGAAGGGCTGGGAAGTCTCGACCATCGCAATTGAGAATGCCACGGCAATCTCGAAGAGCATGCCGAAGCGGAGCAGCATGCGTGAGGGCACAACGTTGTACTGCCGCAGTGCCACCAGTCCCGCCGCGATCAGAACCACCATCAGCCACACCAGCCGCGTGACCGGGTCGTCGAAGATCGACGCGATCTGTGGTTGCATCAGTCGCTGAAACATGTACAGGGTAATGGAGGTGACCACGAGCACCGCTGCCAGCCACGTCAGACGCCGCGCTCCCTCCTCGAGCAGTTCGAGCGAAAGCGCGACCCTGCCCGACTTCGCTGGTGCTCGGTCAGAACGCATTTGGGACTGATGATACACGCGCCGAGAGCAAGAGATGTCCGGATACAATACATTCTGCTTATGCAGCGGTTGATCGGCTTTTACGTGTGGGCGACTCTTGTTGTCGCCATCGCAATCCCGGCCGCGGCATTCGCGCAGGCTTCGACGCCACCGCCCCAGACCCGCGCGGAACTACTGCAGCGCTCGCGCGACGAAAAAGAGAAGTCGCTAAAGGCGTACCAGATGAACGGCCTCGAGCGCGGGCTCAACACCGTCGAAACACGTGTCCTGTCGACGCTCGGGCGCGATGGCGTTCATCCAAAGTTCGGCAGTCTCGCCACGGGCAGCGGATTCGCATTCGGTGTCGGCTACCTCAATCGCCGACTGGTCGATCGCGAAGGCGCGCTCAACATCTGGGGCGCTGTGTCGCTCAAGAAGTACTGGGCGGTCGAGGGCAGCTTCGACATGCCGAGTCTTGCCGGAGAATGGCTGACATTCGGCACTTACGCGCGGCACCAGGACTACCCGCAGCAAGATTTTTTTGGTGTCGGACCAGATTCGAGCCGCGACGAGCACACGGTTTTCAAGATCGTAAACTCCATGGCGGGTGGGCGCGTGGGGGTGAAGCCCGCCCGATCGTTGACGGTTGCCGGAGGCGTCGAGTATTTCCGGCACGATCTGGCGCCGGGCAAGAACAGGGCAGTCCCCTCAATCGAAGCGCGGTTCACTGACGCCACGGCACCAGGCCTTGTGGACACTCGCAACTTTCTTCGGCCCTATCTAACGTTCGAGTACGACTACCGGCAACCGAAGAATGCCCGCAAAGGCGGCTGGTACCGCATGGAGGCCAGCCGGTTCGCCGACCCCACTGACGCGTTCACGTTCAATCGCGTGGATGTGGATCTCCGCCAGTACGGAAGTATCCTCGCAGAACGTCGCGTGCTGGCGGTGCGGTTGGCTGCATCGACCTCCGAACCTGCGTCGGGAGCGCGCGTGCCGTTCTATCTGATGCCGCACCTCGGTGGACACGACTCGCTACGCGGCTTCCGGGACTACCGCTTTCGGGGACCGCACGCGATTCTCACGCAGGCCGAGTACCGCTTTGAAGTCTGGTCGGGCTTCGACGCGGCACTGTTCTACGATGCCGGCAAGGTCACCCTGCGACGCTCCGAGCTCAACTTCAAAGACTTGGAACACGACTACGGCTTCGGCTTCCGATTCAACACAGACAACGGCACGATCCTGCGAATCGACGCCGGGTTCGGCAGCACCGACGGCAAGCACCTCTACATAGTGTTCGGCGATGTCTTCTAAACGCCGGTCCCACCGTCGTCTGTCGCTGGGGCTACTTGCACTGGTGCTGTCCATGGTTCCGGTCTCGTCGCAGAGTCCGACCTTCTACCCGGACGATCCGATCGCGATAGACGATGACATGTCGCTCGACGCCTCGAAGGTCGTGCCCATCAGGGATTCGAATGTGTACGACTTCGTTGCGAACACGTTTGCGAGCCTGGGCATCCGACACGATGTTCGCGCCGGGAATGTGAACACGATTGGCGAGGTGCCCGATTCGAGCTGGTTCGTCAATCGCGTAGGGCTACGCACGCTCTCGACGGCCGAGCTCGTTCGCGGCCCCGATCGGTTCGACTCGGTTTCGCTCGACGGCTGGACAGTGAGCGGCGACAAGGGGAGCGGTCTGCAGCCGGGGTTCCGAATGACAGACCCGTCCGGACACCTCTATCAGATCGAATTCGATCCACCATCGAATCCCGAGATGGCGACCGGTGCGGAGGTTATCGGGACCGCCTTCTATCACGCGTTCGGGTATCACACCGTGGACGTGTATCTCGCCGAGCTGGATCCCGCGAAAATCGAGATTGCACCAAAGGCGCGCATCACCGACCCGCTGGTGGGCGAACGACGGCCGATGACGCGGCGCGATGTAAACGACGTGCTCAATCGCGGCGCACGGATGCCTAACGGCCGATACCGCGTCCTCGTGAGCAGATTTGCGGACGGCGCGCCGCTCGGGAACTTTCGTTACTACGGCACGAGACCCGACGATCCCAACGACATCATTCCTCATGAAGATCGGCGCGAGCTGCGCGCGGCGCGCGTCTTCGGCGCATGGCTCAATCACGACGATTCGCGAGGGGTGAACAGCCTGGACATGCTGCAAACCGATGGCGGCCGCCGGTACGTGAAGCACTACATGTTCGACTTCGGATCGATCATGGGCAGCGGAACCATCTTCGCGCAGCGCCACCGCGCCGGCAACGAGTACATCATCGACTGGGCGCCAGGATGGCTGACCCTCGCGACGCTCGGTCTCTACACACGCGATTGGCTGCACATCGACTATCCAGACGTACCCCCATCGGTCGGGCGGTTCGAGGGGCACTCGTTCGATCCGTTGACGTGGCGACCCGAATATCCGAATACCGCGTTCGATAACATGCGACCTGACGATGCGTTCTGGGCCGCGCGCATCGTCGCAAAGTTCAGCGACTCCGACATCCGCGCGATTGTTTCGAAGGCGAGATACTCCGACCCGCGCGCGGCCAAGTACATCACGACAACGCTCATCGAACGGCGAGACAAGGTGCTGAAGACGTGGCTGACTGGCGTGAATCCATTGGTGGACTTCGCGTTGGGATCCGACGGGACACTCACTTTCACCAATGCGGCAGTCGCGGCGGGCGTGGCGACATCCGCCACGGAATATCGCGTGCGGTGGTCCCGTTTCGACAATTCCACCGGTTCGGCGACCGGAGCAATCGAGGCTACCGCGACCGGCACGCGCGTGGCCGCTCCGCCGCAGGTGCTGGCGGAGGCGGAGTTCGTCCAGGTCGAAATCGCGTCGCAGCACCCGCAGTTCAGCGCATGGACGGCCCCCGTCACCGTGCATTTCCGGCGTAGCTCGGCCGGCTGGGGCCTCGTTGGCGTTGCGCGCGGCCAGTGACACGTGGGTGCGTGAGTCGGCTCTCGCGCTCCGTTGCGCCTTGTTCACGACGTCGATCAACGGGGCGAACTGAGCGAGGCCACGATGGGCGAAGGCTCGAGCCGTCGTTAGCGGCGGAAGCGGAGCACGCCACGACTCGAGCTAAGCGTGAGCGTATTGCCGTCGATCTGCGCCGTGCTGTCTCCTGCCAGGAGACGGACGTAGGTCGTCTCGAATGCCATCGTGGGACAGGCTGCGAGTGTGCAGGCGAGCAGAGGACCTATGGTGAGAGTCTGACCGCCAACCACGAGGTTGCCGGCGCAGAGGTTACAGTCGGCCTTGGCGGAAGCGCGGTCTTCGGTCAGGGTCAACGCGTAGGATGCGCCCACCGGAGTCGTTTGCTCCGGGTTACCGGCGGGCGTTATTGACTGGAGCGTCCACGTTCCAGCGATCCGGTCGGCATTGGCCGATGGGCTGGATGGACTCGAGCATCCCGCTGCGATCGTTGGGAGCGCGATCATTATGAAAAGGATGGGCGCGAAAGGTCGGATCGATGAAATAGAAGCATAGGGCAGGGATGCAGCAACACTCGTTCCACAGCCTGTTTCGAAGAATCGTTAAGAAACCCGCAAGCGCTGTCTCCTTCCGGAGACGCGCGTTGTGTGACAATCGTCAGACAGTGCGAGCCTCTGCCAGCGACGCGTCGTCTTCCATCGTCGGCGTCACGCTGACGCCGACGTGCAGCGTGTGCGTGGCGGCCGCCGAGCACGACGCCACGCAGCGGGCTGACGTCGCCGTAATCACGGCCCCAGGCGAGCGTGACATGGCGATGCAGATGGCAGGACATCGTTGGTGGGATCGAGATCCACCCACCCCAGGGCGAGGGCACCAGATAGAGAGCCAGGCGTGTGATGCGTCGGCGCCGACGAACCGCGGTTGCCCCGGGGGGCGGCTCGGTCAGCAGATATCCGCTCACATACCTCGCAGCGAGTCCCAACGATCGCAGGATCTGGCCGATGTCGTCGCCAGCAGGGCCATGCTGGTGGCCACCGGCTACGTCGATCCGGAACGAATCGGCATCACGGGGGAAGCTACGGCGGTTACATGGTACTCGCGGCTCTGACCCTTCAGCCCCGACGCGTTCAGAGTGGGACTCGATCTGTTTGGCATCTCGAACTGGTCGCGAACACTGTCGAGCATGTCGGCGTGGTGGCGGAAGCGTACGCGACGCGTTATACGCGGAGCTTGGGGACCCGAAGACCGACGCGGAGCGCCTCAGACCGATCTCACCGCTGTTTCACGCCGAGCAGATCAAGGTTCCGCTGATGGTTCTGCAGGGGGCCAACGATCCCCGAGT
>CAVUTO010000029.1:0-50614 GCA_963744405.1 Vicinamibacterales bacterium
GACGAGCAGCATACTGGTCAGTATCACTACCCGTCGATCATTCAGGCCGCGGACGGCACGCTGCACGCGACCTACAGCATCTTCGCGCCAGTCGCCTCCGTCACGCCGGACCGCGAGAACCGTCTCCCCCGCAAAGCGATCAAGCATGCGCACTTCAACGAGCAGTGGATTCGTAGCGGTGATGGAGCGGCACCGCCTCGTTAGGTCGGCCTGCCGAGCCGAAGCTCACGCTTCGCTGAGGCAGGCGTGAGCGAAGGCTGGTCGAGCGCGCTAATTTGTGCGAAGCGCTTCCGCTGGGTCGATGCGAATCGCGCGACGGGCCGGGCCGGCGAGAGCGAGGACGCCGACGAGAATCATGACCACGGCGGCGGCCGGAACGATGCCGGGGATGCTCTGCCCGCCGACTTCCTCCACCTGAATCGAGGAGTCGATCAGAAGTGCCACCAGACATCCGGCGCTCGCACCGATCACGAGCGGGACGAGGGCGCGCCCGAAGATTCCCGTCACCAGCCGGCCGGGCTGCGCTCCGAGCGCACACCTCAGGCCGATCTCACGCCAACGTTGCGCGACGATGAACGCCAGGAGCGTGTACATCCCGGCCATTGCGAAGAGCAGGACGATCAGCATGATCGAGCCAAGCATGAAGACCAGCGTGTAGGCCACAGACCTCCACTGCCGGTAAATCTCGCCGAGCGATCGCAGCCGGCCGATACCGAGCGCGGGATCGATCGCCTTGGTCACTTCCCTGAGTCGAGCCGCCGCCAGCCCCGCGTCAGGTCCGACGCGAACGGTGAAGCTCACCTGGTGAACCGGTGCCGGCAGCAACGGATGGTAGACAGTGGCTCTGTGGTTGTTCGCAGGGAAATCCTCCACTACCCCGACAATCTCGTAGCAACGGCTCGGGTGAGACGCCAGTTTCCTGCGGCGTGGTGTAGCGAACGCGGCGGCCAAGCGGGTTCTCGCTGCCGGCGATTTCGATCGCGAACGTCCGATTGACAACGATCGCGTGGCTTTGTCCTCGGCCGAAGTCCGTGGCATCGAACTTCCGCCCAGCGCGGAAGCGTACGCCGAACACGTCGAAGAATGCGCGGTCCACACGATTGAACGCTGTCTGACCTTCGGCACGCTCGGCCACCCCGTTCACCTCCATAACTTCCACATCGGCCCCCGACTCTTCCATCAGGGGGAACGCCGACATCGTGACTCCGGAAATCGCGGCCTCGCCCTCCAGGCGGTCGACCAGTTCTGACTGCCGTGCGCCAAAGCGCGAAGTGTCGCCTTCCATCACCAGCCAGCCGGTCAGGTACTGCTCGACGGCCAAACCGGGCCCGCTCATGGTGGGTTTCAAGAGTCCCCATATCATTTGCGTCGCCGTAGGCAGGACAGCTATCGACACGGCCACCTGCGTCGCGAGCAGAGCCGTCCACGTCCAACCCAGTCCCACGCTCGTGCCCCTCTCTCCCAGTGGATGCAGACCGGACCGCCAACGGCCCGTCACTCGCACACCTGGGACGCCGCCAGCGATCGCTGCGGCGACGACAACCAGTCCAGCCAGGCAAAGCACCGTAGTCAGTGACGGACTGAAATCAAACCAGAAGGGGACGTTTTCCGGTCCGATGGCCGGCAAGACGAGTCTCGAGATCCGCACGGCGAACTCTCGCGCCAGGAGAGATCCGACGATTCCTGCTGCCGCCGCGAGCACGAGTGCCTCGACGAAAATCTGTGTGACGATGCGGGCTCGGGTTGCACCGAGCGCGTACCGCGCCGCGAACTCCTCCCGTCGCGTGACGGCCCGCGCGTAGACCAATATCGCGATGTTTGCGCAAGGGGGTAGCAGCAGCAACGCCGCGATCAACAGGACCACGCTGCCGGTCCAGCGCCTGCTCGCGTCGATGCTGAACAGGCCCGTCACATACGGGACGACTCGGGGCCGGAGTAGCGGTGTTTGTTCGTTGGGTCGCGCCGCACGATCCTGCGCCAACCCAAGAGTCACTACCTCCGCCTGGGCGCTCTCCACCGTGACATCCTGGGCCAGCCGGGCAAAGACAAAGACATCGGGGGGCTGGTCCCGCGAATAATCCGACAGATTGGTTCTTAGGGGTATCCAGATACGCTGACTGACGGGGAACGCAAACTCCCTGGGCATGACGCCGACGACGGTGTAGGACACGTCATCGAGCTGCAACCGGCGTCCAAGGACTGCGGGATCCGACGAGAACCCTGCCTGCCACAGCTCGAAGCCGATCACGACGGCGTTCGCGTCGCCGCGTTCATCGTCGTCGACAGTGGCCGTCCCAGCATCGGTGGGACGCGTGTCAGCCGGAACGCGGAAGCGGTCATCTCGGCAACTGATATCGGACCGGACGCGCCACCCGGAGTGATGAGGGTACGCTCGACGAGTCGCATGGCGCTGACATCGGTGACCGACCGCAGGAGCTCCCGCCACCGCCTGAAGTCTGGCAACGAGCTGTCGCGGTGTATCTGCTGCGTCGCGGCGTCGGACGATTGAATCGCAACGATCCGGTCACCGTCGGGTAGCGGCAGCGATGTCGTCGTGGCCGTGTTCCAGAGGGTGAAGATCGCGGTGCCGAGACCGATGGTGAGCGCCATCGCCACGCCACCGACCAGCGTCAAGCCCCCAGGACTTGCGCAGCAGGCGAAGGCCCAGCTTCACATCGAGCCCGACGACATCCGTGATTAGGTCGAACCTCGCCATGCGTCCCCCTTACCTCTGCGCGCGGTCTTCGTCAGCTGGCGATTCGTCTGGTTTGAATCAGTCGGCCAGCTTCGTCGCGATCATCCGGTCGAGGACGTTGCGGGTAATCCGCTGGATACGCGGATCGCTGCGGCGGAAGTCCTTGCGCGGAGGATTCTGAAAGCCGGGCGGAGACGAGAGCACGACGTTCCACCAGCAGGTTCCAGCGTTGAAGACCAGGTTGCCTTTTCGCGCCGTGTACAGCGTCGTGGCGTACGTGCCGGTCCGTTTCTCCCCGCTGGCGCCATAGACCGGCCCTTCCGATAGCACCACGAGGTCGGGATGCTTGGCGAGCGGAGGCCCGTGGTATTCCCACCCTACGAGCTGCGCCACGCGATCGCCCTTCTTCATGTTCGTGCCTTCGAAGGCCCAGTGCTCCGGGATGTCGCTGGTCCAGTCCGCGAAGCCCACGCCGTACGATGTGGCGCCCATCAGCTCCTGCTCGCCCTGGAATCCACCCCCGGCCCGCCGCATCACGCGGTTCGGCCGGCCGTCGCTGCTCGGCAGCAGCTCCACGACGCCGGAAATGGAGTTGCCCGACAGGAAGGCCAGGCTGACGCCGGCGTCGCGTGCAGCGGTCACGTTCTCGAACATCCGCACTGTCCAGGTCCTCGTCGTGGCCGACCGAGAGGAACGCCTTCGCACGAAGCAGCCCGCGACCGTCCTCGTGCGTGTCGACGTTGGAGATGTAAGTGACGTCGTAGCCTTCCTTCTCCAGCCAGAACGCCAGCGGAAATTCGGTCATCAGGAACTCGCCGGATCCGTTGGTCAGCGGATGGAAACCGGCAGGGTACCCGTTCCAGTACAGCGCGTACGGCCGATCGAACCCGACGTCGTAACCGACCTTGCTGTTCGAGGAGCCCCATGGCGCGCTTCCAAGATCGTACAGCGACCGCCATTGGGGCCAGCGGTTATAGGACAGCCAGGTCATGTCTGAGGCCTGGAACAGAAGGTCGGCCTTGCGATCGTCGCGGACGATGAAGATGACGTAGGTCTCGCTCACCATCTCCAGATCGAGATACTGACCCGTCGCCGAGGGAAGCGTCGAGAGCTTGCCCAGGTAGACCCCGCTCAGCCACTCCTTCGGAATCACGAGGCTGAAGCCCACCTTCCAGTTGCATTCAATCAGGTTGCGGACGCCGTCCTGTGGAGTCGGTTCGGCCGTGCCCTGCAGCGGGCCGAGCGTTCGCATCAACCGCGCGCCGGCGCCGCCGTAGTACCCATCCGGTAGATGCTGACGGAGTATGTGTTCACCGGATAGGTGCTGACGTGCACGTTCAGCGTGTCGCCGGCCTTGATGCTCGTGTGCGACGCGTAGGCTTCGATGCCCCTTCGTCGGTGCCAGCCCAGCTCGTAGATCTCGTCGTCGTGCCGAGCCACTCTGGTCAGCAGCCAGTCGGTGGACCCAGGCTTCGCGTTCTCGATCTGGATGACGCTGGACTGTGCCGCGGCGGTGGCGCCGGTGGCGCTCCAGATTGCCACCGTCAGAGCGAGCGCCCTTCCTAACGTGAGTGCGGCGAGAGTCTTCATATGCATTCGTCGCGCGCGGTTCCTCGAGGCGAAGGCCTCGAGTCGTTCGCAATTCTACTGCTGCCGAGCTCCCTGCCCACTTAACTCATGCATAATGGCCCCGACGCGGGCGGTCGAGGTCCTGAAGGAGTCTTGGGCCTCGAGACTGCATCGCCGCGTGTTAGAACCTGAGCGTCCAGCCACTCTGAATCTGCCTCGAGGAGGCCCAGGCCTCCCTCGGGTACTCGCGGACCTGCTGGTGGGAAGCCGACAGCCCCGAGTTGGAGCTGTCGGCGTGAGTGTGCCTACTGCCGCGCCATCGCGACGCGAATGGCAGTCTCAGGGTCAACCAGATGGTCGGTGCTTTCCGCCGCCTCGGCGATCGCGAGCTGCACGCCCTTGACCCGGCCGTTGAACGCGTTGCCGTGCGGCCCGTAGTCGGGAGAGACCGGCGCGCCGGTGTCCTCGCCGACATCGCAGCCGTCGTCAGCAGAGAAGACGTTCGCCAACGTCGCGTCGACGTTGCCTTCTCCTACCTTCTTGCCGTCGGTATAGAGCGTGACGTTGCCGCCCTTACCCAAGCCGCCGCCGGCGTAGGCGAACTCCATCCGCACCTGATGATCGCCGGCTGGAATCGGGGTGGTCGCTTCGATCATGAAGTGCTTGAAGCCGCCCCAGTTGTAGCAGTATTTGAGCTTGCCGCCCTTGGCGTAGAGGCTCCAGCCGCCGATGTTTGCGCCCTGCGCGATGATCACGCCCTCGGCCCCTTTCTCCGGCACCACGATCTCCGCCGTGATCGAGTGCGACTTGTTCTTGATGCTCAGGACGCAGTTCTCCGACAGGTGCCCCATCCCACCGAAGAGGACCTGGGTCTTGCCTTCGACGAGCCGCGGGCGGCCGGCCAGGTCGGGGTTAACTCTCTCGAGCAACCGGTCGTCGATGGGCAACACGTTGTAGCGCGTTGCCTCGATGAGCCAGAGGCGCTGCAGCTCGCGGAGCTTGTCCGGCATCTCCTTGGCGAGGTTCTTCGACTGGCTCCAGTCCTTGTTCGTGTCGTAGAGCTCCCAGACGTCATCGTCGAGCGCCGGGGCCTTTTCCTTCGACCACGGGTAAGTGTGCCTGGTCACCGCGGTCCAGCCCTGGTGATAGATGCCGCGATTGCCGAACATCTCGAAGTACTGCGTCTCGTGCCGCTCCGCCGCCTTGGCGTCGTTGAACGCATCGATCATGCTGACGCCTTCGATCGGAGACTGTGCGATGCCGTTGACCGAGAGCGGCTCGGGAATTCCTGCGGCTTCGAGGATCGTTGGGGCGACGTCGATGACGTGGGTGAATTGCGAGCGGATCTCGCCCTTCGCCTTGATGCCCTTCGGCCAGTGGACGACGGTGCCGTTGCGGGTCCCGCCCCAGTGCGATGCCACCTGTTTGGTCCACTGGTACGGCGTGTTCATCGCGTGCGCCCAGCCAACGGCGTAGTGGTTGTACGACTCGGGCCCACCGAGCTTGTCGATGCGGGCCGTGAGGTACTCGGGTGTCTCCAGGGCCTGCAGACCATTGAAATAGCTCATCTCGTTGTAGCAGCCGTTGAGCGACCCTTCGGCGGAGGCGCCGTTGTCGCCGGCGATGTAGTAGATGAGCGTGTTGTCGGCAATGCCCAGCTTGGTCAGTGAGTCGACCAGCCGGCCGACATGGTGATCGGTGTACTCCAGGAAGCCCGCGTAGACCTCCATCTCCCGGCGCAGCACAGGCTTGAACCCTTCCGGCATCTCGTCCCAGGCCGGAATCTCCTTGTGGCGGGGCGTGAGCTGACAGTCCTGGGGGATCACGCCCAGCTTCTTCTGACGGGCGAAGATCTCTTCACGCAGCGTGTCCCAGCCCTGATCGAACTTACCCGTGTACTTGTCGGCCCACTCCTTCGGCACGTGGTGAGGCGCGTGCGTCGCGCCGGGCGCGAAGTAGATAAAGAACGGCTTGTCGGGCGCGAGACTCTTCTGTTGCCCGATCCAGCCAATTGCCTTGTCGGTCATGTCCTCCATCAGGTGGTAGCCCTCTTCGGGCGTCTTCTCCGGCTCGACGGGCGTGGTCCCCTCGTAGAGCGTCGGGTACCACTGGTTGGCCTCGCCGCCGATGAATCCGTAGAAGTACTCGAAACCGCCTCCGCCCGTCGGCCAGGCATCGAACGGCCCGGCCGGGCTCGTTTCCCAGACCGGCACTTCGTGACACTTGCCGAACTGCGCGGTGGAGTAGCCATTCAGCTTGAGCGTCCTCGCCAGCGGCGACATCGAGTTGGGCAGCACCGAGCAGTAGCCCGGCGCGCCCGTCGCAATCTCGGTAATGCCGCCCATGCCAACGGAATGGTGGTTGCGGCCGGTCAGCAACGCCTGGCGCGTGGGTGAACACAGAGCGGTGGTGTGGAAGCGCATTGAACTTCAGCCCGCCCGCTGCCAGTTTCTCCGCGGTTGGTGTTTGGCAGGGGCCGCCAAAGGCGCTGGTCGCGCCGAAGCCGACGTCGTCGATCAGGACAATCAGGACGTTGGGAGCGCCTTTGGGCGGTCTCAAACGGTCGATTGGTGGAAACTTCGAGGCCGGATCCTTCGCATCGAATGTGATCAGGCCTTTCTTTCCGGTGTTCGCCATCGGGAGATGCGAACGATGTCTCTTGTCTTCTGAACTCATACCGTAATCTCCTTGGGATCTACCGCTCCAAGTTTACGTGCAATCGTTCAGCATCTTACTGCCGCGCCATTGCGACGGACGTGCGTCTGATGACGCACACATCGGAAGAATCACATCCGCGTATTTTCCAGGTCTGAATAGAACGCGCAGAACGTCATCCGCGATCCCGCTGGGATCCAAGCGCGCCTCGCGCGCGAGTCTCACCGCCGACGGCGAAAACCTTAACGGATAGAAGCGCAAAAGAGACGGTGGACCCTGGCGTAAACGTGGGACTAAATGTGGGATCCAAAACAAGCTGCGTTAAACAAATGTCACTTGCGCGAATGGTGGCGGAGAGGGTGGGATTCGTCCGCCTACGCGGCTTCGCCGCTACGGCGGATCTCATCGCTCAATGAGCCAACCTCCGCGTGTTCGAAGTTCGCTCACTGGCTTGCCAACCGTAGCTTGCTCACGTGTCACGCGAGCGAAGGTTGGCGGAGAGAGTGGGATTCGAACCCACGGTAGAGTTTCCCCTACACACGCTTTCCAAGCGTGCTCCTTCAACCACTCGGACATCTCTCCGATTCGAGTGGAATCAACAGCTTACCGGAAGGCGGCGAGCCCTGCAAAAGCAAACTGTGACGTGACTGTGACGTGAGGTCGTCGGCGACCTCGACGATCGTCTCGATTCCGGCGTCGTTGCGCCGGCTTTCCGTTGCCGTTTGCGGCGTCGCCGCCTCGCCGCAGGTTGTCCAGGGCGTCGAGCGCCTGGCGCTTCGCGTCGATGCGGATGTGCGAATAGTGCTCCAGCATCCGGCGCGACAAGTGGCCGCTGATCGATTCGAGCACGTGGTCGGCCACGCCCATCTCGGCCAGCTCGGTGATGACCGTGTGCCGTAGATCGTGGAAGCGCAGGCCGGGCAGGCCCGCCTCATCACGCAGCGCCCGCCAGGCCGTGTCCCACTTCAGCATCGGCTTGGTCAGCGTCGTAGCGGCCCCACTGGCACGCCGGCCAGAGGTAGTGCTCGGGCTCGGTGTGTCCGAGCAGGTCGGCGCGCTCGAACATCCGCGCCGCCGCTTCGATGGCCGATGCGTTGAGCGGGATGACGCGGTGGCTCGTCTCGTTCTTGCTCCGTCGAACGTGCACGAGCCGCTTGACGAGATCCACATCGCAGCGACGAAGATGCTTGACCTCGACCGGCCGCATCGACGTGTTGGCGGCGACGACGGCTGCGCAAAACACGTGCTCCCACTCTGCGTTCGATGCGGCAGCGTCGAAGAGACGCTTCCGCTCCTCTGGCGTCAGTGCGCGACCAACCGGATGCTGGCGCTCAGGCAAGTTCTTCACGTGATCCGCGAGCGCCCGCCAACGACCGCAGGACTTGAGCACGCGCGACAGCACGCCGACGTCCATGTTGATCGTGCGGTTCGCGATGCCGGCCTCGTGACGCGTGCGCTGGAACTCCGAAATCGCGGTCGCCGTGATCGCCGAGAGCGGCACGTCGCCAAAGTGCTTCTTGACGAGGCTCAGCCGTTCTTCTTCGAGCTCGATCGTCCGAGGTGAGCACCGGATCCGCTTGGCAGCCAGGTAGGCGTCGGTCGCATCCGAGAGCCGCTTCGGCCGTTGTTCGTCGGCCGCCAGCCGGCCGTGGCCAGCCTCTTCGACGAGCTCGCGTTCGCGGCGCGTCGCGGTTCGCAGATTCGTCGTGCCGAGCCGCTTCCGGTATCGACGGCCCGCGACGGTGAAGTCTGTCCAGGTACTGCCGACCGCGTTTCCAGAGACTCATAGCGGCAACTCCCCGATCTCCGATTCACCATCAGACGAGGAAACCGATGTCGTGTCAACTGCACTTACCCGAACGAAGTCCGCCAAGTCGGACGGCAAATATCGAACCGACCGCCCGAGCCGCAGAAAACGCGGCCCCTTCCCTCTGTGCCTCCACGCGCGCAACGTGGCGACTGACAGCCCCAGCATGTCGGCGACTTCGCGTTCGGTGAGTGCGCGTGCGTATCCCGCGTCTGATCGCGTTCCGTCGTCGTCCGCGGGTTCATGACGCCGCTCCATTCTGCGTCGCGCCGATGCGACGGCGATCTTGAGCGTCCGGCGCGTGCCGTTCCAGCCAGGCATCGATCCATCCCGGCCGAATGCGAATGGCGCGCCGTCCGCTGACGCGCGCGCTTCGCAGTTCCCGCTGCTCGCATGCGGTGTAGATCGTGTCCCGGCTCAAGCCGGCGTACTCCGCGGCCTCGGACACATTCAACCAGGGCTTCATGGTGCACCTCGCTCGACGCGTATGCGCGTCCTCGCAACTGTTGCCGCACGTCCAGAAAGTGGCGCGCTCTGGCGCGCTGGCCTATGGCCTATGGCCGGCGCGCCGGGAACAGTGGCGCGAGATGCGGGCTGATGTTGCCGGCATCGAAGACCGGGACGCTGAGCGTCGCGGTCGCCGCACGACACGTGGTCATGCGGCCCGAAGCAAGTGGGTCACACTGGCCGCGCTGTTCTCTCGAATGGCCAGGCGATACAGCCACGCCTCGGTGGTGCACCGCAGCCGCATGCCCTGAGGGCGATGCGGTATGCGGTTGCGAGTCTCTGATCTCGAAACGGCACTGTGTGCAATCTCGATTCAGAACCGTGCTGAAGTCAGGAAGTGGGCTGTCGGTCGTGGCTCTGAGAGCGGTGACCTTCAGCGCTCCGCGCCGGATGATCCGCCCGTTTGACGGATCATGCCCAATTCGGGCATGATCGTGCCCATATTGGGTTCGAGGGCTCTCCGTCGTTCTGGCCGAAAGAGCCTGGCGGATGCGCTGTTCACCAAGACACAGCAGCGGGTCCTCGGTGTGCTTTTCGGTCAGCCCGACCGTAGCTTTTATGCCTCGGAGCTGATTCGGGACGCGGGCACGGGCTCTGGAGCGGCACAGCGGGAACTTGCGCGGCTCGAAGGGAGCGGGCTGATCGTCGCGCGGCGCATTGGCAATCAGAAGCACTACCAGGCGAACGCAGCGTCACCGCTGTATTCGGAACTGCGAAATATTGTGTTGAAGACGGTCGGTCTCGCGGAGCCGCTGCGCGATGCCTTGAAACCCGTTGTCGAAAGCAATTCGCGCGGCCTTCGTGTACGGTTCCGTCGCAAAGGCGACCGACCAATCGGCAAGCGACATCGACCTGATGATCATTAGCGACAGCCTCACGTACGGCGAAGTCTTCGGCGCCCTTGAGCGGGTCACGCGCGCCGTAGGTCGGAGAGTCAACCCCACGGTGTACACCGCCGCCGAGTTTTCAAAGCGCGCCCAAAAAGAAAACGCGTTCGTGACGCGGGTGCTCGAGCAGCCGAAACTCTGGGTGATTGGATCGGAACATGACCTCCCCATCGCCGCTTGAGCGCCTCGCCGGTCCGGGAAACGTCCTCGCGAAAGAACCTCCGGATGCGAAGGAGTTCGCTGGTCTCGTCCGCTCAGGGCTGGCGCGGTTGAAGGACGCCGAGAACGAAGCGAACTCGCTCGAGAGCAGGTTCGATCTCGCGTACGGCGCCGCTCACGCACTCTGCCTGGCGGCGCTGCGGCATCACGGGTTCCGCGCGTCGAAGCGGTATATCGTCTTTCAGGTGCTCCCGGACACACTCGCCCTCGGCCCGGAAGTGTGGCGAGTCCTGTCGAAGTGTCACGACATGCGCAATCGGACCGAATACGAGGGGGCCCTCGATGTTGACGACAGGCTTGTTCTCGATCTGATCGGCGCCTGTCGTAAGGTCGCAGACAAGGTTAAACAGCTGCCGTCGATTCCGGAGAAGTCCAAGTGACTCCGGCAAGGGCAGGCAAAGTGGGGCACGCGCGCTGTGCGCGCAACATATTCGAATTGGTGTTTCGTGCCTACGGAGCCGGTCTGCCAAGTGCTTGGAGAAGGGCGCCAAACTCCTCTACTCGGCGCCCTTCTCCGCTCGGCTGTTGACAGATTCTCAGCGAGCTGCACCCGGGGAAGTAATGGTCCCCTCGAACCAGCCGAAGGTGACATGCGTTCCATCGTCACTGAGCGCCCGGACGTGCGTGCGGTGCACGGTAAAGCTCCCCTGGGCGCCCGAGAATCGACCCGTTCCACCAGTAATGGTGTGAATTTCCGTGACGGTAAACACAACGGGTCCCGGTACCGCCGATACGACGGATGTCGAATCGATGCTGTCCCCATTGGCCGCCACCCAATGAGCAGACCCGGTGGAAGTGTTTAACGTAAGTACGTGAGTGAACGAGAATTGACCCAGATGGGTACCAGTTCCCGTGGCGGCTGTGGCGATTGTGGCAGGCGGTGTGACGGTGTCGCTTCCTTGGAACGTACCCTTAAAGGGTACTTGTTGCTGTGCCGCGGCCGGGACGGCAAGCGCCGCCGTCAGAATCATCGCTGCGATTGCGACGTCGATCTGGAATCTCGTTCTGGTTGTCATATGCGCACCTCGAACCCAGCGGCCGCCAGTCCATGCATTGCGCTCCTGATTTCGCCGCAACCCGCAGGTCGCTGATGCCAGGGCTGTTCTTCTGGAGAGGACATATCGACCGCGTGTTCGCCCTTTCGCCGGTACAGGCGGAAGCAGACGACAAAAGCGGCCATGTCCCGGGGATATTTTTTTGTGCCGAATAAACCGAACGGGCCACTCGGCGAGGAATCCTCTGACGAAATCACGAATCTCCTGAGGGCCTGGAACGGCGGTGATCAAGCTGCGCTCGACCGCTTGGCGGAGAGGGTCTATCCGGAATTGCGTCGGATGGCTCGCCGGTACATGAAAAACGAACGCCAGGGGAACACGCTGCAGTCCACGGCGTTGGTCCACGAGGTGTACATCCGCCTCGTTGATGTACGCAAGGTCGAATGGCGCGAGCGCGCACAGTTTTATGCAATGGCGGCGCAGATGATGCGGCGCATCCTGGTGGACGCGGCGCGCGCCCGTGGTTCGAAGAAACGCGGCGGTTCGGCAGCCAAAGTGAACATCGACGATACCGCGGTGCTGTCTCCGGCGCCGGACCGGTCGATTCTGGCCCTGGACGAAGCCCTCACGGCGCTTTCGCGCCTCGCGCCGCGGCAGGCCCGGGTCGTGGAGTTGCGCTATTTTGGCGGGCTGACCGAGGAGGAGATTGTCGCGGCTCTCGAGATCTCACCCCGCACCGTCAGGCGCGACTGGGATTTTGCCAAAGCCTGGCTGTCGCGCGAGTTGAATCGGTAGAGAATCGGTGCCATTGTTCCACCCATGAGCTCGGAGCGGTTCCGGCAAATTGAAGCGCTCTATCATGCAGCGCGTGAAGCGACCGCCGACGAGCGGCCGGCGCTCCTGGCGCGGGCAGACCCCGACCTGCGCCGTGAAGTCGAATTGCTGCTCTCGGAGCGTGATCGGGGCGAATTTCTCGATCGGCCCGCCATCCAGCACGCCATCGACCTTCTCGAGGACTCGGCGGCCGACTCGTTGGCGGCCGGCGCGCGCCTGGGTCCGTACTGCATCGAAAACAAGCTCGGTGAAGGCGGCATGGGCGAAGTCTTTCGCGCGGTCGATACGCGATTGGGCCGCGCGGTTGCGATCAAGATGGCAAAGGAGGAGTTCAGCGAGCGTTTCGAGCGCGAAGCGCGCGCGATTGCCGCGCTGAACCACCCGAACATCTGCACGGTCTACGACGTTGGGCCCAACTACTTGGTGATGGAGCTGGTGGAGGGCGAAACCTTGGCGGCCCGGCTGAAAAGCGGACCGCTGCCGCTTAACACAGCAGTCTTGTATGCCTCCCAGATTGCCGCCGCACTAGCCGAGGCGCATGCTAAGGACATCGTTCACCGCGATCTCAAACCGGGCAACGTCATGATCGCGAGATCCGGCATCAAGGTTCTGGATTTCGGGCTGGCGAAATCGGGGCAGGATCAAACTGTCACCGCCAGCCGCGCGGTGATGGGCACGCCTGCTTACATGCCACCAGAGCAGCGGGAAGGCAAACCGGCCGATGCGCGCTCGGACATCTATTCGTTCGGCTGCGTCCTCTACGAAATGTTGACGGGCGTACGAGTGGCATTCCACCGGAGGCGCATTTCGTCCCGAAAGCTGGAACAGATCGTCAGCCGGTGCCTCGAAGAAGACCCCGGTCGAAGGTGGCACTCCGCTGCGGAGTTGCAGCAGGAACTGGGGTCGATCACGCCGGCCAGACGTGGGACGCCCGTCGCCGTCGCTGCCGCGGCGATTCTGGCATTGTCCGGCGCCGCCGCATTTCTCTTTCTTCCTCGTGCCCCGGCGCTCACCGACAGCGACACCATCGTGCTCGCCGATTTCACGAATACAACCGGCGATTCGGTGTTCGACGACACGCTGCGACAAGGACTGGCGGTGCAGCTTCAGCAGTCGCCCTTTCTCAGACTCATCTCCGAGGAGCGCATCCAGAGAACGTTGACGCTGATGAAACAACCGCCCGACGCGCGCCTGACGCCCCAACTGGCTCAGGATGTGTGCGTCCGCACTGCCAGCGCCGCCGTGCTCGATGGATCGATCGCGACGCTCGGCAGTCACTACGTCCTCGGCCTGCGCGCGAAGAACTGCACGACCGGCGACATTCTCGCCGACGAGCAGGCGCAGGCGGCGCGCAAGGAAGAGGTCCTCGGTGCACTGAGCCAGATTGCAATCCGGTTCCGGACGCGAGTGGGCGAATCGCTCGCCACCATCGAGAAACACTCGATGCCGCTCGAGGAGGCGACGACGTCGTCGCTCGAAGCCTGGAAGGCCTTCAGCACGGCGTCACGAGCGTACTATCTGGGCGACGCCGAAACGGCCATACCGTTGTTCAAGCGTGCCGTCGCGATCGACCCGGACTTTGCGATCGCCCATGCACGACTGGGGATCCACTACAGCAACGTCGCAGAATGGAGGCTGGCGCGGGAGAGCACGCTCAAGGCGTACCGTTCGCGCGATCGGGTCAGCGATGTCGAGAAGTTCTGGATCGATACCTTTTACGACCGTCAGGTGACGGGCAATCTGGAACGACAACAGCAGACCATGGAGTCGTGGGCGCGGACGTATCCGCGGGATCCGGTTCCTCACGGATTGCTGGCGGGTCTGGCCACGATCAGCACCGGCAGATACGAGTTGTCGATTGCCGCAGCCGACAAGGCGCTCGCCCTTGGTCCTGATCGGGGGGGCGCCACTTATCACAGCAAGGCATTGAGTCAACTCTCGCTGAATCGCCTGGCCGATACCGAAACCACCATCCGCCAAGCGACGGAGCGCAAGTTCGATTTCACGGGATTTTTGCTGATTCGGTACTTCATCGCCTTCTTGAACGGCGATCGCGAGGACATGAAACGGAAGGCGGCGCTGGCGAGGGAAAAGCTCGCGACGCAAGACACGATTTCACATATTGAGGCGCTCGTCCTCGCCCGTTCCGGCCGGTTGCAGGAGGCGAGACCGGACGTCCGCGGTCGCCGTCGACATCGCGCAGAAGGCTGGTCAGCGCGAGCGGGCGGCCTTGTTTGACGTGGCCACCGCGGTATGGGAAGCATTTTACGGGCGCGCGGCCGCGGCCAGACACAAGGTCACCACGGCCCTCGACCTCGCCAGAGGGCGCGATGTGGACTATGCGGCCGCGTTTGCGCTGGCCCTGTCCGGCGATGTATCGCGAGCGCGAGCGCTCGCCGACGATCTGTCGCGCGACTATCCCGAGGATACCTCGGTGCAGTACATGTATCTGCCGACGCTGCGGGGGCTCTTCTCGTTGAACGCGCACGATGCGGCGGCTGCAATTCAAACGCTGCAGGCCGCCTCCCGCTTCGACCTTGGCATGGGCACCGTTGGCGCGATCGGGTACTTCGGCCGACTCTATCCCATCTACGTTCGCGGTCAGGCGTACCTTGCGGCGCAGCAACCCGCCGCTGCCGCCGCCGAATTCCAGAGGATCATCGACCATCGAAGCATCGTGCTGGTCGATCCGATGGACGCCATGGCGCGCCTGCAACTGGCGAGAGCGCTCGGGCGCTCGGGCGACACCGCGAAGGCGAAAAGTGCCTACAACGATCTCCTTGCGCTGTGGAAAGACGCCGACCCCAAGATCCCGATCGTCACCGAAGCACGAGCGGAATACGCAAAACTACAGTGAGCCCGGTTCGGTGATTTCAGGCAGGCGACCACACAAGCATCCGAGTCCAAGGCAGGCTCGAGCTCGCACGATTCCATACTGTCAATCGTGACGTAACTGTGACGTGACGCTGTCGATCGAGCGAGGCCTATCGACGTTTACGGTGATCGACTGGGTGTGACGCACTCGCCGCTAAGTGGCTGGATCTGCAACGGTAATCGAAATCTGCAGCACGCCATCGCAGACCGCCAAAGCAATTTCCAAGCGTGCTCCTTCATCCGCCTCGCTCGCTCGTGCGTTCATCGCGAGCTACGGCGAGATGTCGCGCCGAAGCGGCGAGGCCGCGAAGGCGGACAACCACTCGGACATCTCTCCGTTTAGAATCAACAACTTACGGTCTTGCTTGAAGGGCAAAATCGGCGATTCTGATAAGTCCTCCAATGTGCCGCGATCACTTACGGGCTTTTCCAGTATAGCCGTCGCCGATGCATGCGAATGCAGGATCCCGTTGGTTGGCTGACCCGCAGGGCTATTGCGGCCTGGCCGCAATCCAAACGATGACAAGCGCCCTAACGATCGCAATCGTGGCCCCGAGCACGTTGCTCGTGGTGGCTGCTGACCTTCAATACGCCACAACCAGACCAGAGATGCGGCGAAGTAGATTCCACCGGCTGAAAAACAGTCCGGTCACATTCGCCAGTCCGTGAACGGAGAGAACCTCTCGGGTGTGCGACAGACACGATGGGATCGGCTCCTGTTGCCACACGTGCTGTAGATGGCCGCGGGACCGTCGATGCCTGGGCACCTCTCGGGGGCCGCAATGTCAAGGGGGCCTCCGCGTCCGATTCTGAGTCGCTCTGGTCTCCAACGCTCGCACTTGACAGACCATAATCAAGTGTTCTATTGATTACTAGAGAATATGCCTACCGCTCACCGAGACTTCAAGGACCGCCTGTACGCCCAGTTCGCACGCATCGGAAAGGCCGTGGGCAGTCCCCACCGCATTGAGATGCTGGAGCTGCTCGCTCAAGGCGAGCGCACGGTTGACTCGCTGGCCACCGAGATCGGGCTCTCGCTCGCGAATGCGTCGCAACACCTTCAGGCGCTACGACAGGCCGCCCTGGTCGACAGTCGAAAGGATGGACTGTTCGTGTACTACCGGCTGGCCGATCCCGCGGTGTTCGAGGTCTGTGAAGCCATTCGCAGCGTTGCGGAGCGAAGGCTCGCGGATCTCGAGCGGCTGGTGCATCAGCATTTCGGCGACCGAACGCGGCCGGAGCCGGTCGGGATGCGGGACCTGCTCGAACGCGCGCGCTCGAGCGACGTGCTCATTCTTGACGCACGTCCAGCCAACGAATACCTCGCCGGGCATATTGCCGGGGCCATCTCCGTTCCCATCGACGACTTGCAGAACCGTCTTCGGTCTCTGCCAACGGACAAGGAATACGTCGCGTACTGCCGCGGCCCCTACTGCGTCTATGCGGACCGTGCCGTCGAATTGCTGCGGAAGAGTCGCCGGCGTGCACGGCGGCTGGCCGAAGGCTTCCCCGAATGGCGTGCTGCGGGGTTTCCGATCGAGCAGGGAGATGCGCCCGCAAGGCAGCCTCGTCGGCTGAGTCCGGACCGGACCCGCATGCGACGGAGACCATCGGCGTAGCCGCTGGCAACATGCGCGTGACGTCACGCGCATGCGTGCCGTTCGAAGTGAGTGGAGGTGATCTGTGGCCTTGACATGCCCGGTGGAATTCGACGTCGCAACCCTCCGCAGCGAGATTCAGACGATGTACGGTCGGGTCGCGACCGCGCCCGACTCGGAGTTTCATTTTCACCGCGGGCCCGCCTACGCGGCCTCGAGGCTCGGATATGACCCTGCCGAGCTTGCGCAACTCCCTGTGGCCGTCACCTCGTCATTCGCTGGCGTGGGAAATCCGCATGCAATCGCTCCGATCGATGTGAGCGCGGTCGTGCTCGACATCGGAAGCGGCGCAGGGACGGATTTACTCCTGGCTGCCAGGCGCATTGGGCCTGAGGGCCGCGCGATCGGCGTAGACATGACCGCCGCGATGCGTCAACGAGCGATGGCGGGTGCCAACGCGGCCGGGCTGACGAACGTTGAAGTCCGTGATGGCGATGCGACGCGCCTCCCGCTGGACGACGCGACCGTCGACATCGTGATCTCCAATGGCGTGCTCAATCTGGTGCCAGACAAGCCCGCCGCCGTCCGCGAGATCGCGCGAGTCCTGAAGCCAGGCGGGCGCGCGCAGATCGCGGACATCGTCATCGGCGAAGTCCTTCCCGAGAGTGCGCTTCGAGACATCGACCTCTGGACCGGTTGAATCGCCGGCGCTCTGCTGGAAGCAGAGCTCGTCGGCGTGTTCGAGTCAGCCGGATTCACGAACGTCCGCGTGCTTGACCGATTCGATTGCTTTGCCGGAACAACGAAGGAACGAACCGCCAAGCGGTACGGTGTCGTTGGGGTGAACCTGACGGCAACCCGATCGTGACAGTACCCGTTCGTTCGGATCATCAACGCCAGGAGCCATCATGATCTTCCGACCGTTCTACTACTTCGACCGCGGATGCGCCGCGTACCTGTTCGGCTGCGGCACGCTCAGTCGGTGCGCCGTCGTCGATGCGCGGGCCGATGACGTGGACACATACGTCACGTTTGCAGCCAGCAAGAACATGCAGATCACCCATGTCATCGACACGCATGTTCACGCTGACCACCGCTCCGGCGGTCCTGATCTCGCCCGGCGGGTCGAGGCGGCCTACTGTCTGCACGAGTCGGCGGACTACGACCGGCCGTTCACGGCGGTTCGCGACGGTGAAGAAATCGAGCTTGGAAACACGCGTGTCAGAGTCATCCACACCCCCGGCCACTCGCCGGAGAGCGTGTGTCTCCTGGTAACGGACCTGAGGCGTGGAACCGAGCCCTGGTTCGTGTTGACCGGCGACACGCTGTTCGTGGGCGCCGTCGGACGCCCTGATTTACCGGGCCGCGCACGCGAGAACGCCGCTGACCTTTACACAAGCATCCACGAGAAGCTGCTCACATTACCCGACGAGCTCGAGGTGTATCCCGGCCACTTCTCGGGGTCCGTGTGCGGAGCGGGATTGAGCGGGAAGCCCATGAGCACCATCGGCTTCGAGCGTCGATGGAATCCGATGTTGTCTCGAGACAAGCAGGCATTCATCGATGCCCTCGCAGACGTCCCTCCGAAGCCGGCCGACATGGAACAGATCCTGACGTTCAACCGCGGCCATCACGAAGTGAAGGCCAGCGCGTGACGATGACCGCGGTACGCCATGGGGCCCCAGCCATTCGTCTCGGGCTCCGAGAGAACATCGCTCAGTTCTCGTTGCTCGTCGTCATCAACGCCTTCGTCGGCGCGATGGTCGGGATGGAGCGAAGCATCCTGCCGCTTCTTGCTGAACAGGAGTTTCAGCTCGCGGCTCGTACCGCGATCCTGTCCTTCATCGTCGTGTTTGGCGTCACGAAGGCGCTCACGAACTATGCGGCTGGGCGATTCGCCGACCGTATTGGACGCCGGCAGATTCTCATTGCAGGTTGGCTCGTCGCTGCTCCAGTACCGTTCCTTCTGATGTGGGCTCCGACCTGGACCTGGGTGCTCGTCGCGAACGGGCTGCTAGGTATCAGCCAGGGGTTCACCTGGTCAACGACCGTGATCATGAAGATCGACCTCGTCGGACCAGAACGGCGAGGGTTGGCGATGGGCCTGAACGAGTTCGCCGGTTACATCGCCGTGGCCGGAGCGGCACTGGCGACGGGATGGGTTGCCGCTCAGCAGGGACTGCGGCCTGAGCCATTCTACCTAGGCGTACTCTTCGTCATTTTCGGTTTGGGTCTGTCCCTACTTCTGGTTCGTGAGACGCAATCACACGTAACCTTGGAATCGCGTCTTCACAGCGGGGCGAGTGATGTCCCGACCTCGGCTGCGATCTTCTGGCGCACGACGATCGGGGATCGCAACCTCTCGAGCATCAGCCAGGCAGGGCTCGTCAACAACCTGAACGACGGCATGGCGTGGGGCCTGTTTCCCTTGTTCTTTGCGGCCGCGAGCATGAGTCTGGAGCGGACCGCTGCGCTTGCAGCCATCTACCCGGCCACCTGGGGTCTCGTGCAACTTGGAACGGGCGCGCTCTCGGACCGGATTGGACGCAAGTGGTTGATCGCCACCGGCATGTGGACGCAGGCTGGCGGCATCGCCGTCATTGCGTTGTCGGAGGCCTTCTTCGGGTTCGCGATGGGTTCTGCATTGCTGGGTGTGGGAACCGCGATGGTCTACCCGACGCTCCTTGCTGGTATCGGCGATGTCGCCGTGCCATCGTGGCGCGCATCAGCGATTGGTGTCTACCGCTTCTGGCGAGATCTTGGCTACGCGATCGGCGCGCTCATCGCTGGCGTGACGGCGGACATGCTCGGCCTAGCTGGTGCGTTCTGGATCGTCGCGGGATTGACGTTCATCTCCGGGCTGATTGTCGCGTTTCGCATGAGAGAGACGTTGTCGTCAGCGAGTGTTGGTCAGCGAAACGGAATCACCACATGAATCACGCGCGTAGGCGGGCTGCCGTCGGTTGGATTGCGCTCCTGTCGATTCCGATCCTCGAGCTGGGCGCAGGTCGCCGATGCTGGATTCGACGCTGACTCGAACAACGGCCAGACTGTCTGAGCGTCATCAGCCCAGGCCACAGGGACGGTTCTGGCTGATGATCGCGAGGAAACCCGGAGAGGAGCAGTGGAACGGCAGGAGGCACGATGGCTTGCTCGTGCTGCGCATGCGGCAATACCGCCGACCAGCACTTCAACGCGAGAAGGTCGCGAAAGAACTGCGGCATTACCGCCGAAAGGGACCGGGACCAACGACGCGCGGACTTCGGGACGGCTTCGTATCCATCGACTTCGACAGGGAACCGTCCTCGACATCGGCGGCGGTCTTGGCATCCTCAGTCTCGAGTTGCTCGACGCCGGATTCAGTCGAGCCGTCGTGGTGGAGGCCTCGTCTGCGTACCTTGCGGCTGCTTCAGAAGAGGCTGTTCGTCGTGGACGGTCGGCGTCAACAGAGTTGGTCCATGGTGATTTTGTGGCTGTCGCGAGCCAGTTGGCACCAGCCACCGCCGTTACCCTTGATCGCGTTGTGTGCTGCTATCCGTTTTACGAACGGCTTCTCGAGCAGGCGTTGCGGCTCGCAGAACACAGTGTCGCGTTGTCGTATCCCCGAGATCGTTGGTTCGTGAGGCTCGGGATCTGGCTAGAGAATGCGCTGCGCCGTCGGCGAGGGAATCCGTTCCGAACTTCGTCCATCCGCCGTTGGAAATGACGCGGATGATCGAACGTGCGGGGTTCACGCTCGCGAGCCGCCGCCGCACGCTGTCGTGGTCATCTGATGTGTTCGTGAAGCCCTCCTGATCCACACGGGCCGAGAGGCAGTGCACCGCTCGGATCTCGAGGGCTTCGGGAGGTAACTTCCAGATGATCGTTGTTGAAGCGAGTTCCACGGTCACACCAGATGGGAGGGCACGGCCCATGATGGACGTGGCGGACATCCAGGAGCTCTATCGATACAACCAGTGGGCCAATGATCGCGCATTCGAAGCCGCCTCTGGTCTGACCCTGGAAGAATTCACGAGGGATCTAGGCAACAGCTATCCGTCAGTCCGCGATACGCTCACGCACATCGTCTGGGCTGAATGGATATGGCTTCAGCGGTGGAAGGGCACCTCGCCACAGCACAGATTCGACGCTGCAGAATTCCCTGACGTCAACGCGCTGAACACTCGGTGGGTGGAACTCAAAGCCGAGCAACGGGCCTTCATCGAGTCCGTCACCGCTGAACGGCTCGGTGCAGTCGTGGAGTACGTGAACTTGCAGGGGCAGACGTGGCGATATCGACTATGGCGCCAGATGTATCACGTTGTGAACCATTCGACGTATCACCGCGGTCAGCTCACGACGATGCTGCGGCAGCTGGGAACGGTGCCCGTCCCGACGGACTTTCTGGTGTTCCACGATGAACTCGACTCCGGCACTGCCCCGCGTCCTCGCTCCTAGGAGATAAGCACCATGGCAGCAGAAGGCATTCCGGTTGAGGTCGATACCACGAAGGCGCAAGCGTTCGCTGGCCGATTGTTGACCGCTCTCAACGACGCGGCTCTTTGCTTGATGGTGTCAGTGGGCCATCGTACCGGTCTCTTCGACGTCATGACGCAATCACCGCCGGCAACCTCGGAAGACCTGGCGTCGAGGGCGGGGCTCAACGAACGGTACGTACGCGAATGGCTGGGCGCGATGGTCACGGCGCGAGTAGTGACGATCGATCCCGCCACCAGCCGTTTCACGCTGCCGGCCGAACATGCCGCCTTTCTGACTCGGGCGGCCGTCGCCGACAACATGGCAGTGTTTGCGCAGTACGTCGCCGTCATGGGGTCTGTGGAGGACGACATCGTCGAGTGTTTCAGGCAGGGCGGCGGAGTGCCTTACGAGAGGTTTCGGCGGTTCCACGAGGTCATGGCGGAGGACAGCGGACAATCCGTGCTGTCATCGCTCGAGTCACACATCCTTCCGCTCGTGCCGGGATTGACGGAGCGCCTCACACAGGGCATTCGAGTGCTCGATGTGGGGTGCGGACGAGGCCGCATCATGAACAGGCTCGCCGAACTGTACCCGCGGAGCAGGTTCATGGGCATGGATCTCTCAACCGACGCCATCAGGTTCGCGCGCGACGAGGCTCTACAGAAGAGCCTCGGCAACAGCGAGTTCATGGCCCTCGATTTGAGCACCTTCGATGAGAATGCGGAATCTGAGTCCTTCGACTTCATCACAACCTTCGATGCTATTCACGATCAAGCGAAGCCGCTCAATGTGCTCAAAGGTATTCATCGCGCACTGAAGCCAGAAGGCGTCTACCTCATGCAGGACATCAGCGGGACAAGCCACATGGACAGAGATATCGAGCATCCGATTGGGACATTCCTCTACGCCATCTCTTGCATGCACTGCATGACCGTATCGTTGGCACAGGGCGGGGAGGGCTTGGGTGCTATGTGGGGTGAAGAGAAGACACGCGAGTACCTGCAACGAGCAGGTTTTCGATCGATTACCACACACCGACTCGCGCACGACATTCAGAACAATTGGTATGTCGTGAAGAAGTAGCAAGGCCAAGCGTTCCAAGAAGTTCCTCGATCGACCGAGTTGGCTCTGTTGGCGCCGAAGGCCCGGTTTTGGGAGCCGACGGGGACAATTTCGGGGACAGTCTCTGCTCGCCGAGCGGATCAGAGATCACGCCTTGCTTTGAGAGACGTCAAACGATCCCGCTCGAATAGCGCGTCCGTTCACGATGACGTCAACGGCGTGACGGCCCGGCCGCGGCACTCGGGTCGTGTGGACGGCGAGCGAGAACGTCGTCTTCAGATCAACCCGCTCGCGCGGTCCGAGCACGATACGTCCCAGCTTGAACACCTTGGGCGCACCCACTCCGCGAGCCTTGACGAAGTGCACGGCCACATCGACCAGAAGTTGCTGCTGCCGTGTCAAGGTACTTTTCAGTCCAAACGTCATTCCCACTCGTCCGCCAATCCGCACTCGCCGCGAAGTGAAGGCCACGGCCTCGACGGATACACGCGGCGTCTGCCCGTAGCCGAGTAGCCGGAGCGCGTCCGCGTCACCGCGTTTCACGGCGCTGCGGAGAGCATGCTCGACGAGGATCCGGCGCTCAGGCGATGCGTCCTCGAGCCAGGCACCAGCCGTGCGGCTCAACAAGTCCGGCCTCACCTTGCCCAAGTCGTTGAGGTTGTTAGCCACACTGCGCCGCACCATCGTGGATTCATCGTCCTTGAGCAGTTCCAGGAGCGCGAGCACGCGCTCAGGGTTCTGATCGAGCCAGGCGACGCGCACCGCCCAAGGAAGTCGCAGCCGCGTACCTTCGGACACGAGGCGACGGACGTGGGGGTTCTTGTCCGCCGCCCACGTTTGAAGAAACACCAACGCTCGCTCGGGATCCCGGGCGATGTACGGGCGAATGCTGCCTTCGGCGCTGAAGCGCTTCGTCAGCTCGTACTGCGCCTGCATGGAGAGCTCGAAATGGTCCAGCCCGCGCTCGGCCACGAATAGGGTGTGCGGCAGATAGAAGAACGGCGCCATGCCGACGCCGATCAACTCGTCGGTTGCATGCTCAGGTCCCAGGGACCGAAGGAGGATTCCGATCGCCTCGGGATACGACGGCGGTAGATGCGCACCGAGTGCACCGGCGATCTGCCGGCCTCGGTCGAGAAGTTCTAACGCGTCGAGGCCGCGGCAGGCGGCGTTCGTGAAACCACGGACCGGAAAGCCGGAATGCACGTGCGCGATATCGCGGGCGAGGCGCCGCACGAGTTCGCTTGAGAAGAACGTCTTGAGGGGTTCAGCCACGCGGTTCCAAATTCGAATCCTCGCTCATTCCCGGCGATCGGTAAAGGCGCTTCGTTGACGAACAACACGGTTTACCGCCGGCGACTACGACGACGACGCGTGCAAATTGGTGTCTGCAGGAGTTCTGCGACGGCTGTGCGATGCTGAAGGCGGCCATGCATGTCGACGTCGTCAATTCCGTTGTGATCAACCGCCCGGTGGCTGAAGTGTCTCAGTACGCCGCCGACCCCGACAATGCGCCACTGTGGTACGAGAACATCAAGTCTGTTGAGTGGAAAACGCCTCGTCCGGCGCAGGCCGGTTCTCGAATCGATTTCGTCGCGCACTTCTTGGGGCGCCGGCTGAGCGTACACCTACGAAGTTGTCGAGCTCGTGCCTGGCAGACATCTGACGATGAGGACGCCTGGGCCACCATTCCCCATGGAAACGACGTATACATGGGAGGACGAGAACGGCGCCACCCGTATGGCGCTTCGAAACCGGGGAACACCGAGCGGATTCTCAGCTTGGCTCGCTCCCCTGATGTCGCTTATGGTCGGAAGGGCTAACAGGAAGGATCTCGCGCTGCTCAAGCGACATCTTGAAGGGAACGTCCGGTGATCGGCTGTTCCGTCGCCAGAACCGAGAGAACTCAGTCGCACGAGGAGGCTCGATGATTACCCTGTCGGCAACGGCCTGCATCGATGCGCTGGGCCTGCCGAGAAGGTGTCAACGGTCTTAGGCGACTACGAATCACGCGGTGAGTCGAGTGACTGGGCTAACCGACGTGCGAAGTCGATAGCCGAGGCCCGCGGCTGACTGGTGCGATGGGCCTGAAGCGCCCATCGCGCCTGCTCGGCGCGGCGAACGAGTCCTCGGATCTCCTGATATGACGACGGCTGCTCGGCGAAGTCGAGCGCATCGGGACGGACGCGACCGAGGCGAACGGCCGCGGACACACGTCGATGGCAGGCGCAGGCTGCGCTGTCCGAGGCGAGACCACAGTGCGCCCTTGTAAACGCTTCGATCGCCGTCCGGGCGTGTTGCAGGCGCTTGCGAAACAGCTCTGCGGATATCCCGAGGGCCTCGGCGGACTCCGGGCCTGAGAGATCCAGGATCTCGCCGAGGACGTACGCGAGACGGTGCGGCCGATCGAGACACTGGAGCATGCCGAGCGTGCAGCCGATCTTCACTTCCTCGATGAGCAGCGCTCGCTCGGAATCAGCTGGCCCATCCGACGACAGGCCCTCGACCAGGTCGTCGGCGAACCGCTGAAAGTTCAGATGCATGTGCTCGATGGGGCTCTTCTTCACATCGAGGATGTAGTTGACGGCGATGCGATAGACCCACGTCTTGAGCTTGCTGCGGAAATCGAACTGGGCCAGTCGCGTGACGGTTCGAACCAGGATCTCTTGCGTGGCATCCTCCGCATCCTCACGATTCCACAGCATGCGGAGAGCGAGGCCGTAGACGTCGCCCTGGAGCGCTCTGACGAGGCGATCGAGCGCGTCAGGGTCCCCGCTGATCGCATGCCGTGCAAGGTTTTCCAGCGCGATTGGCGTCATCGTCACCCTTCCATCAGCGACTTCAGTGTCGCCAACTCGGACTGCAGAAGGGCGCGTTGCGCGTCCAGCACACCTTCAACGTGCTCGAGTGCCACAGACGGGGCGTGCAGCACGAAGCTGTAAACGCATGTGCCACGCATGGTCTCGGTCACACGCGATTGCGCGATGCCAACGCCTTCGTCCGGGAACGTCAGGCGCCAGTCGACGACCCCCGTGTCGGCGTCCGCTGTCACCTCTAGGCCGACATCCACGGCTCCGGCGGGAGTCTCGAGGCGGGCGTGACCGTTCCCCACTGACACGAAGGCATGCGCCCAGCGCGGCAGATTCGCGGGCTCGCGCAGAAACTCAAACACCTTGCGACGCGGTGCCGTTATCTCGATTCCCTGAACGTCGAACATTCGCATGGGCGGCCTCCTTGTGCCGATCAAATCGTCTAGTTCTTTCGACGAGCACGGGACACCCATTGTGAAACGCCTTGACCGAAGCTTGTCAGATCTGGGGAAGATGGTGCTGGCGCATCGTTAATCCATGGCGACACGTCGCCCTTCGCTCCAGAAACGCGGTCCGGTCGTCAGCCGACTCCTTCGACATCCCGGGAAGGGAGATGGACCTTTGCTTCAATTCGCAAGCGGCTGGCCCCGCCGGTTAGAATCGACGCGAGCATTCTTCGGGGAAGGGAGGACCTATGGCGGATATCAACACGGCTCTCGCAAAGATGCGATGGAACAATTGATCATCGCCGGCGAGCGGATAAGGACCGAGTGGACTTCGCCACGTGCGCCTGGGAAGTGGTCGCCCAGCCAGATCGTGGAGCACGTCGCCCGATCGCTCGAAGAGTCGGCCAACATGGCTGCTGGCCGTCCCTCAAAGTTTCCAAAGCTCCCCGGTGTCGTTCACCCGATCGTCCGGGGCCTGCTGTTCAAGCGAGTGCTGAGGAAAGCCGCGTTCCCCAAGGCGAAGACCAACAAGGCGATGAATCCCGCGAGCGGACCCGCGACGCCTGCCGAGGGACGCGTTCGTCTCGAGACGGCGCACCAGAAGTTCGAGGCGGCCTGCCGGCAGGCCGCCTCACACGGCGAGCGGCTTCGAACGACCATCTTCGGTGCCGTGCCCGTGGAGGACAACGTGCGTTTCATGGAGCTCCACACGCGGCATCACGGCAGAGCAGATGGCGGACCGTTAGCAGCAAGATCCCATGGCATACGAGGACCTGCGACACTTGTTCGGCAACGCGCCGTGCAGTTCGCTCGCAGTCGCGGGAAGCTGTCCTTGGAAGAGGTCCTATGAACCATAAGGTAGGCGTTTGGCTCGATCACAAAAGCGCAGTCATCGTGTCGACGTCAGCAGGTCACGTCAGCAGCAAGACCTTGGAATCTGAAGTCGGAGCGCATCCCCGCTATTCTGGCCAGGAGGGCGGTGGAGGCGAGAAGAAGTATGAACAACGCCACGGCGAGCAACTTGACCGTTACTACGATGACATCATCAGCCAGCTGGGGCTGCCTGAAGCCGTTCTGATCTTCGGGCCTGGTGAGGCCAAGCTGGAATTGAAGGAGCGTCTCAGCCGCTCCAAGGCGCTTTCCGGATGCACCGTCGATCTCGAAACCGCAGACAGGCTGACCGATCCGCAGATCGTGGCGAAAGTGAAGGATCACTTCGGAATCGTGCGCTGAGGATTGTGTCGGTCCCGCGCCGCTACGGTTCACCGCAGCGGCTGTGCGGAAGTCTCAGCGGCCACGGCCCTCCCCCTCGTGCGCCCGCGGCGGAAGCGACCTCGCCAGCGCGAGGACAAGTAGTCCTCCGATCGCTGTCGTCGGCTGCATCCATGAAACATAGCCGATGATGGCCAGTTGCACGCCGATCCAAGCCAGGACGACGGCACCCGCAGCGAAAGCGCTGGCGCGGGCGATACGGAACCGGGAGAACACCGCGATCGCGGCAAACAAGAAGGAACCGCCGACGACCGTGAACAGGAAGAGACTTGGGATGAAGTAGTCGCCGAAGGAGCTGCCCTCAAGCCAGTCCGTCGGCACGCCCTCGGCTCCTGAGAGTCCGTAATAGCCGCTACCGAAGGCGTTTATGGCTCCGAAGGCAAGCAGCCCTCCGAGCAGGTAGCGAAGTGCCGATGACCCGGATCGACTGGCCATGACGCGTCCCTCGACGTCGCGCCTCTCAAACCCGCGCGCACCCGTATGTTAACGGCTGATGCCCACGGTCGCTTCGATCCAACATCGGTAGATGAAGAGACGAGTCGGCATCATCGGTACCGGTTGGGTGGGTTCCAGCGTCGCGATCTCAACGTTGCATCACCATCGGGCCGCTCGCCCAAGTTGACGGCGCTGTATTGGTCGAGAGTTCATGCCGCGAAGGTAGATCGCCTGGTCTCTTTCGGCAAGAGGCGATGTGCAAGGGGTGAGGCCTGCGACGCGGACGAACAGCTGGAACGGGCGTTCAAGCATTGAGACAATGACGTCGCATGCGACCTGACAACCGGAACTTTGACCTCATCATCATCGGCTCCGGTATGGGTGGTCTGACTGTCGCGAGCCTCATGGCTCAATTCAAGCAACAGCGCGTGCTGCTGCTGGAGCGCCACTTCAGGCTGGGCGGGTTCACGCACAGTTTCACGCGGCCTGGTCATCGCGCGTGGGATGTCGGGCTGCATTACGTGGGCGGAATGGCTGCCGGCGAGATGGGCCGACAGTTGTTCGACGTCGTGACCCGGAGCGGTGTGCGGTGGCAGAAGATGCCCTCGCCGTTCGAGAAGTTCGTGTACCCGGACTTCACATTCGACGAGCCGGACGACGAAACGAGCTATCGCCAGGCACTCATCGCGCGCTACCCGCATGAGCGTGACGCGATCGAGACCTACTTCAGAGACCTCCACGCAGTGGCAGGCTGGTACGGCGCCCAGATCGTCGCACAGGCTGTCCCTCGGGCCCTGGCTGCGCTCATTCGTATCGCCAGCCGCCCGCGGAGGGCGCTCGCGCTGTCCACGACCGGGGCGTATCTCGACGCGCACGTGCGTGACCCGCAGCTCAGAGCGGTGCTCGCCTCGCAGTGGGGGGACTACGGCCTGCCGCCGTCAGAGAGTGCGTTCGCGATCCATGCACTCGTCGTGGCCAGTTACTTGGAGGGTGGCTACTACCCGATTGGTGGCGCCGGGACCATCGCCCAAAGCGTCGCCGACATCGTCGACGCGCACGGCGGCCAGTGCCTGATCAATCACAGAGTGACGGAGATCATCATTTCCCACGGCGCGGCGGTCGGTGTCAGGGTCGAGCCGGACGGGCGCCACGGTGCGGACCTGGAGTTCACCGCATCCCGGATCGTCTCGGACGCCGGGGCGTTCACGACCTTCTGCGACCTGCTACCGCAAAGCGTCCCGATTTCGTTCAGGGCCGATCTCGAACGGGTGGCCGACGGTCACGGCTTCGTGACGCTGTATCTCGCATTCAAAGAGAGTCCCGCCACGCTGGGCTTCCGGGGAGAGAACCACTGGATCTACGACGGATACGATCACGATGCGCTGTTCAAGCGGCACGGCGCCGTTCTGGAGGGACGGCCCTCCGGATGTTACCTGTCCTTTCAGTCTCTCAAGGACCCGGAGGCGACGGCGCACACGGCGGAAATCATCGCGTTCCTCGACTATGCATCGGTTGAACGGTGGAAGAATCAGCCGTGGCACAAGCGGGGCGAGGACTACGATCAATTGAAGCATCGTGTCGCGGAGGGCCTGCTGGATTTCGTCGACCGCCGTTACCCTGGGTTCAAGGGCCTCGTCGACTACTGCGAGGTGTCGACGCCGCTGACCGTTGAACACTTCACCGGACATCGACGTGGATCGGTGTATGGCATCCCCGCGACCCCGGAGCGCTTCCGGCTGCCGTATCTGGGAGTATCGACTCCGGTCCGAAACCTCTACCTGACGGGCGCCGATGTCGCCTCACTTGGGATCATGGGCGCGATGATGGGCGGTGTCGCCACGACGGCTCGCTTGCTGGGGAGTCTGGGATTCTTTCGGATTGTGGCCGCTTCGAAGAAGTACGCGGCGCAGTCCCCGCGGTGAACCGAAGGGGTAGCCGCTCTGACGATCGAATCAACGGAATCACAGTCCGCGAAGGATTCCTGCCGGATCGGCGCGCCACGCGCTGGAAGGCCTGCACTGTCATCCCCAGTCGCTGCAAGGATGCGCCGACTCGTCGTCATGACATGACGAACGTCGTGACCGACAGGTAGATCCAGATGGACAACAGATCTTGAATGACGGTCGCGAGAGGACCGCTCCCAAAGGCCGGATCCGACGCGAAGGCGTCGAACAGCCACGGGAGCATCATTGCCGCCAGTGTCGCCGTGGAGCACGCGGCGAAGACCGATACACCCACTGACAGGGCGAGACCGCCGTCGTTCCAGCGCCACCAGACAAACGGCAGGGCGACCGCGGCGAGCACCACTCCAATCAGGATGCCCGCAAGCAGCTCGCGAGCGACCATTCGGCGCATGGGAATTCCGAGAGACAGGCCGCGCACGACCACCGTTTCCGTCTGCGTCCCTACGGCGTCGGCCAGGTACACGATGCCTGGGATGAAGAAAGCGAGCATGACGTTGAGCTGCAGGTGGGCTTCGAACGAACCGACCAGGTCCGCGGCCAGCAGAGCCCCTCCGAGTCCCAAGAGCAGCCACGGGAGCCGATGCCGGAAGCGACGATGCACTGGCTCTTCACTGGCCGCCCGGGCGATCGAGGTGGTTTTCAAGAAGCCTGCAGAGCGAGCGAGGTCTTCTTCGTGCTCCGACAGGAGTACTTCCAGCAGCCGGCGAGGCGGGATCATCCCCACGAAATCGCCATGTCCGTCAACGACAGCCAGAGCGGATACTCCATGGCGAACCGCGCGCCACGCGGCAACCTCCTGATCGACGCCAGGGGCGACAATCGGGGCGCCGCGGTCCATCAGTGATTCCATCTTGGCGTCAGCGGGAGCCAACAAGAGGTTTTCAATCGGCACGATGCCGAGGAATGTGTCAGCCTCACACACGACGATGTGGCTCGCGCTCTCATAACGCTGCCCAATCAGGTGGTCTCGGACGTCGCCGACCCGCTGGAAGGGGTCGGCCACCGGGACGCGCGCGGTGGCATGTTCGGCAGCCGTTTCGAAGGTGACGTGGGTCTGGCTCTCAGGTGGCTTCCCGGTGTTTACAGCGTCCATCAACAATTCCTTCCTGCAACTATCTCACTCGCGTGAACGGCGCTGAACGTCTCCGACACCGCAACGACTCGACGCCATCACGAGCGCGCTGCCGAGAGTGTGACGGCCAGATACGTTGTCACCGCGAGCAGTACAGGAGCCACCAGTTTTGCGTGATGCTCGCCGAGCGTCACTCCTTTAGGTGTTCAGGCCGACCGCGCAGAATGCCTGATACGTCGCATACCCTCCAGACAGATTCCGCGATCGATATCCGTGCTGCATCAGGAACCGGGTCGCAAAGTACGCTCGCTGGCCCACCCCGCAGCAGGTCCAGATCTCCCGATTCGTCGGCAGTTCGGCGTAGCGGTCGCGCATCTGCGAGAGTGGCAGATTGATCGCATTCGGAATGTGCCCGCCGGCGAACTCGTCGGGCTCGCGCACGTCGACCAGCAACGCATCGGTGCGATCGAGCACCAGCCAGTCGGCCACGGGCATGTCGCCATTCAGCACGTTCTCGGCCAGCATCCCGGCGAGGTTGACGGGGTCTTTCGCCGCGCCGAACTGCGGGGCATAGCACAGTTCGGCCTCGGCCAGATCGTGCACGGTGCCGCGAAATTGAATCGCGGTCGCGATGACATCGATACGCTTCTCCACACCTTCCAGCCCGATCGCCTGCGCACCCAGGATCCGGCCGTCAGGCACCGAGAACAGGAGCTTGAGATGAATCGGCCGGGCGCCCGGATAGTAACCGGCGTGGTGGCCTGGGTGGAGGTAGACCTTCTCAAAGCTCGTCACGCCGGCGCGCCGCAATCCCTTTTCGCTCGCGCCGGTGGACGCCACAGTCAGGCCCAGCACGCCCACAACTGCCGTGGCCTGTATCCCGCGAAACTGCGTCGTGCGTCCGGCAATGGACTCGGCCGCCACTCGGCCTTGGCGATTCGCGGGCCCTGCGAGCGGCAGCACGGTGTCCTGCCCCGTCACCACATCCGGGACTTCGACCACGTCGCCCACAGCCCAGATCCGTGGATCCGACGTGCGCATCTGCGCGTCGACGACGATGCCACCGCGCGAGCCGATCTGGAGGCCGGCCGCCTTGGCCAGCTCGGTCTCGGGTCGCACGCCGATGGCGAGGATGACGAGATCGGCTGGAAAACTGGCGCCGCTCTCCGCGACCACGATCAACCGTCCGTCGGCTCCCTCATCGATGCGGGCCAGCCCGTCACCGAGATGGAGCTGCACACCCTTCGCGATCAGGTGCTCCGTGAGTGGGACCGCGACCTCAGGATCGAGTGGGGGCATAACTTGCGGCAGCTTTTCCAGTACGGTCAAGGACAGGCCGCGGTGGATCAGGTTCTCGACCATCTCCAATCCGATAAATCCGCCGCCGACGACGACCGCGGTGGTGGCGCGACGTTCGGTAATCCAGGAGCGAATGCGGCGCGAGTCCGGAATGTTGCGCACCGCAAAGACGCCCGGCAGGTCCACTCCCGGCAGCTGTGGCCGAATCGGCGCCGCGCCTGGTGACAGGACCAACGCGTCGTAACGCTCCGTGCGGCTGTTGCCGGTGCGGAGATCGCGCACGCTGACCGTACGCGCCGCGCGGTGGATGCCAATGACGTCGGTGCTGGTGTGCACCTCGATATTGAACCGTTCGCGGAACATCTCGGGCGACGCGACCAGCAGCGCGCGCTCGTCGGCAATGACGTCGCCGACGTAGTACGGCAGTCCACAGTTCGCGAAGGCCACGTAGGGCCCGCGATCGAAGATGGCGATTTCGACCGACTCGTCAAGGCGTCGCAGCCGCGCCGCACAAGACGCGCCTCCAGCCACACCGCCGACAATCAGGATACGGCGAGCGAGGCGAGGGGCCGGCGAGTGTGTCGGGGTAGCGTCAGCGTCGTAGCTCATCGAAACTCCCAATCAAACCGATCCGCTCAGGGTGTTCAGTATTGACCAGGCAGTGCCCCGTCGAACCGCTAACGTGGATCGGTCGTGGTGTGCGCAAGGTGTGCCAATGACACCGGATGAGTCAGGTGACCTGCTTCAAGGAGTGAATGGCAAATCTCAAGAGGAGGTTTGTGCGCAGATCATGCCGTTACCGCCGCCCGCTTCTCGAACCGGAGCCCGTCGGCGAGGGCGTCGACCGTGACGGTGTCACCATCGACGAATTCGCCTTCGAGGATCCGCATCGCCAGGGCGTCGAGCACACGCCGCTGGATCGTCCGCTTCAGTGGTCGCGCGCCGTAGGCGGGGTCGTATCCTTCGCGCACGAGCTGCTCCTTGGCCGCGTCGGTCAGGGTGATGTGAATCTTTCGTTCCTCAAGGCGTTTCATCAGGGCTGAAAGCTGGATGTCGATGATCCGCTTCATGTGCGTCCGGTCCAGTGCGTGGAACGTGATGATTTCGTCGATCCGATTGATGAACTCCGGACGGAAATGCGCCCGCACGGCCTCCATTACCTGCAATTCACCCGTCCCGAGGTTGGACGTCATGATGACCACCGCATTCTTGAAATCGACCGTGCGTCCCTTCCCGTCGGTCAGCCGGCCATCGTCCAGGAGCTGCAGCAGGACATTCAGGACGTCAGGATGCGCCTTTTCAACCTCGTCGAACAGCACGACCGCGTAAGGACGCCGCCGCACCGCTTCCGTGAGCTGGCCGGCTTCTTCGAATCCGACATATCCCGGAGGGGCGCCAATCATGCGCGAGACGGTGTGCTTTTCCTGATACTCCGACATGTCGATGCGCACCATCGCCTGTTCGTCGTCGAACAGAAACTCGGCCAGCGCGCGCGAGAGCTCGGTCTTGCCCACACCGGTGGGGCCAAGGAACAGAAAGCTGCCGAGCGGCCGATTCGGATCCTGCAAACCCGCGCGGGCGCGGCGGATGGCGTTTGACACGGCGACAATCGCCTCGTCCTGACCGATCACACGCTGGTGCAGACGCTCCTCCATGTGGATGAGCTTCTGAATCTCGCCTTCCATGAGGCGGCTCACCGGGATGTGCGTCCACTTGCTGACGACCTCAGCGATGTCCTCTTCGTCCACTTCCTCTTTGAGCATGCGCTGACCGGACTGAAGCGTGGCAAATCGCGTTTCCTGGTCACGAAGCTGCTGTTCGAGCTGCGGGAGGCGGCCGTATTGCAGCTCTGACGCCTTGCCATACTCACCAGCGCGCTGGGCGCGTTCCACGTCCTGACGGACGGCGTCCAGGGTTTCTTTGAGGGTCCGGCCCTGCTGAATCGCCTCTTTCTCCTGCTGCCAGTGCGCGGTGAGACGGCCACGTTCTTCCTTGAGGTCGGCCAGCTCTTTTTCGAGCTTCGCCAGCCGCTCGACGGATGCTTTGTCCCGTTCCTTGCGTAGCGCTTCGCGTTCGATCTCCAGCTGCATGACCCGCCGCTCGATCTCATCCAGCTCTGACGGCATCGAATCGATTTCCATGCGGAGCTTCGATGCGGCCTCGTCGACGAGATCGATGGCCTTGTCAGGCAGGAACCGATCGGCGATGTACCGATTCGAGAGGACCGCCGCCGCGACCAACGCGGTGTCCTTGAATTTCACGCCGTGGTGAATCTGGTACCGGTCCCGCAGTCCTCGCAGAATACTGATCGCATCTTCGACCGTCGGCTCTCCCACGACGACCGTCTGGAACCGACGCTCGAGTGCGGCGTCCTTTTCGATGTACTTGCGATACTCATTCAGCGTGGTCGCACCCACGGTGTGCAATTCGCCGCGCGCGAGCATCGGTTTCAACATGTTCGAGGCGTCCATCGAGCCCTCGGCGGCGCCCGCGCCAACGACCGTGTGGAGCTCGTCGATGAACAGCACGACCTGTCCCTGGGCGTCCGCGATCTCCTTGAGCACGGCCTTCAGGCGTTCCTCGAACTCGCCGCGATACTTCGCGCCGGCCACGAGCGCACCCATGTCGAGCGCCACGATCCGTTTGTTCTTGAGTCCCTCGGGCACGTCGCCGCGGACGATGCGGCTGGCCAGGCCTTCGACGATCGCGGTCTTCCCGACACCGGGTTCGCCGATCAGCACGGGATTGTTCTTCGTGCGGCGGGAGAGGACCTGAATGACGCGCCGGATTTCTTCGTCGCGGCCGATGACCGGATCGAGCTTGCCTTTCCGTGCGAGCTCGGTCAGGTCGCGGCCGTAGCGTTCCAGCGCCTGATACGTGGATTCGGGGTTCTGGCTCGTGACCCGCTGTGAGCCGCGCACCGTCGTCAGTGCCGCAAAGATCTTGTCGCGCGTCAGGCCGCGTTCGCTCAGCAGCCGACTCGCGGCCGAACGGCCCGCCGCCGAGGCGATGCCAATCAGCAGGTGCTCGGTGCTGACATATTCATCTTTGAGTCGTGCGGCCTCGGCCTCGGCGGAATCGGTCACGATCTTGAACCTGGGCGAGGGGCCCGGCTGCGCACCGCCGTGCGCTTGAGGGGACTTCTTCAAAAGTTCACGGGTGGCCCGCGCCAGCTCGCCGGGATCGACCGACATCTTTCGCAGCACTTCCGGCACGATGCCCTCGTGCTGCTCGGCGAGCGTGACCAGGAGGTGCTCCGGCTCGATCAGCGGATGGCCTGACTGCTCCGCGAGTTGCTGCGAGCCGATGACGGATTCCTGAGCTTTTTCGGTGTACTTATTGAGATTCATCGCAAGTCATCCGGCGCACCGAGAGCCTCGAACGGCTCGGTACACGACTGCTGCCTTGCTGAGCAATGGTGGTGCCAGGCTGAAGGCTGCCTTCCGGACGGCGTTGCGTGCGGCTGTCACCTGGGTCGACCTGGCGCGACGTCGATCACCGAAGACGTCGGCGCGTAAAATCACCCACCGCGCGTGGAATTGTTCGCGATGAGCCGATAAGCGCGAGTGGTCAGGCGCGCCTTCGCCGAGGAATTGGAATCCCGCGAGACTTCAGCTCGCTGACAATGGTTCCTGGGATTTCACGACAGCCGCAGGCCTTCGCGTGTGCGATGTGCCACGTCACGCGCTGCTCCAGCCGCGCGTTTCTGGGCATCTGATGTCTTGCGTGCCATTTGGCGTTGAGTGTTGTTGGTATCGATGACATTCTCTACGAACGCCGATACGCGTCGACATGCTGCGGTCTTCGAAAACGCCCGGTGGCCACCTCGTCATCCTGGCGACGCTCGCCCTCTGCGTGTTCGCCACACCCGTGTCCGGCCAGGACCGCCGGTGGGTTGTGTTCGGTACCGCGGGCGTTGCCAGCATCGGCCACGCCGATTCCGAGCAGGGAAAGGCGCCGGTTGTCGGCGGTGGCGCGGCGTTTCAGATGATGCGTTGGCTCCTCCTGGAAGGGGAAGTGCACGGTGCGCGAGTGCGGCACGTGTTCGGGCGCGAGCATCATGACTTCAGCGAGCTGACCCTCACAGGGAGCCTCCTGTTTCGCACGTCCCCGGAACGGAGGGCGCACTTCGTCGGCGGCGCGGGATTGGCGTTACAGCGAGCCCGCATCGAGTTCGATGTGCCGCCGGTTGGCCACGTCGATCGAACCGAGACGCTTCGCCTGACGCACGGCCGGGCTGGCGTTGAGTGGGATGTGTCCGGGCGAGTCCTGATTCGCAGTGAGGCCGTGCTGTGGCTGGGGGACGGACTCGATTGGGTTCTGGGCGGCCGGGTGGGCGTCGGTTATCGTTTCTGATTCTGTCGCCACTCGTGCGTCATGGAGCATCAGTTCTTGCGTAAGGCCAACGTGCAGCGTCACACGTGACGCGCGTGGGCATCATCGGCCACAGGCTGGGTGGGGTCCAGCGTGGCCGCGGGTGCCTTCTTGCCAAGAGAGACCAGACGATCTAGCGTCGGCAGATGACATCAGCAAGCCATCATCAGCCTCGTCGACTCGGCTCGGCGGGCCCCTCGGTCTTTCCGCTGGCACTCGGCTGCATGGGCATGTCCGGGATGTACGGGCCGGCAGACGAGCGCGAGAGCATCGCCACCATCCATGCCGCCCTCGACCACGGCATCACCCTGCTCGACACCGGCGACTACTACGGTGCGGGACACAACGAGCTGCTGATCGGGCGGGCACTGCAGGATCGGCGCGACAAGGCGCTGCTCTCGGTGAAGTTCGGCGCCCTGCGCGGGCCGGACGGAAGCTGGCTGGGCATGGACGCGCGGCCCGCCGCGGTGAGGAACTTTCTCTCGTTCACGCTCACCCGGCTCGGCGTGGATCACGTCGACATCTATCGGCCCGGCCGCCTCGATCCGGCCGTGCCCATCGAAGAGACTGTCGGCGCGATCGCGGATCTGGTGAAAGCCGGATACGTCCGCGCGATCGGCTTGTCAGAAGTGGGACCGGAGACCATTCGACGCGCGCAGTCGGTGCACCCGATCAGCGACTTGCAGATTGAGTACTCGCTCATCAGCCGCGGTCCGGAGACCACGATCTTCCCCGTACTCGCGGAGCTGGGCATCAGCGTCACGGCGTACGGCGTGCTGTCGCGCGGGCTGCTCAGTGGATCCAAGCCGACCCGTGAAGGCGACTTTCGTGCACACCTCCCGCGCTTCACCAGTGAAAACCGCGAACGTAATCAGCGCCTGATTGACGCGCTGCAGAAGCTGGCCGCCAAGAAAGACGTCAGTGCCTCGCAGCTTGCAATTGCATGGGTGTTGACGAAGGGCTCGACGATCGTGCCAGTCATCGGGGCGCGCACACGGACGCAGCTGATCGAATCATTGGGCGCGCTCCGGGTCATGCTCACACCAGCCGAACTCGCCCGCATTGAAGAGGCCGTTCCTGCAGCTGCGGTCGCGGGTAGCCGCTACGACGAACATCAGATGCGAATCCTCGACAGCGAGCGTTCAGCAAAGTAGGGTGGCGCCTTTCTGCAGGTCGCCGAGGTGCCGCCCGGACCGCCTGTCCTGAAGACGCTCGTCGCCGAAATCTACGGACCGGAAGCCACCCGTCGGATGGAGGTGGCAAGCCAGGTGAAGGCGATCTTCAGCGAGACGCCCGGCGTGGTGGATACCGATTGGTACGTCGAGGCGCCGTCTCGGAAAGTGACGCTCGTTGTCAATGGTGAAAAAGCTGCCGCCGCCGGACTCTCGTCGAGCGCCGTAGCGTCGGTGGTCCGGATGGCCGGCGCAGGAGCGATCGTCGGGCTGCTGCACGATGCGCAGGCGCGGGAGGATGTCCCGATCGGCATCCGCCAGCCGCGCACCGAGCGCAGCCTCGAGGCGATTCAGTCGCTGCGGCTGAGCGGTGCCAGGTCCGTGGCCGTCGGCGAGCTCACGAGGGTTGTGCGTGCGCAGGAAGAGCCGAGCCTGTATCACAAGAACCTGCAGGCGGTCACGTACGTGACGGGCGATCTCGCGGGACAGAACGAGAGCCCGGTGTACGCCATCCTCAAGATGAACGAAGCCATCGCGCGTTTGACGCTGCCCGAGGGATACGGGCCGGACGTGTTCAACGCGACGCAGCCGTTTGACACGACGAAATACGCGATGAAGTGGGATGGCGAATGGCACATCACCATCGAGGTGTTCAGGGACCTCGGCGCCGGCATCGTCGTGCGCAACTCGATCATTTTGGTGGACTTCATCGAGCTCCGACTGCGTGACGGAGTGCCACTCGCGCAGGCGGTCGTCGATGCCGGCGCGGTAAGGTTCCGGCCGATGGCACTCACTGCGGCCGCTGTTTATTGTCGGCGCCGGCGTGATCCTGTTCGACCCGATCCTTCAGGGCCTGGCCATTTCGCTGATGGCCGGCGAAATGGCGTCGCTCCTCCTGTCGCGCATGACCGTTCCGGTTCTGTATTACATGGTGAAGCGCTACGAACGCCCCAACCGCGTGACAGCGGCGGCGCCGATCGAAGTCGCGCCGTAAGCCGGGCCGTGCTGTTCATTGCCGCACCTTGATACATAAAGGAGAGAGCATCATGACTGTCGAACGTTCGTTGCGGATGATTGCCGGCGGTTTCGTGGCGGTGAGCGTCCTACTGGGGATCTACGTCAACCCGAACTTCCTGTGGTTTACGCTGTTCGTCGGACTGAACCTGTTCCAATCAGCGTTCACGCAGTGGTATCCGATGATGACGATTCTTCGCAAGGCTGGCGTCCGCGGCTGAAGGCCGGCGCGCAGGACGACGAGAACTTGGCGCAGATTGCCGCCGCCGCAACGCAGCACCACGTGATAAGATTCGGGCTCTTCTTGCTTTCCTGAGCCTGCCGCCGCCGCGTTCGCGGGATCGGCTTGCCACAGACTCTCCAAAGCCGAACGTTGCCAGCGCTAGATGCTGGAGAGCAGCAGCCCATGTCCATGAAACGTGCGCCGTCTCTGCAACCGCCCACCGTGCGACCGCCGCCGTCCGGACGACCGAAGAATCACCTGCTCGCCGCGCTGCCTGTCAAGGACTTCCGCCGTCTCCTGCCGTATCTGAAAACCGTTCCGATTCACCTCAAGCAGGTCCTTCACAAACCCGGTGAACCGCTCCGAGTCGTCTATTTCTTGAATGGCGGCGTCGCGTCGCTCACGACTCTGCTGTCGGACGGCACGATGGTCGAAGCGACGACGGTCGGTAATGAAGGCATGCTCGGCATCGAAGCATTTCTTAGCGCTGATGCGGTCGCACCGGGCACGACTCTGATGCAAGTGTCGGACACGGACGCCGAGATGCTGAGCGTTGACGATTTCCGACGCGAGGTCTCTACACGCGGCGCCCTGTACGACTTGATGGGGCGCTACACACAAGTGATCATTGCGCAGTTGATGCAATCAACGGCGTGCAGAGTGAGGCATCAGGTGCAACAACGTTGCGCCCGCTGGCTGTTGATGACGCACGACCGGATGCACGAGCAGGACTTCAATCTGAGCCACGAGTTCCTGGCAGTGATGCTCGGTGTGCGACGTCCGACCGTCAGTATCGCCGCCGCCGCGCTGCAAGAGGCTGGACTGATCCGCTATACGCATGGGTGGGTCACGGTGCGGAACCGCAAAGGCCTGAAAATGGCATCCTGCGAGTGCTATTCAAGCATCCGCGCCCATTTCGACCGACTGCGACACTAGAACCTATCTCATAAACCCCGAATGGGGTTGTGAACGAAGTTACGATCGCCGTCGTACTCGACGGCATGGACCTGACTGACGCCCAATGGGTGATCCTCGAGCCGTTGTTTCGACCGACTCGCCGCCGCGACGGGCGTGGACGGCCCTGGGCCGATACGCGCGCCGTGCTGCATGGCGTGTTGTGGGTGCTTCGCACCGGGGCGCCCTGGCACGATCTGCCGGTGCGGTATCCGCCGTACCAGACGTGCCATCGGCGTTTCCAAGTGTGGCAACGCACAGGGGTCCTCGAGCGGGTGCTCCAAGGGCTCGCCGAGGATCTCCGCGACCGCGGCAAACTCGATCTCAGCGAGGCCTTCATCGACGCCAGCTTCAGCTCGGCGAAAAAAGGGGCTCCGCCATCGGCCCTACTCGACGCGGTAAGGGCAGCAAAATCATGGCGATCAGCGACGGCCATGGTCTTCCTCTCGCCATCCACGTGGCCAGTGCTTCGCCGCATGAAGTCACGCTCGTCGACGCCACCCTCGCCGCCGCGTTCCTCGACCCGCTCCCCACGCGGCTGATTGGCGACCGCGGGTACGACAGCGACCGACTCGATCGGCACCTGCGCGAGACCTACGGTATCGAGATGATCGCGAAGCATCGCCCGCATCGTCGCGCCCGCACCCAAGACGGCCGACCCCTTCGCCGCGCGCGGCGCCGCTGGAAGATCGAACGACTCTTTGCCTGGTTCCACAACTACCGTCGCATCGTCACGCGCTGGGAACGTCACCCGGCCAATTTCCTCGGGATGATCCATCTCGCGTCCGCCGTGATCCTCCTGAGGCATTTATGAGATAGGTTCTGATCACTACTTTGTTAGGTTGACGAATTTCCCGAGGGAATTCGCGAGTGATCACTTTTGAGGTCATTATACAATTTGCTCGTGTTCGATACGCTGTGGCCGCGGTGTTGGATCGCACGGCGACGACGTGGCTGAAGCGACTGCTGGTCTGGTTGGAGCTCTTCGAACAGGACTTCAGTCGGCAGAGTCAGCGCGGCGCGTTGCGTCGGTATGTGACGGGCTTGTTGAGCGACAGTCGGCGCAAGTCGATGGAAGCGATGTGGGCGCGCCTCAGCGATCCCGGTACGTATCAAGCGTTTCAGCATTTCATCACCCATGCGCCGTGGGACGCCGCGGTCCTCTGGAAACGGCTGCGCGCGCGGGTGCCGGAGCGCACCGGGCGTCCTGATTCTCGACGGCACGAGTTTCCCCAAGCAGGGCACGGCTTCGGTCGGCGTCGCGCGGCAATACTGCGGGGCGCGCGGCAAGGTGGCGAATTGTCAGACCGCGGTCACCGTCGCGCTGTGGACCGGGACACGAGGCCTGGCTGCTGGGCGCGACGATGTATTTGCCCGAGGAATGGCTGACGCCGGCGCCGCGCGCGCAGGCGCAGATTCCGGCGACGGTCCGCTTCGCGCCGAAGTGGCAATTGGCCTTGACGCTGCTGCGCCAAGTCCGCGCCGCGGGGTTCACGCTCACGGCGGTGGTCGGCGACGCCGAGTTCGGCGACAACGCCACGTTGCGCCGCACCTTGCATCGCGCCCAGCTGCCGTATGCCTTGGGGGTCTCGTCCGATCTGAAGGTCTTCCTGGGCACGCCCCGCGCTCGAATCGCCGCCGCCGCTGGTCGGCAAAGGGCGTCCGCGCACGCGCCGGCGGTTGCCGCCCGACATCCAGACCGTCGAAGCCCGCGTCTGGGCGGCCCCGCAGACGCCTCGCCGGTGGCGGCTGGTGTCGTGGCGCAATGGCACGAACCCCCCGTGGCGCGCCCGCTTCTGTGCGGTCCGGGTCACGCCCGCCCACGACTGGCGCGAGCGTCGGCTCGCGCCCGAGGTCTGGCTGCTGTGCGAACGCGACCTGGGGGCCACACCGCAAGCACCAAGTACTACCTGGTCGATTTGCCGTCCACCGCATCGCTGCGCGCCGCTCGTGCGGCTCGCGCATCAGCGCTGGGCGATCGAGCAGCAATACCAGGAACTCAAAGACGAAATCGGGCTCGACCACTTCGAAGGCCGCAGCCTGCCCGGGTGGCAACGACACGTCGTCTTGACCGCGCATCGCGTACAGCTTTCTCCAGATCGAACGCCGCCGACGCGGTCAGACGCATCTGACCCTGCCGCGTGTCCGCGCCGTGATCCAAGAGGTCTTGACCGCCCATTTTTTCATGACGCAGCCGCACTATCTGAAGTGGATGCTGAAGCTCAAAGAAGTCGAAATGAGAACCTGACAGAGTAGGACTAGGCGACAGTAGGTTCGTCTGACCGCAGAATCAACAGAGGCGTTCCCCACTGCGGAGCGTAAATGTGCGGTGACCCTGTCAGGCCGCCGTCTTGATTCGGGACTGTCAGGTACATTACAGTTGGCCTGACCGCCCTCCGCAGGCATCACGCCGACGACCGTTCTCTCGCCAACGAGGACGCCGCTCTGGACGGGAATTCCGTCGTGCGTTGTCGTCTCTTCATAGCGAGCGAATTCCATGGCTGCAACATTAACTCCCGAAGACGGTGACGTTGTCGTCAGGCAGAAACGCGGCAACCCCAGCACGGTCTACCTGCTTGGCACACCGTCGACTCCCGAGCAGTTCATACTCCGCACCCGCGATGAAGCCGTCGCGCAAGCCCTGGCGTTCGCCAAGCGGCAGCGCGTGCGAGCATGGTTTGCCAACGGCACCGACGAGTTCGTTCTGCTTGGCACGTTCCGAAAAGACAACGCGGAACCAGCGAGGTCATCGTGACGGCGAAATCAGCGACGAGAAAGACAGACGATGGGACCACAACGGCTGCCGACCGCTCACCGAAGGCGCTGACCGAGGCAGTCGCTCAGGTGACGGAGCACGACATTGCCCGTCGCGCGTACGACCTCTACCTCGCCCGCGGCGGCGAACATGGTCACAACGTGGAGGACTGGCTACAGGCAGAACGTGAACTGCGACACCCGCCACCTTCCAGCGCCGTGTGAGGGCCGTGATGCCGCACACCGCACTGCTCACCCGTATCCGTGCCGAGTATCTGGAGATGCCGGGTCTGCGCTTGACTTGCGAACAGGCGCAACGGCTCTGCGGCGCCGATCGGTTGCTGTGTCAACGGGTGCTCGACATGCTCGTTGACGTCAAGTTCCTGTGTGCCAAGCCGAACGGAGCCTACGCGCGGCTCACCGAAGGCGCCGACAGTCCACGGCCGCATCCCGCGAAGGCCGACCTTGGAGCCGGCACGCGTGCAGTGAAGGCTTCATGAGAATCCGGATGGCACCTTTCCGGCCTGAGGACGAAACCCGCGGCATCCTGACCGCGATCGTCGGACGCATCCGACGACGCCATCATCAGCAAGGATCTCGATGGTGTGATCGTTCCTGGAATCGCGCAGCCGAGCGCCTCTACGGCTACACGCGCCGAAGAGATCACAGGACGCCCGGTGTCCTCTGATCCTCCCACCTGACCGCCACGATGAGCTCGCGACGATTCTGGACCGCATCAAAGCCGGCGAGCGTGTCGAGCATTACGAGACGGTTCGACAGGCAAAAGACGGGCACCTCGTCGACGTATCTCTGACCGTGGCGCCGGTTCGGGATGCGACCGGATCCAGTCGTCGGCGCGCGGCCATCGCACGAGACCTCACTGCGCGCAAGCGCGCGGACGCGGCGCTTCGCACGAGCGAATTGCGTTGGCGGTCGATTATCGACTCGGCCGTCGACGGCATCATCGTCATCGATGCCAAAGGGCGGATCGAGGCGTTCAATCGCGGGGCCGAGCGCTTGTTCGGCTACCGAGCGTTGGAGGTGATTGGCAGCAACGTCAAGATGCTGATGCCGTCGCCCTATCACGAGGAACACGACGGGTACCTCGCGCGATATCTCGACGACTGGCGTCGCCAAGATCATCGGGATTGGCCGCGAGGTGACCGGGCCGTCGCCGTGACGGCACGACGTTCCCGCTCCATCTTTCCGTCGGCGAAATGTCGATCGGCGGTGAACCAAAGTTCACCGGCATGCTCCACGATCTCACCGAACGCGTGCAGCTCGAAGAGCGGCTCCGCACGAGCGAGGCGCGCTGGCGTTCGATCATCGAATCCGCCGTGGACGGCGATCGTCGTCATCGATGCCCACGGGCGCATCGAAGCGTTCAATCCGGCCGCCGAGCGACTGTTCGGATATGGCGAGCCCGAGGTCGTCGGCCGGAACGTCAACATGCTGATGCCGTCGCCGTATCACGAGGAACACGATGGCTACCTCGCCCGGTATCTCGAGACGGGCGTGCAGAAGATCATCGGCATCGGCCGAGAGGTCACGGGCCTTCGGAGAGACGGCACGACGTTTCCGTTGCACCTGTCGGTCGGCGAAATGACGGTCGGCGGCGAACGCAAGTTCACCGGGATTCATTCACGACCTCAGCGCGCGCGTGCGCATCGAAGAGCAGCTGCGCGAACACACAGCCTTGGCGAGGCTCGGCGAAATGGCCGCGGTCATCGCCCACGAAGTGAAGAACCCGCTGGCAGGCGTGCGCGGTGCGATTCAAGTCATCGGCACGCGTCTGCCGAAGGAGAGCAAAGACGCCGCGATCGTCAAAGAGATCGTGACGCGCATCGACGCGCTCAACGACCTGATGCAGGATCTCCTGCTGTTTGCGCGGCCTCCGCAGCCGAAGCCCGCGCCCGTGGACATGGCGGCACTCGTGGCGATGACCGCGGACTTGCTCAGCGGCGACCCGGCGCGCAAGGAGATTGAGGTGACGGTCGACGGGTCGGCGCCGCTCATCGAGGCGGATGCCGACCTCCTCAAGATTGTGTTCGAGAATCTGCTGGTCAATGGCGCGCAGGCGATGCACGGGCGCGGCACGATCCGCGTGTCGCTCTCGTCGATGGACGACACCTGTCAGATTGCGTTCAGTGACAGCGGTCCGGGAATTCCCGCGGAGGTGCGGGAGAAGATCTTCACGCCGTTCTTCACGACAAAGGCTCGGGGATCGGGCCTCGGGCTGCCGACGGCCAAGCGCCTGATTGAAGCGCATCGTGGGCAGATCAGCATCGCGTGCCCGCCTGGTGGCGGCACGACCGTCACGATCCAGCTTCCCGCTCAAAGCGCCGCCACGGCGTGAGAGCCCGGGCCGACTTGGATCACTTCTTGAGTAAGGTCAGCATCGTCGTTCCGCGATCAGGATTTCTGTCCAGTAATCGCGGTTCTGTGCAGTCGACCTGCGTGTATGTGCGTGGTTTTCCCCAGATGACGAAGAAATTCCCCGCGCTCCGGGTGCTCGTGGTCGAAGACGAGCTGCTCATTCGGTGGGCGATCGCGGAAACGCTGACAGACGCCGGCCATACCGTGATCGAGGCGGAAGATGGGGCAGCGGCGGTTCAGGCTCTCGCGGGTTCTGCGGAGCCGGTCGACGCGGTGATTCTGGATTACCGTCTGCCTGATTCGAACGATCTCACGCTGCTCGCAACGCATCCGCAGGCTGTCGCCCCAAAGCCCCGTGATTTTCATGACGGCCTATGGCACACCGGAAGTCACCAAGGGGGCACTGGAACTCGGCGTGTACCGCGTGATGAGCAAGCCTTTCGAGATGCCTGACCTCGAGGAGTTGCTTCTTCAGGCGTGCTCGGGCTGAGGGGAACGAGAATACTGACCGGAGTCGGTTGACAACGCCGACGAGCGGCTTCGGTGTTCTCATTCCAAGGGCGCCGCCCGGGCGTCTGTTCCTGTCGGAATGTCGCGAGAAACAGTGATCCTGTTACGGCGGACACGAGGCAGCAAACTTATGATTCAAGTCACCGACACCATCAGTCTCAACGACCGCGAGATCAACGAGCGTTTCGTCCGTGCGACGGGCCCGGGTGGCCAGAATGTGAACAAGGACGCGACGGCGGTCGAACTGCGCATCGATATCGGGAAGTCATCGCTGCCGCCCGATGTGAAAGAGCGGCTGATCGCCCTAGGCGGGAGGCGTGTGACGAGCGATGGCGTGCTGGTGGTTGTCAGTCGGGCGCACCGTTTACAAACACAGAATCGTGACGCCGCCCGCGCCCAGCTTGTCGCGCTCTTGAAGCGGGCTGCCAAGGCGCCGAAGAAACGCATCGCGACGAAGCCGGGCTCGGCCGCGCGGGAGGAAAGGCTCGTCTCAAAAGAGCGACAGAGCGCGGTGAAACGTTCTCGGAGCAAGGAAGACGAAGACTAACAGGTCATGTGCAGCGTGAACGACATCAACAACAGCGACGACGGCAAGATCGTCTTTTGGCATCGCGAACTGCCTCCCTTGGATGCGGAGTTGATGGCCGAACACATCATTGAGGCAACCAGCGGCCGTGTTGAGGGGACCATCAGCCATCGGGATGAGCTATGGGATCGCTGTTACCGGGAGCTGATGGGTAACACGCAAGCTCGTCTGGCTCAGGAGATCGCTCGCCTTGGCGGCCACTACGGCCACGTCCGCGACGAATCAATCGACATCCGACACGACGATTCGGCTGGTGAGGCCTGGTTGCACGGCCGTTTCTCGTACATGTTGTACCGCCGACCTTCGCCGTCACGTTAGCGTATCTCCGCGTTCCTGAGCCCGACCATCTCGACATCGGCATCGAGCGTCGCGTTCGCTGTCCGTGAGGGCAACGCGTTGCGGCTGCGTAAGATCAACGTGTTCGCGGTCTCACCGGACACAGAATGACACTGAAGCTGAGTCAAGAGCCGCCCGGTGGGTCGTGGAATTCGCCGACCGGTCTCTGGCATCGGAAGACCACAGTCATCGCTGCGCTTTCCATCGCGGCGATCGTGGTGCACGTGGTCTTTCGCTTCGGCTTCCACACCACTCCGGGCATCTACCAGATTCCCTTGCTGGCCGTGCTCGCGCTCGGCGGCCTGCCCCTTCTTTATGATCTGCTTCGGAAACTCCTCAAACGGGAATTTGGTTCCGATTTGCTGGGCGGCATTTCCATCATTACGTCCATCCTGTTGGGCGAGTACCTGGCCGGCTCGATCATCGTCTTGATGCTCGCCGGAGGTGAAGCGTTGGAACACTATGCGTTGCGGAGCGCTTCGTCAGTGCTGGCGGCGCTCGCCAAGCGGATGCCGTCGATTGCCCACCGGAAACGTGCGACGGACATGCTGGACGTAGGGCTGGCGGAGATCGCGGTGGGTGACACCCTCGTGATTTATCCGCACGAGATTTGTCCAGCGGATGGCATGGTCATCGAGGGCCACGGCGTGATGGATGAATCCTATCTCACGGGCGAGCCGTTCCAGATCACCAAAACCCGCGGCTCGACGGTGATCTCGGGCGCCATCAACGGCGAGTCGGCCCTGACCATTCGCACGACCCAGCGCGCGGCTGATTCGCGCTACGCAAAGATCATGGACGTCATGCGCGAGTCGGAGGCCAAGCGGCCGAAGCTGCGGCGACTCGGGGATCAGCTGGGGGCCATTTACACTCCAGTGGCCTTGACCGTGGCCTTGTTCGCCTGGGTGATGAGTGGCGAGCCGATTCGCTTCCTTGCAGTGATTGTCATCGCCACGCCCTGTCCGTTGCTGCTGGCCATTCCCATCGCCATCATCGGTTCGATTTCCCTCTGCGCCCGCCGCACAATCATCATCAAGAGTCCCGTCGTGCTCGAGCAAATCGCCGGGTGTCGAACTGCGATTTTCGACAAAACCGGGACTCTCACCTATGGAGAGCCAGCGCTGACGGAGCAATTCATTGCCTCTGGCTTCAAGCAACGGGAAGTATTGAGGCTCGTGGCGAGTCTGGAGCGCTACTCGAAGCATCCGCTGGCCCGCGCGATCCTCGCCGCGGCGAAGAAGGATTCGCTCGAACTCCTGGAAGTCACGGAGGTGAGTGAACGGCCCGGCGAAGGGCTGCGCGGCACGGTTTCAGGCCACCGACTCCAGATCACGAGTCGCGGCAAGCTCGCGGCGCAACAGCTCGCCGGCGCTGATCAACTTCCGTCGGCCGGCGGTGGACTCGAGTGCGTAGTGGCGATCGACGATCGCTACGCGGCGGCTCTACGCTTTCGAGATGCGCCCCGTTCGGAGAGTCTGTCCTTCGTGAAGCATCTAGGTCCGAAGCACCAATTCCAGCGGGTCATGATCGTGTCGGGAGACCGTGAGTCGGAGGTGCGCTATCTGGCGGCGCAGGTGGGGATCAGCGAAATTCACGCGCAGAAGAATCCAGAACAAAAACTTGCCATCGTCCGCAAGGAAACAACTGCGGCCAAGACTCTTTACGTGGGCGATGGCATCAATGACGCCCCGGCCATGATGGCCGCGACTGTTGGGATGGCGATTGGACAGAACAGCGACGTGACCGCCGAGGCGGCGGGCGTCGTGGTCATGGACAACTCGCTCGAGAAGGTGGACGAGTTCATGCACATCAGCCGCCGGATGCGATTGATCGCCCTCCAGAGCGCCGTGGGTGGAATGATGCTGAGCCTGATCGGCATGGCGTTCGCGGCCGCCGGTCATTTAAGCCCTGTCAGCGGCGCCGTCGCTCAAGAAGTCATCGACGTTCTGGCGGTGCTGAACGCCCTGCGAGCCGCCCTTCCTCCCAAAGTGATTCATGATCTCTGATCATGACCGCGCTCACATTCCGCGCTGCGGCACTCGTTCTTGTTGCGTTCGTAGGAACCGACGGAGGGCGCGTTACACGCAGTTCGTACCGCTGTGATAAACAGGAGACGTGGCGACATCTCTGACCGCACGGAGCACGAGCGAGCCGGAACAAGATCGCGAATTCGAAGCGCTGATCGACGAGATCCTTCAGATCCGCCGGGACCTCGTTGACTTGTCGAAGGAGTCGCTCGACGTGCTCGATCAGGTCCACGCGAGCCAGCGCGAGAGCGCGGTGAACCTCCTGCACTACGTGGCGCTGCGCAGCCGAGACCTTCGAGCCCTGCAGATGCAGCTCGCGAGAGCGGGCCTCTCGTCGCTCGGGCGCGCGGAATCGCACGTCCTGTCCGCGGTTGACGCAGTGCTGGCGGTGCTCCACGGTCGCTCGGACGCGCTTGGCGGCCCGACGAGTTGCACGAGCCTGCAGTCGATCTCGAAGCGGGACGAGCACTTCTGAGTGCGCATACCGAGGCCCTGCTTGGGTCCGTACCCGCCGATCGCGGCGTGGCGATCATGGTCACCATGCCGAGCGAGGCGGCCGACGACTACAGCCTGGTCCAACATCTGCTCGAGCACGGCATGGACTGCATGCGCATCAACTGCGCGCACGACGACGAAGCCGCATGGGGGCGCATGCTCGAACATCTCCGCCGGGCCGAGCAGGCGACCGGTCGGAAGTGCCGCGTGCTCATGGACCTGGCGGGGCCCAAGCTCCGCACCGGCCCGCTCGAACCGGGTCCGCGCGTCATCAAGGTCAGGCCGACGCGCGACGCGTTCGGGCGCGTGACCCGCCCCGCGCGCATTTGGTTCTCGTTCGCAGCAAGCGCCGCGCAGGCCGCCGACGCCGGCCGACGCCAGCCTCGAACTTCCGGAGGCGTTTCTGAAGACGCTCGCCGTCGGCGACCGGCTCGCCTTCACGGATGCCCGGCGAGTCCAAGCGCGCGCTCGGATCGCGGCCGTCGGTGCCGACGGGCTGCTGGGCCGAGTCCACGCGGACGTGTTATTTCACGTGCGAACGTCCGTGTCGGGCCGAACGCGAGGGGGCCGAGACGCGGTGCTGAGGCCACGGTCGTGTGGGATTCCTCCCGTCGAAACGCGCGATTCCGCTGGCCAGCAGGCGATCTGCTCGTCCTGACCGAGAGCTCGACGCCCGGCCGGCCGGCCGCCTGCGACAGCGCCGGCCGGGTGTTGAATCCCGCCACGATCGGCTGCACATCGTCGCAGGTCTTCGAGGACGTCCGTGCCGGCGAGCGCAGTCTGGATCGACGATGGCCGGATCGGCGGCGTCATCGAACGAACGGAGCCCGACCGCCTCCACGTTCGAATCACGCACACGCGCGCGCGAGGGGCAAAGCTCGTCGCCGACAAAGGCATCAACCTGCCCGACAGCCGACCTGCGCCTGCCGCCATGACCGACAAGGACCGGACGGATCTGGCGTTCGTCGCCGAACACGCGGACATGGTCGCGCTCTCGTTCGTCAACACGGTCGACGACGTGCGCACGCTGCGGGAGCTTCTGCGCCACTCGGCGACCGACAACCCGCCATCGTCCTCAAGATCGAGACCAAGCGCGGCTTCGAGAATCTTCCGGCGATGTTGCTCGAGGCGATGAAGGCGCCGCGATGCGGCGTGATGATCGCGCGCGGCGATCTGGCGGTGGAGTGCGGGTTCGAGCGCCTGGCCGAGGTGCAGGAGGAGATCTTGTGGATCTGCGAGGCCGCGCACGTCCCGGTGATCTGGGCGACGCAGGTGCTCGAGAGCCTCGCCAAGGACGGCCAGCCGTCGCGGGCGGAGATCACCGACGCGGCGATGTCCCATCGCGCGGAGTGCGTCATGCTCAACAAGGGACCGTACGTGATGGAAGCGGTCCACGTGCTCGACGACATTCTGCGCCGGATGCATGGCCATCAGGCGAAGAAGCGCGCGATGCTCCGAGAGCTGCATCTCGTATCAGCGTTTCGACGGGCGCGAAAAGCCCTCTTCAAATTGGATGCGGAGTCGAAGGCCAGCCGGACCTGATTCGTGCACCTGTCCTTACCAAACACCCGGTTCATGTTCATCTGATTGATGTTACGGGCGCGGCTGGATAGGCTGTTGCGGCATGGCCACCGTCGGCTCACTCCTACTCGCGCTGAGAGATTGCTGCCCGAACGGTGTTGCAACTTGAGGTCCTCGCACTGCGGCACCAACTCTCTGTCTTGAAGCGAACGGCCGCACGACCGCGACTGACCACGGTCGACCGCTTGCTGTGGGTCTGGCTGTCGCGCGCATGGCGCGACTGGCGCGACGCCCTCGTGATCGTGAAGCCGGCCACCGTCATCGACTGGCATCGACGCGGTTTCCGGCTTGTCTGGGCCTGGAAGAGTCGACGACGAGGCGGCCGGCCCCGGATTCCCCCGGAGGTACGAACGCTCATTCGCGACATGTCCGAGGCGAATCCTCTCTGGGGTGCCCCTCGGATTCACGGCGAACTCCTGAAGCTGGGCGTCGACGTCTCGCAGGCGACCGTCGCGACGTACATGCGCCGCTCGCCGCGCCCGCCGTCTCAAACGTGGCGGACCTTCCTCGCCAATCACGCGTCCCAGTTAATTGCGGCCGATTTCTTCGTCGTCCCGACTGCCACGTGCCGGCTGCTGTTCGTGCTGGTGATCCTGGCGCACGACCGTCGCCGCATCGTCCACACCGCGGTGACGGCGCATCCGACCGCCGCCTGGACGGCCCAGCAGTTCCGCGAAGCGTTTCCGTGGGACCACGCCCCGCGGTATCTCATCCGTGATCGCGATCTCGCCTTTCAGGCCTTGACTGCGACGGT
>CAVUTO010000030.1:0-263706 GCA_963744405.1 Vicinamibacterales bacterium
CCCGGCTATCCATTCGTGCCCGCCTTCGCGTTGGCAGGATCGCTGGCGTTCATGGTCGTAGCGGTGGTTAGCGATCGCACCAATAGCGTGCTGTCTTTGGCACTGCTCGGGATTCCGCCGTTACCGGCTGATCAGACCGCGCACGTCCGAGAATTCGTGAAGGTCCACTTCGAATTGAACCCACGCGCTCACGGAACCTGTCCCGGCTCTTGAAACATTGCCGTGCCGGTCGGGCGAAGTAGTCCATCGCTCGCTGCGCCGCGCCCGCCATGGCATCGTCAGCGGCGACTGGTTGGCTGGAGTGACTTTCACGGTGCCGACGATTTGATTGCTCTCGACCTTGCCGCTGAACTCGTGCTGCGTGAGCCCCAACTGATCGAGTGTGATGCTCAGCGCAAAGGTGATGTCGGCGCCGCGCAGGGTCATTCCCTCGAGAACCTCGCGGCGGTCACCGGTGCGGGCGACCCCCTCGACCTTCTGGAAGTGCTGTTCTACGAAAGACGAGTAGCGAAACCGCCTGCCTGCGACGCTCAGCTCCCACTCCCAGGCCCCCGCGACACGGGCCGGCACAATCCACATGTAAATGGCCGTCCCCTCGTTGTCGACCGGGTCGACTTCGTCGGCCTGCCAGCTGCCGAGATTCCAGGTGCTGGTTAGAACGCGTGTGCCGGGAGTCGCGCGTTCGAGGATTATTGGCCGAAGCAGGCGCATGAGGTCCGGATACAGCCACATGGTCACGACGGTGGCGTCGCGAAGGTCGACGTCGAACGCGTTACGGTGCTCGAAGCGGACGCGGTCCGCCAGCCCTTCGCTCCTGGCGCGTTGATCGGATTCCTCAACCAGATTCGGATTTATTTCAACCCCCCGGCCGCGTAGCCGCGCGTTCATGCGTGCGGCCGTAAGGGGTATCGGGCCGTTGCCGGATCCCAGGTCCACGACGACGTCGTCGTCATTGAGGCGGGCGACTGTCAGCATCCGTTCAACGCTCTCCGGCGAGCTCGCCGCGAAGAACGAGAACCGTTCCTGGGACCGCGTTGGGACTATCGTCAAGACCGCCAACATCGTCACGAAGACACACGTGTGAGCATGAGCGTTTTTCCCCTCCGTTAACCGTCGTCAAGCCCCGCCGCGAGATCGGCGTGTAGCAGACGATGAAAGAGATGCTCTCCGGCTTCGCGACGAACTGACAACCGGCCGGCCTCGTAGGCCCGCGAGCGGAGACCCCGCTGCACCGAGGCGCAGATCGAGAGGTCCTCCAGCTGAATCTGATGGCTCACGTCGATGCTCGCCCGATTCCGGGCGCTGCATCGGTCGACACATCGTCGAAGTAGAAGTCGAAGATCACATCGGTTCTGTCGATGCCGCGAGGAATCACCAGGTTGGTATCCATCGCGCGACCGTAGCAGTTGATCATGAAGTTCGGATAGATCCAGTAGTAGGATGCGCGGTCGCCCTGTCGTACTGCTCCTGTCAGCGGGTCGGCGCCTTCCTTGCTCATCGGGCTCGACTGCAGGCAGAAGCGCTCGCCGGTCTCGATGGTGGACTCGCTGTAGTTCAAGACGCTGTCGAGGCCACGGTGCACGAGCGGGATGTGATAGCCGCCATCGAGGTAGTTGTCGACGAACACCTTCCAGTTGCAATCGAGCGCATAGTGGCGTCGCTCCATCCAGTGCAGATCGCCCAGGCCCAGCGCGTGAAGCTGCTTCGACAGGTCGGCTCCGAGGTAGTCATCCAGCGAGGGACCGCCGGCGGCGGTCCTGGCGAACACCCACTTCTGGGAGACCGCGCAGTCGAGCGGCACGAGGCCGTTCGCGGAGCGCTCGAAGTCACACACATCGGCAAAATCCGGGGTTCCCTTGAGCGCGCCGTCGAGGGCGTAGGTCCAGCCGTGGTACGGGCACCTGAACTGCCGGGCGGAGCCGGCGCCATCCGTCACGACCGCCGCCGCATGATGACGGCAGACGTTGAAGAAGCCGCGCAGGGTGTCGTCCTGGCCTCGAGCGACGAGGATCGGCTCGCCACTCGACAACTCGCACGCAACGTAACCGCCCTGCGCACGCAGTTCCTCGATCCGGCCGGCGACCTGCCACGAGCGGGCGAAGACGGTGTGACGCTCCAGGTCGAAGACTCGCGGGTCGGTGTACCACGTCGCAGGGATGGTGTGGGCCCGGGCGAGAGGTGCATCCCGCCGATACGCGTTGATGATCTGCTCGAGCGGCAGCGGCATACGGAGCTGATAGACCTAAGACGAATTGTGCAACGAAGTGTGGCGGCTGGTCGATGTTCTTCTGACCGCGCACCTCTATAATGCCGAATGTCGGTTCAGCGGTCGTCTGCTCGATCACCGCGCGAGAATGAACGATGAAGTTTCTTGTCTTAGGGGCCGGGGCGATTGGCGGCTACTTCGGTGGCCGGCTCGCAGAGAGTGGCGCTGATGTGACGTTTCTCGTCCGCCCGGACCGTCGCGCCCAGCTCGAACGCGACGGTCTTCGTATCGAGAGCGCGCTCGGAAACATGTCGGGGCCGGTACGGACAGTGCTGGCGGATTCGGTTGCGCCCGATTACGACGTCGTACTGCTGACCTGTAAGGCCTACGACCTGCAGTCAGCCATCGAGGCGATTGCACCAGCCGTGGGGCCACAGACCACGGTCATTCCACTGCTCAACGGTCTCGCGCACTTCGCGGTGCTTGATGCCCGCTTCGGCGCCTCCCGGGTCATGGGAGGCACCTGCATGATTGATTCGACGCTTTGACGCGACGGAGTCGTGCATCACGGCGTCACGTTGCAGCGTCTGGCGTTCGGCGAGCGCGACGGCCGGCGCTCGCCGCGGGCCGAAGCCGTCGCGGCCGTTCTGGCTGGCACGACCATCGACTGGTCACTCTCCGATGACATCGAGCAGGTACTCTGGGACAAGCTGGTGTTTCTCGCTGCGCTGGCAGCGGTGACATGTCTGTTCCGCGCAAACGTGCGCGAAGTCATCAGCGCGCCCGGCGGTCGCGAGGCCATGGAGCGGGCGCTTGCCGCCAACGCCGAGATTGCGGCGCGCGAAGGGCATCCGCCGAGCGCGTCTGGGCTGGACTTCGCCCGAACCCGATTGACGGATCCGACCGGCCCGTGGAGCGCCTCTATGCTGCGCGACCTCGAGAGCGGCGGACACGTCGAGGCCGATCACATCGTCGGTTGGATGCTCGACCGTGCCCGGCGGCACGGTGTGGACGACACGCTGCTCTCGCTCGCGTTCACCCATCTCAAGGCTTTCGAAGCGCGCCGAGAGGCTAACCGCCTACCCGGCCACGCAGGAGAGCCAGATGCCAGGCGTTTGCAGGAGATTCCAATGTGCCGCGGTGGCGGGCCTGCTGGTGCTCGCTGCGGCGTCGAGCGAAGCTCAGCCGGCGGTTCGACACGTGCTGCTGCTGCAATCGTTCGACCGCGGCAACATGACGGACGACTACACAACCGCCAACTTCCGCGTCGACCTGGGCCAGCGGACCGGGCAAGCCGTGAATGTCGTTGAAATCGTGGTTGGCCCGACAGGGTTTGTCGGCGCGCCCGAACAAGCGATTGTCGACTACATCCGATCGGCGTTCGCCGATCGTCCCAAGCCGGACCTCATCGTGACGCTCGCTGGTCCCGCAGCGGCGTTCGCGCGCAAATATCGAAAGCAGCTCTTTCCCGACGTACCGCTCCTGTTGGCATCGGTGAATCAGCAGTATCTGCGTGACGCGCCGCTTGGAGAAAACGAGACCGCTGTCGCGGTCGTTAGCGATTTTCCTGGAGTCATCGATCTGATTCTGGAGTTGCTGCCTCAGACGAAACAGGTGTTCGTCGTGGTGGGGTCCGGGCAGAGCGGCACGTTCTGGGGTCGAGAGCTCCAGACGCGGTTCACGCGATTTCAGGATCGCCTGACATTCATCTGGTCCGGCGGTCTGTCCCTTACGGAAATCCTGCGCCAATGTGCGAGCCTTCCACGCGACTCGGCGATCTTGTATCTCTCCTTGGGCACGGACGGGCGGGGCGGCGCGTATGCGGACGCGCGAGTGCTCGCCGACCTCCACGCGGCGGCGAATGCGCCAATCTTCGGGTTGCACAGCGTGATGCTCGGCACTGGCATCGTCGGCGGGAAGCTGATCGACATTGACGAAGTGACTCGCAACACCGCCGACGCCGCCATTCGAATCCTGGCCGGTGCGCCTCCCCGCAGCGTCATCGTACCGCCCCAACCGCCGGGTCATCCTGTCTTCGACTGGCGCGAACTACAACGGTGGGGCATCCCCGAGAGCCGGTTGCCGGCGGGCAGCGTCGTGCGCTATCGGGATCCGAGCCTGTGGCAGGAACACAGGGGCACGGTGCTCAGCGCCGTCGGCGTGCTGGCCCTCCAATCACTCCTGATCGTCGGGCTCCTGTATCAGCGCCGCGCACGCCGAAGGGCCGAGATCGAGAGCCGGAGGAGCGAGGCGGAGTTACGCGAAAGCGAGGAGCGGCTGCTCCTGGCCGCCGAGGCCGCGCACCTCGGTATCTGGGTTCGGGACCTCACGCGGAACGACATTTGGGCGACCGACAGTTGGCGCGCCTTGTTCGGGTTCGCGAAGTCGGAGCGGCTGGACCTGAATGGCATTTTGCGCCGTCTGCATCCCGACGACCGCGAAACGGTCCAATCGCACACTGGCGAGAGCGCTCGAGGGCGACGGCCGCTACGAAATGGAGTATCGCGTGGTGCTGCCCGGTGGCCAGATACGCTGGATTGCCTCTCGCGGCCGCGCCCAGTTCAACGGCGCCGGCACACCCATCCTCGTGCGCGGGGTATCGCTCGACGTGACGGAGCGCAGGAAGACGGAACGGGAGGCGCAACTCTTGCGGCAGGAGGTCGCGCACGTCGGCCGCGTGTCGATGATGGGCCAGCTCGCGTCCGCACTGGCGCACGAGATCAATCAGCCGCTCGGCGCGATCCTGCGCAATGCCGAGGCGGCGGAGCTGTTCATGCAGAGTGCATCGCCGGACCTCGACGAGGTTCGGGCGAGTCTTGCCGACATCATCAAGAACGACCAGCGTGCGGGTGCCGTGATCGACCGGATGCGTGCGCTGCTCAAGCGGCACGAGCTCGAGGTCATTCGACTGGATGTGGGCGACGTCATCGGCGACGTCGTGACGCTCATGCGCGCGGATGCCGTTTCACGACACGTGAAGCTGGACGTGGACATTGCGGGCGATCTGCCGCCCGTGCGTGGCGACCGCGTGCATCTTCAACAAGTGCTGCTCAACCTCGTTCTCAACGGCATGGATGCCGTCAACGAGGCGAACCAGGAAGATCGGCGCGTCACGGTGACGGCGCGGCCAGGCGGGGCGCGGATTGTCGAGGTCGCGGTGGGCGACACCGGCCCCGGTATCCCCGCCGATATACTCGCGAACGTCTTCGATCCTTTTTTCAGCACGAAGCCCAACGGGATGGGCATGGGCCTGCCCATCTCGCGGACGATCGTCGAGGCGCACGGCGGGCAGCTGTGGGCAGAGAACAACCACGGCGGTGGCGCAACGCTTCGTTTCACGCTGCCGATCGCAGAGGAGGCCGCCGCGGAATGAGCGTCCCCGAGCCCACGATTCAGATCGTGGATGACGACGAGTCATTCCTGGCGGCGATCTCGCGGCTGCTGCGGGCCAGCGGGTTCGCGGTCAAGACGTTTTCGTCAGCGAGCGACCTGCTCGCCGCGTGCGATGCGGACGCGCCGGGCTGTGTGCTGGCCGATTTGCAGATGCCAGGAATGAACGGACTCGATCTGCAAGCCGCGCTCGCGCGGACTCGCAACCCGCTGCCGATCCTCTTCCTCACGGGCCACGGTGACATTCCGTCGAGCGTGCGTGCGATGCGTGAGGGGGCGGTGGATTTTCTGGAAAAGCGTGCACCGAAGGAACACCTGCTCGACGCGGTGAAGCGCGCTCTCGCGCGCGATGCACGCGACCGCGCAGAGCGGGCCCGTCTGCGCGAGTTGCGCGCGCGCTTCGACACGCTCACCGCGCGGGAGCTCGAAGTGCTGTCTCATGTCGTGCGGGGCCGGCTCAACAAACAGATCGCCGCCGATCTTGGCATCCATGAGCGGACCGTGAAGCTGCATCGCACAGCGGTGACGACGAAACTGGGCGTGCAGTCGGTCGCGGAACTCACGCAGCTGTCGCTCGAGGCCGGCATCTTCACGGCCCCGCCATCGACCTTCCCCAAAGGGCTGTAGCCGGCAGAAGCCCCCGGGCTTAAAGTGCACATCCGAGCCCGATGTGCCTACACCACCCATTTACGTCGCCGTCGTCGATGACGATGAAGAGCTGTGCCGATCATTCGGCCGGCTCCTGCGGGCGGCGGGTTTTCAACCGATTACGTATGCCTCGGCGGAGGCGTTGCTCGCGGACACGCAAGCATCCGCAGTTCGACTGTCTGGTCCTCGACATCGAGCTCGGCGGCATGTCGGGCATCGAGCTCGCCGAGCGCCTCTTGGCAAAGGGGTGTTCAACGCCGTTCATTTTCATCACCGCTCATGAGCATCTCAACGCCCGCGCGAGGGCAGAGGTGCCGGGTGCCGCCGCGTACTTCCGCAAGACCGATTCTGGTGCCGACGTCCTCTACGTGATCCGCAGGTGCGTGAGTGCAGGGGGCGACGGCTAGAGCTAACCAGTTACCAAGCATCAAAGGACGCGAACATAGGCGGCGAGACCTTAACAGGAGCATGTCATGGAACAAAAGATCGTGTTGACCGGCATCGCCCGGTCGAAAGGAAAGGCCGCCGGCGAAGCGGCGGTGAACCGCCAACGAATGGGGTGGGCGTTCAACCACGTCGGCAACGAGGACGGCATCGTCCTGGTGCCCGGCGCCGACCTCCAGGGCAAAAGCATCATTGGCAAGGTCGTGGTCTATCCCACGGTGATGGGCTCCACCACCGGCGCCATCAGCCTGTACTACAAGTGCACGCAGTCACATCACGGCCCTGCCGCCATCATCTGCCAGAAAGTCCACGATATCGACATCAGCGGAGCCATTGCCGGTGGAATCCCCGCCATCGATGCCTTGGACCAGGACCCGATCACGACCATCAAGACCGGCGACTGGGTGGAAATCGACGCGCCGAAGGTAGGCCAGAAGGCCACGGTCACGATCACGCGCAAAGGATAGGGATAACCATGGCCATGAAACTCACGACACACCAACAAGAGATGCTCGACGGCAAGCGTGGCGACACCAAGAAGTTCTGCATGGAGAAGCTGGTGGACTTCGGCGAAGCGATCGAGGCCAAGGAAATGGTGGACCTCGTCCTCGTCCTCAACTGCTGTCCCATCTACTCGAAGGATCGCCAGAATCCCGAGACGAAGAAGAAACTCGAGATGTACGATCTGGGACACGGCCCGCTCTACGATCCGATCTTCGCGATGAAGGACGCCCATGTCGCGGACGACACGGGCACCCAGTGCGGCAACGATCCGTACCTGGCGCAGTTCGACAAGGTCGAAGAGAAGGGCTATCCCTGGAACTTCGAGCTTCCGGGCAAGGGCAGCTTCAAGGTCGACCCGGAAATGGTGGCAGGCCTCAAGGCGGGCTACGACAAGCTGGCGGAGCATGGCTGGCTCAATTGGATGTCGTGCCAACCGCAAGTCAACACGTGCATCCCCAAGATGGGAGAGTACTGCGCCAGCTCCGAATCGAGCTGCGCGGCCTACATCAACACCATCATCGGCGCCCGCACCAATCGGGAATCGCCCATCAACACGGTCTACGCCGCCTACACCGGCTGCCTGCCCAAGTACGGCACCCACCTCGACGAAAATCGGGCGGCCAAATGCATCGTCGAGCTGGATGACGAGACCCGGGACAACATGGAGGGCGCCGGGGACTGGGCGGCCCTGGGCGCCTGCCTCGCCGAAAAGGCGGAGAACCGGATCATGGCCGTGCTCAACCTGCCCAAGAAGATGGGGCCGACGGCGACCAAGCAGATCGTCTCCGCCTGCTCCCCCGGCATGAACGACCCGATCATGCACCTGATGGGTTATACGCCGGAGTCCCCGACGCTGGAGGCCGCCTTCAAGGGCAAGATGCCGAAGAACCCCGAGCGGTTCACGGTCACCATGGACGATGTCGTCGAGATGTTCCGCCATATCAACAACATCGCGCCGGCGCCCGGCCCGGAAAGGGCGAAACCGGTGGACATCGTCATCTTCGGTTGTCCGGTCGCGACCTTTGAAGAGGTCCGCGAGGTCGCCCGCCTGGTGAAGGGCAAGAAGGTGAAGCCGGGGGTGATGCTGTGGGTGCAGACCGACACAGCCAACTACCACATGGCTCACCACTACGGAGACGCCCAGATCATCGAGGAGGCCGGCGGCAAGATCTTCCACCAGACCTGCATGTGCATGAACCCGGTCCGGCACTACCCGCAGGGCATCACCATCGCCACGGACAGCTTCAAGTACGTGAAGCTTGGCGGCGGCTTCGGCATGGCCTGGATCTTCGGGAACCCGCCGGCCCTCGTCAACGCGGCGGTGACCGGCGTGTTCACGCCGAGCGCGCGCTGGGATTACTTTGCCAAGCCACGGAAGGACGCGGCTGGCCAGCGAAAAGGAGCGCCCGCTCTACAGCCAGCCCTTCGTGGATTGAGCAACCGTCGTTCTGTGCGCTGCGAAGATGCCGGCCGTTGCAGCGAATGCGGCTGGCATCCTCGCAGGAGCACGGCGAACGTTCATGAGCACGATCACGTTGACCCAAGTGGAGCCGGCGTTCGCCTCGCCGATGATGCTCTTCCAAGTCCAGGATTGCGAAGTCCTCAATCGGCAGCTGGTCGAGGAGGGGCAGGCGATGCGCGCGCGTTCGCCCGGAGTGACCAGAAGTAATCGCGAGGGCTGGCACTCCGAGGACGATTTCTTCGGTCGCACCGAGGCCGGATGCGCGGCGTTACGCGCGCACATCCTGGAGGCGGTGCAGGAGACCACCCGATTGCTCTCGCCCCATTTCGATTTCGCCGCGAACCGCGCGCTCTGCCAGGGCTGGATCAACGTCAACCCGCCTGGCGCTTTCAACGCGCCGCATGATCACTCAGGGTTCGCGTTATCCGGCGTCTACTATGCCAGCGTGCCGCCGGAGGGGCGCAGCGGCGCGATCGAGTTCCTCGACCCGCGCGTCAACGCCAACGCCTACACGATCGAAGGCGCCGCCTGCTTCAATCGCAAGTTCATCATCAACCCGAAACCGGGAAATCTTCTGGTGTTCCCGTCCTATCTGACGCACTGGGTGCAGCCGAACGGGGATTCGACGGACCGGGTCACGGTCGCCTTCAACATCCGCTATCTCAAGCAGTCTGATCCCGTGCCTCTCGATGAGTTGAGCATGAGCAATGTCCAACGTATCGCAACCTCGCGTTCATCTACCCAACGAAGTCGTAAGCCATGAATGTGCTCCTCGCTCGACTGTCGATCTTGTCGGTCTACGTTTTCGCCATCGCGGCGACGCCGGCGCACGCTCAGTCGCCGACCGTGACGAGCGTGCCGCGCATCGTGCGCGTCACCAGCACGTTCCACCCGGCCGACGGCAAGCCGCCCGCGGCGGTCGAGACGATGACGTTGTCAATTTACGCCGAGGAAACCGGCGGCGTGCCGCTCTGGCAGGAAACGCAGACGGTCTCGGTGAATCCCGACGGACGATTTACGCTGCTCCTGGGATCGACGCGACCCGAGGGATTGCCGCTGGATCTGTTCGCCTCCGGCGAGCCGCGGTGGCTCGCGATCCACGTCGAGCGTCCGGGAGAAAGCGAGCCGGGGCGCATACGCCTCCTGCTCTTGAACTCCGGTCACCACCTCGCCGGCCGCGGCAAATACCGCCGACATGCTGGGGCCCCTCTGAGCTGGACCAAGGGAGACTTCAAAATTCAAGTGTTCGGGGCAATCAGACTGGACGCCATGTACAACACCGCGCGTGTCCAGGGTCCCGGTCTTCCGGCTTTTCTGTTTCCGGAGTTTGTCGGCGGATTTACGCAGTCCACCATCGCTATTAACGCTCGGAATTCGTCGGTAGGCGTGCTCTTCACTGGACCCGATATCGGGAAATTCCATTCCGGAGGGAGGCTGTCGGCGGTGTTTTTCGACAACACCAATGTTTTTGCCGACCGGAATGGTTTTCTACTGACGAGCGCGTACGGCGAGTTGTTCAACGATAAGTGGAGGTTCGCCGCGGGTCTGCAATTGGATATCCTCGCTCCGCTCTTGCCGACGGTTCTGACTTTCTCCGCCGATGGTGCGCCCATCGGTGACAGCATCAAAGGCCAACTCCGGGTGGAGCGTTACCTGAAGTTGGGCAGCGAATCTCAAGTGACTTTGCAGGGGGGAGTAAGCGAGCCGCTCAATTCCGCCAGCACTCCGGACATCAGTCTGGACGAGGATAACGGTTGGCCGAACGTGGAAGGACGCGTGGCTTTTGGTGTGGGAAAGCCGGCGCCCATCGGCATCGGCCTGCTGACGCCGCGTCCCTTGGAGGTCGCTTTCTCAGGCGTGGTAGGCCAGCTTCGCAGGACCGCCCCTCCAGACGACCCTCCGCGACGCGTGGTTTCTGACGTGTGGGGCGTCGCCGTCGACACTCAAGGCAACTTCAACGGCCTTGTCGGATTCAAGGGTGAAGCGTACACCGGGCAGGGACTCGGACAAATGACTGGCGGCATTCTTCAATCACTCGATGCCGTGACCTGGAAGGCGATCCGCTCCACGGGCGGCTGGGTCGAGGGATTCGTCTACCTGAAGCCAAACCTGCACAGTCACACCGGTATGTTTATCGACGATGTCAACGACGACGACCTCACCGCCATCCCCAAGAGCCTCTTCGGGCGGACCTACAACAGCGCTATCTGGAGCAATGTGCTCTGGGATGTGACAAAGAATTACCGCATCGCGTTCGGATCTGGACAAGAACTTCCGCCTCGGGTTTGAACCGACCCATCGTAGAACCGAGTACAAGGAACCAACCAACCTGCCCAACCACGGATTCGGTTTCCATACCCAGTTCGCGTGGACCTTCTAGTGTGTCGAGCGTTCGGCCGAAAGGTGGGTTGTCAAATGAGAACCGTTCCCTTGTTGAGCGGGCCTGTACCAGATCGCCTACGTCACGAGTGATCTTCGAGTCGACCTACGACTGGGAGACCAGCGAGTTGACGGCACCGCTCAACCTGGGGGTGGCGCAGCTGGTCAAGGTGGGCAAGGTCTCAGTCCCGTTCGAGCCCGGCGGCCGCTACTATCTCGAAGCGCCGACCGACGGGCCGGAGTGGGGCCTGCGATTCAAACTCACGCTGCTCTTCCCGAGGTAGGTTTGAAGCGTGCTGGGGACCAATCATGGAATGCCAGGACGCCACGGCTCACATTGCGGATTATCGAGCGGGATCTCTGCCAGTCGAGGAGGTCGAGGCGCTTCTCACTCATGCGGCGGCCTGCGCCGCGTGCCGCGACAGGCTGACGGCCGCTGACGAGACAGGGGCTCCTGATCTGCCTGCGATGCGGAGGCGCTTCGACGCGGTGCTCGCTGGTTACCAGGAGGGGCCCGGCGGCGGTCAGCGAAACAGTCGCCCGCTTTTGAGATGCGCCACTTGCCATTTCCCCGGGCAGTCATGTTCCTGGATTTGCCGTAACCGGTTCACTGCTGATTGAGCCACTTGAACGAATCTAAATGATCCCTGCATTGGTAGATTGGAAGATTGGTAGATTGGAAGATTAAGAAAGGCACAGGCACAGTGCGAGGCTTTTCGTAATCTCCCAATCCCCCAATCTACCAATGGTGCGTCAGAAAGGAATGTCGTCATCCGTCAGCTCGACCGACCCTCCGGGCTCACCGTGACCGAGGTCGTCGGCGGCAGCTGACCCGCGGCCTCCACCGCCTTCGCCGCGGCTGGCGCCGTCACCACGGCCCCCACCGCTCAAGAGTACGACACGATCGCCGCGGATCTCGGTCGTGTATTTGTCGTTGCCGTCTTTGTCTTTCCACTTGCGCGTCTGCAGCTTGCCCTCGACGTAGATCTGCTTGCCCTTCGTCAGGTAATCCTGCAGCGTTTCGGCGGTCTTGCCCCACAGAATCACGCGGTGCCACTGCGTGTCTTCCTTTTTCTGGCCCTCGCGATCCTTGAAGACCTCGGTAGTGGCGAGATTGAGCGTCGCGACAGCGGCGCCGCCGGGCGTGTAGCGCAGCTCGGCATCGCGTCCGAGATTGCCCACGAGAATCACTTTATTTACGCTTCCCATAATCCTTCTTCGCTCCCGTTGACCGTCTTCCGTTTGCCGTGTCGCCGTGTGTGAACGGTCAACGGTGGACGGTCAACGCGTTGTTGGCTTGTTCGTTGGCTCGAGCCGTTGCCGGGCGAGCACCGCCTGCTGTGTATCTGGAAACTGCTTGATCAGCGCCTCGTACGACTCTCTCGCCCGCGCCGATTCTCCCAGACGCTCGAGCGCCAGCCCCCGCTTGTAATATGCCGTAGGTACCGACGCCGATCCCGGATAGCTCGCGATGACGCGATCGTATGCGGAGACAGCGTCCATGTCCTTCTTTTCCCACGCAAGCGACTCGCCGATGTAAAGCTGTGCTTCGTGCGCCCGCTGGCTTTTCGGGAAAGCCCGCAGATAGGCCTCGAACCCCTGCACCGCGAGAACATAGTTACCCGAGGTGTAGTCGGCCCACGACGTGTCATACAGACGCTGCGGCTGAACGCCTGTATTCGCGGTTGGCGGGGCGGTTGCCGCCGTGGACGGCCCGGGCCCGGGCATCGCTCCCGGTGTCGCGCCGGCATCGTTAGGGAGAGGCATCGGCTGGAACGCAACGGGCTCCGGAATCGCCTGTCGGAGCGACTCGAGCTCCTGAGTGATCGTACCGAGCCTCACGTTGGTCTCGTCGACTTTCTCGCGGACGACGCGGATGTCGCCGAACATCGTGTCCATCTGCACTTTGCCGTCCGCAAACGCTTTTCGCTCGAGCGAGGTCTGATCCTCGATGCGTGAGTGCACGGCCTTCAGCGCCTCGCCAAGGTCGTTCATCAACGCCTGCAGCTGCAGCGTCTGCTCCTGCAGCATTCGCAGGTCCGCCATGATTTGCTGATGTTCGCGATCGGCTGCCGCGGGAGTCGCGGGCACGAGCCCGACGTACGCCAGTGCCAGCGCGAACGCAACGGCGGCACGTGTCGTGATGATTCGAATCGTCATGGCGAAGGTCCCCCTATTTCGCGGTAATCACAAAGTGCGCGCGGCGGTTGCGGCCCCACGCGCTTTCCTGATGCGCCGGATCGAATGGAAATTCACTGCCATAGCTCACGGTACGCAGCCGGTTCGCGTCGAGGCCGAGCGAGATGAGGTACGTCCGCGCCGCAACGGCGCGGCGCTCGCCAAGAGCCAGATTGTACTCCGGCGTTCCGCGCTCGTCGCAGTGACCTTCGATCGTGATTACCCAGGTCGGGTACTTCTTGAGGACCGCTGCGTTCGCCTGCAGTATCGCGCGACCCGCGTCGCTGACCTCCGAACTGTCGTATAGGTAGAAGACCGGCTGGAGCGGTGAATCCCGATTCAAATCATCGAGCGAGCGCCCCGACACATCGTCGCTCGGGAGGGGCGGTGGCGGCATCGGCTCGCGCACCGGCGCAGGCGGAGCCGGCGGAAGCGGCGCGGTCGCCGGCGGTGGGGGAGGAGCGGGGGGCGTGGGCCGCGCAACGGGCGGTTGGCCTTTGCCGCACGCGGCGGCGCCCATCAGCACCACGAGGCACAAGCGGAGCAGTGAATGCAATCTCATAGATGTCGTTGCCACCATTCAATCGGGGCGCGGCACACTGGCCGCGCTGTTCAATTCGACCAGTTGGGATACGTGTTGTTGCCTGTTCGCGTAATCTGCCGGAGTCCTCTGCCGTCGCGCGCGATAGTGAAGATCTGAAACTTACCCACCCGCGACGAGATGAAGGCGATGTGCCTCCCGTTTGGCGAAAACGCGGGGCTCTCGTTGCTGCCGGCGCCGTCGGTCAGGGTGCGCGTCTGCCTCGACGCCACGTCGTAAATTCTGATGTCGTACCCGGGCCCGGACTGTCCCGCATAGGCAATTTCGTTGTACGGTGCCGGCGACCACGTCGCCCGGTCGGCCGCGGACTCCCCAAAGGTCAGGCGCCGCTGATTCAAGCCGTCTGCGTCCATCAGCCAGATCTGCGGCGTGCCGGAACGATCCGACCCAAACGCTATCTGGGTTCCCGTCGGCGACCAGGTAGGCGCGAAATCAGCTGCCGAATTGTTCGTAAGCCGCCTCACGCCCGAACCGTCGCGATTCATCACGTAGAGCTCGGAGTTGCCGTCGCGCTGCGACATGAAGGCGATTCGCGTGCCGTCGGGCGAGAACACCGAAAAGTACGCGCCGGTCTTTTCGTCTGTCAACGTTTCGCGGGTACCTTGATATACGTTCGACACGATGATCTGGGGCTGTATGCGCACATATGACGTGTACGCGATGCTGCGCCCGTCGGGCGACCAGGACGGCGCGACGTTCAACCGGCGATTGACGGTGACCCGCGTCTGATTCGCGCCATCGTAGTCGGCGACGTAAACCTCCTTGACAGAGCGCGTCTCTACCGTATCGACGACCCGCTCGTTGTCGCGATCGGAAATATACGTGAGCTTGGTGCGCGCGACACCACGCAGGTTCGCCTGCGTCTGGTGAATATCGTCCGATATCGTGTGTGCGGCCGAACGCGGGTTCCTCAGCGACACGTTGTCGTAAACGCGGCCGAGCGCGACGCTGCGCGCCCGCACGTTGAACAGGCGCATTTCGACCTGGAAGGTGTTGCCGGTCCGTCGCACCGACCCTTTGACGACGCCGTCGGCGCCCAGCTCGCGCCAGCGGTCGAATGCGATCGTGTCGGTGGTCGCTATCGCCTCGATCGTCCGGTAGGTATCGCGCGGAATCATGTCGAATTCGCGCTCGAACGACAGGTCGTCCCACAGGACCTGAGCAATCAGTTTTGCGGCATCCGCTGTTTCTTTGTCGTTCGTGAGCGCGATGAAATCTGGCACCGCATAGTGGGGCGGCGCACCCGCGTCTCCGCTGATTGTGGTCTTGATCCCGACTTCGGCCGACGGCGGTGGCTGTTGTGGCTCCGCCGGGGCCTGTGCGCCGAGCATCGCGATCGCTCCCAAACCGGCCGCCGCAACGCAGAAGTTTCGAACCGTGTGCTTCATGGGGTTTCCCTTATCGGAAGTACTCGAACGTCAGCTCTACGGGAAGCTGCTTGCCGGCGAAACCTGACGGCAGCGGAGCGAGCGTGCGCGTGTTGATGAGCGCTCGCTGTGCTGCCAAATCCAGTACCGTATTTCCGCTGGAGCTTCCGACTTCGATCTCGGTTATCTGTCCGCTGCGCTGAATGACGTATCTCATCACCACGGTACCTGACGCCCGCTGATTCTGGTCCCAGTTCTTGATGATCCGGTTCCGCATGTCGAGGACGTATTCGGGGCAGCAGAAACCCTCAACACCAAGCCTGACGCCCCCGTCGCCACCTGTGCCGCCGCTCGACAGGCCGAACCCCTGGCCCCTTGCCCCTGTGTCGACCTTCGCCGTGCCCGCCCGTGTTTCGAACCCGCGACCCGCCGCCGTGCCTTTGGGATCTTTAGACGCCACAGACGGCTTCGGTGGCGTGCGCGGCTTCTGCTTCGGATCGGGCAGCGTCATCTTTGGCGGCGTTGCCGCGACAGGAGGCAGAATAGTTTTTGCCAGCAGCGGATCGGCTGATGGCCGTGCCGCCTCAATCGGCCGTCCGCCGATCATTTGCATGCCGCCTGTGTTCGGGCCTGGCGCGCCACCGAGGCTGATGTTGATCATTACGCGCGGCCGTTGCGCCGCGCGCGGCATCACGCTCGGGATGAGCAGAATGACCGCAACCGCGGCCACATGCGCGCCGAGCGAGATCATGGCGGTCTTCCTGAGCCCGTCCGGCTCGCGCTTGCGGCTCTGCAGAATGTCGCTGACGACCGCTTCCATCGCTTTAGTTGTCGTGGGGCGCGGGGTCCCCAACGCGGCAGCCGCGTTGGGGTGCCGTAGCCACCCCCACGACCTGCCACCTCGCCCTATCGGGCTCGGCGGTTGTTGTGGCACTGATCTGCTGAGTGCTGCGTTTCATATTTGATCCGGGCCCCTGCCCCCCGGCATGCGCTTCCGCTTCGCGGGGCCCCATCGCCCCGCTCGCTTCAGCGCGGCCTATCTAACGCCTGACCGCGTCGGGAGCGTCCATTGCGACGATGCCGATCGTTTCGACGCCGCCGCCCTTCAATACGTCGAACACATTGAGAAAATCCTGCGCGTTGACGCCGGCATCCATGCGCAGAAAAACCTGCTTGGTCTGCCGCGACACCAGCGCCTGCCGCGCGCGCTCGCCGAGCACATCGATTGGCACCATCTCCTCTTTCCCGAGCGGGCCAATCGCGACCTTCTTATCCTTACGATACGACAGCGGCAGCGTGACGTACACAGGTTCTGCGCTGATGGGTTGACCTCTCCGTGCGACAGGGAGCTGAATCTCCAGCCCACGTTGCATCATCGGTGCCGTCACCATGAAAATGATCAGCAGCACGAGCATCACGTCGACGAGCGGCACCACGTTGATCTCGGCAAGCGAGGTCGACGTCCGCCGGCCGCGCCGCGAATGCCCGCCTTTTTCGTGGTCGAACGATTGGACTTTCGGCATTACGTGAAATTGCGCTCGACGATGTTCAGGAACTCGAGCGAGAAGTCGTCCATTTCCGATGCAAGCGCCTTCACCCGCTGGGTCAGCAGGTTATAGAAGTACACCGCCGGTATGGCGGCCGCCAGACCCGCTGCCGTTGCAATCAACGCATCAGCGATGCCAGGCGCCACCACGTCGAGGCTCGTCGATCCCTGCGCGCCGATACCCTGAAACGCCGAGATGATGCCGAGCACGGTACCGAACAGTCCGATAAATGGCGTGACGGCGGCGGTTGTCGCAAGAAACGTGATGTGCTTTTCCAGTTTGTTCGTTTCCACGTTCGATGCCCGCATCAGCGCCCGGTCGACGGAGACGAGCGACTTCAGCACCGGCCGCGAAGCCGGCGCCGCTGGAGATGTCGCGGGATTTGCGTTGCCGGGCGACTGGCGAAGTTGCAGATTCAGCTCTGCGTAGCCGGCGAGAAAAATTCCCACGAGCGGACTGTCGTTGAGCGATTGGCAGACACCCTGCACTTCAGAGAACTTCGTGCTGCGGCGGAAGATCTCGAGAAAGCGCGAGCTCTGCGATTGAATATGGTTGAACGTCCACAGCTTGTAGAGAATGATTCCCCACGAGACGATCGAAAAGATGACGAGAACCGCGAGAACGAACTGAGAAATCGGCGACGAATCTTTGATGAGGTCGAGAAAGCCACCACCGAGCGCGGGTGCTGGAGCAGTGGCGCCTTCGACCTGCATCGCAAGCAGCAGGTATCCGAGCGTGCGCAATACAAGCCTCCGGGCAATAATGCGCCGCTGGGACAGCGCGGACCGCCTTCGCTTGGGCTTCGGCGAGTGTCACCGAAGCGTCTTCGCGGAGGCGTATTCGTCAGAGTACCACGCGCCCGAACGGCTGTCAAACGTATGGTAACATTGGAGTTCCCCGCCTTCGCCCGCCTTCGCCCGCCTTCGCTACAGCTACGGCGAGGCCACTGCGAGGCTTCGGCCAGGCAGGCCTTCTGAGATGCTTCGCCTTCTGCGCATTGAGCACCTCGCCGTCATCGATGCGGTCCAGGTCGAATTCGAGCCCGGGTTGAACGTCCTGACAGGCGAAACCGGGGCCGGTAAGTCGATGCTCGTCGAGGCAGTCGGGCTGCTCATGGGAGGCCGCGCGTCGGCCGACCTCATCCGCACCGGCGAAACCCACGCGCATGTGCAGGCGGAGTTCGACGTGCGGGGTCTGACCCCCGTACCGGTACCGGGGTCAGACCCCGAACCGCTCATCGTGCGGCGCGACATCAACGCGCAGGGGCGCAGCCGCGCGTTCGCCAACGACACGCTCATCACCGCAGCCGCGCTCGCCGACGCGACCTCGCCGCTCGTCGAGCTTCATGGACAGCACGAGCACCAGACGCTGCTCGATCCGCAAAGCCACCTGCTGCTCGTCGACGAGTTCGCGGGGCTGATCGTCGCGCGTGAGCAAGTCGGCGATGCGTTTCGCGATTGGCAGAGGGTGCAGTCCGAGTTCGATGCGTTTCAGATGGACGAACGGGAGAAAGCGGCGCGTCTGGATCTGCTGAAGTTTCAGGTGGGGGAGCTCGACAAAGCCGGTGTGCGTGCAGGCGAGGATGAAGAGCTCGAGACCGCGAGACGCGTGTTGAGCAGCGCCGACAAGCTGCAGCGCTTGTGCGGCGAGGCGTATGCGGCGCTTTACGACAGCGACGACGCTGCGCTGGCTCGGCTTGGATCGGTATGGAAGCGCGTGGGGGAGCTCGCGGACGTGGACCCCGCGTTTCAGCCGCATCTGGAAGCTCGCGACGCGATCAAGTCGCAGCTCGAGGACCTTGCCCAAACCCTGCGGACATACGGCGAGAACATCGACGCGTCGCCGGCGCGGTTGCAGCAAGTTGAAGATCGGCTCGCCCTGCTCGAGCGGCTCAAGCGGAAGTATGGCCCGGGGCTTGCCGAAGTGGTCGCACAGAGAGATGCGCTGGCGCGGCAGCTCGACGCGCTGGAGAACGCCGACGAGCGGCGTGCGGGGCTCGAGGCAGAGGCACTTTCGGCGAGAGCGGAATTTCTGACGCGCGCGCGAGCCCTCTCTCGCGCCCGGCGCGACGCTGCGAAGCAGTTCGCCCTCCGCATCCAGGCCTTACTCGCCGAGCTGGCGATGGGGCGCACGCAGTTCGAGCTTCGTTTTGCCGCGGAGGCTCCAGAGCCGGCATGGACCGACACCGGCGTGGACGTGGCCGAATGTTATCATGTCGGCGAACGTGGGGGAGGACCCGCGCCCGCTGGCGCGGATTGCCAGCGGCGGCGAGCTCTCGCGGGTGATGCTCGCCATTCGAACGCTCGCAGCGGCCGGCACGCCCGGCAAGACGCTTGTCTTCGATGAGGTCGACGCCGGTATCGGCGGTCGCGTCGCCGACGTGGTGGGGAAGAAGCTGCGCGCCATTGGCGAGTCGTTTCAAGTGCTGTGCATCACACATCTCCCCCAGATTGCCGCCGCCGGGCACGTCCACTTTCACATCTCGAAGAACGTCGCGAACGGGCGCACGCAGACGAGGGTGGTCCGGCTGAATGACTCCGAGCGCGTCGAAGAACTGGCGCGTATGATTGGAGGAGTGGCCCCGACAGACGCCTCTCGCGCCGCCGCCCGCGAGTTGCTGGGCGATCTTCGTCAGGCTCCGATCGCCGCAAGCTCGTCGAGAGGGCGAAAGCGAATATAAAACAAAAGCGAAGGCTCACCGGGGCGAAAGTGAGACATCTATGAGCCGCGCAGCGGCGCGGGGCGATGGGGCCCCGCAAGCGGAGCGGCTGGAGCGGGGCGAGGGGCCCCCGCGACTAAGCATGAAATACTTCATCGAAACATACGGCTGCCAGATGAACGTCCACGACTCCGAGCGCCTGGCGGGGTTGTTGGAGCAGGCTGGCTACGAGGCGACGCCAGAGCCTCGCGAGGCGGACGTCGTGGTGATCAACACGTGCAGCGTGCGTGAGCGCGCCGAGGAAAAGCTCTACACGCGCCTCGACGAAATTCGCCAGGCCAGTAACGAAACCGGCCGCATGCCCGTCGTCGCGGTGGCTGGCTGTGTTGCACAGCAGGAGGCCGGCGGAATTCTGAAGCGCACCGACCTGGTCGACGTCATCGTCGGCACGCAGAGTCTGAAGCAGCTGCCCGCGCTCGTGGCGCAGGCGACCGCGGATCCCGAGGGCCCACCACGCATAGACGTGAACGCGTACGAGGACGTGTCGTTTCCACTCGGCGTGGCGCGGCGCAACGATCCAGTGAAGGCCTACGTCACCATCATCGAAGGCTGCAACGAGTTCTGTTCGTTCTGCGTCGTGCCTTACACGCGCGGCAACGAGCGAATGCGTCCGCGGCGCGACATCCTCGAGGAAGTGGCGCGCGCAGCGGGGGAGGGGCACCGCGAAGTCCAGCTGCTCGGACAAATCGTGAATCACTATCAAGCGCCGGACGATCCGACTTGCGACTTTGCTGCGCTGCTCGAGGCCGTTCACGACGTACCGGGCGTCGAACGGATTCGATTTGCCAGCCCGCATCCGCGCCATGTGCCCACCCGCCTGATCGAGGCCGTGCGCGACTTGCCGAAGGTCTGCAAGCATTTTCACCTGCCCGTGCAATCGGGATCGACGCGCGTCCTTGCGGAAATGCGCCGCCGGTACACACGTGAGAGCTACCTCGATTTGGTCGGCACCCTCCGCGAGATGGTCCCTGGCATCACGCTGACGACGGACATGATCGTGGGATTTCCGGGAGAGACGGACGCCGACTTCGAAGAGACGATGAGCCTTACCAGGACCGTGCGGTACGAGAGCATGTATTCGTTCAAGTATTCGGCGAGGCCCAATACGCTGGCGCTGAAGCGGCACCCCGACGACGTGAGCGAGCAGGAGAAAACGCGGCGGATCGTCGCGCTGCAGGCCTTGCAGCGGGAGATTCAGATCGCGTTGCACGAAGCAGAAGTGGGTGGGACGGTCGAGGTGCTGATCGATTCGGTCAGCCGGCGGCGCGACTGGGAGCTCTCGGGTCGGACGTCCGGCAACACCGTGGTCAACCTTCCCGGTCCTCGCGAATGGCTCGGGCGCATCGTGCCGGTGAAGGTTACGCGCGCGGGCGCGTACAGCCTCGCAGGAGCCGCACTTGAGCTTGACAGAGCCTGTGTCGAGGCCTAGCGTAGGCGTGAGAGCCATGCAAATCGAAATGACAATCAAGGGGCTGATGGTCGACCCGGTGACGAACATGCCCATCATCCTGCTGAGAGATTCGGAGGGGCACAAGGTGCTTCCGATCTGGGTCGGGATCTACGAAGCGAATGCGATCGCGTTGCAGATCGAGAACGTCAGCACGCCACGCCCGATGACCCACGATCTGCTGAAGAACGTCATCACCGATCTGAAAGGCACCATCCGAAAAATCGTCGTATCGGACCTGAAGGACAATACGTTCTTCGCGTTGATCTACCTCGAAGTGAACGGCGAGACGGTCGCCATCGACGCCCGGCCGAGCGACGCCATCGCGCTCGCCCTGAGGGCACGGGCGCCGATTTTCGTCGAAGAGTCGGTCATCGACAACGCCAAGCCGTTCGACCCGGGTGAGAAACCCGACACGGAGCGCCTGCAGAAATGGCTCGAAAACCTGGATCCGGACGAGCTGGGGAAGTACAAGATGTAGTAGCAACGCTACGAGTACCCGCCGCTTATAGTCTTATTTCTTGCTTTCGTCATCCTCCCTCCCTAGAATGACTTTCACGTCCCCGTAATGATTGTTGCCATCGCCAATCAGAAAGGCGGTGTTGGAAAGACCACCACTGCCATCAATCTTGCCGCAGGGCTCGCCCTGCGCGGCAAGGCGACCCTTCTCATCGATCTCGATCCCCAGGCCAACAGCACGATGTCGTTCCTCGACATGCGCGTCGTGCTGCGAAGCGTGTACGACGCGATCGCCGATCCGACGGTGAAGATGTCGGACGTGATCGTCAAGTCGCCGATCGAGAACCTGTCGGTGGCGCCGTCCCGGATCGCCCTGGCCAAGCTCGAGGCGAAGCTCATCGGTGAAATCGACGCGCACTTCCGCCTCAAGGACAAACTCGAGCCGATCAGGAAGCTGTATCCCAACATCGTCATCGATTGTCCGCCGACGCTTGGATTGCTGACGGTCAATGCGCTGGTCGCCGCGACCCATCTGCTGATTCCGATTCAATCGTCGTACTTCGCGCTCGAGGGCACGGACGATCTCCTGGAGACGATCGAAAAGGTGCGGATGCGCCCGAACCCGTCTCTCCAGATTCTCGGGGTCGTCATCACCATGCATGACAAGCGGACGTCGCTCGCCAAAGACATCCGCGCGCAAATCAAGAAGGTGTTTGGTGGGAAAGTCTTCAAGACGGTCATCACGAAAAGCGTCCGCCTGGAAGAAAGCCCGGCATACAAAGAGTCCATCTTCACGTACGCGCCCGATTCGACGGGGGCGACCGAGTACTACAGTCTCTGCGAGGAGGTCATTGACCGTGCCTAGGCGAGGTCTCCCCGAAACTGTCCGCATGCGCCATGACGAGCACTACGTCGAGGCCCTCGCAGCCTCGGCAGGTGCGCCGATCGGGCGCCAGATTCCCATCGACCGCATCGACCCCAATCCCAACCAGCCGCGACAGGTCATGGGTGACCTTTCCGAGCTGATGGCTTCGGTTGCCGAGAAGGGGGTTATCGAGCCTCTCATCGTTCGAGCGCGGGGCGACCGGTTTCAGATCATCGCCGGCGAGCGGCGCTACCAGGCCGCCGTCCAGGTGGGCTTGCGGGATCTGCCGGTTGTCATTCGCGACGTCGATGACAGCGAGGTCATCGAACTGGCTCTCGTCGAGAACATCCAGCGCAAAGATCTGACGGCGTTCGAAGAGGCCGAGGCGCTACATCATCTGGCCCAGAAGAGCTGGTACACACACGAAACGCTGGCTCGGAAGCTGGGAAAGTCCCGCACGTCGATTACCGAATCCCTCGCGCTGAACGGCATGCCCGAAGAGATAAAGAACCTTTGTCGGCTGGCCGACATTACGTCTAAATCGTTGCTTTTACAGATAGTTAGGCAGCCAACACCGCAGAAAATGACGGCGCTGATCGAGAAGATTGTCAGCCAGGGCGGCGCCACGCGCGCCGAGGTTCGTCAGGATTTGGCGAAGCCCAAGCCGGGCCGTCCGAAGGCATACGTCTTCAGCTACAAACCGCAAAGCAAGGCGTTCAACCTCAAGCTCAAGTTCCGCAAAGGCAACGTCCCGCGGCAGGAAGTCATCGAGGCGCTGGAAGCAATTCTTAGAGAACTGAAAAACGGATAGCGTGGATCACGGCCACGAGTGCAGGTCCACGGGTCCAATCCAGGAGTCGAAGAGTCGAAGAGTCGAAAGAGTCCCAGGAGTCCAAGAGTCAGGGAGTCTAAGAGTCGGGGAGTCTAAGGGAGTCGAGTGTCTACGGAGCCGGGAGTCCCCAGCAGTCCGAAGGTCCCAAGAGAGTTCCGAAGTCCAGTGTCCAGAGGCTGAGGAGTTGAAGAGTCGAGGAGTCTCAGAGTCGATAAGAGTGGCGGTTCCGGGGGTTACGCAGCCCGCCTGGGTAGATTGGTTAACATAACAACCATTATAAGACTCATCGAGAATGGCCCGAAAATAGGGGTTGTGGAAAACCCGACACGTCGTCGCTCCTTCCAAATCGCCTCCCTTTTTGCCTTCGGCCTGTCAGGGTTTGCGGCGCTCCTGTATCAGATCGTCTGGCAGCGGATGCTGGTGTTCTTTTCCGGCGCGGACGTCTACGCCTCCACCATCATCGTTGCCGCCTTCATGGCGGGCCTGGGCCTCGGCAACCTCGTCGGCGGGGTCGTTGCGGACCGCGTGTCCCGACGCACGGCGCTCACCGGGTTTGCCGCCGCGGAAGTGGCGATCGCGCTGTTCAGCGTAATGAGCCGGCCGCTCTATTACGACGTGCTGTACCAGAACCAGGGAATCCGTCAGCTGGAGGACTGGCTCGGAGCCATCCTTTTCATCAGCCTGCTCTGGCCCACCTTCTTCATGGGGGTGTCGCTGCCGCTCCTCGCGAAGGCCGTCACCACCACGGTCGGCACGGCATCTGCCCGGGTCGGACGGCTCTATGCGGTTAACACCCTGGGGGCCGCCGCCGGTGCATTCGCGACGACATGGGTGATATTGCCGGCGGTCGGGCTCGACCAGGGGCTCCGCATCGGTGCTGCCATGAATGCGCTCTGCGTGGCTCTCATCCTGCCTTTCCTCGCCGGAAGGGGCGCCACCTGGACGCATGTCGACGATGGGCCCGGGCACGATGCGGGCCCTGCGCTGGACGCGCGCCTGCCGTTTATCGCCTGGATCGTCATTTATGCAGTTTCAGGGTTTGTCGCCCTGTCCCTCGAAATCGTGTGGTTCAGGCTCTTGAGCGTCATGGCGAAGGCGACAGCTTTCACCTTTGGCACTTTGCTCGCGATCTACCTTGTTGGCATCGCCATCGGCGCATGGCTCGGCAGCATTTACGCGCCGCGACTGCGGCGTCCCGCTTTGACGGTTTTGCTCCTTCTGAGCGCCATCGGGCTGCTGGGCGGACTGCTGGTCGCCACGCTTGTCATTGGGAGCGATCGATTTATTTGGCTGCAGCGATATTTCGGAAGTTACGAACCCCTTGCCGTCCCGGTCGAGCTCAATAAACTGCGGTTCGGGCAGATGCCTGTGGAGTTCCTTATGCTCTACTTCGGGCTTCCCGCCGCCTTACTCCTGCCTCCCACATTCCTCATGGGTTTCTGTTTTCCTATTCTCCAGCGAATCGTACAGACAGATTTCGCGCGGCTGGGGCGCCGGCTCGGTACGCTCATGCTGGCCAACATCGCCGGAAGCGTCCTGGGCACGGTGGTGACCGGCGTTATCGCACTCGACGTTCTGGGGACCGCAGGCACTCTGAAGGCGCTGGCGCTCGTGAGCATCCTTTTCGCCTTTGCGACGCTCGGGTGGGTTGCGCGTGGGCGGGTCCGGTTCGCGATCCTGTTGACCGCCGCACTGGTATTCGCCGGCGTCTGGCGGGCGCTGCCCGATGCGACGGCCCTTTGGGCGCGGCTCCATGGGGCGGCCGCCGACCGCATCATCGTGGGAGAGGACGCGACGGGTCTATCGGTGGTCCGGCTGGAGCCCAGCGCGCTACAGGGGCGGTCGACGGTTTTCGTGAACGGAGTCGGTCAGAGCACAATCCCCTACGGCAACATCCATACGGCGCTCGGAATGTTGCCCGCGTTTCTTCATCCAGCGCCACGCGATGTCGCGATCATCGGGCTTGGCTCCGGCGACACGGTATATGGGGTTGCGGGCAGGCCCGACATCACGAGTATCACCTGCGTGGAAATCATCGGCCCACAACTGGGCGGGCTGCGCCAGCTGGCGAGTCGCCAACCCTACGGCGGCCTGGACGGGCTGCTCGGCGATCGACGGATTGAGCACCTCACAGGTGACGGGCGAATTTTCCTGATGCGCTCCAGCGAAACGTTCGACATCATCGAAGCCGACGCGTTGCGGCCGACGAGCGCCTATTCCGGCAATCTCTACTCCGAAGAATATTTCACATTGGTGAAGAGCCGCCTGAGGCCTGGTGGGCTGGCGGCCACCTGGCTGCCCACCGAGCGCGTGCACAATGCATTCGTTCGTGTGTTCCCCCACGTCGTGAGCACCGAGGGGGTCCTCGTCGGCAGCCGTGATCCGATCGACGTCAATCGCGACGCGATCCTGCGGCGCATCGCCGATCCGCGCGTACGCGAACACTACGCGCGCGCCGGCATCGACATCGAGGAACTGATGTCGATCTATCTCGCGCGTCCTGCGCGTTACGCGCCAGATTTCAACCGTGACGCGCTCGCTGATGTGAATTCGGACCTGTTCCCCAGAGACGAGTACAACCTCGAACCGCCGTCGCGCTGATCAGGCTTTCCAGTTCAGTTCTTCGAAGTGGACCTCCGGGACGGTACTCGCGACCGGCCTGTGCGCGGGGTGCCGCTCGAGCTCGACCGTTCGATCGTGAATCGTGAGGAAAAACTCGAACGGCATGTTGGGCTGAAGGCCCAAATCCGCGAACGCGATGGCGGCCTCCAGAACCTCGTCGGCCGCAACCTTCGGACGAGCGTCGCGAATCGGCGTCCAGCCACCGTCAGAGTTCTTGTGATGAAGCTCGGCGGTCGGGCCCCGGTTGCTGCTCGCCACCACCAGGCGATAGTCCGCGGGCACCGTGAAGCTGAAACTGCAACGGAGCCCCTGTACCAGCTTCTGGCGTGCCGGTCCGCCAAGGTCGAGTCGCAGGTAGAGGTACTCGAGATCGAACCCGAACAGCAGCATCCGGACCTCCGGATCGCGCCGCTCGCCTCCCGTCATGGTGCCAGACGGGACGTCCGTCTCGACGATACCCGCGGGAAGCCATTCGAAGTAGCTGGTGGCTCGTCCGTCGAGAACCGGATTGAGCAGGCCCACCGGTGGTGCGACCGATACGGGCAGCTGGCCGGTGCTGATGTTACTGGCGAACAGCTCGTCAGGCACTGGCTGCCCAAGCATCTGATAGACGTTCCGGAGGTGCCGCCGGAACAGGTCGTCGAACTCGAGGTCGTGGTCTGATGAGTGGTCGTCGCCGTACCACCAGAACCAGTCGCTGCCTTCGGCGACGAGCAGCTCCTCGAAGGCTTGCTCCCGGTCCGCCAGGTTCGCGGTCGCCGAGACGCGTTCGAACATCTGCCGTGCTTCACGGAGCTGCCGCCAGCCGCGCAAGTCGTCGGCGTGCCCCATCCAGATAAAGAAGTTGCCGTCGATCCAGGAGCCGGGAAAAATGGAGTTGAGCGTGCGCGTGGGCCGCGCCGCGGCTTCGCTCATGGTGACCGGTCGAAGCTCGGGGTGCGCCTGCAGCATGCCGTACAACGCGCGCAGGAACGGGCGCCCGCCATCCTCGAAATGCTCCCAGGCGTTTTCGCCGTCGAGAATCACCGGGATGGTCGCCTCTTCCCCACCGGTCGCCGCCGAAAAACGGCGGCCTGCTTCGACCAGTCGATTCACGAAATCGGCTGCGGCTGCTTCGGCGAGCCAGCCGGCATATACGAAGCCAATCGAATCGGAGAGCGAATGGTCGCGGAAGAGACACGCGATCTGCTGCGATCCAATCTGCACGTTGTAAGGCCGGTACAGCAGTTCGGGCTGCTCGAGCCCTCCGTGCGAATCGCGGTGGAACTCGTGACCGATCGTGCGTCCGAGGATCGCCTCGTCGGTCGCCATCCAGCGAAAGCCCGCCTTTGACGCGAGCGCCGCGGTCTCGTCCGATACCGACCCTTCAGATGGCCACAACCCGGCAGGTTCGTGTCCGAAGAGCCGGTGGTGACAGCGCCGTGCACGCGCAAGCTGCTCAGCCGCGTCTTCCGGATGGCGGAAGGCCGGCCGCGGAACGGCCGAAGCCGGGTGGGTCTTCAGAAAGACGTCGGTGTCGCACAGCAGCGGGAGGATCGGGTGGTAGAACGGCGAAGTCGACAGCTCGACTTGTCCCCGTCCGGCGGCGTCACGGTATTCCGGAATCACGCGCTGAAGGATCTCGAGCTCGACTTCGCGGAGGTCGGCTTTGTCGGCTTCGCCGAAGCCGCGCTGCTTCTGCACGAGCCGCCGCACCCGCCGGTCGCCGTCGAGGTAGAACGGATCGACCCATGCCAGCTTGTGCCACACCTGAAGGTCCAGGAAGTCCTGGTCGGAGTACGCCCCGCCGGCGTCGCGCTTCTGCAGCAGCTCGGCGTAGCGCGGGTAGCGATCGATCATCCGCATGCGCGGCGCATGGAAGAACTCCGAGAGCATGGTCGCGCGTTCGTGCTCGGTCAGCGTCTCGGCCGGCTTGAGGCCGAGCTCGAGGTGCCAGTCGCGCGCGCGTTCTTCGGCGAACGCCTCGAGCTGCACGAGCAGCGAAGGCACGAGATTGAAGGTGAGCTTCATCTGCGGGAATTCGCGCATCAGTGCGGCCATCCCGTAGTAGTCCTTGAGCCCGTGCATGCGCACCCACGGCAGCACGTGCTCGCCCGTCGCGAGATCTTCGTAGTAGGGCTGGTGCATGTGCCAGAGGATGGCGACGTAAGTCATTGTGGTATCTTCGAAGTGACCCCGAATGCTGAGGATTCTCGACCGTTATGTGCTGCGCGAGCTGATGGCGCCCTTCAGCCTCTCGCTGCTGCTGCTCACCTTCGCCCTCGAAATTCCGCCCATTCTGCAATACGGCGAAACGCTGATTGCCGAGGGCGCCTCCTGGGACATCGTGGTCCGGGTGCTGGCGACGCTCGTGCCGCAGGCCCTCGGTATCACCATTCCGATGGCTTTGCTCGTCGCCATCCTCATCACGCTCGGCCGCCTGTCAGGCGATCGCGAGATCGTGGCGATGGAGGCGTGCGGCATCAGCCTGGGACGCCTGCTGCGTCCGTTGGTGCTCTTCGGCGTGATTGCGACGGCCGCGACGACCTACGTCATGATTGTCGCGCTGCCTTTTGCAAATCAAGCGTTCAGAGAGATTACCTTCAAGCTGATGATGACGCGCGGCGAAACGAAGATTAAACCGCGCGTGTTTTACACAGAATTTCCGAATCTCGTCATTTATGTACGCGAAGTGACTCCCGGCGTGGGCTGGACCGACGTCATGGTTTCCGAGAACAGCACGCCGGCGCAGCCGAAAACCTACCTTGCGAAAAAAGGCCGGCTGATCCTCGACGAGTCGAAACGCACAGTACACATGGTCTTGCTCGGCGGCACGCATCACTCCGTCAATCTCGAGGATCCCGAGAAATACGAGGAAGGCCGCTTCGAGCAGACAACCCTCGTCATCGATCCCGAGAGCGTGTTTCCGCGGACGGGACCAATGAAGGGTTACACGGAGATGACGATCGCGGAACTGAAGGCCGCGATGGCCGAGCTTCGCAAGCAGAACATTTACCCGCACAACCAGATCATGGCCTGGCAGAAGAAGTACTCGATTCCGGCCGCTTGCCTGGCTTTCATGCTGATCGCGCTCGGCATGGGCGTGAGCCATCGCCGCGACGGCCGTCTCGCCGCCTTCGTCCTCGGCATTTGCGTCGTGTTCGTCTACTGGGTGCTGATGTACATGTCGGAGTCCATCGCGAAAGCGGGAGTCCTGCCCTATTGGTTTGCATGGCTGGCGATGTGGGTCCCGAACATCGTCATCGGGTTGTGGGGCCTCGTGTTGATCGTGAGAAAGTTGCGTTCGCCCGAGGAATCGTCCATGAAGCTCGCGCTGCCATTCGTGCGGCGCCGGGCGCGTTCCGCGCCGCCGCAGGAAGCGACCGCCGCGTCCGGTAGAGGGACGCGCGTCGTTGTCGTGGTCAAGATCCCGCACATCGCCTTTCCCCGGCCCAGCATCCTCGATTGGTACGTATTGAAGCAAGGGTTGCGCGTGTCGATGCTTGCGGGCGCCGGACTGCTCGGGCTGTTCTACATCGCGAGCTTCATCGATTTGTCAGATCATCTGTTCACCGGGCGCGCGTCTGGCTTTACCGTGCTGACCTACCTGTGGTGGGCGACGCCGCGATTTACCTACTACGTCGTCCCGCTTGCGGTATTGATGGGAGCACTGGTCACCATCGGGGCGCTCACGAAGAACACCGAGCTCGTAGTGATGAAAGCGTGCGGCATCAGCCTGTATCGCGCTGCTGCTCCGCTGCTGATTCTCGCCCTCATCGGCAGTGCAATTCTCGTGGGTCTCGAGGAAGGAGTGCTCGCCGCGTCCAATAGGCGTGCAGACGCCATTAACAACACGATTCGCGGAAGATTTCCCACGGCCACCGATTTGAATCGGCGCTGGGTGACGGCGAACAACGGCAACGTGTATCAGTACTTGTATTTCGAGCCCGGTCGAAACCGGCTGAATGGGCTGTCGATTTACGAGTTCGGCAAGGACCCGTCAACGCTCGTACGCCGCAAATATTTTTCGTACGCGACCTTCAACGGCGACCGGGAAGCCAAGGGGCAGGTCCTGTGGCACGGAGCGAAAGGATGGGAGCGCGACTTGGGAACGAAGCGTCGCTTCGCGTCATTTACCGAACGATCGGTCACGATGGAGGGTCCGGGGTACTTTGCAGGCGAGCGGCCCGACGAGCAATACATGTCCTATCGCCAGCTTCGCGAGCACGTGACGTCGCTCGCTGCCGGCGGCTTCGACGTCGTTCCCTATGTCGTTGCGCTCCACCGAAAGCTCGCCTTTCCCTTCGTCACGCTCATCATGGCGTTGATTGCCGTGCCGTTTGCCGTGACGACCGGCAAGCGCGGCGCCATGTATGGCATCGGCGCCGGCATCGTCCTCGCCATTCTCTATTGGACGGCGATCAGCGTGTTCGGCGCGATCGGTGCCGGGGGTCTGATGGCCCCGGCGCTCGCGGCGTGGGCCCCGAACATCATCTTCGGCTGCGCGGCGATGTATCTCTTGCTGACGGTCCGTACGTTACAGATACTGGTACCTCGACACAGAGGCACAGAGGCACAGAGACGAGCATCGACTTCGCGCCATTGGCGCACGACGAAAGGAAAGACGGCCGTATCAAGACTTCCGGAAATCACCTCGAAGTCTTGTACGGCCGACTTTCCTTTCGCCGTGTAGGCCGCGTCGCGGCCTACGAAGTCGATGCGGATCCATGGCAGAATTTCTCCGCGTCTCTGTGCCTCTGTGTCGAAATTTCACCGTTCAACGCGTAGATTTTCCAACGTGAAGCTTCCTGTGGTCCCGGGCAGCGTGTTGGTGGTATCGACGACGAATAGCAGCGTGTCTGCGAGAGCTGGATCGAGCGCGCCGCTGGAACCTACTGCGCGTCATGTCAGCAAAACGGACAATGACATCGCGCGGTTCGCCGTCGAGATAGATCGAACGCTGCCATCGATCGCCCGTGCCGGGATCGCGCGCCTGAACGGAGACGCGCATGGGCCGCAACGCGTGGGCGCGGAACGCCAGATGCGTGCGCTCGGCGAGCGCCTTTCCGACGCCAATACCGAGCGCCGCGTACCGCCCAGCGCGGTCCCCGCTGCCCAGCCGGAACGCCAACTCCACAGGTCCAGTCGGATAATCCTTTTGCGCAACCGCGGCGGATGACCCCTCGTCTTTTTCCGTATGCCATGGGCCACCCTGCAGACCTCGCGTGATCGTCGGGGCTGTATCGGCGGCCGGCAACTCTTTTCCCCATGCGTCCGGGCGTACATAGATGGGGTTGCTTACGATCCATGGAATCGGCGGCTCCCCTGGCGCGTTCGTCAGGTACACCTCGACCCGGTAGGTGCCCTCCCCTGACGTTTGAACGGTGAGCGCCGGCAATGGATTCTGCGTCAGGATTCGTCCGTCTTTTCGAAGGACGATGGTTCCATCAGTGGAAGCATTCGTGCGAGCCGTGAACGTGATCGACTCGCCGACCTCGTTGAACCATTCTCCCGGGCCGATTCTGCGGTCGCCGCCGGTTGCGAAGAACTCCAGGGCGGCGGGCGCGGCCACTGCATCGACTGCCGAATATACGGCTCCTCGCTTGAGCGCCGCGATGATCAGCGCGGCATCTGCAACCGCATCCTTCGTGAGGGGGCGGTCGAGCGCGACGTGGATGGCGAACGTGCGAAACGATGCGTCGTACCGATGGAATTCTCAGAAACCATCCCCGCCGGTAACCGGTCACGTCGTCATCCATCCAGCCTGCGCGCGCGTGCGCGTCGGCTCCGGCGAGCGCGACAACCGGGCGCTTGGCTGTGAGCGCGTCCCATCGATCGAGAGTCGTATCCGGACGATCGAGCAGCGAGGCCAGCGTTTCGGCCGGGCGGAACGGATAACGCGCGAGCGCACGTACCAGATGCATCCGCGGTTCGTCGCGCCATTCCGTGTCGGCGTTGAGCCATTCCATCGCGTCGAATCGGGCTTCCCAGTCGTGCCACCTCAGGCCGGGCTTGGCTGAATCGGGATGCGCGACGATGCCGAATCCTCCCAGCCGCCGCACGTCTGCCGCGACGTCACGGGCTTCACCGCGAAGCGGATATGGCGCCTGCGGCAGCCCGAGGGCGATGTAATGACCGGCTTGCGTGCTGAGCTCGACCGCATCGATCACAAGCACGCCGGCCCGATATTGCGGCGGGTCGGGTTTGCGGGTGCCGTCTCCATGGTCGGTCAGGATGATGAAGTTCAACCCCGTCAGTGCGGCCGCAGCGGCCGCAGCGTCCGGAGATCCGGAGCCGTCGGAGCGATTGGTGTGGACGTGAAACGATCCGACAGCGGCAGGCGGCTGCGATACCGGCGCAGGCAGCGCGATCGGCCGCGCTGGAAGCGGAATCACCAGAAAAAGAAAAGCGGCGGCCAGAACGGCCGCCGCCATCAACCACCGCCTGACGACTGTCGACTTTCGACTGATGACTGTCGACTCCTACAGTCCTGCGGCCTTACGAAGCGCCTCGGCGCGATCTGTCCTCTCCCAGGTGAAGGTGTCTTCGCTGCGGCCGAAGTGGCCGAAGGCAGCGGTCTTCCTGTAAATCGGCCTTCGAAGGTCGAGATCCTCGATGATGCCCTTCGGCGTCAGCTTGAAGTGCTCGCGGACGAGCTCGGTCATCTGCGAATCGGCGATCTTCCCTGTGCCATACGTGTCGATCATCACCGAGACCGGATCGGCAACGCCAATGGCGTACGCCAGCTGTACCTGAAGCTTTTCGGCGAAGCCTGCGGCGACGCAATTCTTCGCGATGTAGCGCGCCATGTAGCAGGCCGAGCGGTCCACCTTGGTGGGATCTTTTCCCGAGAACGCGCCGCCGCCATGCGGCGCGGCTCCGCCGTAGGTATCGACGATGATCTTGCGTCCCGTGACGCCGGCATCGCCGTGAGGCCCGCCGACGACGAAGCGTCCGGTCGGGTTGATGTAGATCTTGGTGTTCTTGTCCATCAGGCTGGCGGGCACGACGCGATTGATAATCTTCTCGACAATGTCGCCGCGCATCTGATCGTTCGTGGCGTCTTCGCGGTGCTGGCTCGAGATGACGACGGCGTCGACGCGAACGGGCTTGCGGCCTTCGGTACTCGACGGTGACCTGCGACTTGCCGTCAGGGCGGAGGTAATCGAGTACCCCGTCGCGGCGCGCGCACGACAGCCCCTTGACGAGCTTGTGCGCGAGCATGATCGGCAGCGGCATCAATTCGTCGGTTTCGTTGCAGGCGTAGCCGAACATGAGGCCCTGGTCGCCTGCGCCGCCCGTATCGACACCCATGCTGATATCCGGCGATTGTTTGTGCAGCGATGAGAGAACCGCGCACGTGTCGGCGTCGAACCCATACTTTGCGCGGGTGTAGCCGACATCCCGAATCGCGGCGCGCGCGACTTCCTGGAAATCGACGATCGCGTTGGTCGTAATCTCGCCGGCCATCACGACGAGGCCGGTCGTGACAAGCGTCTCGCAGGCGACGCGGCTCATCGGATCCTGCGCCAGAATGGCGTCGAGGACCGAGTCGGAAATCTGATCGGCGATTTTGTCGGGATGTCCTTCGGTTACGGACTCCGATGTAAAGAGATGGCGACCGTCACGGCTCATTACGTTGTGCTCCTTCGAAATTGACGCAGCGCAACTACGTTGCGCCCTGCGGTAGTTGTTGCACCTTACGGGTATAACGGTATGGCTCAACTAGTAACGGTAGGGCTCAACTTTAGTTGAGCCTCACACGTAGTAAAGATCCGCGAATTCTATCACGCGCGCGGGTGAAACCGGTCATACACCGCGCGCAGCCGGGCCTCGAGGACGTGCGTATATATCTGAGTCGTCGAGAGATCCGCGTGTCCGAGCATCATTTGAATCGAGCGCAGGTCGGCCCCGTGTTCGAGCAGATGTGTGGCGAACGAATGACGCAGCACATGGGGGCTCAACGTCCGCGACAGCCCGGCCGTTCTGCCGTATCCCTTGAGAATTTTCCAGAAGCCCACGCGGGACAGGCTGCCTCCCTTCTTGGCATTGACGAACAGCCAGGGGGACGTGCGCTTTCCCATTAGTGCGGGGCGTCCTTCGCGGATGTACTTCGTGAGCCAGTGTGTGGCCTGATCGCCCACGGGCACGATGCGCTGCTTGCTGCCCTTCCCGGTCGTCGACAGGTACCCCGCTTCGAGGTTGAGGTCGCTCGCGCGAAGGTGAATCAGCTCGGACACGCGCAGGCCTGTGGCGTAGAGCACTTCGATGAGGGCGCGATCCCTGAGGCCGCGAGGGGTCGCGATATCGGGCTGCGTCATGAGCCGTTCGACCTCTTCGACGCCCAGAAACTTCGGAAGTGCCGGCCATGCGCGTGGTGCCTGAAGATCGCCGGCGGGGTTGCTCTCGAGATGCTGCGCAAGGACGGCGAAGCGATAGAAGCCGCGCACCGCCGCCACAGTGCGCGCGACCGAGCGCGGCGACAGCCCCTCATTCATCAGCCCGTCGACGAAACCCTCGAGATCGTGGCGGTCCATGGCCTGAAGAGGTTTTTCGAGTGCCGCGGCGAATTCTCCAAGGCGTTGGAGATCGCGGCCATAGCTCTCGAGAGTGTGATCAGCGAGGCGCCTTTCGACGCGCAAGTGCGTGAGATACGCATCGACGAGGTCGTGGGCGGTTGACACTATCGAGAGCTGAGAGTAGCATCCGGCCCTTCGTTGCGCTAAGGTTTCTTCATACCCGATGTCCCATCGTTCGAAATATCAGCAGCTCCCCACGGAAGCCATCAATCCCGCGACGCTCGGCATCGACAAGGCGTCGCCGGCCGACATCATCGAGCTGATGCTGAACGACGATCGTAAAGTGCTCGCCGCCGTGCAACGCGAGAAGCCGCGCATCGCCATCGGCGTCGACATCATCGTCGAGGCGCTGCGCAAGGGCGGCCGCGTGATTTTCGTCGGCGCGGGCACCAGCGGCCGGCTCGGGGTTGTCGAGTCGGCTGAAATGCCAACGACGTTCGGCACGAACCCAGACTCGATTCAGGCGGTCATGGCCGGCGGCCATACGGCGTTTCTCCACACGAAAGAGGGCGCCGAGGACCATTACGAAGATGGCGCCCGCGCGCTCCAGCGGCTCAAGCCGACAAAAAAAGACGTCGTCATCGGCGTGTCTGCCAGCGGCATGACGCCGTACGTCAGGGGCGGCTTGACGCGCGCACGCAAGGCGGCGTCGAAGATCATCTTCGTCACCTGCGACCCGAGGACGGAACTGCAGACGTTCGTCGATTTGACGATTGCCCCGGCCGTGGGTCCCGAAGTCATCGCCGGCTCGACGCGCCTCAAGGCGGGAACCGCGACCAAGCTCGTCCTCAACATGCTGACGACCGCCGCGATGGTGCGTATCGGCAAGACATACGGCAACCTGATGGTCGACCTCCACACGACGTCAGAGAAGGCGCGCGAGCGCGCGCGCCGCATCATCTCGATGGTGACGGGACTCGACAGCGACGAAGCCGACAAGCTTCTCGAGAAGGCGAAGTGGAACGTCAAGGCGGCAATCGTGATGCAGAAAACCAAGGGAGGCTACACGCAGGCCATCGCGCGCCTGCGTAAGGCGCACGACTCGGTTCGCGAGGCGATCGGCGAAGACATCGAGCCGCGGCTGCGCGAACTGCTGCACCTCGACCCTGCCGAGAACAATTCGTAGTACATTTTCCTGCACGTTGCTGAAGGTTCCTCGGCCAGCTATTTGCGTTGTACTGCTTGTTGCGCTTGTGTCGGTAGTGTCCGCCTTCAGGCGGACCGTCGGCGCGCAATCGTCGGAAGTCCGCGCGCTCTGGGTCCAACGCGCGAGCCTCGCGTCGCCCGGACAAGTGATCGCTGCCGTCGACAGGGCGAAGAGCGGCCGGTTCAACACCCTCATCGTCCAGGTGCGCGGGCGGGGCGATGCGTACTACATCAGCCGTCACGAGCCGCGGCCGGCGTTGCTCGCGACGCAGCCCGCCTCCTTCGATCCACTGGAACTTATGGTGGAGCGCGCGCATCGCGCCGGTCTGAAGGTGCACGCGTGGGTGAACGTGAATCTCATCTCGGACGCGGAGCCGCCGGCGGCTCGAAAACACATCGTCTATCTCCATCCTGAGTGGCTGATGGTGCCGCGGCCGCTTGCGGAATATCTCGGGCACATCAATCCGCGCGCGCCTCAATATTTGCGGAGCCTGTCCGAGTACGCGCGGGCACGCAGCGATCGGGTTGAAGGGATTTTCCTCTCCCCCATTCATCAAGGTGCGGTCGAGCACGCCACGAAAGTGATCGCGGACATCGTGTCGCGCTACGACGTGGACGGCATCCACCTCGACTACATCCGGTTCCCCAACGACGAATTCGACTACAGCGCCAAGGCGCTCGACGAGTTCCGCGCCGAGATCACGTCGAGAATCACCGGCGCCGAGCGTCGCGAATATGCATCGCGAGCCCGCGGGCGCCCCTTGTTCTACACGGAGATGTTCCCGCAGGGCTGGCAGGAATTCAGGCGCGCGCGGCTCACGGCGCTTCTCACGAAAATTCGCGCGACGGTAAAGGCGCGGCGTCCGCGCGCGATGCTGACCGCTGCCGTTTTCCCCGACGCGAACGACGCTGCGAACCGGCGCTTTCAGAACTGGGGCGGCTGGCTCGAGACCGGCCTCCTCGACGCCATCTGCCCGATGGCTTACACGACTGATCCGGCGCTGTTTCGAACGCAGATTGCGAACGTCGAGCACCTTGCCGGCAAACACCCCGTGTGGGCCGGGATCGGCGCGTTTCAGCTTCCACCGCCGGCCACTGTCGAGAATATACGCGCTGCCAGACAGCTTGGCGCCGAAGGAATCGTTCTGTTCTCGTACGACAACCTCGACAGCGGATACGTCGACACGGTTGCAAAGGGAGCGTTCACGCCGTGAGCCGCTTCGCGCCCGCCGCCGAAATCGTGCAGCGGGGCGTGGATGAGCGCGCGTTTCCTGCGGCGGTCGTCGAAGTCGGCACGCGGGGCGAGGTGCTCTGGCACCAGGCTTTTGGCAGGCTCGACGCCGATCCCGATTCGGCGCCTGCACAGAGCGACACCATCTTCGATCTCGCGTCGCTGACGAAAGTGATCGCGACAACCAGCCTCGTGATGAGGCTCGTCGAGCGCGGCACGCTCACGTTGAGCCATCCCATGCGGCGGTGGATTCCGGATTGGCGGGGCCGGGATCGCGAGGACGTGACGATACGGTCCCTGCTGACCCACAGCTCGGGCCTCACCGGATATGCTCCCCTTTTTTCGCGATTACACGGGGCGGCAGGAGTTTCAGCACGCGATCTGCTCGCTGCCGCTCGAATATCCGCCAGACTCCCAGGAGATCTACAGCGATCTCGGTTTCATGCTGCTCGGGTTCATCGTCGAAGATGCGGGCCGGCAATCGTTTCAATCGCAGGCTTCCCAGCTGCTGGGTGCGCTGACGCCGGCGCCGCTGATGTTCAACCCGCCTGCAGCGCTGCGATCGTCAATCGCGCCCACTGAGAACGATCCGTGGCGGGGGCGCCGGCTGGTGGGAGAGGTGCACGACGAGAACTGCTGGGCGCTCGGTGGCGCCGCGGGGCACGCCGGACTATTCGGCACGGCTCGAGCTGTTGGAGATGTCGCGCGAGTGATGCTCGGTGCGCTCGCGGGGAGCGATTCGCGGCTCGCGAGTGCCGAAACGGTTCGGCTGTTCGTGACGCGGTTCGCCGGAGTACCGGATCGCGCGCGCTCGGATGGGACACGATGTTGCCGGCATCTTCGTGCGGTTCGAAGATGTCCCCTTCCGCATTCGGCCATACAGGTTTTACGGGGACGACGTTATGGATTGATCCGGAGCGCGAAGTGTACGTGGTGTTTCTGACCAATCGCGTGAATCCATCGCGCGAGAACACCGCGATTCAGCAGCTTCGGCCGGCGCTGCACGACGCCGTGATGTCAGCGCTGCGGTGATGGAGCCCCGACGGCCTCCGAATCCGCCCTGGTCGCCCCGGCCGCGCGATCCCCCGCCGCCCATGCCGCCACGGCCATCTGGCCCGCTGAATCCGCTTTCGCGCCCTGTGCCGCCTCGCCCGTCCCTTCCTCCGCGTTGAGCTCCGCCACGCCCGCCGGCGGCTACACCACCTCCAGCCTGCGTCGACATTTCCATTCCGATGAACTGCCATTCGTTGTACCGGTTCTTGCCTTTGTACAAACGAATCGACTGCCCGGTGTTCTTGCTGGCAACACCAACGATGGCGCCTCGGCCCGAAGGCGATGGCCCAATTGATCCACCTGTCCCGGGGCCGGCTCCGCGCGAGGCTTGCCCCTGCTCCTGGCCCTGCGCTTGTCCCTGCCCCTGCCCCTGCGCCTGCCCTCGTCCGGTCCCCTGGGGGCCCATGGTGCTCTGGTTCTGCAGATACAACATCTGAAACTCGCCGTCCTTGTTCGGCGAAAGCGGATCCCTGAATTTCTTCCGCAGCATGCGCTGTTCGATGAGCACATCCAGACTTGCCGGCGACGCGTTGGCAAATTTGCGTTGATACTGGTTGATCGCGCGCGCGTACTGCTCGCCGCGAAATACCAGCTCGGCTTCCTTATCGCGCTGAATCATCTGGGACCAGGTCGGCATCGCCGCGCTCAGCACGATGGCCATCACCGCCATGGCCACCAGCAGCGCCGCCATGGCATAGCCGGCGCTTGCCTTAGCCTCTAAATTCATGGGACTATTCTAGTTAGACATTTCCTTCCGGATGCTTTCCATCATAACAGGGCTCGCCCGATCGGGGAATCTTCGCGTGGCAGTGCTATGCGCCTTCGCGGCTGTTCTTGCCGTCGCGTGCGACAAGGTGCCGCTGCTTGCGCCACCGGAATCGACCATCACGTTGTCCAGCGCGAGTTCGGTCGTGCAGGCAAATGGAACCACCGAGATTCACGCCGTCGTGATCGAGCCGAGCGGCACGCCCGTTCACAATGGCACAACAGTCTTGTTCACGACGAATCTCGGAACACTATTGCCAATAGAAGCGCAAACGCACAACGGCGTCGCAACGGTGCAGTTCCTCGGCAATGGCCAGTCTGGAAGGGCAACGATAAAGGCCCTCTCGGGAGGGGCCGCGTCTGAGGCGCTCGAACTGTTGGTCGGCGGCGGCGCCGCGACTCGCGTCGTGGTTGCAGCTAACCCCAATCAGACCGCCCCGGGGAGTCCGTCAGTGATTACCGCCACAGTCACCGATGCCGACGGCAACGCGCTCAGAGGCGTGCCGGTTTCCTTCAGCACTGACTTTGGAAGTCTTTCCAGCAATACGGCTAATACGTCGTTCACGGGTGAAGCTCAGGTAACGCTCGTCACTAATCGCGATGCCACCGTGACCGCATCGGCGGGTGCAGGAACGGCGACGGTGAGGGTGACAGTGACCTCGCTTCCAGAAATTACTATCACTGTGAGTCCTGAATCGCCGACCGAAGGACAACCGGTCAGGTTCACTATCGGGATCACGTCCACAGCGGCCACTGAGACATTTCAGTCACTGGTCGTCGATTTCGGTGATGGCACGAACTCTGGTCCTCTCGGCGGTTCCAACCAGAGCGTCTCGCATATATACGGATCCTCGGACGTATACACGGTAACAGTCACGGGCACGTCGTTGTCTGGCAGCTCGAAAGTTGCAACCACGTCAGTCAGCGTTGCCGAACGTGGAATCGTGAATGTCACGATTGCGAAGAGCCCTGATACCGTGGCGAGAAATCAGATTATTACGTTCACAGCGCACAGCACAGGTACCGGCACGGTGAGAAGTTACAGTTGGAACTTCGGCGATGGGCAGAGTTTCAACGGCAGCAGCCAGGTCTCCCATACATACAGCACAGCCGGCACAAAGACAGTTACCGTCACCGTCACGACAACGGATGGGAATAGCGGCCGCGGTCAGACGCAAGTTGTCGACTCGTCCAGACTCTTCCGTAAGGTTCGAAACGCTCTTCATTGCCAATCCGAATACGGCGTTCCGTCGAGCGCGACGCCCTGCGCGCCGCTTTTGACGTCGTACACCCCTGGAAGTGCGTTGGGCGCGGCGGGATCGGGTTCTGACATGACGATCTGCCATGTGTCGGTCGACTCGGTGAACGGATCCCTGGGAATCTGTCGCATGTATTTCTCGGTCACGAGAGATGCGAGATCGGGCGGGTACGAACCTTTGTCGGCGTAGTACTGATCGATCGAGTCCCGTATGCGGAAGAGATTTTCGCGGAGCACCGCTTCCTTCGCGCGCGTGACGCTCGTCGAGTACGTCGACATGCCGATGCCGGCCAGCACGACGACCAGCGTCACCACGATCAGCAGCTCGATCAACGTGAAGCCGCGTTGACTCGGGTGGCCCCTACCAGTCGTTACGGTAGCTGGTTCCATCGAGCGCCTTGCCGTCAAACGTCGTATACACATCGAAGACGTTCTGCCCTCCCCACGATTTCGAGTCCGGTGAGTCGCGGGACGAGCGCTTCCCCCATTCGGTCGTTCGCGTCATCGGGTCGTAGGGAATGCGCCGGAGAAATCGCATTTTTCTGCCGGTCGTGTCGTTGGCCGGCGTCACGCCTTGCACGAGCGTTTCGAGCGTTGGCGGGTATCCTTCGGCGTCGGTGTCGATGTCGTTCGGCGAAATCAGGTTTTGATCGGCCGCGTCTTTGTACTTGTCGATCGCGGTCCGGATCTCACGCAAGCTGCGGCGCAATTCGATCTCGCGATTGCGCTGCATGGTCACTCTCGCAAGCGGCAGCGCGGCCGACGCCAGGATGCCGACGATCGCCGTGACGATGGCAATCTCGACGAACGTATAACCCTTCCCGCCTTCGCGCGGCGAAGCCGCGCTTCGTCGAGGCTCGCCGTAGCTTGCCGCTGTATTTTCGTCAGGAAGCGGAGGCGGCTGCCCTTTCAGGTTCAGTTCCAGGCCCACGTCACTATCGTACGACAACCGACGCGGGAACAAACTGCGACTGGATTGTTCCACCGGTCGGATTCGCGAGAACGCCGCTGATGGTCAGCGGCGAGGTACCCGGTCCTATGGCGTCGAATTGAATCGCCGCGAGCAGCCCCGATCCTGAAGCGCCCACCTTGTCGCCCGTGCGCACGAATGCCAGATCGATGCGGCCGGTCGCAGCGTCGCTGTTCGGCGTGAAGACGACGTTCGTCCCGCCCATGCGCAGAAAGCTTCCCTCCTGCACCGTCCTCATTCGAAGCACTGCGGGGTTGTATGTCACGGTCAACGTGACCGTTGAGGCACGCGACACGTTGCTGGCGTAGATCGGCACCAGATACGGGCCTGCTGCCACGCGTACATCCCCAACTGGAGCGGTGAGGGAGATCTGCGCGGGTGGCGCAAGCGTCGTCGCCGGCGGCGCGGTCAGATCGCGTTGCACCTGTGGATCAGCGGGCGGCGCAGCCTGGCTCTGCGGTGGCGGCGGCGTCACCAGCCCGGGCGTTCCGCCCGGTGGTGCCGTAGGCACCGGCAGCCCTTGAGGCGGCACCATTGGCGCCGGCGCGGGTGCTCCGGGTGCGGGTGCTCCGGGTGTGGCCGTTCCGGGTGCGGGCGCGACCTCTGGTTCCGCAGGCGGCGCTGCGATGAGAGGCGGCGGCCCCGTGAGCCCGAAGTTCTGGTTGGTGCCTACATAGATCGGGCTGAGGTCGCGGGCCGTGTACCCGTGCGTGCGGATAATCCTCGGGGTCAGCAGCATCACGATATCGGTCTGCGCGATGGTGTCGTCGGACGCCGAAAAGAGGCTCTTCAGGATCGGGATGGAGATGATTCCCGGGAAGCCGGTCAACGAACGGCGCTCGTCGTCCTGCAGAAGCCCGGCGAGCAAATGCGACTCTCCGTCGCGCAGCCGCAGCTTCGTCGTGACGCTTCGGGTCGGAAACGAGGGTGCAAGCTGTCCGCCGACGAGACGAGGGGGCCCCAGCGTGTCGTTCGACATGAAGAGCTCGAGCAGAATGTCCCCTTCGTCGGTGATCAGCCGGGGTGTCGCCCGGACGTTGATGCCGACGGTGCGGAACGTGTACGACGACAGCGGATTCACGTTGGCGCCACCGGCCGAGATGGGCGAAAACGATGTCGTCAGGTACGGCTCGTCAGCGCCGACCTTCAGCTCGAGCTGCGCGCCCTCCGACCCCCGCAGCTGCGTCTGCGCGAGAAACCGCGTGTTGACGTCGGTTTGCAGGAACTTGACGATTGCCTGCGGCACCGTCAGGTAGAAATCGGCGGCACTCACGCCCTTCGTAATCGTGTTGAGGTTGAATGGCTGCGAGTCGGTCGTCGCGGGCGGGGTGGGCGGCAACCTCTCGGGCGAGAAGATTCCGCCAATCTGGTTCTGCGACAGGTTCAGTCCCAGCTCCTTCGTGCGCGAACGGCTCACCTCGAGGATCTCGACGTCGAGCGTGAGTTCGGCACGCGGCTTGTCGTTGGTGAGCACCAGCTCGCGAATGACCGCCACCACGGGTTCGGTCGCCCGCACGGTAATGGAGTTGTTCGTCTTGTTGGGAATGATGACCGGCGGAATGGTGACGCCGGTCGTCGTCCGCGTAATGGCCGTCAGCATCGCCGAAAGCTCGGTCGCGTCGACGTACGACAGCGGAATCGTCAGGGCCACCTGCCGTTCGTATTTCAAACGGTTCGGCGCCGAGTCCTGCGCGACGATAATCGTACGCTCGTCGAGGACGGTGTAGAACAATCCATTCGACGACAGCAGCGTGTTGAGCACCTGCTCGATAGCTCCCTGCAGAGTCGCCGTCACGGCGCGATCGACGAAGCTCGCGTCGTAGATGACGTTGATGCCGGTTGCGCTGCCAATAAACGTCAGGATGTCGCGCAGGCTCGCCTGCTTGAAGTTGTAGTCCAGCGGCGCGCGTGACGCCGGGTTCAGCAGCGGAGCCGGCGACACCTGGCGAGCCTGCTCGCGCAGCTGAACGATGGCGGGTTTCGGACGAGAGGCTTCGAGCCGATCGCGGATGTCCTTCTCGAGCTGGACGATCCGGTCGAGCGCCTGAGTGTTGCCAGGGTCGAACTCCACCACTCTCCGATACTCGAGCAGCGCACCGTCGAGCTGGTCCTTCGCCTCCAGCGCGCGGGCGTTGTCGAAGTGGAGACGCGACGCGTTCAGCATCGCGCGCTCGAGGGCGATGCGGTATTCGGGGCGATCCGGGTCGTCCTGCACCGCGGTCCGGTAATAGCTGACGGCCGAATCCCAGTCGCCCACACGAGCCCGTTCCTCGCCTTGCTGGAACGCGCGGCCGGCGGCACACCCGGTCAACAGGGCGAGGGCCAGAACGAGCACCGAGACTCTCGTCAGTGGTCTCATGTGGCGATCTATTTATTGTCCTGTTTGTCTGATGGTCTGGCGCCCGCGTCCGTCGAGATACGCAAGCTCGATTGATTCTACGCCGATCTTCACGATCCGATACCGTCCTTCGATCACTTCGCCCTCGCGGCCGTAATACGAGCCTCGCGCATCGCTCAGAATCGCGATCCTCTTTCCCGGATTCTTCGGATCCGTCATATCGCCGATGTACTTGAGAGGAATTCGCGGCGGCGGCGGAGGGTCCACCGGTGCGCTGGCAGCCTGTGCCGCCGCAGCTTGCTCCTCTCGTTCTTTGATCATCGCTGCCGAGGGCGGCGGCGCCGATGCAGGCTTGAACCGGAACGGATTTCTGGTGCTATCTTCGGGCTCGGGATGTTCCGCTTCGAGCGATTTGAGATCGACCTCGGTGACCGGACTCCTGGGTTGCGACGGCTTGTTCGTAGCGGCCGTCGTTGCAGGCGGCACATTCGCGCCCGGCGCCTGCGGCGCGCCGCGCTGCAGGGCCCATGTGGCGATGGCAACGAGCAGAATAGCCCCTCCGGCGAGGGCCAGCTCGCGCCGGCGTTTATGGTCCATCGGGACCCACGCGATAGTACGTCGACAAAGCCAGTGCCAGCGTCAACGGCGCCCCCGCTTCGGCTCCCTGCTGCAGCGAGATGCTGTCGATCACGATGAAATCGCTGCCCGACTCAACCTGGTGGATGAAGCGTCTGACGTCCTCGTAGTTACCCTGAAGCGTCATCGAGATCTGCAGGCGCGCGAGCGACGATTCCCTGCCCTGCTTGGGATCGGTGCTGCGGCGCGACTGTTCCAGGTTGTGCTGTTCGGCAAGCTGCGTCAGCCGCAGGAACGTCGCTTGTCGCGCTTGCGCGTGGCTGGTCGGAAGGACGTCCTTGTAGAACGCTTTCAATGCCGTATCCGTTCGATCGCGCGCCTGCGTGACGCCGCGCGCGTCGGCATCGTCGCGTTGGGCGGCAAGCAGTTGCTGCTCGGCCGCTGCTGCGCGCGCCTCGGTCGTTCGCACCCGCGCGCTGAGTGGATACACGACACCTGCAAGGAGGACGAGATTCAGGGCAATGCCTGCGAGCAGTGGAATCAGCAGCCGGCGCTTCTCGTCGAAGATGCGCTTAAGGGGCAGGTGCATATTTCCCCTCCAGGCTGGCACGAACGCCCCCTCCTTCGGCCGGTTCGTCGTCGAGTGGATATACGTCGCTGAACGCCGTCGTCGCTTCGAGATTCGCCATGAACTGCTCGATGTCGTCGACGCTCTCCGCCGCGACGGTCATCGTGACCGTCACTTCCCCGTCGCGCTCGACGCTTGGCCGCAGCGACGTGATGCGCACGTTGTCGGGCAGCGTCTTCTCCAGGCGATTCAGCAAATCGGTCCACGAGAACAGCCGCTGGCCGATGATCTCGTTCGCCTCGCGTGCGGCGCCGGAAATGGAATCGAGCTGCTTTACATCGACGGCCTGCCTCGTGCGCGCCGCCTGTGTCTTGAGCTCGGCTGCGCGCGCCTCGGCGGCGGTCGCCCGGTTGCTGAGCGACGACTGGCGCCTCGTCAGCAGCACGATCTGCGTCAGCGTGAAAATCGTGACGACGATCACGATCAAAGCGGTGATGCCGAGGACTCCGTGTATACCGCGCTCGTTATAAAAAGGACGGGTAGAGAGGTTCGTGCGCAGCATGTCAGGCCGCCTGCTCACGCGCCAGCAGGCCGACGAGCGGCGCGAGCGCCTCCAGCAGCTCGGTGCTGGCGGCAATTCGATCCATCACGGCTGCGGCATTACGGGGATCGACTCCGTCGACCTTGGTGCCGAGCCGCTGCTCGAGGGCGCGACGGAGGTAATCGGCGTCCTGGCCTCCCTGCGTGGCCGGCGGTCCGCCCCCGGCGAGCACGACGCGGTCGAACCCTGACCCGGCGAGACGATCCTCGTAGTACATCGCCGTCTGGTGCACCATGTCCGCGAGCCCGCCTTCCCCGTCGGCGATGCGATTGCGGAAGAAGACCAGCGAGTCGCCGCGAAGGATCGCCATCGTGGCGTCTTCCTGCGTGACATGAACGAGCAGCCAGTCATCGGCCGGGGCCTGCGCGCCTGCAAGCACGGCGTTGATGACGTTGAAGGTCGTGAGATCGACGACTCCGGCTTGCGCCCCCGCCGCCTCGCACGCCGACTCGTATTCGCGCACGATGTCCTTGCGCGCCATCACCACGACGAACTCGGTGGCGCCGCCCGCGGTCTTCATGCCGGCCATGTAGCTGATCTGAGCGTCCTCGATGCGGAACGGCGCCGCCTTGCGGACCTGCCAGCGAATCAGCTCGTCGAGGTCGGACCTGCGCTGTGGCACCTTCTCGAATCGCAGCAGGGAAACCTTGGCGACGCTGTCGGGGATGGCCAGCGCCACGCGCTTCGGGCGCGCTCCGATTCGCTCGAACACCTGGCGCAGCGCCGACGCGACGGCTGCCGGGTCGACGATGTTAGGCGCGTTGAGCGCGGGAGCGACCGCGTCGGGCGGCAGAGGCTCGATGGCATGCGCGGTGACCGAAAACCCGGAGTTGCGGAACGCGACCGTTGCCGCCGAAACCCGATGGCGGGCGATCTCGACCGCTACGGTGGGCAACGCCGGTGACAGGAATGACCTATTCAACAAAGGTGACCTTGTTGATCTCTCGAAGCGTCGTGGTGCCCAACAGCACCTTCTCCACCGCTGACTCGCGCAGGAACTGCATGCCCTCTTCGTGTGCGGTTTTCTTGATTTCCGAAGAGGGGCGCCGCGCGAGGATCATCTCACGGATCGAATCCGTCAGGTCGAGGAGCTCGCAGATTGCCATGCGCCCCTTGAACCCGGTGCCTCCACATTCGATACATCCCGCGCCTTCATAAAAGGCTTGCGTTTCGGCGAGCGCGGGATCCATCGCCGATTCCTCGAGCATGACTCTGGTAATGTGCGCCGGCCTCTTGCAATGCGCGCAGATGATGCGCACCAGGCGCTGCGCCAGTACGCAGTTGAGCGCGGAGACGAACTGATACGGCTCGACGCCCATGTTGAGGAAGCGCCCCAGCACGTCGATGACGTTATTGGCGTGGACGGTCGTAAACACGAGATGGCCGGTGAGCGCCGATTGAATGGCTATCTGCGCGGTCTCTGGATCGCGGATCTCGCCAACCATGATCTTGTCCGGGTCGTGGCGGAGGATCGACCGCAGGCCGCGCGCGAACGTCAGCCCCTTCTTCTCGTTGATCGGAATCTGCGTGATGCCCCGCAGCTGATACTCGACCGGATCCTCGATCGTAATGATTTTGTCCTCGACCGATTTGATTTCCGACAGGGCGGCGTACAGCGTCGTCGTCTTGCCGCTGCCGGTTGGTCCCGTGACGAGCACCATGCCGTACGGCTCGGCGATGTATTTGCGGAACCGCTTCAGCTGTGTCTCCGGAAATCCGAGGATGTCCAGGCGAAGCTCCCGGAACTGCTCGCTGATCGATTCTTTGTCGAGGATGCGGATAACCGCGTCTTCGCCGTTGACGCTCGGCATGATCGACACGCGGAAGTCGATGGTCTTGCCCGGCACCTTCAGCTTGAAGCGGCCGTCCTGCGGCACGCGCTTCTCTGCGATATCGAGCTCGGCCATCACTTTGATGCGCGAGATGATTGGGCTGTGAAACTGCTTGGCGATGGGACGCATCGCCGGCTGCAGGACGCCGTCGATGCGGTACTTGACGTGGACCGCGTCGTCGCCGGTTTCGATATGGATGTCGCTCGCGCGCCGCTGAATGGCGGTGAAGATCGTCGAGTCGACGAGTTTGATGACGGGGCTGATGTCGCTGGTGAGACGCTCGACGGTGAGGTTCTCGTCGAGGTTGTCGTCGTCCTTGAGAAGCTGAATCTGGAAGCTCTCGGTCGCTTCCTCGAGGACGCGCTGCGAGCTCTCGCTTTTCTTGAGGATCGACTCGATCGCCGACCGCGCCCCGACGGTGACCGTAATCGGCGTTCCGAGCAGCTGCGAGAGCTCGTCGAGCATCGGCAGGTCGGTCGGGTCTGGCACCACGATCACCAGCGCCTTGCCCTGCCGCTTGAACGGCACGAACGAGTACCGCAACATCAGATCGGCCGGGATCGAGCGGAACAGCTCCTGATCGATCGGGAAGTGATCCATATCGACGAACTCGAGCCGATACCGCTTGGCCAGGCGCTCGGCGGCCTCATATTCGGCACGGCGCTCGTCTGCAGAGACGGCGATTTGGGGGTCAGGCATAGATATCTATTTATCGGCTTATCGGCCCTACTGATTCACAACGTTGCTCAACTGGAACAATGGCATATACAGCGCCAACACCAGAACGGCGATTACCACGCCCATCAACACCAGCAGCGCGGGCTCGATGAAAGTGACGAACCTGGCGACCGATGTTTCCACCTCTTCGTCGTAGAAATCGGCCAGGCTGCTCAACATGTCCTGCAGCGATCCGGTCGACTCCCCCACTTCGATCATCTTCAGCGCGACGTCGGGCACGACCCGGCGTGCCGTCAACGATGCCGCCAGTCCTTCGCCTTCCCGAACGCGCTGCGTCACCACATCGAGCTCCTTTGCCATGTGGTGATTGCTGATCGACCGCGCGGTTACCTCCAGCGAGTTGACGAGCGGAATACCGCCCCCGAGCAGCGTCGCCAGCGTTCGCGCCATCTGGGCCGTTACGAATTTGCGCGCCGTTCGGCCGATGAACGGAATCGCCAGGACGACATGGTCGAACCGTGCGCGCTGTCCCGGCCGCTTAATCCACGCTGCGAACAACGCGCTTCCGGCCATGGCGATCGCCGTCACGAGCAGGTACCGCTCCTGCGCGAAGTTCGAGATGCCCAGGATGACGCGCGTCGACAGCGGCAGCTCGGAGTCGAAGCTCGCATAAAAATCGCTGAACGAGGGGACCACGCGCAGCACGATGATGCCCACAAGTCCGATCGCAAGCACGATGAGGATGATCGGGTAGATCAGCGCCGAGATCGTCCGGCGACGGACCGTATCGATCACCTTTTCGTAAACCACGTACCGCCGCAGGATCGCGTCGAGATTGCCGCTCCGTTCGCCGGCGAGCAGCGAGGCGGTGTACACCCGCGGAAACAGGTCGCCGTGGTCGCCGAACGCGTCGGACAAGGCGATGCCGCCGCGGACCTTTTCGTGTACGTCGTCGAGGACGCCCCGGAAGACGGGGTTCACGACCTGATGACGCAACAGATCTATAGACTGCACGAGAGGCATTCCGGCCTTCAGCAGCGTAGCGAATTCCTGATTGAAAACGAGAAACTCGTGGTGGGAAACTTTTCGGCGCTTCGGGAACAGGCTGCCGCCCGTCAGCGCGCTTCGCTTGCGAAGCGAAAGCACGTGAAGCCCCTGCGTTTCGAAGTCGTGGCGCAGGCGCGCTTCGTTTTCGGCCGCGTAGGTCCCTTCGACGATCTCCCCCGCGGCCGTGACCAGCCTGCAGCGAAATTCCATGCTAAGTCGCTGAAATTATAGCACTTGGGTGCAACCTACATTCCAGCGCGCCCGAGCAGTCCCAGAATCTTCGTCACATACGCCTGCGTCTCGGCGTATGGCGGAATCCCGCCGAAACGGCGTACCGCGCCCTCGCCGGCGTTGTATGCAGCCAGCGCCAGCGGAAGCTCGAACTCGTCGAGGAGTTGCTTGAGGTATTTGGTGCCAGCTTCGATGTTGCTTGCGGGGTCGTAGGGATTGCGTGCTTGGTACTGCCGCGCCGTTCCGGGCATCAGCTGCATGAGACCCATGGCGCCTTTCGACGAGCGCGCACGCGGCTGAAATGCCGACTCGACCTGAATGACGGCTTTTACGATGCGCACGTCTACGTCGTGTCTCGTCGCCGCGTTCTCGATCATCGGATCGTAGGCTGTCTTGCCCGCAAGCTCGACGCCGACGCCCACTGCAGGAACAGGGTCTTGCAACGCGGCCGCGGCATCGTCGTCGTAAGGCACCTCGTCCGGTGCAATTTTCGTGACGAGCGCCCGGTCGAACGACATCTCTCCGCCGCCGCGTAGCGCGACGATGATGCGATCGCCCTCGATGCGATGGCTCGCAACCGACATCGATCGCTGCTCGGAAAAAAAGATCAGCTCAGCCGATGCCGGCGTTGCGATCGCAAGCGCGACGATCGTGAAGAGATAACGCATCGCTAGCCTACGGGCTGGACGTAGGCGTGGAACACGCGTACGCCGAGCTCGCGGGGATCCCTGTTGGCGCCATTGGTGATTACGGCAGGCACGTAAGACTTATCGACCGAAATCTTCAAGTCCACTACATCGGCCGTCCCAAGCTGCGCGGCAGTGATTGTCGGCTTCCGAATCAGCTCTTTCTTCGGTTCGAGGGCGAAGGTGTCGATTGTTTGATCGCCGAGCGTGACTGTGACCTGCTGAGTCTCCATGAAGAGTCCCGGATGATCGAGGTGCAGGTACAGCGTCACGTCCTTTTTCGGGTTTCTGACCGACAGCGTCGCTTCCTTCCGGGACCATTGCCATTCGATGGCAGCGTTATCGGGCGGCGTTTCGGCCGGATGCCAGCCGTCTTTGAACATCACGAAGATTCCCGCGGTGCGCGGCAGCAATTCGAGCTGGCCCACGACGTAGGAGCGCTGGCCGTGATTCTTGCCGGCGAGCGGCAGCCGGGAATCGGATGCGAGCGAATACAACCCCATCAGGACCGTTGTCGCCCCTTGATAGGGATAGACCGGAACGAACATGGTCTTGCTGTATTCGATGACCTGACCCGGCTTCCACTCCGTCGTTGGAATCGGGGGATCGTGGTCGTCGGTCCACATCCGTTCGTCGTCCGCATCGAGAAAATGCACGAAGACCCTGAAGTTCTCCGGAATCGGCGGCGCGTTCTTCTCCATCACGAACTTGTAGGTCACTTCCACCGGGCTCCCGAGCGGCAGACGTGTCTGCGTTACGGAGAACGATGGCGTTGCGAAGGGCGGCGGCTCAGGCTCTTCTCGCCGGCACGATGAGGCGCTTGCCGCCAGGCCGAGAACCACGACGGCCAAACATGCCTTTCCGAGGACTGATTTCTGCATCGTCAAAACGGTGTCGGTTATGTCGGTTAAACCCGAGAGGAATCAACATTATAACCGTGTTGCCGCACCATGCCTAATCTGTTAGAGTCGCGCTCACATGTCCTTAGAAGCGCTCGGAATGGTGGAGACCAAAGGGCTCATCGGGTCGATCGAGGCGGCTGACGCGATGGTGAAAGCGGCCAACGTGGTTCTCGTCGGAAAGGAATACATCGGCGCCGGCTATGTCACCGTGATGGTGCGCGGCGATGTCGGCGCGGTGAAAGCAGCGACCGATGCAGGTGCCGCTGCCGCACGCCGGGTCGGAGAGCTCGTTTCGGTTCACGTCATTCCTCGCCCGCACAGCGAAGTCGAAAAGATTCTGCCCAAGGCGTAACAGGCGCGGGACATGGCAAGTCCTCAACCAGTTCCCTCCTCCTCCAAGGCATCCGATCGCGATCTTGCTTCGATCGCGGAAGCGCGTGCGCTGGCGCGCCGCGCCAGGCAGGCGCAAATGGAAATTGCCGAGCTGTCGCAGGAGCGCATCGATGCGATCGTCGATGCGATGGCGGCTGCGGTAGCGCCGCAGTGCGAGGCACTCGCCAAGCTCGCGGTCGAGGAGACGGGATACGGCGTCGTCGCCGACAAGGTCCAGAAAAACCAGTTCTCCGCCGACCGCGTATACCGATTTATCCGGCCGATGAAAACGGTCGGCGTTCTGCAGCGTCTCGACGATCGCAAAATTATCGAGATTGCCGAACCGTTCGGCGTCGTCGCAGCGATCGTGCCGTCGACCAATCCCACCTCGACGGCGATCTATAAAATTCTCATCTCGCTGAAGGCGCGATGCGCGATCGTCATCAGCCCGCATCCCTCGGCCGTCCGGTGCATCACGCGCGTCGCCGAGATCATGAACGAAGCGGCGCGCAGCGCGGGCGCGCCTGAGGGCAGCATCAACTGGATGACGACGGTAACGCTCGAAGGCACGCAGGAGCTGATGAAGAGCCGCGACGTCGCGGTGATTCTCGCCACCGGCGGCATGGGCCTCGTCCGCGCCGCGTACAGTTCCGGCAAACCCGCCTACGGCGTCGGACCCGGTAACGCGCCGTGCTATGTCGAAGGATCGGCGGACATCAGGAAGGCGGCGTCCGACATCATCGTTGGCAAGACGTTCGACCACGGACTGCTCTGCTCGTCGCCGAACTCGGTCGTTGTGGACAACGGGATCGCGGAAGAATTGAAGCGCGAGCTCGTGCAGCAGGGCGCCTATTTTCTGAACGCCGGCGAGATTGACGCAGTCGCGAAAATACTCGTCACGCCGCAGCGGCTGCCGAATCCGGCGCTGGTCGGCAGGCCTGCCACGTACATTGCCGAGAAGGCCGGAATCAGCGTGCCCTCCACAACGTGCGTGCTGGTGGCGCCTCTCGCAGGCGTGGGTCGCGATTTTCCGCTGTCGATCGAGAAACTCTGTCCGGTACTGTCTTGGTACGTCGTACCGGACTGGCGTGCGGGCTGCGAGCGCTGCAAGGAAATTCTTCGGTACGGAGGCATGGGCCACACCATGTCGATTCACTCGCGGAACGACCAGATCATTCTCGAGTTCGGCCTCAAGAAACCTGCGTTCCGCATCGTCGTGAATACACCGACGACGCATGGCTCGGTTGGGATGACGACGGGCCTCGACCCTGCGATGACGCTGGGATGCGGCGGATCGGGCGGCAACATCACGTCCGACAACATCTCGCCGAAGCATCTGCTGAACATCAAGCGCGTGGCGTATGAGACCCAGCCCGCCAAAGGCAGCGTGGCGTCGAGGTCCGATATGGCTTCTGCTGATGCTTCGGTGGTGTCCGGCTTCAGCCGGACCAAGGGGAGCGGTCTGAATCCCGATCTCATTGGCCCGCGCATCGACCAGTTCCTGGCCGCGCGGGGCATTTCAAACCCGAACCCCGGAACCCGGAACCCGGAACCGGAACACAGAACCCAGCACCTCGAACTCAGAACCGGTCCGGCTCATTCAGGCACCCGTGCCGCAGCGTTTGTGTGCGAGGACGACGTGCGCCAGGCGGTCAAAGCAGGCCTGAAAATCGTGCTCGACAGCCGGACAATCGTCACGCCCGCCGCACGCGACCTGGGAGAGGAAAAGCGGGTCTTCGTTGACGCGCGTTGAGACAGGTGTCCGGCACGATGACATTCCTGTTATTGCTGACGTGGCTGGACTTATGGTTGACCAACCATTGAACAGCGTGTTAACCTCGCATTCGGTTTCCACCAGATAGGTCCCGCTCGGTTACGGTCGTCTCTGTCGTTCGATTGTGTCAGAGACGAAACGTTGTAAGTAAGAGAGGTTCATGACTTACCGGACACTGCTGCCCGTGGCAGCTGCTATCGGCGTCAGCCTATCGATTGTCGGGTGCGGCAGGTCCTCGAAGCCTGTTCAGGTGACGGTCGCCCCACCTCCCCCACCGGTCATCGAGGTGCGGCCGCCCGACCCTGTCCCCGTCCATGATCCGATTGCCGATCTCATTGCCGAATCACAGCGCCATTTCGCTGCCGGCGAGCGCGAACTCGCGCTCGGGCACCTCGAGCAGGCGCGAACGTCCTTCGATCTGGCCATCGAGGTGCTGCTGAAGTCGGCGGCCGGGGCGCGCACAGAAGCACGAGTTCGCAAGCATTTCGACCAGCTCGTCGAGCGCATCAGCGCCCACGAGATCGTGGCGCTCTCGCAGGGCGACGGTTTTGCGGAGAAGAAGACAGAGCCGGCGTCGATCGACAAGCTGCTGGCGATTTCGACTTTCGATCCGCCCGCCCCGACGACGGCCACGGAAAGTGCGGTCGCAAGCGACCTCAGCCAGACGAGCCACGACGTCGACATTCCCCTCAATCGCAAGGTGCTTTCCTACATCGAGCTCTTCCAGGGCAATCTGCGCGAGTTCATCACCGAAGGACTGCAGCGCGGTGCGAAATACCTGCCGATGATTCAGGAAGAATTCCGCGATCAAGGGCTGCCGCTCGACCTCGCATACATTCCGCTCATCGAGAGCGGGTTCAAGAATACGGCGCGGTCGCGCGTGAAGGCGCAAGGCATGTGGCAGTTCATGAGCTACACGGGCCGCGATCATGGCCTGACGCTGAACTGGTACGTCGACGAACGATCCGATCCCGAGAAGGCGACCAAGGCCGCTGCGCAGTACCTGAAAACGCTCGGCAAGATGTTCGAAAACGACTGGCATCTGGTCATGGCGTCGTACAACGGCGGCCCGGGCCGTGTAGAGCGCGCCATGCGGCGCTCGGGCAAGAAGGACTTCTGGACCTTGACCGCGACGTCGCGCTATCTGCCGCGAGAGACGCGCGAATACGTGCCGATGATTCTCGCGGCGATCGTGATTGCCAAGAACCCGGCACAGTACGGCTTCGCGGTCGAACCGGAGATACCGCTCTCGTACGAAAAAGTGCAGGTCAGCGATCCCGTCGACCTGCGCCTCGTGGCCGAGTGGACGAGTGCTCCGATCGACGACATCGAAGCCCTCAATCCGGAGCTTCGCCGCTGGACGACGCCGGTGCGCACTCCGAAGTACGACATCAAGGTGCCTGTGGGCACCAGTGATGCGTTCCGTGCGCGCCTGGCCGAGACGCCGTCCGAGAGCCTGAACGCGTTCCAGTGGCATTCGGTGAAGCGCGGCGAAACGTTGCTGTCGATTTCGCGGAAGCTCAAGGTGCGGCAGGCCGATCTGGCCGAAGCCAATTCGCTGACTCTCCGCTCGCGCGTGCAGCCGGGGCAGCAGTTGATCATCCCGAGGGCGCCGACGACGCTGCTTGCGGCACGCCCGGAGAACCCGGCGCCCGAACCGGTTCTGGCCGATGTAGAGCCTGCGGTTGTGCAGAAACCGGTGCAAAAACCGGCGCTCTCGTCGCCGCGCGCTGAACCCGTCGAGCCGCAGCGCATCGTCCACCGCGTCAAGCGGGGTGACACGCTCTCCTCAATCGCGAAGCTCTACAACACCACGGTGGCGGCATTAAAGTCCTGGAATGCCCGGACGATCCGCGGCAGCCGCATCAACGTCGGAGATCGGCTCACGATCTTCGCGACCCGCGCGGCGAACTAGCTGGTGGCTAGCTACTTGCGGTGAGAAATGACCGCGTAGCTCGTTGAATTGTACAGACGGCCAGCGGCGGGCCGTGACTAAATGGTTCATTCTGCGTTGCCTCGATCGATCCGTCGTCTACACGGCCCGCGCATGATTTTTTATCAAAGGAGCGGGCATGGTTGAGCGTCGACAGCGCGAACGGAGTCTGTTCGAAGTTCTGTTGCCCGATGGGCAAAATTGTGGCCCGACTGGTTGCGGAAGATCGACACGTTGCTCGAGGACGAGGCCGTGATCGAGGTCGTCGCGCACGCGCTCGAGGCGCCTGGCTGCACAGTCGCTGCGGGGCCGCCCGGGCACACCGGCCGAGGTCGTCATTCGGATGCTGATCCAAGCATCTGTTCGACTGGAGCTACGACGACTTGGAGCGGGAAGTTAGCGCGAATTTGGTGTATCGGATGTTCACGCGGATGGATGCGGGCGACGTGCCGGACGCGAAGACAATCCTGAAATCGCCCGAGCGCTGGGACCCGAGGTGATTGAGCAGTTGCATCGACAGGTGGTCGAGGTGGCCAAGCGTGCCGGGGTCACGCACGGCCGTCGATTTCGCATCGACACCACGGTCGTAGCGACGAATGTCCACTATCCGACCGACAGCACGTTGTTGCAGGACAGCGTGCGTGTGCTCACGCGGAGGATGGAACGTGCGAGCGCTGTCTTGGGCGATCGCGCGGGCGAGTTCGCAATCGGTTGCGGAGTGTGATGCGCTGCGTGCTGACCATCAGCTACGAGGCGCGATGGCCGAAGACGCGGCCAGCCATGATCCAGAGCTATCGCCAGCTGATGGCGACGACGCGCGCCGTCCTGCGCGATGCCGCCACGATGGTCCGCCGTGTGGGCCAGCGCGTGCGCACCGCGCGCCCACAGGTGCAACCGACCCTGCACCGCGCGCAGACGCACTTGCAGCAGATGCGGCCACTCGTCCAACGGGTGATTGCCCAGACTCGCGCGCGACTCCTTGGTGGGATACCCATGTGGCCCACAAGGTGCTGAGCATTTTCGAGCCGCACACCGAGACGATTCGCAAGGGCAAGATCGCCACGCCGAACGAGTTTGGGAAGTTGGTCACCATCCAGGAAGCGGAGCATCAGATCATTACGGGCTATGAGGTGCATGCGACGAGGCCGGCCGACAGCACCTTGTGGACGCCTGCGCTCGATCGGCATTGCACGATCTTCGGTCGCGCGCCGGATCTGGCCGCGGGCGATCGCGGATTCAGTTCGGCGGCCAATGAACGCGACGCGATCGCCCGCGGCGTCCGCCGCGTGATCTTGCCGCGGCGCGGGCCCAAATCGCCGGCGCGCCGGGCCTACGAACGCCAACGCTGGTTCCGTCGTGGACAACGCTGGCGTGTCGGCTGCGAAGGCCGCATCAGTGTGTTGAAACGACGACACGGACTTGATTGCTGTCGCTACCATGGGCTCGACGGGATGCACCGATGGGTCGGACTCGGCGTCATCGCAGACAATCTGGTGAACACCGCGCAATCTAAACGCGCGGGCCACCGCATAAGGGCAATCGGTGAAATGGAACGAGGGCAGCTCGCCGGCCGCCGGATTGCGACAGAACAGCTCGCTGCGCGGTCATTTTCACCGGAAAGTAGCTAGCTGGTAGGCGGTAGCTGGTAGGCGGTAGCTAGACCACGAAGAGACACGAAGAGACAATCGTTAAAGCTCTGAGAGTCGAAATCCAGAGCCTAGACCGATTTCCACATGTTACGTAGTGTCCGCCTTCAGGCGGACCTCGTGAAGTCCGGCTAAAGCCGGACACTACGTACTACGCGCAAACGAAAACGGCTCTAAAGCCCACAGCCCAGTCCTAGTGCTATCGTCTGCGCCATGATTCAGGGCGCTCGTTACGTTCATACAAACCTGATTGCGAAGGACTGGCGCCAGCTGGCTGAGTTTTATCAGTCGCTGCTCGGTTGCGTGCTGGTTCCTCCCGAGCGGCATTTTTCAGGTCCGCAGCTGGAAGCCGGAACCGGTGTACCAAACTCGAGGATCGACGGAGTGCACCTTCGGCTGCCTGGGAATGGCGAAAGCGGTCCCACGCTGGAGATCTTCAGCTATTCACGGCCCGCCGATGGACCTGCTCCCGCCGTGAATCGTCCTGGATTCGGCCACATCGCGTTCGCGGTTGACTCCGTCGCCGACGCGCGTGCTGAAGTTCTTCGTGCAGGTGGAACGGCTGTTGGTGAGATCGTCACCCTCACGACTGCGGCTGGCCGCAACGTTACGTGGTGTTACGTAACGGATCCCGAAGGCAACATCGTGGAGCTCCAGACCTGGTCCTGACGACCTGCCCAGAGTTAGCGAATTCTGCGCAGCTGTTGTTTCCCCATTGTTGCACTTCTTGAAGCGTCGAGAATTTCCGCGCCCATAGCTCTCGATTTTGCGGAATCTTCTCCGTTGACCTTCCGGACGGCTATTTGCAGCGGGCTCGCCATGCTCGCCAGCCTTCGAAGCGCGGCTGTTCTCGGCGTCGAAGCCCTTCCCGTCCTCGTCGAAGTCGACGTCTCATTCGGTCTTCCGGTGTTCACGATGGTGGGCCTTCCGGACGCCAGCGTACGGGAGAGCCGCGATCGCGTCCGCACCGCGATTCGCAACTCGGGCTTCGAATTTCCTGGTCATCGAATCACCGTCAACCTGGCACCCGCGGACATACGCAAGGCCGGGGCGTCTTACGACCTGCCCATCGCTCTTGGCGTGCTGGCCGCCAGCGGCGTCATCGAGCCGCGTCTGGTCGATGGGGTCGTGCTGCTCGGTGAACTTTCCCTCGACGGAACGATTCAGCCGATTCGCGGTGTGTTACCAGTGGCTGTGGCAGCGAAGCGCGAAGGCAAGGCGGCCATTCTCTTGCCGCGCGCCAATGCGCCCGAGGCCTCTGTCGTCGAGGGACTCAAAGTCTTGCCGGTGGATTCGCTCGCCGAGGCCGTTGACGCATTGAATGCCGGGGCTGGCCTCAGGACCAGCACGACGACCATGGCGGCGTCATCAGCCGGAGCGGCGGCCTTCAGATCCGGCGGGGCTGGCGATTCCCAACCGGACTTTGCCGACGTCATCGGCCAGAGCATGGCTAAGCGGGCGCTCGAAATCGCCGCCGCCGGTGGTCACAATGTCCTGCTGATCGGCGCGCCCGGCGGCGGGAAGACGATGATGGCGCGGCGGCTTGCGGGAATCTTGCCAGCCCTCGATTTCGATGAAGCACTGGATTGCACGTCAGTGCACTCTGTTGCGGGCACGCTTCCACCCGGGACGGCGCTGATGCACTATCGGCCGTTCCGCGCGCCGCACCACACAATCTCGGAGGTCGCGATGGTCGGCGGCGGATCGATTCCGCGTCCGGGCGAGATAAGCCTCGCGCACAACGGCGTGCTCTTCCTCGACGAGTTGCCGGAGTTCGATCGACGCGTGCTCGAGGCGCTTCGGCAGCCACTCGAAGAAGGTCGCGTCGTCGTTTCGCGCGCGGCACGCACGTCGTCGTTCCCGGCTCGATTCATGCTCGTTGCGGCGATGAACCCATGCCCGTGCGGGTTCCTTGGAGACCGGAGGCGCGCATGCCGGTGCTCGGATCCGCAGATTCAGCGGTATGCGAGCCGGATCTCAGGCCCGCTTCGCGATCGGATCGATCTCGTTGTCGAAGTGCCGGCGATTGGATCGAGCGTGCGAGACGATGTTGGTTCGAACGGGTGTGAATCGTCCTTCATCCGAGCGCGAGTGGTCGAGGCGCGGACGCGCCAGCGATTGCGATTCGGCGAGGCGAGCCAGAAGCTGAACAGGCAACTGGAGGGCGGCGAGCTGAGCGAACATTGCCGTCTGGATGCGCGCACGACCAACCTGATGGAGGCGGCGATTCAAAAGTTTTGTTTGAGCGCGCGGGGATGCGACCGGGTTCTCCGCGTCAGCCGCACTATTGCCGACCTGGCAGACTACCCTTCCATCGCGACCGAACACGTGGCAGAAGCGCTTCAATACAGATTCAGCGAATCTTCGCCTGGTCTTCGCCACCCGTAAACTTCTGGTACCTTTTCGTCGATAAGCTATGTTAAAGTCCCCAGGCCTTTCGGTTTGCACGAGCCTTCGCTCGACGTTCGATGACGAGCTTCGGCTGGCAGGCCTTCGTGAGGCGCTCCCCCCTTTAGAAACGCACGGCCTCGGCCGACATCGACCGGATACGTATCTGATGCCGAAACGTTACACGATTGTGTTCGCAGACCGCCAAACCGGCACCGTTCGCCGGCTCACGATTCGTCTGCGCCCGTTTGCGATTGCCTTTGTCGCCATTCTCGCCTTCCCTGTTCTCGTCGGGCTGGGGCTCAGGATTAGCGCGACGACCGAAGTGAATCATCTGCGCGCATCGAACTCCACGCTGGTACAGGAAAATTCGAGCTACCGCGCGGCGACCGGCGCGCTTGCCGCGCAGATCGAGTCGCTCCAGTCGGCGATCAGCGAACTCGGGCTTCGTGCTCGTCTCGATCCGGTGTCGGCGCGGGCAATGGAGAAACTGCCGTCGAATGTGAAAAATCGCGCCGTCGGCGGCACGTCGATCGAGGGCGCAAGCGCGATGCTGACACCCGAGCTGAACACGGCGTCGGTGTCGTCACTCGATCACACGTTTACGATGCTGCGCAACGTGCTCGGCAGCCTCGAGGGACATCTCAGCGCCGTCCGGCATAACGTCGAAAAGCGCGAGTCGCTGATGAACGCGACGCCGTCCATCTGGCCTGTTCATGGCTGGCTGTCTGCAGGCTACGGCATGCGAGCGGATCCGTTCAACGGCGCCCGCGATTTCCATCCGGGCCTCGACATCTCGGCCGACAAAGGGACGCCGATCTTCGCCACAGCCTCCGGCAAAGTCGAGCTCGCCGCTCCGAGCGGCGACTACGGCAACCTGGTTGTCGTCGACCATGGATTCGGAATCGTGACGCGCTACGGCCATCTGTCGAAGTTCGCGGTGTGGCAGGGCGCCACGATCAAGCGTGGCGACGTCGTCGGCTACGTCGGGTCGACGGGACGAGCCACAGGGCCACATCTACACTACGAAGTGCTCGCCAACGGCAAACTGATGAATCCGCTGCGGCTTCTGACTGGTAAGTCTGCCCAGGACTGATTGCGGTCCGGCTGACCGCCTTCGCCAAGGCTACGGCGAGTCTCGCCGAAGCGCCTTCGGCGCGGAGGCGGATGCCGGACACTACCCATCCGTTCCTGTCCTCCGGAACCAGGCGCTCGTAAGCCACGTCTTAACCTTGTGTTAAAATCGTCTGATTACCCTCGGAAATAAACCCCAATGCTGGGTACTCTCCTCGCAAAAGTCATCGGAACCCAGAACGAGCGCGAACTGAAACGGCTGCGCCCGCTCGTCGAGCAGGTTAACGCCCTCGAGACGTCGATCAAAGCGCTCTCGGACGAGCAATTGCGTGCCAGGACCGACGAATTCCGTCAGCGGGTGGCCAAGGGCGAGACGCTCAGCGACCTGCAGGCGGAGGCCTTCGCTGTCGTTCGCGAAGCCGGACGCCGCATGCTGAACATGCGCCACTTCGACGTGCAGCTCATGGGCGGTGCAGTCCTGCACAGCGGCGCCATTGCCGAGATGAAGACTGGCGAAGGCAAGACCCTGGTCGCCACCCTTCCCGCCTACCTGAACGCGCTCGAAGGCAAGGGCGTGCACGTCGTCACGACCAACGACTACCTGGCCCGCCGCGACTCCGAGTGGATGGGCAAGATTCACCGTTTCCTCGGCATGTCGGTCGGCGTCATCCAGCACGAGCTGAACGACGCGGAGCGCCAGAAGGCGTACGCGGCGGATATCACGTACGGCACCAACAACGAGTTCGGGTTCGACTACCTGCGCGACAACATGAAATTCGAGCTGTCGCAGTACGTCCAGCGCGGCCATCACTTCGCGATCGTGGACGAAGTCGACAGCATCCTCATCGACGAGGCGCGCACCCCGCTCATCATCTCGGGACCGGCGGAGGCGTCGACCGATCTCTACTACGAAGTCGATCGCATCATCCCGCGGTTGAAGCCGGGCGCGAAGACGAAGGGCGACACGAAAGCCGAGGAGCGCGAGGCGCTCGAAGCGACCGGCGACTACATTGTCGACGAGAAGCACAAGACCGTCACGCTGACCGAGAGCGGCATGCAGGCGGCCGAGAAGTATCTCGCGAACCGTCTGAACGGCGGTCACCTCTACGACATGGAAAATGCGCACATCAAGCATCATGTCGAGCAGGCTCTTCGGGCCCATGCGATCTTCAAGCTCGACGTCGACTACATGATCAAGGACGGCCAGGTCGTCATCGTCGACGAGTTCACGGGACGCCTGATGCCGGGACGCCGTTGGAGCGATGGTCTGCACCAGGCCGTCGAGGCCAAGGAGAAGGTGAAAATCGAGCGCGAGAACCAGACGCTCGCGACCATCACCTTCCAGAATTACTTCCGCAAGTACAAGAAGCTGTCCGGCATGACCGGTACGGCAGACACCGAAGCTGAGGAATTTGCGAAGATCTACAAGCTGGACGTCATCGTCATTCCGCCGAACAAGACGCTGAGGCGCGTCGAAGAACCCGACTCGATCTACCGTACGAGCGACGAGAAATCCGAGGCCATCGTCAACGACATTCTCGCGAAGCAGGAAGCGGGGCGTCCTGTCCTGGTCGGCACGGTCTCGATCGAGAAGTCCGAGAAGCTGTCGTCGAAGCTGAAGCGCCGCGGCATCAAGCACGTCGTGCTGAACGCGAAGTATCACGCCCAGGAGGCCGAGTTCGTCGCTCAGGCCGGCCGCAAAGGCGCGGTGACGATAGCCACCAACATGGCGGGCCGCGGAACCGACATTCTGCTCGGCGGGAACCCGGAGTTCATGGCGCGCCAGCAGTTGCTGGGCGAGCAGAAGGCCGAACGGCTGCCGAAGGGCGAAGAGCGCTTCACCGACGAGGACGAGTTCGTGCACTTCTACCACCTCGACGGTTTCTACAGGGCGGCTCGCGCCGACTGGGACCGCGTCTTCAACCATTTCAAGCTGGAGACCGACGCCGAGCACAACGAAGTCGTCGATGTCGGGGGGCTCCACATCGTCGGCACCGAGCGCCACGAAGCGCGGCGTATCGACAATCAGCTGCGCGGACGCGCCGGACGGCAGGGCGACCCCGGATCGTCCCGCTTCTACATGTCGCTCGAAGACGATCTGATGCGCATCTTCGGATCCGATCGCATCGCGGGCCTCATGCAGCGGCTTGGGATGGAAGACGGTGTTCCCATCGAGCATGGGATGGTCACCAAGGCGATCGAGCGCGCCCAGAAGCAGGTGGAGGCGCAGAATTTCGGCACCAGAAAGCACCTCCTCGAGTACGACGACGTCATGAACAAGCAGCGCGAAAACATATACGCGCTGCGCCGCGAGCTGCTCGAAGGCAAGGTTCGCGTCGAAGACGAGGAAGATCCCGAGGCGATCGAGCAAATCGATACGCGCGGCTATCTGATGACGCTGGCCGAAGACGTCCTGGACGACGCCATCGAGGCCTACGCGGGCAAGGAGCTTGAACCCGAGGAATGGGATCTCGACGCGCTGAAGATGGACATGTCGCGCGTCTTCGGGCTCGACGCCGGCGACTATGCCGCCCTCAATTTCACCGACAAGGCCGCCCAGGAAATCCGCGACGCGCTCTGGGAGCGCATCGTCAAGAAATACGACGCGAAGGAAACGATCGTCGGCGCCGAGGCGATGCGGCAAGTCGAGCGGTTCGTCATGCTCGAGACGGTCGACCGCCAGTGGAAGGACCATCTCTACAGCCTCGACCACTTGAAGGAAGGCATTGGACTGCGCGGTTACGGTCAAAAGGACCCGCTCGTCGAGTACAAGAAAGAAAGCTTCGAGCTGTTTCAGGACATGAAGCGGCGCGTCGACGAAGACATGGTGAACAGGCTATGGATCGGCCAGTTCACAGTCGTCGGTGATCAGGCCCCGCCGCGTCCTGCGCGCCGCGCCCCGTCCCAATGATGTTGAACGAGCCAAAGGCGGAGCCTGTAGGCGCATTTGCATCCGCGCCGCGGGCCTCCTCGGTGCCGGCGGGATTCCCCGCGCGCCCTGCCGCTCCGGCGCGCGTCGGTGGCGACGACGCCCCCGTGCAGACCGTCAGGCGCGACGAGCCGAAAGTCGGCCGCAACGATCCATGTCCGTGCGGCAGCGGCAAGAAATACAAGAAGTGTCACGGAGCGGCAGCGTAGGCCGGCCTTCACGCCGGCCAAGAGGACCTAATGGAGTCTAGAAACGCCTCGTCAATCCTCCAGTTGGGCGCGGTCGATCTCATTACCGACCTCCCCACTGCCCTCACCTTCGACGATGTGCTTCTGGTACCGCGCCACTCTACTATCGTGCCCAGCCAGGTCGACGTCACGAGCCGCTTTACCCGCAATATTCGGTTGAACGTGCCGATTGTCAGCGCCGCGATGGACACCGTAACGGAGTCGGGCCTCGCGATTGCGATGGCACAGCACGGCGGTATCGGCGTGATCCACAAGAATCTTTCAATCGAGGAGCAGGCCTCGGAAGTCGATCGCGTCAAGCGATCGGAGAGCGGCATGATCGTAAATCCGATTACGCTCTCGCCCGAACGCCGCATTCATGAAGCCCTCGAGTTGATGAAGAAATACCGGATTTCCGGGGTGCCCATCACTGAGGGGGGCGCGAAAGAAGGACGGCTCGTCGGCATCCTCACGAATCGCGATCTCCGTTTCGAGATCAACGTGGATCGTCCGATCTCGGCGGTCATGACCCGCGACAATCTCATAACAGTGCCAGTGGGCACCACGCTCGATGCCGCACGCGAAATCCTGCACCGTCACAAGGTCGAGAAGCTGCTCGTCGTCGATCGCGACTTCAAGCTCAAGGGGCTGATTACCGTCAAGGACATCCAGAAGCAGATCAAGTACCCGAATGCCAGCAAGGACGGCCTGGGCAGGCTGCGTGTTGGAGCGGCCATAGGGATCGCTCGCGACACGCCTGAGCGCGCCGCTGCCCTCGTTGGCGCATATGTCGATGTCATAGTCGTCGACACCGCGCACGGCCACTCGCAGGGCGTGCTCGACATGGTCGCCCGGATTCGCCGCGAGCATCCTGGCATCGATCTCATTGCAGGCAACGTCGCGACTGCGGAAGCCACCGAGGCGCTTGTCGAGCGGGGCGTGGATGCGGTCAAGGTAGGCATCGGCGCCGGATCGATCTGCACGACACGAGTCATCGCCGGTATCGGCGTGCCGATGATCACGGCCGTCATGGAGTGCTCGCGCGCCGCGGCGCCGCACAAGATCCCGGTAATCGCCGACGGCGGCATTCGATTTTCGGGTGACATCACGAAAGCGATCGCCGTCGGCGCCAGTTCGGTGATGATAGGCAACCTGTTCGCGGGAACCGATGAAAGTCCCGGCGAGCTCATCCTGTATCAGGGCCGAAGCTTCAAGGAATACCGGGGCATGGGGTCGATCGGCGCGATGCGGCGCGGCAGCAGAGATCGATACTTCCAGGACGAGTTCGAGCTGGAGTCGGACAAGGGCGCGCAGGAGAAGCTGGTTCCGGAAGGCATCGAGGGGCGCGTCGCCCACAAGGGCAGCGTGGCTTCGATGATCCACCAGCTCGTCGGGGGCCTCCGCGCCGGAATGGGTTATTGCGGCTGCGCCGACATTCCCGCCCTCCAGAAGGAAGCGCGGCTCATCAAGATAACACCGGCCGGCTTCCGGGAGAGTCACGTCCACGACGTGACGATCACGAAAGAGGCGCCGAACTACCGGAGCGAATAATTAAATCGGGATCCTTTTTCGGCCGGTCGCCTCGAAAAAGGATCCCGATTTAATTATTCGATTACGATGCGACGACGGTCGTCGCCCATGTCGTCAATTTTCACGGACAGGCTGCCCTCAAGCGACCTGGGCAGCCTTTCGGCCCATTCGATCGCGACCACTGCCCCGCTCACGAGCTCTTCCAATCCCAAATCATCGACCGCGGCGCGGCTTTCGAGGCGATACAGGTCGACGTGCACAAGCGGCATGCGGCCCTTGTAGTGCTGAATCAGCACGAACGTCGGACTCGAGACCTCGTCGGGATTCGCGCCGAGGCCGGCGGCCATGCCGCGCACGAACGCCGTCTTGCCCGCGCCGAGATCGCCGTACAGGAGAACGAAGGTTCCCGGCTGAAGAGACGCGGCGAGTTTTTCTCCGAGCGCAAACGTTTCGTGTTCGGAATTCGTCGTGATGATCTCAGGACTGGCCATCGGATGGCTTTACGCGGCGGCGGGCGGTCAGTTCGAGCACGGCGTCGCCCAGGTGCGCCGCGAGGTCGCCGGCCGTCATCGCGACTTCGCCTTCGTCGGCCTCCGTCAGATCGCCGGCAAGCGCGTGCAGGTACACGGCAATCTTGCACGCCGCCTCCGCGTCGAGCAGCTGAGCGAGCCACGCCGCCAGCACACCGGCCAGCACGTCGCCCGTGCCTCCGGTGGCCATGCCCGGATTGCCCAGCGGGTTGATGAACACTTTCCCTTCGGGCGTCGCGATCAGCGTGCGATATCCCTTCAAGACGACGTAAATCTGATGCTGAACGGCGAAGTCGCGCGCGACATCCAGGCGGCTCGCCTGCACTTCGTCGACGGATGTGTTGGCCAGGCGCGCCATTTCGCCGGGATGGGGGGTGATGATAATGGACCGGGAGCCTTCGCCGCCGCTCTGCAGGCGATCGGGATCGGACGCAAGCGCGTTCAGCGCGTCGGCATCGAGCACCAGCGGGCTCTGGCTTTGCGCAACCAGCTCCTGGATGAAAACCGTGACGTCGGGTCCGAGGCCGAGGCCGGGGCCTGCCGCGATGACGTCCTGCTCGAGATCGAGCACCGCTGCGAGCGCTCCCGCCGCCACCGTTCCCTCGGCGTTCTCGTCGAGGGGCACGGTCATGTACTCCGCGCCCATCGCCGCGACGATCGGCTGGGCGCTGCGCGGCGTTGCGACGCTGACCAGACCTGCACCCGATCGCAGCGCACCGACCGCCGCGAGGTGCGCGGCGCCGGTCTTTCCGCGCGAACCAGCGATGACGAGCACGTGTCCGTAGTCGCCCTTGTGCGAATCCGACTCTCGCGGTTGCAGAATCTCTCGCATTCCCTCACGCGTGAGCAGCTCGAGTCGGGGGCCTGCGAGGTTGTCGAGGACTTCGGGCGGGATTCCGATGTCGGCGATGACGATGCTGCCCGCGAGTGACTCGCCAGGCGGCAGGACGAGAGGAATCTTCGGCGCAGCGAGTGTCACGGTCATCGCTGCACGGATGCATTCGCCGATCGGCTCCGCCTGATCGGCCGACAGGCCGGTGGGCAGGTCCACTGCGACCACCGGGATGGCCGAAGCGTTGACATCGGCGGCAACCGTTTCCAGCATTCCTGCGAGCGGAGACCTGAGGCCGGTGCCGAAAATCGCGTCGACGATGAGGTCGCACTGAGAAATTTCCGAGAAGTGAAGGTCCCACGCCTGTTCGTCGGAAATCTCGACGACGGTGAGACCCAGACGGCCGAGGATCTCGAGGTTGAGCCGCGCATCCCCCTTGACCGCCGCCATGGTCGCGATGACGAAGATCGACACGTCGATGCCCCGCTGATGCAGCGTGCGCGCCACGACGAACCCGTCGCCGCCGTTGCTGCCGGGCCCACAAAGCACGGCCACGTGTTTGTCCGTGAGGTCGTCGTACGCAGCCTCGAGCGCCGCAACCACCTGTCGTCCCGCATTCTCCATCAGCACCATCGACGGAATTCCAATCTCGTCGATGGTCTGGCGATCGGCGTCACGCATTTGAGCGGCATTCAGCACGCGCATTCGCTGACCCACGCCGACCTAAAGGTCGGCACTACGGGTTGACCAACCCGAAGGTCGGCACTACGTATTGACGTACTCGGCGACATCAGGACAGGTGCAGATCAAATTGCGATCGCCATGTGCGTTGTCGATGCGCCCGACAGGAGGCCAGAACTTGTCGGCTTTGACGAACGGCAGCGGAAACGCCGCTTGCTCGCGGCTATAGGGATGCGGCCAGTTATCGGCTGCGATGGCGGCCGCGGTATGCGGTGCGTTCTTCAGCACGTTATCGTGTGGGTCGGCCTGTCTGTCGACGACGGCTTGAATCTCCTGCCGGATGGCGATCATCGCGTCGCAGAAGCGATCGAGCTCCTCCTGTGACTCGCTCTCGGTCGGCTCAATCATCAGGGTGCCGGCCACAGGAAACGACACGGTCGGCGCGTGAAATCCGTAGTCCATCAGCCGTTTCGCCACGTCGAGCTCATCCACGCCGGACGCTTTGAACCGCCGAAGATCGAAAATCATCTCGTGCGCGACCGTGCCGTTCGGCCGGGTATACAGCACGTCGTAGTGCGGCTCGAGGCGTTTCTTGATGTAGTTCGCGTTCAGGATCGCGTGTTTCGTGGCGTTCGTCATACCCTCGGCGCCCAACATGCGCATATAGCCATAGGAAATCAGCAGGATGCTTGCCGATCCCCACGGCGCCGCCGATACGGCGCGAATGGCCTCGGAGCCGCCGACGCGAACGATTGGATGCCCGGGAAGAAACGGTGCAAGATGTGCGGCTACGCCAATGGGGCCCATCCCGGGCCCACCGCCGCCGTGCGGAATCGCGAACGTCTTGTGCAGGTTCAAGTGGCACACGTCGGCGCCAATCGCGGCCGGGCTCGTGAGGCCCACCTGAGCGTTCATGTTCGCGCCGTCCATGTACACCTGACCGCCATACCGATGGATCACGGCACAGATGTCCTGAATCGCATCTTCGAAGACGCCATGCGTCGACGGATAGGTGACCATCAGGGCCGCGAGGCGATGGGCGTGCTGCTCCGCTTTTGCCTTCAGATCGCCGACGTCGATGTTGCCATTCGCGTCGGTGCCAACGACAACCACTTTGAGGCCCGCCATCACTGCGCTCGCCGGATTGGTTCCATGCGCGGACGCCGGGATTAACACGACGTCGCGCTTCGCGTCTCCTCGGGAATGGTGGTAGGCACGAATCGCCATCAGGCCGGTGAGCTCGCCTTGAGCGCCCGAGTTGGGCTGCAACGACACGGCTGCGAAGCCGGTGATTTCCGCGAGCGCTTGCTCGAGCTCGCTGATGACTTGCGCGTACCCCTGCACCTGCCCGAGCGGAGCGAACGGGTGGATCGCCGAGAACTCGGGCCACGTAACAGGGATCATCTCGGACGCCGCGTTCAGCTTCATCGTGCACGAGCCGAGCGGGATCATCGAGCGGTCGAGTCCTACGTCCTTACGCTCGAGCCTCTTCAGATAGCGCATCATCTTCGTTTCTGAACGATGCGCCGAGAAGACCGGATGCGTCATGAATGCCGATTTGCGAGCGAGTCCAGACGGCAGCTCGCGCGGCAACTCGGCGTCCGTGATGCGCGGAACCGGTCTCCCTGCCGCCTCCGCAAGAACGCCGACAATGGCCCGCACGTCGCCGAGCGTCGTCGTTTCGTCGAGCGCGATGCCGATGTGGGCGCTGTCGAAGTACCGGAAATTCAGTCCCGCGCGCTCGGCAATGGCCTTCACACCTACGCTTGTTTCGCCGATGCCGTCGGGTACCTGAATCCGAAGCGTATCGAAGCAGTGTTCGTTCTGCTGGCGGTAGCCCAGACCCTTCGCAGCGGTCTCGAGGGTGGACGCAAGGGCGTGCGTGCGCCGCGCAATGGCCATCAGCCCGTCGGGACCGTGATACACGCCGTACATTGCGGCGATGTTGGCGAGCAGCGCCTGCGCCGTACAGATGTTCGACGTGGCCTTCTCGCGTCGGATGTGCTGCTCGCGCGTCTGCAGCGCCATGCGGTACGCGAGGTTTCCGTGCGAGTCGATCGACACGCCGATGATGCGGCCGGGAGCCTGCCTGACGAATGTCTCGCGCGTCGCGAGAAACGCCGCATGAGGGCCGCCATAACCCATAGGAACACCGAGCCGCTGGGCGCTGCCGACCGCGACGTCCGCGCCCATTTCACCGGGAGGCACGGCAATGGTGAGCGCCAGAAGGTCGGTGGCTACGGCCACGAGCACGTTCTGTTCGTGTGCCCGCGAGATGAACGGCCGAAGGTCGACGAGCGCGCCGTAATCGTCCGGGGATTGCAGGTATGCACCGAACACATCGCTGCCGAACTGCGCTGAGGACGGATCGCCGAAGACGATCGTGATGCCGAGCGGTTCCGCACGCCCCTTGAGCACGTCGAGCACCTGGGGATAGGTGCGTTCGGACACCCAGAATGTGTTGCGCGCGCCCGAGGCCTGCCGGGCGTGCACGCGATGGAGCAGGGTCATCGCCTCTCCGGCTGCAGTCGCCTCGTCCAGCAGCGAAGCTGTCGCGATCTCCATGGCTGTCAGATCGCGGACCATCGTCTGAAAGTTGAGAAGCGACTCGAGGCGGCCCTGCGCAATCTCCGACTGGTAGGGCGTGTACGGGGTGTACCACGAAGGGTTCTCGAACAAGTTCCGCAGGATCACGCTCGGCGTGATCGTGCCGTAGTAGCCCATCCCGATGAACGATTTGAACCGCTGGTTCTTCGCTGCCACCGTGCGCAGCCGATCGAGATACTCGTGCTCGGTTTCCGCCGGCGGCAGACGCAAAGGCGCTTTGAGACGGATGCTTGCCGGCAGCGCCGCGTCAATCAATGCGTCGAGCGAGCGCGCGCCGATGATGCGGAGCATCTCGGCCTGCTGCCTCTCATCGGGACCGATGTGCCTCTGCTCGAAGTTGTCAGGTGAATCAATGGGCATGTCGTGCGTGGTTATTTCACGAGTTCCGCGTACTGATCATTATTCATCAGATTTTCGACTTCCCCGGGGCTCGCCAGCTCGATGTCGTACAGCCAGGTGCCGTGCGGATCCGTGTTGACCAACTGAGGTTTGCCGCCCAGGTCGCTGTTGACGGCGACGACTTTTCCCGAGGCGGGGCTATAGAGCTCTGACACCGCCTTTACCGATTCGATCGTGCCGGCCGTCTGGCCCTGCGATACGGCGCGACCGACATCGGGCAGCTCGACAAAGACGACGTCGCCCAGCTGCTTCTGCGCGTAGTCGGTGATGCCAACGCGTCCGAGGCTGCCCGTCACGATGATCCACTCGTGGTCTTTCGTATATCGGCGGTCGGAAGGATACATGTGTCAGCTCCCGGAACGTTTGTAGAACTGCCGCGGGACAACGCGCGCGGGCACGCGACGGCCACGAATATCGACATCGAACTCGGTGCCGGCAGCCGTCGACTCGATTGGCAGATACGCGAATCCAATCGCCTTCTTGAGCAGCGGCGTTTGCGTACCACTCGTCACGATTCCTTCACCAGTCGACGCATATGCCTTGTAGCCATGGCGCGCGATCCCCGGAGCCGTCATTTCGAATCCAACGAGCTTGCGAGTCAGCCCGGCGTTCTTTTGCCGCTCGAGCGCGGCCTTGCCGATGAAGTCGTCCTTCTTCCAACCGACGATCCATCCCAGGCCGGCTTCGAGCACCGTCGTGGTCTCGTCGATGTCCTGACCCGAGAGATGCATGCCCGCCTCGAGCCGCAGCGTATCGCGTGCACCCAGGCCGACCGGCACGATGCCGGCTTCGGCGCCTGCCTCGAGAATCGCATTCCACACGCGCTCGGCGGATGCGGGCGGAATAAAGAGCTCGAAGCCATCCTCACCTGTGTACCCGGTGCGCGAGATGATGCTCCGGACGCCCGCCACTTCGCCGTGAGCGAACCAGTAGTACTGGATCGAGGCAAGATCGACAGTCGTGAGTCCCTGAACGATCGACGCCGCGGCCGGCCCCTGTACGGCCAGCAACGCATACCGGGAGCTCGAGTTGACGACCGCGACATCACCCACCGGCCTGGCGTGCTCACCAATCCATTTATAGGCCTTCTCGATGTTGCCTGCGTTCACCACGAGCATGTAATGCTCTTTCGCGAGGCGATACACGAGGAGGTCGTCGACGAACGTTCCATCCGGCGTCGTGAGGGCTGAATACTGGGCCTGTCCAATGTTCAGCTTGGCCGCATCGTTCGCCGCAATTTTCTGGACTGCCGCGAGCGCATCTTTTCCCGCCAGCTCGATTTCGCCCATGTGGCTCACATCGAACAAGCCGGCTTTCGTGCGCACCGCGAGGTGCTCGTTGACGATGCCCGAGTACTCCACGGGCATGTCCCACCCGCCGAACGGCACCATGCGCGCGCCATGAGCGCGATGCCGGGCGTTCAATGGCGTTTTCTTGAGCTCTTGAGTGGAAGATTGGTTCATTGAGGCGCGCCCGCCTGCGCAGCTGACGCTGCTACGGCGCGGCAGACGTCCTTCGGGAGACGCGAAAGCGTCAAGGTACGATGCGGGCCCCCGATGGTCAAGCTCACAGGCAAGGCACTAGAACGATGGACGGACAATACCCAGCTTCTGCATTCGGGACTGCAACGTCGTTCGTTTGATCCCCAGCCTGGCTGCGGCGCCCGTGGCGCCGGCAATGACACCGCCGGCCTCCCTCAACGCTGTGACAATCTGCTGGCGTTCGATATCGAGTAACTGCTCGGCGGGCGTTTTTGGTGTGCTCGTGCCTCGCGCCAGCGCGGGCCGCAGGTCTGCCAGCGGAACCTTGAGCTCCGGGCCGGATGAAAGAATCACGGCTCGTTCGATCAGGTTCTCCAACTCGCGAATGTTGCCCGGCCAGTACGATCGTTTGAGCGCCTCCATCGTCGCGCTCGGGATGATGGTGATGCGGCGCTTGAGCGGCCGCGAGAATTTGTCGACGAAGTGTTCGACGAGCGCGGGAATGTCGTCGGGCCGTTCGCGCAGCGGCGGCACGTGAATGGGAAAGACATTCAGCCTGTAGTAAAGATCGCTCCGGAACAATCCATCGGCAATCATCTGCTCGAGGTCGCGATTGGTGGCCGCGATCAGCCGAACGTCAACCCGCTGCGTGCGTGTACTTCCCAGCCGCTCGAATTCTTTCTCCTGCAGGGCGCGCAGCAGCTTCGGCTGGATTTCCGTCGGGATATCACCCGCTTCATCGAGGAACAGCGTGCCGCCATTGGCCAGTTCCAGGCGGCCGATTTTGCTGTTTGTGGCCCCCGTGAACGCCCCTTTCTCGTACCCGAAGAGCTCGCTTTCAATGAGCGAGGCCGGAAGCGCGGCGAGGTTGAGACGCACGAACGTGCGATCGCGGCGCGGGCTGAGATTGTGAATGGCGCGTGCCAGCATCTCTTTGCCGGTACCGGTTTCTCCCCGGATCAGGACCGTGGCGTCGGTCGGCGCCACGGTCTCGACGGCTCGAAGCACGTCTCTCAGCGACGTGTTCTCGCCGATGACGCCGCCGAAATCGCGATCGAGCCGAATCTCTGCCTCGAGGTACTCCTTCTCTTCGGCAAGATGGTCCTTGAGGCCCATGATTTCCCGGTAGGCCAGCGCGTTTTCCATCGCGATCGCGACTTGAGTGGAGATCTGTTTCAACAGCTCGAGCTCATGAGCCGGAAACGCGTCAGGATCGACGCTCGCCACGTTCAGCGTGCCCAGGGTTCCGCGCCGTGTCGCCAGAGGAACGCAGCACAGCGCCTGGAGCGATGGCGGCATCAGGGGCGGACCGTCCTTGAAGAATCGATCGAGATCGTCCTTACGGAATACGCGCGCGACACCCGTTCGGAACGTGACGCCGGCGGCCGAGCCGTCGAGCGTCAGAACGATGTCCGGCTCGACCACGCCGCCGGCGGTATAGGTCAGCGCTTGAAGCCGGAGGTGCCCGGTCGTCCGATCGATGAGTGCCACGCTGGCCGAGTCGTGCTTGACCACGCGTTGCATCGATTCCGACAGAGTACGCAGCAATTCGGGATACTCGAGTCGCGAGACGAGGAGGTTGTTTACGTCGAGTAGCAGCCGGAGGCGATCGCGCTCTTCGCGCAGTTCCTGTTGGAGCCGCTGCGCCTCCTCGAGGAGCTTGGGCACTGTCAGCGTAAGTTCGTCCATCGGCTATGACCTTGGGACCTTCGTCACAGACGTCGTCAGATGCCGAATTTTCGGCATTTCGTCATGGGGCGTATGGTAAGCAATTTCTGTTCAAGGCGACAACATCAATATTAACAATAACTTACGAAATTCGATCTCCGAGGATCGAGGTGGTCTCCACCTTGCTCACTGCGCGGGCATGGATCTTCAAGTGGCGAATCTAGTCTGGGCGAATGGCGGAATGCGCAAACTCGAAACTGAGATGCGAATTGCCAGCCAGACTGACGTCAACGTCATGCTCAGCGGCGAGAGTGGCGTGGGCAAACGGTCGGCGGCCAACATGATCCATCGGTTGAGTTACCGCCGGCGCGCCCCGTTTGTCGCTATCAACGCGGCTGACGTGCTCGACGTTGCTCCGTCCGGGACTGGAGCCTCAACGCGGCCGGACAGCCAGGGATTCCTGCAGGCTGCCGACGATGGGACGCTGCTCCTTCAGGATATCGAGAACATTCCGGCGCCGGCGCAGATGCAGCTGCTGCGATTCATGGACCGAACCGTAACTGTCAAAAGACGTGTGCGGCTCATGACGGCAACCACCAGCCATCTCTTCGAGCTTGTCCAGACCGGCACCTTCCGCGTTGACCTGTTCTACAGGCTTAATGTCATCCGCTTTGTCATCCCGCCGCTTCGGGAAAGACCGGAGGACATTCCGCTGATGTTCAATCACTACCTGTCGCTGCACGCGCGTACCGAAGCGCCTAAGCTGTCGAACGCGGCGCGCCGGCGGCTCGTGGAATATCCGTGGCCTGGGAACATCCGCGAGTTGAGGACCGTCACGAAGAAGCTCAGCGACGAAGGCCTGCCATCCCTTATCGAACCCGAACACTTGCCCTGCCCCATTGGCGCATACCGTTCCCTTCGGCCGTCACCGGTCGCGACATCGTGTGCGCGCCGGTCTCGGTCGGGCTCCCCATCGATCTGACGGATGACCAATCCGTCAGATCGACCAGCTCGACATTTCAAGAGTCCTTCGCTGAGCGTTTGATGTAGCGGTGTATCGCGCTGCCGGGCCGGAAGAGCGCGACGGCCAGGATGCCCGCGATCACGCCGACGCTGATGGCGGCAGATGGAAAGTCTCCGACCGTCAAGGCGCCGCTGCGATTCAGCAACGGGATCGCGAGCGCCAGAATGAGGCCCGCCACGGCCAACGCCAGGAACACTTCAACGACGACGCCAAGCACGAGTTTTCTCATAGGCCATTCCACGGAATCACAAAGCAGCCGATGAATTGCCAGATGTACTGGTAGGAGCGGATCGCCCATTCCCACGAGCACAGCTCGAAAATGAGGTCTCTGCTCCACCAGGAATATCCGGTCGATTCGATGGCACAGCTCTCGAATTGGCCGTATGACGTCATGAGTGCGACCTGATACAGCCCCACACAGTCGACAAACATGCCCGGCAGCCTGGCCGACTTGACGACGCGCAGCGAAGCCCGATGCTTTCGCGTAATCCGTTTCGCGAGGCGCCGCGGGGCGTCGGCGTCGCCATCGAGCAGCTGCACGACAGCCCCGTCGACCAGCGCGCTGAGTGCCAGAGGTCCGTCCTCTTCGCTCTCGTCGCGCTCCTCCAGCGCTGCGACAAGCCGTTTGAACGATCGAACAGCCTGAGAGCCCAGAAGGAGTGAACGCACGGCATCGAGTCTGTCGTAGCTCCCGGAACGCGGGTCGACGCGGACGGCTTTCTGCCCTCTGGCGACGTGAAATCCGCTCTGGCTGATGGCGATTGTCACCACGTCCTTCCCTTGCGACAGCCGAAGCGTCGCGTCGCCGGTGTGCGCGACCACTTTCTCGAGCATGAAGTCGCCACCTCTGAGGGTGAGCACTGCGTTGCCGGCGGTGTCGGTTGTCGCCGTGAAGCTGGTCTTGGTTCCGCGATCGTGCTCCTGGTAGCTCCGGCGTCCCTGCGCGTCCGCACCTCCGTTGTTTTGCCCGGCGGCCAGCGCCGGGGAGACGGCCATCGCCACTAAAAAGGCCGCCACACGTTTGGTCCGATTCATACGTACCTCCTTCCACCTTCGCACCTGCTCAGATGGATCCGCCTTCGCGCCCCTGGCGCAACGGTGGGTTGATTAGGACGTGCGCATGACCTCGCACGGCGACCGCCGTGCCCCGCTCCGCCTGTCCGAATGTGCCGGGTGCGTCCGGCGTAGCTCTCTGCCTAGTAATCCGGTGACCGCTCTTGCGCGCTGCTCACCTGCAGCCGATGTGCGTAGCGCAGATACGCCTGAAGCGTGTGGTAGCTGATGCCGAGCGCCCGGCACGCCTTGCGCTTGTTGCGTCCGCTGCGTTCGAGGACGAGCCTGACGTATCGGCTTCCCCAGGCCCGCAGCGTCTCGTCGCGCATCATCGACGGCAGCAGCACATCGCTGAATCCGTCGTGGATGCGGATGGGCAGGTCGTCTACCTCGATGGTCGCTCCTGGCGCCAGCGCCAGCGTGCGCTCCATCATGCGCTCGAGCTCGCGGACGTTGCCTGGCCAGTCGTAGGTGAGCAGCGCGTCCGCTGCGGCTTTCGAGAGTGTGAGCCGACGGCCGTCTCCGTGCCGCTCGAGAAAGTAAGACGCCAGCTCGAGAATGTCCTCGCGGCGCTCTCGAAGAGGCGGCACCTGTATTTCGATGCCCGCCAGCCTGTAGAACAGATCGGCCCGAAACTGGCGGGCTTCGACCAGCCCGGCGAGCTTCTTATTCGTGGCCGCCACGACACGCGTGTTGACGCGATGCAAACCATTGCCGCCAACCCTCTCGACGGCGAGGTCCTGAAGAGCGCGCAAGAGTTTGGCCTGCGCCGAGAGCGACAAGTCGGCTACCTCGTCGAGAAACAACGTGCCGCCGTCTGCGCATTCGAACTTGCCGCGCCGGCCCCGCACGCCGGTAGCGGTCCGGTCCTCGATGCCGAACAGTTCAGCTTCGAGCAGCGTCTCCACGAGTGCCGCGCAATTGACCGGCACGAACGGACCTCGCCGGCGCACGCTGATTTCATGAATCTGGCGGGCCACCAGTTCCTTGCCCGTGCCGCTTTCGCCGTCGATGAGCGCAACGAAGTCTGTTGCCGCGACGCGCGCAATACGATCGCGAACGGCCCGCATTACCGCGCTCGATCCAATCAGGGGGGTCTCACCATCTCGTCGCATCACCGGAGCCGAAACAAGAGACATGCCATGGAGCGGTTGGCCGATCGGCGATGGCGTGACGGAAATTCCACGAGTTTTCATCGAACACGACTTTCATTCATTCGCCAAGCCCTCATGCGTCGTAAGGACTCGGGTAGTTGCTTCTCGCGACGTAAGTTCCGACCAGCCTCGGGCTCATTGCGTGCCCGGCGCTACCCCGTGGGTCGATACTTCCCCGAAGGGGAGCGGTTTGTCGAACTTCAATGCGCCGCGATACCGAATGTGCTCGCGATCGACGCGCGCGACGTGGCAGCGAAGGATGCGGCCTGCAACGCGAAACAGCGGTACCGGGTCGCCCACCTGCATCTCTACCCTCGTGCCGGGGAGCAGGCGCCAGTCCGTTTCGATGAGCGCGCCACCCAACGAGAGATCGACGATGCGTGCGGTGCGGCCAGGACGCAGGCGGGCCCGTTCCATCCCTTCCATCCTGAGTGCAAGCAGCCGCTCGGATGCGCGCCGTTCGCGGCCTACCGGGCCAGCCATGCGGAAGTCGCGAAGTTGAATTCGAGGATTCGCGTTCGCCCCGTCGCACCGAGCACACGAACCGCGAACTGGTTGCCCCGAATGCCGTGCATGAATAACGTGCCCGACGTCGACGATCCTGTCGGGCTGAAACTGAGGAGCGTCGAACTGCCGATCTGTACCGGATCACTGGCGTTGAAGGGACCCGGATCGATGCCTGTGACGTGGGCTTGGATACCGAATGCGATGCCAGTGAAGTGGTAGTCGAGCCGTTCGTCGGCGGTAATCGGCAAATCTATTCCACTCGCGATCTCGCGGGTGAGTACGCCATTGCGATTTCCATCGACATAGGTTCGAAACCGATAGCCGTCGGGCTGCTGAAGGAATTGAATCGCCACGCAGGCCGAGCGCCTGACGGCCTCGAAACGAGCGCTCGCTATGCGCCCGGCCACGTAGTTGGCTGCCCCGGCCGCTCTCGTTCGATCGACGCTGGCGTGAGCCAGCGGGATGGCGGCGCCGCCGGCAATCACCATGATGGTTATCGCCATAAGCACCTCGAGCAGCGTGTAGCCCTTACTTTCCACTTTCCACTTTCCACTTCTTACTTCTCACTTTCTACTTTCTACTTTCTACTTCTCCACCTTCGCCGCCGCTACCGAGAGCCGATCCTTGATCTTCAGGAAGCTCTTCTCGCCGACGCCGCGCACGTTCATGATTTCTTCGATCTTCTTGAAGGGGCCGTTCTTCTGGCGGTACTGCACCACCAGATCGGCGGTTTTCGGGCCGATGCCAGGCAGCGACGCGATCTGCGCGGCCGTGGCGCTGTTGAGGTTGACCACCTCGGTGGAAACGACAGTGGCGGTTACGGGCGGTTTCGTGGCGCGCTGTGCCAGAAGCGGATTTGCGATGAAAACCAGTGCGACTGCGACGGCGAGTGCTGAACGATTCATGTGTGTCCTCCCTGTCAAATGCGCCGAGGGGGTTCCACCCTGCGGCTGTACCTCGCGGCTTTACGCCGCTCCGGCGGTGAGCGGCCCCGACGATCTGTTTGCGCGTGAGAGCCGATGGCGGTCAGGCACCGGCCGCACCCAGAATGTCGGGGCCGGTCCAGACAGTGGCAAGACACGCACCACGCCAGGCACGCACGGAATGTCACGGAAAGTTCTTGAGTGGATGCGGGTTCGCCGCGATCGCGCCGACGCTCTTTCGCACGGCTGCTGATTGCCGGATCAGACTGACCACCGAGGTTGCCGCTATAATGTGGCCATTCCTTTGACGATCGATTCGCGCCCGAGACGTTTGCTCATCGTTGCATTCCCGGCACTGCTCGTGCCTCTGCAGCTGCTTCTATTCGGTCCTCACACGATCTATTCGGGCAACCTGCAGGAGTTCAGCGCCCCATTCTGGAGCCTCGCCGTGCACGTTGTGCCGATGATCCTTGCGGTTGCCGGCGTCCTCGCGCTGATCGGCGTCGTGTTGCCGGCAAGACTCTTTCAGCATTACGTGGTCGCGCTCGTGGCGGTTGGGATCGTCGTGTGGGCTCAGGGCAACCTGATGATCGGCGATTACGGCCTGCTCAACGGCCAGGACATCGACTGGAGCGGACACGCGTGGCGCAATCGTTACGAGCTGGCGCTCTGGATCGTCCTGCCGGTGGTGTCAATCGTCCTCGCGCGAAAGCTGTTTTCGACGGCTGTTTTTGCCAGCCGCATCCTGATTGCGCTGCAGGTGGTGCTGCTGGCCTACACTGCGGCGCAGGCAGATCCCGAAGCACGCGCAAAGTGGGAAGGCGCGCCCGAGGCGATCTTCGAGCTTTCATCGAAGCAGAACGTCTTCCACTTCGTCCTCGACGGTTTCCAGTCCGATGCCTTCCACGACATCATCAAGGCCGAGCGGGCCGAGATGGACCGGCAGTACTCGGGCTTTACATTCTTCGCGAATCACATGGGGGCGTTTCCTACCACGGTCGTCAGCATCCCGGCGATGCTCACCGGGGCCACGTATCGCAACCAGGAGCCCATGCGAAGTTACATCGCGAAAGAATTCAAGCGCGCGTCGATCTTCCGGGCGATGCGCGACCAGGGCTATCAGGTCGATGCGATGTCGGGTCTGAACTACGACAAGCCGTCGGCGACGAACTATTACCGCTTGCCGACACCCTACGTCACCTATGACGCATATGTGCGGTTCGCCGGGTGGCAGCTCGCCGACCTCGCGCTGTTCCGGCATTCGCCGCACCTGCTGAAGCCGTGGATTTACAACGATCAGTCGTGGCGATTGCAGAACACATTCGGACAATCGACGGACACGGCCGGCAGGCGGTTCGGGCCGGTAAATGGCCAGGCATTTCTGGCGGACTACACGTCCAGGATGCGCGTCGCACACGATCGGCCCACCTACAAGTACCTGCATGCCGTCATTCCACACTGGCCCGTTTCGGTAAACGCCGACTGCGAGTACATCGGCGCGCGATCCCTCCGGAGGCCCAACTATACCGAGCAGGCTCGCTGCGGTGTCAGGCGCGTCGGCGCGCTGCTCGACAAGCTTCGCGAGCTGGGACTCTACGACAGCAGTCTCATCCTCATCTCATCGGATCACGGCGTCGGCCTGCCCCCGCAGGGATTCACCGGCGGGCGCGATGTGTTCGGCGCCCCGCTGTCGGAGCTCGCCGGGGGCGCGCTCGCATTGCTCGTAGTCAAGCCGCCCAACAGTACGGGGCCGGTTCGCATTTCTCGAGCGCCGAGCGCGATTACCGATATCCCCGCGACGATTGTGGACACGCTCGGACTGAAGAATCCGTTCCCGGGCGTCTCGGCGCTGAAGCTCGACGAGCACACGCCGCGGCCGCGGCAGTTCGCGGTGTATCTGTGGAGGACTTCAGAATGGCAGGCGGACTTCTTTACGTATATGGACGTATTCACAGTGGATGGGCAAGTCGTCAACGGCAGCGACTGGAAGACGGAAGATTCCATTTACGCGCCGCAGACGACGCCTGAAGGGCGTTCGCGCGGATTTTATCGTCCCGAGCGAGGGGGACCAGGCGAAATGTTCCGCTGGAGCTTGCCGCTTGCGCTTCTGCACCAGCCGCCGGATGCCCGGGGCGTGGAATTGAAGGTCCGGTCGGCGGCCAACCATCCGCAGACGCTGACGGTCGAGATGCGCGGCAAGGTTATCGACAAACGGGTCCTCAGCGACAACGAGTGGTATTCACTGAGCTACTCGATCCCTCCCTCGGCGAGCACGCCTCCTGGCGGCGAATGGCTGGTGTTACGGGTCGATCCGCCGTGGAAGGTTCGCGGCGATCGGCGCGTCTTCGGCGTGATGACGCGCGATCTGAAATGGATTAACTAGATCGGCTGCGGTACCAGTCGATCGTCTTTTTCAACCCTTCCTCGAACGAGACCAGCGGTTCGTACCCGAGCAAGGTGCGGGCGCGCGTGATGTCGGCGAGCGAATCCTTGACGTCGCCGCTGCGAACCGGGCCGTACGCCACCTCCAGGCGGCTGCCGAGGATGTCGCGCATCGACGCGAACAGCCTGTTCAGCGAAATGCTCGACCCGGTGGCTACGTTCACGACCTGCCCCGACGCGCCAGGCGCCTTCGCTGCGCGCAGCACGCCGTCGACGACGTTCGCGACGTACGTAAAATCCCGGGTCTGTTCTCCATCGCCGTGAATCGTGGGCGGAGTGTTCTCGAGCAACGCTCTCGCAAATATCGAAATGACGCCTGAATACGGCGAAGACGGATCCTGTCTCGGCCCAAACACGTTGAAGTACCGGATCGTCACCGTCTCGAGTCCGTAGAGGGCCGTGAACATCTGCATGTACAGCTCGCCCACGAGCTTCTGCAGCGCATATGGCGACAGGGGGTTCGTCGGCATATTTTCCTGCTTCGGCAGCGTCGGCGTGTTGCCGTATGCCGATGAGGAACCGGCGTACACCACGCGTTTGACCAGCGCGTCTCGAGCGGCCACCAGGACATTCAGGGTGGCGTCGATGTTCGCGCGATTCGACGTAATCGGATCTTCGACCGAGCGCGGCACCGACGGGAGAGCCGCCTGGTGCAGGACATAATCGACCCCTTGCACGGCGCGCTCCGCCACCGCAAGGTCGGCGAGATCTCCTTCGAGGAAATCGATGCCCGGCAGGTGAGCGAGGTTCTTACGGTGCCCGGTAATGAGGCTGTCGACCACGCGCACCTGCTCGCCGCGGCGAATGAGCTCTTCTGTGAGGTGGGACCCAATGAAGCCAGCGCCACCGGTGACGAGGTATGAGGGCATGAAGGCGAAGTTGAAAGTTGAAAGTGAAAAGTGTCGCAGCCGGCCGTAAGCCGAATTCTGTCCACCTTGGCTCGCTTGCGCGAACTTCGGCGCGACGATCATTCCTCTAGGCCCGGCATTGCTGACGGGCTCGAGCGACCTACCCGGAAGCTTCGGACGGGCCGTCCTCTCGTCCGCCTGCGCCCTTTCGGGCTTCGGCGAGACTTTGCTTCCCTATTTGGTCTTGCTCCGTGCGGGGTTTTGCCTGCCATCTGCCTTACAGCAGACGCGGTGCGCTCTTACCGCACCTTTTCACCCTTACCCTTCGAGTCGAAAGGCGGTATGTTTTCTGTGCCACTAGTCCTTCAGGTTACCCTGACCGGGCGTTACCCGGCGCACTGCCCTCTGGAGTTCGGACTTTCCTCCCGCTTTCGCCCTTTCGGGCTACGGCGGACGATCATCTGGCCGACTGCGACATTCCATTCTATCGCACTCGGGATTAGGGACTTGGGATTAGGGATTAGTCCCTGCCATTACCCGTCCGTCTCCTGCCGTATCGCGTATTGCTCGAGTTTCTTGTAGAGATTGCTCCTGGGCGTGCCGATGACTTCGGCGGTCTTCGAAATGTTCCAGGCATTTTCGCGCAGCTTCTCGACCAGCCATGCCCGCTCGGCTAATTCCTTGAATTCCCTCAGCGTGCCCGCGTCCGAGCCCGCGCTCGCGCCGCTTGGCACCGCAGGTCCGACCGCTGCAGCGGTCCGGGGTGCGCTCTTGTCGGATTTGATCGACTCGGGCAAGTCTGGCGCGTCGATACTGTCCCCCTCGGTCATGATGATGAGGCGCTCGATCGTGTTGCGCAGTTCTCTGATGTTGCCGCGCCAGCGATAGCGCTTGAGGACGTCCATGGCCGCAGGCGTCATCTGCTTCGGTCGGCGGTTGTTCTCGCGGCCGAGCTGGTTGAGGAAGTGCTTTACGAGCAGGGGGATGTCTTCGCCACGCTCGCGGAGCGGCGGCACGTAAACAGGGATGACCGCGAGGCGGAAATAGAGATCGTCGCGGAAGTTCCCTTTCTCGATTTCCGCCTCGAGGTTCTTGTTCGTCGCGGCAATCACGCGCACCTCTACGTTCACGGTTTTTGCCGAGCCGAGCCGCTCTACTTCCCCTTCTTGGAGCACGCGCAGCACTTTGGCCTGCGTCTTCAGGCTCATGTCGCCCACCTCGTCGAGGAAGATCGTGCCGCGGTCCGCCTGCTCGAACTTGCCGACCTGGCGCTCGGTCGCGCCGGTAAACGATCCCTTCTCGTGCCCGAAGAGCTCCGACTCGATGAGATCTTCAGGAATCGCGGCGCAGTTCACTTGCACGAACCGCTCGCGGCTGCGCGGGCTCAGACGATGAATCGTGCGCGCGACGAGTTCCTTGCCGACGCCGCTCTCGCCCTGCAGCAACACCGTGGCGTGCGTCGGTGCGGCCTTGCGGATGGCCTCTTCGACCTTCCGCAATGCAGAGCTGTTGCCGACCATCTGATACTTCGAGTCGACTTCCTGCCGCAGCGCCCGATATGCCGTGTCTCTGCGGTTTCCCTCGAGTTCCTTTTCGATTCGTTCGAGGAGAACCGGTTCCGAGAACGGCTTTTCGATGAACCCCGACGCGCCCTTGTCGCGCGCCTCGAAGGCGTTTTGAGCCGTGCCGTGACCAGACACCATCACAACGGGCACTTCAGGGTGCTTCGACTTGATTTGGTCGAGCACTTCCAATCCGTCCATCCCAGGCATTTTGATATCGAGGAAGACCAGGTCGGGAGGATCGCGATCGATCAGGGCGAGCCCCTCTTGCCCGGAGGCTGCGCCCACGAACTGGTACCCCTGATATTCGAGCGTCCGACGCATCGAGTCGCGGATACCGACTTCATCATCAATGACGAGGATCCGCGATTTCATGTTTAGTCGCGCCCCCGCCGCTCGCGGCTCATGACGAGGCTAGCGAGCGTCGACACGGACGGCGCGGATCGAGCGCTGCTCGGTTCCGGGCATATAGACGTAGACGGCCAGCACGTCACCGGGGTTCGCGGCACGCGCGAGCCGGTTGTAGGCATCCGCCGAATCAATCGGGCGCCGGTTGACCTCCATGACGATGTGGTCGCGCTGAATGCCCGCGTCGTAAGCGGAGCTCAGGGGCTCGACGCGAGTGACGACCACGCCGGTGACGCCGCTCGGCAAACGCAGCCGCCGCGACGTGGCGTTATCGATGTCACGCACGTTGAGGCCCAGTGGAATTGCCGAATTGCTCGAGGGGCGTACCGGGCTCGCCTCATCGAGTGCGCCGCCCGCCTGACGGCTTGGGCGCTCGGCAAGCCGAATGGTCACAGTTTGTGGGCGCCCGTCGCGCACCACCTGCAGGCGGGCCAGAGTCCCTGGGCCGCGCCGCGCGACCTCGCGGATGATTTCGTTGTTGCTCGCTGCACGCGTTTGTCGTCGATGCCGGTGATGAGATCGTAGGCGCGCAGTCCTGCGCGATGTCCGGGAGAGCCGCTCGCCACATCTTGCACCAGCGCGCCTTGTGTCGAGGTGAGCCGCAGCGAGCGCTGCAGGTCGGGATCGACGTCCGACAAGCGTTACGCCCATGTATCCGCGCGCGACGCGTCCCTCGGTTCTCAACTGCGGAAGAATCGATCGCGCTTCGTTGATAGGCACCGCGAATCCGATGTTGCTCGCGCGCTGACTAATCGCCGAGTTGATGCCCACGACCTCGCCGCGGCCGTTGATGAGCGGCCCGCCGCTGTTGCCGAAGTTGATCGCCGCGTCGGTCTGTATGTAGTTGTCGAGGCTGGTGTCGAACAGCTTCCGGCCCAGGTAGCTGACGACCCCGACGGTCACCGTGTGCTCGTAGGCGAGCGGATTGCCGATCGCGCAGACCCATTCGCCCACTCGCAGGGTCTCGGAATCGCCCAGCGGCGCGACTGGCAGGTTCCTCGCGTCCACCTTGATCAGCGCGATGTCGGTATCGGGATCGATACCGAGCACTTGCGCCTGAAGACTGCGGCCGTCTGAGAACTTCACCATGATCCGCTCGGCGTTCTGGATCACGTGATAGTTGGTGAGGATCTGACCGTCGCCCTCGATGACGAACCCGCTGCCCGATTGGGGGCGGACGGCGCCCGGTCCCAGGGGAGCGGGATTGGTTTCATCAAAAGGCGTGGGCTCGGGCGTCCTGCGCCGGCGGCTGCCGCCGCGCGTCGTGGCCTCGATGTTGACGACGGCCGGGTTGAGGCTCTCGGCCACGTCCGCAAAATTCACGAGTCCGGCGGCTGCGGCCGGACGGTTGACGACAGCAGCTGCGGGTTCGGAACGGATGTTCGCCGGGATTCCGTCTGGCGGGGAGGCCGCAGATTCCAGCGGCGCCATCGGCGCAGCCGGCGGCGCAGGGGGCGCGCAGGCTTCCCGAAGTGACGCCCAGCAGAAAGGCCATGACCGCCGTCAGCGCCAGCGTGACGAGAGCAAAAGGCCGGAGCACTACGAGAATTATAAGCCGACTAGCTTCTTCAACGCGTCCTCGTCCAGGACGGAAACGCCGAGCGTCTGGGCCTTTGCGAGCTTGCTGCCAGGATCGGCGCCCGCAACGACGTAGTCGGTCTTCTTGCTGACAGAGCCCGTCACTTTCCCGCCGCGCGACTGGATCGCCTCGGCAGCGGCTTCGCGCGACATCGTGGGGAGCGTGCCCGTGAGGACGAACGTTTTTCCGCTCAGAGGTCCAGGTGCCGATGCGCCGGTGATCGGCGCATCCATCTTGAGTCCAGTAGCGGCGAGTTCTCTGATCAGGGCCAGGTTCTGCGGCTGGTCGAGATACTCGCGAACCGCGGCCGCAACGACGGGGCCGATGTCGGGCACCGCTTGAAGCTGCTCCTTCGACGCAGTTATCAGGGCGTCGATGCTGCCGAAGGCGCCCGCGAGCGCCTGGGCGCCGCGCTCGCCGACATGGCGAATGCCGAGACCGTAAATCAGCCGCCAGAAGTCGCGCGTCTTGCTGCGCTCGATCTGCGCGATCAGGTTGGCGGCCGACTTCTCTGCCATGCGGTCGATGTTTTCGAGCTGCTCCTGCGTCAGCTTGTACACGTCGGCATAACTCTTCACCAGACCTTCGGCGATGAGCTGAGCAATGCGCGACTCGCCGAGCCCTTCGATGTTCATCGCGTGGCGCGCGGCAAAATGCTCGAGGCCACGCTGCAGCTTCGCCGGGCACGAGGTGTTTTCGCAGCGCCACACGGCTTCGTCTTCGCCTCGCACGAGGGGGTTTTGGCAGCGGGGACATAGCGCCGGCATCTGCCACCGCTCTGGCCCGGCCCTCGCGGTCGGGATTCACAACGCGCACGACCTGCGGAATGATGTCGCCTGCTTTTTCGACGATGACGCGATCGCCGTCGCGAATGTCTTTCCGGGCGACTTCGTTCGCGTTGTGCAGCGTCGCCATCGACACAGTCGTTCCGGCAATGAAGACGGACTCGAGCTCGGCGAAGGGCGTCACTGCTCCTGTGCGGCCAACGTTGACGCTCACCCTGATAAGCGTCGTCTCGGCCTGTTCGGGTGGAAACTTGTAGGCGATGGCCCATCGGGGAAATTTCGACGTCGTACCGAGCCGCCCGCGCAGCGCGATGTCGTCGAGCTTGACGACAACGCCGTCGGTATCGAATGGAAGCGCGCGTGCACCGGACGACCGCTTTTCGCCCCACTCGCGGCAGTACTCTGCGACCTTGCTCGATGCCCTTCAGCGGTTTCCAGTGGGGCTCGACCGGCAATCCCCAGTCCTTGAGGTCTCTTGAGCAGCGCTCCGGTGTGTGTCGGGCGTGCCGTCTTTGCTGACGAGTTGATAGAGAAACGCGTGGAGCCCGCGTTTCCTCACCTGCTCGGGATCGATTTGACGGATCGCGCCGGATGCGGCGTTTCGGGGATTTGCGAACCGCGGCTCGCCGGCCTCTTCGCGTTCCTTGTTGGTACGCTCGAAGTCCTTGCGCGGCAGATAGATCTCTCCGCGAATTTCGATCGTGCCTTTCGGTCCGCCCTTCAGCGTCTGAGGAATGTCCTTGATGGTCCGCACGTTCGCGGTGACGTCTTCGCCTGTGGTGCCATCGCCGCGCGTGGCCGCGCGCACGAGGCGTCCGTTGCGGTATTGCAGCGCGATGCCGAGCCCGTCGATCTTCAGCTCGACCACGTATGGCACCGGGCCTTCGAAGTTGTCGAGCCCTCGGCGCAGCCGCTCGTCGAAGGCCATCAGCTCGTCTTCGTTGTATGCGTTGTCCAGGCTGAGCATCGGCTCGGCGTGGCGCACGGAGGCGAACGTGTCGGCCGTTCGCCCGCCGACGCGCTGCGTCGGAGAATCGATGGTGACGAGATCGGGGTGGTCGCGCTCGAGGTTCCGGAGCTCGCGCAACAGCTCGTCGAACTCGGCGTCGGTAATCTCCGGCTGTGAATCGACGTAGTAGCGGTCTTCGTGATAGCGGATCTGTCGGCGGAGCTCTTCGATGCGGGTTGCGGGATCCAACTGAACTGAAACTAGAATCTGAAATCTAGAACTGAAATCTGGAATCCAAAATCGCGAGCTACCGATCTCGTGCGAGGATGTAATCCGGCAGCGCCATCAACGCGTCGCGGGCCGCGGATGGCGGGAAGAGATAGAGCTGCTTCTTGGCGAGCGCTGCCTGTTCCTGCGCCCTGTCCATCGCATATTCGACCGAACGTGTCTCGTGAAGAAGCCGGCAGATTTCGCGCCAGCGCTCGGGCGTGACGCTGCGCTCGCGGACGACGTCGTGAATCATCTCTGCGGTCGCGGCATCGCCGCGCTCGAGCAGGCGAATGACGGGCAGCGTCACCTTGCCCTCGCGCAGGTCGCCGCCGACGGGTTTGCCCAACGCGGTTTCGTCGCCGGAGAAATCGAGAAGGTCGTCGATCAGCTGAAACGACATGCCGAGACTGATGCCGTACTGCTTCAAGCGCGCGCTCCTGCTCGGGCGTCGCGTTGCCGAGGATGCCGCCGATGCGCGCGCAGCCACCGAACAGGTACGCCGTCTTGCGGCGGATGATGTCGAGGTGCTCGTCCTCGCTGATCATCACCTCGCCCTTCTTCGAGAGCTGATACAGCTCGCCTTCGATCATCCGCAGCGTGACGTCGCAGAGCTGCCGCACGATGTCGAGCCGGTCGGGCGTCAGCGCCAGGCCCATCGACTTGATGTAGAGGTAGTCGCCCAGCAGAACGGTGACGTCGCTGCCCCACCGCGAATGCACCGACGGCTGCCCGCGGCGCCACTGCGAGTCGTCGATGATGTCGTCGTGCACCAGGGTGGCGGTGTGGATGAACTCGACGACCGCGGCGTAGAGGACGGCGAGCTCGCCCGTGTAGCCCGTCAGACGCGCTGCCATCAGCAGCACGGCCGGCCGAATGCGCTTGCCCCCGCCGTTCTGGATGTATCGCCCGATCTTCGGGATGAGGTCGACCTGCGATTCGACGTGCCGGTAGAACTCTGCCTCGACCTTCTCCAGGTCTTCCCGGATCGGCTCGAACATCTGGACGAGAGTGGCGTATGAGGGATGCTGCTCGACGGCGTCAGCGTTCTTCAAAACCCGTTGATCTCACCATATTCAGCGAGGGGGTGTCAACGTATAGACAGTTGCCGTGCATGAGTTTACGGCCGAAACAACGCGTGCAAAATTGGCGCTGGTCTGCGTCTCGAAGGTCGTCCACGGGCACACTTCGCAGCGTGGAAAGCTCTTCGGCGACCCTGACAACCCACGCCGGTTCGTTGCGTTTGCCCCGGTGGGGCGTGGGCGCGAGGTAGGGGCTGTCGGTCTCGCAGAGGAGGCGATCGGCGGGAACCAGCGCGGCCACCTCGCGCACGTTGGCGCCCTTTGGGAAACGTGACGATGCCGGCGAAGGAGATGTGCATGCCGAGCGCGATCGCCTCTTCCGCGAGCCGACGCGTGCCGGTAAAGCAATGCATGACGCCGCGCACCGAGCCGCCGCTCTCTTCGCGCAGGATGGCCAGCGTGTCGTCTTCCGCCTCGCGGGTGTGGATGATGATGGGCAGGTCCAGCTCGCGCGCGAGACGGATCTGCAACCGGAAGACCTCCTGCTGCACGTTTTTCGGCGCGAAGTCGTAGTGATAGTCAAGCCCGATCTCGCCAAGCGCCCGCGCTTCGGGAATGAGACCGCGATGGCGCTGCGCACCAGTGGGACGACTTCGGCTTCGCGGCCGCTGAATTGTCCCGCCTGGTGCGGATGCAGGCCGATGCCGAACCTCAGCGCGGGCCAGAGGCGCGTCAGTTCTCCCGCGCGCTCGGCTTCGACGGGGTTGTCCGCCGCAAGGATGCAGAGCGCGTGCGTCAGGCCTGCGGATCTGCGCGCGGCCGATGACATCGCGCAGATCCTTGACGAACGCGTCGTCCGCTAAATGACAGTGGGAGTCGATCACCGCGCTGAATCCTAGCTGGGATTGCGGACTAGTCCGGATTCGGGATCGCCGGAGTGTCGGTAGTGTCCGGTTTCAGCCGGACCTGGCGCATACTACGCCCATGCGCCGGACTCGAATCGTGGGTGTCGCCGGCGGTTTCGCAGTCATCGCGCTGGCTGGTCAGGCTGGCCGGACACAGCAGTCCGTGCCGCCAGGGGGCACCGAGTGGCCGATGTATCGCCACGATTACGCCGGCACCGGGTATTCGCCTCTCGCGCAAATCACGACGAAGAACGTCTCGAGTCTCCGGGAGGTCTGGTCGTATCGCCTGCCGGAGGACGCCGAACTCTCAGGCCACTCCCATCGTCGTCAATGGCGTTGATGTACCTGCCCGCCGGCAGACCGCATCGTCGCACTCGATCCTGAGACCGGCGCCGAGCGCTGGCGCCATGTCGTGCCGGACACAGCGCCCTCGCGCCGTGGCGTCGCCTACTGGTCTGGCGAGGGTGGCGCGCCCCGCGTCATCTTCATGGCGGGCCGCCGGCTGATCGCGCTCGACGCCGCGTCGGGCGCTGTCGCGAGCGGGTTCGGCACGAACGGCGAGGTCGATATCGTCGTGCCGTACAACTCGGTGCCGCTCGTTTATCAAAACGTCGTCGTGGTTGGCGCCAACAATCCGCCACGCTCGGGCGGCGCGCCGGGTAACGCGCGCGCGTTCGATGCGCGCACCGGGGCGAAGCTATGGGAATTCAGCTCGGTCGCACAACCGGGCAGCCCCGGCCACGATACATGGGAGGGCGATAGCTGGAAGGGACGCTTCGGCGCCAATGCGTGGCCGTTCTACTTCACGCTGGATGAAGCGCGCGGGCTTGTGTATCTGCCGCTCGCGTCGCCGATTCCGGGCGGCTACGGTGGCGATCGCGCCGGCGCGAATCTGTACGGCAACTCCGTTGTCGCGGTGGACGTCCGGACCGGCGCGTACAAGTGGCACTTTCAAACCATTCATCACGATTTGTGGGACGCCGATCCGCCCGCTCCGCCCGGGCTCGTCGACATCGTTCGGAACGGACGCCGCGTTCCCGCGATGGCTCTGACGACAAAGTCGGGTTACATGTACATCCTCAATCGCGAGACAGGTGAGCCGATTTTTGGCGTGGAGGAACGTCCTGTTCCGAAGAGCGACGTGCCCGGCGAGCAGACGTTCCCGACGCAGCCGATTCCTGTAAAGCCACCGCCGCTCGCGCGCGTCGCGTATCGACCGGAGGATCTCGTGACCGCGTGTCGATACGACACCAGAGCACGCGGCAGCATGTCGGGAACTGATCGACAAGAGCGGCGGCGTCTATAACGCGGGTCCGTTCACGCCATGGAAGTATCGCCAGGCAGGAGCCGCGGCGCCGGTGTCTCTCGTTTTTCCGGGCGGGTTGGGTGGCCCGAACTGGGGAGGCACGGCGTCAGATCCCGCATCGGGATATGTCTTCGTTGCAACGCAGGATGTGGGCGCGCTGGGCTTCGTTCGAAATGGCCGGGAAGGTGCGCCGGTCCCGTACGAGAAAGCGACGCCAGGTCGCGCCACGTTCGACGTGCCTGATGGGCACCGAGAGCTGGCCATGCCAGAAGCCGCCATGGGGCACGCTCCTCGCCGTGAATGCGGCGACGGGAGATTTCGCGTGGCGCGTGCCGCTCGGCATCACCGAACAGCTCCCTGCAGGCAAACAGAACACCGGGCGGCCAGTCCTTGCGGGTCCGATCGCCACTCGCGGGGGTGTGCTGTTTGTCGCGTCAACCGACGACAATCGTTTTCGTGCGTTCGATTCGCGAAACGGTCGAGAGCTGTGGGTGACGAAAATGCAGCGGCGGGGAAATGCGAACCCCATCACCTATCAAGGCCGCAACGGCAAGCAGTACGTCGCGGTTGTTGCGACCGACACGCTCAGGGTCTTCGCGCTGCCCTGAAGTACGCCGGCAATCCCTTTTTCGTCTCCCGCAGAATCTCGATAATGGCGCGGCGATCGCCGGTCGAAGCTTCGAGTATTCGCCGTCGGTCACGTTGCCCGACAAGATCGCCCACAGCCGCTCGTACACAACCGCCTTCGCGGCGGCCGGAAGCGCATCGAACGCCTCTGTGTAGATCATGTAGCTGCAGGGATAGCGGAGCAGCCGCCGCGTGAGGTCGAGATCGCGCAGCGAGCGTCCCTTGCTGTCGCGCGGGCCCTTCGATGGAAACTCTTTGGTAAACGCCGATGCGCCGCGTACGGGCGACGGCAGTGGCGCTTCGTCCACGAAGAGCATGTAGTCGACGAGCTCGTGCGCGGTTTCGCGTACCTGCGGCGGCAGCCCGCCCGCCTTTGCGCCGTCGTGCGCGGCGATTCGCGACTGCCAGCCGAGCCGCGTCAACAGGTTCGTCATGCGCGTCTGATGATTCAGCACCATCAGGGCGACGACGTCGCTGTGCGGCGTCAAGTACGCGGCCGCGTCGAACGCATCGCTTCGCCGCCGTCAGCTTCGGAGCGACATCGGCCCGCACGTACGACTTCGGCACATGCAGCACAGGCACGTTCCCGAGATGCTTCGCCGGCACCTGCGCGCCGGTGACGTACCAGCCGCCCCAGCGATCCTCGATCGGCGTACGATGGTCGGCTTCCCATCCCTGTGCGTAATCATTCTTGTTATCCGACAGCGGCAGCACGCTCATCGTCAACACGCCCGGCACGCCGTGTGTTTGAGGCAGCAGGTGGCACTGCAGGCAGTCGGCATTGCGGCGAACGAACTGCGGCTTCGGCTGGCGCGTCTGCGGGATCGAATAGAAGTGAACGCCCTGTGTCGAATCGAGCGCCGTCGCCTCGATCGTTTCAGCGCCCTTCGCCCAGGCAACCGCGACCGTGTCGTTGAAGTAAATCGCGCGCGGCGTCGCTTTGCTGATGTGGGAACGCTGCAGGCTGTTCTCGGAGAAGACGAGCGTCTGCGACGAGGCTGGAATGTCGAGCGCCTTCAAGACCGAGGCGAGGTAGCCGCGCGGCAACGCGTCGAATGAGAGGGCGACATCGCCCTTTTGAATCGACTCGTTGAACCTGACGATCGCGTCACGCGTGGGCCGCTTCGAGTACTGGATCGCCGGATGATCGCGCGATACCCAGATACTCGCGCTCTGGGCCGACACGACCGCCATGCCGAGCACGACGGCGAGACCCACGATCGCGCGGGATGCAATGCGGTGCATTTCATTCCAGATTATCACGGCACGATTTTCGACTTGACTCCGAATTTCCGACGATGGCATCGTCGTCGTCGGTCAGAAAGGTGAGGAGTCGGTGAGGAAGTCTGCAATGCCCAGGGAGGAGATAATGACAACCGCCGAATATCTGCGGACGCCAGAATCGGTCGTCCCGACGGAGTTAATTTACGGCAAGCTCAGGGTTGCGGAATCGCCGCTGCCTGGCCATCAGGCCATCGTGCTGGACGTAAGCATCGCCCTCGTGGCGCATGTCCAGGAGCGGACACTCGGGCAGATCTGGATCTCGCCGCTCGACGTCATCCTCGATGCCGAGCGCGCGCTGATCGTGCAGCCAGATCTGTTCTTTGTCTCGAACGAGCGCAGCCATATTGTGACGGACCGCGTGCGCGGCGCACCCGATCTCGTCGTCGAGGTGTTGTCGCCCAATCCGCGCATTGGCAAGCTTGGAGAGCGGATCGGCTGGTTCCAGGAATACGGCGTCGTGGAATGCTGGTTGATTCACCAGCTCGAGCATCGCATGGAGGTATTGAACTTCGTCGATCCGAACGTGATCGAGCGGGCGTCGTTCGGCAGGACGACGCCCATTCGCTCTCGCGTGCTGCCCGATTTCGATCGGACGCTCGGGTCAATGTTACGCTGGCAATGACTCAGCCCTCTTTGTAAGCCCATGCGCCGGCGACGCCGGCGATGATGATTTCAACGAGTCCCCAGAGCGTCGCGAGGATCATCATGTCTCGCGGAAAAACGTTGATGATGATCATGAAGAGATTCGGGTAAAGGTATGCGAGACCCCAGACGAGCGTCGACGCGCAAACCGCCGTTTTGATGCCGGCGCCGAATCGCGGTCGGATGGCTGCGTAAGTCCATACGAGCATGAACCCCAGGCCAAACCCGAACAGGACGAACAACGTGATCATGCGGCCATCGATCGGCGGTTTGTTGATCGCCGCCAAGGCGGCATTCATCTGTTCGCCGATGACAATGCCGTTGAGGATGAATTCCCCGACGTTGATGATGACTCCCGCCAATAGCCCGCCGATGACGACGCGACCGAGGTTGATCCGGCTCATGCAGTCACCTCCTGCCGAAGGTTAACCGGGGGGTTCGTTTTGCGCGGGATTATACGCTTACCAGATTGAGCGGACGTGAGGATACGTCCGGATCGCGCGGTCCTTTGTTGTCACCGCGGCTTCGTGATGCCGTGCGGTCGCCACGATGATCTGGTCGGCCGGGTCTCCGGGGAAAGGCCCCGGCAATCGGCAACTTTCGACCAATATGGCGCGGGTGAGCTCGGCAAGATGCAAACCGGGCTGGGTTGTGGCCTGTTCAAGCCATTGATCGAGCGGCCGATCGAGCACGAGCTGCGCCTTCTCCGTCTTCTTGGCGAGCTCCCACACTGAAATCAGCGACAACCACAGGGTGTCCTTCTTCTGGCCCTGGGCAATCGCGGCTCTGGCCTTCTGCGAGAGCCGTCGATCCCTTGTGACCCACCAGATCCACGTATGCGTATCAAGAACGATCCGCATCCCATCTTTCGTGAGTGCTAAATGGGTCGCCCTGTTCGCGTAACACGCTGCCGGCGAGGCTGCGGCGCGGCGGGGGCGGCGCAGCGGCGACGAGCTTCGCGACCGGCCGTCCGCGTTTGGTAATCACGACCGGCGACTTCGTCCTCGCCACGTCGTCCAGCGTCTTGAGGCAGACGTCTTTGAACTTGCCGGCGGCGATCGTCTTCATGCGGTCAAATATAGCCATGGCTATATGGCCATGTCAATTCACCCTCACAGGTCCTCGATTGCGCTGGGCGCGGGAAACACGCGTATAATGGCGCCCTTCGAGCGGCAACATGAGCCTTGCGCCCGGCGTTCGACTCGGCGCGTATGAAATTCTCGCCCCGCTCGGTGCGGGCGGCATGGGCGAGGTCTATCGCGCGCGCGACACACGGGTAGGGCGTGAGGTTGCCGTCAAAATTCTCCCATCCGAGTTCTCAGCCGACCCCGAGCGGCTCACACGCTTCGAGCAGGAAGCGCGAGCATCAGCCGCCCTGAATCATCCCAACATCCTGGCGCTGTTCGATGTCGGCCAGCACGACGGGTGCCCCTTCATCGTCTCGGAACTGCTCGAGGGAGAGACGCTGCGCGAGCGATTGAGTGGCGGTCCAATTCCTGTGCGTAAGGCGATCGACTTCGCCATCCAGATGGCACAAGGGCTGGCCGCCGCGCACGAGAAAGGGATTGTCCACCGCGATCTGAAGCCGGAGAACGTGTTCATCACGAGCGACGGCCGCGCGAAAATTCTCGATTTCGGACTTGCGAAGCTGACGCAGCCCGAACCGGCGCTTTCAGGTATCAGCGTGCTGCCGACGACCCCACCACAAACGACACCGGGGGTCGTACTCGGCACGATTGGGTACATGTCACCGGAGCAGGTGCGCGGGCACAACGCTGATCATCGCTCGGACATCTTTGCGCTCGGGGCGTTGCTCTACGAAATGCTGTCGGGCAAGCGCGCGTTCGGCGGCGACACGCAGATGGACGCGATGAGCTCGATTCTGAAAGAGGATCCGCCGGATCTGCCGAGCACCGGCGAGCGACCCACTCCGCCTGCGCTCGCGCGCATCGTCGATCGGTGCCTCGAGAAGAATCCGGTCGCGCGATTTCAGTCAACGAGAGATTTGGCGTTTGCCTTGGAGGGCTTGTCGTCGCATTCGGGAGCAGCCGTCGCAGTATCCAGTGAGGCCGCTTCCAACGCACGGCGGTGGGTCGCGCCGGTCGTGGCAATTATCTGCGCGGTCGGAGTGCTTGCTGCGTTGCCGATTGTTGTGTCGCACCTGAGAGAAACGCCCTCAGCTCCGGCTGTGGTGCGATTCACTGTAGAGCCGTCTGAGGGCACAGTATTTTCGGGTGGTCCCAATCCTGGCAACGCCTACCGACCGGCGCAGGCGGTATCTCCTGACGGGCGCCATATGGCGTTTCTTGCCACGAAACCGGGTGGCACGAACCTTCTTTGGATTCGCTCGTTCGACTCCCTCACCGCTCGCCCGTTGACTGGAACGGAGGGGGCGAACTACCCGTTCTGGTCAAGTGACGGCAAGTTTATTGGCTTCTTCGCTGAAGGGAAGCTGAAGACGATCGAACTAGCTGGCGGCCCCCCTCGAACGCTCTGCAGTGCGCCTGCCGGTGAAGGCGGCTCGTGGAACGCGTCCGGTGTCATTATTTTTGCGGCTTCAACCACCGGTCAAATATCCAAGGTTGCAGAGTCCGGCGGTGAACCAACGCCGATCACGAACTTGGATACCGCGAAAGACCGATCTCACAAGTTCCCGCACTTCCTTCCTGACGGCAGACGATTCATCTTTTTTGCGCAGCCGTCGAATGAGGTGCGTCTTGGCTCTCTCGATTCAGCGGAAAGCACGCGACTGTTGAATGCCGACTCGAAGGCGATGTATTCGCCGCCAGGCTATCTTCTTTTTGTGCGCGAAGAGAGGGTGATGGCGCAGCCGTTCGATGCTTCGCGCGGCGAGCTACAGGGTGATCCCGTCCCCGTTGCGGAAAATGTGGTGGCCAATCCCGGAAATGGTCGCACCAGTCTTTCTGTTTCGGAAAGCGGCGTCCTTACCTATCGAAGTGGCACTGCGTTGGCCTCATCTCAACTAGTGTGGTTCGACCGTTCGGGGACGCAACTGAGTGTTCTTGGCGAGATTGGGCGGTATACCGACCTCGCGATATCGCCAGATGGCGGCCGCGCGCTCATCTCGTCATCAGGGGGAATGACGGATCCTCCGGATATCTGGACCTTCGACATAAAGCGAGGGTTGCGAACCAAATTTACTCTGCATCCAGCCCTCGATTTCCAGCCGATCTGGTCGCCCGATGGTGAGCGCGTTGTGTTCAGTTCGGTGCGAGGCGGATCCGGGTACGATCTCTATGTCAAACGTTCATCGGGTACGGAGCCGGAGGAAATCCTTTTTGACGACGATCAGTCGAAATACGCGTTCAGCTGGTCACCGGACGGCCAATTCATTTTGTTACGCGTCAGTTGGTACCAGCCAGGATCTGTGGATACTGCGGTTGAGCGATCGGAAGCCACGTCCGTACATGCAGACGCCGTTTCACGAGTATGCGGGCCGTTTCTCGCCCGACGGTCGCTGGATCGCGTATCGTTCGAACGAGTCGGGTCAACCTGAAATATATGTCGCGCCGTTTCCGGGGCCAGGCGAAAAGTCGCGCATTTCCACCTCGGGCGCGTCCGGCGGTTATCCCAGATGGCGAGCCGACGGCCGCGAGTTGTTCTACCTCGCTTCAGACAATAGGTTGATGGCGGTTCCCGTCGATGGCCGGGGGACCCACTTCGAGGTAGGCGTACCGACGCCACTTTTCCAGACGAATCCGCGGGTCGGACGAGATCCTTTCGACATTTCACCGGATGGCCAACGCGTGCTCGTGCTGACAGCGTTGGGAGATGTGCAGAACGAGTTCGTCACCGTCGTCCTCAACTGGGCCGCAGCGTTGAAGCCCTAATCCCTAATCCCGAACCCCTAATCCCGAGTCAGACGTCACCGCACGCGCCAGCCAGGTTCGGCGTCCACAGTAACCAGCACAGGCTTCCCGCCTTCGGGACTGGCCGCGAGCACCATGCCGTTCGACTCGATGCCCATCAGCTTCGCCGGCTTCAAATTCGCGACGATGACGATCGTGCGGCCGACGAGCGATTCGGGCTGATAGGCCTCGGCGATGCCCGCGAGAATCGTTCGCTGCTCGGTGCCGAGATCGACCTGCAGCTTGATGAGCTTCTTCGATTTCGGCACCGCTTCGGCGGCGATGACTTTCGCCGTGCGCAGTTCGACGTTCATGAAGGCGTCGATGGAGATGCGCTCGTCGGTGGCGGTTCTGGGTTCTGGGTGCTGGGTGCTGGGGTTCGGGTTCTGGGTTCCGGGTTCCGGGTTCGGCTGGCGCTGATTCGGACACGAGTTTCTCCTTCGACGGCTTTCTTGTCGAAGCGGGGCCAGAGCGCTGCGCCTTGAATGAGGACGCGCTCGCCTTCGGGGCGCCAGCGGGCGTCGCGATCGAAGTTCAGCGAATCGGCCGCCGCGCCGACGCGACGCAGAATTTCGCGGCTCGACGCCGGCATGATCGGCGACAGCAGTACGGCGGCGAGCCGGATGGCCTCGGCCGCGTCGAACAGGACCTGCGTCAATCGATCGGCCTGTGACGGATCCTTCGCGAGCGCCCATGGCGCCGCATCCGCAATGTGCAGGTTCGTCGCATCGATCAAGCGAAAGATCGACGCAGCCGCGTTCGTGATCTCGAGGTCGTCCATCGCCCGGCGATACGCGGCCACGACGTCGTTCGACAACTTCTCGCAGCCGCGCGAGACGTCTCGCCCGCCGGCACGAGCCGGCCCTGCCGATACTGGTGCGCCATCGCCGTGACGCGGCTGACGAGATTGCCGAGGTTGTTCGCGAGGTCGGCGTTATAGCGCTCGTCGAACCGCTCCCACGAAAAATCGCCATCGTCGCCGAACACGACTTCCTTGACGAGATACAGCCGGAGCGGATCGACGCCGTGACGCTTCGGCGGCGTCGAGCGGATCGATGATCGTCGCCGGGTTCGACTTGCTCATCCGCTGGGCGTTGACGGTCATGAAGCCGTGGGCGAAGACCGACCGTCGGCAGCGGCAGCCCGGCGCTCATCAGCATCGCCGGCCAGATCACCGTATGGAATCGCGTGATGTCCTTGCCGATCAGGTGCACATCGGCCGGCCACCAGTTCTTGAACCGCTCCGGATCGGTTCCCAGGCCGACTGCCGCCGCGTAGTTGATCAGCGCGTCGAACCAGACGTAGACGACGCTCTTGGGGTCCCAGGGCAACGGAATGCCCCACGCCTGACCGGCCCTGCTGATGGAGATGTCGTCGAGACCGCTTTCGAGCAGCCGGAGCTGCTCGTTACGGCGCGTCTCGGGCACCGAAAACTCGGGATGCTTCTGAAAGTGCTCGAGCAGCGGCTTCTGGTACTTCGACAGCCGGAAGAAATAGTTCTTCTCCTTGATCCACTGCGGCTCGGTCTGCGGATGCTCCGGGCAGCGCCCGTTCACGAGCTCTTTCTCGGGCTTGAAGGCTTCGCATCCGACGCAGTACCACCCTTCGTAGACGCCTTCGTAGATGTCGCCGGCGTCGTAAATCCGCTGCACCAGTTCTGTGACCGCCGGCCTTATGCCTCGGCTGCGTCGTCCGGATGAAATCGTCGTACGACAGATCGAGCGCTGCGCCACGTGTTCTGGAAGATCTCCTCCATCCGATCGCAGTACGTCAGCGGATCGAGCCCCTGCTCGGTCGCGCTCTTGTAGACGTTCTGCGAGTGCTCGTCGTTGCCCATCAGGAAAAACGTGTCGACGCCGCTCAGCCGCTTGTAGCGCGCGATGACGTCGGCGCAGACTTTCTCGTACGCCGTTCCCAGATGCGGGCGGCTGTTCACGTAATCGATGGCGGTTGTGATGTAGAAGCGCGGCACGCCTAATCCCTAATCCCTAATCCCCAGTCCCTAATCAGTGCGGTATCCAGATACGCCTTGTTCGCCGCCGCCTGCACGTCCTTGACAGGCACGCTGCGCTCGGACGCAATCCGCAGGCAGTCTTCGAACTCGGGCGCGGCGTTGACGATCGTGTCGCCGAGGCGCGCGACTTTGAAGCGGACCGTGCCGAGAGGCGTGTCGACGGCAACGATCTCACGCTCGAGCCGCTCGCGCAGAACCTCGTGATAGCGGACGCCGATCGTGGTCGTCTCGCGAAACACGATCGCCGACAGCTCCTCGCGCTGCTCCGGGACGCGCCAGAATCGTCAGCAGTGTGCCGGGCCTGTTTTTCTTCATCTGCACCGACGCGAAATACACCTCGAGCGCGCCCGCGGCATACAGCCGCTCCATCACGAGGCCGAAGATCTGCGGGTTCATGTCGTCGATCTCGCTTTGCAGCACGACGATGCGCTCTGTGTGCGGCTGATCGGCGCTCTCGCCGACCAGCACGCGCAGTACATTCGGCGTGCCTGGCAAGTCGCGGTCGCCTGCGCCATAGCCGACGCGGTCGACGATCATTGCGGGAACGGGACCGAACGACGTCGGCATAGCTGGTGACGAGCAACGCGCCCGTCGGCGTGACCAGCTCGCTCTGGACGCCCGACGAATACACCGGCGCTCCTGCCAGCAGCTTCACGGTAGCGGGCGCCGGCACCGGAAAGTGTCCGTGCGCGGAATGCACCATCCCGCCGCCGACGTTCAGAGGCGAGCTGACGATGCGATCGGCCTTGAACCATTCGATCGCGAATACCGCGCCGACGATGTCGATAATCGAGTCGAGGGCGCCCACCTCGTGCAGGTGGATCTTGCTCGATCGGAACCTGGTGGATCGCGGCTTCGGCTTCGCCGAGACGATGGAAGAGCGCTTTGGCCCGCGTCTGCGCGTCCGGCGACAGCGCCGACCGCTCGATCAGCTTGTTGATTTCCGCAAGGCTGCGATGAGCGATGCTGATGCGCGACGGCGGCGGGCGCGTGGTGCGTGCGTCGTGCTCGTGGCGCGTGCGAGTGTCCGTGATCGTGAGCATGGTCGTCGTGCGTGTCATGCGTGTCCGTGGTCGTGCTCTTCGACGATGAATTTGGTCGCCGACACACCGGCCCGCAGCACGCGCGTCGCCGACACCGAGGCCCCGTCGATGGCCAGGCTGCCGAGCGCGCGCCGCAGCTCTTCGAGCGGCAGGCCCGCGTCGAGCAGCGCGCCGAGCACCATGTCGCCGGACGCGCCGTTGAAGCAATCGAAATACAGAATACGGGACATGCGTTCGTGTGTGCCCTCTGCTCTCTGCCCTGTAAGGGAGCAAGCACTATAGTCTACCCGCTTCGCGGAAGCTGAAGTAGCGCGTGTCGGCCAGGATGACGTGGTCGATCACGTCGATCCCCATGATCTCGCCGGCCTGCACCAGCCGCCGCGTCAGGTCCACATCGTCGCGGCTCGGCATCGGGTCGCCCGACGGGTGGTTGTGAAAGAGCACGATCGCCGCCGCGCATGCGGATGCCGCCTCGCGAAAGATCTCCCGCGGATGCGCCGGGCTCGAATCGAGCGTGCCGACCGAGACGACCGACGTGCGGATGAGCCGATGTTTGGTGTCGAGCATCATCAGCCCGAACTGCTCGACCGGGCGTGCCCCGAACTGCGGCAGCAGGTATGCGGCGGCGTCGCGCGGATTGACGAACTGCAGCCGCGCCGGCGGACAGCGCAGCAGCGTTCGACGCCCAAGCTCGACGGCGGCCAGCACCTGAGCGGCCTTGGCCGTGCCCATCCCGTCGAGCTTGCGCAGCTCGTCGACCGACGTGCGCGGCACGCCGTGCAGCCCGCCGCTGGTTTCGAGAATGTCGTTGGCGAGCGCCAGGGCATTGACTCGCCGCGAGCCGCTGCCGACGACGATGGCGACCAGCTCGTTGTCGCCGAGGCCGGCGGCGCCGAGCCGCAAGAGCTTTTCGCGCGGGCGATCGTGCACCGACAGGGATTTCATGGCCACGATATACTCAACCTGATGCTCGCGTCGTTCTCCGTTCGCGCTCGTTCTCCGCACTGCTCTGCTCGTGCTCGTCTCGTCCGTCTCGTGCGCCACACCGCCGACGCGCGAAATGGATCAGGCCCAGGGTTCGATCGACGCCGCGCGCGCCGCAGGCGCCGATCGCTATGCGACCGAGCAGTACGAGGCCGCCGTCAAGGCGCTGCAGAACGCGCACGACGCCGTCGGCCAGCGCGACTATCGACTGGCGCTGAACTACGCGCTCGACAGCCGCGACCGCGCGCAACGAGCAGCGAAAGAAGCGGCCAGCCAGCAGGCGGTGCTCCGCAGCGCGGCCGAGCGCCGGCTCGGGCAGGTGACGGCGTCGCTCGACCAGGCGGAACAGCGATTGAAGGCAGCCGAAAGGCGCGCGCGTGCCCCGCCGCTCGCTCGCGAACGCGCGCGCGGCGATCGCCGCGGCAGAAGCATCTCTGCAAAAAGCGGGCACGAGCATTCAGGAAAGCAATTACCAGGTGAGCCAGGAACAGCTTGCGGAATCTGCCAGAAACCTCGACGCGGCCATGGCAGAAATCGATACCGTCATGAAGGGCCGCGGCAAGACGAAAATAACAGGAGATCTCCTAATCTCCTATTCTCCTGTTCAGAGTAACCAGTGTCCCTCGAACACGAGCTTCGCCCAGCCTGTCAGATATATCCCGTCATCGAGCCACTCGACGCGCTGGCTGCCGCCTGGCGAGATGACTTCCACGTCGCGCGCCGCGCCGCCGTACGCGGCTGCCGCGACCGCAGCGCCGCATGCGCCCGTGCCCGAGGCCTGGGTCGGACCAACGCCGCGCTCCCAGATGAGAATTCTCACGCGATCGGGTGCTTCGACTTTCGCGAACGACACGTTCGTGCGGTCGGGAAACTTCGGGTGGTGTTCGATGGCCGGGCCCAGCTTGTGCAGCCGCGACTCGAGCAGCGGATCGTCCAGCAGCACGCACTGAGGATTTCCAACCGACAACGCGACGGCCTGCACGCTTCTCGCCGGCGGCCTGTATTTCGATCGGACCGGATGTCCTGCGGGGATTCCCATCGACGCGCGAAACGTCAGCGCGTCGCCGTCCTGCCCCTGCAACTCGAGGACTTTCTGTCCGGCCGGTGTGTCGATCGTGACGCGCGACGTGCCCGGGCGCTCGCGGACGGCGAGCGCCGCAAGGCAGCGAATGCCATTGCCCGACACTTCCGACTGGCTTCCGTCGGCGTTGAACAGGCGCATGCGGATCGCGGACGGTTCGAACGCGTAGATCATCAGCCCGTCCGCGCCGATGCCTTCGTGCCGGCTGCACATGCGCCCGCGCGAGCGCGGGCAGGTCGCGCCCCTCGACGCTCTGACTCGGGTGCGAGCAGGAAATCGTTCCCGTACGCATGCCCTTTCACGATCGAAATGCCTTTCGGCATCAGCTATACCTCACAGAACGCCAGCAGATGCCAGCCGAACCGCCTCGTCAGCGAGCGCGGCATCGCGTTGAACAGCCCGACGAAGAACGTGTTGTAGATCGTGCCTTTGCAGGCCGCCGTGGAGCCGGGTCTTGACCGGAAAGCGCTCGGGCACGATTCGCACGCGTGAGAAGTCCTTGAGCAGGTCTCGAAACTCGCCGATCGAATATTTCTTCAGCATCGGCGCATCGACATGCTCGAGATCGACCTTCGTCACCTGCGACAAGGCATTGAGCCATGAGATGCGGTTGTACACCTGGAACACCGCCATGCCGCCCGGCTTGAGCACGCGCCGGCACTCGCGCACGAGGGCGCGATCGTCGGTCGTGTACTGCACGACGCCGTGCGCGTAGACCAGATCGAACGATCGCTCTCCGAACGGCAGCGCTTCTCCATCGGCGACGGCCAGGCGCGCCGGCAGTTTCTCGAGCGCGAAGTTCTGCGCGGCGAGCGCGATCGATGAAGGCGCGAGATCGATGCCGGTGACGTCTGCGCCGTGGCGCGCGAATCGAATCAGGTCGGTGCCCGCGCCGCATCCGACTTCGAGCACGCGGCGGCCGCGGAACTGATCGAACGGCACGAGACGCGGCAGATGGTGCAGCTTTTCGAAATGATACTGCTCGAGATCGGCGAAGAAGCCCGGCGAGCCCGGCGGATGCGTCGTGATGTCGAGGTCGTGAATGTGCGTGTCCCAGTACGCGCGCACGGCGCGCTGAGACGGCGAATGATCCGGACGTGTGGCCACCGCGCCTACTATAAGATATCCACGCTTGATTCGAGATCTTCCGCGGCTGGCCGAACGCGAATTCGACGTGCTCGTGGTCGGCGGCGGCATCTACGGCCTCACGATCGCCTACGACGCCGCGCAGCGCGGGCTGTCGGTCGCGCTGATCGATCGCGGTGATTTCGGCGCCGCTACATCGTTCAATCATCTGAAGACGATCCATGGCGGGCTGCGGTACCTGCAGTCGGCCGATTTCCGCCGCATGCGCGAGTCCATTCGCGAGCGGCGCGCCTTCGCGCGCATCGCTCCGCGCTATATCGAGCCCTTGGCGTTCGCGATGCCGACCGGCACGTCGCTGACGCGGAATCCCATCGCGATGAAGGCGGCGCTGGCCGTCGATGCGCTCGTCGGCCGCGATCGCAACGATGGCGTCGATCGCGTCGCCAACTTCCAGGCGGGACGAATCGTCGCCGGAGCCGAGTGCCGCGAGTTGTTCGAGGGAGCGATGCGAAGCGTTCGCGTCCGCCGCGGTGTGGCACGACTACCAGACGATCGACGGCGAACGGCTGACGCTGGCGTTCGCGAGGGCGCGGCGGCACACGGCGCGACGCTCGCGAACTACATCGAGGCGACGGGGCCTCTCACAAGCGAAGGAGCGTTGTTCCGGGGTCCATGCGCGCGACGGCCTGACCGGACAAACGCTCGATGTTCGCGCGAAGATGCTCGTGAACGCCGCCGGGCCGTGGGGTGCGACGCTTCTTCGATCGCCCCGGCAGGCCGGCGCGATGGCCGCTATTGAAGGCGATGAACTTCGTCACGCGGCGGCCGGCGCGAAAGACGGCGCTCGTCGGGGCCAATCGCTCGGGCCGTGCGCTGGTGCTGCTGCCATGGAAGGAACGAACGCTCGTCGGCACCAGCGAGTCACCAGATGTGGCGAAGCCCGACGATCAGGATGCCAGGCGAACCGAAGTAGAGGCCTTCCTGAGCGGATGTCAACGAGACGTTCCCGGCATTGGGACTCAGGTTCGATGAAATGACGCTCGTGCATCGCGGCATCGTGCCGGCCGCTACCGCAGATGGCGCAACTGTCGCTGCTTGGCCACTCGCGCATCATCGATCACGCGCTGGACGGTGGGGCCTCGGACGTCATCTCGATTGTCGGCGTGAAGTACACGACGGCGAGGGTTGTCGCCGAGCGTGCGGTCGATCTCGTGCTGGAGAAACTTGGTCGCGCGGTGGCACCGTGCCGGACTGCCGACACGCTCCTTCCGGGCGCCGGTCTGGAGGAGCGTGATCCTCCAGACGTGATCGCGCGTGCGATTCGCGACGAAATGGCTCAGACGCTCTCAGATGTCGTTATTCGCAGAACAGGTCTCGGAGCCGCGGGCTATCCAGGCGATCCCATCGTGGACGATGTCGCCAGGCGCATGCAGCACTTGCTCGGATGGACCGAGGACCGGGTGAACACCGAACGCGCCGCCCTCCGCGATTTCTACAAAATTTCGGAAAAGGAGGGTCAGACCCCATTTTTTACCTAACGCGTAATTACATAGGTCGCGCCGGCGGATACGCCAAAGCTCGGGTCGCGGTCGGTGATTCCGATGAGTACTCCGAAGTCGACTCGCAGCATCGCGTACGTGTACCTGCCCGCGAAACGCAGAACGCCCCGGCTATCGAGCGCCGTGGGCACGATCTCATCGAATGGCGGCAGCCTGGCGTTCAGCTCGCCGACCAGCTCGAATTCATTGGTCAGCGCGCGCGCGATCGACAGGCCAAATCCCAGCGTCATCGCGGTGTCTTGCGCCGTCAATGGATTGCCAAGAACAAAGAGACCCACGTTTCCGACCGTGCGCACCGACCGAACCGTCTTGGCGATCAGGAACGACGCGAAGAAATCGGTCGTGCCAAGGCCCACGCCCTTCTCAGGCGCCGCAATAGGCAGTTTGGTGCCGAACCGTACGCCCATGGCTGGACGCGAGGCAGTCTCGGATGCCAGCCGGATCTTGGTCGCCACGATTAAATCCTCGAGACTCGATTCCCGGTCGCCCACAACCAGCGGGAGCACGACAACGGGGGTAACCCGCACCGTTTCGGTCACCGTCAGGCGCTGAATGAGTCCTCCGTCGACCTGCACCTCGGCCACGGGTCCGGCGCCCACGCTGACGCCAAACGTCGCCAGGCGCGCAAGATCGCCTGTGGTGCCGGTTATGGGATTCGTCACGTCGCTGTCGAACGAGATGCCACCTTCGAGAAGGACCCGTCCCGCGCCAATCGTTTCCGGATCTTCTGTTACCAGCGGGCGCTGCTGGGCGTGCGCGGTCCCACTCAGCTGTCACGCACAGCGCGAAGACTACAGATTTCAGATTCCTGGTTCGAGTGTTCATAATCGTTGTCATCCGAGATTCACCATCGGCGCCGACTGTCGAGAAGAATCGTCACGGGACCGTTGTTCGCAAGCTCGACGTCCATATGGGCCTGAAACTCCCCCGTTTCTACTCTGACGTTCAACCGGCGCAGCTCATCGACGAGACCTTCATACAGCGGCCTGGCGGCTGCCGGTGACTCGGCGGCGTCAAACGCCGGCCGCCGGCCGCGGCGGCAATCACCGCACAACGTGAACTGCGAGACGACCAGCACGGAGCCGCCCGCCTCTCCGACGGAAATGTTCATCTTGCCTGCGGCATCCTCGAAGATGCGCAGGTCGTTCACCTTGCCCGCGATGTAGGCGATATCGTCGGGGCCATCACCTTTTTCGACGCCTGCAAACACCAGCATCCCACGCCCGATCTCGCCGACGACGCGGCCCTCGACGCGAACGCGCGCGAAGGTCACACGTTGGACGACTGCGCGCATGGGGACGTCTTGTGTGTACCGCTCACGTCGACCGTTTACGAAGCGGGCACGCGAATCTGGAGCAGCTGGGGGGCATCCTGCTCTTCGACGATTTCAGCCGGGGGATTCAGCCGCGTGTCGAGCAGATGTCGCGGCGACACATTCGACAACGCTTTCAGCATGGAGTTCTTCACGCCGATGTTCTCGCGCTCGAGATCCATGAGGAGCTGCTTGATGCGCTGGCGCTGCAGGCTCAGATCGCCGCACGCGGGGCAGCAGCATCCGATCACGGGCAGGTTCATCGACGTCGTGTAGTCGCGGCAGTCCGCCTCGCTCACGTAGACCAGCGGGCGAATCACGATATGCGCGCGATCGTCCGAGACGAGCCTCGCCGGCATGGCTTTGAGGCTCCCTTCGAAGAACAGATTCAGCAGCAACGTCTCGATGAAGTCGTCTGCGTGATGTCCCAGCGCGATTTTCGTCGCGCCGACCGTGTCTGCGAGCCGGTACAGCGCGCCGCGGCGCAGCCGGGCGCACAGCGAGCACGGCGTGCTGTTGGCGCCCAGGAGATCGTCCATCACGTCGCCGATATTCGTATGCTCGACGTGACATTCCCAGCCGCGTGCCTCGCACGTGCCCTTGATGGTGCCGTGCTGAAAGTCTTCGTAGCCGGAGTCGATGTTGACGCCGATAATCGAAAAACTGATCGGGGCGCGTTTGCGCAGCACATCAAGAATCTGTATGAGCGCCCAACTGTCCTTCCCGCCCGAGAGGCCGACCATCACCCGGTCGCCGTCCTCGATCAGGCCGAAGTCGTGTATCGCCCTGGTGACTTTTCTCGCCACCTTCGCTTCAAGGTGTGTCGAGTACCCCACTACTGTCTTCCTTTCCTGATTCGCCGGTGCCGCCGGGCCGTATCCAGTCGCGTGTGATATCTGCGTCAGTGTACTCCGGGATGACGTGAATCATGGCGCCGAGAAAGCGCGAGTCGCTGCTCGGGCATTTGCCCGGCGCCTCGCACGGCACTTCGAGGAACGGCACGAACCCGGCTGTCGTCTTCACCGACAGGTTGTAGAGATAGCTGGTGGGCTGAATCTCGCGCCGGAACGGGACGCCGGCCGGCATCGCGAGCGTGACCACCCTCAACTCGCCAGGCGTCATTTCTAATGTCTGGGATTCGCTGTCGGTCGCTACCGTCACGAGATTTGGCGCGCCTCCGTTGCGTACCTCGAGGGTGATGCGGTGAATCACTTTCGTCATGCCAATCGTTCCCGCCGAGGCGGGCAACGGGTCCGCGAAGCACGATTTCGGCCTTGGCGTTGCCTTTCGTCCAGAACCACCAGTCGTTCGACTTGGCCGGAGTTTCCTCGGGAAGGAAGGCATTGTCATCGACAAAATATGCCGTCGACTGCGGGCTCGGATTTGGCGGACCGACAGGTCGTCTCATGCGATCGCGGTCTTGCGCGACAGGAAGATCGTGAAGCAGCGTCAATTCGGTCGGCAGCAGCCTCAGCGCGCCGCTTTTCGTGTGCTCGGCCGGTTGCAGTGACACACTAAACGGATTCAGCAGGATTTGCGCCGTGAAGATTGCCCCGACGACGAATGCCGCGATGGCGGCGCCCACGCCTGCCGATGCGGGCATGAGGAGAAGAAACAGCGCATAGAACGGCAGAAAATATCGGCTGCCAACAGGTCCGCCGCCGCCGTTCCATGTGAACGGCCAGACGAAGATGTGCATCATCACGACCGCCACGATTGTCGCGAGCGTCAGCCATTGCCACAGATGCTTCTGCCTCGGAAAACAGGAACAGCGCTGCCGCGAGAATGCCGGGGAAGAAGTACGGGACCAGCCCTGCATTGCGCCCGACGAGGAAGTACCACAAGTTGTGGCGAAGCACGGTGCCCGAGTGCGTGTTGACGAGCACGTCGCCGACCATCAGATCTTCCCGGCCGCGGACGGGGCCGATGTTATCGAATGTTTCCCATGAGTTCGCAAACGGAAATCCGGTAAATGAGTAGAAGGTCTTGCGATCGCCGCCCTGGTAGTTGAACTCTCCGGTGATCGCGACGTTCAGTGCAAACAACGCCGCCGTCACCGCCCCGCAGATGACGATGACGCTCGCGGCGCGTCTCCACTGGCGTCGGCTTGCAGCGAGCAGCACGATGGGCAGCCAATACCAGCAGGTGCGGCGGTTTCGAGAACGTCGCCAGGCCGACGAGCAACGCCGCGATGTAGTCAGCGGCTGGGCCGAAGAGAATAGGTGCGCTAGGTGCGCTAGGTGCGCTAGGGGCGCTAGGTGCGTTGGGCGGCGACTTCTTTGTACGCCCAGAAAAATACGGCATACAGCACGAGGGAAAAATTGAAGAGCTCCGGCAGGAGCCAGACGAAATACACCGGCACGACCGATGTGGCCAGAAAGGCGACGGCCATCGGAACGCGACCCAGTTCGACTTCGTCGTCGCCAGCACGAACAGATAGATCACCAGCAGATCGAGCGCGATGAGGATGGCATGCAGCACGAGGAAGCCGTTCGTCCCGAACAGCGCGACGAACGGCGATGCGACCAGCGGATAGATATACGACTTGGAAAAGTACAGCCGCGTCGCCCGCTCTGGATCCTCGCGCTTCAGCCATCGGAAGAACGGAAACAAGCCGGAGCCGCGGATCTCGACATCTTTGCCGGTCTTCAGGAAAATTCCTTCGGGTCCCGGAAAACTCCTCCCAGACGCGGATGAGATCTTTCCGCTCGTACTGGAAATCGAAATCGCGCGCCAGGCTATGGCCAAGCATGTAGTAGGTCGACTCGTCGCCTTTGAAGGCGCCGCCATTGGCCTTGGGAAAGTCCACCGAGAGGGCGAACGCGAGCAGCAGGATGCCGAGCGAGCGCCGAAGCGATGATTCCGGGTCGTCGCGTCATCTGCTCAGCAATTGGTTGACCGCGCGAGACCATGTCATCTCGGCAACCTTATTCAAACCCGCCTGCCCCAAGCCTCTGGGCCGCAGCCGCATCATCGATGAGCTCGCGAAGCGCGACGGCCAGCGCCTCGGGCCGGGGCGCGCACACTTTGCCGTTGACGTCGTTGAGCACCAGCTCCGCCGGGCCTCCGCTGTCGGTGCAGGTCACGACCGCTTTGCCCGATGCGAAGGCCTCGGCGGTGACGAAGCCGTAGTCCTCGTCGTAAGGCGGGAAACAGACGGCGCGGCACTTCGCGAGGTGGTCGAGCATCTGACTGTCGTCGATCCGGCCAATCAATGCAACCCGCGACGAAAGGCCTTTCGTGGCGATCGCGTCTTCGAGCGCCCTGTGTTCCTCCCCTTCGCCGGCGATAACGCAGCGGATGCCTGCCGCGTTCCGGGTTCGCCAACGCGTCAATCAACAGCGAGAGCCGCTTCAGCGGCGCGAGCCGGGACACGGCAAAAATATAATCGCCGTAGCCGTCGCAGCGATATGCGCGCTGTGGCGGGGGCGGATACAGCACCTCGGACGTGATGCCACCCCACCGCTGAAGCCGCGCCGATATAGTGCGGGACTGCGCATACACCTTGCGCACGTTCCTGGTCAGCAGGTACCGGTCGGCCGTGTGGATCAGCTGGCGTCGCGTCCGCCTTCTTTGATGCGGCCCTTCCAGCTCAAAGTGCCTCTGAAGCTGTCCCACTGGTCGTAGTATTCGCGCATCGTGTGGTTCAACCAGACGACGTGATTCGGGATGACGAACCGCGTAGCTCGGGTACCGCAGCGAGATGACCTGGTCGACTGCCCTGTTGTTGTCTCCAAGACCGACGTCGGTGAACCAGGTCGCCAGATACGCGGCGCCCTGTCGTCCGAAGCGGTTCTGCGGCGTCAGCACCATCGCCGCCTCGTGCCCCTCCTCGCGAAGCGCCTGCACGAGCGAGCGCGCGATCACCAGGTGGCCGCCCTCGACGAAAAGCGGTGCCGACGTGACGACGGCGACCCTCATGCCAGAAAGGACAGGTCGGCCCGTAAAGGCTCACGACGCCGGCCGGCTTTCGCCGCACGCGAGTCGTCGCACAAGAGCACATACAACTGCTCCATTTTCCGCACGAAAGCTGTGATGTCGTAGCGCTGCGCGGTCACGCGCGCGGCCGCCGCAAGCCTTGCACGTTCCTCGGCGTGGTCGATGAGATCGACGATCGCATCAGCCAGCGCGCGTGCATTGCGTTTAGGCACGATGCGGGCGTCTCGTCCATCCGTGAGAATGTCGAGCAGCCCATCGGCGTCGGTGGCGACGATAGGTTTTCCCGATGCAAGCGCCTCGAACGCCGTAAGAGGCGTGCCTTCCCAGAGCGAAGGAAAGACGCTCAAGTCGAACGCGCTCAGCACACTCGCCACGTCGCGAGCGAAACCCACGAACACGAACCGATCGCCCAGACCGAGCTGCCGAGCCTGCGCTTCCAGCGGCTCGCGAAGCGGCCCCTCGCCCACCAGGAAAAACTTCGCGTTCGGCTTTTGATCGAGGACCAGCCGCGCGGCATCGATGAGATAGGCATTGCCTTTCGACTCATGCAGTCGCGTCACCGTGCCGATCGCGAAATCGCCGGGCCCGATGCGCAGCTCGCGACGAGCGGTCGAAATCTCGGCGCTCGACCGCGGGCGGCTGAACTCCTCGTGCGGCGCCCCCAGATAGACGACCTTCACCTTCTCGGGTGGCACGAGACGCGCCTGTCACCACGAAATCGGCTGTGCTCTTGGATACAGCGATGGCGATGTCGGTATAGCGCTCGAGCAGGCGATCCGCGATTTTCTGAAACCACGGAGTGTCGGTCAGGTTCGCGTGCTCGTGCAGAATCGTGGGAATGCCGCGCATTGCCGCCGCCATGCGGCCGAACGTCGTCGCGCCGTACCCGTGGAGATGAAGAACGTCGATCCTCTTGCGATCGATGATCTTCAGGAGCGCAGGTAGCGTCGCCGGGTCGAACTTCGATTTATGCAGGTATGTGATGTCGATGCCGAGCGCGTCGAGCGTTTCTTCGGAGAGATCTTTCTTGCGCAGGCTGACGAGCGAGACCTCGAATCGGGTGGCATCGAAGCGCGGGATCATCCAGGCGAACAACCGCTTCACCCCGTGCATCCGCGACCCTTCCCATCCGAGGTGATCGCAGACTTGTAGAACACGAATCTTGTCGACAGGGTTGAAGCCCTGCGCCACCGCGGTCTCATTAGCAGAGGCATCGGTGGCACGCTCCTTTAGGGCTGTCATGAGCGAGTACCCACGATTTTCGCCGGGACGCCGACGGCGGTGGCGCGCTCAGGCACCGACTCGCGGACCACGGCGCCGGCACCGATCACCGCGTGTCCGCCGATTTCGACGCCATCGAGAACCTTTGCCCCCGCGCCGAGCCAAGCCCCATCCCCGACTGTGATGCCCGCCGACGTCCGCGGCTGCGCGAGTACCGGACGCGAGGCATCGCTGAAATCGTGGTTGCCGCCAATGAGATAGCAATACGCCGCGATCAACGCCTGTCGGCCAATTCGCACGCGGCTGGCGGAAAAGATCTCGCAGTTGAAGCCGATGTTCGCGCCCTCCCCCAGATCGATATCGCCGTTCTTGCACGACAGAATCGTGTTCCTGCCGATGAAGACTCCGTTGGCGATGCGAATGCCGGTGTTGGATTCCCCTTTGGCATCGATCAGGCAGTTGTCGTCGATGACGACGTTGTCGCCGATGTGAATCTTGTGCGGATGCCGAAGCACGACGTTCTGGCCGAAGACGACGTTCCGGCCGCAGGCGCCGAGGAGCAGCGGATACAGCGACCGTCGCAATGCCAGCCCCAGCGCACCGGGCACGCTCTGCGAGAGCAGCACCACGATCTCGTGTTTCACGAGCGCCGCCCAACCGGGCTTCCCGACGATCAACGCCGCATATTTTTCCCGCGCCGAAACGCCCGATCGAGACAGCTCGTCCTGAACGCGAGGAATCTGGTTCACAGCCACCCGCGTTCTTTGTACCACGCCAGTGTTCTGCGGATGCCGTCGCGGAGGCCGACCTGCGGCGCGTAGCCGATCTCGGCGCGCGCGCGGCCGATGTCGAACGCCCGGCTCTTGGTGAAGAAGTCCACTCGTCTCCGATATATCGGTGGCTCGATGCCGAGCGGTACGCAGACGGCTTCGCACGCGGCGCCGGCCAGCCAGAACGGCCACACGGGCAGTTTCAGTGCCGGCGGCGCTACTCCCGCTTCAGCCGCAATCAAGGTCATCAATTCGTTGAGCGTCGTGACCTCGCCGCCCGCCAGGATGTAGGTCCGGTTGGCGGCAGCCGGAGTCTCGCCGCTGAGCCGGAACCCTTCGACGAGGTCGTCGATGTACGTCAGATGATAAAAGATGTTCCCCGAGCCCAGCACCACAAATCGCCTCCGCGCCACGCCACGAAACAACTTCAGCAGTCTGCGATCGCCCGGGCCGTAAATCCCCGATGGACGCACGATGGTGACCGGCAGTTGGGTGCGGGCGGCCGCCTCGCGAGCGGCGCGCTCCCCCTCGACCTTCGTCACCTGATAGAGGTCGCCGGGGCGCAGCGGGGCGTCCTCATTGGCAGGCGGATGTTCGATGTCTCCGTGCACACCGACAGTGCTGCAATGGACGAAACGCCGGACGCCGGCGCTCGCGGCGGCGTCGATCAGATCGCCCACGGCCGTGGCGTTGACCGCGCGGTAGGTGGCCTTCGAAATACCGGCCTGCCTGTAGACGGCGGCGATGTGGTAGACGATGTCAACATCCTTCACCGCGCGCGCCAGCGCATTCCGATCGTTGAGCGCGCCGATCGCGGGCTCGATACCTGACACTTCGAGATCGCGGGCCTGCGACGTCTGTCGCGCCAGACCGCGCACTTCGTACCCGCGCCGCGCGAGCGTACGCGCCAGGTGGCCGCCGGTGAAGCCTGTGGCGCCGGTGACTAGGACGCGCACCGCTCTGCTGCGATGGTGACGGGCGAACCGGCAACCCGCAGGATGCCGGTGTGAGCCAGGAATCCTTCGAGGCCGCGCGTCAGGCCCGTCGAACCGATGGCCTTGTGAAAGGCGATGGGAAACACGAACTGTTTGTGCACGGAGGCAACTCGAAAACCGTGACGATCGAGCTCGCCTGCGATGTCGCTGGATCGGAACACGCGGTACGCTTCCACCTTTCGGCCGATAGAAAGCGCCGCCCGGCGCCACAACACCTGAAGCGCGGCGGCGCTGCCGAGGGCCGGAAAGTCAAACACGACGCGACGGCGGCTGACGCGGCACAGTTCCGACAGCGCGGTGCGCCAGTCAGGAACGTGCATCAGCATCCGAAGGCATACCACGTCATCGAATGCGCGATCGGGAAACGACAGGGCGTGCGCATCACCTTCGGCAAACTCGATCGAGAGTCCCATGGCTGCCGCCCGCGTGCGCGCCACGCTCAGCATCTCGTGAGACGCGTCGACACCGGTGACGATCGCGCCGTGTTGCGCGAGCGCTAACGCCGCCCGACCGGTGCCGGTGGCCATATCCAGAATGCGGCGGCCTGAAACATCGCCGAGAAAGTCAGCGAGCACCCGCTCTTGATCAGCGAGCAGAATTTGTCCGATCGGCCCGCCGAAGCGTTTGGCGTCGAAGCTGGCGGCCATCGCGGGGTCGGCGTACGCAGAGTAGCTATAGTGAGGAAAAACAAATCGGGATCCTTTTTCGCCTGACTTCTCGTCAGACGCTGCCGAAAAAGGATCCCGATTTGTTTTTCCCATCTAAGCCACCAAAGCGGCGCAGGCTTCGCGCGTGCGCTGCAGGTAGGCCTCGTAGGTGTATCGCCTGTCGGCGAGCCGTCTGGCGGCGTCGCCGATGGCCATGGCTGCCACGGGATCGTTGACGGCCTTCAGGATGCCGCGCGCAAAACTCTCCGGGGTCGGCTCGGTAAGAATGGCGACCTCGTCTGAAAGCACCTGGGTGTGCGTCAGCAACCGTGTCGCAACGATAGCGCGTCCCGACCGGAGGTATTGATAAATCTTCAGCGGTGTGTTCGTGCCCGAGCTGCGCGGCGACACGAGTACATCGGCAGCGTCGAGATAGCCGGGAATTGCGTCCGATGGCTGCTCGCCGGTGAAAATAATGCCGTCGGCGCCGATCGCCGCCGCCTGCGCCTTCGCGCGCGCAACCTGATCGGGCTTGCCGCCGGCGAGCACGAAGCTTACATCCGGCCGCTCCTTCCGCACCGCCTTGGCCGCAGCGAATAAAAGATCGAGCCCCTGATAGGCCTCGAACGTTCCTGTGTAAAGCACCAGCGGCGAGGCCGCATCGACCCCGAGCGATTCGCGAATCGCCTTTCCGCTTCCAGCGACCGGCACATCGCCAGACCCTGGGGCGTTTTCGATGAGCACGACCCGCGCATCGGGGACGACGCTTCGCGCGGTCACCTCGAGCTGCGGGCAGATGACGATTGTCACCCGCGATCGCCTGATAGCCGTCCGCTCGAGCCACTGGAATATCCACCGCAACAGCGCCGATCGGCTGAACGCGAAGTTCTCGAGCTGCTGAGGGAGGCTCGAATGCATGTCGTAGAGATGAGGAATCCCGAGCGCGGCCGATATGACGACCCCGATCGCCGCGCCTTCCTCATGAGAGTGCACGGCATCGTACTCGCCTGTGCGCGCGCGGTTCAGGGCAGTCAGCGTCAGCGTCATGTCCAGAAACAGCTTTGCCGGCGAGGGGCCGATCTTGACTCGGGTGATGAACGGCGGCCGGGCTGCGCGAAAGATGCGCAGGCCAGGCAGCGTGACGTCCTTGCCGAACGGATAGGTGACAAGGTCGACGGTGTGCCCGAGATCGAGAAGCGCGCGGATGCGGTGGTACTCGCTGAACGGGGTGCCCCGAGGCTCGAAGAACGGCTCGGGCGCGATCATCAATATCCGCATCAACTCATTTAGAACCGGAGCCGGAGGCCGAGGGCTCCCTGCGTTCCGCCCGTATCGAGGTCCGTGTCGCGCGTCATGCCGGGCGTCGTTGGGAGATCGAGCCCCGCTCCAGCGTAGCGCACAAATCCGCCGCCGCCGATCCGGACGCCTTTGATCGTTCGGATCCAATAGGTACCGTCGACGCCCACGTTGACACCGACAGGGCTGTCTTTCACGTCGGTCAGGGTGACGCTGGTGATCGCGAGCGCGTTGTACGGCGGCGGGTCGGAAATGTCCTGGGGAGCATTGACGGTTGCGAGGGTCTGCTTAACGCTAAAGAAGGAAGGTCCGATCATGGCCGCGAGCTCGAATTTGTCCGTCAGCGGAATCATCCACATGAACTGCAGGTGGACGACGCTTTCGGAGTGTTTGAGGTCTGGCGCGGTGGCAGTGGCTGTTCGCGACTGGCCAAAGATGACGGGATGCGGCACCTGGACGCTGATGACCGCGTCGTTCCGGTTCGTCAGGGTCGAGTACGCGATACCGACGGCAAGGTTTTTCCAGACTTGTGCGCCGACGCCAAAATCGAACAGTGTTCCGCCGCCAATCGAGTGTGCAGCCGCAACCGCCCCTTTTTCGTTGTAGATATCGAACGTCGAGCTATCCGTAAAGGTCTGCTCTGTCGACTGACCGCCGATGCTGAAGTTAAAAAAGAAACGGCCGGTGCCAAATGCCGGCACCTGGGCGTGTGCCGCCGGCGCGGTGCCCACGACGAAAAGTCCACTCAGGGCCAGTAGCGTGAGAGTGCGCATCAATTTGTCCATCCTTCGATAAACAGGGGATCACGAAAAAGGCGGTCGCGGGCGCTGCTCGGTCGCGCGTGACGCTCCGATAAGTACCCTGATCGGGCGCACCATCCTAACATGTCGCTGATGGAGTGTCGTTGCTCGCTGTCAAACGCAAAAAGGTCTTGTACTCGAAGTGTAATTGGGTTATTATGCTTCGCGCCTCAAGGCATCTCCCAGATGCCCCGATCACTGTAGAAAAACTTTTGTAGGAGTTTTCAAATGGAATTAAGGAAGTTCGTGGCGTGTACTGCGTGCGCGGCGGCGCTCACGCTGGCGGCGGGTTGTTCGGAGGGCACGGGCGAGGCCCTGACGCCCACATTGCCAACCCTCCAGACGTCTACCGTCAATGCCGATGGAACGAGATTGAAAGCGTCGGCTCCCCAGCCCCTATCCCCGCGATCCTTAATCCGCGTGACAAGTCTGACCCCGCAACTCGTTCTTGAAAACGGCGCGACCACCTTCGCTCCATCTGAAGGGCTGTCCTATGTGTTCGAGGTGTTCGAAGTGGACGGAGGGGCCAGCGTCGCGAAGTCCGATCCGATTCCTGCGGGTAATGCACGGACCACCTGGGATGTTCCAGCCGATAAATTGCAGCTGAACAAAACGTACGGCTGGCAAGCGCGCGCGATTTATTCGAACGTGCAGGGCTCCATCTCCGACGTCGGCACGTTCCAAACACCGCTGCCGCCCCCGCCGCCCCCGTCTCCCTCGTCATCGAGCGTCGAGGGTGGTGCTGGTCCCGTACCTTGCCACGCGGGCGGAGGGGCCATCGTCGCGTGCGTCGGCAACGCATATCCGGAGCGCCTCGTTCGGACGGCCTCGGGTCCTGACAGTCTCGGGCGGCGTCATCGCAACATGGAGTTCCTCAGGGACCGGATTATTGAAACGGGTATTTGCAAAGGGATGGACCTCGGCCGCAACTTCAAGCGTGGCACGCCGGTGATCAGCCACGACTTCATCGTCTGGAAAAACGGACGCCCTAAAGGAGTCGGAGTCGACATCGCCAGCGGGTACGACGAAGTTACCCAACCGCTGAAGCTGACGTGGCAGGTGTTTGGTCCGGATCGGGATTACGGCTACCCGTACTACTCCCAGTATCCGCCTGTGAATTGCTCAGGGGTCAACCCGTAAGACAAAGGGTAAGGGGCGAGGGGCGAGGGGCGAGGGGTAAGGGGCGAAGGGAAATAGTTTTCCCCTTACCCCTTACCCCTCGCCCCTTACCCCTTTACCCCTTGTACCATTCTCGTCCGTGTGTTAGGATCCTTCCCTCTCCCGTGATGTAAGCCGCAGGTTCCCAGACCTTCGGCACTGACTAAACTCGCAGACAACTCGTTTCGATAAGAAGGCCGTGCCAAGTAATTGTGTGCAGCCTGCTGCAAAAGGACCCTGGAGATCTGCGTCATGACCAGACTGGGTACAAAACTCATCGTGGGGGCCGCCGCGGCGGCATGTTTGTCGGCCTGCCAGGTTCAGAAAAGCGCCAACCCGTTGAGCCCTTCCGTTGCCGGCCCTATTGAGGGGGTCGTCATCACCACGCCGAGTCTCCTGGAGCCCGGGCAGGACTGGGAGATGCGGTCGAGAGATCAGCCGCTGAAGTTGTTATTTGCGAACGCAGCGACCAACGGAGTACGTCCGTTGAAGTACTCGTTCGATATCGCCACGGACAGCGAGTTCAAGAACATCATTTTTGCCCGCGCAGGTATCGAGCCGAACGCCGCTGGGGTGACGCAGTTCCAGCTGCCGGACAAACTCGCCGCAGGCACCTACTGGTGGCGCTCACGAGCCGTCGATGGCGCGAACACCTCGCCGTATTCGCCCGTCAAGAGCTTCAACGTCCTCGCCGACGTTGTCTTGGGGCCGCCAGCGCCTTTGTCCCCCGCAGCGGGTTCGACCGTGCCCGATCTGATGCCGGAGTTCAAGGTCAGGGCCGGCGACCGAAGCGGGGTCAAGGCGCCGCTCGATTACATGTTACAGGTCTCGAACAACGCGTCCTTCACGTCGATCACCGCGACGTTCGTGCAGGGCGAAACGTGGCCGGAGACGCACATAGGCAAGGGATACTCTTTCCTGCACGACCGGACGTACTACTGGCGCGTTCGCGCATTGCACACCGGTGACGGCTCGGAGGTGAGTAACTGGTCCGCTACGCTAACATTCAAGACGCCGAAACCGCCGGCTGCTCCTCCTCCTCCTCCTCCTCCGAGTCCAAGTCCGAGTCCGGCTCCGGGTCCGGGTCCTGCTCCGGCTCCACCAGGCGGTGGCGGTGGTGGGGGCGGCGGCGGTGCGAGTACGGGCGCATGTGGCAGCAGCGACGGCAGCGCTATCGCCGAATGCATCGAAGCTAGATATCCGTCTTATCTTGCGGCGGGCGTAACCGTGAGCAAGCGCAAAGCGAACATGGAATTCCTTCGCGATCGGATGATCGAGCACGGCAAGTGCAGAGGTCTCAATCTCGGTCTCAACCTCAAGCGCGGAGGGCCGACGATCAGCGCCGACTTCATCGTCTGGCGCCGACCGGGGCATCCTGATATGGGCGTCGACATCGGAACGGCGTACGACGATACCAGCCGCCGGTTGGGCCTGTCATGGCATACCTATGGCGCATCCGACAACTACGGTCATCCGTACTACAGGGAGTACGGAGGCGCCAGTTGCAGTTGACGGTGAATGCGTTTGCCGCAGATCGGAGGGCCGGCGAAAGCCGGCCCTCCGCTTGTACTCCCGTATACTTGACGAACGTGTCCGACCGGCTACTGGAAACCGTTCCGTGCAATATCTGCGGCAGTATCGAAGCGCACATTCTGCAGCCGGCGCAATACGACATCCACTCTCTGCAGCAGCAGGATTTTACGCGCACGTTCAGCAGCTCGAGCGACGAACGCCTGAACCACCAGCTCGTAGCGTGTGCGCGTTGCGGACTCCAATACGTCAGCCCTCGCCTTCGTGCGCGTGCAGTGCTCGAGGGCTACTCCGGCGGGTCTGACGAGCAGTTCGTCTCACAGGCGCTTGGCCGGGAAATCACGTTCGCAAAGTCTCTCGATGCCATCGAGAGCTTGTGGAACCGGGAGCCCGGCCGGTTGCTGGACATCGGAACCGGCGGCGGGTCATTTCCTTTTATCGCCTCCAAGCGCGGATGGCAGGCCGACGGCTGCGAGCCAAACCGCTGGCTGTGCGACTGGGCGCTCGAGAATTACGGTCTGCCGATTCGACAGGGGACGGTATTCGAGCAGGCGTACCCGGCGAAATCCTACGATGTCGTGACACTCTGGGATGTGCTCGAGCACACGCCTGATCCGAAAACGGAAATTCGAGAGATCCACCGCTTGTTGAAGGATGACGGGTTGCTGGTCATCAACTACCCCGACATTGGGAGTTGGATTGCGCGGCTGATGGGCCGTTCGTGGGTGTTTCTGCTCGATGTGCACCTCTACTACTTCACGCGTGCGACGATCCGGAAGCTCCTGGAAGATGCAGGGTTCGATATCGTCCGCATCCGCCCGCATTTTCAGCGCCTCGCTCTCGGATACGTGCTGGGGCGTGCGCTGCCCTATGCAGGTGCCCCGGCGCGCCTCGCCGAGCGCGTTGTTCGAATGCTGGGGATGGCCGATCGCCAAGTGCCGTACTGGATGGGACAGACGCTCGTCATCGCGCGCCGACGACCGACAGTGAATTGAGAGCCTTCGCGCCTTTCGCTGCCACAACGATGATCGTACGCGCCTGGAAGGTCAGCCCACGTGAGGCGCGGCCGCGCCGAAGGATGCCGGCGATTGTTTTCAAGGTCTCGTGTTCGCGCGGCTGCACATCCCCGCGTTCCAGCGCATCCCGAACCTGCAGCTCGAGAGCTGAAATTGACATCGTCGGGGCCAGCGAAATAAGCGCGCGTCCGTCGCCGATGGGCACCAGCTCGACTCCCAGCAACCGTTTGAGGGCGCGGCACGGACTCACGATGATGACGGCGTGATTGCCGTACTGTGCGATCTCGGCGGAAGCAATCGGCTGCATCCGCGTTGGAGCCGTTCGTTCCACCACATTGACAATCGCGGAGCCGACGTCGGCATGAATGGCCGACAAGCGCTCGAGGGTGTCTTCGGGCAGCGTCACTGTGACAGCCCTCGCCGGCCTTCCATATTTCCGCGGTCGCCCTAGAGGCGCTGTCGTGGCCATTTCCCGTCATCTTACCGCAGCACACGGGCACTTTTTATAAATAAATTGACCACTTCGCTATTGTTACTAGAATAGGAACCTAATGACACAGCGCTCAGCGTCCGCGATATCCAGCCTACTCGTGCTCCTGATCGTGACAACGGCATGCGGAAGCGAAACGGGTCCTTCGCGTCAGGTCCCAGTGGGCCCGACCGCACCGACCGCACCGACCGGCACAGGCGGCAGTCCGGGGCCGGTGACGCTAACGGTGCCCTCGCCCGTGTCGCCGATTAACGGCGAGCAGCTGTCGACGCTCCGCCCGACGCTGACGGTGCAAAATGGCACGTCGTCGAACCAGAGCGGCACGCGCACCTACGAGTTCCAGGTATCCGATCGCACCGATTTTTCGCTGGGTGTCTCGCTCACCGCGTCGTTCCTGGTCGCGGTCAACCAGACGGGTGTTGCCGAAGGCGACGGACGCACGTCGTTCACGCTGTCGCAGGATCTGCAGCCGACGACGCGCATGTACTGGCGCGCGCGGGTCGTTCAGGGAACGACAACCTCCGACTGGTCATCGCCGGCAATGTTCAAGACCAAGCTCGTCGGATACAACCGGGCCAACGAATTGTACGACCCGCTGGTGCACGGCGAAACGATAGGAGCTGTCGTCGGGGCGGTGACGTTCATCAACGGGAGGGGCGCGCAGCTCAACGACCAGACGTCCTACATTCGCTATCAACTGGCCAATACCATCACCAGCGGCGAATTTTCGGTGCTGGTCGAGAACCTTGCGCCGGGAGCGGCCGGATCGAAATTCAAGATTTTTTCGATGCAGTCGGGAACAGGCAATCTCATCGCTAACTCCTACATGTCCAACGTCCAGTATCGCGGTGCGATCGACGGCAATCCGGACAACAGCATCTCCTTCAAGGCGCTGTACGGCAGCTTCGCCGACAATCGAAAATTCGAACCGAATCAGGGAAATCGCCTGGTACGGCTTCTTGATCCGTCGCGGGCATATCTCTGGAAGTGGACGTGGGGATCAGAGGTCAGACTGCTGGTTCAGGAAGGTATCGGCGGCGCGACGGTCTACAACTACAGCGTCCCCACGGCGGGCACCTATGCTCCGTCGCCACACTATGCATACCTCGGCGCAAACACGGCAGGGCAGGTTCCCTTCGAGGAGGGACACGCCGGGTGCGGTGATCCGGCAAGTGTGGATTAGCGACAAGCCGCGGCCGGACACGCTCGGCAACGCGTTGGACTGACACACGGCGGCCGTTTCTGGCAGGAGGCGATAGCGATGCCTGGATGGCTCATTCGAATGGCACTGGCGGTCATTACGGTGTGTGCCACCGCGTGCGCAGGTGGCGTCGTGCTAGGCGCCGTATCTGCTGATACGCGAGTGACGGAGCTGCTCGTCACGTGTCTGTCGTGCGGGGAACAGTGGCTGTTTACGCCGACAGCGACGCTCAGCGCCGGGCTGCTCTCGCTGTTCAGGCGACGGAGACACGTCGACAAGTGCCCGAAATGCGGTTCGCGCGCCGTGAAGTTCGGACATGCCGACGAGACCAGCAGACCTCGTCAGGGACGAATCTCGTAGATGCGCGTTCCGGCGTTGGCGAAGACAGGCAGGAACAGGTCGCCGCGGTTGTCGAACTTCGCCAGCGCCGCCGGCGGATTGCCCCGCTGCTCTGCCGGTCCGATGAAGATGTAGTCGATGCCCAGCTCACGCGCGAGCCGGGCCGCCGTCTCGGCGTTCCGCTCCGCATAAATCCTGTGCGCCCTGCGCGACCGCTCTGCGTAGTCTGGAATGTTCATCAGCGAAATCGGGCGTGCGGCAGCCATCCGGCGCCGGGCAAATGTGGGAAGCTGGCTCCAGGTCTCGCGTCCGTGCGCGGTCGGATCCATCTGCACGATGGCGTCGCGCGGTGTCTCCCTGCGTATCCACCGATACGCTTCCAGCTCGTCCGGGGTCAACGTAATCGTCCAGCGAAATCCGGGCCCCATCTGCCGATTCCCGATGTCTTGGGCGTTGTACGTGTCGATAAGTGTGGTGGGAAGGCCGATGAGGAGCAGCGCCAGGATCATAGCGGCGGCCGAGAGGCGCCAGCGCCATGCGGTCGTCCAGAGTCGTGCGAAGAAGAGCGCCGCGAGGCTCGGAAGGGCAAGCTGCAGCAATTGGCCCGCCCGAAAGCCGATGTACGACCTCTCCACCGACAAACGGACGAAGTAGAACACCAGCAGGCCCAACACGGCGCCGGCCACCGCCGGCCACACCCGCCGCGGCAGCCGCCACGGTGTCCACAGGCCCAGTACGGCAGGCACGAGCAATGGACCGAGCGACATCATCAACGTGGCAACCGGCCTGTTGCGAGCGTAGCCGCCCAGCCCGTACACGACGATACCCGCGGCGCCCTCGACCATTTCATTCGAGACGCACCACCCGACGGCGAGTCCGACAAGTGCGGCAGCGAGAGTGTGATGCAGCAGCGGCTTGGCCCGGCGTGTGCGTATCGCGTCGGCGATCACGACTCCGCCGTAAATCAGTGAAAACAACCCTCCGATGAACGGATTGAACGTCGTAGACAAGGCCAGGGCCAGGCCGGCGAATGCGATGGCGCCGATGGACGCGCTCGCGCCTGCGGCGCCGGCAACAGGCATCGCCAGCAAGCCCAGCGCGGCCGACATCGAGTGCTGCGGGTTGTACCACATCGATCTGACCAGCGAGTCGACGCGCAGGCCGCTGAACGTCCACGCGCTCATCGCGTCGATGTTCATGTCCGTCAACTCCGCGAGCGGACGCCCGCGCGCGTACAAATCCCAGGACGCGTACAGTCCTTCGGCGCTCGCACCAACGACCGCGAGCACCACAGCGAACGCCGTGCCCACCGCGGAAAGCGAGGCTGCCCATGTGGCGATGACGAGCGCCGCGATGAACAACACACCGGAGCAGAGCGCGTTGACCTTGAGGGATGCTTCGATTTCCCTCAATCCGCCGATTCCTTCTTCGCTGATCACGGCAGGGACGAGGAAGTACGTCCAGTAGTACCTGCATGGTACGATCGCCGAGATACGGATTGATCGGCGGCATGGCGTACTTCGTGAGCTCCGCAGTCAGCGCCATGTGCCAGATGAAGTCTGCCGTGAAGTACGCGCGGTAATAGCGATTGCCTTCGGCGTCTCGTGCTCCGAGATTCTTGTACGGCAGGACGAAAACGGCCGGAACGAGCAGGAGCAGCAGCACGAGGGTGCGTGCCTCTGGCGGCGACCAGGCCGGCAATTCCAGGCACGGTTTACCGCGACGACCTCTTCTATCCAAGGTGTAAACGAGCGACCATGTTGCGGCCGAGGTGAAGGCCCACGCGAGCGCGAATGTCACCGCTGACGGAATGCGCAGCGCGAGAACGGCCCAGAACGCGATGCACGTGAGCGCATATCCGAACAGCGCACCGGCAACCCACGCGGCAGGATGTCTGCCGAACAACGCGCGGCCGAGCGGCCAGCCGGGCACAGTGGCAAGAACGTAGAGCGGAATGTAGGCCAGCGCCCAGGGTCCAGCGATGATTGCGGCTACAACTCCGGTGCTGATGGCAACGATTGAAGCGGGAAGAAGCACGCAACAGCAAAAATATCACGGCGCAGACACGATTTCGTAGATCCGCGTGTCGGAGTTCGAAAACACCCGCCGAAAGAGATCCGGTCGCCGATCGAATTTCGCCAATGCCTCTCGCGGGTGGACTCGTACTTCGTCCCGACCGACGAACACGTACGAAAGGCCGAGCTGGCGTGCGGTCCGAGCGGCGGCCTCGGGGTTTCCTTCTGCATAGATTGCCTCGGTGAGCCTCGAGCGGATTTCGTAGTCAGGAATCGCCATCAGCGAGATGGGCTTTCCGCCAGCCATGCGCCGCCGGGCGAACGTCGGCAGCTGGCTCCACGTCTCTCGGCCATGAGCGAACGGATCCATTGCTACAATTGCATTCGGAGGCGTCTCGGTGCGTAACCATCGGAAGGCCTCCTGCTCTTGCGGCGTCAGTGAGATCGTCCATCTGAACCCCGGCCCCATCTCGCGATTGCCGATATCCTGGGCATTGAAGGTATCGATCAGCGTGGTCGGCAGGCCGATCGCGACGAGCAGTGCGGCAGCGGCGGCGGCCATCACACGACTCCGGTGTGCGAGACGGGCGAACAATACGGCCGCGAGACCGGGCAGCGCCACCTGCAGAAGCTGACCGGCTCGAAATCCGATGTATGCGGCGTCCCGGGAAATGCGCACGAGATAAAATGCGAGCAGGCCGACAATCATGCCCGCGATACTGGGCCACACGCGCCTGGGGAGCTTTGTCGGGGGCCACAGGGCGACGAGCGCCGGAATGAGCAGAGGGCCGAGCGACAGAGCGAGCGTGGCAACTGGAGAGTTGCGCGCAAGCCCGCCGAAGCCGTAAATCACGACGTCCGCAGCCCCTTCCACCATATCGTTGGCAATGCACCACATAACGGCGACGCCGACGACAACGGCCGCAATCGCGTGTCGCACGAGCGCACGCATCTGGCGGGCGCGCAACGAGTCGGCCAGAATGACGGACCCATACACCAGCGAGAAGAGACCGCCGACCAGCGGATTCAACGTCGTGGAGAGCGCCAGCGCGAGGCCGGCGAGAGCGATCGCGCCAACGGGCGCCGCTACACCTGCTGCACCGGCGACCGGCATGGCGAGCAACCCCAGCGCGGCAGACATGGAGTGCTGAGGGTTGTACCACATGGAGCGCACGAGGCTGTCCACGCGCAGTCCGTTGAATCTCCATGCAGTGATGGCCTCGATGTTGAAGTACCTCAGGAAGGTGAGCGATCGGCCCCTCTCCATGAGGTTCCACGCCATGTACAGACCTTCGGCGCTGACAGCCAGCACGCCCAACACAACGGCGATCGTCGTCCCAGTGGCAGACGCAGACGCACTCCACGTCGCGATAATCAACGCGGACAGAAACAGCACCCCGGAGCACAATGCGTTCACCTTGAGAACCAGCTCGACGTCGTTCAGTCCTGCGGGTCCTTCCTGTGCGACAACGGCGGGAACCAGAAAGTACGTCCAGTAGTACCTGAATGGTTCGGTCTCCGAGGTACGGATTGATCGGCGGCATGTCGTACTTCATCAGCTCCGCCGTCAACGCGGTGTGCCAGATGAAATCGGCCGTGAAATAGGCGCGGTAGTATCGATTCCCCTGAGCGTCCTGTGCGCCGAGGTTCTTGTAGGGAAAAACGAAAACGGCGGGAACGATCGCCAGGAGAAGAACGAGCGTGCGCGCCTCGGCCTTCCCCCAGCTCGGCAGAGCCACAAGCGGCTCGACCGGGCGAACGAAGGTCCACGTGATGACGTTCGTTACGGCCCATGCGAGGCCGAAGGCGATGAGCGAGGCTGATTCGAGGCTTAGGACGCACCAAAGAGCGAGGCAGGTCAGCGCGTATCCGATCAATGCCCCAGCCATCCATGCCGCCGGATGGTGACGCCCGAATAGTGCGCGGCCCAGGGGCCATCCAGGCACCGTTGCGAGAATGTAAAGCGCGATGTACGCCAGCGCCCACGGGCCTGCGATGATCACGGCTACAATCGCCGTGAAGATGGCGACACACAGAACGGAAGCCAACACGCGGCATGAACATACCACGGTGGCGCTCCCTCTGCGTCCGCTGCGCCGGAGGACGTGCTGAGAGGCATGGCGGCACAAGCCGCCCGTGTTCTGGTCGCCGTCGGATTGACGGCCCTGCTGCTGTGGCAGAGCGATCCCCGAGCGGTGTGGCAGGCCGCACGCGGCGCCGATTGGCGATTTATCCTGCTCGCCTGCGCGCTCGTCGCACTCGACCGCGCGTTGATGGCCTATCGCTGGTGGGCGCTGCTGGCACCGCTCGAACCGGATCGTCGTCCGCCACTGGGAACCGTGATGCGGATTTTCTTCGTGAGCACATTCGTTGGAACGTTCCTGCCGGCGAGCGTCGGCGGCGACGCCGTGCGTGCGTACGGGTTGTCCAAAGAAGGCGTCGGTGGCGTCGATGCTGTCGCCTCTGTGTTGATGGACCGGTTGCTGGGGGTGGTTTCGATTCTGATGGTCGCCGTCGCGGGGGCATTTCTTGCGCGCGGCCTCATTGACATCCGCGCATTGTTCCCCCCACTTGCGCTGTTGACCGTCCTGTGCGCGGCGGCGCTTGCGGTCGTGTTCAGCCCGCGTGCGGCGGTTGCTGCTGCGCGCGTGCTGGCACTACTGCCCCGCGGACGCGCGACCGGCGAGCGGCTGGTGGCTGCGATCCAGCGGTACGCGAGCCTCCATCTGCCAATGGCAAACGTGCTGATGTGCTCTGTCGCCGTTCAGATTCTGCGCGTTTTGCAGACGTTTTGCCTCGGGCTGGCGCTGGGTCTCGCAGTACCGCTCGGCGTGTATTTCGCGCTCGTGCCGATTATCCTGCTGATCGTGTTGATGCCAGTCACGATCAACGGCATTGGGACGACGCAGGCAGGATTTGTGTGGCTCTTCGGCCGCGCAGGGGTCGCCAGTGCACCGGCGTTTGCGCTTTCGGTGTTGTTCCTGGCGATTGCAATCGTCGGAAACTTGCCGGGAGCGGCGTTGTACTTGAAAGGATCTAAAAACTAAAATCTGGAATCTTCCTGGAGATCTCTCCGAAGATTCAAGATGCTAGATTCTCTAGATTTTAGCTTCTAGATTCGCGCGGTGCTTTCTCTTCTCCGCTGACGCCCGCACGAGGAACTTCACGTACGGCGCTACCTGCTTCACTGCCGCGACGTTCATCTGGCAGGGGCTCAGGCACGACGGGCACTTCTTTTCCTTCACCCAATCGCGGTGTTCCTGGCTGGCGGCCTTGAAGTACAGCTCCTCGGCGTCTTCCGTGAGCACGTTGCCGACGACATCGCTGTTCTCGCAGAAAAACATGCCGGCGTCCGGGTTCAGCATGATGCCCTGGGTCTGGAAGGGGCACGGGCTGAGTCTGTGATACCCGTTGGCAATCATGTCGGCGTAGTGCAGGTAGATGTAGTTCTGGCCGTCGAGCAGCGGATCCATCCGGACACGATCGAGGAAGAACTGCCGCATTTGCTCTTCCTTTGGGCCGATCGGCTTGCAGGTGTCCGACAGGTCTCCGTTCCCCAGCATCGCATCGGTGAACCGGACCATGTTGAACACGATGTCGAGCTTCTCCTTGCGTGCCCATGACAGGATGTTCTCGGCATCGTCCAGGTTCTGCGAAAAGATCGTCGTCGAGATGCCGAAGTTGAAGCTGAACTTCTTCTGCAGCTCGCGCATGGCGCGGATCGTTTCGTTGGCCTTGTTGAAGCCGTTCTTCACGTGGCGCACGTCGTTGTGCATGTCGCCGACGCCGTCGATCGACACGCGCGTGCTGAATATGACGCCCCTCTTGTCGCACAGCTCGACAATCTTCGTGAGCATCGGGATCGCGCGATGAGGAGTCAGGCCGGTAGTGTTGATGCCGAACTTGCGGAGCCGCGGCAGGCGATTCAGCATCACCTCGCACAACTCGACCAGGTCGTTGCGCGTCGTCGGCTCCCCGCCCGAGACGTTCGCTGTCTCGATGTTCTTCCACAGCCCTGATGAGAACACGCGATCGATGTCGGCGAGCGACATCTCGTGTTTGCGATCCGCGCGCTTCCAGTTGTGGCACATCTCGCACTGCGCGTCACACACCCAGGTGCAGTGGAAAATCATCACGGTCGGGTGGATCGGGCGCACGCTGGCGATGTACGCGTTAATCAAATCCCGGGGTGCGCTGAGGGCAGCTTTCGCGAGGTATTTGGCGGCGTAAACCTGGGCCATCTAGTCGGTTCGATTGTACGCCGGATTATTCAGAAGGTAAAGCACTTACGGTCCAGCTGAGGTCCGGCTAAAGCCGGACACTACTCGGTTTTGGTCGCCACGAACGCGAGCGTCTCGAAGAGATTTTTTCTGACACGGAAAAGGAGGTCTTCGGTGCGCGTGTACCGCGACAGCGCATCGAGCCCTGGAAGATTGGCGAGGATGGCTCCAGCGGCCAGCGCATCGCGTGCAGGACCGGTCGCGGCCCCGATGCTGCGTACGACGCGCGTGATGTCGAACCCGCCGTCGTACAGCAATTGCCGCACGCGCCGCTCGGTCGTAATGAAGTTATGGGTGTAGTCGATGTCCCAGAAAAACTGACGTTCCTTCAGATAGTCGGGAACGACGACGAACAGCACACCTTTCGGCCTGAGAATTCGACGAGCCTCGGCGACAAACGCCCGCGCAGCGTCGATTCCCGACATGTGCTCGAGCACCTGGTCCGCGTACACGACGTCGGCGCTGGCATCGTTCGCGGGAATCGGCGGCGTCCAGGCATGGACGATGTCGAGCCCTTCGCGGCTCAGTTGTTCCGCAAGCACGCGGCTGGCTTCGACTCCGCGATACGTCCATCCGGCTGCAACCGCCGCGCGTGCGAGACTGCCATGCCCAGGTCCGATTTCGAGCAACTCCGCTGGCGGTTTCGCGTACTGCGTTACGAGCGCGAGGCGCGACTCCTCGATCCGCTTGCGTCGCGACGCGCCGGCACCAGTCAGTTTTCGTTCAGAAAACCATCGATAAAAGGTGTCGGCCATTAACGCATGAAGCGAAGTCCGAGGCTCGACGCCCCCTGGAAAAGGCTGTCACAGAGCCACCACCGGGAATCCCTGTAGACACCCGAGATGATGCTCGTGCCCTTCGCGATTTCAAGTGTCTGTGTTGCCAACACCGTCGAGCGCCACTCGACGGGCGTAATGACACATGCGTCCGCGGCCCTGGTACGGCACATGCTGCCGAATGCCACTGTCGCCGTCGCAGTACCGTAGGTGTGCAAATCGATTCTGCGTGTGTTGCGAATGAACGTGACGTCCTCGAGCTCATTCGTCTTTCCCTCGCACGAATTCGAGAAATTTCGAACTGTCAGCTCGGCCGGCATTGAGTTGTTCGCGAAGTCAGTCAGGAACTCCAGCGCGAGAGCTGCGACTTCAGCCACCGAATTGTGCAGTCTCACCGCTAACGTACCGCTGACGATACGTGGGCCGTCACCGACGACCAGCTGAATCGTGCAGGTCGTGGCGATGGCGCCGGTCGGCGGAGTCCTCCACTCCACCTGGGGCCCCGTTCCCGTAAACGTCCCGCCACATGCGGTCCACTGGTATATCAACTGAGCCGGATTCGTTTGCGCATCCTCGACGACGGCCGTGACGGTTATGGTCTCGCCGTAATCGGCAAAGTTTGCGGGCTGTCGCGGACGCTTTCCTTGAGCGACGATCGATTTGATGATGGGAGGCGTATTCGAGGTCACCTCGTACCTGAACCCACCGGCGAGCGTACCAGTGCGGCCATTCAGCGCCACCGCAATATCAACGGCGCCAGCGATAGTGCTTGCGGGGGTCTTCGCCGTAATCATGTCGCTTCCTCGCACGTTCACGTCGGTGGCCGCTCGCCCGCCGATCGTGACGGCGGTGCCGGCGCCAAAGCCGACGCCACGGATGGTCACTTCAGTTCCTCCTGCCGCCGGGCCCGTACTTGGCGCAATCGAGCTGACGCCAAGTTCGATGACAGGTGCAGGTTTGGTTGGTGAACTGCAGGTAGCGCCGAGTACGGCAAGGGCGGCCGCGATGATACGGCCGAACACGTGACGAAATCTCAAGTGAAGCACACCTGGCAGCGCTGGAGGCGCATGTTACGGGAACAATTATACTGCAAACCGCACATCCACAACGAGATCGGGGCTGCAAGTTGCCCCAGCGCAATGTTAGAATGTGCACTCCTCTTCATGGAGATGTCATGAAAAAGACGCCAATTCTTCTGATCGCGTATTTCGTGTGGATATCGGAGAGCCACGTCGACGCCTACCTCGATCCGGGCAGCGGCAGCATGCTCGGTACAGCTGCTCCTGGGCGGCGTGGCGGGCGCGGCGGTGATCATGAAGCTCGGATGGGACCGATTCAAGGACATGTTCCGCTCGTCGAAAGCGAAGCAGACTGAGCCCAAATGAGTGACATCGCGCTCGAACCCGGATCGTTCCGGGATCGAACGGCCAGGGTCTTCTACTACGACGGAAAAATCTTCCGCGGTCTCACCGAAACGGCTCTCCGGGAATGGCAGGCGCTGTCGGCCACGAACTTCTTTCAGCGGTTATCGGCCACCGGTGCCATCGTCCCCACTCAACAGCGCGATTGGTCGTCCTTGCCCGCCGAAGCGCGTAGCGCGAAGGTGGGCGATCAGCAATGGGCCGGCGTGCTCGAGCACGAAAAACTTCCATTCGTGTCGTACCCGTACGAATGGTCGTTCGAAATGCTCAGGGACGCGGCGCTGCTCCAGCTCGACCTCGTGCTTGCGGGGCTCGATGAGGGGATCGGGCTGAAGGACGCTTCGGCCTACAACCTGCAATGGAAAGGAGCGTCGCCGGTTTTCGTCGACGTGGCGTCGTTCTACAAGCGCGCGGATGGCGAGCCGTGGGTCGGCTACCGCCAGTTCTGCCAGATGTTCCTCTACCCTCTCCTCGTGCAGGCCTACCGCGGCGTGCCCTTTCAGCCGTGGATGCGCGGCAGCATCGATGGGATGGACGCCGAAGTCTGCTTGAATCTGCTCAGCGGGCGAGATTACATCAGAGGCGGTGTCCTCGCACACGTCTATCTGCAGGCGAAGGCACAGAGGGCCTACAACGCGACGACGCGCGACGTGCGCAAGGATCTCAGCCGGGCGGGTTTCGACAAACGAATCATCAAGGCAAACGCCGAACGCCTTCGCGCGTTGGTCGCCGGCCTTCGATGGAAGCCGAAGCAGTCGACATGGTCCGACTACCTGAAGTGCGGCCACTACGACGAGTCCGATGCGACGCAGAAGCGCGATTTCGTTCGCCAGGTCGGCGTGTCGCGCGATTGGCGCCTGGCGTGGGACATCGGCTGCAACGTCGGCGTGTTCTCACGGATTGTCGCCGAGCGCGCGAAGTATGTCGTGGCGATGGATGCGGACTACCTGGCGATCGACAAGCTTTATCAGGCGCTCAAGGCTGAGCGCGCGTCGAACATTCTCCCGCTCATCGTCAACGTGACCGACCCGTCGCCCAATCTCGGCTGGCGAAACATGGAGCGCAAGCGCATCAACGAGCGCGGCCGCCCCGATCTGGTTCTCGCGCTCGCGCTGATTCATCATGTCGTCATCGGCGGCAACATTCCAATGGCGGAGTTCGTTCAGTGGCTGCGCGACCTTGGCGGAGATTTGGTGATTGAGTTCGTGACGCGCGAAGATCCGATGGTCGTCACGCTGCTGCGCAATAAGGAAGATCACTACGCCGACTACAACGAGGACGTGTTCGAGCGCGAGCTTGCGGCGCGTTTCCGGATTGCGAAGCGGCAGCCGCTCGGCTCAGGAACGCGCATCATGTACCACGCGCAGCTTTCGGACTGAGCCGCCCCTGGTGTGCGCGAGCGCGTCAACGCGCCTTGGTGGTTCCGATCAAGACGAATGCTTCGTCCCCGCTCAACGTGGTGTGTTCACCGGAGGAAATGTTCAGGCGCTTCACGAGTTGCCCCGTCGAAGTTCGCCTGACATCGATCGAGACATCCTTCAGTGCATGAACAACCATCGGTTGTTTGGCGCCAACTGCGAGCGCGATGAAATTCGACCCACTGAACGCCGCGTACACACCGTTGTCCATGCGAATCGGAGCGTTCGGCGCGTCTGACGCGTAACGCGTCCAGTTCGCGAGGCCTGGCGGCAGATACCGCTTCGCCGCCGCGAGCGCCGCGGCGATCGGCTTGAATGACGGCAACTCGTCGAAATGCGCATGCCGGCGAAGCGTCGGTGAGGCGTCGGCCGCGCCCCCTCCGCGGATGCCCGGGCCTGCGTGCAGAACGTAGGCAGCGTTCCCCGCCAGAAATGTCATGACGTACGCCGCGGCAATGCGGGATGCGGAGTCGTCTTGCTGCACCGAGCTCTCGGGACCGATCGGCTCGTTATTGAAGACAAGAGCCGGCAGCTGCCCTCGGCACGTGTGATCAGACGCGTCGGGAAAACTCCACGGGCGCCGCAATGGCTCCGAGGGGCCTTCGCTGCCGAATCCACGTTCGTAGTGCAGCGTCATCGCGTCGACGCCGGCGCCGGCGTAGGTCTCACACGCGGCCCCTTTGGATGGCGAACTGAGCGCCACCAGCACGGTCGTCTTGGCGCTCAGGCGTTTCCCGAGCATCCGGAGCTCGGAAAGCCCCTCGTGGCCGTCAAACCCGTTCTGAAACGCCTCGTTACCGATCTCGAACGCAAAAATCTTGTGCTCGCGCCCTCGAGCCATTGCCGCAAAGCGATCCACCAGTGTCTTGCGCGACGATCCGGCCGGCGTGAACGGCGCGCCGCCGAATAGCGTCCACTGGACGCGGATGCCGTAGCGGTCGTAGGCCAAATCGGTCATTTGGGCGATAATAGAGTCGTAATCAGGCCATCTCGGATCGGTTTGCCTGTCCTCCCAACTGGCGCCGCCGACCGATCCAAGAACGCGAACATAGTCGATGCCGGCGGCGCTCAAGACCCCGAGATTACGTTCGAGCCGAGCTCGGTCGAACTTATAGGCCCAGGCGCCCCAGAACAACGTGGCGCCGAGCGCATTGAAGGGACCGGCTCCGTCGGCGACGGTGCGACCATCGGCGCGCACCGGGCCGGCCCTGGCAACGGCCTGCCTCGATGCGGCGCCCAGGCGGCTGACATGAGGACTCTCGACCGCCAAAAGAGCGACAAGTAGGACAACAGCGCGTTTCATGCGTCTTCTTTCGAATATCACGTTTTACCTCGCGGTGGTAGCGACTGCCGCGTCATGCGGCGGACAGAGTCCCATTCAGCCGCTGCCACCATCGCCTCAGCTGCAGTTGTCGTGCCCAACCGCGATGGCTCGCGAGGCGAGCACGCCGCAAGGAACCGACGTCCATTTCGATGCACCGACGCCGACAGGGGGCCGCGCGCCGTACGACGTTCAATGTGGACCGGGCTCGAGCAGTATTTTCGCCATTGGCGTGACGTCCGTTCGCTGCACAGCCACGGATGCCGACAGGGCGCAGGCGAGTTGCGGATTCGCAGTCACGGTCAGCGTGTCGCGTACGATCAAGAAGACGAAGTTCATGGCGTTCGGCGACAGCATCAGCGAGGGTGTTGTGTCGTTGGCGCCGCTCGTCACGCTCGGCCCGCCCGACACCTACCCATTCAAACTCGAGCAGATGTTGCGGACTGGCTATCCGACTCAGGAGGTCGCCGTCGCGAATCACGGGATGTCTGGGGAACGGACCAATCAGGGTGTGCTCCGTTTACCTGGTCTGCTCGATTCGGAGAAGCCCGAGGTGCTGCTGCTTCTCGAAGGTGTGAACGCCGTCCGCTCACAGTCGACTGCTACGCAGGAACGACATCTTCAAACGATGATCAGCGATGCGCAGCGGCGAGGAGTCGAAGTCCTTATCGCGACGGTCATGCCGGTGACGCCCAACGGCAAGCTTCAGCCCGCATCCGAATACATGACGGCGATCCGCGCGCTCAACACGCGAATCTTCCAGCTTGCCAACCTTAACCGCCTCGGCAACGTCGTCGACTTGTTCGCGCTGTTCGACGCCAACATGCACCTGCTGGGCACCGACGGCCTCCACCCTTCAGTCGAAGGCCAGACTCGTATTGCCGAAGCGTTTAGAGACGAGATCGTGCGACGCTACGACAATTCATCGACAACGTCGCTCCGTTCTTTGACCCTGAGGCCCACGCGTTGATGGACGACCATTGCGCTCGCGCGGAGAAATCCGCCTGCTCGGCCTCCAGACGCGTCACGTCATTTTCAGCCCCTGAACTTGCTATACTGCGCACGTTAGACGTCCGGCTAAAAGCCGGACACTACGTACTGATGCTACGCACTGATGCATATTTCTGAGGCGACACGAGATGTCGCCGCTCGGCCGGCGCCCGGCGCGGGTGAGCGCGAGCTCAAATTCACTCTGCCGGCGGCGCTCGTGCACCTCGCGCGGCGCCGGCTCGAAAGTGTTTGCCGCCGCGACCCGCAGTTTCCGGCCGCCGTCGTCTGGACGATTTATTACGACACCCCGGCGCTGGTCTCGCTTGGCGAGAAAATCAACAGCGACTATCTGAAGCGAAAGATCCGGGTTCGCTGGTATGCCGCTCTCGACGGGCGTGTCGCCGGACCGGCGTTTGTCGAGGCCAAACTCCGCATCGGCACCCGTCGTGCGAAGGTGCGCGCGCGCCTGCCCTATCCTGCCGAAGACGTCGCAAGATGGGAACTGCAGGATCCGCGGCTGCAGAGTCTTCCGCTGCTCTTGCGCGAGCACGGAATTCTTGGTCAGGAGGCGTGGCAGCCGATGATGTTGATTCGTTATCGTCGCGATCGGTTCGTCGAGCCGGTCACCCGCTCGCGCGTGAGCCTCGATGCCGAGATTTCCGACGTCCGAGGTTAACCTTCGGTTTCTCTCCGCGCGCGGATGCGTCGCCGCTGCCCACTGCCGTACTCGAAGTGAAGGGAATGGGTGACGAACTGCCCGCCGCCCTGCGGCCGCTTTTGTCGCTCGGCATGCACAAGCGCTCGTTCTCGAAATTCCTCGTGGCCTTCGCGCACGGGAGACGACACTTCGGGGTCTGACCCCCTTACTATTACGGGGGTAAGACCCCGAGACGATATATGCAGCAGCAGCTCGACAATATATTCGGGGCGCTCACGCAGGGCACGGGACCTCAGGTCTCGCCGCTTGCCTTTCTGATGCTGATGGCCGTTTCCCTGCTGTCATCGCTCTTCATCGCGTACCTTTACGTCCACTTCTACTCGAACCGCGCGACCGGCAGCCAGGTGCATCGGGCATTTCCGCTGCTCGGCATCTCGATTACCGCCATCTTCGTCACGATCCAGTTTTCGCTGCCGCTTTCGCTCGGTCTGCTCGGCGCGTTGTCGATCGTCCGCTTCCGAACGCCGATCAAGGAGCCCGAGGAGATCGGCTTCATCATGCTCGTCATTGCCGACGTCGATCGCCGTGGCGACGTTCAAGCTCGCGTTTGTCGGCATCATCTTCGTGGTCGCGCTCGCGGCGTTGTTCGGCCAGGCGCTCACGCGCCGATTCATGGGGGCGGAAGCCGATGGCACAATCGTCATCTCGTTACCTGCCAACGGCAAACCCAGGGATCCCGCCCTGATTAGTGCAGTGCTGCGCAAGCGCCTTCCGAGAGCCAAGCTCGAGAGTATTTCGCAGACCGGCAGCGAAACCGTGGTGTCCTATAACTTCCAGGGTATTTCGGACGGTGCACTTGCAGGGTTGCAGGCAGATCTGGATGCAGCCGCGGGTCCGTCCACCTACAACGTCTTCTTCAATAGACCAGGCGCCTTGTAGATGGTCTCGAGACGGCGTATCCCTTCGTGGCTGCTCATCGTCGCGACCGCGGCGATTTGCGCGGCGACGCTGAAACTGGAGTCCGCCGACCTTTTTCCGGTATGGCGATTTGCCGTTCAGTGGAGTCCTGAGGCCTTGCGGAGCTCCCGGTCGGTCGCAATCAGCGAGGTCGCGAGCGGGCTTCCGATCCTCTCGCTCACCCTGGACGACGCCGATTTGAACGACCCCGTGAGAGGGCTCCTTCCCAACAAACTCGAGCACGGCGACGAGTGGGAGCGCGAAGGCAGCGTTTCGTACTTCGACGGAGGGAAGCTGATCTTTGCTTCGGGCGTCGGAGTGCGCATCCACGGTGGAGGCAGCCGAATCAGGGCGCCGCGTCTTGGGTTCCGACTGTACTTCCGAAGGAAATACGGTCCGCGCGAGCTGCCTCCGGGCATTTTCTTCAGTCCTGCGGCGCAGCCGGTGCGCCGCATCGTGGTGCACGATGACGTGCGGCGCGACGGAAAAGTCGACTGGCATTTCGTAAACCCGCTCGCATACGACATCGCGCGCGCCATTGGCGCCATCGCTCCAGAGACCAAGCCGGTCCGGTTCTTTCTGAACGGCGAATATTACGGGCCGTTTGTCGTGACGGAGCGGTTCGACGAAAGGTTTTTCGCCGCGCATTGGGGCTATGACGACATTCTGCTGAGCCAGGACGAGATGAACAAGCTATGGGAATGGGTGCGGACCACTCGCCCGCTCACCATGGCCAACGTGGCGGAGCACGTGAATGTCGACAATGTCACGCGATGGTTCGTCGCGACGGCGTTTACCGCGACGAGAGATGCGTATCAGGGCCCCGGACAGTTTCTCGACCGGACAAAAAATACCGGCGGCTGGTTCTGGGTCAACTGGGATATGGACCAGAGTTTCCGCGACTGGAACCTCGACAGCTACCAGTATTTGCTCGAGCGGGTCGCCGAGGAACGCCGCGGCCGCAACCCGGCGGAGCCACGATCGGTGATTCTGTCGCAGCTCATCGCAGACGACCCACAGTATCGCGACTACCTCAAGCGCGTAGTGCAGAAGGCGCTGAATCATCAGCTCACCCAGGCGTTTCTGATGGAGCGCTTCGAGCACTACCTGACGACGGCGACTCAGTTGCAGGTCCGGCGGCTCGACTATCTTCCACGTCTGCGTCAGTTTCTCGAACGGCGTCGCAATTTTTTCAGGCTCACGAGCGAGCAGTGGCTTAACTCACCTCCAAGCCGGCGTGTGTCCGTCACGGCACCTGCGAACGTCGAAGTCGTCATTGAAGGCGAGCGCGTCAGAAGCGGCTATCAGGGCTTGTATTTTCCCGATATCGAGCTGACGGCAGACATCGCCGACGATTATCGCCAGGGCTTTACCGGCTGGCAGGTCAACGGTCGTCCCGTGCCGGCGGGCGCACCGCTGAAGTTCCGCGCAGAACAGGACACGTCCATCGAAGCGGTCTTCCACAACAACGTCACCACTCGTGCCGGCACGCTTGGGATTACGCCGGGCGCTGCTACCGCGACACCGCCGCCTCGTCACGTCTGGCGAACAATTCCGTCAGGCGAATCCTGGATGGGATGCGTTCCAGGCGATGACCGCTGCGACGACGCGGAGAACCCGCGGGTGCGTCGGACGTTCCCACAGCCGTTCGAGATGCTCGACCGCGAAGTGTCGGCAGGCGACTTCAGGGCATTCGCGGCGGCCTCGTCTCGGCAAGTGCCGCGACAACCCGAATGGTACGCCGACGACACTCATCCGGTGGTGAACGTCACGTGGAGCGAAGCGACGGAGTACTGCAAGTGGGCCGGAGGCCGCCTGCCGACCGAAGCAGAGTGGGAGCATGCCGCCCGCGGCGGTCTCGAAGGGAAGCTGTTTCCATGGGGCGATGAGTTCACTGGCCAGGCGAACGGCCGGCACAACCTCAAGACCGAGCGGTTCGATTTCACAGCTCCTGTAGCTTCGTTTCCACCCAATGCGTTCGGTTTGCACGACATGTCCGGCAACGTGTGGGAATGGACCGCGAGTGCCTTTACGACGACGCACGCCTCTACGCCTGAGGGCAACGGACAAAACCTGCGGATCATCAAGGGTGGCGGTTGGGACAACCTTGTTTCGAGGCTGCGTGTGTCCGAGCGCGCGGCGCTGTCGGAACAGGGCCGGCATAACTTGTACGTCGGCTTCCGATGCGTTCGACCATGAAAAACCCTCCCGACCCCTTTTTCACGTTCGGGCCCGCCGTGACGGCGGTCAGCGCAGCAACCGTCGCCGGCATCGCGCTCTGGATCAGCCGCGCGTCGTTCGACGTCGCTGGCACCACGGCTGCGCCAATGCGTGTCGCGATGCTGCCGTCGCCGGCCGAACTGATGGGGTTCATCGTCATGGCGCTGCTCATCGCCGCGGGCCTGGCGGTGCTGCTTCGGCGCCGCCGCAATCGCGAGCAGACGTTCTGGAGCGTTGCAACTGAAGCCTTGCTGCCCCTCTTTGGACTCCTGTTGCTGGTGCTGCCCTACCTGCCCTGGCTCGCCGATTGGATCCCGGCGCTGCGGCTGCTGGCCGGGCCCGCACGTTTCCTGATCTGGGTTGTCGTGGTCGGCCAAATGCTCTGGATCTTGTCGCCCCAACTCGCCCCTCCGAAGGCGGCTGCGATATTTGGTGCTGGCTTCGGTGGCTTTCAGCGCGCCGTTCGTGCTCAACCGTAAGCCGCCTTCCGACTGCGCTTGTCGATTTGTTTCAGACTGTGCGGCACCTGCCGTCGGCCAGTTGGTCGCTGGCGCCGACCGGCAGTCTTGGAGTGCTGTTCGATCAGGAATACGGGATCCTTCCCTTTGCCCCTGTGCTGGTGCTCGCGTTCATCGGGCTCGCCGGCATGTTGCGAGACCTCGCGCGCCGTCGGCTGGCGATTGCGTTGGCCGTTATGACGGTGCTTCTCATCGTGCTTCCGGGAACAGTGGATCCCTGGTGGAGCAAATCGGCGATGCCCGGAGCACAACTGCTGCTGTTGCTGCCGCTCCTCGCAATCCCCATCGCATGGTTGTATGCCCGGCTCCCGCGCGAATCGCTGTCGCGTGCCGGAGCGCAGGTGCTGTTGCTCTTCAGCACGGGGATTACGCTCGCGATACTCTTGGAGCTGGTGTCCGTTCGTCAGGAAGCCGATGGATCGTCGGCGCTACTGCAATGGATGTCGCCGACCTGGCAGCTCTGGAGCGAGGCACCTACCTACATCGTAGGCGGAGCCGGCGCCGCGACGGCCCGTGTGACGGTATGGCTCGCCGTTTGCGGCATCGCAGCGTGGCTGTTCTCGCGCCTGAGAACATCGTCTGAGGGGCGAGCCGCGCTTGCTGCGACAGCGATGGTGACGCTGTTCTTCATCGCGCTCGTATCTGCCACGTCTCTCACGATCTCCGACAACACCAGGCGATTCGACGTCGAAAGGCGCGTGTTGTTCCACCTGCTGGAGACGTTCGATCCGATCGCGCGGCCGATAGCCGTTCGCTACGATCCACTTTCCAGCGTCGGTCCTGCCGAATTGCCCTCATTGTTTACAGCATCGGCCGTGCCCGGTGAGCGAACGGACCCGCAGCCCGTACGTGTGATGTTGAACGCGCGCTTCCGGTTGCCCGCGGGCAAATATGTCGTCGACGTCAAGGGTTCAGATGAGGCTGGCTCGGTTCGGAACGCGTCGATGGCGCTCCAGATCGGCCGCGAGGGCCGCCCGATCGAATCGTGGCCCCTGGTGCTTGGCAGCGGCGAGCGCACGCAGCGCGAGTTCGAGGTTCCGCTCGACGCCGAGTTCGTCGGATTTCGCGGACCACGGCAGGTCGAGCCGGCAATTGCCGAGCTCCGCGTGAGCCCGCGCGAGGTCGTGGAGGCGCGCGAAGCGATTCCCGGCAAGGACAGTCCTCTCCGCCGCGGCCTACGAGCCCGTTCGAATGTTCTTTCACGACAGCTACGTGTATCCCGAGGTGGAGGGCTTCTGGGTGAAGGGCCGGACAACTGTGCGAATGACGATGCTGAAAGTGAGAGAAAGCGATTCCAGCATCCTGTTAGCCGTCCACAGCGGAGCACGGCCGAACGTCGTGACGCTGTCGACGCCAGGATGGTCGCAAAAGCTGGACCTCACGCCGGGCGTCACCGAACGTGTGACCGTGCCTTCGAAAGAAGGCGAACGGTTCATTCCACTCACGATCTCGAGCACCGACGGTTTCGTTCCGGCAGAAATCGAGCGAGAGCCGCGATGGCAGGCTTCTCGGCGCGTGGGTGGCGTTCATCCCCGGCGATATCGCCAGAACGTCCGCAACCCCCTGACCCAATCCTTCGCGCCGATCTTCTTCCCTTCTTCCCGGCTGCGCGGAAAGTACCGAATGGGAACTTCCACGATGCGGCATCCGCGCGCGAGCACCTTCGACGTAATCTCGTGGTCGAGCTCGAACCCGGTCGTCTGCAGATCAATTGCGTTGAGCAACGCCCGTGGAAACATCTTGAGCGCAGTCACTGTGTCGGTAAGATATCGACCAGTGCAAATGAGGCCGGCGATGCTCAGGCTCCTTCCTCCGAGATAGGCCGGCCACGACTGCTGCGGGTACTTGCTGCCGAACAGCCCTTTCGTGTATCGGCTTCCGTACACCACATCCGCCTGGTTCGACAACAGTGCTTTGGCCATCGGGACGTAGTCCTGCGGCTCGTACTCGAGATCGGCGTCCTGAATCATCAGGTAATCGCCGGTAGCGCGCGCGATTCCCGTGCGCACAGCCCTGCCCTTCCCGCTGTTTCGCTCGTGCCGGCAGAGGATGACGTCCGGGAAATTGCCCCACGACGGCGGCGGTTCCGTCCTTCGAACAGTCATCGACGACGATGATCTCCTTTTCGAGGCCATGTGGCGTGAGATCGACGGCGCCGATGCGCTCGAGCAGCGTGCCGATGAAGCGTTCTTCGTTGTAGGCCGGAATCACGATCGAAAGCCGTTTCACCGCTGCTCCAGTTCGCGCAAATAGGCTTCGAGCCTGCGGCGATCGTCCGGCGTGTTGATGCCGATTGCCTCGAGCTCGTTTGTCGATGGGAATGTCAGAACAGATTGCCCGCGCCGGACCAGCCACGGCATGAACGGCAGAAAATTCCTCTCGCGTGTGGCGATTCGCCTGCCTCGGCCTCGCGACCGAACTGGGGAAGCAGGTTGAGGTACGCGTCCGCCGACAGCGAGAACAGCCCCATGTCGCTTTCGCCGATCGACGGCATCGCGTCGCCCTCACGGCGCTGCTCGAATGGCCGTTATCCGTCCTTCGGCATCGCGATCGATGTGGATGTACGGCGGCGCCTGCCGCGACGTCGGAAAAATCGCGGCGGCGTCGCCGCTTTCGCGCGACAAACGGCTGAGCGTCGCGACGGTGTCGGGATGCACGCCGATCTGATCGCACCACGTAATCCACACACGACCCGCCGGCTGTACGCGCGACCGCATCCGATGCGAGCAGAATCGCGTCGAGCATGCCGGTCGGCTCCGCCTGCGTGGCATACTGCACGTCGAGACGAAGGCGCGATGTGTTCGACGTGCCTCTTGACGTCTGACTCGAACGACGGGTGCACGACGAGCACGAATGCGCTGCACGACGTGCCTGTAGCGATCGAGAAGGTAGTCGATCATCGGCCTGCCGTTGACGGGCGACAGAACTTTCGGCGTCGTGGCTTTGAAGGCGGGTGCCGGCGCCTGCGGCCGGGATGATCAGGACGGTGTCAGGACTGCGCACGCCGTGACACTTTCATCAGTCGCGGGGCCCCCGGCCCCGCTCCTTGCCGCTTGCGGCTTCAAATCGCTCGTCGTTGTCGTTGCCGCTGCGCTGCGCGCCTGGGCCGCGTCACGCGCTGCCAGGCGATGACGGCCAGCGACCGGAGGCCTTCGGCCAGCGTCGTCCGGCGCACCCGTTCGGGCGACAGCGGCAGAAACTGAACCGGCGTTTCGAGCACATCGGCCTTCTCGCGGAGGAGCGCGCACAACAGGTACTGGTTGGCAAGCTTGTCGTCTGGCGGCACAGGCAGGCCGGTGAGAAAGCCGGCTCGCACGGCGCGCACGCCCGAAAGCGTGTCGGAAATATAACGCCCGAACAGCAAGAGGTAGGCAGCGCTCAGGATATGGCTGCCGACGTAGCTGAACGACCCCAGCCAGTGCGTTGTGGTTATACCGAAGCCGGTAGGACGCCTCGATGTCCTTCAACGACAGCCGGCGGCTCCCCCACACGGCGTCGAGCCTGCCGCTCATCAGCGGCGGGATTACGCTGACGAGATCTTCGCCGCGATACATGCCGGAGGACTCGAAAAGCGCGGCATAGTCGAACTCCTGCTCGACGAGCGCCTGCACGAACGCCTTGCCGGCCGGCTGCGATCCGCTTCGAAGATTCCGCAGCGCGACCGGCAGCGGCTGCATGAACACATCGTCGAGGTCGGCGTCGGCGGTGTAGAAGACGGTGACGTCGACCGCGAGATCCTGGATGCCGCCGCGAAGCATCTCGAGCACGGACTGGCTCAGTTTGTTCAGCGATGCGGCGTCGTACAACCACACGGCGATGCGCTGGCGGCGGCGCTGCGAGAGAAACGATTGAAGGAACGGCGTCAGCACTTTCGACGCATCGTGCCGTGCCGCTGACCCCGTCTTCGTAATGCCCGATACGCACCAGGCGAGGATCCTCCAGCGTCTCGAGGTGTCCGAGCGGCACGTATCCTGCGTCCGCATCGGATTCGAGGATCTTCGGATCGTTGATGATGTAGTGCGTGATGAGAGTGGGAACGGGAAGCGGCAGCCGGCCTTTTTCCTTCAGGTAGTAGACCGCCCGCTCGACGATGTCGACGGCGGTGCTGCCTGAGATTTCGGCGTCGGCCTGAATGTTGGTGACCAGCAGCTTTATCGCCTTCAGATTCGACGCAATCGCTCTGCTGAGGTCTTTTGTCAGGTACGACGGAAACAGGCTCGAATGCTGCGTGCCTGGTGCGTAGATGATGAGGTCTGCCGCCGCGATGCGCGCACGCAGGCGCGGGTTGAGCGGCATCGTTCTCGAGCGCGCTTCCAGCCACGCCGCGCACTGTTCCTTCGAGAGCCGCTCCAGAGCCGCCCGGTCGTCTTCGGATAACGGCCGATCGATCAGGAAGACATCCGAGATCCGGTTCTGCTGTTTCGCGTCGACAATCTCAGCCTCGCTCACGAGCACGCCGCGATCCTGCTCGAGCGCCACCAGAAATGCATTCGTGCCGTCGGTGACGTTCTCGATGAGCCCAGCGGCAACGCCCAGCAGCGCGCAGTAGTCGTCGACCGCGTCATTGAAGCGGCGGCCGCGCAGCAGATAGCAGCCGGCAAACACAAGGTTGCCGATTGCGCAGTCGGAGAACTCGAAGGCGCGCCCCGACTCGAGCTCCCGGCGGACCGCGTCGACGCGCCGGCGCATCTCCGGACCGCCCGCGACGGCAACCCCTTCGAGCGCCTGCAACGCCTGCTTCGCGCGTGCAGGGCGTCGGCAGCCGGGCGTCGAGCGCCTCGACGATGGCTGCCGGACACGATCGCGTTTCGCGCGCGACGCGAGAAGCGTTCTTGCGGAAGTCCGACGGTCCGAGGCTGTCGCCGAGAAAGCGCCGCACCTCTCCGGTCGACGCGCCGTCGTCGTAACCGTTGATGGCGATGGTGAGCGTGACATCCGGATGGCCGATGAGCTGGCGCGACAGCACGTCCGAACCGCGCCCGCCCGAAAAGAGAACTACGCTGACCACTTACACGCTCAGTGAATGAGGGAGCTGGTCGGGCTGCGGATGACTCGCGGACTTCACGAATCACGTATGTGGGCTTGTCCTGCGACTCGTGGTAGGTGCGCGCCATGATCTCCGCGAGCAGCCCCATCGTGACGAGTTGGATGCCCGAGAAAATCAGCAGCACGCCGAGCAGGAGCAGCGGACGGTTGGCGATCGATTCGTGGCCGAAAAGACGCTCGTACGACAGATATGCCGCAATCACGAATCCAAGCAATCCCATCGGCACGCCAATGAGCCCGAACATCTGCAGCGGGCGGGTCGAGTAGCTGAGGAGGAACTTCACCGTCAGCAGATCGAGGACGACGCGGAACGTCCGCGACAATCCGTAATTCGACACGCCGTGTTTTCGTGCGCGATGGTTGACGACCACCTCGTCGATCTTGACGCCCATCTCGCTCGCGATCGCCGGAAGAAACCGGTGCATCTCGCCGTAGAGCTTCAGCGGCTTTACGACCTCGGCCCGGAAGACTTTGAGCGAGCAGCCGTAGTCGTGAAGCTTCACGCCGGTCGACCATGAGATCAGCTTGTTGGCAAGCTCCGACGGAAGCCGCCGGGTCAGCCAGGGGTCCTTGCGATCCTTGCGCCATCCGCAGACGATGTCGCATGCCCTCTTCGACGCGGCGGATCATGTCTGGTAAATCGCGCGGATCGTTCTGAAGGTCGCCGTCCGCGGTGGCAATCAGCCGGCCGCGCGCGTGGCGGAAGCCCGCGGAAAACGCGGCTGTCTGTCCGAAGTTTCTGCGGAAGCGGATGATGCGCCAGCGTGGATCGCGTGCCTGGCAGCGCGCGAGGCGCTCGAAGCTGTCGTCGGTGCTGCCGTCGTCGATGGCAATCACTTCGTAGCTTCGTCCCCAGCGCTCGAGCGCTTCGGTCATTTCGACGTAGAGCGCGTCGATGTTGGGCGATTCGTTGCGAATGGGAATGACGAGTGAGAGCTCAGGACTCATCAAAGCCGCTATTATACAACTCGTTTAGCGCAGGCTGGCTCTTCCGCTTCCAGACGTAGTACGCGACGCCGCCGGCGAGCACGAGCAGGCCGAGCACGAGGCCTACCGTGCGGCTGTTTTCGTGGATGTACTCGAGCGCCTGCTTGCCGTACATCACCGCCAGAATGCCCTCGCCGAAGTACCGGACGCCGCGCCCGAACGCGATCGCCGTGATGAAGGTCTTGAGCGGGATATTCGCGACGCCGCCGAGCAGCACGAAAATCTTGAACGGCGCGGGCGGCGGCAGCAGCGCAGGCACGATGAGCGCCATCGCGCCGTACTTCCGCATGAGGTTCGACGCGCGGTCCAGCGTGCCCCCCTTGAATCGTTTCTGAAGCAGCGCGTTTCCGCCCTTGCGGCCCACGTAATACAGCGCGAGACAGCCCGCCACCGATCCGAGCGTCGCCATGGTGGCGTAGAACACCATGCGCTCCGGATGGTTGACGACCATCAGCACGATGAGCAGGTCGTTGACTTCTGGAAACGAAAGGAACGACGAGTCGAGGAAGGCGATGATGAAAAGCCCGGGGCCGCCGATGCTGAGTGCAAATGCTTCAATCCATGCTGTGATTCGCGCCATTCCGAGATTACTATTCTAGTCGCGAAGTGACCGAACGTTTTCCAAAACTGCTCTCCGCACTGGGCCTGCTGATTGGCACCGCGGCCGCATTTATCCATCACCAGCGTGGGCTCACTCTCAGCCATTACGACGCGAAAGCTCACCTCGTCGTCGCGCGCCGCGTGCTCGACAGCCTGACGCCCGAGTACTCGCAGATCGGTGCCGTGTGGCTGCCGTTGCCGCATCTGCTCAACCTGCTGCCCGTCCAGGTCGACTGGTTTTATCGGACTGGTGCATCGGGAGTGGCGATTTCGATCCTGGCGTTCTCTGTCGCCTGCTACGCCATCGCGCATCTCGTTCTGCGTGCGACGGGCTCTCGCACCGCTGCCACGATCGCTGTCGCCATGTTCGCGCTCAATCCCGATGTGCTGTATCTGCAATCGACCCCGATGACCGAGCCGCTGATGTTTGGATTGGTTCTCCTGTCGATCTGTTTCGTCTACGACTGGGTCGACGTTCAAGACAGGGCCACAGCCCTGTACCACCGGGAGGCACACGATGAGGCGCGCGCGTACGCGGTGCCCGCCGGCTGCGCCGAAGCGCGCTGCGTGGAGCGAGCGATGCGAAGAAAGCGCGTGCGAAGGCGGGATGGTGCCTTGTCCTCGCCTGCCTCACGCGCTACGAAGCGTGGCTGGTGACGGGGGCTGTTCTTGTGCTGGGCGCCGTTGCGCTGTGGCGCCGCGGCCTTGCGCCCCGCGCTGCGCTAAGGGCAGCGGCGGACCTCGCCATCTATCCCGTCCTGGCCATCGTCGGGTTTTTCTTTCACAGCTGGTTCACAACGGGCGCCTGGTTCGTAACGGGGGGATTTTTCGTTGCTGACAACGTCGCGACCGGCAGTCCCTGGAAGGCGTTCACGGCCGTCGTGTACGGCATGCGACTGCTCATCGGCACTCCATTCACACTGGTGGCACTCGCGGGCGTGGTCGCGGTCCTCGCACGAGGCGTCCGGCGCGCCGAACACGCAACTTCCCTTGTCGTGCTGGCGCTTGTCGCGCTGATCGCGCTGCCGGCCTACGCGTTCTTCAGCGGCCACCCGTTCCGCATGCGGTACATGGTGGCGCCGTCGGTCGGAGCGGCCGTGTTCGCCGGCATGGCCATCGGCTTTCTGAAAGACCCCTGGCGTCTGGCTGCGGCCACTGCAACTGCCGTGTGGCTCGTCGCCACGGTAAAGCCCGTCGACGCGCAGGCGCCGATGGTACAGGAAGCGCAGTGGGACGTGCCCTTCAGCCTCGGCCGGCGAAACGTGACGGCGTGCCTGATGCGCGAATATCGCGGCGAGCGCATCCTGGCGAGCATGGGCTCGCTCGCGCACTACATGCAGGAACTCAGTCACGCAGGCATCAACATCCGCGATTTCGTGCACGAAGGTATCTTGCCCCACTGGCAGGACGCGATTGAGGCGCCGGCGGGACGCGTGGGCTGGATTCTGATTGAAGAGCGCTCCGAGGGAGGAGACATGCTGGCCCAGCGCATGCGGGAGTCGTCCGCCTTTACGACCGGATTCAGGCGCGTCTGTGCGGGCGGAGGCGTGGCGCTTTATAGAACTAAAAACTAAAATCTAAGAACTAAAATCTGAAAACTACAATCTGATGCCCAGATCCAGATTCCAGATTTCAGATTCTAGATTTCAGGAAGGCGTTCGTGATCGCGAGCATCTCCTCGTGGATTGCCCCGTTCGTTGCGAGAATCTGAGAGCGACGTGACGAATACGGTTCGCCGGCAAAATCGGTCACGCTCCCGCCTGCCTCTTCAACGATGATCGTACCGGCTGCGATATCCCACGGCTTCAGATCCTGTTCCCAGAACCCATCCATCCGCCCGGCTGCGACGTAACACAGATCGAGCGCCGCCGACCCAAGTCGCCGAACTGCTCGCGCCTTGCCCACGAATTCGCCGAACAACCCGACAATTTCTGGGATGCGCTTGTGGATGTCGTACGGAAAGCCGGTGACGAGCATCGACTCTACGAGCGTCGAAGCGCTCGACACGTGAATCGGGCGTCCATTCAGAAACGCGCCCCCGCCGCGCTCGGCCACGAACAGTTCTTTGCGAGTAGGGTCGTAGATCGCGCCAATCTCACCCTTGCCGTCGATCTCGAGCGCCAGGGACGAGCAGAAAATCGGCAGGCCGTGCGCGTAGTTGTTGGTGCCGTCGATCGGGTCGAATACCCAGCAATGAGACGCGCCGCGCGTCGCCGCGTCCTCGCCGAACTCCTCAGCGAGTATGGTGTGATCGGGGAACCGCTCCGCAATCATCTTGCGGAACATCGTCTCGACCGCTACGTCCGCTTCGGTCACCAGGTCGATCGTGCCTTTGTGCGATACCTCGAAGCCGCTGTCGATGAAGGTCATCTGTATCTCGCCGGCCTTGATCACTGCTTCAATGGCCGTCGAGAGTAACAGGGGATTGTTCGTCATTGTTTCGAGTTGATGTGCTTGGTCATCCTGACCTCCATCCCGCCCTGGGGCGCGCGACGTATTACCACCTCGTCCATGAACTGCCGAATGAGGAAGACGCCGCGGCCGGATGCCCTGAGCATGTTCTCCGACGACAGGGGATCCTTCACGGCGTCCGGATCGAATCCGGCCCCCTGATCGCGCACGGCAATAGTGAAAGCGGTGGGGTTGGAGTCGGGGACCGCGATGTAGTCGATGAATACGACTTTGGCCGGGTCGCTGCCGTTGCCGTGGCTTATGGCGTTGACGACCGACTCCCGCACCGCCATCGCCGTCCAGTGCAGCGATTCATCGTCGAGGCCGAGGCGCCGCGCAATGTGTTCCGTGACCGCCTGAACCAGGTCAAGCGCGTCGATCGTGCTGTGAATCTCGAGATGCACATCCCGGTAGCCGCAGGGCATCGTGTCCGACGTAGTATAGTCTCCCGATGGCTTCAATCGCCGCTACGACGGTGAGGCCTGCCCGCCGCGTCACGGGGACGGTCGGGCTTGCCGGCGACAAATCGATTTCTCATCGCTACGCGCTGCTTGCCGCGCTGGCGGCGGGCCCTTCCACGATCGCGCAGTACTCGCAGGGCGCCGATTGCGCCGCCACGCTTGACTGCCTTGCGGCCGCTGGTGTCGATATCCACAGAAGTCGATCCGCCGACGGCGCGCTGACCGTCGAAATAGACGGGCGGGGCCTGCGAGGCCTCCGTGCACCGGCATCGCCGCTCGATGCACGGAATTCCGGCACGACCATGCGGTTGCTGTCTGGGATTCTCGCTGCGCATCCATTTCCTTCGGTCCTCATCGGCGATGCCTCGCTGAGCGGGCGCCCGATGGGGCGGGTGATCCTGCCGCTCGAGCTGATGGGTGCGCGCATCGAGTCGCACGACAAGAAACCACCGTTGACGATCCATGGCGCCGCGCTGAAAGGCATCCGTTACCGGACCGAGGTACCGAGCGCGCAGGTCAAGAGTGCCGTGCTGCTTGCCGGCCTGCAGGCGGCGGGCACGACGGTAGTCGAGGAGTCCGCAGCCACGCGGAACCACACCGAGCTCGCGCTGCGCGCGTTTGGCGCCACGGTGCACGCCTCGGGCAACACGGTCGAGCTCGCCGGGGGCCAGACCCTGCGTGGCGGCGATTTTGTCGTGCCGGGCGATATTTCATCCGCCGCCTTCTGGGTGGCGGCCGCGGCCGCCATTCCGGGCTCCGACGTCGAGATTCGGAATGTGGGACTGAACCCGACGCGAATTGCGCTGCTCGACGTGCTGCGCCAGGGCGGCGCCGTGGTCGATGAACACGTCGATCGCGAGGCCGGCGGCGAGCCATCGGGCCGTGTGCGTGTTCGGTACGGGACGCCTCGACCGTTAGCAATAGGAGCGGACCAAGTTCCATATCTCATCGACGAGATTCCTGCCCTTGCGGCCTGGGCCAGCCATGGTGGGGAGCTGCACGTGACGGGCGCGGCCGAGCTCCGCGTGAAGGAAAGCGATCGTATCAGCGCGCTCGTGCGAGGTTTTCGGGCGTTGGGGGCGGATGTCGAGGAACTCAGCGACGGTTTTCACCTGCGAGGGTCGCGCCGGTTGCGCGGCGGGCGGGCGGATGCGGCCGGCGACCACCGGCTTGCCATGGCATTCGCGATTGCGGCGCTCGGCGCGGACTCCCCTTCGATCATCAGCGGCGCCGACTCGGTCTCGATTTCCTATCCGGAGTTCTTCTCAACGCTGGAATCGCTGTGCGACCCTTCTAGCCCGGGGTCGCCGCGGGCGACGTCGAGCGGCGAGTAATCCCCTCTTGAGGACGGACAAGATTTACCTGGTCGGATTCATGGCTGCTGGAAAAACGACATTGGCGCAGGCGCTCGCGCGCCGCCTCGGGTGGCGTGCCGAAGACGTCGACCTGCTGGTGGAAGCACGTGAGCGCCGAACCGTGGCGGACATCTTTGCCCGGGAGGGAGAGCCGTACTTCCGCTCCGTCGAACGGCAGGTGATCTGGTCGCTGCTGCCCGAGCGCCACGCCGTCGTGGCCACTGGCGGCGGTACCTTTGTCGACCCCGAGAATCGCGCGGCGATCAACGCCGACGGCGTGTCGGTGTGGATTGACGTGCCTTTCGACGTGCTGCTCACTCGAATTCCCGCCGACGGCCGCCGGCCGCTCGCCAACGATCGTGTCCAGATGGCCATGCTCTACGAGAACCGCCGGCTCGCTTATCAGCAGGCCCAGCTGCACCTCGACGCGTCGCGCGCGCGCTCGGAAGAGCTGGTCGAACAACTCATCGAGCAGCTCGAGTAGCGATGCGCTATCTGATTCTCAGCGATATTCACAGCAACCTCGAGGCGCTCGAGGCCGTGCTCCGCGCGTCCGCGCAGCGGTACGACGCGGTGCTGGTCCTCGGCGACCTCGTGGGCTACGGCGCAGATCCCAATGCGGTTGTCGATCGCGTGCGCAGCCTCAATCCGGTGTCGATCGTGCGCGGCAACCACGACAAGGTCGCCGCCGGCCTGGACGATGCCGACGACTTCAACCCGATGGCCAGGTCCGCTGCGCACTGGACGCGCGATGCGTTGACACCGCAGACGCTCGAGTACCTCCGCGGCTTGCCGGCCGGGCCCACACTCGTGGGCGAGACGATCGAAATCTGCCATGGCTCGCCTCTGGATGAAGACCTCTACGTCGTAGCCGACGTCGATGCCGCCCGCTCGATAGCCGTCGCGCGCGCGCCGGTCTGTCTGTTCGGCCATACGCACGTCGCGCTCAGCGCGCGAATGGACAGTCAGCGCAGGCTTGAAATCGAAGCGCCGCAGGGCCACCCGGAGTTCTCTGTCGCCGTCGATGCCGGTTCGAAGTACCTGATTAATCCCGGCTCCGTCGGACAGCCCCGCGACGGCGATTCGCGTGCCGCGTATGCGATTGTCGATGAGGATCGGAAGGTCGTGACGCTGTACAGAGTGGCGTATCCAATCGAAGCCGCGCAGAAGAAAATCCTGGATGCGGGTCTTCCGCCGATGCTGGCGTACAGACTGGGTATGGGACGGTAGTTTCTTAAACGCCTCAACGCCGTGGCGCCGGGACGCCGGGGAATACCTGGGACGTAAACACACGAAATCTCGACACCGGGGCGCCGCGGCGCCGGGAGAATACCGGGAAATGCGATCAAAACTTGTTCACGATACGCCGCACACCTTGCCTGAGGTAACTCACGTTGAAATTGATCAAAAGACCAACCGGTTTTTCGGTGAGCCGTAGGTACGTAAGCACCTGCGCGTAGTGCACGGGTAGCACCGTCTCCATCGACTTGAGTTCCACAATTACCGTATCCTCCACTAACAAATCAATGCGGTAGTGGCCATTGAGTCGCTGGCCTTTGTAGAAAATCGGGATCAGCTGTTCAACGATCACAGTGAGTCCCCGCGCGCGCAGCTCGAAGATGAGGCATTCTCGATACAGACTTTCAAGAAGACCGGGTCCCAGGTATCGATGGACTTCAATCCCTGCTTGAATGATGGCGAGCGTGATGCGGTCGAGTGCTTCCCGATCCATTTGCACCTCAACATACGGAGGTGCAACTCAAAGGCCGTCGAATTTATTCAGAGAACAAGCAGGGATGGCAGTTTTTGCAGGCGACTCGGCGCTCAGCGTTGAATAATGTGCACCGCGTTTGTCCGGCGCCCCAGCGCCCTGGCGTTGAAGAAGACCGTATTGCCGTTTTCCCTCGGCGTCCCGGCGCCCCGGCGTCAAAAGTCCGTCTTACCCGCCCCCGGCGTCGAAGGACAAGCCCTATCGTGCCTCCCGGCGCTCTCTTTTCTTCATCTCCGCTGCGAATGCGTCCTGCGCGGCGCGCGAACCGAGAATCCAGCCGATCACGATTCCCACGAACAGGACGACGGGGATGAAGATGAAGTGCGCCGACGTCATGTTCGCGAAGTTCATGGCCGCTTCTTCCTTAGCCGCGGGGGCCCCGCGCAGCTCGCGGCTTGCCAATCTGCGCGGACAGCGCATGCAGATCCTGCTCCACTTTGCCGAGCTTGCGCCACATCATCCACACGTAAACCATGAAAACCAGCCAGACGAAGGCGTATGCCGCGATCACGAGCGGCGCCGAGGGCAGCTGCTCGCTGGCAGGCACCTCGGTGACGGGTTGGAATTCGGACTGCCCCGGCTGCGCGACGAGCGCGGCGTTCATCAGAAGAAGTGCGACGAGATAAATCAGTTTCATTCCTCGCTCTCGAGATAAAGCTGATCAAGCATGGTGCGCTGCTGCTCGATGTTCATGCGCAGTGTCATCAGCGCGATGTACATCACCAGAAAGCCGGCGAAGGCGTACCACAGAGGAAACGCGAAATCGACGGGCAGCGTTGGAACGACGGATGTCAGCGGGTGAATCGTCCGCCAGATGTTCACCGACAAATACACGAACGGCGCGGTTGCCATGCCGAAAAGCGCCAGGCCTGCGGCCAGCGTTTCCGATCCTGGCCCGCCGTAACGTCGAAGCAGCAGATACGAGACGAAGACCATCCACATCAACAGCGACATCGTGAGTCGCGCGTCCCACACCCACCACACGCCCCATGCTTTTCGCGCCCAGAGCGGGCCCGTGACCATTGCCATCGCACCGTACAGCACCGTCAGTTCTGCAGCGGCGAATGCCATCCAGTCGTAGAAAGGCTGCCTCCTGACGAGAAAGATCGCGCTCACAATGCCGCAGAAAATGGCCGAGAGCAGCATCAGCATCGCCGGCGGCATGTGGAAATAGAAAATCTTCTGCACGAGTCCCATGGTCGATTCGTACGGCGCGCGCGCGATGAGGATCGGCGCGGTCATGAAGACGAGGCCGGCGACGGCAAGAAGGGGGAGCACAGCTTTACGCATATTCAGGCGGCCATCACTATTCGGTCATGAGGGCTTCGAACGTCCACAGCGATAGAGTCACAAATACTACGTCAAAGGCGAGCAGCAGCATTACCCATAAGCGCGCCATGTCGAGTTGTGGCTCTACCGCGAGCAACGCACTCGTTCCGCGCACCCCCGCAATCATCACGGGGATTGTGACCGGATACAGCAGGATCGGCAAGAGCACGTCGCGACTGCGAGCCCGGGTGAGCATGGCGGCGAACAACGTGCCCACGCTGGCGAATCCGATCGTGCCCAGGATGAGAAGCGCCATCACCAATGCCGCTTCGTCGAACAGCCTCGCCTGAAACAGCAAGGCAACCAATGGCACTACCACGACCTGCGTCGCGAGGAGCAAGGCGACGATGCCAACCAGCTTGCCGACATAGATCGCGGCTCGAGTGCCTGGCGCCAGCAGCAATGCGCGCAACGTGTCGCCATATCGCTCGCGCTCGAACGTCCGGCCGAGGGCAAGCGTGCCCGAGAACGCAATGGCAATCCAGAGGATACCGGCAGCCGCGTCTCCGAGCGCGCGCCCGTCTCCGCCCTCCCCGACAAACGAGACGGAAAACACCACGACACACGAGACCGCGAAGAATACCGTCGTGTTGAGCAGCTCGCGGCTTCGGGCTTCAATCGCAAGATCTTTACGCGCGACTATCCAGACCACGCGCCAGAAGGCGCTCATGACGCGACTCCCGCCTGCAGGCGATCCTGGTATCGCTTCCGTAGACCTCGCACGTCGGGCTCGCTGGCAATGAGCCGGCCGTCGTGCAGGATAACCGCCCTGTCGAGCACGGCTTCTCCAACGTCGAGGTCGTGCGTCGCGACCAGCATGAGACAACCGGCCGACCGTAGCTCGCGCAGCCGCGCAATCAGCGCCATCGTCGACGCGTCGTCGAGCCCGGTGAACGGTTCGTCGAGCAGCAGCAGCCGCGGGCTGTGCAGGAGCGCGCGTTCGAGCGCGAGCCGTTGACGCATCCCGCGCGAGAACCCCGACACGAGGTCTCCCCCGCGCTCGTCGAGCCGGGCGCGGCGCAGCGCATCGGCTGCCACCCTCGGCGCGTCAGGGACGCCGTAAAGACGCCCGAAGAAGACGAGGTTCTCGAGCGCCGTCAGCTCGGAGTAGAGATGAAGGTCGTGCGAGAGAACGCCGATGCGCGATCGCACGGGTGGACCGATTTCTCTCGCGGTACGTCCGCCGTAGAGCACGTCACCGGACGAGGGCGCGGCAATCGTCGAGACAATCGAAAGAAGCGTGGACTTGCCCGCGCCGTTCGGACCGAGGAGTCCGACGATCTCGCCGGCCCTGCACTCGAGCGATACCCGTGACAGCGCCCGGCGGCGCCCGAAATTCCGGCTGAGCTCGCGGATGGAGAGGTCGAGAAAGTCGACGCTCACGCGACGGCGCTCTGGCCCCCCTCGGCGTCCAGGTCGCGATACACGCGCTCGAGTTGCGCTACGAGTGCTGGCCGGCGCTCGGCATATTTCGCGGCGTCGACGCTGCCGGCGCGCCGCTGCTGCTCGAGACGGACGAGCTCGTTGAAGATCTTCTCGCGTTTCCCGCTCAGCTGCTTGACGCGCGCCGCGTTCGCCGTCGGCGATGGCCGGCGCCCCGCGAACCAGAAGCCCGTTCCAAGCATCACGATGGCCAGCGTCAGCGCGATCCGGCGAGGCCAGGGGCTATGATGAGGCAGCCCCGATACCGTCACGGCCAGCCTCGCGCCCGACTGCAGCGCCGGACCCTGTGCCAGGATGTATGTCTCACCTTCGATGACGCGCTCCTGAATATTCGGAAGCTGAGGCGACGCCATCGAGATGTCGCCCGTCTTCTTCATCAGCACGGCAAGTCCGGGAACCGAAAGCGGAAGGGCCTGCTCGAAGGTGACGTCGCCGCTCGAGACTGGCATTCGAAAGGCAATCTGTATCTCGGTTCGCCCCGAGGCGAAGGGGCCGGTAATGGACACGTGATCGCCGAGTGCGACTGCCTGCGGCGCACCACTCAGCACGGTGGCGCTGAGCGCACCTGACGGCATGTTGACGACAATCGCGGACGGCGGATTGACCGGAGCGCGCGCACTATTCATGATGTCGAGAAGGTAATACACCTGCAGCGCATCGTCGGCGTGGTCGATGATGACGCGCGTCTGGTCGCCAAACATGACGTTTCCCGGCTGCGGTTGAAACACAGGCGGAGGCGCGTCACTCGCCTTGGGCGTCGCGACGAGCATGAGTCGGATCCCGCCGTCGCCGGGCCACGGAAACTCCTGCGATTCCAACCGCTCGCCATCCACCGTTGCCACGGCCCTGGCTGTGGTGCCCGCGGCGACACCGCTGAACTCGGCGCGCCCGTTTTCGTCTGTTTTGACCGTTTGCGCCTTCCCGCCGGCATGCATCTCGACGGGATGTCCCTGAATGTTGTTCGAGAGCTGTCCGCGGATCAATCGAACCGATACGTGGCCCGCAGGAAGATCGGTGACGGGACGGGGGATACCCGACATCTCTTTCGGATCCGGCATTTGGAACTGAGCTGACGCTGGAGCCGTGAAAGTGAAAAGTGAAAAGTAGAAAGTAGAAAGGCATGCGACGAAAAGCACGAGCAGCTTGGAGCCGCAGGACTTGCAGAATCTGGCGTCGTCGTCGTTCACCGTGCGGCAGGATTTGCAGACGCCTGCTGTAATCGACTCTGCCGACTCTTTCGACTCTGCCGACTCTGCCGACTCTTTCGACTCGTACTGACTCCGTCGACTCTCTCGATTCGTACGACTCTTTGCTACCAGCCTTCACGAGACGCGACGCCAGCTCCCGTTCGATCAACTCCCGGTATCCGCTGCTGGTGTTGTCGAGTTGCTGCAAAAGACGCACGGCGCGCGACCGCAGCCGGCTGACCATCTCCTCGTAGTCCCCTTCGGCCACCTTGCCCATCGCGTGATCGAACTCCAGCTCCTTGATCGATCGCAGCAGCAGGTTCTTCTCGCGCTCGAGCGCCGCCCGCGTATGGCTGCCCACCATCTCGGGCTCGCGCGTCTCTCCCGTCGCAAGAGGACGAAGTGCATGGAGCGCAGCAAGGCCGACCAGCGCGGCCGAGAAGATGGCAAGGCACACGAAGATCAGGTTTTCGGCGCTCGTGCCGCGAACAATGAAGACGGCTGCCGTCGCGCAGACGAGCGCGCCGAGCGTGAAGAATTGCCACGGCCGTAGTTGATCGGACGTCGGTTGCGTTGGAGGCAAGGGACTAATCGAGGTTTTCGAGCTCGCGGTCGAGTCGTGCCTGCAGTGCGGCCTCTTCGGCCGATGGCGGGGCCTGTGGCGCTGCTACGGGCGGCTCGTCGTGCGAGCGCTGCGACCATTTCCGGACCATGAAGGCACCCGCTACGGCGGCAAATCCACCGACCGCGTACGGGAAAAACCATGCGAGCCGGTTGAAACCCTTATCGATCGGCGACGCGAGCGGCTCCTGGCTGCCGTATTTGGCGACGTAATACTGGATGATCTCTTCTCGCGTCTTGCCGTTCTTGACAAGACCCGAGAGCTCGGTGCGCATCTCCGCCGCTGGACTGCAGGTGCACTCCGCCAGATTCTTTCGCCCGCAGGTGCCGCACATGCAGATAATCTCGCGCTGCATCTCGCGCTCGAATGGCGAGTAGATCGCGACGGGCACTGGGGCGCCACTCTCGGTATGTTGCGCCAGCGCAGGCGTGGCAAGACACAAAATCAGGAAAAACATGCCCGCCGTTGTCGCCACTTCGGGCGCCGGGAACTTCGCCATTGCGAATGCGAACGTTCGCTCGGGCAGCAGGACGATGCCCGTGCCGAGCGCCATCACCGCGAAGCCGAGCCAGATCCAGTTGACGAGCGGGTTGATCGTGATCTCGAGGCTCGCCGTCTGGTCCGCGACCTGGAAGTTGTGCATGTTCAGGTACAGGTCTCCCTCGAACTTCCGCCGGATGGCCACCTCGGTCGTGGGCTCTTCATGTTTGTTGAAGAACCATCGCGCGGGATACATCTTCGCGATTTCACGCCCGCCTTCGAACACCGTGAAATGCCCCGTGATCATCTGCTTCTGGTTGTCGTTCGTCACTTTCAACGCGTCCATCCGCACGACATAGCTGCCGAGCGTCGTCTGCTGTCCCGGCTTCATCAGCACCTGGCTCGACTGCTTAAACCCCTGCCCCGCAAATCCCAGGCACATCAGCACGATGCCGACGTGCACGATGTAGCCGCCATAACGACGGCGCGAGCGGCCCACGAGGCCGATCGTCGCGGTGAAGAGATCGGTGCCGGTGCTCTTGCGGCGGATGACGGCGCCGCGCCAGAACTCCTGCGTAATCGTGCCGAGCACGAAGCCGGAGAACACGAATGCGATGTAGGACGCCCACACGCGCACGCCGAGCGCGAACACCAGTGCAGCCGTGACCACCGCGGCCGTGACCGGCCACAGAAATTGGAATTTCAAGTTCGAGATCGACGTCTTGCGCCACGCGAGCAGCGGGCCAATGCCCGTCAGGAGCAGAAGCGTCAGGCCGATCGGCACCATCCAGCGGTTGAAGAACGGCGGGCCAATGGTGATGCGCTCTCCCGTTACCGCCTCGCTGAGCGTCGGGAACATGGTCGCGAACAACACGAAGAACGCGCAGAACAGCAGAATCCAGTTGTTGACGAGGAACGCCGCCTCGCGCGACGCCCACGAGTCGAGCTCGTTGCTCGCGCGCAGCAGAGGCAGGCGGTAAATCACCAGGCCGAAGCTGAACACGAGAATCACCACCATGAAGATGCTGAACATCATGGCGAGCTCGGGGTTGTCGCCGAACGAGTGGACCGACTGCACGACGCCCGAGCGCGTCATGAAGGTGCCGAAGATCGTGAGGAAGAACGTCAGGATCACCAGCGTGACGTTCCACACGCGCAGCATGCTGCGGCGTTCCTGCACCATCACCGAATGGAAAAACGCGGTTGCCGTAAACCACGGCAGCACGCCGGCGTTTTCGACGGGGTCCCAGCCCCAGAATCCGCCCCAGCCGAGCTCCTCGTAGGCCCAGATCATGCCGAGCGTGAGGCCGAACGACAGGAAGATCCACGCGAACATCGTCCAGCGCCGCACCGCGCGCAGCCAGGCGTCGTCGAGGTGTCCGGTGATGAGCGCGGCCATGCCGAACGCAAACGGAATCGTCATCCCCACGAAGCCGATGTACAGCGACGGCGGGTGGATGACCATGTAGAAGTTCTGCAGCAACGGGTTCAACCCGTTGCCGTCGGGCGGCACCTGCGTGAGGAATGTGTTGAACGGGTTGTTGTGGACGATCATCAGGAACAGAAAGAACATCTGCACTCCTGCGATCACTGCGACGACATACGGAATCAGCTCGCGATGGCGGTCGCGGTTCACGTGCACCGCCAGGCTGCCGAAACATGCCAGCAGAAACACCCAGAACATGATCGAGCCGTCGAGCCCGCCCCAATACGACGTAATTTTGAAAAACAGCGGCTGGAAGGAGTCGGAGTAACGCGACACGTACCGGATGGAAAAGTCGTTCGTGACGAAGGCGTGAATCATCAGCACCGATGCCATCACCATCAGCGCCGTCACCATGTGGAACGCGCCGATGCCGCTCTCGATGAGCCGCCGCGAGCCGCGTCGGGCGCCGGCCACCGATACGGCAGCCGCGTAGCTGCAGACGACGAACGTCGCGAGAAGGATGGTGTAACCGAGTGTTGCCATAGGGTGAATCCTGAATCTAGAAACTGAAAGCTAGAATCTGGAAGCTAAAGATTTTAGTTTCTAGATTCTAGATTTTAGTTGCTTGTGCCAGTTTTGAGGTCGAAGTTGGCCTTCTCCTCGTATTTCGAAGGGCATTTCGCCATGACGCCGTTCGGCGCGACTTGAAAATGTTCGTTGCTGGTCAGCCGCCCGTTGAGCACGACCTCCGCTTCGTCCTTGAACGTGTCCGGCAGGACGCCGGTGTACGACGCGCGGACGACCTTGCCCTTGTTCTCGACATCGAAAATGTACTCGAGCGTGTTGGGCTTCTGTTTCCACGTGCCCTTCACCACGAAACCATGGAGCTGGAGCGACTTCCCCTGCCACTCGGCGGGGCTCGCCATCACTTCGTCCACGTGCTTGTAGTACGCCGTGTCTTGCTGGAGCGAATACCAGAGAAGCCCTCCGATGGCCGAGAACAGAACGACAGCGGTGAGGGCAATCTTTGCGAATTTGTTCTGCATAAGATGTCTCGAATTGTCGCGACTTTACGGGGATTTCTCACTCCCCAGAATATCACAGCCCAGCTCCTTCAACAGTTCGTAGACACTGGAGATAGGCAGCCCGACAACGTTCGAGTAGGACCCCTCGATTCCTTCGATAAACCGTGATGCCATTCCCTGCACGGCATAGCCTCCGGCCTTGTCGAAGGGCTCCATTGTCGAGACATACCAGGAGATTTCGGCGTCGCTCAGGTGCGACACCCGCACGCGGGTCGGTTCGACATGTACCAGCCGGCGTCCCTGAAAGCAGACACATATCCCGGTCAGCACTTCGTGGCTGCGTCCTGACAGGAGGCGAAGCATGCGCGCTGCGTCGTCGGCGCTTGTCGGCTTCGCCAGCGCTTCCCCGCCTATGACCACCGTCGTGTCGGCGCCGAGCACCATCGCATCGGGATGCGATGCGAAAGCGGTGGCGGCCTTCGCTTCGGCGAGCCGTGCGACCGCGTGCTCGGGCTTCTCGCCCGGAAGAAAGCGCTCGTCGACGTCCACGGGACATACGTCGAACTGGAAGCCCGCGGCTCGCAGCAAATCTGCGCGTCGCGGAGAGCCGGAAGCGAGGACGAGTCGCACAGGCGACGAATGTTACACTGCGACGGAGGGTCCATGGTCGATGGTCGCTGGTCGTGGGTCGATGGTCTGTCATGGTCACTCGTCTAAATGACCTGGACTACTGACCATGACGGACCATGGACGAGCGACCGAAGACAAAGTGACCATCGACAGCGCAAATAACATGGAGCGTCTGCATTCTGTCGTGCCGCGCGCGCTCACCGAGTTGTTCCGGCACGGGCCGATGTCGCAGGGCAAGCTGGAAGTCGCCTGGCGCGTCGCGGTCGGCGATGCGCTGACCCGCGTCACCACCGTTCGCCTGCAGCCCGAGGGAGTGGTTGAAGTGCTGCCGGTCGACCTGCGATGGAACAAAGAGCTGAAGCGATCGTCTTCGATGATTCTCACGCGGCTCATCGGGCTTCTCGGGGCCGAGAGCGTCCGACGCATCGTCGTGAAGTGATATGGGCAGGTCTGTCATCGTCAGCGCCGTTCGCACGCCTTCGGGCAAATTCCTCGGCGCGCTGAAATCACTGCAGGCTCCCCAGCTCGGGGCCACAGTAGTGCGCGAAGCGGTCGCGCGCGCGGGCGTCGACCCGGCCGCCGTCGAAGAATGCATCATGGGCAACGTCCTGTCAGCCGGCGTCGGCCAGGCACCTGCGCGCCAGGCGGCGCTCATCGGCGGGCTCAGCAACGAGGTGGCTGCGCTCACCGTCAATAAGGTTTGCGGCTCTGGTCTGAAGGCCGTAATGCTTGCAGCTCAAGGTATCGCGCTCGGCGACGTCGACATCACCGTCGCCGGTGGTATGGAGTCAATGAGCAACGCTCCATATCTCCTCCCCCGCGCACGCGAAGGCCTGCGAATGGGAGACGCCAGCCTCGTCGATTCCATGATTCACGACGGCTTGTGGTGCGCGTTCGAGCATTGCCACATGGGCATGTCGGGCGAACATGTCGCAGAGCTGTACGACGTTTCGCGCGACGAGCAAGATCGCTACGCCGCGGAGAGTCATCAGAAAGCGGCACGAGCCGCAGCCGAAGGACGCTTTGCGGCCGAGATTGTCCGCGTCGAGGTACCGCAGGCGAAAGGCTCGCCTCTCGTTGTCGATCGCGACGAGACGATCAGGCCCGATTCAACGGTCGACGTGCTGAGAGGCCTGAGGCCCGCGTTCAAGAAGGAAGGATCGGTTACCGCCGGCAATGCACCTGGCGTAAACGACGGCGCTGCGGCGGTCGTCGTCATGTCCGAGGAGCGGGCGGCGTTGCTCCGTCTCGCGCCGATGGCTCGCATCGCCGGTTACGCGACGAGCGGCATCGCTCCGAAGCTTTTGCTGATGACGCCTGTAGAGTCGATTCGGAAGCTGTTGAAGCGTACCGGCTGGCGGCTCGAAGATGTCGACCTCTTCGAAATCAACGAAGCGTTTGCGGCGCAGATGGTGGCCATCATCAAGGAACTGGGCCTCGACCGAGCGCGAGTCAACGTCAATGGCGGTGCGATTGCTCTAGGTCATCCGATTGGCGCCAGCGGCGCACGGGTGCTTACGACATTGCTGTATGCGATGAAGCAGCACGGCGCGCGCAGAGGGATTGCCTCTCTGTGCCTGGGCGGCGGTAATGGCGTCGCGCTTGCGGTGGAAATGTAACGAAAAACGAAAACCGACAAACGAATAGAGATCAGCGTGACACGCGTGCTTTATTCGTTTTTCCTTTTTCGTTGTTCCTGTTCAGCGTTCTCCTGCTCCAGCGCGCCCAAGCAACAACGAGCAACGGCATCAGCACCGCGAGCTCCCAGCTCGCCGCGCGCAGGTTTCCGAGTATGAATTCCTCCGGCAGCCAGTAACGTCTTGAAATCTCGCCGAACAAATCCCAACCAGATTTATAGTTCTTCGTTGTGAAGGGCCACAGCGCCGTCAATCCCGAAGGTTGCGACGTGTCTTTGCTCATCCAGTCGAGCGCGATGTGCGATGCGTATGCGGCAGTCAGACGCCGCAGTTGCCGCGAGGCGCGAGACTCGCGTGCGTAGCAACAGCCAGGACATCACGAAGACGATGGCGATGCCGCCAACGCTGTGAGAGTAGGTACGATGCGAGCCAACCAGGAGATCGAGGTCTGGTGCGACGGATATCGCGGCGGCTGCGGCCAGCAACGGCAGCGTCAGGCCGGGGCGCCAGGCCAAAGCATTGACGACGAATACGGCGATCAGGCCGCCTAATGCATGGCCAACGGGAGACGGCATTCAGGTGGGAGATCGTTGCAGTACTTCACAACTTTGTTCAAGGAAACCGTTGCCGTTCCTGCAGCACCGCCTGGTTTCTCTGAAGGGGGCGAAAGTCATGATCGCCGTAAGTAATTGAAAACAAAGTTACTGGTGTCCATCGCCAGGCCATTTTCGCTTGACATTCGCCCGGCACGTCCCTAGAATGCGCTGACGCTAAAGGAGTGACGCATGCCCCCATCTACCGACAAGCAAGAGCGAGACGAACGGAACGAACGCGGCAAGGCCGTCGAACTGGCCGTCGGCCAAATCGAGAAGCAATTCGGCAAAGGCTCCATCATGCGCCTGGGTCAAAAGGGCGCCATTCAGATGATCGAGTCGATTCCGACCGGGTCGATCAGCATCGACTACGCGCTTGGCGTCGGGGGGATGCCGCGGGGTCGTGTCATCGAAATCTTCGGACCCGAGTCATCAGGTAAGACGACGCTTGCGCTGCAGGTCATCGCGCAGGCGCAGAAAATCGGCGGCGTTTCGGCGTTCGTCGACGCCGAGCATGCGCTCGACGCGGCGTACGCGAAGAAGCTCGGCGTCGATCTCGACAATCTTCTCGTATCGCAGCCCGATAACGGCGAACAGGCGCTCGAAATCGTCGAGGTGCTCATCCGATCGAACGGCGTCGACGTGGTCGTCGTCGACTCGGTCGCCGCGCTTGTGCCGCGAGCGGAAATCGAGGGCGAGATGGGCGATGCGCAGATGGGGCTTCAGGCGCGCCTCATGTCGCAGGCGCTTCGAAAGCTGACCGGCGCGGTCTCGAAGTCGAAAACCTGCCTCATCTTCATCAATCAGCTGCGCGAGAAGATCGGGGTGATGTTCGGCAACCCCGAAACGACGACGGGAGGCCGCGCGTTGAAGTTCTACTCGTCGGTGCGCGTCGATATTCGCCGCATCGCGAGCATCAAAGACGGCGACGCGGTGGTGGGCGGTCGCACGCGCGTGAAGATCGTGAAAAACAAGGTCGCTCCGCCATTTCGCGAGGCCGAGTTCGACGTCATGTATGGCGAAGGCATCTCGCGCGAGGGGGATTTGCTCGACCTTGCGGTCGACAAGCGCATCATCGAAAAGAGCGGCACCTGGTTTGCCTATGCCGGCGAGCGGCTCGGCCAGGGGCGCGAAAACGCGAAGGCGTTTCTTCGCGAGAACCCTGAGACGTTCAAACAGATCGAAGACCGCGTGCGCAAGGAACTCGGGCTCGTCAGGGACGCTGCCGAAGCTGCGCCGGTCTAAAGCGCATGCCGCGCCGACGCCCGTGCGGGCGGAGGCAGCCAATCTATGCTCGCGGAAGCTCTCGAAGCCATTGGGAGGCTAGACTTCACCGTCTTCCAGTGGCTTCGCATACATCACTCGCCGCTTCTCGATGTCGTGATGGCGGGTCTCACTGACGTCGCGCGCGGCGGCGCCATCTGGATCGTCCTCGCCTTTCTCATCGCATTTCTCTATCGGTCGCGATGGCCCGCCGTCGTGCAAGTGGTGCTCTCAGTCGCGCTCGCGTTCCTGCTCACTGATCACGTTGCGAAGCCGTTCTTCAATCGCTCGCGGCCATTTGAAAGTTACGCGGACTCTCGCGTGTATGGGTACAAGCCGACGACGCGATCCTTTCCGTCCGGACACGCTGCCAGCGCGATAGCCGGCGCCTGCGCGCTCTCGCGGATGGCGCCCGAAGCGCGGGCGGTTTTCTGGATTCTTGCGCTGCTTGTCGCCTTCTCTCGCGTCTATCTCGGTGTCCACTACCCCGCCGACGTGCTCGGCGGCGTGCTCTTAGGGTTGGGCATCGGGAAATTCGTCGTCGGAGGTACGCAGTGGAGATTTTCGAACACGAGATCAGAAGCTCAAAAGACTGCTCGTTTGTAAGACCGGAATCGGTCGCAGCGATTCCGGCTCCACAGGCGGGCTCTCAAGATCGCGCCAATGTGTGATGTTTGATATAGTTATGAACTCCCGCACGCGGTTTTTGCGACCGAGTGGCCAGGTAGCTCAGTTGGTAGAGCATACGACTGAAAATCGTAGTGTCGGCAGTTCAATTCTGCCCCTGGCCACCATAGCTGAACGATGGCAAGTACGCAGCTGGACACGCCTCAATACCGAGCCCAGGACGTGACGACGGTCGTGATCTGGTTGAGAAGGGATGCGTCGGGGGCCGGACCTGCCCGAATGATCTGGAAAGTTGAGTAAGGGGCCTCGAGAAAGCGAACCGCGCCGTAGACGTGTTGCCGTGGCCCTTCGGGCGCAAACGCCGCCTCCTTGTCGAAGGTCACCGTCGCCCCTTCCACGACACAGCGGAGAACCCGCGGGCTCACATTGCGCGTCCGGTCCACCGCGGCGATCGCCGATCTCTGCTGGGCGGTCAGCGTGGCAAACACAGCAGCCTGCGGGTCCAGGTGCTGGTCCATCGCAACCTGATTGCAGAAGTTGGTGGCGCTGAGCGGCTGCAGCGCTCCGAGAATCTGCCGGCGTATCGCCTCGGGGAACACTTCGAGCGCGATCGCGTCGTACAGGCCTCCAACCGCTTGCAGATCGATCACAGGGAAGCCTCTGGTGAGTGCGGCCTCGCCGCCGATTCCCGACGAGAATACGGAGAACCGGATTGCAGCGACGCGATCGCCGAATCCATCGTTGGTTCCCGGCGATGGCTCTCCGAATGAGGCGGGATAGGAGAATCGAAACCGGCGCGCGGGATCGGCGTATCGCGCTGTGGTGCTCCCTGCGCGAGACCTAGCATCGCCAACATCGCTACGTACAACCGGACCATCCAGAACCTGTAACAAAACCTCCGAACTCGATCCGTCCACTCTACAAAGTTGATGAGGGCTAACGCACAGCACCAACCGCGGCTTGCTCGGCCACCCAACGCTGTCGGCTCCAGTGCGGGGTTAAGGCAACAAGATCCCTATCGCCGCACGCGGGCGCTGGTTCTGCTTGAGCGCGGTACCGGAACGAGATACCAAGTTCCGCCGAGAGCCTTGGAGAGCCTGTTCGCCTCCTCTACAAGCGCGTTGTACTCGTCGATGCGGCTGGAATAGTTCGTGTAGAACCGTTCGTAGGTCTCCAACCGGGCATTGTGAGCCACGACCGTTGCGTTGAAGCCGTTGACGGAGGTTTGGTAGTCTCCGAACAGTGGCCGTGGGATGCCCGAGGGATAGAGAGCCTCGAAGGCGTCGATCTCGGCTCTAGCTTGGTCGATCCTACCAGATTCTGATTTAAGGTCCTGAGTTCGAGTCTGCAGTTGCGCCTCAAGCTTGGCGATGTCTGGACGCTCATGCTCGAGGATGGCCTTGATCGCGTCCAGGCGTTGTTGTTCACCGCGGTGCCAGAGATTTTAGGTTTCAGCTTTTGCGGAGCAGACTTCTGGTCAGAGCCAGATTTTGAGGACGCGCGCACCGTCGCAGGAGATGGGGGGCCAGTGTTAGTCTCCTACGGCGCGAGGTCAATTGCACTGCGTTCGTAACAGGAATGTAACGACGTGGCGTCATGATGGAGCGGCGCATGGGCCCCGGCCACTGGACTTGACGCAGAGCTCGCGGGTCCTCAACGCTTGGAGGTGAACAATGAAGGTCGGTGAAACGCGATCGGCAACACGAGTAGAGCGATGAATCAAGATCGCCGCCATGTCGCCCACGAACTCGAAGAGCTGAAGGCACGCCTGCTGGAGATGGGTGGATTAGCGGAGGATCATTTGCGCAGGGCCATGCGGGGCCTTGTCGATCGCAACCCTCAGTTGTTGGCGGACGTCATTGCCGGCGATTCCCGCATCAACGATCTACAGATGGAAATCGATAGTCGATGCTTCACTCTCATCGCCCTGCATCAGCCCGTCGCGCTCGATCTCCGAACGCTCGTATCGGCGCCCAGGATCAGCACCGACCTGGAGCGTGTCGGAGACCTCGCCGTGAATATCAGCGAGGTTGCGCAACGATATCTCCTGCACCCACCAGTCAAGCCACTGGTCGATTTGCCGCGAATGGGCGACCTGGCGCTCAAAATGCTGCGCGAAGCCCTCGACGCATTTCTCTCGGGAGACGTGAGTCTCGCCAAAACGGCGCTGAGACAGGACGACTGGCTGGATGCGCTGAAAGATCAAGTCTTCCGTGAGGTGCTGACTTACATGCTTGGGGACCCGCAGACGATCGAACCTGGCGTCGACCTTATTCTCATGTCACGCCACCTCGAGCGCGTCGGTGATCACGCCACGAGTATCGCCGAGGACGTGATCTTCATCGTCGAGGCGCGAGACGTCCGCCACAGTGCCACCAGACCGATCGCCACGACGAATCAAGCTGGCGGCACGACGATCGAACGCCGGAAACACTCCCGCGTATCCCCCGTGTGAACGCCGGGGGCTCGATACAAAATCCGTTTCACGGCGCGACTCCCGCCGTCGCGTCTAGTCGTCGCTCAGCTTGACTGCCGGCTTGCCCGAGGTGTCAAGCACGACCACGTTTCGTGCGCGCATGCGTCCCGCCTCGAGCGTCCGGGTAAATTCCACCCGCTGACCCGCATTGGGCGTTTCTATTTCAAGGTTTCTGAAAAAGACAATGTCGCCGATTTCAGCGCGAATCTGACCAAAGCCCTTGGAATCCTTCCACAGAACCACCGTGCCTGTTTCCCTTGATGTCAAGCTAACCCTCGTTCCACATCGTGATCGAACGGCCTTTTGCCATCGGAACCGTCCACTAGACAGACAAACCCTCATCGGCGTCCACCTTAGCGCACTCAGTGCGACGGGTCTTTGCGCCAGAGCAACTTGAGCCCGCCTCGCGAGCTATCATTCGGCATTCACCGCTTGGGGCGACGCCGCCACCGACCGTCTACTGTCCGATCTCGAGATAGCCGTACACAAATATCGAGAGCTCCAGCACAGCCGGCGCGCTAAGATGCGCTGACGACAGCAGTCATTGTTCCTGCCGGCATCACATCGAGAGATGCCGGCACGCCACAGGCTAGAGGGAGACCGAGCATGAGTGACAAAAAGAAAGGGCGCGACGAATCCGGCTCCGAAACATCCGACAAGCTCCAGCGCAAGGCCTACGAGAAAGAGCTCGAGCGCCTGCACGTTAAGCTGGTGAAGCTCCAGCAATGGGTCGTCGCCAAGGGCCTCAAGGTCTGCATCGTCTTCGAAGGGCGCGATGGCGCGGGAAAAGGCGGCACGATCAAGGCCATCACCGAGCGCGTGAGTCCGCGCGTGTTCCGGGTGGTCGCGCTGCCCGCGCCTACCGAGCGCGAGAAGAGCCAGATGTACGTGCAGCGTTACATGCGGCACTTCCCGGCAGCGGGGGAAGTCGTCATCTTCGATCGCAGCTGGTACAATCGCGCCGGCGTCGAGCGCGTAATGGGGTTCTGCGACAAGGAGCAGGTCCGGCGGTTCCTGAAGGTAGCGCCGCGGGTCGAGAAAGTCATGATCGAATCCGGGATCATCCTGATCAAGTACTGGCTCGAGGTGAGCCCGGAGGAGCAGACGCGACGGCTCGAGGAACGCATCGACGACGGCCGCAAGATCTGGAAGCTTTCGCCGATGGATCTCAAATCATACAGCCGCTGGTACGACTATTCGCGCGCTCGCGACGAGATGTTCGCGGCGACGGACACGGATTTCGCGCCCTGGCACGTGGCCCTCACCGATGACAAGAGGCGCGGCCGGCTCAACCTCATCACCGATCTTCTGAGCAGAATCCCCTACAAGAAGCTGCCCCGAGAAAAGGTAAAGCTGCCCAAGCGTCAAAAGCGCGGTGGTTACCGGGAGTCTGACCATAAATTCAAGTACATCAAGGAGGTGTTCTGATCGTCGCGGTGCAGTATGCGGGCACTGCGGGTAGCAGTTCACTGATCTTCTGGTTAGTCCCAGTTCGCTGCAAGTATCGCCAGCAGCCCCATGAAGGTGCCGGCACCGATCGCGGCCCCAACCGCCGCCGCTCTCGCCACGCTCGAGCCGTTGGTCTTCAGCTCGAGCTGTTCAATCTGATCGTACGGGAACCGGCGGGCGGGCTCCGGTACACGCGACTTCGATTCCACTGTGATGCCGTCGCGATCCACTATCGCGAGTATCGCCGTGTGACGTTTGCCGTCGGTGGTTCGCACGCGCACAGTCGCCCCGATCGGCAGCTTTGCCGCGTACGAATACCAATACTCTGGCGATCGCTCGACCACGATTCCCTGCCCAGCCACCGCGATTCCGGCGAGCACGCATATCAGGACTATCGACGAAATGAGTCGCCTCATATTCCCTCCGTTAGAAGTCAACGCCCATTCCAAGTTTCCACACCAGATGATCGACGTCGCGTCTCAGGCCGACCTTGAGCTCGGTGTTGAAGAAGGCCTTTTCGGTGACGTACATCTTCAGTCCGCTCTTGATGACTGCATGAGCGAAGACCGTGCGTCTTGCGCTCCGTGGCCGCGGCGATGGTCACGGGAAGACTTCCGGTTCTGAAAAAACACGGTTCTCGACTGGGGAGCGCGATCGAGCGCAAGCTGGCGGAGGACAATGTCGGCGCCTGCGCCAACGTAAGGGTGGACCCACGCGTTGCGGCCGAACTGGTAGAGCTGCGAAACTCCAATGCGTATGTCGTCCGCGCGATAATCCCAGAGCGCAAACGTGTAGCCGCCCTGACGCTCGATGTCTCGAAGACGTCACCCTGCTCTTGACCGTTCCAACTCGCGTCGACTTCCGTTTTGAGATGATCGGTCCAATAGTGACCGCCACTAACCGCCACAAGCAGACTTCCGTGCCATTGCTGCTGTTCGCGAACCTCATGATCCGATCCGGCCCATCCAATTGCGATAGTGGCGTCGTTCGCGGGAAGCGTTGCCGGGGTCGTCTGGGCTGCGGCCCAGACCGGCGTCGCGCCGAAAATCAACACCGCGAGTAGAAAGCGCATTGCAATCCCCCTGGTGAGGGATGCGCAATGTGCATGAGACATGGCTCAGTCGTTCGAAAGCGGATTGATTCTGGAGATTCGCGGCGCTAGAATCTGAAAAGCAAGTCACTGCAATTCATCCATCTCGACCAAGGGTTCGGGGGTGCCATGAACAACCCAGTCGCTCCTCACGTACTCCAGCGCATTCGCGCCGAGTACCTCGAAATGCCAGGACTCTCGCTCAGGCCCGAACAGGTGCAGCGCCTGTGCGGTGTCGACAGCACGCTCTGTCAGAGCGTGCTGGAAGCGCTCGTCGAAAGCGGTTTCCTGTCGAGGCGTGCCGATGGCGCGTACGGCCGCACGGCAACCCCGATATTTCACGCGCGCGTCAGGCGAAAGCCGGCCTCGAGTCGATCGTGATGCCCGCGGCCGTCCGCAAGCGGTCGCGCGCCAGCTAGTGTCCCGTCACTGGCTCACACGGTCGCCGACGCCAACACGACGACTGAAGGGTGAACTCTGCTGCCCTGTCAACGGGTTGTGGCTGGGGCGAAGCTACCCAGGACGACACGAACGGCGTGCCGGCCGCTGTTGGGTTCCAGGAGAATTCTGCCGTCGGCGGCAGCGGCGCCATCGACGGTGATTGAGCCGACGTTTCCGCCTGTGAGACCGCTGTTGTCGACCTCGATTGCGTACTCGGCGCCCTCGATGCGGAGCGTCGCTTTGTAGCCGGGCCATTCAGCCGGCACGCACGGCTCGATACGAAGCCATTGCCCTTCGCGTCTTGATACCGAGGAGGTATTCGACCGTCACGCGATACATCCAGCCGGCCGCGCCCGTGTACCAGGTCCAGCCGCCACGCCCGGCGTGGCCGGGCGCCGAATAGATGTCGGCCGCCACCACGTACGGCTCGACACGATAGCGCTTGACGCTGTCAGGATCGGACGACCGGTGGATGGGATTGATGAAGCTGAGCAGCTCGTGCGCGGCGTCGCCGCGCCGCAGCAGCGCCTGCGCCAGGACAACCCACAGCGCGGCATGCGTATATTGCCCGCCGTTCTCACGCACGCCGGGCACATAGCCTTTGATGTAGCCGGGATTCGGCTCCGCCTTGTCGAACGGCGGCGTCAACAGAAGGATCAAGCCGGTGCTCGCGATCGATCAGCCACTTCTCCACCGATGCCATCGCCTGGCGCGAGCGCTCAGGATCGCCAAGGCCCGAGATCACCGACCAGCTCTGCGCGATGGAGTCGATGCGGCACTCGGCGTTCTGCGCCGATCCGAGCGGCGTGCCGTCATCGAAATAGGCCCGCGCGGTACCATTCGCCGTCCCACGCCCCTTCGAGCGCGTTTTTGAGCCGCGCGGCGTGAGCGCGATAGGTGCGGGCGTGCTGCGCGTCGCCGCGCGAATTCGCGAGCGCCGCAAATGGACCGAGCAGCGACGCCAGGAACCAGCCGAGCCACACGCTCTCGCCCCGTCCGTGTGCGCCGACTTCGTCCATGCCGTCGTTCCAGTCGCCGGTGCCGATCAACGGCAGCCCATGGCTGCCCGTCTCCATCGTCCGCGCGATCGCGCGGGTGCAGTGTTCGTAGATCGAGGCTTCCTCGTGCAGGCGCACGGGTGTTTCGTACACGCTGTGCTCGTCCGGACCGGGTGCGCGCTGCTCGATGAACGGCGCCTGGGCGTCGAAGATCGTCCAGTCGCCCGTCACTCTCGCGTACTCCAGCGCCGCGTACACGAGCCACAGGCGGTCGTCCTGGATGCGCGTCCGGACGCCCTCGCCGCCCGGCTCGTGCCACCAGTGCTGCACGTCGCCTTCCGGGAACTGCCGTCCCGCGGCGCGAATGATATGACTGCGCGCGATGCCGGCATCGAAGTGCAGAAACGCCAGCACGTCCTGCAGCTGATCGCGGAACCCGAACGCGCCGCCGGATTGATAGAACGCCGAGCGCGCGTAGAATCGGCAGCTCAACGTCTGGTAGCCGAGCCATCGATTGGTCAGGATGTTCAGCGCGTGATCAGGGGTGTCGACCTCGAGAGCAGCCAGCCGCGCGTTCCACAGGTCGATCACGCCCTGCAGCGCCGCCTCGACTGCGCCGTGCTACGTTGTACGCCGCAACAAGTGCGCGCGCGGCTTCCTCGTCGGTGCCTTCGCCGAGTAGAAACGTCACCTCGACCGATTCGCCCGGGCCGACGGTGACGGTGGTCTGCACCGCGCCACATGGATCGAGCAGGGCGCCGACGCGTCCCGGCAGATGGGCGAACTCCATCGCGAGCGGATCCGACAGCGTGCCGTTGCGGCCGATGAAGCTCGAACGGTCGCCCGTCATCGAACGTATCGCGCGCGATCGACGTCGATGAACGCGACACGGCTGCCGAACTCGGCGCGGAACGCATTGCGCGCAAACAGCGCTCCGCAGGCCGTATCGATCGACGTGACGATGTGCGCGGCCGAGCGCGAGCGCGTGTCCGACAGGCACCAGTCCACGTAGTAGAAGGCGCTCAGGTCGCGGGCCGCAGCGGTGCCGTTGCGGATTCGCAGCCGCAGAATCTTGACGGGATCGTTCTCGGGCACAAACGCGGTGAGCTCGACATCCAGCCCGCGATGGCGATGCGCGTAGGTCGCATATCCCTGCCCGAACTTCGTGACGTGCTTTACGGCTCCGGCTGCGGGCGATGGCGTGGCCGTCCAGAACTCGCCGCTCGCGTCGTCGCGCAAGTACACGACCTCGGACGGGGGATCGACGATCGGATCGTTACTCCAGGGTGTCAGCCGGTTGTGGAAGCTGTTCTCGGACCACGTCGTGCCGAACCCCGAATCCGTGGCGATGAATCCGAAGCGCTCGTTCGCGATGACGTTCGACCAGGGCGCCGGCGGGCGCGCGCGACACGTGGAACTCCCTGCCGCCGTCTGCGAACCCGCCGAAGCCGTTGAAGAACGCGAGCGAGTCCGGTCGGTGCCGGCGGGTTCGCTCTGTGCGGGCACCGCCGGCTTCATTTTGATCTTCGGCGGCGGCACCGAGGGCAGCAAGCGGCCGCCGCAACTGCGCGTCGAGGCCGCCGCGCGCGCCTTCCAGAATCGCGCGCGCCACGGCGCGCAGCAGCACACGATCGCCTTCGGCCATCAGATCCGCGCGCCGCAGGAAGAGACCGCCCGGGCGATCGAGCCATGCGTGCGACGGGCTCGCGTCGGCCATCCGCTGCAGGTCGTCCTGCACGTCCTGGCGATAGCTCGTCGGAATTTCGTTGAGCACGACCAGATCGAACTTGAAACCGCGCGCGCGCAGGTACTCCTGCGCGCGGACGAGCTCCTGGGCGACGGCCAGGTGTGCGACGTCGCCGACCGTGACCAGCACGATCGGCAGGTCGCCGGAGATGCCGTACTTCCATAAATCAGGCGGCGTGCCCGTGTTGCGGAGCACCGCTTCGGCCGAGCGCAGGCGCGGGTCCGCATGAATCACGCGGCCGGCCAGCCGCTGAAAGCGCGAGCCGTCCTCCCGGCGTGACGCCCAGATGGCGAAGCTCGATTTCGCTGTGCGTGCTGGCGAGCGCGAACGCCCGCCCGCAGACCTGCGGATCGTGGTACTTCTCGATGAGCGCGCGCACGCCGTCTTCGTTTTCTGCCACGACCGTCGTGAACGAGACGCGCGCCGTCACGCCCGGCGGCACCCGAAGGCGCGCGCGGATGCTCACGATCGGATCGAGCACCGCTCCCGTGGCGCCAGACAACGGCGCATCGTGCCGTCGAGCGCGGCGGGTCTGCGGGCGCTGCCGCCGCGGCCGATGAAGTGCTCGCGATCGGTTTCGAATTCGATGGCTTCGCCCATACGCGGCCTTCCCGCCAGCACATGCCCCATGTAGAGGCGGCCCTCATGCGCGCGCGGGCGCCTGGCGCACATGATCGCGTCGTACTCGGGGACGGCCGACGACTCGATGAACAGGTTGCTGAACGCCGGATGCGCCAGATCGGCCGCATGCGGGGCAAGCACAACTTCGGCGTAGCTGGTCAGCTCGATCTCGCGAATGCTGCGCGAGTGATTGGTGATCGCGATGCGGCGTAATCTCCGCATCGTCTTCGGGCGAGACGGCGACTTCGGTGAAGGTCTCAATGCTGCCGTCGCGCCGGCGAATGACGGCTCGATCGGGCGCGAACGTCGCCTCGTAGCTGTCGGCGTCGCGGCCGCTCGGCTGAAATCCCGCCGACCAGAATGCCGGTTCGGCGCTCACGCTCGATGCGGTGAGATCGCGCACGTAACAGAACGTGCCCCACGCGTCGCACGTGGAGTCTTCGCGCCAGCGCGTGACCGCGATGTCGCGCCAGCGCGTGTAGCCTCCGCCGGCGTTGGTCAGCATCACGCTCAACGACCCGTTCGACAGCAGATGCGCGCGCGGCGTGACGGTGTGCGGCGTCACGTACCGGCGCACGAGAGACTGCACGACTCGGCCCGGCGCCTCCTCGACCCGGTGCTCTTCGGGCGGACGGTCGAGCGGCACCAGATGCGGGCTGCGCTCCTGCAGCAGCAGTTCGGCGGCCTGGACGCGGGGATCGGCGTGGAAGCGCCCCTGCATGATGTTGTCGTTCAGGCAGTTGTTCAGCGCGACCAGGCTCATCCCCTGATGGTGCGCCATGTAGGTGCGCACAATCGCCCGGCGCTGGCCTGGCTCGAGCCGCTCTTTGGTGTAGTCGATGGCCTCGTAGTACCCCATCGGCCCGAGCGCGCCTTCCGATGCGAGATGCTCGAGATTGGCGATGACTTCGTGCGGCCGAAGCGGGGCGGCAAGCAGACACGCGTATGGCGCCACGACGAGATCGTCGGCCAGGCCGCGCTTCAGTCCGATGCCGGGCACGCCGAAGGCGCGATATTGATAGTTGCCGGCGGCATCCTGCACGTTATAGGCCGACTCCGAGATGCCCCAGGGAACGCCGGCCGCCTTCGCGTACTCGATGTGGCGGCTGATCACCGCATGGTAGGTCTCGTTCAGCAGCGTGCGCGGATAGCCGCGCATCACGAGCAGCGGCATGAGGTACTCGAACATCGACGCGCTCCATGAGACGAGCGCGCGGTGGGGCCCCACTGGCGGTCATGAGCCGTCCCAGCTTGAACCAGTGCTCCTGCGACACATGGCGCATGGCTATAGCGACGAAACTTGCGAGGCGCGCTTCCGATGCAAGCGCGTCGTAATAGGTCGGGTCGCGCCGGCCTTCGGTAACGTTGTAGCCGATCGCGAACAGGTGCCGCTCGCCGATCGAAGAGAAAGTCGAGCTCGGTGCTGCGAATGAACTAATCCAGCCCGTCGGTAATGCGCATTGCCGCGGAGCGCATCGAGCCGCGCACTTCGTCCGCCGACCGCTCGAAGGCGGCAAGATCGCGCCGCCGCTCCCGGATCATCGCTGCCGCGCTGTCGAGCCACCAGATGGCGTTGCTCACACTTGCATCGCCGGCAGGCAGACGATGTTGCGCGTCGTGCAGGCGGGCCGCCAGCAACGTCATCTCGGAGGACACCGATCGAAGCCAGTCGCTGTACGCCGCGGCCCGCGCGGCGTCTGATCGACAGCCGTTCGAACCCGGCGCAAGTCCGCGCGGAAATCCCGCGCGTTCTCCCGGCCGAGGCTCGCAACAACCGGCATGGCATCGCGCTCGAAGAGATTCAGCGTGTCGGACAGCCCGTCCTGAAATCGGCGATCGATCGACACGTCGTCGTCGGCGATCGACGGCAGCGCGTTGATGATCGTCATCAGGTATCCCAGCAGATTGCCGCTGTCGACCGTCGATACGTAGAGCGGCGCCAGCGGAACGAGCGACCGGGTGTCGTACCAGTTGAAGAAATGCCCGCGATACCGCGGCAGCTTGTGCAGCGTGTCGACGGTGCGATCGAGCCGCGTCAGGCACTCGGTTGCCGAGAGGTATCCGAGATCCCACGCCGAGACTGCCGCCATCATCTGCAGGCCGATGTTGGTCGGCGACGTGCGGTGCGCGATCGGCTCGGGGCGGTTTTCCTGATAGTTGTCGGGCACCAGCCAGTTGTCGGCCGCGCTGACGACTTCTTCGAAGAAGCGCCACGTCAACCGCGCCGTCTGACGCAGCTCGCGGCGCTCTCGAGCATCGAGCACCTGCCGGTCACCTTGTTTCGGCAGGCCCGTGTGATAGGCGAAGTACGGCGAAATGGCCCACAGCGTCAGCACCGGCAGCGCCCACAGCGCGCTCGACGGCTGCAGCGCGATGACCACGAATGCCAGCGACAGCGCCGCCACCGGAGCCACCCACATCCGGCGCAGCACGAGCGGCCACTCGCCCTGAAGGCGCGCTGCCGTGTCTGCCGCGGTCTCCCACTCGAGCAGATGCCGCCTGGTGACGAGACGCACGAGCGTTCGCCCGATCGCGTCGACCATCACGGCCGACTGATGCGCGAGAAACGCGCTGTGCAGGAGAACCTGGTGCAGGCTCGACGCCAGGTTGTCGCGCTCCGATCGGAGATGATCGCGCAGCCTCACACCGCGCACGCGGTTGGTGAACGTCTGGCCCCACTGCACGTAGGCGGGAAAGAACAGCACGAGAAACGCCGTTCCCGTCCAGAGCGACGGTCCGCCGGGAAGCACGAGCCAGCCGGCGGCAAGCAGGATGACCAGCGCGATGGGCAGAAGGCTCCGCCGGAGGTTGTCGGCGATCTTCCAGCGTGCGACGGCCGGCAGCACGTTCCGCACGCGCGCCGCACCCTGAGTCGGAACGGTCGCGCCACAGCCACGGCAGCAGCTGCCAATCGCCGCGAACCCAGCGGTGCAGCCTCGCAACCCAGGTCAGGTAATGGCTCGGGTAATCGTCGATGACTTCGAGGTCGGTGCACAGCGCGACGCGCGCGTACAAGCCTTCGAACAGGTCGTGGCTCAACAGCGCGTTGTCGGGCACCCGCCCCTCGAGGGCCTTTTCGAATGCGTCGACGTCGTAGATGCCCTTGCCGACGTAGCTGCCTTCTCCGAAGAGGTCCTGATACACATCCGACACGGCGGTCGTGTAGGGATCGAGTCCGACGTGGCCCGAAAACACCTCGGAAAACGTCGACGCCGACGCGCTGACGGCGTTGATAGCGACGCGCGGCTGAAGAACCCCATAGCCCTCGGTGACGCGGCCGGTGCGGCTGTCGAAGCGGGCACGGTTCAGAGGATGCGCAAGCGTGCCGACGAGCTTGCGTCCGGCGTCGAGCGGAAGGTCGGTGTCCGAGTCGAGCGTGATGACGTAGCGCACGCTTCCCAGCTGACTCGAGATCGCCGATCATGACGTCGAACGTCGTGTCGATGGCGCCCCGCAGCACGCGATTGAATTCGTGGAGCTTCCCGCGCTTCCGTTCCCAGCCCATCCACCGCCCTTCCGACGGATTCCAGGTGCGGCGGCGATTCAGAAGATAGAAGCGATCTGACCCATAGCGCGCGTTGAGGCCGGCGATCAGCTCGGCGGCGAGATCGATCACCTCCCTGTCGGCAGGCGTCGTTTCTGCGTCGGCGTCGGGAAGATCGCCGAGCAAGCGCGAACCGCAGATTCTCATCGAGGTTTGCCAAGCGCGCGCACTTCGAGCGCGTCGACGAGCTCTTTCACACGGTCGGTCGACGACAGAATGGTCGGCACCGCGACGATCGTCCGCAGCTCGTCGGGCACGCCGTTGCGCAATGCGAGCTTCGGCAGCGCGCCGCGGCGGAATCAGCGTGGTGAGAATCGTGTTCAGGAAGCTCAATGCGAGCTCGGACACCGGGAGGACGGTGACGAGCGCCACGAGCGCGATCATCCACGGCGACGCCCCATGGTTTCGCGCGTAAAGCAGCAGGCTCGTCTCGAATAACGCCGTCGTCAGCAGCAGCGTCCCGAGGTATCCGATCGCCGGGTGCTTGAAGACCAGGCGCGCAATCCGCTCGCCAATGGTGGGCGTGTAATCGACCGCCCGCTCGAGCTCGAACCGGCCCCGCGATATCAGGTAGTACCCGACGTGATGCGACCGATCGGCATGCGGCCGCTCACGCAGCGCCGTTTCCGCGGCCGCAATGGCGCGTTCCGCGACCTCCAGCTCGTCGGTGCCCGAGCGGCGCGCCAGCTGCTCGACCGACTTCCGGTATCGATCGCGCGTCGGGCGATCCATGTCGACGTAGGCGCCTGCCGGATCGCGCCGGAGAATTCGCTCCACGCGGCTGACCGCCTCGACGAACGTCGGCCAGTCGAGCGCCGACAGCACCCGCATGGTGTTGATGATGTTGGCAATCGAGAGCTGATCGATGGCCTCGCGCTGCTGCTCGACGCGCAGCACTTCGTCCGACGATTGGCCGCGCGCGCTCAGTCTGGTCTGCAGCCAGCGCCACGCCGCGGTCGACGCGACCGATTGGTCGCGCAGGTTATGGAGAATCTCGACGAGAAACGTGGACGAGGCCTTGTCGGTGAGCTGGCGAAGCCGCCGCTCGGTTTCTGGAATCTGCAGCAGCTCGGACGCGAATGTCCGCGCGGCATCTCTGTCCTGGCGCGCGCGCAGCGTCTGCACGGCAAGGCCGGAGAGATTTTCGACGAGCGCCAGCCGCAGCATGATCGGAATGGCCCAGAGCTCGCCGATCGTGAGCGGCTGTGACGTCCTGATAGGCGTCCGCGAACCGGCGCAGCAGCTCCTGGTTGAAGCGGCCGGCGGTGTGCGCGACGAAATCGCGCGCGAATACGTAGACGCGGGGATAGCGGCGCCATCGCCCGCTGACGAGCGTCGGCAGCTCTTCGTAGTACCGTCGTGGAAGGTTTCGGCGAATCTCGAGCAGCTGCGCCCGAACGACATAGTGGTTGTCGCGGAGCCATTCTTCGGAGGGCGTCTCCGCCGGTTCGGAGAACCCCTGCTCGGCCAGCTTCTTGTAAATCTGCTCGAGGCGCGCGGCGTTCCGCTCGAGGCGGGCCAGGAGCTCGCGCCGCGGACCACCGCTTCCTGTCGCTGAATGCTCTGCCGCGAGTTGACGCGCGTGGGCTTCGAGCTGATCCAGCGGCAAGCGGCGCACGGCCGCCTTCGAAGTCGTCGTCTGTGTCCGGGGCCGCACCGGCGGCTGATATTGGAATGTGAGACAGAGTGGCCACTAGGACAAGGACCCGCCGTTTGCATAGGAAGTGCCAAGAGTTCGGCGCTCAGGCTTCGGCGGCGTGAGGAGCTCGTGAAGGGACTTCTGCACGGTTGCCGATAAAAACGAGCGAAAGGTGACGCGGTTTACGACACTTATTGCTGCCGCTCGAGAATCCACGCGAACGGCACGCCGGCCCGGGCGCGCTCCATCATTGCGGTCATGAACCTGCGCCCTGTCTCGTCCGGCCGGAGGATGTAGCATTCCATGTTGATCGAATGTCGTGCCTGGGAAATTGCTTCGAGCATCGCCGGATAGCCCAATAGGGGCCCAAGCCAAGTGTTATGACAAGCGTTCGCCTGGATGTATGGCTCGACGTGGCCTGCCTGTACCGTACGCGATCAGAAGCGCAGAAGGCGTGCCAGGGCGGCAAAAGTCGAGGTCAACGGTCAAAGCTGCAAAGCCGCATCGGCAGCTCCGCGTCGGCGACGAGCTGCGGCTGAGCCGGCCGTTCGGCCGCAAGCAGACGGTGACGGTTCTCGGACTCGCCGATCGGCACATCCCGAAAGCCGATGCCCGGCTCCTCTATCAGGACACCACCCCGCCGCTATCTGAGGAGGAAAAGGAAATGCGCCGGATAGAGCGCGTGTACCGCGCGAGCATGCAGCGCACGCACACTCCGGACAAGCGTGAGCGCCGCGCACTGCGAAAGCTCAAGGGGCGCTAGAGCAAGGTCCTTCTCCAGCTGATCGACCCTGTGCGCGGCCTCTTCCTCTTCGGCCTCGAAGTGCGGGTGCTTGCGCGCGTAGAAAAACGCGATGCCGAAGATGACCACGATCAATCCAAGCGCCAGCCACTTCGGAACCTCGAAATGCACGAAACCCTGCTGATGCGCGAACTCGAGCAGCAGCTTGATGCCCACCCACGCGATGATGACGAACGCGCCATCGACCAGCGCCGGATATCTTTGGATCAGCGCCAGCAGCTTCCCGATGACGAGCCGCATGGCGATGATGCCGAGGATGCCGCCGGTAAGAATGACCCACGTCTTGTTCGACATCGCCACAGCCACGAGAATCGAGTCGATGGCGAACACGATGTCGGTGAGCTCGACCTTGACGACCGTCGCCCAGAAGGCGGTCATGCCGAGCATCGCTCTGGCCGGCTTGGGCGCCCGCCGGTCGTGCCCCTCTTCCCCACCGAAGAAATGTGCGTATGGTAGATACAGCAGGTACGCGGCGCCGGCGAGCTTTACCCAGCTGAGCTCGATGAGGTACACGGCGAGCAGCGTTGCGACGGCGCGGAAGAAGAATGCGCCAAAGATGCCGTACCGCAGCGCTTGCTTCTGTTGATGCTTCGGGAGCCCGAGCACGAGAACGGCCAGAACCAGCGCGTTGTCAGCACTTAACAGACCTTCGAGCAGAACGAGCAGGACGATGGTGACGAGATCAGACCACTCAAACATCTGGCGCCTATCATATGATGAATTAACCTAGTGAATTAGGCGCTATCCTTGCAGGAGACGGCAGCTGCCAACGCACGCAATGGAATTCAAGGACTACTACGCAACTCTCGGCGTTCCCAAAACCGCCAGCGCCAAGGAGGTCAAGCAGGCCTTCCGGAAAATGGCGCGCAAGTACCATCCCGACGTCAATCCCGGCGACAAATCAGCCGAGGCACGATTCAAGGAAATCAACGAGGCCTACGAGGTCGTCGGCGATCCTGAGAAACGCAAGAAATACGACGAGCTCGGGTCGAACTGGAAGATGTACGAGCAGGCGCAGCGCGCGGGCGGAGGCGCGGGCGGCTTTGATCCGGCCAGTGGAACGCCAATTCGGCGGCGGCGCTGGCGGACAGGGCAGCTATCGCACCATGACGCCCGAGGAGATGCGCGATCTCTTCGGCAACGAAGATCCGTTCTCCGATTTCTTCCATGCGTTTTTCTCCGGCGGCGAGCCGCAGATGCGCGGTCGCGGAGGACGCGCGGGCTCGCGGGCGCCGCGGCCCAGCCAGGGGCGCGACGTCGAGCATCCGCTGGATCTGTCGCTCGAGGACGCGTATCGGGGTGCGACGAGGCGCTTGTCGCTCGAGCGCGACGGCCACGCGAAAAACGTCGATGTGCGAATTCCCGCAGGAGTGGGAGAAGGTTCGCGCGTGCGCGTCTCGGGCGAGGGCGAGCAGGGGTCCGGCGGCGCGACGTCCGGAGATCTGTACCTTCGCATCCACATGACGCCCGACTCGCGGTTCGAGCGGAAGGGGCAGGATTTGCACACGAAAGTGCGCGTTCCCGTGACGACGGCCGTGCTCGGCGGCGAAGCGGAAGTGGCCAATCCTGGCGGACAGCCGATCCGGCTGCGCATCCCTCCAGGCACGCAGAACGGCCAGGTTTTTCGCCTGAAGGGCAAAGGGATGCCGCTTGTCGGAAAGCCGAACGAGTTTGGCGACCTGTATGCAACCGTCGAGGCCGAGCTTCCTCGCCAGCTGACGCCCGAAGAGCGCACGCATTACGAAGCGCTGGCAAAGCTGGCGGGCGGCAAAAGCTCGGCGGCGTGAGCGGTCCGGCTGAAGCCGGACACTACGCGCATGCCGGTATCCGCCTTGAGGCGGACCAGGACACAACATGAACCTGAACAAGTACACCGAAAAGGCGCAGGAAGCGATTCTGGCGGCCCAGCGGGTCGCCGAACAGAACAATCACGCGCAAATCGAACCCGAGCACCTGCTGCTGGCGCTGGTCGAACAGGCCGACGGCATCGTCCCGGCGCTGCTGCGCAAGATGAACGTCGAGCCGAAGCCCGTCGCCGAGCAGCTGCGCGCCGAGCTCGCCAAGCAGCCCGCCGCCTACGGCGGATCGCAGCCCGGCGCTGTCTCCGCGACTTGCGAAAGGTGACCGAAGCCGCCGAAGGCGAAGCCGAGCGGTTGAAAGACGAGTTCGTCAGCACCGAGCATCTGCTGCTGGCCATCGCCAGCGAAGGGGGACGCGGCGTCTCGTCGCGGATTCTGCAGCAGTTCAACATCACCAAGGATCGAATTTTCGAAGTGCTCACGCAGGTGCGTGGCGCGCAGCGCGTAACCGACCAGAACCCGGAGGCCAAATACGAGGCGCTCGACGAAATACGGCCGCGACCTCACCGAGCTCGCGCGCCGCGGCAAGCTCGATCCGGTCATCGGACGCGACGAGGAGATTCGCCGGGTCATTCAGGTGCTCTCGCGGCGCACCAAGAACAATCCGGTCCTCATCGGCGAGCCTGGCGTCGGCAAGACCGCCATCGTCGAAGGGCTCGCCCGGCGCATCGTCGATCAGGATGTGCCCGAGGGATTGAAGAACAAGAAAATCATCGCGCTCGACATGGGCGCGCTCATCGCCGGCGCGAAATACCGCGGCGAGTTCGAGGATCGCCTGAAGGCGGTGCTCAACGAGATCGTGCAGTCGGAAGGCCAGATCATTCTCTTCATCGACGAGCTTCACACGGTCGTCGGCGCTGGCGCATCGGAAGGATCGATGGACGCGTCGAACATGCTCAAGCCGATGCTCGCGCGAGGCGAGCTCCATACGATCGGCGCGACGACGCTCGACGAGTACCGCAAGTACATCGAAAAGGACGCGGCGCTCGAGCGGCGGTTCCAGCCGGTCATGGTCGACGAGCCGACGGTCGAAGACACGATCAGCATCCTGCGCGGGCTTCGCGAGCGGTACGAGATTCATCACGGCGTTCGCATCAAGGACGCGGCGATCGTGGCGGCAGCCGTGCTGTCGCACCGCTACATCACCGATCGCTTCCTGCCCGACAAGGCGATCGATCTGGTGGACGAGGCGGCATCGAAGCTGCGGATGGAAATCGACTCGATGCCGGCCGAGCTCGACGAGATCAACCGCCGCGTGATGCAGCTCGAAATCGAGCGCGAGGCGCTGCGAAAGGAAAAAGACAAGGCCTCGAAGGAGCGACTCGCAGAAGCTCGAGAAGGAGCTCGCCGATCTCAAGGAAGCAGCACACGACGCTGATGGCGCGCTGGCAGCAGGAGAAAGAAGCCATCCAGCGGCAGCGGAAGCTCAAGGAAGAGCTCGAGCAGCTTCGCCTGGAGATCGAGCGCGCGCAGCGCGGCGGCGACTACGGCAAAGCGTCGGAGCTGCAATACGGCCGCCTGCCCGAGCTCGAGCGTCAGATGCGCGCGGAGGAAGAACGCCTGGCCAGCGCCGCAAAACAAGGCCAGGCGCATGCTGAAGGAAGAGGTCGACGAAGAGGACATCGCCGAAGTCGTCAGCAAGTGGACGCATATTCCGGTCAGCCGGCTGATGGAAGGCGAAATCCAGAAGCTCATCCACATGGAAGAGCGTCTCCATCAGCGCGTCGTCGGCCAGGACGAGGCGATTCGCGCGGTCGCCAATGCCATTCGCCGCGCACGGGCCGGCCTGCAGGATCCGAATCGCCCGCTCGGCAGCTTCATCTTCCTGGGCCCCACCGGCGTCGGCAAGACCGAGCTCGCCCGCGCGCTTGCCGAGTTCCTGTTCGACGACGAGCACGCGATGATTCGCATCGACATGTCGGAATATCAGGAGAAGCACACGGTGTCGCGGCTCATCGGCGCGCCTCCCGGATACGTCGGATACGAAGAGGCCGGACAACTGACCGAAGCCGTGCGGCGCCGCCCCTACTCCGTCGTGCTGTTCGACGAGATCGAAAAGGCGCACCCCGAAGTGCTGAACGTGCTGCTGCAACTGCTGGACGACGGCCGTCTGACAGACGGCAAAGGGCGCACGATCGACTTCAAGAACACCGTCGTCATCATGACGTCGAACCTCGGAAGCGCGCTTTCTCGCCGAGCTCGGCGATCGCGGCATCGACGAGGGAGTGCGGCGACAGGTCATGGACGCGTTGCGCGCGCACTTCCGCCCCGAGTTCATCAACCGCGTCGACGAAATCATCGTGTTCCATCCGCTCAGCCGCGAGCAGATGAAGACGATCATCGACATCCAGGTGAAGAGCCTGCTGAGGCGGCTCGAAGAACGGAAGATCTTCGTCACGCTCACCGACAGCGCAAAGGAATGGCTGGTGCGCGAAGGGTACGACCCCGCGTACGGCGCCCGTCCGCTGAAGCGCGCCATTCAGAGGCACATTCTCGATCCGCTCGCGATGCGCGTTCTCGAGGGAGAGTTCCGGGAAGGCGACGCCGTGCAGGTTGATGCAGGCCCGGCGGGCCTGCAATTCGCCAGGCAGCGGGCCGGCGCGGTCGTCGGGGGCTGATTGGTGGCACCGTCAAACAGACCACCCAATCCCCGTGGAGAGCGCCGCGCGTGTGCCCCGCCGGCCGTCGGGCACGATGTGGTACGGCCTCGCGTTCCTTTTCCTGCTCGTGCTGGCGCAGACCTACTTTCTCGTGCCTGCCGGCCGTCAGATTCCCTACAGCGAGTTCAAGTCGCTGGTCTCGCAGGGCAAAGTCGCCGAAGCGACCGTGGGCGAGCAGATCATCCGAGGCACGCTGAAGCCCGTCGATCCGAACGCAAAGCCCGAGACGTTCGTGACCACCCGTATCGAAGATCCCACCCTCGTCGCCTGAACTGGAAAAGTCCGGTGTCAAATACACCGGCGAGCTGATGAACCGGTGGCTGCCCGAGTTGCTGAGCTGGATCATTCCCCTGCTTCTGCTCGTCGCTCTCTGGAGCTTCTTCTTCCGGAGGATGGGCGGCGCCGAGGGCGGCGTGATGGCGTTCGCCCGCAGCCGCGCCAAGATCTACGCGGAAGACGACGTGAAGGTGCGCTTCGGCGATGTGGCCGGCGTCGACGAGGCCAAAGAAGAGCTGATGGAAATTGTCGAGTTCCTGCAGCATCCGAAGAAATACACGAACATCGGCGGCCGCATCCCGAAGGGCGTGCTTCTCGTCGGCCCTCCCGGCACGGGCAAGACGCTGCTCGCGAAGGCGGTGGCCGGCGAGGCGAAGGTGCCGTTCTTCAGCCTGAGCGGATCGGAGTTCGTCGAGATGTTCGTCGGCGTCGGCGCTGCGCGCGTGCGCGATCTGTTCGGCCAGGCCGAGGCCAAGGCCCCTTGCATCGTGTTCATCGACGAGCTCGACGCGCTCGGCAAGGTTCGCGTGCAGAGCCCGATGGGAAGCCACGAGGAGCGCGAGCAGACGCTCAACCAGCTGCTGGCCGAAATGGACGGCTTCGATTCGCGCAAGGGCGTCATCATCATGGGCGCCACAAACCGGCCCGAGGTGCTCGATCCGGCATTGCTCCGCCCGGGACGCTTCGATCGGCAGGTGCTCGTCGACAAGCCCGACGTCCGCGGCCGCGAGGAGATTCTCCGCATTCACGCGCGCCAGGTGAAGATGACACCGAACGTCGACCTCAGAGTCGTCGCGCAGCGCACGGCGGGATTCGCGGGCGCCGATCTCGCCAATCTCGTGAACGAGGCGGCGCTGCTCGCCGCCCGGCGGAACAAGGAAGCCGTCGAGATGAGCGATTTCAACGACGCGATCGATCGCCTCATCGCCGGTCTCGAAAAGAAACGCGTCATGAGCGCGCGCGAGCGCGAGATGGTCGCCTATCACGAATCGGGGCACGCGATTGTCGCCAGCGTGCTGCCGGGTCTCGATCCGGTGCACAAGATCTCGATCGTCCAGCGCGGATTCGGCGCGCTCGGCTACACCATGCAGCTGCCGCTCGAGGATCGATACCTGCTGACGCGGAACGACCTCGAAAACCAGATGGCCGTGCTGCTCGGCGGGCGCACTGCCGAGGAGATTGCGCTCGGAGAAATTTCCACCGGCGCGCAGAACGATTTGCAGCGCGCCACCGACATCGCCCGCGCGATGGTCACGCAATTCGGGATGAGCGAAGAGCTCGGGACGGTCAACTACGAAGGCTCGCGCCGGAATGCGTTTCTGGATATCCCGATAGGACCTGAGCGCGGGCCCGTACGGCGAGGACACGGCGCAGCGCATCGACTCGGAAGTGAAGCGGCTGCTCGACGACGCCCACGACCGCGCGAGACAGGTGCTGAACGAGCGGCGCCAGCTGCTCGAAACAGTCACGCGGCGGCTGCTGGAGAAGGAAGTGATCGAAGGCGAGGAATTGCAGGGACTGATTGCGCAGTCGACTGCGCAACCAGTCCCCTGATCTACCAGCTGCCTATGTCGCAGGCTTGTCCTGCGAACCCAGGCACCGCGGCCTCGGCCGCCTGAAACCCGATCTTCGAGTGCGTGCCGTCGCAGAACGGCTTGTTCGTCGACGCGCCGCAACGGCAGAGCGCGAACGGCCGCTTCGCGATCGGATATGGATTGCCGTTCCAGTCGACGACCGTCACGTCATCGCCTTCGATCCGGTACGGACCATTCTGCCGAACATGAATCATGTGGCCATTGACGGCTCTCAACCCATCTTCTGCATCGCCGAAAGGAACTCCGTGTTCCCCTTCGTCTTGCCCATCTTGTCGAGCAGCAGTTCCATCGCCTCGACAGGCGACAGCGGATTCAGCACCTTGCGGAGCACCCAGATGCGGTTGAGATCGTCTTTCGGGATGAGCAGCTCTTCCTTTCGCGTGCCGCTCTTCTGAAGATCGATCGCCGGGAACACGCGCTTGTCGGCAAGCTTGCGGTCGAGATGGATTTCCATGTTGCCCGTCCCCTTGAACTCTTCAAAGATGACGTCGTCCATGCGCGAGCCGGTGTCGATGAGCGCCGTGGCGATGATCGTCAGCGACCCGCCTTCTTCGATGTTCCGCGCGGCGCCGAAGAAACGCTTCGGCTTCTGAAGCGCGTTCGAATCGAGACCGCCCGAGAGCACCTTGCCCGACGGCGGGATGACGGTGTTGTAGGCGCGCGCGAGGCGCGTCACGGAGTCGAGCAGAATCAGCACGTCCTTCTTGTGCTCGACAAGGCGCTTCGCCTTTTCGATGACCATCTCGGCGACCTGCACGTGGCGCTGCGCCGGCTCGTCGAACGTCGACGAGATAACTTCGCCGTCGACCGATCGCTGCATGTCGGTGACTTCTTCGGGCCGCTCGTCGATGAGCAGCACGATGAGGAACACTTCCGGGTGGTTCTGCACGACCGACTGCGCGATGTTCTGCAGCAGCATCGTCTTGCCGGTGCGCGGCGGCGCGACGATGAGGCCGCGCTGCCCTTTGCCGATCGGCGTCCAGAGATCCATCACGCGCGCCGAGAGGTTTTCGCCCGACGGTCTCGAGCTTGAGCCGCTCCTGCGGATAGAGGGGCGTGAGGTTTTCGAAGAACAGCTTGTCGCGCGCCTGCTCGGGCTGCTCGAAGTTGACGGCCTCGACCTTGATCAGGGCGAAATACCGCTCGCCTTCCTTCGGCGGACGAATCTGGCCCGACACCGTGTCGCCCGTCTGCAGGTCGAACTTGCGAATCTGCGACGGGCGAGACGTAGATGTCGTCGGGGCCAGGCAGGTAGTTGTAGTCGGGCGCGCGCAGGAATCCGAACCCATCCGGCAGCACCTCGAGCACGCCCTCCGAGAAGATGAATCCGCTCTGCTCGGTCTGCGCCTTCAGGATCTGGAAAATCAGCTCCTGCTTGCGCATGCCGGTCGCGCCGGCGACATTCAATTCTTTGGCGATCTGCGTGAGCTTCTGAATGCTCATGTCCTTCAGCTCGCCGATGTTGAGCCCTTCGCCTCGTCGCTGCCCCTGGCCCTGCTGCGGCCGCTGTTGTGGCGGTGGCGGCGTGACTGGCTGCGCCGTCGGCGGCGGTGGCGCTTCGGCTGCGGGCGCGGTTGCCGTCGCTGGACGTCGCGGCGCGCTTCCACCTTCGCGCTGCGCGCTTCGGCGGACAGGTCGGCGGCGGCTGTGGATGGCTCTGGTGACGCCGCTAGTTCGTTCGCAGAACCGCGCGACGCCGGATTTTGGCGCTTGTGATTTGTGGGCATAGACTCGTGCTGGTTGTTTTGGGGTGTGATGTGCGCACGCTTACTGACAAAAAGCGTGGGCGTTACGATACCGGAACAAAGTTGAACGTGTGATCAAATTGCGGGGAAATCCGTGCTTATTAACACCGCGGGTCCGAGAGAAGAAGCCCGCGTCCCATTCAGACAGGAAATAATACTGTTTCGAGTATAGGACCCGTCTCGAACGCTGTCAAGTGACGTCGGTCAAGCGTACGGATTCTCCCCTATCCCGATGATGCTGCAGGCGACGATGGGCTCGACGCTCAGCGACCGCGCCAGCCGAATCAGCGCATCGCTTTCCGACCCCGGGTTCAACCAGACTTCGGGAATCTTCTTCCGCGCAACCTCGGGCATCACCTTCTCCCCGACCTCGGGCGGAACGTAAAAGGTCGCCATATCGATCGGCTCAGGCACATCCAGCACCGATGCGTACGTTTTCAGACCCTCGACCTGCGCCTCATTCGGATTGATCGGCACGACGGTGTATCCCTGCCGCCGAAACGCCCGCACCGCCCTGTTCCCGAACTTTCGATGGTCGCGAGGACGCCCCGATCACCGCCACGACTTTACTCATCTGGAAAGATCTTACCCGGATTGAGGATGCCGTTGGGATCGAAGGCCGCCTTCACGCGCTTCATGAGCGCGATCTCCTCGCGGCGAAAGCTCGAGGCCGAGATAGGGCGCCTTGGTGAACCCGATGCCGTGCTCGCCGCTGATGGACCCTTCGAGCGCCACGACGCCTTCGAACAACCTGCGGACCGCCCGCTCGCCCCTGCTCTTTGCTCTCTGCTCTCTGCTCTTCCGTCCCGTCTCCGGAACCATGATGTTGACGTGAATGTTTCCGTCACCCGCGTGCCCGAACGACGCAATCGGCAGACCCGCGTCCCGCTCGATTTCCTTGACCAGCGCGAACAGCTCCGGGATGCGGCCGCGAGGGACGACGACGTCGTTGTTGAGCTTGATGTTCGAGATTTTCTTCAGCGCCGGCGACAGCTCCCGGCGCAGCTGCCAGATGTCGTCGCGCTCGGCCTCCGTCGCTGCGCGCTTCAGCAGAATCGCCCTGGCCGCGCGGCACGCGTCCTCGACCAGCAGGATGTCGGGCGCTACCGATTCCGGCGACGCCGTCCACTTCGATGATGAGCACGGCGCCGCGCGCCGGGCGTCGCCATCGGCCGGCCGGCGTGCGCGCGCCAGCGCCTTCAGCGACGCGGCATCGACCAGCTCGACGGCCGCGGGCACGACGCGCCGCTGAATGCAGCTGCGTCACGGCATCGACCGCGTCTGTGATGTCGGCGAACTCCGCAAGAAGCGTCGCGCGGGCCGGCGGGCTTCGGAATGAGGCGAAGCGTGATCTCCGTGATGATGGCCAGCGTGCCTTCGGAGCCGACGAGCAGCTGCGTCAGGTCGTAGCCGACGACGTTCTTCACGGCCTTCGAGCCGGTGTGGATGATCTCGTCCGTTCGCGCAGGACCGCCTCGAGCGCCAGCACGTAGCGCTTCGTCGTTCCGTACTTGAACGCGCGCGGGCCGCCGGCGCATTCCGCGACGTTGCCGCCGAGCGCCGATTGCCTGAGGCTTGCCGGATCGGGCGGATAGAACAGGCCGACCTTCTCGACGGCGTCCTGCAAATCGCCGGTAATGACGTTCGGCTGCACGCGCGCGAGCAGATTCACCTGATCGATTTCGAGGATGCGGTTCATCCGCTCGAGCGACAGCACGACCCCGCCGCGCGTCGGCACCGCGCCGCCCGTATAGCCGGTGCCGGCGCCGCGCGCCACGATCGGCACGCGCTCGTCGTTGCACAGCTTCGCGAGTTGCGACACTTCCTGCGTCGAGCCGGGAAGGACGACGAGATCGGCGGGCGTGCCCTGTTTCGTGCCGTCCGTGCCGTAGCGTCTCGCGCGAGGATGCGTCCTGAAGCACGAACGGGCCGCCGACAATGCCGGCGGCCCGCGAGATGAAGCCCGAAGGGAGTCTGGTCACACTATCGGACGGCTGCGGCCTTGCGCTCGTGCTTCTTGACGAAGTCGAGAATCCGCGTCGTGCCTTCGCGCAGCCGATCGAGCGATGTCGCGTACGAGATGCGGAGGAAGCCGGGCGCATCGAACCCTTCGCCCGCCGTCAGCGCCACGCGCGCTTCGTCGAGCAGCATCTGCGAGAAGTCGCCGCGTGTTCGCGATGCCCGTGGCGTCGAGCACCTTCGTGATGCGCGGGAACAGATAGAACGCCCCGCGCGGCTTCACGCACTCGAAGCGCGGATCTTCCGAGAACCATTCCATCAGCTTGTCGCGGCGCGTCTTGTATTCGCTCAGCATCGCGCCGACAGGATCCTGCGAGCCGGTCAGCGCCTGCAGCGCCGCCTTCTGCGAAATCGACGCGACGTTCGACGTCGAGTGCCCTTGCAGCGTGTCGGCGGCCGTCACGACTTCCTTCGGTCCGAGAATCCAGCCGCAGCGCCAGCCGGTCATCGAATACGCCTTCGACGCCGAGCCGCACAGGATGGTGCGATCGCGCATGCGATCGGTGAGCACCTTCACGAGATTGTGCGGAACGTTGTCGTAAATCAGCTTCTCGTAGCACAGGTCGACGACGACCCAGATGCCGCGCTTCGCCGCGGCGTCGGCGATGGCCGCGAGGTTCTCCTCGGAGATCACCGCGCCCGTCGGGTTCGCCGGCGAGTTGATGATGATCGCCTTCGTGCGCGGCGTGATGGCCGCGATGATCGCGTCGGGATGAATGGCGAAGCCGTCTTCGGCTTTCGTCTGCACGATCACCGGCGTGGCATCCGCCAGCTTCACCTGCTCGGGAATCGTCGGCCAGTACGGCGCGTGCGTAATGACTTCGTCGCCCGCGTTGTACAGCACCATCGCCGTGTTGTAGAGCGCCTGCTTGCCGCCCGCGGTGACGATGCACTCCGCCTCGGAGAAGCTGACGCCGTAGTCGGTCTGGTACCGGGCGCAAATCGCCTGCTTCAGGTCGGGCGTGCCGGCCGGCGGCGTGTATTTGGTGAAGTTCTGATCGATCGCGACCTTCGCCGCGTCCTTCGCCGGCTGCGGCGTCGGAAAATCGGGCTCGCCCGCGCCGAAGTCGACGACGTCGACGCCCTGGCGCTTCAGTTTTGCCGCTTCGCCCGCGACCTTCATCGTCGGCGATGTGGAGACTCTGCTCATCCGTTCAGCTAACATGCACTTTCCCTCTCTGCTTTTCGCTCAGCCGGCTTTCCACGATTTCCGGCACGAGGCCGCGCACCTGGCCGCCCAGCGAGAACACTTCCTTGATGAGGCGCGAGCTGATGTAGGTGTACTGCTCGGCCGGCATCATGAAGACCGTCTCGATATGCGGGCTCAGGCGCCGGTTCATCAGCGCCATCTGAAATTCGGTTTCGAAATCAGACAACGCGCGCAGCCCGCGCACGATGACGTCGGCCTTTCGCCTCGCGACGTAATCGACCAGCAGCCCGTCGAACGTGTCGACCTCGACGTTGGGCCGTCCCTTGAACACCTCGCGCACGATGTCGACGCGCTCCTGCATGCTGAACAGCGGCGACTTTCTCGACGTTCACCAGGATCGCGACGATGATCTTGTCGAACAGGTGCGTGCCCCGCTCGATGATGTCGACGTGCCCGTTGGTCAGCGGATCGAACGAGCCTGGATACACAGCCAGTTTCATGTTTAGTCGCGGGGCCCCTATGCCCCGCGCCGCTCTGCGACCTCTGAATAAAACGCCAGCGCGCTGTCTCCTGACACCAAATCCCGCGACATGCGCAATCGTCCGACCTGCTCCGGCGCCGGCACGGCGGCGCGCGTGCTCGAGAACGAGCAATCCGCCGGGCGCAATCAGGGACTCGGCCGCGGCAATCGAGGCCGTCAGATCGGGTTCGTCGTAGGGCGGATCCAGCACGGCCAGATCGATCGATCCGGCCGGCAGTGATTGCGGCGTTCGGATAATAACATAGCGGTCTCGGACGCCGCAGTGACGCAGGTTCTCGTCGATCAGCTTCAACGCGCGCGGATCGGCATCGACAAAGGTCACGTGCGCTGCGCCGCGGCTGAGCGCTTCGATGCCGATCGCGCCGGTGCCCGCGTAGTGATCGAGCACGCGCGCGCCCGCGCACGCGCGGCGCGACGACGATTGAACAGCGTCTCGCGCAGCTTGTCCGACGTCGGGCGGAGGCCTGCCCACTTCGGGGTCTTGAGCCGGCGACCTTTCAGTTCGCCCGCAATGATTCGCATCATCTGCCGCTGATTTCGACACAGAGGCACAGAGCCACAGAGCGTCGAGTTCGACGGCCGCCTTGCGGCCGTTGCGACGGAAGAAACAAACGCAAATACAAGATGCCCCTGGTTCGCACATCTTGTATTTGCGCTTGTTTCTTCCGTCGCACGCGGTGGCGCGAACTCGACGTCCGGAAGCGCGCCTCCTAGACCTCATAACCTCCTATTGGTATTTCTCGGTGCCTCTGTGTCAAAGACACGCATCACCCAATATCCATCAACCCAAATCTGCTCGGCCACGCGGCTTTCATGCGTTCGACCAGCGGCGCCGTGAGCGCCTGCTTGTCGAGGAAGCGCGCGGCTTCGTCGCGCGCCTGCTCCATCAGCGAGTGGTCCCGCAGCAGATCGCCCGTGCGCAGCGTCGGCAGGCCGGACTGTCGCGTGCCGAAGAAATCTCCGGGGCCGCGCAGCTCGAGATCGCGCTCGGCAATCTCGAACCCGTTGGTCGTGCCCGCCAGCGCCTGCAGCCGCGCCTTGCCCTGTTTGGAAATCGGATATTGATACAGCAGGATGCAGTGCGATTGATGCGCGCCGCGCCCGACGCGCCCGCGCAACTGGTGCAGCTGCGACAGCCCGAAACGCTCGGCGTGCTCGATGACCATGACGGTGGCGTTCGGCACGTCGATGCCGACCTCGATGACGGTCGTCGAGACGAGCACGTGAATCTCGCCGGCCGGCAAACGCGCGCATGACGCGATCTTTCGCGTCCTGCTTCATCTTGCCGTGCAGCAGCGCCACGCGATACTCCGGAAAGACGTCCTGCGCGAGCGTGTCTGCCATCTCCGTCGCCGCCTTGAGGTCGACCTTCTCCGACTCTTCGATGAGCGGATAGACGACGTACGCCTGCCGTCCCTCGTCGAGCTGCGTTCCTGACCAGTTCGTATACCTCCTCGCGCCGCGACTCCGGCTTCACGATCGTCTGAATCGCGCGGCGGCCCGGCGGCATGTCGCGAATGACCGACACGTCGAGATCGCCGTAGACGGTCAGCGCGAGCGTCCGCGGAATCGGCGTGGCGGTCATCACCAGGACGTCAGGCATCAGCCCCTTCGATCGCAGCGTCGCGCGCTGGACGACGCCGAAGCGATGCTGCTCGTCGATGATGGCCAGGCCGAGCGAGCGGAAGTTGCACCGTCCCCTGCACGAGCGCGTGCGTGCCGACAACCAGGTTGATGTCGCCGGCCGCGAGCCGCGCCAGCAGATCGCGCCGCTTCAGTCCGGTCGTTGCGCCGGTGATGAGCTCGACGCGGAAGCGCGATTTCTCCAGGAGCTTCCGCAGGCTGAGGAAGTGCTGCTCGGCGAGAATTTCGGTCGGCGCCATGAACGCCACCTGCAGGCCGTTCTCCATCGCGACGAGCGCCGCGAGCAGCGCCACAATCGTCTTGCCCGCGCCGACATCTCCCTGCAGCAGCCGGTTCATCGGCGTCGGGCGCTGCATGTCCTCGACGATTTCCTTCAACGCGCTCCGCTGCCCTTCGGTGAGCTTGAACGGCAGAATGCTGCGCGCCGACTCGCGGATGCGATCGTCCACCTGGATCGCGCGCGGCTTCGACTCGCGGACCGCCGCGCGCTTGCGCACCATCAACCCCAGCTGAAACAGGAAGAACTCTTCGAAGATGAGCCGGACCTGCGCGGGTGTTCTGAAGGCGTTCAGCTGATCTGCCGGCGTGTCCGCTGGCGGAAAATGCGCGTCGATCAGCGCCGCGCGGCGGTCGGGCAGATTCAGACGGCGCCGCACGTCGTCCGGAAACGGATCGGGCAGGTCGTCCGGCAGGCGCGACAGCACATCGAAGACGAGGCGCCGCTGCATCTTCGGCGTCATGGCGCCGGCTTTTTCGTACACGGGCACGATGCGGCCGGTGTGAATCGTCTGCGCGCTCTTCGGGCTCGGCGGCATCGCCGTCGTCGCCGATCACCTCGTAGTCGGGATTGATGATCTGGAGGCCGGGCCGCGCTTCGACGGTGCCAAAGAGCACCACGTGGACATCACGCCGGAGGATGTCTTTCAGAAACGACTGATTCATCCAGACCGCGACGATCGATCCTGTCGCATCTCCGATGAGCGCCTCGAAGATCTTGAACCCGGGACGGCGGGTTGTGCGCAGACGGCTGCTTTGAATCCGTCCGGCAATCGCCACCTGCTGGCCTGCCTTCAAGCGACGAAATCGGCTGCAGGCGTCCGCGATCTTCGTAGCGAAGGGGAAATCGGTAGAGGAGATCTTCGACAGTCACAAGGCCGACCCGCTGCAGGTCGGCGGCCCGCTTCGGCCCGACGCCTTTCAAGTACTGGAGCGGAGTTTGGAGGTAGTCGGTGGACACAGGAACGGTTCTGGGTTCTTGGTGCTAGGTTCTGGGTGCGTGGAGGGCGATGGATTCAGTACGCCTCTCTGAACCGTCGAACCCAGAACTCGGAACCGTCAGAACCCGACCTGAACCAGAACCGCCGGTTCCTCTATTGCACGACCGTCGCTTGCCCGCGTGCGGTCTGGATTTCGCGGATGCCGTTGGGAAGGACGAACGGCTTGTCGAGGGCGACGCCGTTCGGCGCCGATTCCGATTTCGAGTAATAGCTGACGATTTCCTGGACCATCCAGACCGGCACCGGCACGCTCGAAATCGACGCCGACTCGACCGCGAACGTCGCGACGCCGTTCTTGGTTCGCAGCACGCCGTTGACCGTCAGCGGCAGCGAGCCGGTCAGCAGGTTGAACGGATCCAGCATGCCGCCCGACTTGCGGCTCTGCCCCACACGCGCGAGATCGACGGTGGCGCGCCCGGCAAACGTCCGTCTTCGAGGATCGACACCCAGGGGTCGCGTGACCCCGGCTGGAATGCGGTCGCCCATCTCATAGCGCAGATAGGAATTCACTTCTGCTTCGGTGATGGGGGTCGTCGCCGGAGTCTTCCCGCGGGACAGGTTGCCCTTGGCGATTCGATCGAGTTTGGCCTGCAGGCGCGCCGCGTCCCGTCGCGAGACGGGGTCGGCGGCGAAGGCACTGACGGCGAGGAGGCCTGCGAGGAGATGCGCACGAGGCAATACGTTTCATGCGTTCTCAGCTATCTCAATGGAAAGGCGCTAGTTGCAGTTTACCGCAAATGCGGCCGGGGATCGACGCTGAACTGCGAGCCCTGACCGAGTTGACCTTCGCCTTTCTTTTGCGTATAGTTGGCGCGACTGGAGGGCAAGACGTGCTCCCGCTAACCAAGCGCCAACGCGAGATTCTGGACTACCTGCAGGACTTCATTCAGCAGCACGGATACGCGCCAAGCCTCGAGGAAATCGGCCGCCGCTTCGGCCTCTCTTCGCTGGCGACCGTGCACAAACATCTCACCAACCTTCAGGAAAAGGGCTTCATCAAGCGCGCGTGGAATCGCAGCCGATCGGTCGAGATGATTCCGACCAGTTCCGGCGGACGCTCCGTCGATCTCCCGCTGCTCGGCTACGTCGCGGCCGGCGCGCCGATCGAGGCCGTGGCGACGAGCGAAACGATTGCCGTTCCCGAGGATCTCGTCGGCCGGCGCGACACCTACGTGCTGCGCGTGCGCGGCAACTCGATGATCGACGAGCAAATCTGCGACGGCGACTTCGTCATCGTCGAAGATCGCAAGACCGCCCAGAATGGCGAGACGGTCGTCGCGCTTCTGAGCGGATCGGACGTCACCTTGAAAAAGCTGTATCGCGAGAACGGCCGCGTGCGTCTGCAGCCGGCAAACCCCACCATGCAGCCCATCTTTGTCGAGGCCGACCAGGTGCAGGTGCAGGGGGTCGTGGTCGGGGTCATGCGAAAGTATTGAGATGAGCGAATCGAAGCAGATCAACTTCACGATCGTCCCCGACGAAACGTCCGACGCGACGCGCACCTATGCCAACTTCTGCGCGGTCAATCACACGCCGTTCGACTTCACGCTCACGTTCTGCGAGATGGCGCCGCTCTCTGAGAAAGACATCAGGGCCGCCGAGTCGGAGCACGTCGTCCGGGCGCCGGTCAAGGCGCGCGTCGATGCTGCCGGTGCAGGTGGTGCCGACTCTCATCGCTGCTCTGCAGGAACAGATGCGCATCTATACGGAGTCGGCCGGAAACCCCGATCGTGGTCCGGTCCACTAAACAGAAACCGGCCCGAAGAAACCGCCCCGAGGAAATCGGGCTCCCGAGAATCGCAGGCTCGACTTTGGTCGAGCCTTGCCTATCATCCGCAAGCTGTACGCGCAGCACCCCGACGCCGATACCGAGCTCGACTATCGAGAACCCTTACCAACTGCTCGTCGCGACCATTCTCTCGGCGCAGTCGACCGACGCCGGCGTCAATCGCGTCACGCCGGCCCTTTTCGCGCGCTATCCCGAATGCCGCGGCGCTTGCCAAGGCGACGGCCGACGAGCTGGAGCCGCTGATTCACTCGACCGGCTTCTACCGCTCAAAAGCCAAATCGCTGATGGGGATGGCGGCCGCGCTCGTCGAACATCACGCCGGCGAGGTGCCGAGGACGATGGAGGCGCTCGTCGAGCTGCCGGGCGTCGGACGCAAAACGGCGAACGTCGTGCTCGGCCATGCGCTGGGCATTCCCGGCTTGCCGGTCGATCGCCACGTCTTGCGCGTGTCGAATCGTATTGGCATCGCTTCGTCCGACGATCCCGTCGAGGTCGAGCAGCAGCTTGGCAGCGCGCTGCCTCCCGCGGAGTGGACGAAAGCCTCCGACACGCTGATCCTGCATGGCCGGCGCATCTGCAAGCCGAAGCCGCTGTGCGACCAGTGCGTCGTGCGCGACGATTGCGATTTCTATCGCACGCTCGTCGGCGGGGCCGAAGCCAAGAAGACCGCGACGGTCCGCCTGAAGCCGGACACGATGACATGCGTCGCACGCGCAAGCGCTTCGGACAACACTTTCTCGAGCCCGTCTGGGCCGACAAGGTCGTCGACGCCATCGGCCCTCCCCGACCGATGTGTTTCTGGAGATCGGCCCGGGCCGGGGATTCTGACGTTGAGGCTGGCGCCCGAGAGTCGCGCGCCTCGTCGCCATCGAAATCGATCGCGATCTCATCGCTGCGCTCACGCCGAAGCTTCCCTCCGAACGCGTCGGTCGTGTCCGGCGACGTGCTCGACTTCGACATCGACGCGCGCGCTGCCGACGACCTGATACGCCGATACGCGTCGCCGGCAATCTTCCCTACAACATCTCGTCGCCGATCCTGTTTCGACTGCTCGAACTGCGAGTCGCGGCGCCCGATCACGGATGCGACGTTGATGCTCCAGCGCGAAGTCGCCGACCGCATCGTCGCAAAGCCCGGAACGGCGGAGTACGGCGTGCTGAGCGTGCTGGTGCAATGGCGCGCAGACGTCGCCCGGCTGCTCGCGATTCCGCCAGGGGCGTTTCGGCCGCCGCCGGACGTGCGCTCGGCGCTCGTCCGCCTCAGCTTCCGGCCGCCCGCCTTCGAGCTGAAGGACGCCGCACTGTTCGAGCGGATGGTACGCAGCATGTTTACGCAGCGCCGGAAGACGCTCGCCAACGCCCTGGAGCGCGTTTGCCGGCGAGATCGGCGTCGACCCGGTCCGCGCCCTCGCCGACGCCGGCATCGACCCCCGCCGGCGGCCGCGAGACGCTGGAGGTTATTGAAATAGCAAGACTTGCCGACATCTTTGCGGCGGCAGAACCGTGACTCTGTGCTATCCTTTTGCCCTCTCCTCAGGCAGCGCCCAGCAGCCTGGTCGCGTGGTCGCGCGTAACGGCGTACCACGAACGTAGAAAGGCTCCCGGAGCCTTTTGTCTAGTCGCCGACTCGGGCGACCTGCGTCGATTGTTTATGGCTCCAACTCTACAAGTGGTCCCGCTCGGCGGGCTCGGCGAATTCGGCATGAATTCGATGGCGGTGTCGACCGATCAGGCGACGCTCGTCATCGATGCCGGCGTCATGTTCGCGGGACCGGAATTGCCGGGCGTCGATCTGCTGATACCGGATCTGACGTACCTGCAGCAGTGCCAGCCGCGGCCGTCGGCGCTGTTGCTGACGCACGGGCACGAAGATCACATCGGCGGCGTTCCCTACGTATGGCCGCTGATTGAAGGAAAGGTTTACGGCACGCCGCTGACGCTGGCGCTCCTGCGCCCGAAGCTCGAAGAGCACGGCATCGATCCGGGCGATCGGCTCGTGCCGGTTCAGCCACGCCAGCGCGTGCGGATCGGCGACTGCGAAGTCGAGTTCCTGCGCGTGACGCACAGCATGCCCGATTGCGTCGCGCTGGCGATTCACACGCCCGCGGGAACGATCGTGCACACGGGCGACTTCAAGATCGATCAGACGCCGATCGACGGACAGCACTTCGACGTCCATCGATTCGCCGAGCTCGGCAGCGCCGGCGTGCTGGCGCTCTTCGGCGACAGCACGAACATCGATCGCAAGGGCTTCACGGGCTCGGAGCTCGAGGTCAAGGACGCGTTCGAGGAGGTGTTCACGACGGCCACCGGCAAGCTGCTCGTGACGATGTTCGCGTCGAGCGTGTACCGGATGCAGATTCTCGTCGACCTGGCCGATCAGTTTCAGCGCAAGGTCGCGTTCGTCGGACGCGGGATGCTGCAGACGTCCGAAGCCGCGCAACGGCTCGGCTATCTGAAGCTGCCGGCGGGCCGGATGATTCGCGACACCGACGTCGAATCGCTGCCGCCTTCGCACGTGCTCTGCCTTGCGACCGGCTCGCAGGGAGAGCCGTTCGCGGCGATGTCGCGCATTGCGATCGACGATCACCGCTACGTGAAGGTCGGCCATGACGACACGGTCGTCTTTTCCGCCCGCGCGATTCCGGGCAACGAGAAGGCGATCGGCCATGTCATGAACCACCTGGCGCGCCGCGGCGCCGACGTGATCTACGAGGGCATCAAGCACGTGCACGTGTCGGGACACGGCAGCGAGGAAGAGCTGAAGCTCGTGCTGTCGCTCGTGCGGCCCCGGCACTTCATCCCGATTCACGGCGAGTACCGGCAGCTGTCGCAGCACGCCCGCATCGCCGAGCGCGTGACCGCGGGCATCACCCCGACGGTGAAGGTGATGCTGATCGAGAACGGCGACATCCTGCGCTTCGATGAGAACGGCGGCGCCGTCGTCGGAAAGGCGCCGACCGGCCGCGTGCTGATCGACGCGTCAGGTTCGGGCGAAGTGATCGACGAAGTGCTGCGCGACCGCCGGCACCTCGCCGAGGACGGCGTCGTGGTGCCGGTGGTCGCGATCAACAGCCAGACCGGCAGCCATCGAAGGCGATCCGGACGTCGTGAGCCGGGGGCTCGCGCAGGATGCGGCGAGCGCCGAACTGCTGCGCGACGCCGGCGAAGCTCGTCGGCCGACGTCATTCAGGGAGCGAGTATTGAAGAACGGACCGATCAGGGGCTCATCAAGGAAAAGATCCGCGTCGAGCTACGGCGCTTCTTCAGAAAGCGCTCGGGGCGGCGGCCGCTCATCGTACCGGTCATCATGGAGGTCTAGCGTGGCAGGATCGACCGTCTCGCGCCGCGTCAGCGAATTCTTCGGCGTCGCGCTGTTCGCTGCCGCGCTCATCTGGCTGATTGCGCTGGCGACCTACGAGCCGACCGATCCCGTGTGGTTCTTCAGCGCGGGCTCCGGCGCGCAGCCGGCGAACTTCGCCGGCCGCGTCGGCGCGTTTCTCGCCGAGCTGTCGTTCCAGCTGCTCGGGTACGCGTCGCATCTCATCCCGGCGGCAATGGTCGTGCTCGGATGGCATTACTTCTGGTGCCGGACGCTGGACGCGCAATACACAAAGCTCGTCGGCGCCGGCCTGCTCTTCGGCTGCGTCAGCTCGCTGCTGAGCCTGGCGTTCGGCAGCGTCGATGTGGCGGGCAAACCGTTCCGGGCGGGCGGCTATCTCGGCGAATGGCTCGCCTCGTGGATGGCGGAATACCTGAACCGGACAGGATCGATCATCGTCATCCTCACGCTGCTGTTTCTCGCGATCGTGCTGTCGACGCAGTTCTCGCTCGGCAGGATGTTCTCGTCGGCGACTCGCGGTGAGCCGGTCCGGCGGGTCGCGGATGTTCGGCGCGTTGCGAAGCTGGCTCGACGAACGCAGGCGCGCGCGCCAGCGGCAGGCGCTGCTGGCCAAGCAGGCGAAGAAGGCCGAGAAGACTGCTCCGGTCGTCGCCGTGCCGAAGGAGCCCGTCGAGATCTGCGCCTGCGTCCGCGCAGCTGCATCGAGCGAGGACGAGACGCGCCGGCCGAGGAACGCCGGCCGCCCGTGATGGCGAAACGGCCAAAGACGATCGAGAACCCGCCGCTGCCGTTGCCCGATCCGGAGCCGCGGCAGCCGCGCCGGAACGGCGCGTTCACCATTCCGCCGCTGTCGCTGCTCGACGCGCCGAAAACCGAGCGCAAGATCGACGAGCGCGAGCTGATGGAAGGCGCGCGCCTGCTCGAGGAAAAGTGCCGCGAGTTTGCCGTCGAAGGCGCCGTGGCGCAGATTCATCCCGGGCCGGTCGTGACGACGTTCGAGTTCAAGCCGGACGCCGGCGTGAAATACGGAAAGATCACGAGCCTCGCCGACGACCTGTGTCTGGCGATGCAGGCCGAATCGGTGCTGATCGATCGCATTCCGGGGAAATCGACCGTCGGCATCCAGATTCCGAATCACACACGCGAGCAGATTTCGCTTCGCGAGCTGCTGCAATCGGAGATGTATCAGCGCTCGGGATCGAAGCTGACGCTCGCGCTCGGCAAGACGATTCACGGCGAGCCGTACATGACCGACCTCGCGACGATGCCCCACCTGCTGATTGCCGGATCGACCGGCACCGGCAAGTCGGTCGCGATCAACTCGATGCTGTCGAGCATCCTCTTCCGCGCCACGCCGGACGAAGTGCGGCTCATCATGATCGACCCGAAGCGCGTCGAGCTCGGGATGTACGAAGACATCCCGCATCTGATGACGCCGGTCGTCGTCGATCCGAAGCAGGCCGTCAACGCGCTGCGATGGGCCGTGAAGGAGATGGAGGAGCGCTACAAGAAGCTCGCGAAGGCGGGCGTGCGCAACATCGAGCAGTTCAACCGCAACGCGGCGCATCAGGCCAAGGACAAGACCGCCGCGGAGACCGAAGAGCTGCTGATGCCGCTTCCCTACATCGTCGTCGTCATCGACGAGCTGGCCGACCTCATGATGGTGGCGCGCGGCGACGTCGAGGAATCGATCGCGCGCCTCGCGCAGATGGCGCGCGCGGTCGGCGTTCACCTGCTGCTGGCGACGCAGCGGCCGTCGGTCGACGTCATCACCGGGCCTCATCAAGGCGAACCTCCCGTCGCGCATCTCGTTCCGCGTGCAGTCGAAGATCGACTCGCGGACGATTCTCGACGGCAACGGCGCAGAACAGCTGCTCGGGCGCGGCGACATGCTGTTCATGCCGCCGGGGTCGTCGCGCGCCGTGCGCCTGCACGGCCCGTACATCTCCGAACAGGAGAGCGCGAGGCTCGCGAGCTTCCTGCGAAAGCAGGGCAAGCCCGATCTACAACACGTCGATCACCGCCGAAGAAAAGAAGCTCGACGGCATCGAGATGGAAAAGGACGACCTCTACGACGAAGCCGTCGCGCATCGTCGTCTCGAGCGGGCAGGCGTCGATTTCGTATCTGCAGCGGCGGCTCCGAATCGGCTTCAGCCGCGCCGCGCGCCTGGTCGACATGATGGAAATGGACGGCCTCGTCTCGCCGGGCGTCGGCGGCAAGCCTCGGGAAGTGCTGGTGGACAAGGCGTATTTCGACGAAGTCGATGCACAGCTTCGGTAGACACTGCCGGCGATCGTGCTGCTCGCGTCGCTGGCGTGTGCGCGCATGGCTGACGCGCAGGTCGGCACCACGCGGTGTCGGCGTGCACAGTGACACCGACCGTCGGCCGAGCGTGTGCGCTACGAGACGCTGCTCGCGCAGGAGCAGCGCGTCTCGCAATCGCCTGCCGCGACGGCCGACGATTTCCGCGTCGTCATCAACCGATACTGGAGCTTCGTCCAGCGATACCCCACGAGCGGCTTCGCGGACAACGCGCTCTGGCAGGCCGCGACCACTTTCGGCCGAGGCGTTCGAGCGGTTCGGCCAGGAACGCGACAAATACCGCGCCGTTCAGCTGTTTCAGTGGCTGCGCGATCAGTACCCGCACAGCCCGCTGCAGGCCAAGGCGGCGCCGCAGATCGAGCAGCTCGAGGCGATGGCCGCGTCGCCGGCAGCCGCGGCGACGACTCCTGCCGTCGGCCGACACGCATGATTCGCGCGGTGCATCGCGACGGTGCTCGCCGGAAGTCGTGCGCGTGACGGTCGAGCTCGATCGCGAAGTGCCGTTCTATCAGGAGCGCCTGGAGGGTCCCGCGCGCGTGTTTTTCGATCTCAAAGGCACCAGGACCGTGCCGTCGCTTGTCGATGCGACGTTCCGCTACGACTCGGACATCGTCCGGCACATCCGGCTCGGCCGTCATCCGAACAACACCACGCGCGTCGTGCTCGACCTGGAGAACGTGAGCCGCTACAGCGTGTTCACGCTCTACAACCCGTATCGGATTGTCATCGACGCCGAGCGCTCCGCGGCTGGCTCAACCCGAGTCGCAGCCTGGTCGCACGATCCTCGCGCCGACGCTGCGACATCCGCGACGCGACGACCCCGATTGCGCCCTTGCGCCGTCGGCACCACAACGCCCGTCGCACTCGCGCCAATTGCCGGTCGCCCGCACGCAACGCCAGTTCGCACCGATCGCTCGTCGCACCGATCGCGCACGTCACGGTTCTCGCAGCCCGTCGCCACCGACCGCACCGCGATGCGCCGGTCGCTCCCATGTACGCGCAGCCACGCCCGTCGCCGACTGCAACCTCGCCCACTGCGCCACGCTGCAGCAAGCACGCCTGTCGCACCTGCCAGCTCCCGTCGCACCCGATGCACCCACTGCCGCACCGCAACGCTACCGACCGACACGCCCGCTGTGATTGCGGGCAAACCGATCACGCCGTCGGCGAACTCGAGCGGCAAGTTTTCGGTGGCGCGCCAGCTGGGACTCGGCGTGTCGCGCATCGTGATCGATGCGGGCCATGGCGGGCACGATCCCGGCGCCTCGGCGTTCGGCATTTCAGAAGCGGAGCTCGTGCTCGACGTCACGCTGCGGCTCGAGAAGCTGCTTCAGCAGCAGCCGGGCGTCGAGGTCGTGCTGACGCGGCGGACGAACGAATATCGTCTCGCTCGAAGAGCGGACGGAGATCGCCAACCGCGAATCGGCGGATCTGTTTCTTTCGGTGCACGCCAACGCCAGCGCCAACGCCGCCGCGCAGCGGCGTCGAAACCTACTTCCTGAACTTTGCGCTCAATCCCCAGGCCGAGGCTGTGGCGGCGCGCGAAAACGCCGCGTCCGGCAAGACGATGAGCAGCCTGCCGAGCATCATCAAGGCGATCACGCTGAACAGCAAGCTGAACGAGTCGCGCGATTTCGCGGCGAGCATTCAGCGATCGCTCGTGCGCGGCATGCGGCCCGGCAACAAGACGCTGAGGGACCTGGGCGTGAAGCAGGCGCCCTTCATGGTGCTGATTGGCGCGGCGATGCCGAGCGTGCTCGCGGAGATCTCGTTCGTGACCAACCCGCAGGAGGCGCGCCTGCTGAAGACTGCCCGCCTACCGCCAGCGCATTGCGGAATCGCTGCTGGCGGGGATTCTTCGGTATCAGCAGTCGCTCAAGAAGGTGCAGACGGCGGCGCTGAAGTGATGCCCAAAACTAGAATCTATAATCTGGAATCTGGGAACTTCACACTGCGGTTGCCTGCGTGCTTTTTGCGCCCACGCTCCGCCAATTCTGCCAACCAATTCGCGCGGGCGGTTTGCAGCGAAGCAGTCAGGATCGCGCAGAGCTCTTTTGCTTCGGCGAGGAGCGCTTTATCCGCCGCGATTCTGCCTTTTTCCATAAACTCCAGCCATCCGAGCGCTTCGTCTATTTCTTCAACCGCGATACCGAGTTTTGAGATGAAATCCGGTCGCGACCGACCTCGTTTTGATGATCGATAGTTCGCCCACGCGGAGGTAGCAGCTTTGTAAAACTGCACGCCTGGAACTTGCGCCTCCATCGCCTTGGGCAACCTGCGGTAAAACTCGAGGGAATCCAGGGCAAACCGTTCGGCTCGAGCGAGGAGCTGTGCGGAATCCATACGTCGGACAATGCAGACCCGGGGCCAAAGGGAAGGCAGTAAAGATCGATAGGCAATGGAAGGCCGCAGCCTTTTTTGCGATTGTTCAAACGCGCAGCGGGTTTCAGCATTCTGAACTCGACACCCAGATGTGACTGTTAGTTCTGTGCGAACTCCGTCACGATGCGGCCAAATTCCGCAGGGCTTTCAATGGCCACGATGTGGCCGACATCGAGGATCGCAAGGCGGGGAGCCTCGGATCGTTGCGTGCGAGTCTCTGACCGATTTCCGAATAGAACCTGTTCATCCCTGTCACACCAGCCGCCATTACGAGGTCTTCCAATTGGGGGCAACCCGGAGTCGCCGCTCGCTGAGGCAATCGCATAACTCGCGGCAACCCACCCACCGAACGATTCCCCGACTAAGACCACGCTCCGCAGGTTTAGCGCCCGTATGAACGCTGCCAGATGGCCAACAAACGCAGCCGTGTGCGTCCACGATTTCGGGCTGTTCCGACGGCGCGAAACCGACCTGATGCACTACCCAGCAGGCAAATCGCCGCAACGCACTCGAGTCCAGACCTCATCATTCACTCCAGATGTGGCGGCACGCTTCAGAAGTCAGATTCTAGATCGTAGTTTCTAGATTGCCGTGCTTGGCAACTGCAGGCTCCTTTCGGCTTGCTGTACAATCGAGCGAGCGATGCAGGCGCCGAGCACGCCGATCATAGTGAAGATCGTCGAGGAGAACGAAATCTCCGGCCTCGGCGATGTCATGCTCGAGGCGATCGGCCTCACGGGTGTCATTGCTGTGGGCGCCGCGCTCTTCGGCCTCGTGCTGGCCGTGGTGATTATCGGCTACCGGAAGATCAAGGCGCGTCTTCATCCCGACGAAGACGCGCAGACTCAGCCGCTCGGCCTGACGCCGACAGAGCATCAATAGCCGTACGCTGCTCCCGGCTAATCCTCGTCGCGCGCACGGCCCAGCGCAGTTTCGCGGCCGAGGCGCGCCGGTTCGCGAACGTCTCTTCCTTCGCGGAGCGAATCACCTCGGTCGCCACGGCCGAATACACGCCTGCTCGATGCCCCGCCTGAAATGCCTTCTTCACCCGCCGATCTTCGCCGGAGTGAAAGGTCAGCATCGCGACGCGACCGCCCGGCGCGAGGCACTGCTGGCAGCACGCGCAGCAGCGCGTCGAGCGCGGAGAACTCGTCGTTGACCGCAATACGCAGGGCCTGAAACGTCCTGCGGATGGACATCTTCACGTCGGCCTTCGTCAGGCGCGGAAGCGCCGAGCTGAGGCCGCCGCGCAGCAGGCGTTCGGCCGCGTGTGTCGTCTCGAGAGGCTGCTGCTTCAGCAGCCGGGCGATGAGATGCGCGTGCGGTTCGTCGGCGTTCTCCTCGAGCAGCCGCGCGAGCTCCTCTTCCGTCGAGCGCGCGATCAGCTGCGCCGCGGATCTCGCCGCTCAGCGGATTCATCCGCATGTCGAGCGGCCCAACTCCTTTGTAGCTGAAGCCGCGATCGGGATTGTCGAACTGCATCGACGATACGCCAAGGTCCGCGAGAACGACGTCGACGCGCGTCAGACCCTCGGCGGCAAGCACCGCCGGCAGGCCCGCGAAATTACCATGTCGCGCGACGAACACGTCGGGCCCGAAGCCGGCGGCGCGCAGGCGCGCTTCCGTCGCGCGGCAACTCGATCGGATCGACATCGATTCCGATGAGCGCGGCCGCCCGGCAGCACGCGTTCGCAGGATCGCCCGCGCATGACCGCCCCACCCGAGGGTGCAATCCACGGCGACCTCTCCGGCGCGCGGCCGAAGGCAGTCCAGGACCTCGCGCTCCATGATCGGAACATGCATGCCCGCCGGTGTCCGGCCCGATGCGAGCACCTTCTCCACGTCCGCGGCGTACCGCTCGGGATTGAGCTCCTTGTACTTGTCGTGAAACGCTCGCGGATTCTTGCCGGCGTAGCGCCGGCGCCGCACGTGCGCGGGCGGCGCGTCAGGGGGCGCCAAAGCCGCTCCACGTGTGCGATGTGAACGCCAGCTCCACCAGCGTCCGCAGACCCACACCGGTCGGGCCCTTCGGCATGAAGGGCTTGTTCTCCTCGGCCCAGGCGGTGCCCGCGATGTCGAGGTGGATCCACGGCAGGCCGCCGGTGAACTCCTTGAGGAACAAGCGCCGCCGTGATGGCGCCGCCGAGCCGGCCGCCGGTGTTCATCATGTCGGCGATTTCGCTGCGCAGCTGATCCTTGTATTCATCGAAGAGCGGCAGCGGCCAGCACCGATCGCCCGCGCGCTCCGCGACCTCGCGAACGTGCTCGACGAAGGCCGCGGGTGTCCCGAACAGGCCGCTGGTAATCCTTCCGAGCGCGATGCTGATGGCGCCTGTCAGCGTGGCGATATCGACGAGGTGCGTGGCGCCCAAGCTGCTGCGCGTACCAGAGCGCATCGCCCAGAATGAGCCGCCCTTCGGCGTCGGTGTTGATGACCTCGACGGTCTTGCCCGACGCGCTCTTCAGCACGTCGCCCGGCCTGATGGCGCGGCCGCCGGGCATGTTTTCGGCAATCGGGATGACGCCGATGACACGAATCGGCGCCTTCAGCTCGGCGAGCGCGCGCATGGCACATGCGACCGCGGCGCCGCCGGCCATGTCGTCCTTCATGCGATCCATGTCGGCCGCCGGCTTGATCGAGATGCCGCCCGTGTCGAACGTAATGCCTTTGCCGACAAGCCCCAGCACAGGCGACTCGGGCGCACCGGCCGGTTCGTACCGTATCGCGACGAGTCGCGGAGGTTCCGCGCTGCCGCGCCCGACGCCGAGCAGCATGCCCATGCCGAGCCGCTCGAGCTCGATGTGATCGAGCACGTTCACCGACAGGCCGCCGCTCTGCGCGCGATCTCTGAAAGCCGGTCGGCAAATGTCGACGGCGTCAGCGCGTTCCCCGGCTCGTTGTCGAGCTGCCGCGCCATGTTGCAGTGCTCGCCGATGACGCGGCCCGCGGTGCGCGGCATGCGCAGCGGCATCCCGCGCCGCGCTGTTCGACGATGATGCCGAGTCCGGTCAGCTCGAACGGCTCGTAGCCGGCCGTCTTGTAGCGCCCCGCATCGAACTCCGCCAGCGTCAGCCCCTCGGCGATCGCCTGAATCATTTCGGCCGACTCGAGCACGCCGTGCGCGCAGAAACGCCAGGCGCGCGATTTTCTTCTGGCGGGCCGTCATTGCAATCGCCGCAGCCGCCCGGCGCGCGCGATCAACGGTGAAGTCGATCTGCGGGCCCAGGCCGATTGCCGCCAGCCGCCGCGCTCGATAACCGCGATCGACGATCGGCGTCAGCAACGTCTCGAAGAGCTTGCCGCTGAACTCCTTCGACGCGATGGCCTGATCGATCTCGCCGCCGGTTGGCGCCGACCATTCTCCAGAGAGCGCGGTGGCCTCTCCTTCGAACGCCGCGACGATCACAAGATCGGTATCCGCCGACCGCGGATCTCCAACGAAAACGTCCATGGGTTTGGACTGTTGTCCGTCTGCCATTCACGACATTATGCACGCTTGCCCTCGGGAATCGCGGGCGGTAGGATCACTCTTGCATGTCTCGCTCGCTGGCGACCACGGCGTTTTGCGCGGCCGCGATCCTGCTGGGACGCGAGTGTCTCGATTCCCGCGCAATCGGGCGACAAGGACGAAAAGAAGGAACCGAAGCGTCCGTCGCTGTCGCTCAAGGCCACGCCGGGAACCGGAATGGTGCCCGTCCGTGTGTCGGCAACTGCCGAGTTCAAAGGCGGAGACGACGACTTTCAGGATTACTACTGCCCCTCGATCGAGTGGAACTGGGGCGACGGCACGGTCTCCGAAGCGGCCAACGACTGCGAGCCATACGAGCGTGGCGTCTCGCAAATCCGGCGCCGCTTCACGCAGTCGCACACCTACAAGCGCGCCGGCGCTTTCCGCATCGTCTTCCGGCTGAAGCACCGCGACAGGGTGCTCACGTCGCAGACAACGGTCGTCAGGCTGCTCGGCGGGGGATTCTGAAGGGGCGAGGCGTAACGGTCCAGGGGTAGGGCTAAGGGCTAAGGGTCAAGGTAAGGGTTAACGCGTGAGCATGCACGTCCCCTGTCAATCCGATAGGCTCGCACGTCGTCGCCGACCGGCGACACAATCACATAGAGAAAATCTGAGCCGCTGTTGGCCTCTGCCGATATCTGTCGCGGAGGGTACCGCTGCGCTCGACGGATGGGAATGGTACGCGCCGACGACCTCCAGGCCCTCGGCACGCGCGCTGCGAATGGCCGCGAAGTGATCTTCGGGATCGATCAGGTAGCGCGTCGCCTTCGCATCGAGATTCCGCGCGCGCACGCTGCGCGCGACGGAGTCCCCTCTTCCGACGAGAAGCCCGCAGCACTCCCGCGGCGCCTCCTCGCGCGCATGCGCGAGCATGTCTCTGACGACAGTCGCTGGAATCTTGATGCTTGTCACGATCAACACGAAACCACGAGGATAGAGCACTGTTCATGTTTTTGCCTATTGCGCTCCGTTCTGCGTCAAGGGCGCGCAATCGAAGCCACTCTTCGAGTCTTCATGTTGCTATTTTTCGTGAATGAATTCGGATCGGCCTCTGCGTCTCTGCGTCTCTGCGTCGAGGCCGAGGCAAATCAGGATTTCTTCGACAGCAGCGTTTCGCGCCAGAGGTTGGCCGACTCGAACACCTCGTCGATCGACTTCCCCGTCTGCAGATCCGCGCGGAGCTGGCGCAGCACGCTGATCAACGCGTCGAGCGCCGATCCGATTTCGTCGGCGTTGGTCGCGCACACTTCCTTCCAGATGTCGGCCGGGCTCGATGCGAGGCGCGTCGTGTCCTGCAGGCCGCGGCCGCTGAGACTGAGGCCTTCTTCGCGCGCGGCCTCACCGACGACGTGCATCAGCGCGCTGACGGTGAACTGAGGGAGGTGGCTGATGAAGGCGAGCAGGCGATCGTGATCGTCGGGCGAGAGCGTCTGCGGAACGGCGCCGAGGCCGGACGCAAACGACTTCAACTTCTCGAGCGCCTGTACGTCGTGTCCCTGCGGTCGGAGTGAACAGCCATGGGCGCCCGTTGAACATGTCGGGACGCGCGTGCTCGATGCCGCCGCGCGCCGCGCCGCCCAGCGGGTGGCCGCCGATGAACGTAAATCGATCTGGCAGCGCCGCGGCTGCCTCGACCACCGCGCGCTTCGTGCTGCCCGTGTCGGTGACGACGGCCGATCCCGTGACGTTGTCGGGCAGCTCGCGGAGAATCTCGAGGTTCTGCTGAATCGGCGCGGCGAGAATCACGAGATCCGCCTCGGCCAGCACGACCGCATCGTCCGCGGCCACATCGATGGCATGCAGCACCATCGCGCGCTCGAGCACGTCCTTGCGATCGACGCCGATGACGAGTCCGCCCGGCCAGATCTGCCGCGCCGCGAGCGCAATCGATCCGCCGATCAGACCCAAGCCGACGATGCCAACGCGCTGAAAGATCGGCGGCTGCCCCGGAAGACGCCCCGGCTGCAGCACCGGCAGCTGCTTTCCCTCAGACACTCACGCTCCGCCAATCTCCCAATCCCCCAATCTTCCAATCTACCAATCTTCCAATCTACCAATTCCTAACGCCCCCAGCCGCGCTTCACCACCGGCTCGACGCAGATGCTGCGGCCGATCGCCGGCGCGATGATGCGAAGCTCGGCCATGACGCGATCGAACTGCGCCGGGAACATCGACTGCGCGCCGTCGCTCAGCGCCTTGTCCGGGTTGCAGTGCACCTCGACGATGATGCCGTCGGCGCCCGCGGCCACCGACGCTCTCGCCATCGGCGCCACTTTGTTGCGCATGCCCGTGGCATGGCTCGGGTCGGTGATGATCGGCAGGTGGCTCAGCTTCTTGATGACCGGAATCGCCGAGATGTCGAGCGTGTTGCGCGTGTAGCTCTCGAACGTGCGGATGCCGCGCTCGCAGAGAATGACGTCGTTGTTGCCGCCGGCGAGGATGTATTCGGCCGACAGCAGCCATTCTTCGATCGTCGCCGCGATGCCGCGCTTCAGCAGCACGGGCTTGCGCGTGCGCCCGAGCTCGCGCAGCAGCGTGAAGTTCTGCATGTTGCGCGCGCCGACCTGATAGATGTCGGCGTAGCGGCCGACCAGCTCGATCTGGCTGACGTCCATGACCTCGGACACCAGCTTCATGTTGTGCTGGTCGGACGCCTCGCGCAGCATCCGCAGGCCTTCCTCGCCGAGCCCCTGGAAGCTGTACGGCGAGCTGCGCGGCTTGAACGCGCCGCCGCGGAGGACTTTGGCGCCGGCCTTCTTCACCGCCGCGGCCGTCGTGAAGACCTGCTCTTCGTTCTCCGCCGAGCACGGGCCGGCCATGACGATGACTTCGTCGCCGCCAATCCGCACGTCGTCGATGACGACGACGGTGCCTTCGGGCTTGAAGGTGCGGCTCGCCAGCTTGTACGGCTCGGTGATGCGAAGCACTTCGTGCACGCCGTCCATCACTGAAATCAATGCCGAATCCACTTTGTGCGCTCCTACCACACCAAGCACGGTGCGATTGACGCCCGTCGACCGGTGCACGTCCATCCCTGCTTCAACCAGCGACGCGACCACCTTTTCGATCTGCGCCTCGGTTGCCCGCTCTTCCATTACCACCACCATGGCTATCGATCCTCCCCTTTACCGGCTTGCCCTCCGCCGTAGCGTCTCCGCGAAGGCGGGCCGAGTTATGAGCCGTTGCGCGCTCGATGCGCCGCGCCTCGTCGATAATCCGTTCGAACACCCGCGCGATGGCGTCCCCCTCGAGCGGGCTGCCTGTGTGCTTGCCGTGGGTGCGCACGTGGTGCAGCACCTGCTTCTCCCGATCGGGCTGATACACCTCGAGCCCGAGCGCCTGCTTCAACTTCCCGATTTCGAGCGCGCAGTGGGCGCGCTCGTTGAGCAGCTCGACCAGCCGCTCGTCAAGCTGATCGATCCGCTGCCTGAGCTCGTCGATTGTCATCGTCTATATGAAGGGCTAAATTGTAGGGCTCAACTTAAGTTGAGCCCTACCGGTAAGCCAGCGAAACATACGATTCTACCCTTTCAATCAGATCCGGGACTCTTTCCCGCCTCGGCGATGACGCTCGACCAGCCCGCTTCCGACCACCGCCGCGTCAGCGAACTTGCCAATCTGCCGCACGTGCTCGGGCGACGAAATGCCGAAGCCCAGCGCGATCGGCAGCGACGTCGCCGCGCGCATTCGGGCGGCCAGCGCCTCCGCTCCGTCGGCAACGGTGTCGCGCGTGCCGGTGACGCCGAGCCGCGAGATGCCGTACAGGAACCCGCGCCCGAGCCTCGCCGCATCCCTGACGCGCGCGTCGGTCGTCGTCGGGCTCAGCAGAAAGATCATGTCGATGTCGCGCGACTGGCCATCGCATCGCGAAAGCCGCCGGCTTCTTCGATAGGCAGGTCCAGCACGAGCACACCATCGACTCCGGCCTCGCGTGCGCGATCGCCGAACACGTCCACGCCCATCCTCAGCACGGGGTTGGCGTACGTGAACAGCACAATCGGCGCCTTCACCGCCGGTCGGATGCGCGCCACGAGATCGAGCACGCCTGACGCCGTGGCGCCGGCCGCCAGGGCCCGCTCGGTCGCGCGCTGAATCACCGGGCCGTCGGCGAGCGGCTCGGAGAACGGAATGCCCACCTCGAGCACGTCGGCGCCGGCGCGATCGAGCGCACACAGAATATCGGCCGAACGCGCCATGTCCGGGTCGCCCGCCGTCACGTAGGTGACGAGGCCGGTGCGTTTCTCGGCTCGAATCCGCTCGAACGCGTCTGAAATTCTAGACGCCAACTTCCGCACCTTCTTCCATTCCGAGGTACTGCGACACGCTCTGGACATCTTTGTCGCCTCGACCCGACAAATTGATCAGAATCTGCGCGTTCGGGCCCAGCTCCTGCGCGAGCGTCGCCGCGTACGCAATCGCGTGCGACGACTCGAGCGCCGGAATGATGCCTTCGGTTCGCGCGAGCTGCTGAAACGCGGCGAGCGCGTCCTCGTCGGCGATCCACGAGTACTCGGCGCGCCCGAGGTCTTTCAGCCACGCGTGTTCGGGCCCGACCGCTGCGTAGTCGAGACCGGCGGAAATGGAGTGCGTCAGCTCGATGTTGCCGTTCGCGTCCTGCAGCACATAGGTGCGCGTGCCCTGCAGCACGCCCGCGAGCCCCGTCGCAAAGCGCGCCGCATGGCGTCCCGCGGTCAGCGCCTCACCGCCGGCCTCGACGCCGATCAGCCGGACCGACTTGTCCGGGATGAACGCGTCGAAGATGCCGAGCGCGTTGCTGCCGCCGCCGACGCAGGCCACGACGGCGTCGGGCAGCCGCCCGGTCAACTTCTGAATCTGCTCGCGCGCCTCGCGGCCGATCACCGACTGAAACTCGCGGACCATCAGCGGGTAGGGATGCGGCCCGAGCACCGATCCGAGCAGGTAGTAGCTGTCGGTGACGTTGGTCACCCAGTCGCGCATCGCTTCGTTGATGGCGTCCTTCAGCGTGCGGCTGCCGGCCGACACGCCCCGAACCGTCGCGCCGAGCAGGCGCATCCGCACGACATTCAGCGCCTGCCGCGCCATGTCGTCGGTGCCCATGTAAACGTCGCACTCGAGGCCGAGCAGCGCGCACACCGTGGCCGTCGCCACGCCGTGTTGTCCCGCACCGGTCTCGGCAATCACGCGTTTCTTGCCCATGCGCCTGGCGAGCAGCGCCTGGCCGAGCGCGTTGTTGATCTTGTGCGCGCCGGTGTGCGCCAGGTCTTCGCGCTTGAGAAACATGCGCGCCGCCGGTTTCGGCAGCGACGCGCGCAGCCGCGCGGCTTCGTACACCGGCGTGGGGCGGCCGACGTAATGCGCGAGCAGCCGATCGAACTCCGCAAGGAACGCGTCGTCCTTGCGCGCCTCGAGATAAGCCTTCTGCAGCTCTTCCACGGGCGCGACAAGCGTCTCGGGAACGAACTTGCCGCCGTATTCGCCGTAATACCCGCGCGCGTTCGGATCGCGCCGGCCGAATCGTGTCTCAGTCATGCAGGGCCTCGAAAAACGTTCGCAACCGGTTCGGATCCTTCACGCCCGGCGCCGATTCGACGCCGGATGACACGTCGACGCCGTACGGCCGCACCGATCGAACCGCCAGCTTGATGTTGGCCGCGTTCAACCCGCCCGCAAGGATCGTCCGCCGGCGTCGCTGCGATCTCGCGCGCAGCGTCCCAGTTGACGGTCCTGCCCGTGCCGCCGACACGCACGGGATCGTGCGCGTCGACGAGCAGGACGACATCGGGATCGAAGTCGTCGATGCTCACGGATCCGTTGTCGGTCATGCCGACGGCCTTGAAGATGGTCCGGCTAAAGCCGGACACTACCGAAACAGAGAGCAAGTTCCGGTAGTGTCCGCCTTCAGGCGGACCGTGAGGCCCGGCAATATTCCGGACTCTCGTGTCCGTGCAGCTGCGCGACATCCAGTCCAACCTCGTCCATGATTCGCGCGACCTCGTCGACAGGCTGGTCGACGAACACGCCGACTTTCAGCACGTTCGCCGGGCACGTTCGCGGCAATCGCCTTCGCCGTCTGCACGCTGACGCAGCGCGGGCTGTCCGGCCAGAACACGAACCCGAGCGCGCTCGCGCCGAGGCCCGCCGCCAGCTCCGCGTCCTGAGGGCGCGTAATCCCGCAGATCTTCACGAAGAGCTGGTTCACTGCGCCTGCGCTCCTCGAGCAGATCGCCGAGCGCCAGGCCGGGATCGTCCGCGCGTCATGAACCGCTCGCCGATGAGAAACGCGTCGTAGCCGGCGCTCTTCAAATCCCGAAGGTCGCCCGGCGTCTTCAACCCGCTCTCCGCCACGGCGATCACGTCGTCGGGGATGAGCTCGACAGCCTGACGGCTGACATCGGTATCGACGGCGAGCGTCCGCAGATTGCGATTGTTGACGCCGACAATCGACGCGCCGGCGTCGAGAGCGACAGGCAGCTCGAAAAGATCGTGAATTTCGACGAGCACATCGAGCCCCGCCTCCACCGCCGCTTCGATGCAGCTGCGTCGAGCGCCGGCGGCGTCAGCGCCGCCACGATCAGCAGAATGGCATCGGCGCCGCCGGCGCGCGCCTCGAGAATCTGATAGCGATCGACGATGAAGTCCTTGCGCAGGATCGGCAGCGTCGTGGCCTGCCGTACGGCCGCAAGATGATCGAGATGGCCGTCGAAGAATGCCGGCTCGGTCAGCACGGAGATCGCCGCGGCGCCGCGCGCGTTCGTACCCGCTCGCAATCGCCGCAGGATCGTAGTCCGCCTTCAGGACGCCTCGCGACGGCGACCGCCGCTTGCACTCGGCGATCACGTTGATGCGATCCGGCTCGCGACAGCGCCGCTTTGAACAATCCCGGCCGAGGGTCGACCGCGGCGGCGCGGCGGTCGATCTCGTCGAGCGGCACCTGCGCTGCACGCACCTCCACCATTCGCTGCGTGGCGGCCACGATGGCGGCGAGCAGGTCGGGCGATTCGGCGGTCGATGTCATGCGACCCCACCTTCGCGCGACTGTAACTCGATGAGGCCGGCCCGCGACGCCAGAATCATGGCGTCGAGCTTCGAACGGGCGGCGCCGGAATCGATGGCCTGCGCGGCGCGCTCGATTCCTTCGCGCACCGATGCCGCCTTTCCGCCGACGAACAGCGATGCGCCGGCGTTGAGCAGCACGACGTCGCGGCGCGGGCCCTTGCGTCCGGCGAGCACCTCCCGAAGAATCGCGGCGTTGGCGGCCGGCGTCGCCTCCCTGCAGATCTTTGCGCTCGGCTTTCGGAATGCCGAAGTCCGACGGGTGCACGTAGAACGTCGATACCGCGCCGTTCCGGCACTCGGACACCTTCGTGTGGCCGGTCGTCGACATCTCGTCGATCCCGTCGGCGCCGTGCACGACCCACGCGCGATCCGACCCCAGCAGCAGCAGCGCGCGCGCAATCAGCTCGGTCAGCTCCGAGTGCGGAACGCCCACGAGCTGCCGTGTCGTGCCTGCGGGGTTCGTGAGCGGCCCGAGCAGATTGAACGCGGTGCGGACGGCGAGCTCGCGCCTGACCGGCGCGGCGTGCCGCATCGACGGATGGAACGTCGGCGCAAAGAAGAACGCGATGCCGACGCTCTCGAGCGATCGCTCGACGACTGCCGGCGCGGCCGCCACATTGACGCCCAGCGCCTCGTACACATCCGCGCTGCCGCACTGGCTCGAGACCGATCGGTTGCCGTGCTTCGCCACGCGCAATCCCGCGGCCGCGGCCACCAGAGCAGCCGCCGACGAGATGTTGAACGTGCCGGAGCGGTCGCCGCCGGTTCCGCACGTGTCGAACACATCGTCGAACGGTCCTCGACAACTGCACCGCATTGGCGCGCATCGTCTTTGCGAGCCCGACGATTTCGGCAGGCCGCTCCCCTTTCATGGTGAGGCCGACCAGGAGCGCGCCGATCTGCGCCGGCGTCGCGTCGCCGCTCATGATCGCGCCCATCGCCTCGGCGGCCTCATCGACCGAGAGGTTCTCGCGCCGCATCAGTTTTTCCAGCAACCCTGAGATATTCATCGTTCGTTCCGGCCGGCCGTCATACCTTCAGAAAGTTCCGCAGCAGGTGATGCCCTTCGCGCGTCATGATCGACTCCGGGTGAAACTGCACGCCGTGAATCGGGTACTGCCGGTGTCGCAGCGCCATCACGGTGCCGTCGTCCTCCGTCTGCGCCGTAATCTCCAGCTCCTCGGGCCAGCCTTTGCGATCGACTACAAGCGAGTGATAGCGCGCCACCGTCAGCGGCGTCGCGATGCCGGCAAAGACGCCCAGGCCGTCGTGCGTGATGGCGGAGGTTTTTCCATGCATCGGCGCGTTGGCTCGAACCACCGCTCCACCGAAGGCCATCCCGATTGCCTGGTGTCCGAGGCACACGCCCAGCAGCGGCGTCGTCGGGCCGAATCGCTTGATGACGTCGAGAGTGATGCCCGGCCTGCTCCGGCCGTCCGGGCCCGGGAGAAATGACGATCCGCTCGGGCGCGAGCGATGCGATCTCGTCGAGCGTCACTTCGTTGTTGCGGCGAACGAGCGGCTGCGTGCCCAACTCGCCGAGGTACTGCACCAGGTTGTAGGTAAACGAATCGTAGTTGTCGATGACGAGAATCACAGGCCCTCCTGTGCGAGCTCGAGCGCTCGAATCAACGCCCGTGCCTTGTCCTGCGTCTCCTGATATTCGGCCGACGGATTCGAGTCCGCCACGATGCCGGCGCCGGCCTGCACCATGGCACGGTCGCCGGTGATGACGAGCGTCCGGATGGTGATGCAGAAATCGAGATTGCCGGCGAAGTCGAGATAGCCCACGGCGCCGGCGTAGATGCCGCGGCGATCGGGCTCGAGCTCCGCGATGATTTCCATCGCGCGCACCTTCGGCGCGCCCGATACCGTGCCGGCCGGGAAACAGGCGACGAGCGCGTCGAGCCGATCCTGATCGTCTGCGAGCTTTCCCTCGACGATCGAGACGAGGTGCATGACGTGCGAGTACTTCTCGAGCCCCATGAACTGCGGCACCCGCACGGTGCCGAACTGCGAGACGCGGCCGAGGTCGTTGCGCCCGAGATCGACGAGCATCACGTGCTCCGAGCGCTCCTTCTCGTTCCGTTTCAGCTCCTCGGCGAGCCTCGTATCTTCCTCGTCGCTCTTTCCGCGCGGGCGCGTGCCCGCAATCGGATGGGTCTGCGCCATGCCGCCTTCCACGCGCACGAGCATCTCGGGCGACGACCCGACAATCGACACCTTCCCCATCCGCAGGAAGTACATGTATGGCGACGGGATTCACGTGCCGGAGCGCGCGATAGACCGTGAACGGGTCCGCGGTGATCTCGGCTTCGAATCGCTGCGAAAGCACGACCTGATAGATGTCGCCGGCCGCGATGTACTCCTTCGCCGTCTTCACCATCTCCAGAAAGCGCTCGCGCGGCACGTTCGACTTCACCTCGATGCTCTTGCCCGGCCTTGGATGCGGATGCGACAAGTCGCGGCGCAGCTCGCGCTCGAGAAAATCGATCTTCGTGCACGCGAACTGATAGAGCGCCTCGAGGTCGTCGTCGGGCGTGATGCGCGCGTTCGCGATGATCAGAATCCGATGCTGCACGTGATCGAACGCGAGCACCGTATCGAAGATCATGAACCCCGCTTCGTCCTGAAGCGCCGGATCGGGCTGGCCGTCCGGCTGCAGCGTGACAGGCTCGAACCACGCCGAGCCGTGTCGTAGCTGAAGTAGCCGACGGCTCCGCCGGTGAATCGCGGCAGCTCCGGGACGAACGGCGAGCTGAAATCCGCCATCATCCTGCGCAGGACATCGACGAATTCCTCGGCCTTCTCCGTCGTCACGCCCGCGCGCTCGACAATCGTCTTGCCATCGCGCGCGCGAAGCATGACGAACGGATCCTTGCCGAGGAAGGAGTACCGGCCGACGTGCTCGCCGCCTTCGACGCTCTCGAGCAGGAAGGCGTAGTCGGAGTGCTCGGCGATGCGCAGGAACGCCGACACCGGCGTCAGCAGATCGGCGACGAGCTCCTTGACGACCGGCACGAAGGTGCTTCGCTGCGCGAGCTCGGTGAATGTCTCGAACGATGTTTGCTTCATATCGCAGCCCGAGCGCTGCCTGCTTCATCAATCCTGCCGGCGGCCGCCGGCCCAGCCACCACTCGGACTGGTCTTCGGCCTGCGCAACGAGCATGTCGAGCCCGCCAAGCGTCTCGCAGCCCGCCGCAGCCGCTTCTTTCAGCAGCCGCGTCTCCATCGGGTTGTAGACCAGGTCGTAGACGACGCGGCCGTCGAACGCGCCCTTCGAACGGCGTTTCGTCGACGTTCGGGAACATCCCTACCGGCGTCGTGTTTACCAGCAGGTCCCAACTCTTCGGCGCCACCGGGAACGCTACCCGCAGTCCCCTCAGCCAGCTTCGCAACGTCCTTGGCTTCCCGCGATTTCTTCCGTAGACCGTCACGATGCTGCCGGCAGAGCCGAGCGCCACGGCGACCGCGCGCGCTGCGCCGCCGGCGCCAAGAATCGGCGGCGCGCGCGCCACGCAAATCGAGGCGCCCCTCGAGCGGCGCAAGAAATCCGCTGACGTCTGTATTGCGCGCCTCCCATCGAAGCGCGTCCCGTCGATAGGTGTTGACGGCGCCGACCTTCCTGCTGAGCTCGTCGGTTTCGTCGGCACGCTCGAACAGACCGACCTTGTACGGAATCGTGATGCTGACGCCCTGCACGCCGAGCGCCGTCGCGAAAATCGTGAAGTCTTCGGCGCTCGACGCGACCATCGGCACGTACACCGCGTCGACGCCGGCCGCGCGAAACGCGGCGTTGTGCATGGCCGGCGAGACCGAATGCGTCAGCGGCGATCCAACGACACCGTAGATGGCCGTCTGGTCGGTGATCTCGCGGAACCTGAACTCGTCGAGCATCCGCGCAGCGGAAATCTGTCCCGGGCGCGTACCCGTCTCCCGCATACGACCACAGCGAGTGAAAGTGCGCGGCCAGCAGGCGCGTCGGCGCACCGGCGGGCGCCCATCCCGATCAATACCGTGTTCGCCGCGCGCTCGAGCTGCAGCAGGCGAAGGTTGTCCGACAGCGAATGGGCCATCACGGCAACCTTGACGATCTCCGGCCGTGCCGCGCGCATGGCGCGAACGCGCTCGATCAGGTCCGAGGGCACTCCCTCGAAGTCGTGCGTCGACAGCACAATCCGCTTGCCGCCTGTTGCGGCAATCAGATCTGACGCGAAGCCAGCCTTGAACTCGACGTCGACGTACTCCGCGCCTTGCTGCAGCGCGCACTCGAGAATCCGGCGACGTTCGGCTTCGGAATCCTTGAAGGCTCCGCCTTCCCACTCCGGGCCGGCACGTGACGATGACGGGCGCCTTCCGCCCCGCGAGCGCGCTCGCGACATCCGGGTCGGCGACCGAATCGAGGCGCAGCTCGACCAGATCGGCGCCGGCGAGGACGGCAGCGTCGCGGCGGCGGCGCAGCTCCGCCATCGTGGGCGCCGATGCGACGATGACGAGAAGTGGTCTGGACATAAAAAAAGCCCCTTCAACCGGTTCGGCTGAAGAGGCTTTGTTGGCTCCCGATTGCGTCGGTTTCAGGCCAAGGCAGTTGCCCCTTCAGTCTGGGCGTAATACCACCATCCAAAACCAAACGAGAAATTTCCCAGCGCGATCGACGAATGACGGGCTGCGGGGGACGTTTGGTCGAGGCCATGAAGCGCGTGACGATAGCAGGAAGCCTTTGAAATTGTCAAGACATGTGCCACTATAAGTAAACGGATTTCCCAATAGATTCAACGACATGAAGAGACTTCTTTTCGCCCTCTTTACGAGCCTGGCGCTGCTGGTTGTGTCGCTTCCGGCGGCTCCGCCGTACTATCCGATCGATCAGGTCAAGCCCGGGATGGTGGCCACCGGCTCACACCGTCTGGCAGGGAGACAAGATCGAAGAGTTCCAGGTCCACATCATCGGCGTGCTTCGAAACGTCATCGGACCGCGCCGCGATCTGATTCTGGCCAAGCTCGAAGGCGGCCCGCTCGCCCACACCGGCGTCATCGCCGGCATGAGCGGCAGCCCGGTTTACATCGACGGCAAACTGGTCGGCGCGGTGTCGTACTCGCTGGGCGCATTTTCCAAGGAACCGATCGCGGGCATTACGCCGATCGCCGAAATGATCGATGCGGCGACGCTCGATACGCCACGCCCGCCGATGGGCACGCGCGCGCGGCTCGAGATGCCGGTGACGCGCGACAGCGTCGCCGCGGCCATGCGCGCCTCGATGTCGTGGGCGCGTCCGTTCGCCGATCGCCCCGGCGACGTGCAGGTGTTCGGCGACGGCGTCAGCGGCCAGGTCGCCACGCTGCTCCGCCCGATTGCCACGCCGCTGAACCTCGGCGGATTCTCGCCCGAGGTCGCCGACATGCTCGGCGCGTCGTTCCGCGATTACGGCTTCATGCCGGTCGCGGGAGCGCGCCGCCGCCAGGCGCCCCAGATGCCTGTCGTCGAGCGACATGCCGCTTCGTCCCGGCTCTGCGGTCGGCGTCAACATCGTGAGCGGCGACTTCAACATGGGCGCGACGGGCACGGTCACCGAAGTGATCGGCAACAAGGTTTACGCGTTCGGCCACCCGTTTTTCAACCTTGGGCCGATCGCGTTTCCGATGACGAAGGCGTACATCCACACGCTGCTGCCGAGCATGACCTCGTCGATGAAGATCTCCACGCTGGGCGACGTCATCGGCACCGTTCATCAGGATCGCGCGACGACGATTGCCGGGCTGACCGGTGACGGCGCCCGCCACGATCCCGGTGAAGATCTCGCTCGAATCCGACCGCGGGTTCAAGAAGCAGTTCGAATTCAGGGTGGTGAGCGATCAGCTGTTCACGCCGCTCTTCACCTACGCGTCGATTCTGAGCACGCTGACGTCGTACGAGCGCGAGACGGGCGCGGCCACGTTCAGCATCAAAGGCACGATGAACGTGAAGTCGCACGGCGAGATCAAGATCGAGGACCTGTTCTCGGGCAACACCGCGTCGACGAGCACGGCCGGCTCGGTCATGGCGCCGCTGACGTTCCTGCTCGACAACGATTTCGAGCCGATCCAGATCGAGGCCGTCGATCTGACGATTCAATCGACCGAGCAGCCGCGAACCGCGACCATCGAGCGCGTCTGGCTCGACGGCGTGCGCGCGCGCGCCGGCCGCACGGTTCCGCTGAAGGTGCTGATGCGCACCTATCGCGGAGAGGAAGTCGTGCACACGGTGCCGCTGGAGATTCCGGCGAATGCGCAGCGGCTCGCTGTCGGTGATGGTGTCTGACGGCGCGCGCCTGGCGCAGTGGGAGCGGCGCGAAGTGCGGCAGCCGACCGAGCCGCGCAGCGTGCCGCAGCTGATGCGCGCGCTCAACACCGTGCGCAAGAACAACCGGCTCTACGTGCGGCTGCTCGCGTCCGACGCGGGCGCCGTCGTGCGCGGAGAGCCGCTGTCGTCGCTGCCTCCGTCGGTCCTCGGCGTGCTCGAAGCCGATCGCAGCACCGGCGACTTCATTCCGCTTCGGAACGCGACGCTCGGCGAGTGGAATCTGCCGACCGAGCACGCGGTGGTCGGCGTCGCGCGTGCTGACCATCAACATCGAGTAAGCATCGAATGCGTTCATTGCTGCGAAATTTCTTCGTATTCGCTCTCGTTGCGGCTTCTGCCGCCACGCGTGTCTGCCTCGAAGCCGGTCTTCTGGCAGACGGCCACGCTCAACGACTTTCTCCGCGGCGAGGTCGAGAACCTGTCGATCGACGGTCACGGCCGACTCGTGCTCGGACCCGCCACCGAACTCGTCGCCGAAACGACGTCGCCGTTTCTCTGGGCGATGGCGGTGGCGCCGGATGGCTCGATTTACGTCGGCAGCGGCAACGAAGGCAAGGTCTTCAAGATCGACACGGCCGGCAAGACCGCGACGTTCTTCGACAGCACCGAGCTCGAAGTGCATGCGCTCGCGCTGGCGCCCGACGGCTCGCTGTTCGCGGCGACGTCGCCCGAAGGGCGCATCTACAAGATCGACCGCAGCGGCAAAGGCACGCCGTTTTTCGATCCTGAAGACAAATACATCTGGAGCCTCGCGCTCGACGGCCAAGGGGAATCTGTACGCGGGCACGGGCGAGAAGGGGCTGATCTACAAGATCACGCCGGACGGCAAAGGCACTGCGTTCTACGCGACGAAGGCCACGCACGTCATCGCGCTGACGTTCGAGCGCAACGGTCAGCTGCTGGCGGGCACCGAAGGACCAGGGCGCTTGTTCCGCGTCGACCCGACGGGAAAGGCGTTCCTCCTGCTCGATTCGACGCACCAGGAGATTCGCGCCATCCGCCTCGATCCGCAGGGCAACATCTACCTCGCGGCGCTGACCGGGCGCACGACGTCCACGAGCCAGCCGCCGGCGTCACCGCCGTCAGAGCCACCGCCCGCCTGTCGACGCGCGAGCCCGTTCCTACCGTCACGACGGAAGTGACGGCGATTGCGGTCGTCGATACGGGCGGCGCGTCGGTCGGCTCGGCCGAGGCGCCGGCGCGTGAGGATCGGCGCGGCGGGCGCGGCGCGATTTATCGAATCAGGCCCGATGGCCTGTGGGACATCCTCTGGGAGTCTGCAGAAGACTCCCCCTACGATCTGCGTTCGACGCCAGCAGGCGCGCTCATCGTCGGCACCGGGCGCAACGGCAAGCTCTACAGCTTGAGCGGCGAGCCGACGACGGCGACCCTGCTGATGCAGGCGTCGGCCCAGCAGGTGACCGGCTTCGCGCGCGATTCGAAGGGCAACGTCATTTACGCGACGTCGAATCCAGGGAAGATTTTCAGGCTGTCGTCCGCAGCGCGCGGCCGAGGGCACGTATACATCGCTCGTGCGCGACGCGCAGACGGTGGCCGACTGGGGCACGCTCAGCTGGCGCGCATCGGTGCCGGCGGGCGGCCGCGTCGACGTCTTCACGCGATCCGGAAACACCGGCACGCCGGACGACACGTGGAGCGCATGGAGCGGCCCGTACGCCACGGCAAGCGGCGAAGAAATCAAGAGCCCGAACGCGCGGTACCTCCAGTGGAAGGCCGTGCTGACGGGCAAGCCGAACACTCCGGTCCTCACGTCGGTGTCGGCGGCGTACGTGCAGCGCAACCTTCGGCCCAAGGTGACGAGCCTCACGGTGCATCCCGCGGGCACCGTGTTTCAGAAGCCCTATCCCACGGGCGATCCCGGACATCGCGGGCTTCGACGACCAGGCGCCCGACCGCCGCATTCTGAGCGCGACGCCGAATCCCGGCAGCACCAGCTCGGCGCTCGGACGGCGCGCGTACCAGCGTGGCCTGCAGACGTTCGTGTGGCGCGCCGAAGACGCGAACGACGACGAGCTGCGGTACGAGATTCTGTATCGCCGCGAAGGGAGACACGAGCTGGAAATCGCTGAAGAGCGACCTCGATGAAGCGATCTTCGTGTGGGACACGACCTCCGTGCCGAACGGCACGTACGTGGTCAAAGTGATGGCATCCGATGGGGCGTCGAACACGCCCGGCGCGGCGCTCGAAGGCGAGCTCGAAAGCTCGGCCTTCGACATCGACAACGGGCCTCCGGCGGTCATCGTCACCAGCACGCGCCCTGCCAACGGGCGCACCACCATCCAGTTCGATGTGCGCGACGAGTGGTCGTCGATTTCGAAGGTGGAATATTCGCTCGACGCGCAGCGCTGGCAGGTGATCTATCCGCGAGACGGCATCTTCGACGGGCGCACCGAGCAGTTCGAGCTGACGCTGGATAACGGAGACGCAGCCAAGGGACTCATCATTCGGGCCTACGACGCAAAGAACAACTCCGCGACGGCGCGCGGGGACGTCGCCTCTACGTAACGAAAAACGAAAATCGAAGAACGAATAAAGTCGCGGGTTAGAGCATCTTCCAGCCGTCGACGCGCACGTGGACGTACGCGCGCAGCGGCGCGCGCACGGTCGTGTGCGAGACCAGCCAGACGACATTCTGCGAGACGGGAGCGCCGGCGGCGCGCGCCGGCTCGAAGCGCGCGGTTGCGACGGCGTTGAGCAGCTCTGATAGCTGCGCGTGCGTGGGCAGATTGCGGCGTCCCTGAATGCGGTCGCCAATCAACTCCACATCCTCGAGATATCCGTCCACCGTCACGAGCGCGGCAAACGCCACCTCTTCGTCGTCGCGGTTCATGACCGTCGCCGGCATGATGGCTTCGGCATAAGCGCGCGGCAGCAGCTCGACGGCGGGCAGATAGATGTCGGCCGTGCGGGCGCGCGAGCTGAGCGTCATCGCGGCTTTCAGCGACTCGGGATGGCGGATGGGACTCTGCGCCAGGAAAAAGGCGCCGATCGCGAGACACAGCGACGCGACCACCGACACGCCGAGGCTGGCCGACGCGCGGCGCGGATCGTCGAAGAGGTTTCGGATCGTGCGCCCGAACGACGCGCGCTCCTCGGCGTTCCAGCGCTCGAGAATGTCGGTCTGCAGGCGGCTGAGGCCCGGCATCACGGCGACGTCTTCGACGCGCGCGGTAGCCGTGCAGCGCCTCGCCAATCATCGCGAGATCGTCCGCCTCGAGCCGGCACGACGGGCAGCCGTCGAGGTGATCGGCAATCGCAATGCGATCGGCGACGGGCAGCTCTTCGTCGTAGAAGGCCGAGAGCTCGGCGCGCACCTGCTCGCAGCTCCAGGTCAGCATCGCAGGTCTCCCAGCTCGGCCCGCAGCGCCTGGCGCGCGCGCGTGAGCCTCGACTTGACGGTGCCGACCGGCAATCCGAGCGAGAATGCGATTTCTTCGTATTTCAACCCTTCGATCTCCCGTAGCACCAGCGCCGTGCGCTGCTCGAACGGCAGATTCTGAATCGCCGTCTTCAGCCGCGTGCCGATCTCCTTGCGCGTCAGCTCGCGGTCGGGCGTCGACGCGTCGGCGCCCAGCACCATCTCGCCGTGGTCGCGGATGTGTTCGTCGAGCGACACCTGATTCGACCGCTGACGCCGCTTCCACCACCGCTGCCGGTTCCGCACCTGGTTGACGACGATCCGGAAGATCCAGGTGCGCAGCGACGACTGCCCGCGGAAGCGGTGCAGCGTGCGGAACACCCTCAAGAAGACCTCCTGCGACAAATCGAGCGCCTCTTCGCGGTCGCCAAGCAGGTGGGTCGCGAGGCCGAGCACCAGACGATGATGCTCGAAAACGAGCGCGGCGTGCGCGGTGTCGTCGCCGGCGATGCAGCGCTCGATGAGTGCAGCTTCGCCGCTGGCGACCTCGGACGACCATCCAATGGCTTCGGCCGGCTTGGCTGAGAAATTTCCTGCCACGTGGGTACCCCCGAATATAGCAGGTTCTGCGCAATTGGACCCCTGAACTGGCGCGGATTGTTCCGTTCCTGGCCGATCTACGCTGTTTGCCGTCCACGATCTCCCGTTTGCCGTAAAATCAGGCTCAGTGAAGAAGCTCGTCGCGGGCCTCATCGTCCTGGGCGGCCTGGCCGCCGCCGGCATTCTGGCCGACCAGGCGGTGGAGCGCGATCGCGAATACCTCCGCCTGATCGTGCAGGGCGACGAAGCGCTCAGCCGCGGGCAGACGTTCGTGGCGATCGAGGCCTACAGCGAGGCGATTGCGCTGAAGCGCGGCTCGATGCTCGCCTACCTGAAGCGCGGCGAGGCGCATCAGCGCCGCGGCGACTCGCCCGAGACCTCACCGCAGCGCTGCGCGACCTCCGGACCGCCGCCGAGCTCGACCCGGGCGCCACGCGCACCCTCGAAAAGCTCGGCGACGTCAACACGCAGCTGCGGCGGTTCGCGAATGCGGCCGAGAACTACGAGGCCTACATCCGCCTCGACGACCATCGCCGCGCCCATCTTCTACAAGCTTGCGCTGGCGTCGCGCGGCGACGGGCGACTCACGCGCGCGATCGTCGGCGCTGCAGCAGGCGGTCACGCTGAACCCGATTTTCACGAGGCGCACTACGTGCTCGGGCCTGTGCCTGAAGGATCGCGGTGAGCTCGCCGAGGCGCGCGCCGCGTTCGAGCGCGCGATCGCCATCGCTCCGGCGTTCATCCCGGCCCGCGAAGAGCTCGCGGAGCTGCACCGATTGCAGCAGCAGACCGCGCGACGAAATCGAACAGCTCGAACGCGCTCTACGCCCTCGATCCGAACAAGCCCGAGCGCCTGATTGCCGTCGGCCGCGCGTATCTGCGTGCCGGCAATCGCGATCTCGCGGTGATGACCTCGGGACGCGCGGCCGAGAGCTTCAAGGAATATCCCGGGTGTGTATGTGGCGCTGGGCCAGGTGTGGCTCGAGGCCGCGGAAGAGCGCGGCGACCCGAGCGACCTGCGAAAGGCGCTCGAGGCGCTCGAACCGGTCGCCACGCAGTCGACCGCGACCAGCGAGACGCTCGGCATGTACGGCCGCGCGCTGGTGCTGGCGGGGCGGCATGAGGAAGCGGAGGCGATCTTCAGGCAGGCGTCGCAGCGCTTTCCTACCGATCCCGAGGTGCTGCCGCATCTTCGCGTCCGTCGCGCAGCGCCTCGGACACCTGGACGAGGCGCGGCAGGCGCTCGTCAAATATTCGGTGCTCGTCGACGAAGATCGGCGAAGAAGCCGTGCACGCGGCGCGCATTGCCGATCTGTCGATGCAGCTGAACGACGCGGTCGCGGCCGTCGCGTGGTATCAGAAATCGGATGCGCTGCGAGCGAGCGACGCGTCGCTGCTCGCGCGGATGGCCGACGCACAGTGCGCGCGCGGGTCAGATCGAGAACGCGCTCGCGACCCTCAAGCGGGCGATCGAGAAGGACCCGAACCATCCTCTCGTGCGCTCGGTCGCCGCGCCGCCTTCAGGCGCGATAGCGCTTCGGATCGAGCGCGTCGCGCAATCCATCTCCGAGAAAATTGAATCCGAGCACGAGCGCGGCGATGGCGGCGCCCGGAAAGATCGTCAGGTGCGGCGCATCCAGCAGATGCAGCCGCCCGCCGTTCAGCATCGTCCCCCAGCTCGGCGTCGGCGGCTGCACGCCCAGGCCAAGAAAGCTCAGCGACGCTTCCGCGAGAATGGCGCCGGCCATGCCGAGCGTCGCCTGCACCATCACCGCCGGCATCGTCGTGGGCACCACATGGCGAAGCAGAATGCGCGGCGTTCCGGCGCCAAGCGCCCGCGCCGCCTGCACGAACTCGAGCTCGCGCGCCTTGAGCACCTGCCCTCGCACGAGGCGTGCGTAGCCGACCCAGCCAATCACAGACAACGCCATGACGACGTTCGACAGGCTCGGCCCGAGCACCGCCACGAGCGCAATCGCCAGGAGGATGCCTGGAAACGCCAGCAGCACGTCGATCGTGCGGCTGATCACGTCGTCGAGCCACCCGCCGAAGTAGCCCGCGATCGATCCGAGCAGAACGCCGACCACCGACGAAATGCCGACGACGGTGAGGCCGACGAACAACGAGATGCGCGCGCCGGCGAGCACGCGCGAAAAAATATCGCGGCCGAGCTCGTCGAGACCGAACGGATGCTGCAGGCTCGGCCGCTCGAGGCGCAGCGCCAGCTCCTGCCCCGCGGGATCGTACGGGACGGCCCACGGCGCGATGATCGCGCCGATGACGGTGAGCAGCGACGATCGCCGCGCCGACTTTGATCATGATCGATCCACCCGGATGCGCGGATCGAGGAAGCCGTACGTCAGGTCCGTGATCAGATTGACGCCGACGTAGGTGACGGCAATCAGCAGCACGCAGCCCTGCACCGTCGGGTAGTCGCGAAAGCTGATCGACTGAATCAGCAGCCGGCCGATGCCCGGCCACGCAAAGATCGTTTCGGTGATGACGGCGCCCGTGAGCACGACGCCGAATTGCAGGCCGAGAATCGTGACGATCGGAATGAGGCTGTTGCGGAAGCGCGTGATGAAGGACGGCGCGCGCTGCGCGACACCCCTTTCGCGCGCGCGGCCAGCACGTAGGGCTCGCGCAGCTCTTCGAGCAGGCTCGCGCGCGTCATGCGCGCCAGGATGGCCGCGAGCGCGGCGCCGAGCGTCACCGCCGGCAGCACGAGATGCGCGAGCGTCCCGCGCCCGCCGACCGGCAGCCAGCCGAGCTCGACGGCAAACACAATCGCGAGCAGCGGCCCCAGCCAGAAGTTCGGCACCGAGATGCCGACGAGCGACAGCGTCATCGCGCCGTAGTCGACGGCCGTGCCCCTCCAGACGGCCGCGATGATGCCGAGCGGCAGCGCAATCAGGACGGCGACGGCCATCGACGCGAACGCCAGCTCGGCGGTCGCCGGCATCCGCTCGAGAATCTGCTGCAGCACCGGCTGGTCGTTCCGCAGCGACACACCGAGGTCGCCGCGCGACCAGTCCCTGTCAGGAACGATCCGTACTGCACGAGCAGCGGCCGGTCGAGGCCAAGACGCGCGCGCAACTGCGCGACGTCTTCGGGCGCGGCGCCTTCGCCGAGCATCGCCTGGGCGGGATCGCCCGGGATGAAGTGAATGAGCGAAAACACCAGCGTCGCCACGCCGAGCAGCACCGGAATCGTGAGCAGCAGCCGGCGGATGAGGTATCTATGCATCGAGATGAAGGCGCTGCATCAGTTTCGCAAGACCCTGACGGCTCAATCCAAGCGCGGCGGCCGTCTGGCCGCGATGCCCGGCCGCGCGAGCGAGCGCCGCACGGACGAATCGCTCTTCGAACTTGAGCCGCGCGCTCTCCAGCGATTCGTGCGACGAGACCTGCGCAGCGCGCGCGATGGCCGCCGGCAGCTCCGATGCGCCGACGACACCGCGCGGCGGAACCGCGACGACGAGCGCGGTGAGCACGTTTTGAAGCTCTCGAACGTTGCCAGGCCAATCATACCGCGCGAGCGCGCAAACCGCGCTCTGTCCGAGCACCGCTTTGCTGCCGATGCGCTCTGCCGACTGCCGCCAGAAGCGCGCCGCGAGCAGCGGAATGTCCTCCGACACGCTCGCGGAGCGGCGGCACGTTGATGCGAATCACGTCGAGGCGGTACAGCAGGTCCTGCCGGAACCGGCCGGCATCCACTTCGGCGCGCAGCGGAGCGATTCGTCGCCGCCACCAGTCGCGCATCGAACGGCCTCGTGAAGTTCTCGCCGATGCGCCGAATCTCTCCTTCCTGCAGCACGCGCAGCACCTTGGCCTGCGCGCGCGCCGACAACTCGCCGACTTCGTCGAGAAACACCGTGCCGCCGTCGGCGCTTTCGAAAAGCCCGAGCCGCTCGCCCGCGGCGCCCGTGAACGCGCCCTTCGCATGGCCGAACAGCTCTGCGTCGACGAGATCTTCGGGCATCGCCGCGCAGTTGAACGCGCAGAAACGGCGCTCGCGGCGGCAGCCGGCCCGATGAATGGCGCGCGCCACGAGCTCTTTGCCCGATCCGCTCTCCCCTTCGAGAAGCACCGTGAACGGCGCGTTCGCCGCGCGAGCGATGGCTTTCCGCACTTCTTCGATTGCCGGGCTGGCGCCGACGAGATCGAACGTCGCGTCCGGTCGCCGCCGGCACGTCCTGCCGTTCGATCAGCACGTACACGAGCGGTGCGCACACCGCGGCAGCGGCTGCCGCACCGAACGCCAGCGCACGCTCGCGCGTTCTCGGGCCCTTCGACATTCCAGCGCATCGCCACAGCGCCCGATGATGCGTCCGAGGTACTGGATGGGCACGGCTCCCTCTATCCAACTGTCGGAGCGCTCCGGCCGGATGGGTTGGCCGATGTCGATCGAGCGCCGCGCCATGCGCGTCGCTCGCCGTGCCCGAGGATGCAAGCAGTCTCGGGCGAGGTGTTGCTGCCAGCCGAAGATGCCCACGCCGAGCGCGTGCGTATGGCGTCGAATCGCCGTGCGCCGCGCGCGCGAGCGCTTCGCTCTCGTCCTCGAGCTGATGGGAGCTGGCCAGCAGCTCCCGCAGCCCGTCGAGATCGTGCGCATCGTCTGCCAGTGGCGCGTCACGCTGAAAAGCGAACCGATCGCCTCGTGCACCGACGGCGGCTTGTTGAGCCCGCTCGAGCACCGAGTCGATGCGCGATTTCAGCAGCGGCGGCACAGCGCCGCCGCGAATATCGCCGAGATGACGCGCGGCCGCGCGTGCCTGGGCGAACCGTTCCGCCCTGTGAAGCCCTTCGATATAGCGTGAGCCGCAGTTTGATCGCCTGAAGCGGCAAGCGCGCGCGCACGGGCGGCAGCCAGCCCAGTTGGCGACGTGGATGCGCAGCGCGTCGACGTCGCCCAGCCTGCCCTGCACGGCCGCCTCGCACTCGCGCACGACCGACTCGATGACCGGCGACAGGCCCGATGCAGGCTGGCCGCGCGCGCTCGACGAGCCGCCATGCATCGGCGACCGCATCGGCGGCGATTCGCAGCCGTGCGGCCAGGCACCAGTACCTCGCGCATTGTTCGGCGTCTCCGACGGGCGCGACCGCTTCCAATATCGATCGCGCGTCCGCGTGCCGTCTCTGCCACAACAGCGTACGCGCGAGCGCGAGCGCCGGAAACAGCACCGCCTCGGGATGACCGAGCGCCGATGCCGCGGAATACGCGGACGCGGCAGGTCTGCTCGGCATCGCTCAGTTGTGCGAGGTCGGTCTGTGCGAGGCCGAGATACACCATGGCCTCGAGCGCCTGCTCGGCGGCGCGGACGCGCTGAAATCGATCGTGCGCGTCGGTAAACAGGATCTTCGCCTCGGCGGCGCGTCCGCGGCCCAGCAGGAGACGGCCGAGCCTGAGCCCGGCGTCGCCGGCGCGGCTGAGATCGCCGCGCCGATCGAATGCGGCGATCGCTCCGCGCAGTGTCCGCTCGGCTGCCGCATGGCGGCCTCGCAGCCGTCAGCCGCTCCACTTCGACAATCATCTGCGCCGCGCGCGCATCCGGCAATCGCGGCGTCCCCCGTACGTCGCGCGCCCTTCTGCCGCCTTCAGTGACGTGGGCGTCCTCGACGGATTGCGCGGCGCAGCGCAACACGCGGAAATCCCGCACGCCGAGCCGCCGCAGCCGCAGCAATGCCAGCGCCGCGCGCGCTCGGGGACTCGCGCGAATCGAGAAGCGACAACCGAACGTCCCGCAAGCGCTGCAGCACGCATCGCCGCGAACAGGCGAGCTTCGTCCAGCAGCGCGAGATCGCACGGCACGAATCCGCGCTGCCGCAGCTGCCCGGATGTCGGGAAGCTCCGCGACGCTGGAGAATCCGCGACGAAGACGGCCGCGCGTGGTCGAGCCACTCGACGACCTCGGCCGTCGCCTGCGCGCAGAGGCGATGAGTCGCCGCGCTGTGCGGTCGCGGGCTTCGAAGCGATGCGCCGCATCCGATGAAACCAAAATCAACGAGCGTGCCTTCGGCATGCGCGCGCGTGCACGCGTCCGTCCACGCTCTGCTGCGTCGCGCGCGTGCCGGCAGGCTCGATGCGAAGGCGAACGCGCGCGCCTGTTGCGAGATCGAGTCGCGACGACGCCGCTCGCGGCGCCACGACTGAGATCGACAAAGAAACCGATCAGCGATCAACGTAGCCATGCGACGCATGCACTACTGCAATCGGCTCGCCTGCGAGAACGGGCCGAGATCGCGCCGGTCCGCGCCGGAAGAGCGCAGAAACTTCGTATAGAATGACGAGGCAATGCTGCGTTTTCTCACTGCCGGCGAGTCCCACGGCAAGGGCCTGGTCGTCATTCTCGAGGGCATGCCGGCCGGACTGCACATCGATTTCGACGCCATCACCGAACAGCTCAAGCGGCGCCAGGGCGGGTACGGGCGCGGCCGGCGCATGGCGATCGAATCCGACAAGGCCGAGATTCTGTCCGGCGTGCGAGCGGGCGAAACGCTGGGCTCTCCGATCTCGCTGCTGATTCGCAACAAGGACTGGGAGAACTGGCAGCAGACGATGCACGCGGAGGATGAGGCGCCGGCAGGCGCCACTGGAACGCTCAGGCCCGTCGTGACGCGGCCTCGTCCCGGGCATGCCGACCTCGCGGGCGCCATCAAGTACGACCGCACCGACATTCGCGACGTGCTCGAGCGCGCGAGCGCGCGCGAGACCGCCGCGCGCGTGGCCGCAGGCGCCATCGCCCGCCAGCTGCTCAGGACGTTCGACGTCGAGATCGTCAGCCACGTGTATCGCGTCAACGGCATCGGCCTCGACTCTCCGCTTCGCGTCACGTTCGAAGCGGCTCGCGACATCGGCTCCGACTCGGCGCTGCGCTGCGCCGATCTCGATGCGGAAGTCAGCATGATCGCGGAGATCGATCGCTGCCGCGACGCCGGCGACACGGCCGGCGGCGCCTTCGAAGTGATCGCGCGCGGCTTGCCGGTCGGCCTGGGCAGCTACGTGCACTGGGATCGCAAGCTCGACGGCCGTCTCGCGCAGGCCATGATGTCGATTCCGGCGATCAAGGGCGTGGGCATCGGCATCGGACCGAAGGCCGCATCGGTGCCCGGCTCGCAAATGCACGACGAAATCGTCCCCGCGCCCAGCCGCACGAAGCCGCCGATCGGCGTCGCGCGGCCCACGAACAACGCCGGCGGCCTCGAAGGCGGCGTGACCAACGGCGAGGACCTGCGGGTCTCCGGCTTCATGAAGCCCATCGCGACGCTGATGAAGCCGCTGCGCTCCGTCGATCTCGCGGGCATGACCGCCGCGCCGGCCGTTATCGAGCGGAGCGACGTCTGCGCCATTTCCGCCGCGGCCGTCGTCGGCGAGGCGGTCGTCAGCCTCGTGCTGGCTGATGCGTTTCTCGAGAAGTTCAGCGGCGATTCGCTCGGCGAGATCCAGCGCAACTACGCCACCGCCACAGACCGGCTGCAGGCGAGGTTCAGGCCGACGCCTGCCACGCCGAAGCGCCAGGGGCGCGAAGGCGGGTGATTCGCCCGATTCTGAAGTTCGGCGAGCCGCCGCTGCAGGCTCGCGCGGCAGACGTCGGCGAGCTGACCAGCGACATCCAGAAGCTCATCGACGACATGATCGAGACCATGTATGCGGCGCCCGGCATCGGCCTGGCGGCGCCGCAGATTGGCGTGTCCCTCAGAATCTTCGTCGTCGATCTGTCGCTCGGACGCAAGCCCGACGACCTGATGGTGTTCGTCAATCCCGAGTTCGTCGAGCTCGAAGGCATGCAGCTCGAGGAAGAAGGGTGCCTCAGCGTTCCCGGCTTCAATGCGACCGTCGCGCGGCCGATGCGAGCGGTCATTCGCGGCCTCGACCGCCAGGGAACGATGCGCACGGTCGAGGGCACGGAGCTGCTCGCGCGCGCCTTTCAGCACGAGATGGATCACCTCGACGGCAAGCTCTTTCTCGACCGGGTTCGCGGCATCAAGCGCGATCTCATCGTCAAGAAAATCCGCAAGATGGCTCGCGCGGGAAAATGGTGACGCCGGCCGCGCCTCTTCGAATTGTGTTCTTCGGCACTCCCGATTTCGCCGTTCCGACGCTTCAGGCGCTGCATCGACTCGCGGCATCAGGTCGTCGGCGTCGTCACACAGCCCGATCGCGCCCGCGGGCGCGGCCAGCATTCGCAGGCCAGGCCCGTAAAGCAGCTCGCCGAGCGGCTTGGATTGACGGTCCTGCAGCCCGCAGCGGCTGCGTGACGAGGCGTTTCTCGATACGTTCCGCGCGCTCGATGCCGATCTCGGCGTCGTCGCGGCGTACGGCAAGATCCTGACCGATGCGGTGCTGGCGGTTCCGAAGCTCGGCCTCATCAACGTTCACGCGTCGCTGCTGCCCAAAGTTCCGCGGCGCCGCGCCGATTCACCGAGCGGTGATGGCGGGCGAGACGGTAACCGGCGTCACCATCATGCGCGTCGTCAAAGCGCTCGACGCCGGGCCGATGATCTCGAAAGCGACGCGTCCAATCGGCGATGACGAAACGAGCGCGGACGTCGAGCACGACATCGCGCGGCTCGGCGCGCAGTCTGCTCGTCGAGGCCGTCGACGCGCATCGCCGAGGGCACGCGCATCGGAGACGCCGCAGGACGAGTCCGAGGCGACCTACGCCCACAAGATCGAGAAGACCGACGGCATCATCGACTGGTCGCGGCCTGCGCGCGAGATTCACAATCAGATTCGCGGCCTCCATCCGTGGCCGCACGCCTATTCGGATCTTCAGGGCGAGCGCACCATTCTTCTTCGATCGGAAGTCGAACGGCGAACAGCACGGGCACGCACGCGCGACCCGGCACGGTGCTCGACGCCCGTCCGGATCGGTTCACGGTCCAGACCGGTGCCGGCGTGCTTCGATTGCTGATGCTGCAGCGCGAGGGGCGGCGCCCGGTCACCGCGCGCGAGTTTCTGGCCGGACAGACGCATCGAGCCCGGTGCCAGGTTCGTGCCTTCTCGCGTCGCGTCATGATCGCGCCGGCGCGCACGGCGGCGTTCACCGCGCTCCGCGACGTGAATGCCGGCCGCGCCGATCTGCCCGCGGCGCTTGCGGCTGTCCGGCCGACGCTGCAGGACGAGCGCGATCGCGCGCTCGCGACCGACCTCGTCACCGGCACGCTGCGCTGGCAGCGCCAGCTCGACTATCTCATCGAGCATTTCTCCAAGCGCCCGCTGGCCAAGCTCGATTTCGAGGTGTTGCAGATTCTGCGGCTTGGGGCGTATCAGCTGCTTCACCTCGATCGCGTGCCGGCAGCGGCGGCGGTGAATGATGCCGTGGCGATGACGCGGCGCGCGCGAAAAACGAGCGCCGCGGGACTCGTGAATGCCGTGCTGCGCGCGATCTCGCGAAACTCGCACAGGCTGCCGCTGCCGTTGCGGCCGCCCGGCGGGCGATCCGCTTCCCTATCTTGAAGTCTCGCTGTCGCACCCGGCATGGCTCGCCAACCGGTGGCTCGAGCGATACGGATTCGATGCGGCCGAAGCATGGGAGCAGTTCAACAACGTCCGCCGCGCCGCTCACGATTCGCGTGAACCGGTTGAAGATCGACCGCGAGGCGCTGGCGCGCGCGCTCGCTGGGCATGGTGTCGGCGTCGAGCCGGCGCGCTTTGCGCCCGATGGCCTGATCGTGACCATCGGCAATCCGTTGCGCACGCCGCTTGCCGGCACCGGACAATTCGTTCTTCAGGACGAAGCGTCGCAGCTCGTCGCGTTGCTCGGCGCGCCCGAAGCCGGGCATGAAGGTGCTCGATACGTGCGCCTCTCCCGGCGGCAAGACCACGGCGATGGCGGCGATGGCCGGAGATCGCGCCGAGATCGTCGCGACCGACGTGCGCGGCGCGCGCGTGCAACTGCTGCGCGAAACCGTCAGCGCCAGCGGCGCGCACAACATCCGCGTGCGTGCAGGCCGATCTCGGAGGCCGGGCTGCCGTTCGGCCGGCATTCGACGTGGTGTTCGTCGACGCGCCGTGCTCGGGCCTCGGCACGGTGCGGCGGGACCCGGACATTCGGTGGCGGCGGGCCGAGGCCGATCTCGCGCCGCTCGCGAGCGCGCAGTTGAACGATGCTTCGCAACGCCGCCGACGCCGTGCGCCCCGGCGGCCGCCTCGTTTATGCCACCTGCTCCAGCGAGCCTGAAGAGAACGATCGAGTCGTGGCCGAGTTTTCTTGCCGGCAACGACAGCTTCGCGCAGGTCGATCTGCGGACCGACAAGCCGGCGTACTTCGATGCGCTCGACCCGGTGCTCGATGAAGCCGGCGTCCTGCGCACATCTCCCCACAAACACGGCCTCGAAGCGTTCTACGGCGCTGTCCTGCGCCGTGTAAAATAAGGGGTAGGGGCATGCTCTCGAGACCCCTCGCCCCATTTCATGCGCTCAACCGCGTGTGGAGCGCCGGCCGGCTCTTTGCCATTGCCGCGTGCCTGGTCGCCACCTACCTGCTCTTCGCCGTCACCGCGATGCGCGTCGCGCTGCGGGTCCGCGAGGTGCCGGTGCCCGATCTGCGCAATCACACCGTGGCCGAAGCCACGGCTCGGCTGCAGGATGCCGGCCTCGCGCTGACCGTCGACGAAAGCGGCCGCCTGGATCCGAAGGTTCCGGCAGGCCGCATTGCGCATGCAGGAGCCTGCGCGCCGGCGCGATCACCCGCCGCCAACGCAGCGTTCGCGTGTGGATGAGCCAGGGCCCGAGAATCACGGTGATTCCCGCGCTGACCGGCGAATCGGAGCGCGCGGCGCAGTTGCGGCTGCAGCAGGACGGGCTGGCCGTCACGTCGCTCGCCGAAGTTCGATCGTCCGATTTCCCGAGCGGCACCATCATCGCGCAGGACCCGCCTGGCAGCGCGCAGCGGCACCGAGGTCGCGCTCCTCGTCAATCGCGGCGAGCGCAGCCACTACTACGTGATGCCCGATTTGATCGGCGTGTCCGGATCGCGCGCGGTCGACTTGCTGCGCACTCGAGGATTCCGCGTCACGATCGTCGGCGAGCTGCCTTACCCGGGCGTGCCCGCCGGGCATCGTGCTTCGCCAGTTTCCGTCGGCCGGTTTTCAGATCGCCGCCGGCGATCCGATTTCGCTGGAGGTCAGCCGTTGAGCGGAAACAGGTCCGCATCGCGCCGTCCATTCTCTCGGCCGACTTCGCCGCGCTGGGAGCGGCCATCGCCGCCGCCGAAAAAGGCGGCGCCGATCTGATTCACGTGGACGTGATGGACGGCCACTTCGTCCCGAACATCACCATCGGGCCGCCGGTCGTGAAGTCGATCAAGCGCGTGGCGCGCGTGCCGCTCGACGTGCATTTGATGATTACCGACCCCGACAAGTACGCCGAAGCGTTCGTCGAGGCCGGCGCCGACATGCTGTCGGTCCACGTGGAAGTGCTGCCGCATCTGCACCGCTCGGTCGACGCTTCATCAAGAGCCTTGGCGTCAAGGCAGGCGTGGTGCTCAATCCATCGACGCCGGCTGTCGCGCTGGAGGAAATCGCGGGCGACGTCGACTTCGTCCTGGTGATGTCGGTCAACCCCGGGTTCGGTGGGCAGAAATTCATTCCGAGGAGCCTGCGCAAAGGTGGCCGCGATACGCGCAATTCTCGACCGCGCCGGAAACACGGCCGCGCCCATCGAGATCGACGGCGGCATCGATCTGTCGAATATCGCGCGCGCCGTCGACGCCGGTGTCGAGATCGTCGTCGCCGGCTCCGCTATCTTCAACACGCCCGATCCGACCGCAGCGACGAAGGCCCTGAAAGACGCTGCGGCGGCGGTCGCGTCCTGATGACCGCACAGACCCCTCAAACCATCAACATCCGCGTGCGCTACGCCGAAACCGACAAGATGGGCGTGGTCTATCACGCGAATTACTTCATGTGGTTCGAAATCGGCCGCTGCGAGCTGCTGCGGGCGATTGGCCGCAGCTATCGCGAGATGGAGGCGTCCGGTATCGGCCTGCCCGTCATCGAGGCGCATTGCGAATACAAATCGCCGGCGCGCTACGACGATGAGCTGGTGGTGAAGACGACGGGAAGGCTGCTGTCGCCGGCGCGCGTCGAGTTCGCGTACGAGATCAGCCGCCCTGATCGACGCAACCGTCAACGCCGTCGGCCGCACCGTTCATGCGGCCGTCGACACCACCGGGCGCCCGTGCCGGCTGCCCGACTACATTCGGGAGCTGCTTGAATGAAGGCTCTGGTTACCGGCGCCGCCGGTTTCATCGGATCGCATTTGTCCGCCGCGCTGCTCGATTCGGGTGCGATCGGTTACCGGCATCGACTGCTTCACCGACTACTACCCTCGCGCGCTGAAGGAAGCCAATCTCGCCACCTTGAAAGGGCGGCCGGGATTCAGCTTCGTCGAAGCCGCGCTGCAGGACGTCGACCTCGCGCCGCTGCTGACCGGCGACCACCCATGTGTTCCATCTGGCCGGCCAGGCCGGCGTTCGGAAAAGCTGGGGAGGCGATTTCGACGTCTATATCAGGGACAACATCCAAGCGACTCAGCGGCTGCTCGAGGCCCTCGTAGGCGATGCCAATCCAGAAATACGTATACTCCTCGAGCTCGTCGGTCTACGGCAACCACGTGCCGCTTGCCGATGCGCGAAGACGCGTATTTACAGCCGCTCTCGCCCTACGGCGTCACGAAGCTGGCAGGCGGAGCACCTCGGCAATCTCTACTGCGCGAACCACGGCGTCCCGGCGGTGTCGCTGCGGTATTTCACCGTGTATGGGCCGCGACAGCGGCCCGACATGGCGATTTCAGCGCTTTCTGACCGCCGTCGAGGGACGGCAAGTCCATCACGGTGTACGGCGATGGCGAGCAGACCCGCGACTTCACCTTCGTGTCGGACATCGTCGCGGCGAACATGGCGGCGGCCAGCCCAGGGCCGCCCGGGCAGCGTGTACAATATTGGTGGTGGCTCACGGGTCACGTTGAACCACGTGCTCGAGCTGATACGGAAGGTGACCGGAAAGACGGTTGCCGTTCAGCGCGAACCCGAGCAGAAAGGCGACATGCGCCACACCTACGCCGATACGTCGGCCGCCCGCCGCGACCTCGACTTCAATCCGCGGGTCACACTCGAGAACGGCCTCGACCAGCAGTATCGGTGGCTTACGAAATGAGAACAATCGCCCTCTTTGCTCTTTGCCCTTTGCTCTCTGCTCTTGCTGGCGGTCATTGTCGGCGGCTGCTCGTCCAATGCTCCCGTGACCGCCGGCACCCGGAGAAGCCGATAAGATTCTGCTCGATCGCGGAAATGCGGCGCTCAAGGATCGGTCGTGGACCAGGGCGCGCACGTATTTCTCCGAGTTGCTCGAGTCCTATCCGCAGAGCCCGCTGCGCGCCGATGCGAAGCTCGGCGTCGGCGACACGTTCCTCGGCGAAAACAACAGCGCGTCGTACGTGTACGCGCAGAACGAATATCGCGAGTTCCTGGCCTTCTATCCGACCAATCCGAGAGCCGACTACGCGCAGATGCAGCTCGGCATGGTGCATTTCAACCAGATGCTGAGCCCGCAGCGCGACCAGACGGAAACGCGCGAAGCGATCAAGGAATTCCAGACGTTCGTCGATCGATATCCCGAACAGCTCGCTGATCACGCAGGTGAAGCAGCGGCTGCGCGAGGCGAAGGACCGGCTGTCGGACGCGGACATGATCGTCGCGAATTTCTACTTGAGCATTCGTCTCTATCCGGGCGCCGAGCCGCGCTACCGCCACGTGCTCGAAACCGACCCCGAATACACCCGCAAGGACTCCCTGTACTTCCACCTGGCGGAAACGCTCGAAAAGACTGCCAGGAAAGCCGAAGCTCTGCCCTATTACGAGCGCCTCCTGAAGGAATTCGAGAAGAGCGAGTATCTCGAAGAGACGACGCGCCGCATCGAGCGGCTCAAGCAGGAGCTGAAGCTCGGCGAGACCGCCGAGCGTTAATCCCCGTCAATACTGAGCGAAAACCTCCGAAACGTCCGATAAGAAGGGCTGAAGATCTGCCTGAGGCTGAAACCCGAAGCCACGGCAGGGCGATAACCTACGCTCCCTCAAGGACTTCTGTATGCGTAACCGTGACCTCCGCGCGTGCGCTGTTCCTCTCGCTGATTGCCGCGCCGGCTCTGGCACAGACAGCGCCGGCGCCGTCCGCCGACACCGAACTCGTGCCGCCGCCGGCCTGGGCGTTCAATGACGTGGCTTGTGCCCCGGCGCTGCTGACCGAGAAGCGGGACAAGAAGAACGAGCCGCTGCTTCGAGTGGTCGGTGTCCAGGATCCTGCCATCCGCGAACTGCTTGGCCCCGGCGACGTTCTGGTCATCAGCGGCGGTTCGAATGCCGGCATTCAGCCCGGCCAGCGTTTTTTCGTGCGCCGGGTCGTCCCCGCCATCACGACCACGGGACCGGCGCCACGCGCGACGATACACACGTCTGGCTGGGTGCAGATTCTCGGCGTGGATACGATGGTCTCGACGGCCACAGTGCTGCACGCGTGCGATGGCATTCTGTTCGACGACTATCTCGATCCGTTCGTCGCGCCCACGGTTGCGGCGCGCCCCCTGCCCGGCTCGACGCCTCAGTACGACAACACGGGGCATATCGTGACGGGCGTCGAGGGCATCCACACCGCCGGCGCCAGGCAACGTGATGACGATCGATCGCGGCAGCAATTCAGGGGTCGTCCTCGGCCAGCGCTACCTGGTTTTCAGAGACAAGCGCGACAAGAGCGTGGACATCACAGGCCGCTCGAAGCCGTTCGCCGACATGGCGCGCAATTCGCCCCTCGTTGAGGTCGGCGAAGTACTCGTCGTCGCCGTGCGGTCTGACGACGCGACCGTTCAGATCGTGGCTTCGAGAGATGCGATCACGAACGGCGACCTCGTCGCGCCGATCCGCTAGGCGGTGGGTGGTAGATTCTAGCCGGTAGCTAGTAGCCGGTAGCCTGTAGCCGACAAGATTCCGTAAGTTTTTTGCTACCAGCTGCTGGCTACCAGCTACTAGCTAGCTCTGCTGCGGCGTTCGACAGGGGGGAACGACGCGACCTTCGATGGAATGCGGCTGAAGCGGCGATAATAATCGGCCGCCGAAATCAGCGCCGTCGCCACCACGATCCAGAGCGCCACGTAACCGAGCATGCCGAGCGGCTGAAGGCGCTCTTCCTCACCAAGAATCAGCGCCAGAATCGCCACAACCTGCGCGACCATCTTCACCTTGCCGAGCGGCGACGCGGGAATCACGACGCCGCGGGCGTAGGCGATGCCCCGAAGGGTCGTGACCGCGAGCTCCCGGCCTATGATGACAGCCACCATCCACGCGGGCGCGAGCCCCATCTGAATCAATGATATGAACGCCGCCGAGGTCAGCAGCTTGTCGGCAATGGGATCGATCATCTGCCCGAGCGTCGTCACCTGCTTGCGCCGCCGCGCCAGGTAGCCATCGAGCCAATCGGTGAGCGAAGCGAGGCCGAAGATGGCCGCGCCGATGAGCTCTTTACGGAAGCCGAAGATGAGACGCCCTTCGAAATTGGTCAACAACACCACGACCAGCAGCGGGACGAGAAAAATGCGCGTCGCGGTGAGGGCGTTCGGTAGATTGATCGTGGGGCGCACGGCTGTAGCAATTGTAATGCAGTACGAGCCAGAACAAGACTAGCAGAGTGTAGATGAGCGTGGCCGTGCTACTTCCGCTCCGCTGCGACGGCTCGGTTGCGCGGAAGGCTACGTCATCGATTCCGACTCCCTCTTTATTGTCTGCAGAACACGTCGGCGAATCCATCCGCTGAATGGACTTACTACGCGCCAGTACCTCTTGAAGCGGCGTCGGCTCGTCTCATCCAGGCACAACACCTGCGGGCCTCACAAGCTAGGCCGAGATATGCCGGTCAGCCTTCTGCTAGCTAAGTGCTCTGTTTCAGCAATTGAACGTGACGTATTCTCAGTTATGCGACATGGCCCAATTCTTTGGTTCTCAGTTTGGCCAAGAGCGCGACCAGGTCAGCGCGGAGCTGAAGGTCCATTGAAAGGGTTTGGCGGCCTGCTCGTATCTCGCTTGAAACGCGAGCAGGCGATCGTCGAGTTCGCGCAGGGACGCGAAGTCGTTCGGGGTCACGACCTGCCGTTGAACGATCGAAAAGTAGATTTCGATCTGGTTCAACCAGCTCGCATGCGTTGGGGCGTGTGCACCAGCCTCAGCGTGGGCCACTGCGCGCGCATCGCGCGCGGCGGCGCTTTTCCCCTCGATGCGACGAGCAGTTGTCGCTGATCCAGAACACCCGGCGTGCGGATCGATACGGCTCGGTGGTCATCACCTGCGCGACGAGCCGATCACGGCAGCGATCGTCGTCTTCGGTTGCGCACTCGGCCAAACAATTTCGCGCGATGGACATCCCACGCGGCTAGGTACGTCAACGCACCCGTCCGGAAGTACGCATGTTCGACCAAGCATCGGCCGACCGGCCTGGCGCGAGTGTGGGATGTTGCGACGCGTGCTTGCAGAAGTACTGGCCGGTATCAAGGCCGACGGCCTGCTCTCGGACGAGCACTTCACCGTCGATGGCACGCAGCTCGAAGCGTGGGCCAGTCCCAAAAGCTTCAAGCCGAAGGGCGGTACCGGCCGCCCGCCTGATGATCGCGAGAGAATCCAGCTGCGAATTGCCACGGGCTGCAACGCGCCGGAACGACACGCATCAAGCGACGACCGATCCGACGCCCGGCTCTATACGAAGGCCGTCGGGCGCGAGGCCAAACTCGGCTACCTCGCGCATCTGCTGACCGAGAATAGTCACGGCTAGATCGCGCCACCGCCGTCACCGCGGCGCGGGGGCAGTTCGCACGCCACGCCGCGATCTTAATGCTCGACGAGCTGACGCTGACGAAGCGGGCTGACGGTCGGCGCCGATAGGGCCTACGACACGCGTGCCTGGGCCGCGGCGCTCAGACAGAAGCGCATTACGCCACTTGTCGTCCAGACGAATTTGGCTACGGAGGAAGGTCGATAGACGAGAGGACGACGTGACATCGTCGCGAGGCCGACGCAGCCATCGGAAGCGCCATGCGCGTCGAGCTGACGTTCGCGATACGTTGAGACGACGATGCGCGCTGTCCGTGCAGCTCGCGCCACCGCGGCGGCCGGAGCGTTGATGAGAAAAGCGCGTCTGGTGCACGGCACTACAAAGCTGGTCCGCGTAGCCAATCAGAATCACGCACCAGGCCTTGAAGACCGATGCGACCAATGGAGTCGAAGTAATTCGAAGGACGACCTAAGCACGGCGATCGAACTCGCAAACTGAACTATTCAATTCATTCGTTCGGAGCTAGTTCGGGAGGGCGGTCGTGTCTAGAGTCGACGAGTTATTGCTGACCGGGAAAGCCTGGCTGGCGGGCATTGCGAGAGGCGCGTCCAGCGTCACGTGGAATGCTCTGCGCTTCTCTTTCACCGTCGCGCTCTTCGTCGGAGGCGCCTATTTGGTCGACACAAGAACCAATGTGTACGTTGGCCTCTTACTGGTGGGGTGGAGCTTTGCACGTGCGAGCACCTATACGCAGATGGCGTACCGTATTTCACTCGGCCGGTCAGCGAGAGAGACCTAGCACGGATGGACCGTCACAAGAGGCTCACCGCTTTTCCTCGATTCATTTCCTTTCCAGTTGGACGTTGAATCGCGTGTCGCCGTTAACCGTCACATCTCGCCGAAGATAGCCGTTTGGAAAACCAGTGTTCGTTGGCCCGCGAGGATCTTGGTAACCGTCTTTGCCCACCATGATCGAAACAGAGGCACCCCAGACGCCTTTGAAGCTATAGAACCCCTTTTTGTCCGTGGATGCCCAAGTATGAGTCTCCTCACCGCACGCCTCGCAATATACGTCGACCCCTTCTATAGGGACCTCCGCGCCCTGTGTAATCTCGAACACCACGCCAGAGAGAGTGACGTTCGGAGCGAAGACGACCGGCGTTGGCTGGATGGTTACATACGGCACAAACGAGGAGGGCGATGATGGTGAAGACGGCGGCAACTGCAGCGACGCCTCGGGTCCGCAACCCGCAAGCCCGTGGGTGGCAATCACGATCAAAACAACGAGGCCTGGTTGAACTTTGCGCGTCATTTTCTACCTTCCTAAACGAGCGAGAAAGTTCGTGAAATCGCGAAGGGGCGCACCTCTCGCCAACCGGACAGTAGCACACACAGGGGTGTTAGCCCCTGTTCAATAGGGAACAACATGAAGACAGCCATCGCTGTCAGACATTGCGACGAAGGCGCGAACGAGCATCGCTTCGAGCGGCGCGGCTTCGGCTGGACTGGCGGCCGAGGCGCATGTCGTAAGGGGACCGAGACACACAGCTCCTCTAGACGCCGCATTCCATTCGACGCGCAACCGGAGACACCCATGCGGACCCTGAACGAATTCGCAAGGACAACCTGACGAGAGGCGACGAGACTGTACGACGTAGGATGTCTCGTTTCCTATGCAGTATCATCACGGGTCGATATGAAGGCGCTTCTTCTTGTCGGGGGCCAGGGCACGAGGCTCCGCCCCCTTACCGTGCACGCACCCAAGTCGATCGTTCCGATCTTCAACCGGCCGTTTCTCCACTATCAGCTCGATCTCATCAAGCAAGTCCCGGAAATCGACGAAGTCATCCTCAGCCTCAACTACCAGCCGCACCGCATCGAAGAGGTCTTCGGCGACGGACGCGACGCCGGCATCAAGCTCCGCTACGTCGTCGAGCCGACGCCCTCGGCACCGCCGGCGCCGTGCGGTACGCTGCGCAGGGCGTGCGCGACACGCTCGTGGTGTTCAACGGCGACGTCCTGACGCAGGTGAACTTACGCGGCCTCATCGACTTCCATCGCGGCCGCGGCGCGCGCGCCACCATCGTCCTCACGCCGGTCGAAAATCCGAGGGCCTACGGCCTGGTCGAAACCGACGCGCCCGGCAACATCCTTCGCTTTATCGAAAAGCCGAAGCCCGAGGAGATTACCTGCGACACGATTAACGCCGGCATCTACGTGCTCGAGCCCGACACGTTCGATCGCATCCCTCCCGACGTGGCGTGGTCGATCGAGCGCAGCTTTTTCCCGTCGTTCATCGAACGCCGCGAGACGTTCCTCGCATCGATCTATCGTGACTACTGGATCGACATCGGCACACCTGAGAAAGTACATGCAGGTGCACCGCGACATCATGGACGGCCGCTACTCGATGCCGCCGTTCAACGGAAAACGCGGTCTGGCCTGGGTCGCTCCGACGGCCCGGGTCGATCCGGCCGCACGCCTCGAAGGACCGCTGTTCGTGGACGAGGGTTGCGTGGTGGAAGCCGGGGCGCGCCTCGGCCCGTACACGGTGCTTGGAAGAACAGCCACGTCGAAGAAGATGCGAACGTGTCGGGCGTCATCGTCTGGGCCGGCTCGCGTATTGGTCGTGAGGCCGTCGTGGCCGACACGATCATTGGCCGATCCGGCCGCATCGGCCGAAACTCCATACTTCGCGGGGGCGTGTTCGGGGACGACACGTCCATCGCCGATTACAGCCGCCTATGAATCCAAATATTTTCAAAGCCTACGACGTGCGGGGCCTCTATCCGGCCGAGCTCGACGAGCAGACGTTTCATCAGATCGGCCGGGCGTTCGTCGCCTACCTCAACGCCAGGCGCATCGGCGTGGGACGAGACATGCGCTTGTCGTCGCCGAGCCTCGCAGCCGCCTTCATTGCCGGCGCACGCGAACAAGGGCGCCGACGTGATCGACTACGGGATGATCACGACCGACATGATCTACTACGCGGTGGCCACCGACGAGCTCGACGGCGGCGCGCAGATCACGGCGTCGCACAATCCCAAGCAATACAACGGCTGCAAGATGGTCGGGCGCGGTAATCATCCGCTCAGCGGTGACGCGGGCATTTCCGATATCCGCGACATGATCGCCGGCAGCCAGATACCGGCGCCGGCCGCGACGCCTGGTGGCCTCACCCCCCGAACGATTCTGGATGGATACGCGAAGCACGTGCTGGGCTTCATCGATCCGTCCATCATCAAGCCGTTCAAGGTGGTGCTCGACGCGGGATGCGGCATGGCCGGACTGGCGGCGCCCGAGCTCTTCAAGGCGCTTCCGTGCAAGGTCGACACGCTCTGTTTCACCATCGACGGCACCTTTCCCACCCACGAAGCGAATCCGCTGATCGAAGAGAACCGCGCCGACATCGTCGCGCGGGTGAAGGCGACGCACGCCGAGATTGGCATCGCCTGGGACGGCGACGCCGACCGTTGTTTCTTCATCGACGAAGACGGCGAGTTCATTTCGGGCGACTTCGTCACGGCGCTTCTTGCCGAGGCGTTTCTACTGAAAGAGCCAGGCGCGACCATCGTCTACGACCTCCGCGCCAGCTATGCGGTGAAGGACGTCGCGGCGAAATATGGCGGAACCGCGGTGATGAATCGCGTCGGCCACGCGTTCTTCAAAGGGCGTATGCGCGAGCTGAACGCGGCGTTCGGCGGCGAGGTCACCGGGCACTACTATTTCCGCGACAACTTTTACTGCGACAACGGCTTCATCCCCGCGCTCCTGATCCTCGAGCTGATGTCGAAGAAGGGGCAGTCGCTGAAGCAGCTGCTCGAGCCGCTGCGCGCGAAATATTTCATCTCCGGGGAGATTAATACCAAGATGCCGAGCATGGAGGCGACGTCGGCCCGCATCGCCGCAATCGAAGCGCGGTATCCGGACGCGAAGATTTCGAAGCTCGACGGCATCTCCATCGAGTACCCCGACTGGCATTTCAACGTCCGCGCGTCGAATACGGAGCCGTTGCTCCGGTTGAACCTCGAGGGAACGACCTCCGAGCTCATGGAGCGGAAACGGGACGAGGTGTTGTCGATTATCCGGGGCTGATGATCGTTCGGAGAAGGGTACCGGCGCGATTACAGTTGCCAGCCATCGCGAATTGCCACCGGACAGCGCGTCCGCCAGTGCTCCGCCTCGAGTTGTCGTTCAAGGTTCCCGAGGCGCGCTCGAAAACTGGCGGCGTCGGGAAAACGTTCGACTTCTCGTTCGCCGTGCGGCCGAATAATCAACAGGTATTCTTTGTACGCGTGATCGAATCGGGTCTGGACCTGTAAAGTCTGGCTGAAGCGCTGGTAAATCCACAGCATAGTGTCGCTTTAACAGCTAGCATCAGGTCTACAATGGCTTGAAGGTCAAGAGGTCTTGACCTTAAAGTTGGCTTGAAGGTTTCTAATCCAGCGATGCTTATCGGAAATCTCGCCAGGCAATCAGACGTCAGCCCCGCGACGATTCGCTACTACGAGGAAATCGGACTGCTGACACCCCCTCCGAGAAGTGAGGGCGGTTACCGCCGATACCCACCCGCCACACTGAATGAGCTTCAATTCATCAAGAAGGGACAGGGCCTGGGTTTTTCGCTGGAGGAGATCGCCGAAATCCTGAAGCTGAGCCGTGCGGGCGGAACCCCTTGCTCCCATGTGCTCGAACTTGCGCAGCGGAATCTGGCTGCGGCAGAAGATCGCATCCGACAGCTCCAGGCATTCCGGGATCGTCTCGCCGCACAAATCGTCAGATGGAAGGGCAAAGCCATGCCGGCATGTGATCCGAGCGGGCTATGCGAAATTATCACCTCTGCGGAGTTACCGGAGAAGTCGTTCAAGCGCTGATGGACACGACTTTCCTGACAGTCCTGCACGATTGGCGGTTGTCCAGAAGGCTCGCATAGCGGGCTGTCGATTCGGCCCCGAAAATCGATCTCTTTCGGACCTAAACCTGTCCGAGAAGGAGTTCCTTTCGGACACTACTGTCTCGTGGCTGTGAAGCTCCCTACGCCCGCCTTTGTTTCACCGCTAGATATCGTAAAACTACCTTCGATCATCGTCGCCTTCGGGTTCAGTGTGCCTGTCAACAGGTAGGTCCAAGTTTGACCATCGGGAGTGACGACACGCCACTGACAGCTAAAGCGATGCACTCAACGTTCCCGCCAGTCAGTTCTGTTCCACTGGAATCCGCGCGTGCCCTGCAACCGCCGGTCAACTGCTGACCGCTCGGTGGGCGCGCCGCTCAGAAAGTAGACCAAACGCCGCTCGGAAAGTAGACCACCTGAGGGCCTGATGGCGGGCTTGCCGGATCGAGGGATCCGGGGTTCGCTGGAGGATGCTCAGGATGGATCACGTGCATGTTGTTCGACATAAGGTGCTGGTGGAGGGGCGGACGCAGCGGGCGGTCGCCCGCGAGTTGGGGTTGGCGCGGTCACGGTCCGCAAGTACCTGGATCAGGCGGCCCCGTTCGGAAGCGGAGGCGGCGCCTCGGCCCCGGCCGGTGTGGGACGCGGTCGCCGAGCGGGTGCAGGCGCTGCTGGCCGAATCGGTGCGGTGGACGGGCGGCAAGCAGCGGCTGACCGCCACGCGGCTGCACGAGCTGTTGCTGGCCGAGGGGCACCGCGTCGGCGTGACCGTCGTCAAAGACGCGGTCGCGGAGTGGAAGCGGCAGCGCCGCGAGGTCTTCGTGCCGCTGACGTATCGGCCGGGCGATCTCGCCGAGGTCGACTTCTTCGAGGTGCTGGTCGACGTCGACGGGACCCGCCGGAAGGCGTGGCTGTTCCTGATGCGGCTGATGTACTCGGGCCGCGACTTCGCGTGGATCTACGAGCGCCAGGATCAAATCAGTTTTCTCGACGGGCACGTCCGCGCCTTTGCGCACTTCGAGGGCGTGCCGGCCCGCGTCGCGTACGACAATCTGCGGGCGGCCGTCGTCCGGATCCTGGTCGGCGGCGCGCGGACGCTGACGCCGCGGTTCGCGGCGCTCGCGTCGCACTACCTGCTGGAGGCCTGTTTCTGTCGGCCCGGCGAGGGCCACGATAAAGGCGGCGTCGAGTCCCGCGGCAAGGCCGTGCGGCAGCAGGCGCTCGTGCCGATTCCCGTCGGCCCGACGCTCGCGGCCATCAACGAGACGCTGCTGGCGCAGATGGATGCGCGGCTCGACACCAAGCGGGATGCGGCCGGCCAGACCATCGGCGTGCGCTTCGCCGAGGAGCAGCGCCACTTCCGACTCGCCCCGACGCCGTTCGCGCCGGAGGCCACGACGTTCGCCACGGTGTCGCCGCGCGCGTTGGTCCGGCTCGAGGGCGCCGTCTACTCGGTGCCGAGTCGCTGGGCGGGCTCGATCTCGTCGTGCGCATCGGCGCCACGACCGTGACCATCGTCGGGCGCGAGGGGACGCGGATTCTGCATCCGCGCAAGCGGTTTGGGCAGCGGTCGATTGACTACCGGCATTACCTGTCGGAGCTCGCGCGGAAGCCGCAGGCGGTGCGCCAGGTGCTGCCGGATCTCCTGCGGGATCTGGGCGGGCCGTTTCCGGCGATCTGGGATCAGCTCCACGTGGCGCACGGGCCGCGTGAGGCCGCGCGGCTCTTCGCCAAAGTCCTCGGCCAGCTCGATACGTACGGCGCGGCGGTCGTCGTGCCCGCGCTGACCGTCGCGCTGGCGACCGGGACGCCGCTGCTGCTCGCCCTCACGCCGGCGCGATCGGCGCCGCCCGCGTCGCGCTCGACGCGGTGCCCGCCCGCTGCGCGACATCGACGTCGCGAGCGGCTGTGCCGCCGACTACGACGGCTGGCTCCTCGGCGGTGGCGCATGAGCGCCGCCACCCTCGCCCGCGATCTCGTCGTCGCCCAGACGCGGGTGTTGAAATTGCCCGGGCGTGGCCCGCACGTTTGAAGGCCTGGCCCGGCAAGCGCGCGAAGCGCATTGGCCGCACGAGGACTATCTCCACGAGGTCCTCACGCGCCGAGCAGGCCTCGCGGCACGAGTCGGTGATCCGCCAGCGGTTGCGCGAGGCGCGCTTCCCGGAGGTGAAGACGCTCGACACCTTCGACTTCGCCGCCGCCGACGGCGTCAGCGCGACGCAGATCCACACCCTCGCGCGCGGCGAATGGGTCACGGCGCCCGAGAATCTGATCTTCGCCGGCCCGATCGGCACCGGCAAAACGCACCTCGCGATTGCGCTCGGCGTGGAGGCGACGAAGCAGAAACGACGCGTGCTCTTCACCCGGGCGGCCGATCTGGTGCGTCAGCTGATCGAAGCGCGCGATGCCCGCGAGCTCACCCGGCTGCAGCAGCGGCTCCTCCGCGTCGACGTCCTGATCGTCGACGAGCTGGGCTTTGTGCCGTTCGACCGCGTCGGCGGCGAGCTGCTCTTCAATCTGCTCACCGACCGCTACGAGCGACGGGCGACCGTCGTCACCACGAATCTCGCCTTTGCCGAATGGGTCACCGTCTTTGCCGGCGACGAGAAGCTCACCACCGCGCTGCTCGATCGCTTGGCGCACCACGCCACGGTGATCACCACGAAAGGCAAGAGCTATCGCATGCGGAAGCGTCGCGGCCAGGAGGCCCATCCGTGAGTGCCCGTGCTCCGTGCGACACATCCGTGCCGTCTTGACTGCGGGCGCTCGCCGGCGAGGCCGGCTCGCGCTGTCCTCAAAGAACGAAGCGAGGGGTCAGTTTTATGTCGCTGTGTCGTCGCAGTCACAACCGCGTAGAATGAACCGTCCTCCAGGTGGCTCTACTTTCTCGAGCGGCGGACTGGTCTAGTTTCCGAGCGGCGCAACCATCTGGGAAAACGTGCAGACGAGGGCTGGGATGGTCGTCCAATCCGCTTTGAGATTCATGTTCCAGATACCAGAAACGTCAGCAGCCGACAGTGGGACCGTGAGAGCCAGCATTATCAACAACAGACGAAGCCTCACCATTTCGCACCTCGCTTCTGGCTTGCCCGTTTTCGGAATCGAGCAGTGTCGGATCTCACTGAGTTCTAACTGGTGCTCCGCGTGCGACCCAATCGCTCAGCACGTTCACTTCTCCCGTCATGGATTCGACACCCGCTCGGCTCCAGCAAAGGCTCACTTTCGCTCAACAACAGGGCAATCCTCTAGTCTGTCAGCGGGGAGACCCGACAATGCCAAGCGCCCGAGGCGCATTGCAACGTAAGCCGTATCAGCGCAAAGCGCGGGCAATATCCTTGAATATGTAATCTCAGTTGGCAATCCGAGATACAAAACAGCATCGACCTGATTTTCCATACGTAACGAGCGCCATTGATCACGGGGCACCGGCACAGCCTTGCCGTCTCGCACAGTCAAACGGTCGCTCTGCATCGGATAGTAAGAAGTAAAATCCGCCGCGCCTAGAGTGGTCCCGCGAATTCGGACCAGACTCGGCTTCTGCCACGAAATGACGTTTGGCTGGAGTATTGCGAGGTTGGTATGTGTATTCGTCCACACCGTAAACACGTCCGTGGTCGTTTCCAGCAGATTGACAAGCGTCTTACCCTCGGGACCGTGATGGTCCATGTAGTTCAGTTGAATGTTCTTCCGCTGAAAATGCATGTCACCGTAAATAACAAGGGCACGCCTGTTTTGTGATAGCACTTCTCGTTTGATTAGCTCAGCCGGATGAGTATCCCTTGAGTCCAGCCACTGAAGAGCCTGTTCAGCGTGCTTGATGACGTTCCAATCGATGGGGGGATCGCCCAGGAGCACGCGTAGCTGTCGGTCACGAGCCCGGGAGCTGTTCACCGTGCGCACCGTTTGAAAGAATTCCTCGTAAATCGGACTATCCCACGTTGTGAACGGTTGCGTTGTGTCTTGCCAAATCCGCCGAAGAGACGCCGGGGGCACCTCCTCTCCACGCACGAACCGATCCATCAGCGACTGGTAACGTGCGTTGCCGAACTCCACAACAATGTCATTTACCGTGTCTGCGAATCGTGGATGCTGAATCAGTGACAAACGAAATACGTGGCCCTGCACATTCCCATGATTGCCTTCGCCTAACGCGACTATCCGGTAAGAATCGAAAACATCGAGAATGGCCGACACCGGATCAACCGGCACGGCGGGTGTTAGCGAACGCTGAAATGCGGCCACGACCGAACGTCTGAAAACCGGCCACTGCAGGTAGGGGTGTTCAGGCATCCTTGAGGGTTTGATCCCTTGAGGATGCCGATGCCTAACTACCTGAAGATGCCGAAGAAATCGCAAGTTCTCGCCCTACTCGAGCTCGGCTGGAGCTACCGGCGCATCGAAGCCGAGACCGGCGTGCGCCGCGAAACGGTGAGCCGGTACGACGCAGGCCCGCCAGGCAAATGCGGCCAAAACGTTCCCCGGCTCTGATGCCCTCGCCGCCGCTCGAATGTGCGGCGAGTGCTGCGTGGGTCGACCGATTCAAATGCGGCCAAAACGTTCGCCGGCTCGGACGCAAAACCGGCCAAAACGTTCCCCGGCTCCGCCGCGCGTCCGCGGTTCGCCGCCGCGATCTATCGCACGGCCATCACCGAGAAACTCGACGCCGGTCTGAGTCTGCAGCGGATCTGGCAGGACCTGGTCGAGGAGTACGGGTACGGCGCGAGCTACGAATCGGTGAAACGGTTCGTGCGGACGCTCGCGCCGACACGCCGGGCCGTCGGCGTCTTTCACTGCGCGCCTGGGGCGGAAGCGCAGGTGGATTTCTTCCGCGGCGCGCCGACGCTCGACGCCGCGACCGGGGAGTGGCGACGGCCGTGGGTCTTTCGGATGACGCTGGGCCACTCGCGGCACGGCTACGAGGAAGCGGTGTGGGATCAGAAACTCGAGACGTTTCTGCGCCTGCACGAACGCGCGTTCCGCGACCTCGGCGGCGTGCCGCGGGTCATTCGCCACGACAATCTCAAAGCGGCCGTGGTGCGCGCCTGCTTCTTCGATCCCGACAGCCACGACGTCTATCTCGCGTTCGCGGCGCACTGGGGCTTCACGCCGCTGCCGACGCAGCCGCGCCGCCCGCAGGAAAACGGTAAGCAGGAGCGCAGCGGCGGGTACGTCAAAGAGCAACGCCCTGAAAGGCCGGCGCTTCGACAGCCTCGACGCCCACAATGCGTTTCTGCGGCACTGGAATCGCACGGTCGCGCGGCTGCGCATTCACGGCACCACGCGGCGCCAGGTGTGGACGCACTTCGTGGAGGTCGAGCAACGGGCGCTGCAGCCGCTCGCCGGCGAGGCGTTTCCGTTTTTACCGGCCGGGGAGCGCACCGTCCACACCGATGGCCACGTCGAAGTCGCCGGGGCCTTCTATCCGGTGCCGCTCGCGTTGCTGGGCCAGCGCGTCCGCGTGCGATGGGATGCGCACCTCGTGCGCGTCTTCCACGGCGACACGCTCGTCATGGTGCACGCGCGCGTGGCCGCCGGCGTGTTTGCCCCGCGCGCCGGCGAGGCGCGAGGCCTCGACACGTCAGCAGGCCTATGTCGATCGGCTCGTCGGCCAATGTGAGCGGCTCGGCCCGGCGCTTCAAGCAGTGGGCCGAGGCCGCCCTCGCGGCGCGTGGCGTCCGCGCCATTCGGCTCATTCAAGGCGTCCTGGGGCTGACCCGGCGGCATCCGCGCGAGCGCGTCCTGGCCGCCGTCACCGAGGCCCACGCCCATCAGCACTTTCGGTATCAGACCATTCGCCAGATCGTCGAGCGCACGCCGGCGCGGCCGGCGCCGACGCTCGTCACCGAGGATCCTGCGATTCGCCCGATGACTCAATACACCTTGGAGGACTTCCTACGATGAATCCACAGCTCACGACCCGACTGCGCCATCTCCGCCTGTCCGGCATCGTCGAGGCCTTACCCGGGCGCGTGGCCCAAGCCGAAGCCGCACCGCTCCCGCATCTGGAGTTTCTCGAATTGCTCGTCGAGGACGAGCTCGCGCGGCGCGCGGACCGGCTCTTCGCGCGGCGGCTCAAACAAGCCGGCATCACCGTCGTGAAGACGCTCGCCGAGTTCGACTGGAGCTTCAATGCCGAAGATCCCGAAGGCCAAGATCGTCGAATTGGCCAGCGCCCGCTTCGTCCAGACCCACGCCGGGGTGCTGCTCATCGGCCCGCCCGGCGTCGGGAAATCGCACATCGCCACCGCGATCGCCGTCGGCGCCATTCGTGCCGGCCACCGCGCGCTCGTGCGCAGCACCTTCGACTTGGCGGCCGACTTCGCGCGAGGCCGACGCGACGGGTGCGCGCCGCGAGCTCGTCCAGCAGCTCACGCGCGTGGACCTGCTCGTGCTCGAAGACTTCGGGATGAAGAAGCTCGGATCCAACGCGGCCGAGGATCTCTTGGAGGTCTTCGTGCGTCGGCATGAAACGGCGTCGACGCTCATCACCACGAATCGGCCGACGCAGGACTGGGGGGTCTTCCTCGGCGACGTGCCCGCCGCGACCGCGATCCTGGATCGCTTCCTCGCACACGCCACCATCGTGCAAATGACCGGGCAAGAGCTATCGACTGCGCCAGCGCACCGGTGCGAAGCGACGACTGAGGCCGTGGACGGTGCCGCCGCCGTGGACGCCCAGAACGCGCCCACCGCGGCTTGGAAAACGCGCAGACGCGTTTCCCACACCGCCCACCGCCGTACTCGTACAGTGATCCGGAACAGAACGAAGATCCCGCGCTTGCGCGCGGTGAGGAGTCAGACGATACTCACGCCACCTACCGCGTGGCCGCTTTTCAAACGTTCCTCAGTGGCCGCATTTGAACGTTCGGTGACAAGGTGTGGGTTTAGCTTGCTCCGCGCATGACGTAACGGCAGAGGCCAATAGGGCAAGCAGAAGAAGTCGCACGGATGCCAAAATAGGGTGAATGAGCGCCCTCACGCGGCAGAGTATGCTATTCGTCAGTTCTCTTACCGTTTCCCGCCCTTTAGGTCATTTCATATCGTTGAGTTGTATAGACTTAGCAGCAGAATACCCGACCGACGCCATTGATCGAGGTGACCTGAGCGCAATGGTGCGCCTCTTTTGGCTACGTGACCTTCCCTTTCGACCCGTCAGTGGAGCGAGGGGTTTAGGCTTCAAGTGGGGGGCCTGCTGTTAGATGGGATGGATCAGAGAGTAGCGTGAGGCTACGGGCGAGCGACGCGACGCCACAAGCGCGACGCGGTGAACATCAGGCCAGTGCCCAAGAAATAGGCGAACGAGGCTTTGACGGACACCAGAACAGCCCACATCACAAGAACCGCGAGGTAGATAGCGATGACGTGCCAGCGTATTCTGATCAGATTCAAGGTCACACAGCCCTCTTGATCGGCCTTCCATCCCGACGCAGACAGCTCACCCCGGTTCCGAGTTGTGGGGCTTACTCACTTCACGAAATAACCAACAACACGCCACGAGCCATCCTTATCCCGAACAACCGTCACTCGCTCACCGGCAGGTTTCTGCTCAAAGATCGCGTCAAAATCAAACACGACATATTCGCCTTCTGGTGCGCCGGGGAGTTTCGTTGCTGGAGTCGCACTCTTCACAGTGCGTGATTTCAACACACCAAACGAACCCCGCGCAGTTTTTACAGCGGCCTGCCACTTTTCCGACGTGATCGCATTCTTGAAGAATGTCGCGGATTCGTCCCAACTCTTCGCGTAGTCAGCAGCGTCGATGAGGCTGAGCCACGAATCCACAGCTGCCCGTGCGGCCTTCGTGTCCTGTTCTTGCGCTCTGGCTCCGGTGAGCGAGAGCACGACAACTAACGCTGACGCACCCAGGGCGCGAAGGACCATCTTTTTTGTTCCTTGAGTGTGTGTTTCCCCGTGGACGGCGTTACGCCTTCGCCGTCCAATACTCGACGTGCTTCGCTCGAACGTCAGGATTGCGAAACTTCACCAGATACCACGCACCAAGCGCGATCCAGAACGCGCCTGGCATAGCGATGAGTCCATTTCCGGGGTTGCTCGTGAATATCAAAACTATGGACAGCACACCGAGGACGATGAACAGTGCAGCGGCTGTCCGAGGCCGTCTTGGGTAACACAGCGCTGCCATGGTCAACAGGGCCATCCACAGAAAGAATGTCCACATAGCCCGTATTATAGCGGAATGGGTGCGCGACGACGGACACGCCGTTGACGCAACGAAGCGCGGGGCAGTTTAGGCCGAGCTGTTCCAACTGTCCACTCATACGCACACAACGGTACACCGCCACCGCATCACGAGCGTTCCGCGTGCGCGTGTCACTTTGGCCAGACTTATCCATACGGAGCTGGCGGAGCATTCTGGGCACGGGGTCTTCATGGCGGGTCGTCCCGCATTCTATCGGAGTGCCTTTCGGCGGCAGACGCTGGCAAGTTCGCTTTTCATTGGGGATTCGCGATACACGGCGACGTGCAAACTCCTTATCAATGATCTCTTCGATGTTTTGTTCGGACAGTTGTTTGTAGATGTCGCACATTCTCGAAGCATTTCACTTCACCAATCTTCCCCCATTCGGGTCTACTAATACGACTTTGTCAGATCCGTAGGTTGATTTGCTGTAGTTCTTGGATGCGTTTGAAATAGTTCGGTTGTTGAGCCAACAGCAGCGCCGTGAAGATCTCCTGCACGATGGCTCGAATGCCGGGAAAGGTCAGCGACGGGTCGGTGCCGCGGCGCATCCGCTCCCGTTGGAGAAAGGCGTACGCGATGGCGGTGAGCACGACATGATGTTGCCATCCCGGGTACGAGCGGCCTTCGAAGTGGTCGAACCCGAGTTCGGTCTTGAGCTCTTGGTATTGCTGCTCGATCGCCCAGCGTTGATGCGCGAGCCGGACCAACTGCTTCACGGACGCCGTGGCCGGCAGATTGACGAAGAAGTATTTGATGCGTGGGGTGGCGCCCAGATCCTGTTCGCACAACAGCCAGACCTCGGGAGCCAGTCGGCGATCGCGCCAGTCGTGGGCGGGGGTCACGCGGACGGCCGCGAAGCGAGCGGCCCAGGGGCGATTCGTCCCGTTGCGCCAGGTCACGCGTCGCCAGGCGCGCGCCGGCAAGGCCAGCGCCAAGGCGCGCACCGCGATGGGGCGAGTGTCGGGCACGAGCACGAGCTGCGAACGCGGCCGGCCCGTGCGCGCACTCGGCGGGACATGCACGGCCGGCGTGCCGGGAAACACCGTGAGATGCCGCGAGACGCCGACGGCATACGGCAGACGCCAACGGTGCAGCGCTCGTCGGAAGGTGGTGACGTCGCCGAACTCGGCGTCGGCGAGTACCGCCGTGACCTGCAGCCCCGCGGCGCGCGCGCGGCGGATCAACGTCAGCGCCTGACGCCATTTCTCCTGGAAGGACAGCACCGGTCGGAATCTGCGCCACCGCGCGTCGGTCGGCGTCGGCTGAGCCACGGCTTCGGGAGATACAACAGCGCGCCGGTCATCCAGGCGCGCGCACCCGTCCACAGCGCGGCCGTCACCGCGACTTGGCAATTCGCGATCTTGCCCAGCGCGCCACAGTACCTGACGCCCCACGCCGACCGAGTGCGTCCCCTGCTTGGGAAAGCTGGTCCCGTCGATGATCAACACGCCCCGGCGCTCGGGCAGCACCTCGAGGAGCCGTCGCCAGATCCGGTCGGCGTCCCACACCGCGTGCGTGATGAAATGCTGAAAGCCTTGGTAGGTGATCGGGTCGGTGACACGGGCCAACATCGCCTGCATCGATTTCCGATCGCTGTCGCTGAACACGCCGTGCACGTACGTCTGCAGCGCGAGCCGCTGCGCACGATGGCCGAAGCAGCGTTGAAACGGTTCGAGCCAGCGAATCAAGCGCTGCACGCGAACGGTCGCCGTGCGATCGATCACCGCGCGCCAGCGTACCCAATTCACGCGATCGGTACAAGGTCTTCACCCATTCGTGAAAACATTCCGGAATAAGTCGCCGGATCTGACAAAGTCGGTACTAACAGCGCGTTAGCTACTGGTCTATCCACGCTCCGCCCACTCTCCTCGAAGGCATTCAATATTGGGTCATCGCGTCTGCCGCTGGCGACAGCTACATGACACTTAACTTCAACACGGCTGGCGACTTTCGTTACGCCAGTAGAGTTGACGGCGGGCCCTGGTTGATAATTGGTGGTGGAACGGCGGCCCCATTTCGCGTGAATGGCACTCCCGTCCCCGAGCCGACATCACTAATCCTGTTAGGCACGGCGGCCTGGGCATCCTCGCCAGGATACGACGCCACAGGAAGCCGAACGCCCAAGGCGTCTAGACTCGCCGAGGGCGGCGAATCGTGGATGCGCGCTCGTCGCTCGATCTGGATTTCGCGCAGAAGTTGTTCTGCGGACATCGCTGAAGTTACATCCGATGTACAAACTTCCCCGTCACTTACCACTCGCTGCCCTAAGGTGCAGGGCCTTGCGCGAGTTTTCGGCTGCGTGACCTTCCCTTGACGACCCGACAACTCGAAGGGGAAAGTGGAGCTACTCTGCCTTACTGAGACCCCGCAATCTTTCTTTGTTAATTTTGACTACCACACCCGAGCTTTTTCCGACTACGAGACTGACGGTATATTCCGCCGATGTGCCCAACACTTGGGCTACCTCTGGAGGGTTCAGCTTGTATTGCTTCATCAACCACTCCAGCATTTCAGAAGTCGCGTTTCGCAGTGCGCTATCTAGAGACTCGCCGAGTCCCATCACCATAATGTGAGTCGGAGACTCGATGTGCGGTGCAGATGTCAGTCGCTTCGGAATCAGGGTTACACCGATCTCTACCTCCATCGAGGTTTCAAGTCCGTTATTGCTCAGTTCACCGTCTCCCTGCGCCGCGTGAGCGTCCCCGAAATACAACAAGCCGCCCGGCACACTCACCGGCAAGTAAACGGTTGTTCCTTCCACGATCTCATTGAAATCCATGTTGCCGCCCCACGCTCCGACTTCGCCCGTGTCGGGAGCAGGGCCAGTCGCCTCTGGTGCCAACGCGACGCAACCAAGCATTGGCCGAAGGGGAACGATATATCGGGCCAGGCTGTCAGGTGGATTCTCGCGGGCGGCTATGCCTCTCGTCCTGTCCAGGTGCCAGCGCACAATCTGGCCTCGATAGTTCATTTGCGGGAGAAGTGCTGGAGTGATGGCGCGATTTGAAATCATGTTTCCGCTTACGGCCCAATTCCGATTGAGGCGAAGCCGCTTCAAATGGACCGCTACGGTGTCACCGGGCATCGCGTTGTGAATATGAAATGGTCCGGTCACGGGATTTCCCGCAGGTGCTCGATTCACGCCATTTTCATCATTTCCCGCTGCGTCAATCGTCGTCGTGTGAATCGTGTCACCAGAAGAGACATTTAAGACGGGCGTTATCGACGGCGAGAACTCCCGATGGTATGCGTTGGGTGTGAACACATGAGGCTGAGGCCCCCTTGCGACCTGTGCTGCACTCGGCTTCAGAAACAGAAACTGCGCCACCAAAGCGAACACCCCAAGCGTCGCCGCGATCAAGCGTCTAGCCATACCAACCTCCCAGTCTTCGAGATTGCGTTCAGCGGTTGAGGCTTTCGTGCTTCGTCCCTATTTTTTGTCAGGGGCGGCTCAGTTCCTTCAGCGACCATCCGAACATGATCGCGAGCCACGGCGTGATTGCCAACCAGAACATCATGAGCCCACAGGATGACTCCGGCGGAGCCTACCCGATCTACGTTTCGCTTTGTAGCCAGTCCATTCTTTGATCCTCGGAGCGTTTAGCGCCCTTCCTGAGGAGCTGATCGGTCCGGGCCATAGTCAAGAGCCTTGACGGTCTTGATCGGCCCAGAATCGCCCGATACTCGATCAAACGAACAGTTTAGAACGATGGTGGCTCAAACCACCGTGGCAGGTAGTGGCAGGAGATTTCAATTGTGAGCTGCGCCGGGGTAAAATTTCCCCCGGACACTCGATTCGGTGAGCGAGTTCGTCTTCCGCGTTTTTCCGAACGATTTGATGTGGTCTCCGGGGTAAACACCGGGGTAAACTTGCATTCACCAGTGGGCATCTCCGGGTTTTTTCAGTGCTACTCGGAACAGCCCAAAAGTCGCTTTCGATCAATAAATCCGGCCTTTCGCGGGGTTAGCATAGTGGTAATGCTCTGGCTTCCCAAGCCAGCTAGGCGGGTTCGATTCCCGTACCCCGCTCCAACCTTCGCTCGCTTGTGCTGCCGCATGCGCGAACTTCGGTTGGCAAGCCACCGAAGGTTGTCCGCCGACCTGTCCGCCGAAGCGCGAGGAGCGAAGGTGGAAGCGCGGAGCGCGAAGGTGGACCTCAGTAAGATAACTTCGCCGGGGCGCCGCTGGCCGTAGATACTGACGGTCCGGCCTCGCCCTTTGATTGCTGGACAATCTTCACGCCCGCGCTCGCGCCCACGCGGCTGGCACCAGCGCTGACCAGATTCTTCAGGGCTTCGTAGTCGCGCACGCCGCCTGCGGCTTTCACGCCGATGTCCGGCCCCACCACGCGCCTCATCAGCTCGACATCCGCAACAGTCGCCCCGCCCGGACCGAAACCGGTCGATGTCTTGACGTAGTCGGCGCCTGCGGCTTTCGACAGCGCGCATGCTGAGACTTTCTCCTCGTCGGTCAGCAGCGCAGCCTCGATGATCACCTTGCTCAGGACGCCGCAGTCCCTGCATGCGGACACGACGGCAGCGATGTCGCGCTCGACGACCCCGAGATCGCCCGACTTGAGCGCACCGACATTGATCACCATGTCGACCTCGCTCGCGCCGTCGTAGATGACGCGACGCGTCTCATAGTGCTTCACGTCTGTCGTGGTAGCACCGAGAGGGAATCCCACGACGGTGCACACGCCGGTGGAGCTGCCCCGAAGCAGCCGCGCGCACAACGAAACCCAGGTCGGATTCACACAGACCGTCGCAAAGCCGAATTCGACGCGCTTCCTGGCAAAGCTTGTCGATTTCCTCGCGGGTGGCGTCGGCCTTGAGCAGCGTGTGATCGATGAGCGCCGCCACATCCGAAGGCACCTTTTCTCCGGCGTAAAGGCCCAGCCGGGATGCGCCCGCATCGATGACGCCGCGCACGCGATCGGGACAGCAGTCGTAGAGAACCGAATGACATTCGCACGTACGCGTCCGCCCGCGCGCGAGCGCCGCCGCGACTTCCTCGGCAATGATTCGTTGCAGGTCTGCCCACTGCATGTCGTGTCCACGGTCCGGCTAAAGCCGGACACTACCGAAGGTTGCCCCTTGCCCTTTGCCCTTGCCCCTTACCCCTTACCCTGTGCCCCTATCCTCCAGCGCGCGAATCTTCGCGAGTCGCCGTATGTACCGCGCCTCTGTCATTGCCGTGCCGAGCCATACATTCACCACATCGAGCGCATCTTTCGTCTGAATGAGCGTCGCACCCAGGCTCAGCACGTTTGCGCCATTATGTTGCCGGGCGTACCGCGCCGTCGTCTGGTCGTGGCACACAGCCGCCCTGATGCCGGGAATCTTGTTGGCCGCAATCGCCGAACCAATGCCCGCTCCATCGATCACGATACCGGCATCGGCTTCGCCCCGTGCGACGGCCTTCGCCACGCGCGCGGCCGTGTCGGGATAGTCGACCGGATCGGCCGTCAACGTGCCGAGATCGTCGACCGCGAGGCCCTTTCCACGCAACGCCGCAACGATCGCCGATTTGAGCGCCAGGCCGCTGTGGTCGCTGCCGATCGCGACACGCCGGATGTCGGCGACGGGTGCAAGCCCCTCTTCCGACCGCGCGAGCACCTCGGCCACCACCGTCACACGGCGCGCCTTCAGCGTGTCGGCTGCCAGCGGCGTCACGTGCCCACCTTTGCGCAACTCGACAGTTTCGCCGATGTCGAGCACGCGGGCATCGGCCTCGGTAATGATCTCGAACCGTTTCATGTTATCTTTCGCGCCACCGTTGTGAAGACGCTGTTCACTGCAGAACGCATTCAAGAGCGCATTGTCGAGATGGCCGCCCGGATCAACGCCGACTATCCCGACGGCGAACCGCTGCATTTCGTTGCGGTGCTGAAAGGCGCCTTCGTCTTTCTCTCAGACCTCGCGCGAGCGATGTCGCCGCGTCCCGTCACGCTCGACTTCATCGCCGTGTCGAGCTACGGGGCCGCTACCAAGAGCTCGGGTGAGGTACGCCTGCTCAAAGACCTCGACACGCCGCTCCAGGGCCGCGACGTCATTATCGTCGAAGACATCGTCGATACAGGCCTCACACTGCATTATCTGCAGGATGTCCTGCGCGCTCGCGATCCGAAATCGCTGCGGACCGCGTGCCTGTTGAGCAAGCCAAGCCGCCGCAAGGTCGACGTGGCCGTCGAATATATCGGCTTCGAGATCGAAGACAAGTTCGTCGTCGGATACGGTCTCGACAATGCCGGTCAGTTCCGGCACCTGCCATTCATCGGCATCCAGGACTAGAGCGGGTTCCGGTTCCAGTTCCAGTTCCGGTTCCAGTTCCGGGTTCACTTCCCCACTGCCGCGCGCACGGCCTGGGCAAACTTACGCGCCTCCGCAAGCACGGCCGGCTCGTCCAGCGTCAACATCTGGCGATCACGCATCAGTACGCGGCCATTCACCAGGACTGTTCGCACGTCATCTCCGCGCGCTGCATAGACGAGGTGTGAAACAGGATCGTAGATAGGCGTCAGACGCGCGCTCGACATCGAAACCACCGCAAGGTCGCCCCGCTTTCCGGCCTCGAGCGATCCGATCTGCTTTTCGAGCCCCACGCCCTGGCGCCCTGAATTGTCGCCATCTCGAGCGCCGTCGCGGCGGGGAGTGTTCGCGGATCCCCGGTCTTCACTTTGTGCAGCAGCGCCGCGAATCGCATTGCCTCGAACATGTCCAGATCGTTGTTGCTGGCCGCGCCGTCGGTCCCGAGCCCCACCGTGACGCCTGCGGCGAGGTATTCCGGCACGGGCGCGATGCCGCTTGCCAGCTTCATGTTGCTTTCCGGGTTGTGCGACACCGCCACCTGGTGACTGCGAAGCAGCTTGATGTCGGCCGCATCCACCCACACGCCGTGGTTGACGACCGTGCGCGGGCCCCCAGAAACCGATCGACTGCAGATACGCGACCGGGCTCATTCCCGAGTGCGCCTTCTTCGAGCTCCCCAGCTCGGTCTCGGTTTCGGCGACGTGGATGAGCACCGGCACGCCGTACTTGGTTGCCAGGGCGCGCGAGGCGAGCAGATCCTTGGCGTCGAGCGGTGTACGGCGAATGCGGCGCGACAGCGGGCACGATCAGATCGTCCGTTCGCAAACTCCTTGATGAAAGCCTCGGTGCGCGCGAGACCTTCCTGCGGCGACTTCGCGTCGGCGACCGGAAACTGGATGATCGTCTGACCGAGAACGCCTCGCATGCCCGCGGCTTTCGTCGCTCGCGCGATTTCCTCTTCGAAGTAGTACATGTCGGCGTACGCGGTCGTGCCCGACTGAATCATCTCGAGCGCGGCGAGCCGCGTGCCGGCGCGCACCATTTCACGCGACACGGTCTTGGCCTCTGCGGGGAATATGTACTTTTCGAGCCATTCCTGCAGGCGCAGGTCATCGGCGAGCCCGCGGTACAGCACCATCGGCGCGTGACCATGGGTGTTGATGAGACCCGGGATGACGATCGAACCAGCTGTGTCGATTTGCGTCGGCCGACTTGAAGCGCGCGGCGATATCAGCGGCCGGCCCCACTCCAACAATGGTCGTCCCGTCGATCGCGACAGCGCCGGGGTTGTAGATGTTTCGCGCGCCGTCGACGGTCACAACAGTGCCGCCCGCGACGATGGTGCGTGACCCGGCGCGGTGCGGTCTGTGCCGCGGCCGTCACAGATCGCAGCGCGAGGACTCGCGATGCGACACATGGTCAGCAATCGCATTCGGGTAGTATAGTGCGCGCATGTCAGTGCATCTCGTCCCACACCCGCTGATTCACGACGCCCTCAGCCAGCTTCGCGACGTCAACACCGAGACGGAACAATTCCGCCAGATCGCCAATCGCATCAGCGTCCTCCTGGTCGCCGAAGCGCTGCGGGATTTGCCGACGGAGCGCGCCGTCGTTCAGACGCCGCTCGAGAAGGCCGAAGGGCGGCGTGTGGCGCGCGACGTCGTCGTGGTGCCGGTATTGCGCGCCGGGCTGGGAATGCTCGACGCCGTGCTGCAGCTTCTGCCTTCTGCGCGCGTGGGCCACATCGGCCTGCAGCGGGACGAATCGACGGCCGTGGCGTCGCAGTATTACGCGAAGCTGCCCGACAACCTCCCGTCGAGCTATGTGGTGCTGGTCGATCCGATGCTGGCGACCGGCGGCAGCGCGATAGCCGCGCTCGACGTGCTGAAGGGAGCCGGAGCGACCAACATCAAGATTGTCTGCATCGTCGCCGCGCCCGAAGGCATCGCGCTCGTGGAGCAGTCACATCCCGACGTCGAGATCTACACGCCCGTCGTGGACAGAGAGCTCAACGCGCAGAAATACATTCTGCCCGGCCTCGGCGACTTCGGGGACCGGTTATACGGGACGTGCTGAGGCTTGAAGGAAGGGAATTGGTGGGCGCTAGGATCTTTTTGTTCATTTCGTTATGCCAGATATAACCAAGTAGAAATTGAGTACCCGGAATGTGATGCATTCTAGGTACATGACGCAGCAGCTCGCACCAGACGCCGTAATCTCCGAGCGGAACGCATCCCCCTACACACCGGCTACTCAACGGCCGCGCTTCGCCTACAGGACGGAGAACGTGAACTGCTGATTCTTCCCCGAGCTGTACATGCTGTCATTCGAGCGCCCGTCATCAATTGCCTTACATCGCTCAGAGTCGAAGAGACTCTTAAGTTCACAAGAGCCGGAAGCCAGAAAGCTCTTTGAGTGCAGTCGAGCACTTCTCCTTCCGTTCGAGTCGAGCAACTGAGTGCGTCGGTGCACATGCGCTGTACGAGTACGACCCCGACACGGGTGACACGATCGATTCCATCCACTTCTGTTCACAGCGGTGCATCGATAAGAGCGCGAGATCGTGGCACGTTCCGCTCGCTCGTCAGGCGATCCGTTCCCCATCATGTCGACGTCGAGTCACGAGTTCAACATCGATGTAACCAACGGCTCGCGACATCGCAAAGTAATCGTCTGTCCTACCGCTGTCCACATTCTCTGCACACAATCTGATTGAACGGCTTGTGACCTTCTTGACAGTGACTGGTCACAGGCGTAGACATGCTTTGCCTGCAGAGTTGTTATGGACGGGAATAAGCGACACGCGTCCGATGGCTAACGCTGCTGGCGTGGTTTGTATTTGCCGCAGGGTTGCTCATCCAACTGGTCGGTCCCCGCCTCGAGATTTCCAACGGCGCATTCGTGATCCCCGCGGCTCTTACGTAAGGTGACTGTCTGGCGCGTTGCTGGGCACATTTGCTCTTATCGACTGGAACCGGTTCGCTGAATCAAAAGGATCGAAGTAGGAGGACACATGACGACCAAATTCAGAGTCGCGGCTGAGTGTGGCATTCCTCGTTCTCGGAGTGGCTGTCGTGGCCGTGATTGCCCAGGAGGGTGAGGATGGCGGCAGGGGTTCGTACTGCGGAGGAGCAGGAACATTTTGTCGTCGAAACCCTTGGACCCTCGGCGACTGCCACGGACGTCTGGAGCGTTCAATGCGGAGCGGCACCGCACGCGTCAACGCTGACATCAATGACAACGGTGGCGTAGATGGTATCCGTCTCAGCGTCACGGTTGTCAACCCGCAGGGCCGGGCGATTAGCAGGACCGGCCCCGAGAACCTTATTTCGGCGGACACCATTCTCTTTGGTGGCGCGGGCAATTACCTGGTGATAATCGCCAAGACGGGTGGGAGTCTGTTTTTTTCCGAACCTATGACAGCGACATTGACTGTCAGACCGCCGCTCGGAGTCGATACGTTGCACAATGTCGTCCTCGTGCAGGACCAGTAGCGCGTTCGCTCGTTGGTGAACAAGATGGCCGAGCCTGCGCTCCTGGGTGCAGGCTCGCTGTCCGGCGTTTCCATTCGAATACCTTGCAGATGCAATCGGAGCGGTACCATGATGCATCCTGACGTCGTCGGACGTATCGTTTCGTTCATTGTCGTTTCGTTCGCGCTCCTCGCATCTCCTGCCGCGCAACCGAGCGTCAGCGTACGTTGGTCTGAGGACCGCCTCAGTGTCCAGGCGTCCGGCGCCGGCGTCGCGTCGGTACTGAGCGAAGTCGCCCGGCACACCAACATCCGGATTCAGGGGCTGGAGAAAGCCACTGGAACGTTCGACGTCGAGTTCGCCGACAAGCCGCTCCTCCAGGGGCTGCGGGCACTGCTCGAAGATTTCAACTATTTGATCGTCCTGGGCGAGCCGTTCACTGTCTGGATTCATTCGCGGATCGCATCGGCTGGTTCCGTGCCGGGTGGCCTCGAACGACGCACTTCGCCCTTGGACGATGGCGCACAGCTCCCTATCGAGGACGAGCGGGACCAGGAGCAGGAAGAACGGCTCGAGGCCGCACGCGAGTTGAAGCGACGCCAGCCCCGAGTCATTGCTTCAGGTCGTGCGGAACGGCTGGACCACCGGTGCGCGGATTGCGGCCCTGCACGCGCTGGCGGAGCGCCATCCAGCGGCTGCCGCCGAAGCGGCTGCCGCCGCGATCGACGACCCCCAACCGGCGCTGCGCGGGCGCGGCCATGCAAATCCTCTCTGAAATCGAGCATCCCAAAGCTGTCGAGACGATCGGCGCGACGCTTCAACATCCCAATCTTGCCGTGCGACGTGCCGCCCTGGAACTGCTTTTCATGCGAAGTCATCCCGATAGTCTGCCCTACGTACGCCTCATCATCAACGATCCGGACGCATCCATGCGTGCGCGCGCGCTGGAACTCATGAAACTGCTCGAGCAGTCGTCGAAGGAGTAGTGATGGGCGAGTCGCGCCACACCGTTCGATTCCCGCGCACCTGTGTACCGATCCCTGTTGGTCCCCGTGATCGCACTGTCAATCTGCACAGGCGTCCTCCCCGTACTTCGCGCGGATTCCAGGCCCGTCAGATACGTGATCAATGTGCCCGGTCAACGGCTTCCGGCGCAGCTCTCTGAAGCGGTTGAGCAAAGTGGAGGACGCCTCGTCCGCCGGCTCCCCCAGATCGGCGTGGCCATTGCCCTGTCCTCGAACCCGGGTTTCGCACGCGCCTTGGCGACGGTGCCGGGCCTCACCATCGAGTCCGTCGGGCGCGTCGCGGTCGACCAGGTCCCCTCGACCATTTCTGGCAACGCACTGGACGGACCCACTGCCGCAGACGACCTGTACAACAGCGGGAAGCTCTGGGGCGTGAACCGCGTGCGCGCTGACCTCGCCTGGAGCGCCGGATTTACAGGGTCGCATCGCACCGTCGTCGCCGTCATTGATTCGGGCATCGCCTGGAACCACCCGGACCTGCAGCCCAACGTGGTCTTCGCGACGTGTATCACGTCTTCACCACCGTGCATTGCCTATCCCTGGTTCAGCGATCACGGCACGCATGTCGCCGGGACGATTGCCGGGGCGTTCGGCGGCGGCTCGGTGATCGGCGTTGGCCCCCACCTCGCGCTGGCAAGCTACAACATATTCGAATTCATCCCCGATTGCGGGTTCTGCTCGTACGTCGATTCGCGCTGGGTGGCAATGATGGATGCGGCGCGCCGCGGATTTGCGGTCATCAACGTGAGCCTGGGACACACGCGCATGCTGGGGGGACGGGGGTCGAACGACGAGGCGGCGCACATCGCGGCGGAAAAGAAAGTGGCCAACTACGTCTCGCGCGCGAACACCGTGACGATTTCTTCGGCCGGAAACTCGAACCTCAATCTGGCCGGTCCGATCGTGCATCTCCCCGGGGACATTCCGGCCGTCGTGAACGTCGCCGCCACGGTCATTCGGCCGCTGCCCGTCTATCCGCAGGCAGGCGTGTTTGATGCTCCCGCGTTCTACAGCAATTTCGGCGCGCCAATCACGATCGGCGCACCCGGCGGCGATCTTGGTCCGGACGATCCGGGGACCGCCGATCCGACCGAGTACACGGTGATCAGCACAGGCGTCTCTCCCGATCCCGACTGCGCGCTGACAGCCAGTTGTCCCGTGTTCTACGACTGGAAATTTGGAACGAGCATGGCAGCCGCGCATGTCGCGGGAACGGCCGGTCTCATCCGCGATGCGAATCCCTCTCTGACTGCACGACAGGTGACCGCGCTGCTGAAGCGCACGGCCGACAAGTCCGGCAGCAGACAGTTGTTCGGCCACGGAGTGGTCGACGCGTTCGCCGCGTTGCAGAGCGCGGTGAAACACTGACCTCAGACCGCGCCTCG
>CAVUTO010000031.1:0-625981 GCA_963744405.1 Vicinamibacterales bacterium
AACTATCGATTATCGATTATCCGAAGTATGGATGAACAATTCACCTTGTCAACCAAAAAAGCAGTATCTATCGATGGAGGCGGCTTCGAGACTGCCGCCGCCGGACGTCAGGGTCAGTCGGCACGACGTCAGGTGATGGTGAATGGCCGGCGCATTCGAGTCATCGACGCGCACGCCCACTGCATCATCCCCGTACAGGACATCGTCGCAGGTACTTCGCTGGCCAAGTTGGGCGGCGGTGCCGGCAACAACATCCTTGGGCCGCAGCGACTTCAGGTGATGGATCAGCAGGGCGTCGACATTCAGGCGCTCACCATCAACGGGTAAGTCAGTCCACCGGCTTGAGCAACAAATTGGCTGCGCGCTTCGCGATCTTTCGGCCGTGTTGAATGCCTTCTTCGACGGCATTCCGGAAGTGAATGCCGACCAGAATTCGCGACAGTCCGTTTTCGTCCGCCGCCTGCGAAAAGCTCGTATAGGTACGGAACACCGGGGAGGCGTCGGTGCACCGCTCACCGGCGGGCAGGGTCAAGCTGCACGCACTGAAAGCGATGTCATCGGTTCCGAAGAACTGTTTCAAGCTCTCCGCGGCTGCGCCTCCTTGCACACTGTGGCCCGAGTCGTGGTCAGGGATGGGATACGTGAATTGCAGCGGCTTCCACGTGGGATCCGCCAGGGTATCAGGATTGCCGTCGGTGTCTGCCGTCTGAATCGCCGTGACGGGGCGCCAGAAGTTGTAGAGATACTTGGACTCCCAGGAAGCGATGTACCCGTCGGCCATGGACAGGTTGAGTAATCCGAACAACCGCGCGTTCTCCCAGAGATCCAATCCCCTGCTCTCAGAGATGGGGCGTGCAACGCGATTCCAGGCCAGCGGCGAGCTCTCGAGCCAGAACAGGCCAATTTGCGTTTGATCAGAGGTTCGTGCGCTCGGGGTGATGATATCGTCGCCACCCATCGCCTTCACCTCGTTGAAATCGGCGGTGTACTTCTTACTGGTCACGTTGTACGGCTTGTTCGCACGAAACTGCGCGGCGTGGTTCAGCACAAACGGCGTTACATTCCCCCATCCCGGTGCGAACGCGAAGTTAACGCCGGGGGTAAAACGATACTCGCCCGGACGGGTCCCTTGCGGGTACAAAAAATCCTGCAACGGCGTGTCTGACCCGTCCGATGCTCTCAACGCGAGAATGGCCGCGGCGGCGGCCTGTCCAACCTGAATCCCGTCTGTCTTGGGGACGCCAGCCGGAATGGATCCGAGGGCGGCGGCATAGTCGGCTTCGACGCTGGCGATACCCGCCAGCAGGCACGCCGGCGGAAACGGGATCTGGCTGATGGCGGCGACGAGCACGTCTCGCGCCGCCGCCGCGACGGCGGCCGCCGTCGACGTTCCAGGCGCGACCTGCGCATCGAACGTATACGGTCGATATCGGCGATCGATCGCGTTCAGCGCGTCGTGGATGGCCACGTGCATCATCGCGTACATCCGGGACTCGTGAAGCGGGTCGTCGCCTGGCGCGATGCAGGCCGCGAGTGCCGCTCGACCGGCATTCGCATTCCAGTCGGTGACCGCATCCGCCGCGGAGGAACGCGGCCAGAGCAGGGCCACGCCAAGGCAGAGGCAAAGGGCCGGAGTTCTCAGATGCTTTGCATTCATGGTTTCTTCCTTTCGCCAAATCTGGGCCTCACTTTCGCTAGTCGTGGCTGCTCTGAGAAGTTAAACTGCGTTAACTGTCGTGGGAGGTTGTTGCCTTGAACGATCTCACGCCATCCTCAGACGCTGTCGAGATCGCCCTGGAAAAGGTGCTGTCGAGCGCTTCCTTTCGCGGCCGCCCACAGCTTCGCCGCTTGCTCACGCACCTGGTCCAGTATTCCCTCGCCGAAAACGGCGACCCGTTGAAGGAGTACACGCTCGGCGTCGAGGTGTTCGACCGTGGCATCCGTTTCGACCCGCAGTGTGACTCCATCGTCCGGGTCGAAGCTTTCCATCTGCGAAAGGCGCTGCGTGCGTACCTACAGGAGCGAAGGTGCCACCGACCTCGTAACGATCAGCGTGCCAAAGGGTGGCTATCGGGCGACATTTCGCTTGAACGAGGAGCCACCGGCAGCGATTCTCGACGATCCGGAACGTCTCTGCTGCCAGGTCGAGTGGTCGCTTTTACGAGGAAGCGCCCACGACATCGCCCGCATTCAACGTTACGTGCAACACGCCATCGTTCGCTGGCCCGGAAGGTCCGACCTCCACGTGGCGCTTGCCTCCACCGCGCTTGCGGAACTGGAGCTCGAATGTGTTTCGCCCGTCGAGAAGATTGGCGTCATGCGCCAGGCAGCGCACGCCGCGTTGCAGTGCGACCAGACGCGATGCGATGCGGAGTTCTACGCCACCATTCATCGGATCATGGGGGCGCACAAGGAGGCGTCGATCGCGGCGGCGCATCGCTGGTTGGATTTCGCCCCAAAGAGCGCGCAGGCACATTTCTGGGTCGGGAGTACAGTGGCCGCGAGCGGCAGAATGGGCGACGCTGCTGTCTATCTCCAGAAGGCCGCCCGGCTACAGCCCTACGCGACCTGCTTTGAGGTTTGGTTCGCCGTGGGGCTGTTCTGTACAGGTCGTCCCGACGCCGGCCTGCGTCACCTCCGGGGAGTTCTGGCGTTCGAGCCACATGACTATCTGACGAACTTCTGGCTCGGTCTGCTGGCATCGCACGCACGCCGGTTCGACGAAGCGCGGGATGCGGCTTACCGCGCGTATCAGGTATCTGGCAGTACGCAAGCGCTCGCCGCGTTGGGGTACGTCGAGGCGACGTCGGGATCTGTCGAGTCAGCCGAAGCCATCTTGTACTCCCTTGCGAATTCCGACAACGGATACGTCGCGCGATCCGGTATCTGCCAGATCTACGTCGCGCTGGGCCGTCTCGATCGCGCAGCTCGAGAGTGGAGCTTTGCTCAGGCAGAAGGAGACTGGGAACTGGGCTGGGCAGCGCCCGACCCGCGCTGGAGTGCCTTGCGGGGAAAAGTCCTGGGCATCTGACGGGCGACGGCAACACGGCCGACCTTCCGTGTCCAATCCGTCTCCAAAATATCTCCACCACCATCTGAAGCCACTTGCTTCTGGGCATGCGATCCGCATCTTGTGCAGAATGGTCCCGGAGGGACCATGCGACCCACAAAACCTCGCGGCTGGTTTACCCGATTCACCAAGTGGACGGCACACGCCACCGGTCAGCCCATCGCCTTTGTGTTGGCCGTTGTCGTCCTCGGTGTGTGGATCGTCACGGGACCCGCGTTCGCCTATAGCGACACTTGGCAGCTGGCCATCAATACCGGGACGACCATCATCACCTTCCTGATGGTGTTCCTGATTCAGGCAACCCAGAATCGCGATGCCGAGGCCATGCAGGTCAAGCTCGACGAGATCATTCGCGCCGTCGGCAACGCGAAGAACGAACTGCTGGATATTGAGGAGCTTGAAGAAGCCGATTTGGAACGTCTTCGTGCGACCTACACCGAGCTGGCGCGAAAGGCTCGGATGCGCCCTCCGGGAGCGCGTTAGGTCCATTCCGGCACCCGCCGCACGCCAGGCGCGGCCGTCGCCGCTGGTAATAGGGCGACCGGATACGTGGTACGACGAACACAAAGGCGCTTGACAAGCGCGTGCGCCGGGCGCGATGATTTCGCGCGTGGCAGGGGTAATCCGCGCTGTACCCTAGCGGCCGTAGGGGAGAGTCAGGGACAGATAGACACCTTCGATACCGACGACGACAAAGTTGACGCAACTGCGTCAGTACTACTAATCGCCGGAGAAAAGCGAGGGAGCGATGGACCGCAGGGACTTCGTCAAGGCAGTCGGGGCCGCGTCCTTGGCTGTCGTACCCGGTCGCGCGGCCGGCCTCAACGCACGCCTGCAGGACATCGCAGACGCAGCCCCCAACCTCAGTGATCCCAGCATCGCAAACAGGATCGAGGCCGTTACCCTCACGACGGAAGCCGTCAACGCGCGCCTGCAGAACATCGCGGACGCCGCACCGAACCTCCTCGATCCCGAGAAGCCGCCGGTTCTTGCTGCGCTCGACACCTTCGATCTCGGAACGCTGGACGCGCTTCGCACATCGGCGGAGATCCGGGCCCGCCTGGGGAACATCGCAGACGCATCCCCCAACGTCAGCGACCCCGGCATCGCAAACAGGATCGAGGCCGCCGCCAACACGATGGAAGCCGTCAACTCGCGCCTGCAGAACATCGCGGACGCCGCACCGAACCTCCTCGATCCCGAGAAGCCGCCGGTTCGTGTCGCGCTCGACGCCTTCGACGTCGAAGCACAGGACACGCTTCAGACGTCGGCGCAGATCCGGGCCCTAATCAAGGGCTGATCCGCGACGCTGATTCGTCACACCGCGAATGCCCGTCGCACCCGCGCTGGCCCTGCTCCTCGAGCCCGTCGGAGCGGAAGCTTTCTTCGCCGAGTACCTGGGAACGGAAGCCGCTGGTGCTGCGCGGATCGGCGGAGCGCGTCCACGGGCTACTCAGCCTCGACGCGGTGGTGACCGGCGCCGCGCGCAGCGACGCGCGAGGCCGCCTGTTCGTCGACCGCCAGCAGTTCCCGGCCGAGAACGATCCCGTTGTGGCCTTTCGGCGGTACGTCGAGGCTGGTCAGTCGATCGTCTGGAATGGCGCGCGCGGCGTCACCGAAGCACTCGACACACTGACGGTGGAGTTGGCGCGCGCGCTGCGGGCCCGGGTCTGGCCGAATGTGTACGCCACAGGCGCCGCGGCGGTTCCCTTCGGCATGCACTTCGACGCGCACGAGGTCCTCGCCGTACAGTGCGAAGGCTGCAAGGAGTGGACGGTCTCCAGCGTTCGAGTGGACCGGCCGCTCCAAGAGGTGCCGCCGGGCCCGGCGCTTCGCGCCGAGACCGAGCGTCTCCGTGTTCTGGCACCCGATCAAATCGCGACGACCTTCGTCGCCGAACCGGGCGATGTCCTGTACCTCCCGCGCGGCCAGTTCCATTCTGCCCGCACGCCCGAACAGCGATCACTGCACATCACGTTCGGGATCGAGCCTGTCTCGGGCCACGACCTGCTCCAAATGCTCCTGTCTATAGCGCTCGAGGAAGGGCTGTTCCGCAGTTATTTCCCCGTCCCGCCGGCCGACCCAGACCGACGGCACGCGGTTGAGCAGGTGGCTGCGCTTGAAGCCCGGCTCGTGTCGATCATGCAGCGCGGCGTGTTTGCCGCAACCCTTGACGCGCTCCAGAGCAAGCATGACGCGCCGGCGGGTGGCGCGCGCGACGCCTCCGGCAACGTAGTCCGATCCCCGTGACCACCTCGATGGACTTCCTTATTCGACTCATGCTCGTCTGGCTTCTCGCCGCTACGGCAGTATTCGCGCAGGATCTGCCGGCCGGCCAGATTATCGATCGAGTTGCACCTCTGTGATGCCTCAATAGTCCTTATACAGTAGATGCGACTCGCTCTACCGCGCATGAAGGATCATCTTCGCGGTGCGACCGGGATGCCGGAAGTCGTCACGGACCACGTCCCATCCGATTTGGTCCAGGTAATAGACCAGGCCGATGCAGAGGACAGCCGTGCTGATCAGCAGCGCGGAATTGAACGGGATGAGCGACGGAAAGAGGTACGGGAACGCCAGGCCGATCGCGGCCGCGACGTTGCGGATGCCGCGCTTGTCCGGGACGAGCAGGACGATCAGCAGGTGTCTGGCAGTGTTCATCTTGAGGCCGAGCAGCATCGCGAACGGCACCAGGCCCCACCCGATGCGGTCCTCAGCGTCGAAGTCGAGCCGCACCTCCACGTACCAGAGGACGATCGCGAACGGCGCCACGAAGAGGAGCGACGCCACGGCCGAGGCCCAGTCGCCCTTGAGGTCGTTGCCGTAGCGGTAGATGTACAAGTAGTTGTCCCACACGAAATAGGGCAGCACGAGCCCGGCCACTAGTATCGCGACGAAGACGAGGGCCGTCCGTCGCCTCATCGTCAGGGCGTTCTTGACGTAGTAGAGCGGCGCGAGCTTCATGATGATGGCGACCGCCATCAGCGCATGGTATGCCTCGCGCCTTGCGCGCGCCAGGAAGAGGGCGGCCATGATGACGACGAGCATGACGAGGTAGGTGTTGTCCTGCACGTATACGAAGCGATAGCTGAAGTAGGAAAAATTCAGGTACAGGACGGGGAAGAGGTACCAGCGCGTTTTCAGAAAGTAGTAGCACGACAGCGAGAGAAAAACCCCCGCAAGGCCGAGGATCACTCCATAGAAGCCGATGCCGGACCATTCGCCGAATGCGTAAAGCCCGGCTTCCGCGAGCAAAACCGCCGGCGGATAGGGGGCGGATGCTTCCTTCGACCATGTAGCTGCTTCCAGCGGCGTCTGCTCGAGCCGCTCCTTCGTGAACATGTCGCTCGGGTCGTTCAGGACCACTTTGGCTCCGTACATGTCGGAGATCGAGTCGGTGCCGTAGGTCTCGTGCTGGTGGATGCCGCTGAGCCACGGCACGCGGGAATAGTCGACGTACTGTCGAGGCACATTGGGGATGGATACGCTCACCATGACGCTGACGGTGAAAGCGACGACGAGATACTTGACCCGATCGGGAACGGCCAGGAGAGCGGCATCGATCGCCGCGGCGCGTTCAAACAGGGCAGTGCCGACGGCGTGTCTCATCGTCATTCCCAGAGTCCGCACTGATTCTAATGCCCGATCGTAGCTGATGGTGCCCTGGGGGCGGCGCCGCATGTAACAGCGAGCTATCTGACCGTCAGTTTCCGTTTCGAAGTTTTTGCGACCGCGACTGCCGCCTTGATCCGAGCGTATTCATCGGCGTTGAGGCGCACGTCCGTGTAGTCAAGATCACGATAGTTGTTCTTCAACTCATTCATCAGATAGCTCCGTCGCGTTGCCTGGTTTTCATGACTGCTCCAGAAGAAGTTCGTCGCCTGAAGCCCATGCTTCTTCGTCATCAACTTCCATACGAGCGGTGCCTGGCGCGGATCGTATCCAGCAGTCACCATGTATTGCAGACCGACACGATCCGATTGGTTTTCCATGGATCGAGAGTGACCGTTCACGATGGCACCGTTGACTAGATTGGCCAGGTCCGCCACTCCTTGCAGTCCGTAGCCGGCTGCAAACGCCCCTGCGAGTCCGATCGCCAGTCGCTTTCCTTTGTGGAATTGCTGCCGCCGCCAGGAATGTTCGTGCGTCGCGTGGGCAATTTCATGGCCGATGACAGCGGCGAGTTGGGCTTCGTTTTCCAACAGTTCCATCATCCCAGAGTTCACGACCACGATACCGTTGGGCGTCGCGAACGCATTGGCGCTGTCGTCCACGACAACGTGGAATTGAAATGGGATCTTGCGCGGGTCGTCCGCCTTCAATTCGGCCTGATAGGATGGAATCAACGAGCGCCCGATCGCGGCGACGTACTCCTGCACTTCTGAATCGGGCAAGAGTTTGAATTTGCCAACATTGTCAATCTTCAGTTCGCCGGGTTTCAGAGCTTGCGACGCCTTGATCGACGTCTTGAGAGATTTCCAAAGTTTGCCTTCACCATTCTCGAGGTCGTTCGTGGAGAACTCCACGCGCTCGGTGAGGATTCTCCCTGTTTCCCGATCTCTCTTTCCTTCGTAGGTCATTGACATTCCGATGGTCACTTGCTGGAGAGACTTGAGCGACTCGAAGTCCTCTTCCTCCTCTTTGACTTGCTTGCCTTTGGCTTTCGCAAGTTTCCTTTCCCGCTTTGTCGGCTTGAACACCACCTCGGTGGTCTTCGTGACGCGGATGATTTGACCGTCCGCTCGGAGCTCGCCTGCCCAGGTGCCATCCAGCAACTCGATGCCTTCCGGGACGGCCGAGACGAAGGCCGTCTGTTTGATGGACTTGAACTGCTCCAGGTCCACACGTATGGATTGCGCCTTGAGCTCGCCGGTGGCCTCGTTCAACTGGCCGCGAATTTCGAGTTCGACGCCCACTCGAATGTCATTCAGTCCGAAGGTGATGTCGGGGCTGGCGTTGTCAAAGTCGAGGGCGAACGACTCGTCGCGACTAATCCGGTAGTCCTCGATCTCGAAGTCCGTGGGCGATCGGAACTCCGTGACGTAACCTCGAATTTTTACGTCCTTGAATTTGGGTGCCTGCGCGAACACGGTGGACGTGACAAGTGCCAACACGATTCCCGAACCAAAGATCTTCCGAACCATTTCATGACCTCTCCCAGCCGGAACATTCCGGCTGATTCTCACAAGTTTTTCTAACCGTGAATGCGTCAAACCTGAGGGTGACGGCTCACGAGTCGAAGTGGACTGTGAAGACGTTGTCCTGGCGCATTGATCTTCGTCAGGCGTGAGCCCTGCTTCCAAAAGAAGACGCATACACCAGCGAGCGCGGTCCTGACCCGCGAGTTGATCGCGAGCAATGTTCGTTGCCTGCGCTGCTTTCGTAGGCACGCCGCTTCGGTAATCAGGCAACTCGGTGAAACGGCAGGTTGGATCAGTGAGGAAGTTCAGCGTCGGCGTCGTTGTCGTGTGCCTTGTTCTCGCGTCTGCGCCGTCTTCTGCATTTGCGCAACTCGTCACACGCGTTGTGGATGGGGACACGATTCACGTCAAGGGGGTTGGCAGTGTGCGACTGATCGGTATCGATACTCCCGAGTCCGTCGATCCTCGCAAGCCAGTCGAGTTCTTTGCGAAGGAGTCTAGCGAATTCACACGGCGAATGGCGCTGGCACAAGTCGTCCGCTTGGAGTTCGACTTTCAGCAGAAAGACAAATACAACCGGACCCTTGCTTATGTCTACCTGCCGGATGGAACGTTCCTAAACGCCGAGATAGTGAAGCAGGGCTATGGCCATGCATACACGCAGTACCCATTCAAATATCTCGAGCAGTTTCGCGGGTACGAGCGCGAAGCCAGGGAGTTGAGACGAGGTCTGTGGGGCGCGCAAGGTAGCGGAGGTGCCGAGTCGCTTCTCGCGCCGCCCAAACCCGCATCGTCTAATCAGTGTCAGGCCACAACGAAACGTGGCACGCAGTGCTCGCGGCAGGCTCAGTCAGGCCGGAGCTATTGCTGGCAGCACTAGCCGCTGCCCGAAGCGCCGGTTTCCGGACGGACGAACCTTTCCATCAGGTGCGGGCGCTACTGTACCTAAGGGTCGAAATTCTCCACGATCCAGACGTCAGAGTGACTCTCCACGAGTGAGTAGACCACGTGGCGCCCGTCAGGCGTGATGGTCGCGTCGCTAACCTTGCCATCTTGAGAAGCAGCGAACTTGGCGTATGACGAGGCAACGCCTGGCGTGGCTGGAATGGTCGCGATCTCGCTGAAGGCGAAGTCGAATGCAAAGATGGACCTTCCATCCGCAGACCAACTGATTGGCCAGTATTCGTTGGGGGAGATGGGGGGGACCGGCGCGGAAATCACGAGGCTCTTTTGGCCTCTGAACGGGTTGTCGCCTCGAATCTGATACGTGTAACCGCGAGACGAGGCGCGCCAGGCTGACGGTTGACCGCCAACCGAATCTGCCTCGAAGCCGGCGTTCTTAATCTCGATCGGCGTCCACACATCCGCGCGATCCTTGAAGAACAGCTCCAGCTCGTCGACCCAAAGCTCGCCAAACCCTGACAGGAAGCAGCCAAACGCGATCTGTTCGGCATCGTCATCGAATTTGCCCACAATGTCGAACGCGCCCCATGTAGGAGACACTATCGGGCGATTGTCCATGTTGTCGAAAAAGCCTCGTTGCTTTCCCGATCTGTCCACCCGCGCCCAGCATTGGCCGACGTTGCCTTCTCCCGTCACGCGGGTTTTGACATGAGCGGTCAGCTTGAATTCTTTTCCTCGGTACGCGGTCGCGTTGGCGCCCTGAATAATCCCACCAAACGTGCCGAATGCGGGCTTCCCCGCGACCAGCCGGTACGGCCGCTCGTTGTCAACCGGAGACGCTTGAAGCGAAAGCACATACAGCCCAAGGCGTCCTCCTCGATTCCAGGTTGCTGCAATCTCTTTCCCGTCGGGCGAGTAACGAGGGCGGAAGATCCAACCAGTTTTCTCGTCATGAAGGAGCGGAACTGTTGAGCCGGTCACCGGATCGAGTATCGAGAAGTTCCGATGGCTCGGGTGCTGGTAGAGAATGTTTGATCCGGGTGCCCATTCGAGCGCGAAGCTGTGTGGGCTGACACTCGCCGTCGCGATCATGCGTGGTGGCGCCCCGCCATCCGCTGCGACCGTCCAGACTTTCGCTGCGCCGCCTTCAGTCGATGCGAAAGCAATTGTGCGCCCATCAGCAGACCAGACAGGCCCGCGGTTCTGGGAGTTCAGGAAACTCAGCTGCCGGGGCGCGCCCCCCTCGATCGGCAGGACGAAGATATTGGTGACGTTCGAATCGCCGCGGGAGAACGCGAAGCGAGTGCCGTCTGGAGAGATTCTAGGATCGTGGTGAGTCAGCGTACCGCTGCTCAATGGCTTGGGCTCGAGATTCTGATTTGCTCCCTCAATCGGGAGCTGCCCGATCCAGAGGTTCGCATACCCGGAACTCCGCGTGTAGGCGAGCCGTTTCCCGTCGCGGAAGACATCGAAGAGTTCTGAGGCGGCGCCCCACGAAGCGACGTCCAACCCCGTGAGGAGCAGCACGGGACCCCGTCTCGGTTGGCCAGTCTGCGGCACCAACGTAAGCTTCCAGAGCTCCTGAGTCGGTTCACCTCGCATGTAATAGATGACGTCGCCAGCAGGTCCCCATCGGGCTCGGAGACCACCAGTCACCTCTTCGTGAAGCTTCTGCTGCTGAGTTCCATCAGGCTTGACGATCCACAGCGACGATTTCCGGGCTTGGTCCGCAGCGATAAGCAGCAGCCACTGGCCAGAAGGCGACCAATCAACTTGGAGCAGAAACTCAAAAGGTCCCTTAAGGGCCGCGAATCGTGTCGTGCCTACTTTGACGTCAGTGAAATACAAACCAGATGTCGCGCCCTGGTCGACGGACACGATCTGAGATCCGTCTGGTGACCACGCCGCTCGATAACGGCCAGGCAGGTGCCGCGGAATGCCACCCAGTCGCGGAATAAGAGACAACCCTTCCGGACCCGGTCGACCAGTCACGAGAATACTGGCGTCGTCTGGTGACCATCGCACTTCAAAGAATTGTTGCCCCTTCAACGCGTCGCGTGAGTGGCCGCTCGTCAGGTCGTGCACAATCACCGTCTGTGCACCTTCCCGGCCCGAGATGTACGCCAGGAATTGCCCATCCCTGGAGATTGCAGGATGCTTTGCGTCGCCGGCGAAGGTGACTTGTCGATGCGAGGCGAGGGAACCAGCCGATGGACCGGTGAAGAGATATCCAACGAATGCGGCAGTCGCGAGTGCTGCGGCCGCTCCGGTTGCATATACAAACCGTCGACCGTACAAGAGGCTGCGCCGGGGAGCGGCGGTCGCAGTCACGACGTTCGAAGGCGTCAGGGTTGTCAGTTCCCGACGCAGCCGATCAAATTCCGTCTTGAGAAGGGAAGCGGCAGAAGGTCGCGTCGACGGTTCTTTTGAAAGGATCTGCGCCACTAGCTCGGACACCTGACCAGGAACCGCCGGTTCAACTTCGCTTGCCAGTGGCGGGACCTGTGTGATCACGTTTGCGATCAGTGCGACCAGGTCGCTGCCCTCGAAGGGACGGCGCCCGGTGAGTAACTCGAAGACGATAACCCCGAGACTGAAGATGTCCGCGCGGTGATCACCAGGCTGACCACGAAGGCGTTCGGGCGCCATGTAAGCTGGCGTTCCTAATAATCTGCCAGGCTGCGTTCGTGTGGCGGTGTCATTTGCCGGCGCATCCTCGGAAGCGAGCATCTTGGCGAGGCCAAAGTCCAGCACTTTCACGCGCCCGTTTGGCGTCATCATGACGTTGGCGGGTTTGAGATCGCGATGCAAGACGCCGTTCGCATGCGCCGCAGCCAACGCATCGGCGATTTCAGCTCCAATTTCAAGGCTGCGCGCGACTGACATTCGCTCACGGAGCAGATGAGTCGCAAGCGTTTCTCCCGGCACCAACTCCATGACGATGTAGGGTCTGCCGTGGTGCTGACCCACGTCATAGACCGCGAGGATATTCGGATGACTTAACGCGGCAGCGGCCCTTGCCTCGCGCTCGAACCGCTGCAGCCACGCGGGATTCGACGCAAATGCGTCGGGAAGAACCTTGATCGCCACTGTGCGCTGGAGTCGCGGATCGTAGGCCGTGTAGACGGTACCCATGCCGCCCCGTCCGAGCAACGAGTGCACGCGATATGAGCCGAGTTCCGTGCCAATCTGAATCGCCGCGGAAGGCGCGGCATCAACGGCGGCCATATCAGCAGGCGGCATCAGGAAGGTGTCGGGGACCGTAGCGTACTGAAGCAGCGAGAGGACCTCGCACCTCAACTCGTCGTTTCCCGCACACGCTTCTGCGACAAACGCGGCGCGACGGTCTTCGGCTCGCTCGAGCGCCGCGTGGTAAATATCAGCGATCTCGCGCCAGCGTTCAGGAGTCATTTCGGAGAGCTCGCGCTCAGTGTATGCCGAACGAGAGGAGGAATCCTGGAAAGTTTGTAAGATCCGGGCACCTATCCTTTACCGATCCTGAACTGGCGGCTTCACGCTTGCGACCGGCTTCGTGCCTTTCAGGATCCAGCGCTGCATGCGCCGGCCGTTCGCGGCTTCGCCGGTGTACATCCGGTTCTTCGAATCGATCGCGATCATGTGGGCACGAATGAACTCGCCCGCCTGGCGGCCGGGCCTGCCGAAGCGGTCGAGAATCGCCAGGTCCTTCCGGCCGAGGACCCACACACGCTGATTCGTGCCGTCAATGAGGTAGAGCAGGCTCTGCTCAGGGTCGCGCGAGAACTGAAGGCTGAAGCCGCTGCCCGAACCGCCGGTTTCCGGACGGACGAACCTTTCCATCAGGGTACTCGCCGTTCTGACGGAACACCTGGATGCGGTTGCCGCGGCGATCCGAAACGTAAATGAGGCCGTCTTTGGAGCCGACGAGGCCGTGCAGGGTGGAGTACTGCTGCGGCGGATTCGCCGGATTCACCGGATACGTGTATTTCTCCGTGTCGTCCGGACGCTTGCCGTACGCGCCCCAATGCCGTTTGTACTTACCGGTCGCGGCGTCGTACACCACCACACGCTTATTGATGTAGCCGTCGGCGATGAAGAGCTCGTTGGTCTTCGGATCGACGTAGAAATTCGCCGGCCCACCCAGGTGATCGGGATCGTTGCTGCCCTTGTTCACACCCGGCTCGCCGATGGTGAGCACGTGCTTGCCATCCTGTGTGAATTTCATCACGTGCATGCCGTTGCTCGTGCCCGTCCACACGAAGCCGTTGTGGTCGATGTAGATGCCATGCTCCTGGTCGAACCACGTGTAGCCGTCACCGGGCCCGCCCCAGGTTCGCAGCACTTTACCCTCAGGGTCCAGTTCCAGCACAGGCGGCGCGGGAATGCAGCAGTCGGCGATTGGCGGCTTGACGGCGGCGCCGACCTCCTGCGGCGTGAGGCTCGACGGCATGTGAATCACCCACAGGTGATCCTGGTCGTCCACGAACAACCCGCGGATGTCGCCCAGGATCCAGTCGTTCGGCAGCGTCGGCGGCCACGAGGGATCGACCTCGTAGATCGGCAGCCGGTCGGCCGTTGGCGACCCAGGGGCCGCCTTGGCGTTCGCCCCTTGCGCGCCGGCCAGCACAGGCAGGAGCAAAACGGCAACGAGGCCCGCAAAGGTGAGTGCATGTGTCATGACCCGGCGATTATCGCGCACTCGAGCCCGGAGGCGAGTGCTAGCCCGATAGCTACAGCGGCTTGATCTTGACGTTCCGGAACTCGATGTCCTGCCCCGTGCGTTGAAGTCCGACCGCACCTGACTTGAACTCGGCGTGGCGGGCATCGAGCACTTTCTTGCCGTCAAACATCACGATGAAATGATCGCCCTGTGCTGTGACGTCGAAATGATGCCACTGGCCCATGATCACCGTCGGCTCGTTCTTGCTCTTCAGATGGCCGGAGAAGCTGCCGGTGTAGTAAGCGTTGTGGTTGCCTTCCTTGCCATCGAACGGCTTGTCGCCGGGCGACGGATTCCGGATCTGCAGCTCGTAGCCAATCTGGTGTGAGTCGCCTTCCTGGCGACCGCGGCGAAGAAAGACCCCGCTGTTGATGTTGGGGGCGCTGGTGCGGAAGTCCACCTGGAGCTGGAAGTTCGTGTAGTCATTCTTGGTGGCCAGCCAGCCGCCGGCTCCCTCGGGCCGCAGGGCGCCTTCGACAACTTTCCACTGTGCCTTGCCTTGCGGCACGAAGTTGTTCAACGTGGCGCCGTCGAAGAGGAGCGTCCACCCTTCGGCCTTTTCCTTCGCGGTGAGCATATTGGCCGGGCCATTCTGCGCGGAGATCGAAATGCCGATTCCCACCAGAGCCACGACGACCAACGACACAAACTTCTTCATCGGCGCATCCTCCTGCCTGGCTTTTACTCTCTCCGTCAACAGAGGTCAAGCGCAACTGCGCTATTCAGGGGTAATGGACATTGGCTGCGATCGCATGAACGGGTTGACGTCTTCGTCCGCCGCGAGCAGGAGCGGTTCCGCGAGTCGTGCTCGATGAGCCGCACACGGTGTCAACACCGATACCCAAATTCGCCCGAAAACAGGGACAGGGCCGCGAATTCCGCAGCAGCCGCAGCCGAGGAAGACCACGCCTCCCCCGCTCGTCTCATCCAGACGCATGGCTCAGTTTGCCATGTCCCAGTGCAATGTCCATGGGTTGGGATCTCGATCCGACGAATGGGCGGATAATGCGAGATCGTAAGGAGCTATTGATGAACCGCCTGACGCAGCCCGTGAGGTACGCAATCCGCGGACTTCAGAAGAGTCCGGGCTTCACTCTGGTTGCGGTGCTGACTCTTGCTCTTGGCATCGGCAGCGCAACGGCGATGTTCAGCGTCGCCGATGCCGTCGTGTTGCGGCCGCTCGCGTATGCCGATGCGGATCGACTGGTCGTCATCTCCATGAGCAACCGCGATCGGAACCAGCCGTTCGTGGAATTTTCGTATCCCGCCTACCGCGAATGGCGCGATCGGAGCCGGCAGCTTCAAGCGGTCGCGGCGATGTCGTCGGTGAACGACGAGACCATCCTCACGGGGCGAGGCGAGCCGATGCCGGTCGAAGGCCGGTGGGTCACCGGCGACTTTTTTTCCGTGCTCGGCGTCACTCCCGCGTTCGGCCGAGCGCTTCGTCTTGATGACGACCAGCCCGGTGCGCCGAACGTCGTCGTCATCAGCCACCGATTCTGGCTGGATCGCCTGTCGGGCAATCATGACGTCGTCGGCCAGTCGATGACGCTCGACGGCAAACCTCACACGATTGTCGGCGTCATGCCGCCTGGATTCGCCTATCCGAAGGGCGCGTTGTATTGGGTGCCGGTCGGTCCTGTTGGAGGAGGGCCGCTCCTCGAAAACCGCAACGTGTTCTGGATGATCGGCCTTGGCCGATTGCGGGGTGATTCTGATCTTGAAACCGCGCGGAACGAATTGACAGGCATCTGGCAGCAGATGCACAGACCGTCTTTCAACCCGGACAGTTATCGTTCGACGCTCACCCCTCTGTCCGACACCATCTTTGGCTCGACGCGCGCCGCGATGTTCGGGCTTCTCAGCGCAGTGCTGCTCGTTCTGTTGATGTCATGCGCGAATGTGGCGGGATTGCTGCTGGTACGAGCTACGAGACGGCAGTCGGATATCGCTGTTCGACAAGCGCTTGGGGCAACCCGAAAGCACCTGGCCTTCGAGGCGCTTGCCGAGACGTCGCTCCTGGCGCTGGCCGGCGGCGTTGGTGGTCTGGTCATCGCCGTCGCGGCAACGCCCCTGATCGTCGCCTTATCTCCGGCCGATGTGCCGAGACTCGAATTCGTCGCAATGAACGGCCGCGCATTTGCGTTTGCGGCCGGTGCCACCGTGCTTGTCGCGTTCGCATCGGCACTCGCGCCGATTTCGCTCGTGCGCCGCCGGTTGCTGGCCGATGTCCCTCGCCGTGCCACTCAACGCGTGATCGCGGGCGGCACACGCACGGGTGCGATGCTGGTGGTTGCCGAGATTGCGATCGCAGTCATCGTGATCGTTGCGGCAGGACTCGTCGGCCGCAGTTTCGTCAAGCTGAGCCAGGTGCCTCTTGGTTTTACGTCAGATCGCCTGCTCACGATCAGGATTACGCCAAAAGGAGAGCACTACGGGACAACCGCCCGCGTCAGCGCGTTCTACCAGCAACTGCTGGAACGCGTGCGCAGCGTGCCAGGAGTGGCGTCGGCAGGCGCGGTTACGATTCGGCCGCTCTGGAGTACCGTCGGATACGATTCGCCGTTTACTGTTGAAGGGCAGTCCGAACAGGACGCGCGCCGGAATCCGCACCTGAACTTTATGGCGGTCTCCGCGGACTACTTCCGGACCATGGGCATTTCGCTCAGAGAGGGCCGTGTGTTCACCGATCGTGATGCCGCCGGCCAGCCCGGCGTTGCCATCGTTGGTGAGTCGCTCGCCGCGCGCGTCTGGCCTGGGCAGAACGCCATCGGCAAACGCCTGATGGTGCCGATGCCGGGCACGGCATATCACAAGAGTTGGCTCACAGTGGTGGGCGTTGTGGCAGATGCGAGGTATCGCGAGCTGCACGCCACGCGGCTCGACTTCTACATGTCACATCTGCAGTCAGACACGCCGCTCGGGTACCTCGCGGTCCGTGCGAACGGGGAGCCTACCGCGGTGGCGCCTGCGATTCGCGCCATCGTCCGGGAACTCGACAGGAACGTCGCCGTCACGGAAGTTGCGTCGATGGATCAGATCGTGTCTCAGCGTGCTGGGCAGTCCCCGGTTTACGGCGAGCGTGTTCGGCGTTTTCGGATTCGTCGCGCTCGTGTTGGCTGCGTTTGGCGTGTATGGCCTGCTCGCGTATTCCGTAACGTGCCGCACGCAGGAGATTGGCGTGCGAATGGCGCTCGGGGCCAACGTCGCGGCACGTGCTCACCAACGTTTTGGGTGCGACCGCACGTTTGACATGTGCAGGCATTGCGATCGGACTCGTCGTCGCGGCCATGCTCGTGCGTATGCTGGAGGGGTTGCTATTCGGTGTCGAAACGTCAGATCCGATGACGTTCGCTGTTGCTCCAGTGCTGATCGCGGTGACCGCACTGCTTGCTTGTCTCCTCCCGGCACGACGCGCAGCCCGCGTCGATCCGCTTGTAGCGTTGCGATACGAGTGAGGCCACCGAACATGTTTGAGCAGCTCATCAATGAAGCGGCATCGCGTTTCAATCTGTCTAACGCCAGTGTGTCAGCGCTTCTGCGGGGGCTCCTGTTGCTCATGACCAGCGAGCAGGCGGGGGGCATCGAAGGTTTTGTCGAACTCTTCCGTCGCGCCGGCCTCGGCGGCGTCCTCACGTCATCGGTCGGCTGGAAGGACGGCAGGACGATCTCGCCATCACAGCTCGAATCGGCGCTTGGAGCGAGCGCGCTCGACATGCTGGCGGCCTCGAGCGGTCTGACGCGGACGGCCGTGACCCCGGTCCTCGTCTTCTTGCTGCCGAAGGTGATCCACCAATTGACCGCGAGTGGGTTTTCACCCTCGAGCAGTGCGCTGCTGTCCCAGGTCTCCAGCTACATTGACCGTCCTGCGGTAACAGCGATCAAACGCAAAAAGAAGAGTCGGAGCCGGCCGCGCTGGCTACCCTGGGCTGCTGCCGCGCTCCTGGCGCTCGTCGGATGGTTGTGGCTGCGTGGACCCGTAGGGACGATCGCTCCGCAGCTTACGCTGAACAACAGAGATGGCAGGGTCACCTATTCAGGTCTTGTGCGCGACGAGGCCACACAAACGGCCATCGTCAGCGCATTGCGCACGACCTTCGGCGAGGGCAAAGTCGCTGGCAATCTGCGCGTTGATGCCAACGTGAGACGCGCGCGGTGGCTGCCGCGTCTCGGCGACCTCTTTACCGCGCTGAAATCGCCTGGTGTCGAGCTCTCGCTGACCGGTGATGTGATCAATGTTGGAGGCTGGCTGACGACGACCGATCGACAGGCGATCACGGACAGACTACAAGCCATTTTCGGCGCGCAGGCCACCATCAGGTCGCTCCCCGACGCGGCCGCGGAGGCGACGCGCGGCGCCAATGACAAGGCGGTCTCCGCGCTCGTTGCGCTTGGAACGTCTGGAGTCACCGCTGACGCGGTTGTGCAAGCGATGAACCTGGCAGTGATCAACTTCTCGACCGGCAGCGCCGAGATCCCACCTGACAGCGTGGACGTGATTCGCAAGGCGGGCCAGGCGATCCAGGGGGCGGGGTCGAACAGCTTGACGATTGAGATCGGCGGGCACACAGACAACACGGGCGATCCAGCGAGAAATATGACGCTGTCTCAGGCGCGTGCCGACGCGGTCAAGGTCGCCCTTACCGTCGCAGGCGCGCCGGCGGAGATCCTGACAACGAAAGGCTACGGAGACACGAAGCCTCGTGCGATGAATGACACGGAGTTCGGGCGCTTCCAGAATCGCCGGATCGATTACACGGTCGTCCGGTAGCGGCGACTACCTCACCATCCGCTTATCTCAGCGAACCCGCTGCGGCCCCATTTTTCGCCCCACGTTCATTTCTGTCGATCCTGTCGTTCTTCCTAGTGTCCGCCGCTCTGATAGCAACCAGGTTGCACAAGCGGGCGATAGGAAGGAACAGGGCGCATGAAGCGCTATTTCGGTGTCGCGGTGGTGGCGGGGATTCTCGCAGGCTCCATGCAGATGAGCGCCGACGAGGCGATTTCTATAACCGTGAGGCCGGCAGTCGCGTCGTATCGGGGAAGCGCGCAGCTGAAAGTGCTCGTGTCGCGCAATGAGAGAAACCGCATGCTGGTGTGGGAAGTCGACGGACCGAATTTCTACCGCAGCAGCTCGATCGCGCTCGACGGCGCGGCCTCTCCGCGCAGCTACTTCTTCATGGTGAAGGACCTGCCAGGAGGCGAGTTCGACGTGCGCGCCACGGTGAAGCGCAACGACAGCAGCGCCGCCGATGGATCGCAGCACCATCAAGGTGGTCGGCGGTCCCGGCTAAACGCCAGACAGACCTTGACTTAGGTCGATCGGGTCCGGATAATCGAAGAGCAGTGGCATTCAAGGTCGTCCGGCACGCGTTGGCTGTTTCGGGCGTGGTCGGAGTCCTGTCGCTGGCCGATCCGGCAGCACCCGCAGCCAACCGCGCTGCCGACGTCGTCCTCGCGACGCTGCTGCCAACTGTCCACCCGCCCGTCGCGCGCGACGCCTCTCAACTCTGGATGGCGCCGTCGGCTGCCGATCGCACGGCGGCTGCCGGCGATCCCGCTCTCGTGCATCTGCAAGCGGCGCTGCGGCTGTACGCCGAAGAAAAATACGAACAGGCGCTCGGCCGCTTCTCCTCGGCGGCAACGCCCAAATCCCCGCTGCGCGCGCATGCCGCTTATTATGCCGGCGTGTCCGAGCTGCGCCTTCAGCGCTTCGACGCGGCGAGGAAGCGATTTTCGGTTCTGAAGCAGACGCCGGGTTTCGTCGGCGAAGCTGCCGCGCTCGGCGAGGCCGAAGCTGCTCACGCGATGGGCGAGTTCGGCGCCGCCGCGAAAATCTACGAAGATATTCTGGACGAAGCCGCCGTCGATGTGCCCGCCATCTGGCTGAGTCTTGCGAATGCCGCTCTCGCTGACGGCGATTCAAAGCGTGCAGCCGAGGCCTACCTGCATTTGTATTACGAGTTTCCACTCAGCGAGCACGCTGTACAGGCAGAGGGTCCGCTGCAAACCTTGCCCGAGGTGCAGCCGATCGCAGCCGGAAATATGCGCTACAAGCTCGAGTTGGGGCGTGGTGAGCGCCTGTTCGCGCGGCCGCCGCTACGCGGACGCACGCACCAGCTTTCTGCGCCTCAATCCGCACGCGGCCAGCGACGAGGACGCCGAGCTCGTGGCGCTTCGCCTCGCGGAAATCGAATACTTTCAGGGACGCCACAGCAACGCGCGCGAGGCGCTGCGTCCGTTTCTCGCGAGCGGCGCCAGACAGGCCGAGGCCCGTTTCTTTTATTTGATGTCGCAGCGCGGCTTGCGCAACGACGACACCTTCGAGCAGCTCGTCCGCGCCCTCGAACGCGACTTTCCCGAGAGCACCTGGGCCGAAGAAGCGCTCAACAATCTCGCCACTTTCTACATTCAGCGCGATCGCGACGACGAGGCAGACGCGGTGCTTCGCGAGATGTACGCGCGCTTCCCGCGCGGCCGTTACGCCGAGCGCGCAGCGTGGAAGGCTGGATGGGCCTCATATCGCAAGGGCGACATGAGCGAAGCGATCCGGTATTTCGAGTCGGCTGCCGCGAACTTCCCGCGATCGGATTACCGGCCCGGATGGCTGTACTGGTCCGGCCGCGCGCGCGCCGCAATGGGCGACAAACCTGGCGCGCTTGCCCGGTATCAGCTGACGATTGCCGACTATCACAACACCTATTACGGCCGGCTTGCGGAGGGCATCTTGCGAAAGCAGGGAGGCTCGCTCGGGCCAGAGCCGCCTTGTGTTTGCGCAAAGCGCTGCGGCGTTTGGCAGGCGAGGATGATTACTTTCCTCCGACCGAAGCCACCATTCGCACGCTGCTCGCGGCCGGGTTGTACGAGCCAGCGGTGAAGGAGCTCGAGTTCGCGCGTGCGAAGTGGGGCGACTCTCCCGGCATCACGGCGACGATCGCATGGGCCAACAAGCAGATGGCGGCATCCGAGTCGGGAACCGACCAGTTCACGCTCGCGCGCGGCTCGATTACGTTGATGAAGCGGGCGTACCCGCAATTCATGGCGAGCGGCGGCGATCAGCTGCCTCGCGAGATCCTGACGACGATTTTTCCGCTGCAGTACTGGGATCTGATCAGGAAGAACTCCGCGCAGCACAAGCTCGATCCGTACCTCGTCGCGGCGCTCATGGCGCAGGAATCGACGTTCGTCCGCGACATCAAGTCGCACGCGGGCGCCTACGGACTGATGCAGATGATGCCGCCAACCGGGCGTCAATATGCGCGCAAGCTGAAACTGCGCTACTCGCTGCGGCTCCTGACGACGCCTGAGACGAACATCAGGATGGGGACGATGTACTTCGCCGACCTCATCCGCCAGTTCGGCAGCGTGCACCTGGCCTTGGCGAGCTACAACGCCGGCGAGACCCCGGTTCGGCGATGGATGCGCGAGCACCCGGACCTTCCGCAGGACGAATTCATCGACAACATTCCATACCCGGAAACGCAGCAGTATGTGAAGCGGCTGCTCGGAACGGCCGAGGATTACCGCCGGCTCTACAGCGCCAATTGAGCCGACGCGGTTCGGCCCCACGCCGGGCGGGAAGTATAATCTCCGGACAATGAAACCACGTGGTTCGAAGAAGGCGACTCAGTTTACCGAGTCGGTCATCCGCGAGATGACTCGGCTCGCGCAGGAGCACGACGCCGTCAACCTGTCGCAGGGATTCCCGGATTTCGCCGCCCATCAGGTCATCAAGGACGCGGCGTGCCAGGCCATTCAGCGCGACATCAATCAGTATCCGATCACCTGGGGCGCGGAGAACCTGCGCGAAGCGATCGCCGCCGATTTTTCCAGGCGATACGGCGTGCCGGCGAGTCCAACGCAGGTGACCGTCTGCTGCGGTGCGACCGAGGCGATGCTCTCGACGTTGCTCGCCGTGCTCGATCCGGGCGACGAGGTCGTCATCTTCGAGCCGTACTACGAAAACTATGGTCCCGACAGCATTATCTCGGGCGCGGTTCCACGGTTCGTCCGGCTGCGCGAACCCGACTGGGAGTTTGACGAGCAGGAGCTTGCGGCGGCGTTCAACGACCGCACGCGCGCCATCATCATCAACACGCCGAACAACCCGACAGGGAAGGTGTTTACCAGGCACGAGCTGCAGTTCATTGCGACGCTATGCCAGAAGTGGGACGTGCTCGCGATTACCGACGAGATTTACGAACACATCATCTATGACGGGCTCGAGCACGTGCCCATCGCCTCGATCGACGGCATGGCCGATCGCACGGTGACGATTAATGGCCTGTCGAAGACCTTCAGCGTCACCGGGTGGCGTGTTGGTTGGGCGATCGCGCCGGCCGATCTCGCCGGGCCGATCCGCAAGATGCACGACTTTCTCACGGTTGGCGCCCCGGCGCCGCTGCAGGAAGCGGGCGTGACGGCGTTGTCGATGCCCGACAGTTACTACGAAGACATGGCGGCCGGCTACGCGCGGCGCCGCGCGATGATGTGCGACATCCTCGAGCGTCACGGCTTCAAGTTCAAGCCACCCCAGGGCGCGTATTACGTGATGACCGACATCGCGCACTTCGGGTTCGACAACGACATCGAGTTCGCGAAATATCTGGTGACCGAGGTGGGTGTCGCTGTGGTACCTGGCAGCAGCTTCTTCAACGATCGCAAGGCGGGCCGGACCAAGGTGCGGTTCGTGTATAGCAAGAAGGACGAGACGTTACGCGAGGCTGATAAGCGCCTCGCGAAGCTCGCAGCCAGAGTGAGCCGATAGTAACGAAAAGCGAATAACGAAAACCGAATAAAGATCTCGGCCGCTGCGAGACGTGCTCTATTCGTTTTTCCTTCTTCGTTTTTCGTTACTAGTAACGAACTACTCCCCCGAAGTAAAGCCCCCTCGCCTTGAAGTTTCCTTGATCGCCTTCGAACACGTAGCCGAGGTCGAGGCTGCGGAAGCCGACCTGTGCGCCCACGAAGTCGTTGAAGTTCACCGTGCCGTACAGATCGAAGTCGAAATAGTGCGCCTGATAGCGTTCGTCGATGGCCGATGGAATCTTGAAGAAGTCGAGCTCGCCGGTAATCGAGATGTTCGGCGCCACGTACACCCGTCCGATGCCGCCAATCGCGGGAATTGGCGCCTGCGCGCGCGCGAATTCGCTTCCGATCGGCGGGGCCTGAAGATTCGCCTGGATGTCAGTGAGCTTCGTCTGCAGCACGACTCCGACGAACCCCCTATCGCGGTAGATGAAGTCGTACTCGTAGCCGAGGTGCCACGTTTTCCACGAGAGCTCGGTGGAGACCGGCAGGTTGAGGCCGTAGCGGATGCCGTTGAAGACGAACTCGCGATGCACCGGCGCGACTGCGCTGTAGCTCATCGGGTGGTAGTTGATGCGGAACTTGTGCTTGCGGCCGGGCCGCAGCACGATGCGAAGCTCGGGGATTTGCTTCTGCTCGATGCCCAGATCAGCGACGGCGTCGATCCTCGTGCCGAGCACGCCGAGCGACTCGCTCGCGATCTCGAACTGCGGCGACGGATTCCACCATCCGAACGAGGCTTCGATGTGGTAGCGCTCGCCGGTTGCGGCGTCGGAGAACGGCGTTGCGGTGAATTGTGCGTGGGCCCCGGCAGGGACCAGCAGTAAACCGAGCGTAGCGTACATGCCGATCGTCAGCTGTCTCATCGACATCATCATCAACCTTCTTTTCGAAATATGTTGTGTCCGGCTTTAGCGGGCCGTACGACCGAAAGATTGCCGCCCAACGCACGGAACGGACTACGGAGGCCTGCTGGGAGGAGGCCAGCTCCAGAATAGCACGCTATACTGAAAAGTACTAGTGACTCCGGTTCGCCGCCTTTTTCCATACATCCGACGCTACCGCCGGGAATACCTCCTCGGGTTCGCCTCCCTGGTGCTGTGCTCGACGATGTTCGCCGTGTCGCCGCTGGTGCTGCAATACGCCATCGACGATCTCTTCACGGGTGTCACGCGGAGCGAAGCTGGCGTTCTACGCGGGTGTGCTGCTGCTGATCGCTGGGCTTGCGGGGTACTTCAGGTACCAGATGCGGCGCGTCATCATCAGCGCCTCGCGCGGGTTCGAATACGATCTCCGCAACGATTTCTTCGCGCATCTCGAGCGGCTGCCCATGTCGTTCTTCCAGCAGAACCGCACGGGCGATCTGATGTCGCGTGCGACAAACGACCTCAGCTCGGTCCGCATGATGGTCGGTCCGGCGGTCATGTATCTCGCCAACACGCTCATCACCGCAGTCGTGAGCCTCTCCCTCATGTTCTCGCTCGACGTTCGGCTGACGCTCATCGTCCTTCTTCCGCTGCCGATTGTCTCGATTACCGTGAAGATGTTCGGCACGGCGATTCACAAGACATTCGAAGAAGTTCAGGAAAAGCTCTCCGACATGAGCGCCGTGGTGCAGGAGTCGCTCACGGGCGTGCGGGTGGTGCGCGCCTACCGCCAGGAACAGGCCGAGATCGCGCGCTTCCGCGAGGCGAACCTCGATTTCCTGCGTCGCAACCGGAGGCTCAGCCGGCTGCAGGGCGCATTCTTCCCCACGATGTCGCTGTTTCTCGGCATCAGCGCGCTTCTTGCCTTGTGGCTGGGCAGCCGCGACGTCATGAGCGGACGACTCACCGTCGGCGAGCTCGTCGCGTTCAACGCGTACCTCGCGCAGCTGGCGTGGCCAATGATCGCCTTCGGCTGGGTCACGAACCTCCTCGAGCGCGGCATGGCGTCGTGGAAGCGGATGCTCACCGTCATGGAAACGGTTCCCGTTGTGCGCGATGAGCCCCTGGAAATGAAATCGGGATCCTTTTTCGCAGAAGGCGGCGAAAAAGGATCCCGATTTCATTTCCAGGGCGCGATCGAATTCCGAAACCTGAGTTTTCTCGTACGGCAACCGCGAAGTGCTCAGCAACGTCTCGTTCTCGGTGAAGGCGGGCGAGACGGTCGCGATCGTCGGCGCCACGGGATCGGGGAAATCGACGCTCGTGAACCTGCTGCCGCGCCTCCAGAATCCCCCTCGGGGCACCGTGTTCATCGACGGCCGCGACGTGCGCGACATCCCGTTGAACGAGCTGCGCGGCATCATCGGGTTCGTGCCTCAGGAGCCGTTTCTGTTTTCCGACACGCTGGCAGACAACGTCGCGTTCGGCGTGCCTGGACTGAAACAGGACGACCATGGACGCATCGACGCCGCCGCGACCGTCGCTCAGCTGGACAAGGACATTCGAGACTTCCCGCAGGGCTACGAGACGATGGTCGGCGAGCGCGGCATTACTTTGTCGGGTGGGCAGAAGCAGCGCACCGCCATCGCCCGTGCCGTCGTCACCGATCCGCGCATCTTGATTCTGGATGACGCGCTCTCCGCGGTGGATACCTACACCGAGGAGGAAATTCTGTCGCGCCTGCGGCGCGTGATGAAAGAGCGGACGGCAATCATCATCTCTCATCGCATTTCGACCGTGCGCGATGCCGACCAGATCGTCGTGCTCGACGCGGGCCGCGTAGTCGAGCAGGGAAGGCACGACCAGCTGATCCGCCTCGGCGGCCACTACGCGGAGTTGTACAAGAAGCAGCTCCTGGAGGAAGAGCTTGCTGCGTCGTAGCGGCGGGTCCAAGAACAGGACCCGCCCCACGCCGGTACGTAGGCCGGGTCTTGCCTTGTAGACCCGGCATCACGAGATCATGTCGTTTCACGAAGAAGAAGTCCTCGGCAAGGCCTACGACGCGCGGCTGATGCGGCGCCTGCTGGGCTACCTGCGCCCGCACAAGTGGTACGTCCTCGGCGCGTTGCTGGCGCTCGTCGGCGATGCGGTGGTGCAGCTGGCGCCGCCCTATCTCGTCAAGATTGCCATCGATCAATACATCGCGCAGGGAAACCTGGCCGGTCTCGACAACATCGCGATCGTCTATCTTGCCGTGCTCATAGCGTCGTTCTCGCTCGAGTACGCGCAGACCTACATGATGCAGATGATCGGCCAGCGCATCATGTTCGACATGCGCATGCAGATTTACGCGCATCTGCAGCGGCTCGATGTGTCCTTTTACGATCGCAATCCCGTCGGCCGGCTGATGACGCGGGTGACGACCGATGTTGACGTCATCAACGATCTGTTCACGTCGGGCGTCGTGGCCGCCTTCGGCGATCTGTTCATGCTCGTCGGCATCATGGTCACGCTGCTCTGGATGGACTGGCGGCTGGCCCTGATTGCGTTTTCGGTGCTGCCGCTCATCTTCGTGCTCGCGCAGTGGTTCAGGCGGAACGTGCGCGAGTCGTACCGGAAGGTGCGCTTGCGCATCGCGCGCATCAACGCGTTCCTCAACGAGCACATCAACGGCATGGCGACGGTTCAGCTGTTTCGGCGCGAGGCGATGAACTACGGCCGCTTCGAGGGCATCAACCGCGAGCATCGCGACGCCAACGTCGAGCAGATCTTCTTTTATGCCGTCTTTCTTCCGGCGGTCGAGTTCGTGGCCGCCATCGCCACCGCGCTGATTCTCTGGTACGGCGGCGGCTTCGTCCTGAACGGCACGCTGACCCTGGGGTCGCTCGTCGCGTTCATCCTGTACGCCGGCCGCTTCTTCCGCCCGATCAGCGACATGTCGGAGAAATTCAACACGCTGCAGGCGGCTATGGCGTCGTCTGAGAGGATTTTTCAGTTGCTGGATACGGAAGCCGCTGTCAAGAATCCCCGTCAGTCGACAGTCGTAAGTCGACAGTCGCAAGGCCACAGTCGCGGTCGCATCGTCTTCGACAACGTCTCCTTTGCGTACAAGGACGAGGACTACGTGCTCCGGAACGTGTCGTTCGAAGTACAACCGGGCGAGCGGGTCGGAATCGTCGGTGCGACCGGCGCAGGGAAGTCGACGCTCATCAGCCTGCTGCTGCGGTTTTACGATGTTTCGAGCGGACGCATTCTCATCGACGGCGTCGACATCCGCGAGGTCGATCTCGGCGAGGTGCGCAAGTTGTTCGGCCTCGTCCTGCAGGACGTGCATCTGTTCTCGGGAACGATTGCCGGCAACATCCGCCTTGGCGACGACAGCATCGATGACGCGCGAGTGCGCGACGCGGCACACGCGGTTCACGCGCACCGGTTCATCGAGTCGCTTCCCGGAGGCTACGATGCCCGCGTCGCTGAAAGGGGCGCGACGCTGTCGGTCGGGCAGAAACAGTTGCTCTCGTTTGCGCGCGCGCTGGCGTTCGATCCATCGGTGTTGATTCTGGACGAAGCGACCTCGAGCGTCGACACGGAAACAGAGCTGCTGATTCGCGACGCGTTGCGCGTGTTGATGTCGGGGCGCACGACACTCGCGATTGCGCATCGTCTGTCGACGATTCAGGACATGGACAACATCCTTGTATTCCACAAGGGCAAGCTGCGCGAGGCGGGCAGCCACCAGCGGCTCCTTGCGCAGCGCGGGATTTATTACAAATTGTTTCAGCTGCAATACAAGGCCAGCCAGCCTTCACTCGTCGAATCAAATACCGGGGACGAGTTTCGCCGGACCTCTCCAGCGTCGTGACACGCTCACTCGTCGGTGTCGGACGGTACCGCTGGCTCGAGTGGCTCGGGTTTCTCAAACGTCGGATTCGGCAGCGGCGTGACGCCCCCGTCCGGAATGCGTTCGGGGCGCGGCGTTTTTGGCTCCGGTGGCTGCTGCGGGTCGTCGTCGGGCCTGACATATGGGATCGCGCCGGTGAAACAGCGTGTCCATCAGCGGCGTCGTGTCCTTCGGGATTCCAGCCCAGGCGAAGCACGACGAGGTGAACATCCTGCCGCCCGAAACGCAGCGCGTCGAAGCAGCTCCACATGTACACGTCGAGCTCGTTGCCCTGCACTTCCGGGACCGGTATCCATAATCGTGTAGACGCCGTCGTGCTGGTTTGATTCGAAGTCGGCCTGTATGACGGATCCGACCGGAAGAATCTCTGCGTCGGCTGCGGCAACGCCGCTGCGAACCGCCACACCCGAGGCGGTTGTATATCCCTTGCAATATGCCGTGGCCTTGAATTGGAGACGCGCCCCCGGTATCGGCCGCAGCGTGCCCCTCAACAGCTCCGCCTGGCGCGAGCCGTAGCGCGAATCCGAGACGGTGGCTTCGTACAACAACACGAAGGCCGCCACCATCATCATGCTGGGAAAAATGCGCCGCCAGAAATATCGCCTCATCTTTGACTCCGGGCCCCCTACCCCCGGGAGGGCGCCTACGCTTCGCGGGGCCCCGATCGCCCCACTCGCTCCAGCGCGAAATGTTCGAACCCTGACGGCAGCTCTTCCGTGCTGCTGCCGCGACTCAAGAGCAGCGCGCCATCCGACGTCAGGCGGCCGATGCGCGTCACCGCCAGATCGCCGCTCAGCCGTCTCGCGTTCTTCAGGCGCGAGCGCATTCTGGGCGACACTGCAAACAGGAGTTCGTAATCTTCTCCTCCCCCAAGGGCATCGTGCAACGTCGATCCCTCCTCGAGCGGCACGGCATCGGCCTCGACAATGGCTCCAAGTCCGCTGGCCTCGGCGATTTGCCGAATCCCATCGGCAAGGCCGTCGCTGAGGTCGATGCATGCGTGCGCCGCGCGGTTGCGGCCGAGCATCACACCGAACCGTGTTCGAGGCTCGGGCCGCAGGTACCGCATGACGCAGCGGTTCGTCACGAGCTCGTCCCGTCCCTCGATCAGGCTCGGGACGTCCTGAGCTTGTCGAAGGACGCCGAAGCGCCGAAGGCGCGAAGGAGGACAGTATTCGCAGGCCTGCGGCGGCGCCGCCCAGCGTGCCCGTGACGTACAGATCGTCGCCCGCACGAGCGCCTCCGCGCGTCAGGATGCGACGGCTGTGAACCGATCCGGCAGCAGTAACGTCGACAATCAGCGGCCCGGGGGAGCGGGCGATATTGCCGCCGACGATGGAAATGCGGGCTCGCGCGGCCAGGGCGGCCATGCCGTCGACGAGCGCTTCGACGCTCGAAACGGGCAGGACCGGCGGCAGGACGAGCGATAAAAGAGCAACGCGCGGCGCGGCGCCCATCGCCGCCAGGTCACTCAGATTCACAGCAAGCGCCTTGTGGCCGATGTCGGCGGCGCCGACAAACGTCTGATCGAAGTGTACCCCTTCGACCTGGCAATCGGTAGTCAGAACCTCGAGCAGATTGCGCTCGGGCTCGACGACAGCGGCATCGTCGCCGATGCCGACGATGACGAACTTCGGAGTGGGCGGCAGCCGTTGCCGGATCCGCTCGATGAGCGCGCGCTCACCGACATCGGCAACGGAGGGGTCTGACCCCTCCTCATTTGGCGTATTCGACGGCGCGCGTTTCACGAATGACCGTCACTTTGATGTGGCCCGGGTATTCGAGCTCGTTCTCGATGCGCTTGGCGATGTCTTTCGACAACCACACCGCCTCTTCATCCGAGATACGCTCGCTTTCGACCATGATGCGAATTTCGCGACCGGCCTGCAGCGCGAAGGCCTTCGATACACCCTTGAACGAGTCGGCGATCTCCTCGAGTTTTTCGAGCCGCTTCACGTACGACTCGAGGATGTCGCGGCGGGCACCGGGCCGGGCGGCCGAGATGGCATCGGCCGCCTGCACGATCATCGCCTCGAGCGACGGCCAGTCGATGTCCATGTGGTGCGCGGCCATGGCCATCACGACGGGCTCGCTCTCGCCGTACTTGCGCAAAAGGTCGATGCCGATCTGCAGGTGTGTCCCTTCGAGCTCGCGGTTAATCGCCTTGCCGCAGTCGTGGAGGAAGGCTGCGCGGACGGCGACGTTGCCGTCGAGCCCCACTTCCTTTGCCATGATTCCAGCGAGATACGCGACTTCTTTCGAATGGTTCAGCACGTTCTGGCCGTAGCTCGTGCGGTACTTCAGGCGTCCCATCAGTTTCTGGAGCTCGGGATGGAGGTCGTGCATGCCCAGCTCGAACGCCGCAGCCTCTCCGTCCTTGCGTACCGATTCTTCCATTTCCGCTTTCACTTTTTCGACCACCTCTTCGATGCGGGCCGGATGAATGCGGCCGTCGGCGATGAGCCTCTCGATGGCCTGTTTCGCGATCTCGCGGCGATACGGGTCGAAGCCCGAGAGGATGATTGCGCCTGGCGTGTCGTCGACGATGAGATCGACGCCCGTTGCCTGCTCGAGCGCTCGGATGTTGCGTCCTTCGCGGCCGATGATGCGCCCCTTCAGGTCGTCGCTGGGCAAGTCCACGACCGACACGGTGGTCTCCGTGGTGTGCTCGGCGGCGCTGCGCTGGATCGCCTCGGTGATGTACTGGCGCGCCTTCGCAGCCGCCTGCTCGCGCGCCTCTGCGTCGAGGCGCTTCACCAGATTCGCGGCATCGCGCCGCGCGTCGGCTTCGATGTGCTTCAGCAGGAGGTCTTTGGCTTCTTCTGTCGTCAATCCGGACAACCGCTCGAGCTCGTGCTGCTGGGCGGCGACAAGCTGCTCGTACTTCACGGCGGCGGCAGACGTGCTGCGCTCACGTTCGCCGATGGCCTGTGCCTGACGCCTGCAGCTCCTTTTCCTTGCGCTCGGCGGCCGACATCTTGTCGCTCAGGGCCGTTTCCCTGCGCCGCAGCTGTTGTTCGGTGTCAGACAACTGTTGGGATTTTTCGCGGGCGATCCGCTCGGATTCGGTGCGCATCTCGTGCGCTTTTTCCTTGGCCTCGAGCAGTGCCTCCTTTTTGCGGCTTTCCGCGTCGCGCTCGGCGTCCTTCATGACGCGCATCGCTTGCTCTTCCGCGCGGCCGATGGTCTCGGCGGCGATGCGCTTTCGATTCGCGACCCAGTAGGCGAACACCGCGGTGGCGGCCACAGCGTGATCACGCCATTGATCAGATACACCAGATAGAGGCCCATGACGGGTCCTTTAAACGGTTCCGGGTTCTTGGTGCTGGGGTTCTGGGGTTCGGGTTCCGGGTTCTCAGGTTCGGGTTCGAGAGGTGGAGATGGACCGGGAACCAGAACTTAGAAACCTAGAACCGGAACCTAGAACCACAGAACGAAGAACCTGGAACCGCGGTTGCGAAGTGGACTATGCGAAAGGCCCCGCTTTGCCGTGTGGGGAGGTCGATTGGACCTGCGTAAGCAGGTGGAACCGCTCGGGAGCCGCGCTTTAGGCTTCCTCGCACCGAGGCATGCGCACCACGCGGCGTTGCGGTTCTCTTAGGTTAAACGTTGGCCCAAACGAGCCTCCGAAACCATCACGCGCAAAGCAGGGAACTCAGTTTCCGGAAGTGATCTTAGTCCCCTCCGGGCTAGGGGGCAAGCGCCGCGTCAAGGAGGCGTTCGAGGGCTCGGTGCGCTCGGCAAGGGCGCCGCGGCTCGCCTGTTGCACGTCCTGGCACCGGAACAGCTCGTCTGCGATGTTCAGCGCCGCGATCATCGTGAGGCGCAGGGTGTCGCCGGATGGCGACGACTCGGACGCCGCCCGAATCTTCTCGTCGACGTAGGAGGCGAGGCCGTTGACGTACTTCGCATCGAGATCGCTGCGGATGGGATAGCGCTGTCCGCGAATCTCCACCGACACGACTTGAGGGTCAGGCATGGGGCCTCTCTGAAACTGGAATCTAAAATCTGAAATCTACAATCTGGAATCTGAGTCCAGATTGTAGATTTCAGATTCTAGATTCCAGTTTCGCTACAGACTGAGTCCTTCCAGCTGTTCGAGCATGTCGGAGACGCGGCCGCGGATCGTCTCGCGCTCCGAACGCAGCGCGGCGACCTCGGCGAGCCCCTCCTGGGATTCGGCGATGGTTGCGCGCGCCGACTCGAGATCGCGCGCGAGGCGCGCGTTCTCCTCTGCCGCGCGCGCCTGGTCGGCTTTCAGCCGGCCGATCATGGCGACGAGCATCTTCACTTTTTCTTCCAGACGATCAATGGGTTCGAAATCGACAGAGCGGGCTACTGCGGCACGGGACATGGGGGAACCTCCTCGCGACGTCTATCTTTGCCACGACTGCGTCGTGCGCGTCTTTCAGCGCGGCCAAAATCTGCTTCATCGCCGTCTCCACTTCGGCGTCGGTCAACGTCCGCTCGAGAGAGCGGAAGGTGAGGCGAAGCGAGAGGCTGACGCGCCCGTCGGGCACGCCCTTTCCTTGATACCGATCGAACTCGCGCACCGAAACGAGCGTTTCCGGCGCAGCCGCACGGATAGTGCCACGAACCGTTTCCGCGGGCAAGGTCTCGTCGACGATGATCGAAATATCGCGCGCGATGGACGGATAGCGGGGAAGCGGCGCGACAGTCAGCGGAGCCGTCGATCGGACGCGAGTCAGCGCATCGAGGTCGAATTCGGCGACATACACGTCTTCGCTCGACGACAATCCAGCCGACGCGACGGCAGTGGCCTTCAACATGCCGACGATGCCTGCCGGGTGTCCGCCGATCGAGATTGACGCGGCCCGGCCGGGGATGAGATACGGAGGCACCGCCGCACCGTCGAAGGCCACCGCGACCTGCAGCGCCTCGGCGACGGCTTCGATGATCCCCTTCGCATCGAAAAAGTCGATGGGGCGGTGTGCGACACTCCAATGGTTGACGCCCCCGGTCAGCGCGATGGCCGCGCGTCGAGACTCTCCGGCGCGGCTCATCACCGCCCCCAGCTCGAAGAGGCGCACATCGGCGCGCTCGCGGTGCCGGTTATGCGCGACCGATGCGACAAGACCCGGCAGCAACGATGGTCTCAGGACCGAAAATTGCGCCGAGAGTGGGTTGTCGATCGGCACGATCGCGCTTTCGTCGGCAAAATGCGCCGCCAGAGATGCGTCGATAAACGAAAAAGTCAGGGCCTCCGACAAACCCGCCGCAAGCAGCACTTTCCGCACGAGCCGATCGCGCTCGATTCGCGGGTCGGCTGGCGCCGGGAGGAGCCGAGAGTGCCGGGAAGGTTGACGGCAATCGGTCGTATCCGTAGTGCCGCGCAACCTCTTCGATCAGATCGACTTCGCGCTGCACGTCGACGCGAAACGTCGGCGCAGCAACCTCCCATCCGGCGTTGTTCCTCCTCGTCTGGAAGCCGAGACCTTTGAGGATGCGTTCGACGTCGGCATCTGGAATCTCGAGGCCGAGCACCCGCTCGAATGCGCGCCTGCCGCAGCTCGATCTTTCTGAGCGCGGCCGGCACGGGATATTCGTCGATTGCGCCGCCCCGCGCCGCGCCGGCGCCGATCTCCTCGAGGAGCGTGATGGCGCGCTCGAGGCCCTTGAGCGCCGCATTCACATCGGCGCCTCGTTCGAAGCGCGCCGACGCTTCGGTCTTGAGGCCCAGCTTCTTGCTCGTTCTGCGGACGCTCTCTGGGATCGAAAAACGCGCTCTCGAGCACGATGACTTTCGTTCGCGTCGCTGACCTCGGAGCGGCCTCCGCCCATGACGCCGGCAACCGCTTGCGGCTTCTCGCCATCAGCGATGACCAGCATCTCCGGGTCGAGCGCGCGATCGAGGCCATCGAGCGTCCTGATGCGTTCGCCCGCGGCGGCGCGGCGGACACGAATTTCACGTCGCGCGAGCGTGTCGAGATCGAACGCGTGCATCGGCTGGCCGAGCTCGAGCAGTACGTAGTTGGTGACGTCGACGACATTGTTGATCGGGCGTACGCCGGCGGCCTGCAGCCGCGACGCCAGCCAGGCCGGCGACGGCGCGACGGTGACGTCGGCCACAGCTGCCGCATAGCGCGGGCACAAGTCCGGCGCGTCCAGCTTGACAGTCACATCGGCCGTCGGCTTGGACGGCAGCGGCTTCGGCACGAGCGGTTTCACCGGCAGGGAGTACGCCGTGCCCACCTCGCGCGCGACGCCGATGATGCTGAGTGCGTCGGGCCTGTTGGCCGTGACTTCGAAATCGAGCACCGCGTCATCGTCGAAATTAAATCGGGATCCTTTTTCGTCGCCAGCCTGCCCGGAAAAGGATCCCGATTTAATTTCGGCTCCCTCGATTCCCGACAGCTCGAAGCCGCGCAGCGTCAGCGCCTCGCCGAGATCTTCGGGCGATGCGGTAACGTCCACGAAATCGCGAAGCCAGGAGATAGGTACTTTCATTGTCTAGATGCGCGGGGGCCCCACCCCCCGCGCCTGTGCCTTCGCCGCTCTCGCGGCTCGGCCTTGGTTGCGGCGATCGGTTGCTTCGTATTCACAGCGGGAACTGCTCCAGAAACCGAAGGTCGTTTTCGTAGAACAGACGGATGTCGTCGACGCCGTACTTCAAGATCGCGATGCGCTCGATCCCCATTCCGAAAGCGAAGCCGGTATAGCGGTCGGGGTCGTACCCCACCGATTCAAAAACGGCCGGGTGGACCATGCCGCTCCCGCCGATCTCGAGCCATCCTGTGCGCTTGCAGATCGGGCAGCCCGCGCCGTGGCAGAACACGCAGCCGATGAAGACCTCGGCACTCGGCTCGGTGTACGGAAAAAAACTCGGGCGAATCTGCACCTTCGTATCCGGCTCGAACAACTCGCGCGCGAACGCCGTGAGGGTGCCCTTCAAATCGGCCATCGTGATGCCGTCGCCGACGACAAGTCCCTCGACCTGCTGGAACATCGGTGTGTGCGTCAAGTCGAGATCGTCGCGCCGGTACACCTTGCCTGGCACGATGATCCGCACAGGCGGCTCGTGGCTCTCCATGTACCGAATCTGCATCGGCGAGGTGTGCGTGCGGAGCAGGGTCGCGGGCCGGCCCATGCCGGACACCTGTCCGGAAAGATAGAACGTGTCCTGCATGTCGCGGGCAGGATGCTCGGCCGGCATGTTGAGCGCTTCGAAGTTGTGGTAGTCGTCTTCGATTTCCGGGCCTTCGAGCACCTGATAGCCCAGGCGCGTGAAGATGGCCTCGATCTGCTCGCGCACGATCGTGAGCGGATGCTCGTGGCCAATCGCCGGCGTACGGCCGGCCAGCGTGATATCGACCGCTCCGACGGGCGCCTTCGCCGCGTCGAGCGCCGCCTTGCGCTCGTTGAGCTCCTGCTCGATTTCCTGTTTGAGCTGGTTCGCGGCCTTCCCGAGCACGGGCTTGAGGTCGGGCGGCGCCGAGGCCACCGACTTCACGAGCGCAGTGACGAGACCGTTCTTTCGTCCGAGGTATTTGTCGCGGAGGGCCTGAAGATCCGACTCCGACGAAAGGCGCGCTGAGTCCTGCTGGAACTCGGCGCGCAGTCGGGTAATGTCGGAGTCGGTCGTCACACTAGGCGCGGGCTTCCCGGACCTTCACGGTCTTCGCGGGCCGCGGCGCCTTTTCGGCGCGCACCGGCCGCGGTGTGGCCAGCGGCTTGGCTGCCTTGGCCTGCGCGGCGATCGAGGCGAACGACGCCGGCTCGTTTACGGCGATGTCTGCCAGCATCTTCCGATCGAGCGTGGTTCCGGCGGCCTTGAGGCCCGCCATCAACTGACTGTAGGTGAGGCCGTGCTCCCGCGCCGCGGCGTTGATGCGGACGATCCACAACGTGCGGAAATCGCGCTTCTTGCGGCGCCGGCCGACGAACGCATATTTGAGCGCCGTGTCGACCGACTCCTTGGCCGCGCGATACAGCTTGCTCTTGTTGGCGTAATAACCCTTGGCACGCGCGAGCAGCTTCTTCCGCTTGGCTCGCCGTACCGTTCCTCGCTTTACTCTCGGCATGTTATTCCTCTTCGCTCAGCTTGTAGCCTGTAGCCGGTAGTTTGTAGCAGGTCGTAGTCTTGACGGACCTACTAGCTACCAGCTACCAGCTACTAGCTATTTATACGGCAGCATCCGCGCAAGTTTCGCCGCGTCGGCTTTCGCCACGACCTCGGTGCCGCGCATATGGCGCTTCCGCTTCGCGGACTTGCTCGTCAGGATGTGCTGCTTGAAGGCCTTGCTGCGCACGAATTTTCCGCCTGCCGTCTTCTTGAAGCGCTTTGCGGCGCCTCTATGCGTCTTGAGTTTTGGCATCTTCAGCTTTTAGCGTTCAGCTATTCCTCGGTTTTTACCGCCGCCGCCTGCCGCGCCGGTGCGCGTCCGCCGCCGGCGGGTTTCTTCGCCAGGATCGTGTGCATCTGATTGCCTTCCTGACGGGGCATGGTCTCGGCAATCGCGACATCGGCCAGCTCGTCACACAAGCGCTCGAGAATGCGCCGCCCGATCTCGGGATGCGCCATCTCGCGGCCACGGAAAAAAATCGTGGCCTTTACCTTGTCGCCGTCAGCAAGGAAGCGCTCGATGTGCTTCTTCTTGAACTGATAGTCGTGCTCGTCGACCTTGGGCCTGAATTTGATTTCTTTGACGTCGATGACCTTCTGGTGCTTTTTCGCTTCGCGAGCCCGCTTCTGTTCCTGGTACTGATACTTCCCGAAATCCATGATCCGGCAGACGGGCGGCACGGCGGTCGGAGAGATCTCGACCAGGTCCAGCCCCTTTGCCTTCGCAATGACAAGGGCTTGCGGCGGCGGCATGATGCCCAGCTGCTTCCCGTCATCGTCGATGACCCGAATTTCCCTTACGCGGATACGCTCGTTTACGCGAACTCGGTCGTCACGCCGCGGTCCAGATCGATCGAAAGCTATAAAACCTCCTGCGCCGACAGCGCTCAGCTATCAGCTTTCAGCTATCAGTGTTGTCGCGTTTCCAGCCGCTCAGAGCTGATAGCCGACAGCTGAGAGCCTTTCCTGTCCACTTCCTCGCGCGCCGACGCCACGAACGTGTCGAGCGGCTGCGACCCGAGATCGCCGCCCGAACGGCTTCGGACGGCCACGGTACCTTCGGCGGCTTCGCGATCGCCTACGACCAGCATGTAGGGCATCTTCTGAAGCTGCGCCTCACGGATCTTATATCCAATCTTCTCCTGGCGCTCGTCGACCTGCGCTCGGAATCCCTCATCGGCGAGGCGCTGCCTGACGGTAGCGGCGTAGGCTACATGTCTGTCGGCAATCGGCAGCACGATAGCCTGCACCGGGGCGAGCCACAGCGGAAACGCACCGGCGTAGTGCTCGATCAGGATCGCGATGAACCGCTCGAAGCTGCCCAGGATGGCCCGATGAATCACGATGGGCAGGTGCTCGGCGTTGTCCGAGCCGATGTACTTGAGGCCGAAGCGTGCCGGCATCTGGTAATCGAGCTGAATCGTGGCGCATTGCCACTTCCGTCCGATGGCATCGGTGACGTCGAAGTCGATCTTCGGGCCGTAGAACGCGCCGTCGCCTTCGTTCAGTGTATAGGGCTGCGACGTCTCGTCGAGGGCGGCCTTCAGCTGCGACTCCGCAGAGTCCCAGGTTGCGGCCTCGCCGAGAAATTCGGGCGGACGCGTGGCGAGCTTCGCTTCGAACTGCAGGCCGAAGTCGGCATAGACACGCTGCACCAGGCCGAGCAGCCGGACGACCTCTTCGGCAATCTGATTCTGCGCGACAAAACAGTGCGCGTCGTCCTGGCTGAGCTGACGCACGCGCGTGAGTCCCGACAGCGTGCCCGACACTTCGTTGCGATGCAGGGGCGTCTGCTCGTGAAACCGCAGCGGCAGGTCGCGATAACTTCGCACTTCGCTCGCAAACAGCAGCATGTGGCCGGGACAGTTCATCGCCTTGAGCGCGAGCTGCTCGGCGTCGGGATTGTCTTTACCGTTTTCGTCGTGATGCTCGATGAGAAACATGTTCTGGCGGTAGTGCGACCAGTGCCCCGATGTTTCCCAGAGCGCCTTGTTGAACACGAGCGGCGTCTTGACCTCGACATACCCCGACGGAAAGAGAATGCCGCGCATGTAGTTCGCGAGCAGGTTGTAGAGCGTCGTGCCTTTGTCGAGCCAGAACGTCGAGCCGGCCGCCCACGGATGGAAGAGAAACAGGCCGAGCTCGCGACCCACCTTGCGATGGTCGCGCTTCTTGGCTTCCTCGATCTGCGTAAGGTACGCCTGCAGCTCCTTGTCGCTGAAGAAGGCTGTGCCGTAGACGCGCTGCATCGGCTGGTTGCGGGCGTCCCCCTTCCAGTAGGCATTCGAGGTGGTGAGCAGCTTGAAGGCCTTCAACCTGCCGCTCGTCGGCACGTGCGGGCCCACGCAGAAGTCGACGAATAGATCGCGGTCCTTGATCGTGTAGACCGAGACCTCTTTCTGGCCTTCCGTCTTTTCTTCGATGAGCTGCACTTTGAGCGGCTCGCCGCGATCGCGGAAGAACCGGATCGCCTCGTCGCGCGGCCACATTTGCCGCTCGTACGACGAAATCGCCGCCCGCAATCTCTTTCATCTTCTTCTCGATCGCGTCGAGGTCGTCGGGCACGAACGGGCGCGGCACGACGAAGTCGTAGAAAAAGCCTTCGTCGGTTGGCGGACCGATGCCGCACTGCACCGAAGGGAAGAGCTGCGTCACGGCCGCCGCCAGCAGGTGGGCCGTGCTGTGACGATAAACGGTCAGCGCCTCCGGGTCCTTGTTCGTGAGAATCCGGACGTTCGCGTTTTCCTCGAGCGGATGCGTCAGATCGACGATCCGATCGTTCACCATCCCAGCGTAGGCGGCCTGCGCGAGGCGAGGCGATATCGACGCGGCGATTTCGCCGACCGTTGTGGCTTTCGGGACGCTGCGTGTCGACCCGTCTGGGAGGGTGATGGTGAGCTGGGACAAAGACAGTCGAAAATGAAAAGTTAAAAGTTAAAAGTCGAAAGTAAAAAGTGGTAGGCGCGGGTGGAATCGAACCACTGACCTCCTGCGTGTCAAGCAGGCGCTCTAACCGCTGAGCTACGCGCCTACATGTCGAAACATGGGCAACTTCAGAACGGAAAATTATAGCAGATGCGGCCCGCCTTCGCCTTCGGCTACGGCGCGGCAGGCTACCGGACCGCGATTTTCAGTGCCTTTCCGGCGGTGAAACGCACGACACGGCGCTTGGGAATCTTGATGGCGTCGCCGGTGCGCGGGTTTCTTGCCACACGCGCGCGGCGCTGGGCCGTCTTGAACGTTCCGAACCCGACAAACGTAATCGCGTCGCCCTTCTTGAGCGCCCGGGTAATCCCGTCGAGCATCGAATCGACCGCGGCGGCAGCGCTGCTCTTGGTGGCGCCGGTGTCCCTGGCGATTTTCGCGACTAAATCGTGCTTGTTCATGGGGATCTCCAAGGTCCGCCAGGTCCGGCTAAAGCCGGACACTACCGATGTGGTGGGCCACGGATGTGGCCGTGCGTCTGTCGGCAATGTCCGCCTTCAGGCGGACCTCACGCGGCTTTTCTGGTGCTGAGTCTTTCGATCGCGCGCTGCAGAATCGCGTCGGGCGGCGCCGGGGCGCCGAATTCGCCTTCAGGCTGATCGACGACGACGTCCGGCTCGAGGCCTTTGGCCTGCAGCTGCGCGCCCGCGGGAGTGAGATATCGGCTCGCCGTAATCCAGAGAGCGCTGCCATCAGGCAGCTTGACGAGCTCCTGGACGCCAGTGCGGCCCACGGTACGCTCGCCGATGAGCTCGGCGCGCTTGTTCCCCGCGAGCGCCGCGGCAAACACTTCCGCTGCACCGGAAGTGCCCGTGTCGACAAGCAATGTCACCGGTATGGCAACCGTCCCGTCGCCTTTCTCGGCTGCAATCTTCACCTGTCCGTTCGAGCGCGACTCGCGTACAGCGAGGGTACCCGAGCCCACGAACAGCCGGGCAATGGCGATGCCCTCGGCAAGCTCGCCGCCGGCGGTGTTTCGAACGTCGATAATCAACCGCGTCGCGCCGCCTTTGGTGAGCGTCGCAACGTGCGACCTCACCTGCTCGCCGGCGCGGCGGCTGAACGACGCCACGCGAACGTAGCCGATGCTGCCGCCCTGCTGGCGGCTCTTGACGTCGACCGTCTGCGGCGTTTCGCGCGTCAGCTCGACGACATGGGGCTCGGCCGTGCTGCTGCCGCGAATGATCGGTGAGCTTGACCTTCGTACCCGCGGCGCCTGCGAGGAGGCGCTGCCCCTCGAGCGCGGACATGTCGCGCGTGGGGCGCGAATCGAGCAGTCGGACGAAGTCGCCGGGTCGGATGCCCGCCTTCGCGGCCGGCGAGTCGTCGCGCGTCGCGACGACCCGCAGATAGTACTGATGTGTCAGCGTAATGCCGACGTCGGCTGCTGCCGTCTGTTCGCCCTCGAACTGCCGCACCTGGGCCTGCGTGAGGTATGCGCTGTCCGAGTCGAGCCCTTCGGCAAGGCCGCGCATGGCGCCGCGCATGACGCCTTCCATATTCGGCTGCTCGACGTAGTTGCTCATGATGAGCGACACGACGTCGTTGAACACCCGCAGGTTCGCGTAGGTCTGGTCGGCGCGCGCCATCGCGTGCCCGAGGAGACCGCCGATGACGGTGAAGGCAATGACCGGCGCGGAGACGAGAATGGCGATGAAGCGCGTACGTGAAGTCATGGTTTTTTCTTCAGACCATTCTAGCGGATCGACCGGCTTGCCGTCGACGCGCATCTCGAAATACATCCCTGGAGTCCTTAGGTAGTGGCGGCAGCTTACCGATGACTGGCCAGCGACATGTGACCAGACCGACTGTTGACCCCTCGACCCAAGAAGACCATGGACCATCGCCCGCTTGCTCCCGCTACGGCGGGCCAAGCCTTCGATGTTACGCTCGTCGTGTGCGCGTAGTAGGCATCGATCTTGGAGAACGGCGCATCGGCTTGGCCGTCAGTGATGCGTCAGGGACGCTGGCACGGCCTCTGAAGACGATCGAGCGAGGCGCCTCCGACGCGGACGCGGTGGAGCGGCTCTACGCGACGATTGTGGACCTTGCGGCCGAAGAGGAAGTGGGCTCGGTCGTGGTCGGGCTGCCGGTGAGGCTCGACGGCTCGCCCAGCCGACAGACGCAGCGGATCAACACCATGGTGACGCTGCTCTCGAATCGCCTTACCGTTCCGGTCTTCACGCAGGATGAGCGGCTTTCGAGCCGCGAAGCAGAGGAGCGGTTGTCGGTGCGCGAAAAGGACTGGCGGAAGCGGAAGGCAAAGCTCGACGCGGCCGCCGCCGCGGTGATACTGCAGGATTACCTCGACGCGAATGCCTTGAGAGAGCAGAGAGCAGAGGGCAGAGGGCAAAGAGACAACGGAGGAGACACGGATTGAAGAGAACACTGCTGGCGCTTTTCGCGCTGGCGCTTGTTGCGGCCGCGGGCCTGGGCTGGATGCTCTACAAACGGACGAGCGAGCCGTTCAAGGGGTACGACGGCACGGAGCGGTTCGTGACGATCGAGCCGGGAAGTGGAACGCGTGTCATCGGGCAACGGCTCATCGAGGCCGGCGTAATCCGCGACGATACGACTTTCCGCGCGGCGTTGTGGCGAAGCGGCCGCGCCCGAAGCCTGCAGGCCGGCGAGTTCCGCTTCGATCGGGCCATGACGCCCACCGAGGTCGTCGACAAGATCGTGCGCGGCGACGTGTACAACCGGCGGATCACGTTTCCAGAGGGGCTCACCATCAGGGAAATGGCGAGGATTTATGAGCAGCAGGGGTTCGGCAAGGCTGCGGCCTTCGTCGAGGCCGCAGGCGATCCTGCGGCGATCCGCGACATAGACGCGAAGGCCACTGACCTCGAAGGGTATCTGTTTCCCGAAACCTATTCGGTGCCTCGCGATACGACCGCGGCAAAGCTCGTCAGCCTGATGGTGGGCCGCTTCCGACAGATGTTCTCGATCGAGATGCAGCAGGCTGCGCGGGCGCTCGAGTTGACGCCGCGCGAGGCCGTGGCGCTTGCCTCTCTGGTGGAAAAAGAAACCGCCCAGCCTGCCGAACGTCCCATCGTTGCGGCGGTGTATTTGAATCGGCTGAAGCTCGGCATGGGGATGCAAGCGGATCCAACTGTGATCTACGCACTTCAGCGCGACGGGCGTTACGACGGCAACCTCAGGCGCGAGGATTTGTCCTTCGATTCCCCTTACAACACCTATCGCTATGCCGGCCTGCCGCCCGGGCCGATCGCATCTCCCGGCCTCGCCTCGCTGCAGGCGGCCGTGGCGCCGGCGAAGGTCGATTACCTGTACTTCGTCAGCCGCAACGACGGCTCGCACGTGTTCGCACGCACGCTCGCCGAGCACAACGAAAATGTCCGGCAGTACCAGGTGATGTACTTCCGCGAGCAGCGTGCGAAACAACAAGCTGGTAGTCGGTAGCCTGTAAGCGGTAGGAACGCCGCTCGTGCCCTCGCGTTACAAGCTACCGGCTACAAGCTACCAGCTGATCAGTTGTCCACAGGTCACCAATATTTGCCAACGAAGCGGTCCGACAGATTTGCCGCGATGATGCCGGCTCCAAGCACCCACACCATCCAGATGTCGACGGCAATCAGCCCCCATGCGCTCCCTCCGAGAAGGGCCGCCGCCAGCAGATAGACCGGCGCCGAAATAATCGAGTGCGTGCGACGCGACCGCACGGCGTTGGCTGCGAAGAAACATGCCCACATCAGCAAAACCGCGCAACCGAGCCATGCCCTCATTCGCGGAAACAGGGCGAACGGCACCAGAGAGCAGAGCGTGACCGCGATGGTCAGCCAGAAGACGGATGTCCCCACCAGATCGGCCCGGCGGCGCCGGGCGTCTTCGCCGCCTGGCACAATCCGCTCCATCAGTGGGGGTAACCTGCCGTCTCTAAGGCGCTTTTCAGATTTTGTGTCGCGATGTGGACAGGGTCGGTAAAACCCGTACCTTGAGCGAACACCATGCGGAGCAGCGTAAAGGCAGCGAAGCGCAGCCCTTCAGCGTGGAATTGCCGAATCGACACCTCGAGGCGGTCGCATTGCTCCAGTGCACGCGTCACAAAGGGGCTTTCGGGCTCATTTTCGAGCGCCGAGCGTACGGCGCTAAGCCTTTCGAGCACTGCGTCCTTGTTGGCGTCGTTCTTGTTAGTGGTTGTCATGGCGGAAAGCGGCGGAATCCTAGCACGTGTGTTCGTTTCCTGGTCAAGGGGAGAAATGGGCATCAGAGAACGCCAAAGTCGAGAACGCGACACGGTTCGCCGAAAGATTCTCAATGCGGCACGAACGCTCTTCCTGAGCGAGGGCTACGCGAACGTGTCGATGAGGAAAATCGCCGAGCAGATCGAATATAGCCCAGGCGCGATTTACAGCTACTTCACCAGTAAGGAAGATATCTTTTTCGCGCTGGCCGAGGAGGGGCTGCAGTTTGTCCGCACCCACTGCGCGACCGCCTCGCACGCGAATTCGCCGCTCGAGCGGGTCCGCGACGCCTTCTGGCGGTTCTACACGTTCAGCACCGAACAGCCCGAGTATTTTTCATTGATTTTCGTCGACAGCGCGGTGCCCCGCATCAGCCGCGACTGGGAGCGGTTCAGCTCGATGCGCGAGCTTCGCCAGGACATCGAGCACGACATTCAGCAGTGCATCGAAGAGGGGGTGTTTCCCGGCATCGAGTCGCCCGGCGCAGTCTTCAGACTGCTCTGGACGGCGGCCTACGGCGCTGCGGTGTTCCGGCTGAGCCATCGTCTTGCGCCAGGTGAAGACAGCGATGCCCTTGCGCACGATCTCCTCGACGCCACCATCGCGGGCCTGCGCCAGGGAGTCGACCTGCATTTCTCTGCGGCGTCAGATACACGCGAGCCGCTCGAAGGGGAGGGGTATTCGAACATGGAATCTGGAATCTAGAAACGAGATTCCAGTTTCCAGCTGTTTAGATTACCAGATTCGGCGCGCGCAGCGCGTCGTTTACCGCCTTCGCAATCTCCACGGCCACCTCGGTCTGCAGCGACAGTGCATCGGTCATGACTCGATCGAATGTTGTTGCCCACAGGTGTGTCTCTTCCTGCGATTCGATGAGCTGCGCGGAGATGCGCATGCGATCGCCGTCGCGCCGGACCGAGCCTTCGACGAGATAGTCGGCGCTGAGCGCACGTCCGATGTCGCCGGCGCTGCCGCCGTCGCGCTGCGCGCGTGCGACCGATGTGCGCGCAATGACGCCAATGCTGCGCGGGCACGTCTGCGTCAACTGCGTCGTCGCTTCTTCGGTCAAGCCATCAGTAAACCCGTCGAACGGACCGAACGGAAGCACAGCCAGCCGCGCGCGTCCTCGCACGATATGCGCGATTGTCGCCGGCGCACCCGGGTTGTCTCGAGTCGGAAGACGGGTTGAGCGCAAGGAAACGATAACCCCGCTTGTGGATCGTCTCGACGAACCTCGGCACCTCGGCTTCGTCGCCGAGCGTCACGCGCAGACGCCGCACCGCAGCGTTGAGGCTGTGCTCGAAATCCACGAAGGTCCCGTCGGGCCAGAGGCGTCGACAGAGCTCCTCGCGCGAGACGACCTGGCCGGGACGCTCCAGCAGCGCCATGAGTATGCGGAGCGGCTGCTCCTGCAGCGCGAGTCGGAGCCCCCGCTTGCGCAGCTCGCCGCTCGGCAGGCTCAACTCGAAGATGCCAAACGTCACGATGTCTGCCGATGGCGGCCGGGACATTGTCTCCATACTCCAGCAATTGAATGGATTCTATCTTGACATTGTAAGCAGTCAAGTGACATATTGTATGGATGACAATAAAGCTGCCGCCGAGAGGGCAGAGGAGCGGCCCGATTTACCAGGCCATCGCCGACGCGATTGGCCACGAAATCGAGACGGGCCGGCTGAAGCCCGGCGGCCGACTTCCGACGCAGCGGGTCCTCGCGCGCCAGCTGGGTGTCACGCTCACCACTGTCACGCGCGCGTATGTCGAGGCGCAGCGCCGCGGCCTGCTGAGCGGCGAGGTCGGGCGCGGCACGTTCGTCCGGCCGAGCGCGCTGGAGATCGAGGGTCCGGAGCAGGGAGTGCTCGATCTCGCAGTCAATGCGCTCATGCCGCTTCCCTATATGGAGGAGCTCGCAGATCGTCTTGCCGCAGCGGTTCCGAGATCGGCGGGCGCGCGCATTTTTGGTTATCAGCCTCACGCGGGGGCCCGGCACAATCGGGCTGCGGGTTCGGCATGGATTGGCTGGGCCGGCCTCGACGCGCCCATCGATCGCATCGTCGTGACTGGAGGGGGCCAGCATGCAATCCTCCTTTCGCTGATGGCGCTGGCGAAGCCGGGCGACGAAATCCTCGTCGAAGAGTTCACCTACCCCGGAATTACGGATCTAGCAGGTCATCTGCATTTGCGCCTGCGGACCGTGCAGCTGGATCGGGAAGGTATCGTGCCCGAATCACTCGACGAGGCCTGCCGCACTAGCAAACCGACGGCTCTCTACTGCATTTCGTCGTTCCAGAATCCGACTGCGGCCTTCATGACCGACGAGCGGCGTCAGGCTATTGCGCAGATTGCCATCAAGCACCGGCTGACCGTTATCGAAGATGACGTGTTCGGTTTCCTCGCTCCCGAGGTGAGGCCGCTGTCGAGTTATCTTCCGGAAGATCAGTTTTTCTATCTCACCAGCACGGCGAAGAGCATCGCCCCCGGAATCCGTATCGGTTACCTTCTTGCGCCGGCGTCGGCCATCGAGCGCCTCTCGATCTCGGTGCTGCGGACGATGGTGAATGCGCCGCCGGCAATGGCCGAGTTGTCGACCAGTCTCATCACCGATGGCGTAGCCGGCCGCATCGTCGAGTGGAAGCGGAAAGAAATTGCCGAGCGGCAGACGATCGCGTCGCGTGTGCTCGAGGGCCTGGACGTCCAGACACAGCCGAAGAGCCCCCATCTATGGATTCGGCTGCCCGAACCCTGGCGCACCGACGCGTTCGTCGCTCGCGCGAGGCACCGCGGCATTCTCTTGAACAGCGCCGAGTCGTTCGCCGTCGGGCACGAGACCGACGTGCAGGCCGTGCGCATCACGCTTGGCCCGCCTTCAACGCGCTCGGCGCTCGAGGAAGGTCTCGCCGAAATCGTCAAGATGCTGAAGCGCGTTCCAGAGGCTTATGAGCTGGTAGTCTGAATTAGAATGACCCCGTGTCAGACATCCGCCACGATTGGACGACCGAGGACGTCGAGTCGCTCTACCATCTTCCGCTGACTGAGCTGCTCTATCGCGCTCAGACCGTTCATCGCCAACATCACGCTCCAGATTCGGTGCAGCGCTGCACGTTGCTGAGCATCAAGACGGGTGGCTGCCCCGAAGATTGCGCGTACTGCCCGCAGAGCGCGCACTATGAGACCGGGGTGGCGCGCGGCGGGCTGATGAATCCTGACGATGTCCTGTCGGCTGCGCGCGCGGCGAGAGACAACGGTTCGACGCGCTTCTGCATGGGCGCGGCATGGCGCGAAGTGCACGACGGCGCGGCATTCGACGCCGTGCTCGGCATGGTGCGAGACGTCGCGGCGCTCGGCATGGAAGTGTGCACGACGCTCGGAATGCTGACGCCGGAGCAGGCGCAGCGGCTGAAATCGGCTGGCCTGACGGCTTATAACCACAACCTCGACACGTCTGCGGAGTTTTATTCGCAGATCATCACGACGCGCACGTATCAGGATCGGCTCGACACTCTTCGCCACGTGCAGGAGGCCGGGCTCAGCGTGTGCTGCGGCGGCATCGTTGGGATGGGGGAGTCGCCGCGCGATCGGTGCGCCATGCTCGCCGAGCTCGGCAGGCTCGACCCTCATCCGGAAAGCCTGCCGGTCAATGTGCTCGTGCGTACCGCCGGCACCCCGCTGGCCGATGCGGACGATCTCGATCCGATCGAGCTGGTGCGCACGATCGCGTCGGCTCGGATTGTCGTGCCGCTGGCGCGCGTGCGGCTGTCGGCCGGACGGCTTGCGTTGTCGGACGAAGCGCAGGCGTTGTGCTTCGTGGCGGGCGCGAACTCCATCTTCTCGGGTGAGAAGCTCTTGACGTCACCCAACCCCGCCGTCGACGACGACCAGCCGGTTGATGAACAGGCTGGGCCTTCGATTTCAGGGATGAACGCACGACAGGAATTTGAAGATCGTCTTGCGGCCGTGCTGAGCGAGCTGCGGGGTGCGGGGCTGCTTCGGCAGATGCGGCTGCCGCGCGGGATCGACCTCGTCTCGAACGATTACCTGGGGCTTGCCGCACATCCGCATTTGACAGAGGCGATGCGCGCCGGCGTCGCTGAACTTCCAGCCGGGTCGGGCGGCTCGCGCCTTCTGCGGGGGCATCATGAAATATTCGAGGCCATCGAGGAGCGGCTCGCATCGTTCACCGGTTCCGAGTCTGCGCTCCTGTTCGGATCGGGGTACGCGGCGAATATCGGATTGCTGCAGGCGATCGTGTCGCCCGACGATCTCGTGGTTTCCGACGAGCGCAATCATGCGAGTCTGATTGACGGCATCAGACTCACGAAGGCGACAACGGCGATCTACCCGCACCAGGATCTGAACGCGGTCGAGACGGCGCTTGGCAAGCCGCGCAAGGGCCGTGCTTTCGTGATCACCGAAAGCGTGTTCAGCATGGATGGCGATCGGACGCCGCTCAACGATGTCTGCGACATCGCCGAACGTGCAGGTGCCGTAGTGATCGTCGACGAGGCGCATGCGACCGGAATGTACGGCGAGCGGGGATCGGGGTGTGTCGAAGAGCTTGGACTGCGCGATCGCGTCGCCGCCACGATTCACACGGGAGGGAAGGCGCTCGGATCGGGGGGCGCCTGGGTTGCGGGCTCGCGCGTGTTGCGCGATGTGATGGTGAACCGCGCGCGTTCTTTCATTTTCTCAACAGCTCCGTTGCCCGTTCTCGGGGCTGCGCTTGGTGCGGGTCTGTCCCTCGTAGAGAATGATCCGGATCGACGCTTCGAAGTGCACCGCAAGTCGTCGTTGTTGAGGCGCGCGCTCAGCGACGCCGGAGTGCTGTGCGGCGGTGAGACGATGATCGTGCCGATCATCATCGGTGCGAACGATGCGGCCACGGCGGTGCAGGCCGCTCTCGGCGACGAGGGGTTCGATGTCCGCGCGATTCGCCCGCCTGCGGTGGCTGCGGGCACTGCACGCTTGCGCGTGACCGTCCGCTATCCGGTCAGCGACGACGATCTGCTCCGATTCGCCGCCGTTGTTGCGCCCCTTGTGGTGTCTCGGGTGTCAGACCCCAAGCAAGAGCTTTCGCGAATTCGTTGATGAAATCGAACGATCGCGCCATGGGGGGTCAGACCCCATCGTCTTACGATATTCGCCGTTGGGACGCGGACCATGTGTGGCATCCCTTCACCCAGATGCGTGAGTACCTCGCCGCGGAGCCGCTCGTCGTCGAGCGCGCCGACGGCAACTACCTGATAGATGATCGCGGCAGGCGGCTGTTCGACGGCACCTCGGCGCTGTGGTGCAACCTTCTCGGCCACCGCGTGCCAGAAATCGACGCGGCAGTCACCGAACAGCTCGGTCGATTCGCGCACACGACGCTGCTGGGGACCACGCACCCTGCAGTTGCCACGCTCGCGCGGCGGCTGGTCGAGATTGCCCCTACCGGCTTGAATCACGTGTTCTTCTCCGACAGCGGCGCGACAGCGGTGGAAGCAGCGCTGAAGATGGCGTTTCAGTACAGGCTGCTTACGCACGGTAAGGACGCCGCGGAACAAGCGGTCTATCTAAGCCTCGACAACGCCTATCACGGCGACACGCTGGGCGCAGCGGCTGTCGGTGGCGTAGAGCTCTTTCACGACATCTTCAAGCCGATTCTCCTGCCGGCTCTGAAAGTCCCTCCCCCTATTGCTACCGCTGCCCACTCGGTAAGACGCCGGCGGACTGCTCGATCGATTGTGGTGACGATCTGGAGCAAGCGCTGAGTCGCGCGAACGGACGCGTGTGTGCGGTCATTCTCGAACCGGGCGTTCAGGCGGCCGCCGGAATGCTGACACTGCCGAAAGGGTTTCTCTCGCGCGCAGCCCACGCCTGCCGCGCGCACGGCGCACTGCTGATCCTCGATGAAGTCGCAACCGGCTTCGGCCTGTACTGGGTCGATGTTTGCGTGTCAGCGTGAAGGGGTGACGCCGGACTTGATGTGCATCGGGAAGGGACTGACCGGGGGTTATCTCCCGGTCGCGGCGACCCTCGCCACCGATCGCGTCTATGAAGCATTTCTCGGCCGGTACGACGAGTACCGTCATTTCTTTCACGGCCACACGTACACAGGGAACGCGCTTGGGTGTGCTGCGGCTCTCGCGACGCTGGGACTTCTCGCGGATGGCGCGATCGTAGGCGCAGTGGGGCAGAAGGCGAATGTGCTGCGGGAGTCCCTCGAACCGCTTTCCGCGCATCGTCATGTCGGCGAGATCCGTCAGGCCGGATTAATGTGCGGCATCGAGCTCGTCGCCGATCGGCAGACGAAAGCGTCCTTCCCGCCAGGCGATCGCAACGGGTACCACATATGCCTGGCACTTCGCGAGCGCGGAATTTTTCTTCGACCCCTTGGTGATGTGATCGTGTTGATGCCGCCGCTGTCGTCGACCGACGCAGAACTTCGGCACCTTGCCGCTTCGTTGACGGCGGCTATCGTGGAGCGGTTCGGTGCGTGATCTCCTCGTAACCGGAACCGACACCGGGATCGGTAAGACCGTAATCGCGGCCGCGCTTGTCGTTGCCCTCCGCGCCCGCGGTGTCCGTGCGGTGGGATTCAAACCTGCAGAGACCGGAGTGAAGGCAGGCGAACCGTCGGATTCCGACGTGCTCGCGCAAGCCTCCGGAGAGCACAACGTTCTTGCGAAGCCCCTTCTTCAATTGCCGGAAGCGCTCGCGCCGGCCATCGCAGCCGAACGTGCCGGCGTGACGCTCGATCCTGACGCGATCGAAGCGCGGATCAGTCAATTGCGCGGCGGCGGATACGGGATCGTCGTAGAGGGAGTGGGCGGCGTCATGGTGCCGTTGACCTGGGGATATACGGTACTCGACCTCGCCCAGGCGTGCGATCTCGACGCGGTGGTCGTGGCGCGCGCCGGCCTTGGAACGCTGAACCATGTAGCCATGACCGTCATGATGCTGCAATCGCGTGAAATACCGATCCGGGGCATTGTCCTGAACGGGCGATCCGAAAGGTCCGACCTTGCCGAGTCGACCAATCCGGCCGTCCTCAGTCGCATGCTCCACGGCCTCCGAATAATAGAAGTCCCGCGCGATACCTCGGGAGCGCCCGTTCAAATGGCGGCCCAAATCGTCAGCAGATTGCTCTAGTCGCTCGACGCTTGATCCCGCACTGGATTGCAATTTTTCACACTCTTGCGCGTGATCTTGTGTGCAAATTGCAAATGATCGCCGCCCGCCCCGGGCAGCAATTCCGCTCGAGATAATCAGCTAAGTATCCGCAAAAAAATAACTTACTCGTCGTTCACAAATCGTTGGCCGACGGATTGCTCAACTGTCTGGACATGATTAACCTGCTTTCTCGCTCCTGCGCACCGATGCTCATCTCGGTTGCGTTGCTTCCCTCAATGGCCGGTGGGCAGACACGGACCGCCAAGTTAGACGAAACCCTTCTGGAGTCGCTCGAGCGCGGCTGCGTGGGAACGCAGTCCGTGATTATCACCGTCGCTCCTGGACACCGTGAAGAGTTGCGGCAGGCGCTTGCGGCGCACGGCGATCTTGTCATCGGCGAATTTTCCGCCATCGACGCGATCGCGGCGACGGTTCATTGCGCCGACCTCAACACGCTTGACGGTTTCGGATCGATTCGCGCCATTTCCACGAATGCGACAGTGGGAGTAAGCGGCTTCGACAATGCAATCACGACGTTCGCGCGTGACATCGAGGGCAGAATCGCACGTGAGCTGAAGAAGGCCGATTTCGCCAGCCTGGGTGCGACGGACATCCGCGACAGTCAACCCAGTGAGCTGATGCTCGCCCAGGGGGATTCGATGTCGATGATGGCGGGATATGGCATCGGCGTCGCGGTCATCGACTCCGGCATCGAACCCGGCACCGACTTCGACAATCGGATTGCGGCTTTTTACGATTTCAGCAAGGGCGACATTCGCGCCGTGACGGCGCACGACGACTACGGACATGGGACACACGTTGCGGGTCTCATCGGCAGCGAGTTCGTCGGCGTGGCGCCGCATTCGCGACTCATCGGGCTGAAGGTTCTGAACAATCGCGGACAGGGAACGACAGCCAACGTGGTTCGCGCGATCGAGTTCGCGATCACCAATCGTCGTCTGCTCGGTATCAATATCCTCAGTCTGTCGCTCGGTCACCCCATTTACGAGCACGCGGCGACAGACCCGCTCGTGCAGGCCGTCGAACATGCCGCACGGGTTGGGTTGACGGTTGTTGTGGCCGCGGGTAATTTCGGCGTCAATCCGCAGACAGGAGAGGTTGGCTACACCGGAATTGTCTCGCCGGCGAACGCGCCATCCGCGCTTACCGCCGGTGCGGTCAACACATTTGCGACAGTGTCGCGCGACGACGATCGCGTCGCGCCCTACAGCTCGCGCGGTCCGTCATGGTACGACGGGTTTTCGAAGCCCGACGTTGTGGCGCCGGGTCATAACCTCCTTTCAGTCTCGGCGCGCGGCAGCACGCTTCGCCGAGCTCAGGAGCGCCGGGGAAACAAAGGCAACTACATGCGCCTCTCGGGCACCAGCATGGCGGCCGGCGTTGCGAGCGGCGTCGCCGCCCTGGTGCTGCAAGCGAACTACCGCTTGACGCCGAATGCCCTGAAGGCGGTTCTCGAGTACACATCGATTCCGGTCCTCAAGGCCGATGGCGTGCGATTCGACGCGTTGGCACAGGGTACCGGGCAGATTCAGGTTGAAGGCGCCGTCACGCTCGCACAGCTCATCGATCGGAGTACAGCTGTCGGCAACGGTTGGCTGACTGGCGCCTTCACGCCGTCGACGGTCATCGGCGCGAAGTCCTACGTCTGGGCGCAGTCGATCATCTGGGGCAATCGGCGAGTCTCGGGGGCCACGCTTCTCAGCGAGCACCGGCCTGCGTGGGCCACCGGCATTGCCTGGGGCCAGGGACTGGCTAGCGACGACGACATCGTCCGGGGCAACAACATCGTGTGGGGTAATAACGACGACAACATCGTCTGGGGCAACAACATCGTGTGGGGTAATAACGACGACAACACTGTCTGGGGTAACAACATCGTCTGGGGCAATAACGACGACAACATCGTCTGGGGCAACAACATCGTGTGGGGTAATAACGACGACAACATTGTCTGGGGTAACAACATCGTCTGGGGCAACGCGCTCGTCGGCATCAGCATCGATCACGACAACATCGTGTGGGGCAACAACATCGTCTGGGGGAATATCGACGAAGACAACATCGTGTGGGGCAATCTGTACGAGGACAATGTCGTGCGGGGCAACAGCGACGACGACAACATCGTCTGGGGCGATGCCTCGCACTTGGGCGGCATCTTGCGTTGGGGCGGCATCACGATCGGCGGCAGTACTTCGCGCGCGCACGCGCGCCGGGCGACCAGGTGAGGAGCGACGCGCGCCTCGGTTCTGGGTGCCGCGGCCGTGCAGAACCGCCCCGTGTGACGGCGCGCTTCGGAAAATCGGCACCAATCAGGAGGGCATCTTGAGACAGTCATTTCTCCGCGAAGACTGGTATCGGTCGAAGGCCGTTTGGGGTTCGAAGCCGAGCTAGCAGATAATCGTGGGCGCGTGTCGCGTCCGCTGCTCGTCATCTTCCTCACGGTCTTCGTCAATCTCGTCGGCTTCGGCATCATCATTCCGCTGCTGCCGTTCTACGCGGAGACGTTCGGTGCGTCTCCGGTCGTCATCGGTCTTCTCTTCGCCGCGTTCTCCCTTGCGCAGCTCGTGGCAGCGCCCGTGCTCGGTGCACTTTCCGATCGGTTCGGAAGGCGTCCTGTCCTGATTTTCAGCCTCATGGGCACTGTTGTCAGCTTTGCCATGCTTGCAGTGGCCCAGAGCCTGACGATGCTGTTTGCGGCCCGCGTCATCGACGGATTGTCAGGCGGAAATATCACGATCGCCCGCGCCTACATCGCAGACGTCACCGAACCGGATGAGCGCGCGAAGGCATTTGGCTTTCTGGGGGCCGCTTTTGGCCTCGGCTTTATCGTTGGTCCCGGGCTCGCCGGGTTGTTCGCTCACATCAGTTACACAGCGCCGATCTGGGCGGCTGCCGCCGCGACGGTTGTCGCAACGGCCATGGCATGGCTGTGGCTTCCCGAGACCATACACCGCGGAAGTGCGGTGTCGGTTTCACCATGGCGCGCGGTCCCGGAAGTGCTCGGCCGGCAGCACCTGCGACCGCTGTTGATTGCTGACTTCGTGTACTGGAGTTCGTTTGCCGTCTGCACCACAACGTTCGCGCTTTTCGCATCGCGTCGCTTCGGTTTCGACGTGGTCCGTACGGGATATGTGCTTGCGGCGTTCGGCGTCCTCGGCGTCGTCGTGCAGGCCGGACTTGTCGGCGTTGTCGCCCGCGCAATCGGAGTGCGCCGGACGCTGCTCATCGGGCTTGTGATTGCCGCAGCGGGATGGGCGCTCGTGGCCGTATCGAGCACGCTGCCGATGTTTCTGCTCGCGCTGATTCCTGCGGGCGTCGGAGTCGGATTGTGCAATGCGTCGATCGTGACGCTCGTGAGCCACAGCGGATCAAAAGAAGAGCAGGGGACGGTGCAGGGAGCAGCAGGAGCGCTCGAGAGCCTTGGCCGCGCCATCGGACCGGTGTGGGGACACGGAGCTCTTCAACGCTTCGGCGAAGGCAGCGCATACGCCACCGCAGCCATTGCGTTCTTTGCGACGACCTTTCTCATGTTGACTTACCACGCGCCCGCGACTGGCGCAGACGGAAGCGTCCAGGACTAGTGGCCCGTCCGCAGGATCTTCATTCGTCCTGGTTCTGCGGCTCGCCGGCAAGCTCGCGTTTGAGCCACGCCCGCGCAAACGTCCAGTCACCTTCGACGGTTCTCAACGACAGCTGCAGGTGCTCTGCGATTTCAGGGTTGGACATGCCCGAATAGAACCGTAGTGTCACGACCTGGGCCGCGCGCGCGTCAACCGCTTCGAGGCGCGCCAGCGCTGCTTCAAGGGTCAGCAGATCTTCGACCGGCACCGCACCCGTTTCAGATGCCTTGATCAGATCATCGAGAGCCAGCGGCTGCACGCCGCCGCCCCGCTTGTCGCGCTTCTGATGCCGGCCGTGATCGATCAGCAGTCTGCGCATCGCCTGAGCGCCGAGCGCAAGGCCGTGAGTCCGCCCGGCCAATTCGCCCCCGCGGTCGTTCTGAAGCCGCAGCCAGGCTTCATGCACCAGCGCCGTCGGCTGCAAGGTGTGATTCCGCCGTTCGCGGCCCAGGTACCGGCGGGCGACGTGGCGCAGTTCGCCGTAGATCACGGGGAACAGCGCATCAGCGGGTGTGGAATTCTTGTCGGCCATCTTGGTCTACTGCAGCCGGGCGTATTCGGCACGAGCTTCTTCGAGCAACTGAAGTTGTGAGTCAGATGACCTCCACAAGTCCAGCATGCGTCCGTACGCCTCGCGAGCAGCGGCTTTGTCGTTCATCAGCGCTTTCGATCGGGCGAGGCCGAGGTGTGCGAGAGCATACTGCAACGACGCCGGAACCTCGCCCTGATGATCGACGATGTATTGGAATTGGCTGCCGGCGGCCTGGCCGTTCTTCAAGTTGAGGTAGGCCTGCCCGCGGAGGTAAAGGGGCCAGTATTCCCCGGACGGCGCGTGGTCGTAAGGTTTGACCTGTTCGAGCAGTTCGACCGCGCGTGCCGCGTCTCCCTGCTGAAGGGCCGCCGCCGCCTCGATGACGGGAACGAAGAGATTGATGGTCAATGTCGCCTCGGGAAACCGCCTCTTCAACTCGCTGACCAGCTTTTCGGCTTCACTGCGGGCACCGCACAGCGCGAGCACGCGGCCGCCGCGTTCAAGAGTCGCGTTATCTCTCGCCAGTCGAAGCCCCTCGGATATCTCGGCGAGTGCCGCGGTACATTGACCGAGGGTTGCGTGCATCTCGGCGTCTTCCGTGATCAACTGTGCCGCGACCTCGGCGAAGCCTCCCTGAAGCGACATCTGAATGCCGCGGCGGTATTGCTCGTGGGCCGTAGTCACTCGTCCCACCGCCGCCGACGTGTGCGCCTGCCATCCGAAGGCCGAGTTCGTCTGTCGCAGACCGATCGACGCCTCGAGCTCGCGTTCCATCGTTTTCGTGTCGCCTTGCACGAACGCCAAGAAATAGGACAACCGGCTCGCGCCGATGAACGTCAATTTTCGATCCTCGGCCATCTTGAGCGTGGCTCTCGCCTCGTCGGGCCGGTTGATCGCGAGCAACATCGCCGCCAGATTCCCATACGCGGGAACGAATTGCGGATCGAGACGGATCGCCTCGCGTAGCGGCTCAATCGATTGTTCGAGCTGTCCCAGGCGAATGAGCACATTCCCGAGCGCATTGAAGGCAAAGGCTTCTCTCGGATATGTCGCGGTCCACAGTCGCGCAAGCTCCGACGCTTTGTCCCAGGCTTGTATCGCGTCGCGATAGTAACGCCAGGAAATGAAAAAGCGCTCGCGATCGCTGACCCGGTCGCGCAGGTCGAAGGCCGTCTTCGAATATGCCGGGGCGAGCGCCGATTGGCCCGTGTTCGCGTAGACCGCGGACAGAAGGGCGTGCGCCATCGCAAACGTCGGGTCGAGCTCGATTGCGCGTTTCAAATGAGGTATCGCTTCGAGCCGCGGGACCTCTCGACCCTGATAGAGCGCCAGCGAGTAGGCGTGGAGCGCGTCGAGCGACGCAGTCGTCGCCCGCGGCAAAGGCACGTCGAACTTCTGGACAGACGGGAGCGATTCGCCGAGCTTCTGGCGCAACCGTGAGATAGCACCGCCGAGCGCGCCGAGCACCTGTTCCTTGGTCGCCGCTTCGGCTTGCTCGCGCGCCATGACATCGCCGGTTTGCGCGTTGATCGCTTCGAGACCCAGAACGTAGTTTTCGCCGAGGCGCACGATCGATCCCGCCAGCAATGCCTTGAGCTGCTCGCGCTGCGCAATCTCGCGCGCCAGCGATCGCGTAATCGGGTCGTTCGGCGAGCGCTCCATCAGACGCAACGTCTCCCGTGCCCGTTCGTCCGGAAACACTTTAAGGAACGGCGACTGCTCCAGCGATACGGCAAGAGCAACCTTGAGGGTGCCGTCGAAAACGGATTCGCCGGTGGTGTTCTCGAAATCCGCCAGAACGAGGGTGTCCTGCTCGTTCAGCGTGCCGGCGCCGGAAGAGACGAGGAAGGACGACCCGATTATCAGAATGACGATCGCGGCTGCGAGCGTCAGACCGGCTGCCCAGGGAGAGCTGACCCACCGAGGGAGTTGGCGACGGCGCTGTGCGCCTGGCTGGCTTGGGCTTCCGACCAGCCCCAGCATATTCGCCATCTGGAGCACCGACGCCGGACGATCGTCCGGATCCGGAGAGAGCGCGGCCATGATGAGCCGATCGAGCTGCGGATCGACGCTTGTCAGCAACGTCGATGGGTTGGGCAGCGGCGTGCCGCTCTTGGCCTGATGCCTGACGTGCCCTCCAAGCAGCAGGTCGTACAGCACAAGCCCGAGACCGTACACGTCAGTGCGCTCGGACACCGCCATCCCCGGGGTTCGCTGCTCGGGCGCCATGTAGGCCGGCGTGCCTGTTGACGAGTGGCGATCGGCCTCGGTCCTCGGAATCGCAATGCCGAAATCGCTGATGCGCACGAACCCGTCGTTGTCGATGAGGATGTTGGCAGGCTTCAGGTCGCGATGAAGGACCCCTTGCGCGTGAGCGGCCACAAGACCCGCGCACAACTGCCGGCCGATGTCGATGACCTTCTCCTGCGGCAGCCGACCCACGCGCCGGAGCAGCGCCGCCAGATCCTCGCCTCGGATGAGCTCCATCGAGAAGAAGATCACGCCCTGCGCTTCGCCGACATCGAACACGCGGCACACGCCCGGGTGGGTAATCTGGCGAGCGAGCCGCACCTCGGTGAAGATCCGTTCGCGCGCGGCAGGACCTGCGGATGGGATGACTTTCAGGGCCACCTCGGTTTCGAGCACGAGATCGTCTGCGCGCCAGACATCTCCCATGCCGCCGCTGCCGATCCGCTCGACCATCCGATACCGGCCGGCAAACACTTCGCCCGGCGCAAAGACGATAGCGGGTTCCTCGGGCGCGCTAATTGCCTCTGCCACATTGGCTGCGTCATGAAACTCGAGCAGCGATTCAACCTCACGCCGCAAAGCCGCATCCCCGCCGTACGCATCGGCCAGAAAGGCTTCGCGCGCCTCGGCCGGCAGCTCGAGAGCCGCGAGAAACAGGTCCTTCGCTCGCTGAGGGGACGCTGACATTGGGAGGCCCCGAGTGTACTACTGGAGACGGGTGTATTCCTCGCGGCTTTCGTCGATTATCCGGCGATCGTCTGCGCTGCCCCAGAGGGCGAAAAATTGCTCGTAGAGCGCGCGGGCTTTCGCCTTGTCTCCCTCGAGCGCCGCGGCGCGGGCCGCCCCCCTGTGGGCTAGAGCGTACAGCGGCGACATCGGTGCTTCGCCCCGGTGGTCGACAACGCTCTGGAACTGGGCCATGGCCGCCATACCGTTTTTCAATCCGAGGTACGCCTCGCCTCGAAGAAAGGCCGGCCAGAATTCTGCAGCGGGGGCGTGATCGTACGGCTTGACCGGATCGAGCAGCGCTATCGCCCGTGCGAAGTCGTTCTGCTTCATGGCAAGTGCGGCCGCGATCACCGGCCGGTGAATGCGGGTGGTCAACGTCGCGGTCGGAAAACGTTCGCCGAGCTCGCCGGACAGGCGCGACGCCTCTGCGCCGTTGCATAGCGCGTGGGCACGGGCCGCGCGCTCCAGCGTGAAGTTGTCGCGATTGAGGGCCAGGCCGGCGTCAATTTCCCTTCGGGCGTCGTCGCAGTGTCCGGTGATGGCGTGGAGTTCGGCATCTTCCATGAGCCGTTGTGCCCCTAGCTCGTGAAATCGCTCGCCGATGGCGGCGTTTGCCGCGGACTGATACAGCGCGTGGGCCGCCTGCGTCCGTCCGGAGAAAGCCGACGTTCGCGCCTCCAATGTGGAAGCCCAGGTCGCCCGCGACGTGCGGCGCACCATGTCCAGATCGCGCGCGAGCGCCTGCGAGTCATTTTTCAGGAACGAGAGCACGTAGGCGATTTGTCGCGCGCTCGAGAGCTGGCCGTCACGCGTGATGGCCTCCTGCACGAGCCCGTTCGCCTCACCGAAGCGATCGAGAGCGATAAGCGAGCCTGCGAGGTTTCCTCGAGGCGGAACAAAATCCGGATCCAGGCGGAGCGCCTCTCGAAAAGCGGAGGTCGCCTGTTCATGCTGTCCGAACGCACCGGATGCCACTCCCAGGCTGTTGAACGCAAACGCTTCGCGCGGGTAGGTCCTGGTCCACGACAGGCTCAAATCCAGCGCCTTGTCCCACGCCTGCTCGGCATCGATGTAGTAGCGCCACGAGATGAAAAAGCGCTCGCGCTCGCTGACCCGTTCCCGCAGCTCGAACGCCCTCCGCGAGTAGATCGGTGCGTCTACCGAGCGCCCGTTGTTGTGATAGACGCCAGAGAGGAGCGCCATGGCCATCGCGAAGTTCGGGTCAAGTTCGATCGCACGCTGGAGATGCGGCACCGCCTCGGGACGGGGAACCATTCTCCCGTGATCCAATGCGAGCGAGTAGGCATGGAGCGCCTCGAGCGAACCCGTCGTCGCCTGTGCCAGCGGAGCGTCGAATTTCTCGATGAGGGCCAGCGATTCTCCGAGCTTTTCACGAAGTCTCGAGGTGATGGAACCGAGCCGAGCCAGGATTTGCTCCTTGGCCGGAGCCTCCACTTGTTCGCGTGCGAGGACCTCCCCCGTTTCCGCGTTGATCGCCTCGAGAGCAAGGACGTAATGGCTTCCGAGGCTCGCGATCGACCCTGCGACAAGCGCCTTGAGCTGCTCGCGCCTGGCAATCTCGCGAGCCATGTCCCGAGTGAGGCGCTCGTCGGCCGGACGCTGCATGAGGCGCAGGGCCTCTCTTGCGCGGTTGTCGGGGTAGACCTTGATGAAAGGCGATTGCTCCAGCGCCACGGCGAGCGCGACTTTCAGTGCGCCGTCGAAGACCGGTTCTCCCGTCGTATTCTGAAAGTCCGCCAGGATGATCGTGTCCTGCGCGGTCAACCGTTCGCGTCCGCCCGGCGGGGGCACGAAAAGAAAAGCAAATGCCAACGCTGCCACTGCGAGCGTACCCGCGACCCACATCCAGACGCGCGGCTGCGGTCTCGCCGGGGAAACCAGCAGGTTGGAGAGCTCGAGAACCGACGCTGGCCGATCTCGAGGATCGTGCGAGATGGCCTTCAGGATCGCCCGCTCGAGCCGCGCGTCGACGTCGCTGACGAGCGCCGATGGCTTCGGAGGCTGCCGTTGTCCTTCAGGTCGCAAGTCGTATGCGGGCCGTCCGACGACCAGCTCATACAGAATCAGGCCGAGCGCGTAGATGTCGGTTCGCTCCGACAGGGGAGCAGCGGCGTCCAGCTGCTCGGGCGCCATGTAACGCAGCGTGCCCATCTGCGCAGGATTCATCGCGTCGCGCGTGATGGCGATGCCGAAGTCCGTAATCTGTACCAAGCCGTCCTGGTCGATGAGTACGTTCGCCGGTTTCAGATCGCGGTGCAGGATGCCCTGTGCGTGGGCAGCGGCAAGGCCGTCGCAAAGCTGCTGGCCAATGTCGATCACCTTCTCGATCGGCAACCGCCCGATGCGGCGAACCAGCGTGGCGAGATCTTCGCCGTCCACCAGTTCCATCGAGTAGAAAACTTCGTTCGCCCCCTCGCCCACATCGAAGACCCGGCATATCGCGGGGTGCGTAATCTGCCGTGCCAGGCGAACTTCGCTGAGGATGAGTTTTCGCGCCTCCGGATCGGCCGAGTAGATCAGTTTGAGCGCGACAGGGGTTTCGAGGACGAGATCGTCAGCGCGCCACACCTCGCCCATCCCACCCTTCCCCAGGCGCGAAATCATCCGATATCGGCTGGCGAGGACATGGCCCGGCAGATAGCGCGCGGCGTCTGCCGCGGGGCTCAAATCCGCCGGGGGAGGCGTAATTGCGGGGTTCCGGTTCATTTGACGCGTTAATCCACAGAGATGAAACCGCGCTCCCGGTCTATCACGACATCGATGCTTTGCGCGGCCATCGTCACGGGACAGTTCGTCGCCGGTAAGGCCACGCGAGACGCCCTGTTTCTGACCTCACTCAGTTTTCAGGCGCTGCCCACGATGCTCATCGCGGCGTCGGTGTGCTCCATCCTTCTTGTTGCGGTGCACGCGCGATCGACCGCGAAAATCGCCCCGACAACGCTGATTCAAATCCTTTCGGCCGCGAGCGGCATTCTGTTCCTGGTCGAGTGGGTGGTCAGGTTCAGGGCCCCGGCCGCAACCGCCACGCTGCTGTTCCTCCACACCTCGGCGATGGGACCCTTGCTGACCTCGGCGTTCTGGTTGATCACAACCGAGCGCTTCGAGCCGCGCACTGCAAAACGCCGCTTCGGGCAGATCACCGGCGCGGGCACGATGGGCGGGCTTCTCGGTGCCCTGCTCTCGGAGCGAGTCGCAGCCACCCTCGGTGCTCCCGCCATGCTGGTGGTGCTCGGCGCGCTACAACTCCTCATGGTCTGGCTATTTTCGCGGCTTGCGGCCGCTACGCAACAGTTCGCCGAACGCCAACAGCTCGAGCCTGCACCACGAACCTCGAAGACACGATCCGGTCTTCGGGTCATCGCAGAGGCACCACACCTGCGGCATCTCGTGGTGCTGGTCCTCGTCGGCTCCACGAGCGCTACGCTGCTTGACTATCTGTTCAAGGTGAAGGCTGTCGAAGCGATTGGAACCGGGGACCGGCTCCTCCGCTTCTTCGCCCTCTATTATGCGGCAATCAGCCTCCTGACGTTCGTCCTTCAGGTCGTTTCGAGCCGGGCCGTGTTAGAGCGATTTGGGCTGGGCTTAACCACGAGCACGCCTTCTATCGCGCTGCTCGCAGGAAGCATCGGCGGCCTGGTAACCCCCGGCTTTGGCAGTCTTGCGATGGCGCGGGCGGGGGAGTCGATCTTCCGCGGGTCGTGGTTTCGCACAGGCTACGAGCTCTTCTACACGCCGATTCCGGCCGCAGAGAAACGGGCCGTCAAGTCGATCGTGGACGTCAGCGTCGATCGTCTCGGCGATGCCGTCGGGGGCGGGCTTGTTCGGCTTGCGTTGGTGCTGGGTCCCGCTGCGCATTCTTCCTCGATCTTATGGATGGCCATCGCCAGTTCGAGCGTTGCCATCTTCGCCGCCAGCCGCCTGAACCATTGGTACGTGCGCACCCTCGGCACGAGCCTCGTCATGCAGGCTCCCGACCTCGGCCGATCCGAGACGGAAGGACACTTGACGCGCCAAATGATGATCAAGGTGCGGAGCGCGTCGAAGACGCCGTCTGTGACGATGGCCACGCCCGACGAGGTTGATGATGCACGAGCGTTGCAGCGGGGGAGCCGCGAGCGCGCGATCGCGGTGCTTTCCAGGGAAGACGGTCTGAGCGCGGGTCTCGTGGCGCATGCCATTCCGCTTCTCGCCGGTCCGCTGTCCGACTATGCGGTCTTCGCGCTACGTAAAGTTGCGGAGGAGCGGGTGGGCCAGCTCACCGACGCGCTGCTCCATCCGGGACAGGACTGCGAAGTCCGGCGTCAACTCGCGCGGGTTCTGTCGGTGGGCGTCTCCCAGCGCGCGGCAGATGCCCTTCTCATGGCCCTCGATGACGATCGGTTCGACGTGCGGTTCCAGTGCGCACGATCGCTGGCCGCCATCGTCGAGAGAAACCCCCGAATCCGCGTCGATCGCGATCGGGTCCTGGACGTGGTTCTTCGCGAAACGGCTGTCGGCCGCCCGGTCTGGACGAGCCGGCGGCTCGATAGCGGTCTCAACGAAACACCGGTCAGCGACTTCGTGCGCGATCGCGCGGGTGCGAGTCTCGCGCACGTCTTTCGATTGTTGTCTCTCGTCCTGCCACGCGAACCCCTCCAGATCGCTTTCCGGAGCCTCCATAGTGAGGATCGCCGCCTTCGAGGGACTGCCCTCGAGTACCCTCGAAGGCGTCCTCCCCGCCAACATCCGGGCGCGGCTCTGGCCGTTCCTCGTTGAGGGGCCGATCGCCAGCCCAGCACAACCGCAGGACGAAGTCATCGCCCAGCTCCTTCGATCGAGCTCCTCCGTCACCCTGCACGGCGTCGCCGCCAAATAAAATGGAAATTAAATCGGGATCCTTTTTCACCGTCTTGTCCGGAAAAAGGATCCCGATTTAATTTCCGCCTACCACTTACCACCCACCACCTACCACCTAGCTGGATTGCGGTGTTTGCCAGCCGTTGTCGCGTTTAGATACAGACCGTCGAACAGGAGTCATATCAATGCGTCTAAACAGCGAGAATCACCCCGAAAAGTCCTGGCTGGATCGGACCCTCTCAATCTTTGCGGATGTAAGAGCTGGCGAAGGAGCCACCGCCATCCTGATGCTGGCGAATATTTTTCTGTTGCTCGTGTGCTACTCGGTCATCAAAACGGTCCGGGAGCCCCTCATTCTCCTCGGCGGCGGAGCCGAGGTCCGGTCTTATGCCGCTGCGGGCCAGGCGCTGCTCTTGATGGGGTTCGTGCCGCTCTATAGCTGGTTCGCCAGCCGGGTCGATCGGGTGAAGTTGCTCGTCGGGGTCACGGTTTTCTTCGTGGCCTGCGTCGAGTTGTTCGCCATGGCGGTCTCCGCGCGCGTGCCGTATATCGGCGTCGCGTTCTTTATCTGGGTCGGCATCTTCAATGTCTCGCTGGTGGCGCAGTTCTGGTCGTTTGCCAACGACATCTACAGCAAGAACGCGGGCGAACGCTTGTTTCCAATCATCGTCATCGGCATGACCGCGGGCGCGCCACTCGGATCGTTCATTGCCGGACATTTGTTCCGATCGGGTATTACACCCAATCTGATTCTCCATATCTCGGCGGCGCTGTTGTCGTTGAGCGTGCTCGTCTATCTCTGGATCAACAGCCGACACGACGCGCGCAGCGGGGTTGCGCAGCCGGCGATGTCGGCCGCCGACGGTTTCAAGCTCGTGCTGGCGAGCCCTTACCTCAGGCTTGTCGCAGCGCTGGTTGTCTTGCTCAATATCGTCAACACCACCGGCGAATATGTCGTTGCGCGCCTCCTGACCATGCACGTGAACGAACTGGCTGCAGCCGACGCGGCGTTCAACAAGCAGGCCTACATCGGCGCGTTCACCGGCGACTATCAGTTCTGGGTGAACGTGCTCGCGTTCCTGCTGCAGGCATTCGTCAGCTCTCGCCTGATCAAGTATCGCGGCCTGCGCGGCGCGCTTCTCGCCTTGCCGCTCGTGGCCCTGGGCGGTTACGCGATTATCGCGGCCGGCGTTGGACTCTCAGTGGTTCGCTGGGTCAAGACGGTGGAGAACGCGACCGACTACTCCATCATGAACACGGCCCGCCAGCTCTTGTGGCTTCCGACCAACCGCGACGAGAAGTACAAGGCAAAGCAGGCCATCGACGCGTTCTTCATGCGCGGCGGCGATCTCCTTTCCGCCGTCGTGGTCTTCGTAGGCTCGCGCATGCTGCACCTGACCGTCGAGCAGTTCGCCGTTGCGAACATCGCGTTCACGCTGGTGTGGATCGGCGTGGCATTCGCGATTCTTGGTCCGCGCAAACCTTCTCCGCGGCTGGCGTTTCGGCCCCTTGCCACCTGCGCGCTGGCTCTCGGCATCCTTGCCCTCGCGGCTTCGGCGTCTGCGCAGGAGACCCGCCAGCAGGAGAGAGAAGCGCTGCAGGCGCAGAAGGCCGCGCAGTTGCGCCCTTACGAGCCCACAACGCTCGAGCGCCGAATCGAAAGAATTGGAAATCTGCTCGACGCGAAGAAGCGGCCGGTCTATCCGTTCGTCGGAAGCGTGTTGTCCGGCGGCGGACCGGCGTTCGGCGCCGGCTATACGGCTCGCTTCGGCGACACAGGCCGGCTCGAGGCGCGTGCTGCGCGGTCGGTGCGCAACTACAAGGGAGCGGAAGCGACTCTTCACATGCCGACGTTTGCGAAGAACCGCGTGAAGGTCGAGATGCGGGCGAACTGGCTCGATGCGCCGGACCTGGCGTTCTACGGGATCGGAAACAATTCCCTGAAGAGCGATCGCGGCGGGCTCTTTTATCGGTCGACGACATTCGGTGCCTCGACGCGCGTGCAGGCCGCACGATTCTTCGCCGTCGGCGCGGGTCTCGATGCCATCCAGATGGAGACGGGAGCGACCGCAGCGAATACGTCTTTCACGACGGCGAGCCCATCCTACACTCGCAGCAATGTGTTCGCCGAGTTCGATTGGCGCCAGTCGCCGGGGTACACCAGCCGGGGCGGTCTCTATCGCATCGAATGGTCCGACTATCGGCAGACCAACGCGCGTGTGCACAGCTTCAGCCGGCTCGATGCCGAGGTGCAACAGTTCGTGCCGATCCTCCGGGAAAACTCGGTCGTTGCCCTTCGCGCGCTGGCGTCTTCGGCGAACGCCGGGTCCGGATCCAGTGTGCCGGTTGTGCTGCTGCCGGATCTTGGCGGGAGCCATACCCTGCGCGGTTACCCCACCTGGCGCTTTCGCGATCGCAATCGACTGCATCTGACTGGCGAGTACCGCTGGAAGGCCGGTCACTTCGTCGACATGGCGGTGTTCATCGACGCCGGGCAGGTCGCGTCCCGGTTCAGCGATTTCGATGTTCGGAAATTCAAGAAGGCATACGGAGTCGGCATGTCCCTTCACACGCCGATCATCACTGTGACGCGCATCGAAGTCGCGCGCACGAGCGAATCGACGAGCCTGTTGTTCTCGTTCAGCCCCAGCTTCTAGGAGAGACATCAATGAAAGCCACAACGAATAGATTTCCTGGCGTCCTTGCTGGCGCCTTCGCAGTGGTCGCGGCTGGAACGATGTTGACGTCCGCGGCTTCTCCAAAGTTCTACCCGGACGACCCTGTGTGGATCGAACACGACACGCAGGATGCGTCGAGCATCAAGCCGCTCGAGGTCGACCTGTTCGTCGACCTGACCGCCAATCTCGTCGTGGGACGGAATGTGCCCGTTGCCCGCCGGGCCGCGAACATCAACACCGTGGACGAAGTCCCGGATTCGAGCTGGTTCACTAATCGCCTGGGCCAGCGTCCGACGTCTCCTCGGGAAATCGCGCAAGGGCCGAACACCACCGATGGCCCCGCCGCAGGTGCCTGGACGATCACGTCGTCGAAGAGCGATGGGATAACGCCGGGGTTCACGGTGAAGGATCACACCGGCCAGCGATGGTTCCTCAAGTTCGATCCGCCCGGACACCGTGCGATGGCCACTGGCACCGAAGTGGCCGTAACCAAGTTGATGTGGGCGCTTGGATACCACGTGCCGGAAAACCACATTGCGTATCTGCGCCGGGAGCAGCTCGAGATCGGCCAGGGAGCGACATTCACGCCGCCCGGCCGCGACCCGCGCGTGATGCGGCTGAGCGACATCGATAACCTGCTGGCGCGCGCCAACCGTGAGCAGGACGGGTCATATCGCGTGGTGGCCAGCAAAGCGCTGCCCGGCAAGCCGGTCGGGCGGGTTCGGTTCGTGGATATGCGGCCGGACGACCCGAACGACATCGTGCCGCACCAGGATCGCCGTGAGCTGCGCGCCTATGGCGTCTTCGCCGCCTGGCTGAATCACGTCGACGCGAAAGCCATCAACTCACTGGATGTGCTGGTGACGGAAAATCGCAAATCGTTCGTGCGTCACTATTTGATCGACTTCGGCTCGGCGCTCGGAAGTGGTGGAATCGGACCGGCCGACTACTGGGCAGGCTCCGAGTATCTCGTTCAGCCGCGCGATGTCGCGAGGCAGATGGTGAGCTTCGGGTTCCGCGTGCCGAAGTGGCGCACGACGCAGTTTTACCAGGCGAGCGCCATTGGACGCCTGCCGCAACACAACACCGATTTCGACCCCGAGCTCTGGAAGCCCCGGGTGCCGAACCAGGCGTTCCTGCACGCGCGTTCAGATGACAAGTTCTGGGCGGCGCAGAAGCTCGCGGCGCTGACGACCGAGATGATCCGCGCCGCCGTTCGCACCGGCGAGTTCGGAGATCCAGCGGCAGAAGAATTTCTGGTCCGCGCGCTTGCCGAACGCCGCGACGCGATTCGGAGGGCGTATCTGACGGCCGTCAATCCAATCTCCGGTCTGGCGTTGGATACGGCGGGCAGGCTCACGTTCAGAAATGCCGCTGTGGACGCGGATGTGGCGAGAATACCGCGCGAGTATCGGGCAGCCTGGTCGAAGTTCGACAACGCGACCCATGAGACCAGGCTGATCGGCGAGTCATCCGCGCCGACCTCGGAACTGCAAGCTCCGGCGGGTCTTCCGCGCAGCGAGGGCGCCTTTGTGAAGGTCGACGTGAGCGCGCTCGGAAGCGCTCATGCGGCGTGGGCGAAACCGGCGAGCGCCTATTTCCGGCTCAGCCTGGATGGGTGGACGCTCGCGGGCTTCGAGCGGACGGCGGAGTAGGGAGGTGAGTAAACGCACGTGTTACGATTCTCCCGACCGCTTTCCTCTGGGGGGAGAATTACATGTGCGCGGCGACACGATCGCTCGCCATCGCGATAACGCTCGTGACGACCTTGTTCGCGGTGTCCGCCTTTGCGGCGGACACCGGAACCGTTTCTGGTGCCGTCTTCGATCAAAATGGGCAACCCGTTGCCGAAGCCGCGGTAAAGATCTCAGGTGATCCGCTGCCGATGGGCAGAACCGCGCAGACCGGCGCTAATGGGCTCTACCAGTTTCAGTACCTGATACCCGGCGAATACGTCGTCGAGATAGAAAAGACCGGCGTTGGCCGGGCGACGCGCGTTGTCATCGTCGAAGTGGGCAGGGATACTCAGGTGGAATTCATCCTGGGTCTCACGCTTCAAGAAGAGGTGACGGTGAACGCGGCCAGCCCGATTGTCGACGTTCGGTCGGCCGAGATCGGATTCAACTTCAAAGACGACACCCTCAACAGCCTTCCTCTCGAGCGCACTTATCGAGGCCTGTTTCAATTGATTCCCGGCGTCGCGGACAATCGTAGCTCGATCGGACCAGCGGCGGGCGGGAGCAGGCAGGACAACCGGTATCTGATCGACGGCGCCAACATCACCAGCCCGGCGTTCGGCTATCTCAGCACGGAGATCAACGAGCTCGACATCGCGGAAGTCAACATCAAACGAGGTGGGGTCAGCGCTGAGTTCGGCCGGACCGCTGGAACGGTCGTCAACGCGGTCAGCCGAAGCGGCACGAATCGATTCTCTGGTATAGGCCGAGTGGACTGGCTGTCGGAGAACATGGTCAGCGGGTACGAGCTTCCGGATGACCTCGTCGATGCCGGTGTCGAACCTGGTGTGTTTCGCGACTCGCTGCTGACGACGCAGACGATGCCGGCCTTTGGGTTGGGTGGCCCGATCCTCCAGAATCGCATGTTCTTCTACGCATCGGCGCGCCATTCGCGCGAGACGAAATGGGATCGATTCAACAAAATCGGGACGCCGCTGCCCGACGAGGTGCGGACAGGCCCGGAGTTTTTCGGCAAGCTCAATTTTGCTGGAGCGGCGGATCACCAGCTGACAGGCAGCTATCGTCATCGACCCAACCACGTCGAAAACGCGGGAACCGGTGCCGATTTTGCGCCGAGCGTGGCCTCGCGGACCGATAACAGCAGCAGGGTCGCCACGGCCGATTGGTCGAACTTCGTCGGCACGCATCAGTCCGTGAACGTGCGCTACCTCTACATGAAGGAAAAAAACGAGGATGAGCCGATTACGAATCTGGGATACCTGCCCACATTCGATCCCCGCAACTTGTCCGCGATGGGGCAATACACCGATCCCTCGCAGGCGAACATCACGGTGGGAGGCGGCGCGTTCGCGAACCTTCAGAATTACCAGCGGCACGAGCTGCGCGGAACCTTCACCCGGTTTGTCGATATCGGGAGGACGAGTCATACATTGAAGGGCGGCGTCGGATACGAATTCACAGACGAGCTCTTCAACCGCACGGCCAACGGGTGGGGCGCAATCGTCAACATTACGCAAGGCGCGGTGCCGGCCCTGCGCGCGCGTTACTACACGCCACAAACGCCGCAGCTAGGACGGACTCACACCTACGCGCTGTTCGTCCAGGACGACATCACGTTGAGGTCTCGCACGTCGCTCAATCTCGGACTCCTTCTGAATCGCGACGATTTGTCGCAGCGTGTAGACGGCAGCGGCGGATGCCCGGTGGTGATCCTGCAAGGTGGTTCGGCCGCCTATGAATCTGACGGGGACACGTGCACGTTTCTCAGGTTCGGGTTTGCGCAGGAAGTTCAGCCTCGCGTCGGGTTGACGTATCAATTGCGCGCGGGCCAGGGCGACAAGCTGTACACGCATTGGGGCCGGTATTACAACCTGGATCAGAAATCGAGCGCGCGCAGTCTCGCGCCGCGCCGGATTTTCCAGACGCAGACGGTGTTCGATCTGGCCGGCAACGTGCTGTCGAGCGGGCCTCTCGCATCGACGACGGGCAAGATGATCGACCCCGATATCAAACCGATCTATCTGGATGAGGTGCTCGTCGGATACGCCGCCCCGCTTGCAGAAGGCTACAGCCTGGACGTGTTTTTCATGTCCCGGGTAATGAACAATTTCATCGAGGATGTGCCGTCGCGCATCAGTGGTCCCGCGCAAGACGCCGGCCCGTACGCGGCGGCCAATCTTCCGTGCTCCAGGTTTGCGTCATGCCAGGCCGCAGACGCGAGCCGCACGTATCGTGCATTCACGGTCGACCTGCGCCGTCGCCTTTCCAACGGCTGGATGGGCGATATCAACTACACATGGAGCCGCTTCGAGGGAAATTTCGACCTCGACTTCTCCACAGTCGCGGGATTCAATACATCGTCTTTCATTCAGGATGGCCCCGGCGCCTACGTCGAGGACCCGAATCGTTTCGGCCCGCTGTTCGAAGATCGTCCGCACGTCCTCAAGGTGTTCACGTCGTACGAGGTGACGAGCAGACTGAGCGCCTCAGCGTACCTCCGTGTGCAAAGCGGCACTCCCTGGGCTGCACGAGGCCGCGACTGGCCCGGTGTCGCGCTGAATTACCTCGAGCCCGCGGGCAGTCACCGAAACCCGACCTGGACCAACCTCGATCTGATGGCGAGTTACCGCCTCCCTCTGCGCGGCGCCGCCAACATTTCGCTCGAAGCGCGTTTGTTGAACGTCTTCGATAACCAGACGCAGCTCTCGACCGATGCCCTGCAGTATCTGGATCTTCAGACGCTGCCCACCCCTCCGTTTTTCGCTCCGTACCAACAGCCGAACCCCTACTTCGGAATGGGAAACGGGTTCGCACCGCCGCGCCGGCTGCACCTTGCGGCAGTCTTCGCCTTCTAGCGAACCTCCGGTATCTCACAAACACACCGGCGGTATACTGGGCCGACTTTCCAGGGAGGCCAAGTGAAAAGTACGAGCATGCGCACGGCGTTGATCGTTGCGGCGGCAGCTGCCGCTCTCTTCGCACGAATTCCTCTGAACGCGCAGCTCTTTCCGGTGGACAACATCGGCATGACGATGGGGCATATGCTGCTCAACGTCAGCGACGTTGCCGCGCACCGCGAATTCTGGACCAGGCAGTTCGACGCGAAGCCGGTGACCGTCGGCAAGCTCGATGGCGTCACGATTCCCGGTGTCGTGATTCTCTTTCGGCTGCAGCCGCGCACTGGGCCTAGCGAGGGCACGACGATCAATCACGTGGGACTCAAGCTGAACAAGCTGGCGGACTTCACCGCGCGCTTCGACAAGGCCGGGCTCAAATACGATCCGCCTCGCGTTGGGCGGGAGAAAACTCCGCAGACCTACGTGACCGGCCCAGACACATTTCGCATGGAGCTCGTCGAAGATTCGAGGATCCCGGCGCCCGTCGTCAGCCATCATCTGCATTACTGGCTAGAGCAGCCGCTCGAGGTGAAGAAATGGTACGTGCAGAAGCTGCTGCTGAAGCCGACGCTGCGCGGGCCGTACGAATCGGGCGACCTCCCCGGCATGAACCTCACCCTGGCGCCGCTGGGCAGCCAGAAAGTTCCCGGCGTGCCGATGAAAGGGAGGCTGATGGACAGTATCGGGTTCGACGTGCCGAACCTCAAGACCTACGTCGACAAGATCGCGGCAAACGGCGTGACGTTCGACGTGCCGTACGCGCGGGATCCGGAGTTGGGACTCATGTCGGCGACCCTGACCGATCCGTGGGGCGTGACGATACGGCTGACAGAGGGCCTCAACAAGGTTGTTGGCGTGACGCCTTACACCTACATCGATGGATACGTAGTCGTGAAACCTCTGGACTGATTTCGTTGCGGCGCTTCCCGGAATTTCACGCGCGAACGGTCCGACTCGCGCGCCTTCTTTATCGACTCCACCTTGCGATTCGACACGGGAGCATCCTCCGCGTCCGCCCCCTTCCAGATGCTGTTTGGCAGCACCATGAAGATGACGACGATACCGGCACATGCAACCTTACCTGGCCTGATGGGAAAACGCATCAGCTATCCTTAATCCGTTCTGTTGTGTAGGGTTAGCGACCGCGAGGGATGGCGGGCCGCGAAACTGGCCCAATTATACACGACTTCGGAGATCTCTTGACTGGAAAAAGACGTGGCGCTAGAGTCCTGTCGATCCCGCCAATTCATCAAGGAGGACGGCATGCGCATCTGCTTATTCGCCGCGCTCGCCCTGCTCACCCTTGGCTGCTCCGAGCAGGGCCAGGCCCAGGACGCCGACGCCCCGGTGAAAATCCTGACGTCGCAAATGTATGTCACGGTTCGCAATGATTCCGGAGCTCCGCTGAATGAGGTTTCCGTTGCCATCGTGCCAGTCGGGCGCCAGACCGTCTACAACAAGTTCATCGGCCGCCTCGAGAACTCCGAGTCGCGCAACGTGATGCTCGGTGAGTTCTTCGGCCGCGATGGAACACCTTTCAGCCTCCGCGTCGTCAAAGCCCGCTCTGTCGAGGTCAAGGGCAAAGATCTGAAAGGCAAGGACCACTTCACGGAAGTGCCCTGGCGATAGACCGCGGCTAAGTCCGTTTTTTGAGGGTACCGGCGCGGGATGGTATGATCGCCAACCCAGATGCAAGCCAGCACCCTCCGCACCGGCCGATGGGTTGTCGGCGGCGTGTTCTTCGTCGCGGCCGCCACGGTGCTTTTCGAGACCGCGGGACAGTCGTCGCCCCGCCCGGTTGCCGTCCGCCCCAACGCGTATCGCGTCGTCGCCACCGACGACAGGGAGGTCAGGACTGCGCTCAACTTTGCGCTGGGCGATCAGAAGAAGAAGAACCGCAGCAACAGCGCCCTCACGCTGTTGAGCGTCCTCTCTGCCGAACGTCAGGTCTCGAAAGGGGACAATTTCAGGCTGTGCCTTTCCCTCGACCGCCGGGGCCGCACCGACACCGCACGCGCAGTAGTCCACCGCAACCAGAAGCAGCAATGGTCCGTTGCCTTGTGGGCCTGGGGTGCGTGTGGGAAGCAGTAACGCGTAACGAAAAGCGAAGAACGAAAAACGAATATCGCAAAGCGAGCAGCGTGAAGCGCGCTCTATTCGTTCTTCGTTTTACGTTTTTCGCTACGCAAAATCCCTCTCCCCCGTCCGAATGTTATAAGCCTGTTCGACCGGACAAATAAACACGCGGCCGTCTCCAATTTCTCCGGTTCGCGCTGCTTCGCGGATTGCCTGCAGCGCCGGCTCCACCAGCTCATCCGGCACAACCGTTTCGACCTGCATTTTCGGGAGGAGCGTCACCTCGTACTCCCTGCCTCGATAGACTGCCGTGTGACCTTTCTGGCGGCCATGGCCGCGCACTTCGGTGACGGTCATACCGGCGATTTGAATTCTGGCGAACGCCTCCTTCAGATCGTCGACCTTGTTCGGACGAATAATCGCTTTGATGAGTTTCATGCAAGCTCCGATCACAAAGCCGATGCAGGTTTCCGACTACCGGCAGCGTGCATCTGCCCGCCGGCCTCGCCGTGCACGTAGGCCTCTTCGCCGTGGTTGCTGATGTCGAGACCAACGGCTTCGTCATCGCTCGACGCGCGGAGCGGAATCATGAGCCCGATCAGCTTCAGCAGGAGGAAGCTGACGCCGCCGCTGTAGACGATGGTGACCGCCACGGCCGTTGCCTGGATGCCTAACTGCGCCGGGTTGCCGAACAGCGCGCCATCGGCGATGCCGTTGAGCGCTTTCTGCGCGAACACGCCGGTCAACAGCGCGCCCACCGTTCCGCCGATTCCGTGCGCGGCAACGACATCGAGCGAGTCGTCGAGCGACGTCTTCGCGCGCCACACCAGGCCGATGTAGCTTGGCACGGCGGCGATGGCGCCGAGCGCGACGGCGCTCATGGGCCCGACGAATCCGGCAGCGGGTGTGATGGCGACGAGGCCGACCACTATGGCGGTGGCCGCACCGACCGCGGTCGGCCTGCCCTGACGTGCGTAGTCGAGGATCGTCCACACGACGAGCGTTCCCATCGGGGCCAGGAAGGTCGTGACGAACGCGAGCCCGGCGATTGGGCTCGCCGCGAGCGCGCTGCCGGCATTGAAGCCGAACCAGCCGAACCAGAGCAGGCCGGCACCGAGCAGCGTGAACGGCACGTTGTGCGGCAGCAGCGACGAACTGGGATAGTCGCTGCGCTTGCCCACGACGATCGCGGCCACCAGCGCGGCGACGCCGGCGTTCACATGGACGACCGTGCCGCCCGCGAAATCGAGCGCACCCATGTCGGCCAGCCAGCCGCCACCCCATACCCAGTGCGCCACCGGCGTGTAGACGACGAGCGCCCATAACACGATGAACATGAGGTAGGCGGAGAAGCGCATCCGTTCGACGATCGCGCCGGAGATGAGGGCGGCTGTGATGATGCAGAACGTGCCCTGGTAAGCCATGAAGAGGTAATGCGGAATCGTGCCCTGCGCCTCGAGTCCGACGCCCCGCAGGAAGAGCCGGGACATATCCCCGATGTAGTTATTGCCGGCCGAGAAGGCCAGCGAATACCCGATGACGGCCCAGAGGACGCCGACGAATCCGAGCGAGATGAAGCTCATCATCATCGTGTTGAGGGCGTTTTTCGAGCGTACGAGGCCGCCGTAGAAAAACGCGAGCGCCGGGGTCATCAAGAGGACCAACGCGGTCGAAACGAGCATCCACGCAGTGTCTGCCTGATTCATCACACACCTTTGAGAAAGAGGGATTGGAAGAGAACGTGAACCGCAGCAGCGTAATCAAGATTGACGCCAATCGCAACATGGCGCGCGCGCCGGGCAAATGCGCGTATTTCATAGGAAAACCAGGAGCTGCCGCCAAATCCGGGGCCATTGTCCGTGGCCGTATTTTCCGCACGCGAGTGTCGTATGGGCGCCAAATTCGAACAAGTTTGTTGGCTTTTTCGGTTGCTTCTCACGCCGCCGCGGGGTGCGGGTCTCCAAAAATGGCGGCAAACACTACGACCTTGTTCGTTTATGAAAAACGGCGACAAAAATGTATCGCTTGCGTTGGCCAGCGAAGGCTAAACGCTATGAAAACACGCCAATGGGCGCGTTTTCCGCGGAGGGCTCCGCTTCGCACTTAGCGTGTTCGTAATGCACGTTCCGCCGGTGAGACACGCTTCCTTCCGCGAGCCAGCTCGACGACGCGGGAAACGCATCTCCCGGCGAAGTGTCGCCGCCGGTCGAGGAGTCCCGCTTCTTCGCTGTCGCCACGCGGACCACACGCCTCCCGATGCGTTTCCGGCTGCGCGGCGCGTCGCGTCGCTCGCGATGGCTCACTTCAGGAAGCGTGTCTCCCCGGTTGGAAGGCACTCGGATTCGCGCTAAGTGCGCATGGAAACGCCACGCGTGGCGTTTCCCGCGGGAGGTTCCGCTGTGCGTTTAGCCGAGCGTCGGTCAGCGAAGGCTAAACGCTATGAAAACGCGCCAGCGGCGCGTTTTCCGCGGAGAGCATCTCCCGGCGAGGTGTCGCCGACGGTCGAGGAGTCCGTTTCTTCGCCGTCGCAACCCGGATCGCACAGCTCCCGGCGCGCTTCCGGCTGTGCGGCGCGGCGAATTGATGCTCGAAGACAAGTGAGCCGCAAGCAGAACGTCGCCGTCGCCCGCCTCGAACACAACCACGATTCGGTCAAAACGCAGCAGGAACTGAGATCAATTCTCAGGTTTCCGGCTTTCAAAACCGCCATGCTACCGTCGCCACTCGATGGTCGTCGTCGCTGCAATTCTCGCGAGTCTCTTGTTCAGCACGAGTCTTGATGCGCAATCTGTCGACCGTTCGGCGCTGAGCGGCCAGGAGCTGTACCAAGCGGCGTGCGCCGCGTGTCATGGAACCGACGGGCGCGGCCAACCCATCGCGATTCGTGGCTTCGACATCGATCCCCCGGATTTCACCGACTGCGGGCTCACGACGCCCGAGGCCGATCTTGATTGGTTGTCGGTTGTCCATCAGGGCGGACCCGTGCGCGGGTTCGATCGGATGATGCCCGCGTTCGGGGACGAGCTTACCGAGGAACAAATCGGACGTGTCATCGAGCACGTCCGGACGTTCTGCGCCGAGCGAGGGTGGCCGCGTGGCGATCTGAACCTTCCGAGGCCATTCGTCACCGAGAAGGCCTTTCCGGAAAATGAAGCAGTCCTCACCACCTCGATCGTGGCCGAGCACGAGTCGTCTATTGGCAATCAGTTTCTCTACGAGCATCGGGTCGGTCGCCGCGGGCAGTACCAGGTCTTCGTGCCGCTCGAACTGCACGAGTCGTCCGGCAACGGATGGCAGGCCGGCATTGGAGACATCGGCGCCGCCTACAAACACGTGGTGTACGAAAGCCTTCCCCGCGGATCGATTTTGTCGCTGGGCGGCGAGCTCTCGCTGCCGACGGGCAGCGCGTCGAAAGGGTTCGGCAAAGGGGTCACGGTGTTCGAGGCGTTCGGCACAGTCAGTCAGGTGCTGCCGCGCGACGGATTTCTCCATGCGCACACCGGCATCGAAGTGCCGGCCAACGGAGAAGAGGCCGCCAAGGAGACCTTCTGGCGAATCGCGATCGGCAAGAGCTTCATGCAGAACCGCTGGGGACGCGCGTGGTCTCCGATGGTGGAAGTGCTCGGCGCGCGCGAGATTCGGGAAGGCAGCGAGACGGAGTGGGACGTACTGCCGCAGCTCCAGGTGAGCCTCAGCACGCGGCAGCACGTGCTGCTCAATATTGGCGTGCGCACGCCGATCTCCTGGCGATCCGAGCGTCAGACGAGCGTGCTCGTCTACCTGCTGTGGGACTGGTTCGACGGGGGATTTCTGTCGGGATGGTAGTGCGCGCTCTGGTTATCGTGTGTGTCGCGGCTGGGGCTGCGTCGGTGATGTACGGGCAGCGGAGCCCGCATACGGAAATCTTCACGACCTCCGATCAGTGCCTGGCCTGTCACAACGGACTGCGCACGCCGGCAGGCGAAGACGTGTCGATTGGGGCGAGCTGGCGCGCGTCGATGATGGCCAACTCGTCGCGCGATCCTTACTGGCAGGCGGGCGTGCGGAGGGAAGTCGTCGATCACCCGGCGGCGGCAGACGCGATTCAGGACGAGTGCGCGACCTGTCATATGCCGATGTCGCGCACCGAAGCGCACTTCAACGGCGACGAAGGCGCGGTGTTCGGTCACCTGCCCGTCACGGGCACAGGCGATCGATCCGATCGCCTTGCGCACGACGGCGTGGCTTGCTCGATCTGCCATCAGATTACCGACACGAATCTCGGCACACCAGCCAGCTTTACCGGAGGTTACGTCGTTGCGCCTCCGGATGCCACTATGGCTTCGGGAAAGTCCCGTCAGCCCAGGCCAATGTTCGGTCCCTTCAAGATCGAACGCGGGATGACGACGATCATGCGGTCGGCAACCGGCTTCGATCCGACCGAAGCGCTGCACGTGCGGCAGTCAGCGCTCTGCGCGACGTGCCATACGCTGGTGACGAAAGCGCGCGGGCCCAAAGGGGAAGTCATCGGCGAGCTACCGGAGCAGGTGCCATTCATGGAATGGAAGCACAGCGCGTACGCCGGAGAACAGCGCAGCTGTCAGTCGTGTCACATGCCAGTGGTGGAGGAGGACACGCCGATTGCGTCGGTGCTTGGCGCGCCGCGCAAGGGGCTCGCGCGCCACACGTTCGTCGGCGGCAACTTCTTCATGCAGCGCATGCTCAACCGGTATCGCTCGGAGCTGGGTGTCGTCGCCACGACGGAGGAGATGGACGCCTCGATTGCCGCGACGGTCGCTAACCTTCGAACGTCGACAGCTGACCTCTCGATCGAACGAGCCGAGTTCTCGAGCGGGCGACTGATCGCGGATGTCCGTGTGCGGAATCTCACCGGGCACAAGCTGCCGACGGGCTACCCATCTCGACGCGCGTGGCTGCACGTCACCGTGCGCGACGGCGCCGGACGCGTCGTGTTCGAGTCGGGCGCGCCTGCACCGGACGGTGCGATAGCTGGCAACGACAACGATGCCGGGCAGTTCGCCTTCGAGCCGCACCACACCGAGATTCGATCGCCGGACCAGGTGCAGATTTACGAGTCGGTGATGGGCGATGCCAACGGACGTCCAACGACGGGACTTCTCACGGGCGTGCGTTATCTGAAAGACAACCGCCTGTTGCCGAGAGGCTTCGACAAGTCCACCGCCGACACATGGATCGCCGTCATCGGCTCGGCCGCGCAGGATACTGATTTCGGAGACGGCGGCGATCGAGTCCGGTACGCGATTGATGTCGGGCAGGCGGACGGCCCATTACGAATCGATGCTGAGCTGCGGTTTCAGGTCATCAGTTTCCGTTGGGCCGACAATCTCAAACCATACAAAACAGAGGAAACCAGGCGATTCGTGAGCTACTACGAATCGATGGCCTCTTCGTCTTCGGAAGTGCTCGCCGCGCGGAATCACATCGTCAATTAGCGTGCTACGGTTTTGCTGCCGGCTTGGACGTGGCGGGCGGCGGCTTGTCTTGTGGTGGCACGGGCTTGACGGGAGGTGTCGCCGGCACCGACGGGGCGGCCTTGTCGTCCACCTTCCGGCGCGTGATGATCCCGGAATCGACGGTCTTCTGCTGGTCGCTGATCGTCTGGAAGTGCATCTGATCGCTGTCGATCTCGAAGATCATGAAGTGGTAGCCCTGATCGAAGGCTTTCTCGGTGAACTCTTTGCCGACGTCGCCCCTGCGCAGTTTGCCGGCGCCGCCGGAAATAAAGTAGTGAATGCCCTTCTGCGGCTTCAGCCGTTCGTAGAAGTGCTCGTGCCCCGCCAACACAACATCGACACCGTACTTCAGGAACAACGGTTCGATCTGATCGCGCAGTGCCATATCCGATCCGTGCCGGCCGCCGGACGAATAAATCGGATGATGGAAGTACACGATTTTCCAGTCCGACCCGCTGGCTGCCAGCTCTTTCTCGAGCCATTGCAGTTGCGTGCGATCCATGTAATTGCTGTCGAGGGCGAAGAACCGGACGCCGGCCTTGGGTCTGAACGTGTAGAAACGCTCCCCGTTCATGTTGAACAGCTTGTACATGCGCTGATTCGTGCTGTCGTGATTGCCCAGCGACGCGTAGAATTTGACGCTCTTGTCGAGCACGGGCTTGTATGGAATCTCGAACTTCCGCTGAAAGTCGCGCGCGCTCTCGCTGCCGTACATGTTGTCGCCCATCATCAGCACGAACTCGTACGGAAAGCGCTCGTGCGTGTCGGAAAACACCTTGGCGAGCCGGTACTGGTTCGAATCGCCCGTGCCGCTGTCGCCGATGACGGCAAACTTGAGGGTGTCCTTGGGTTTGTTCGGAACTGTGAGTTCCTGAGCAGCGACGCCGGCGGCGAGCACAGTCGCCAACGTCAGAACGGCTATCAACGATTTGTGTGTCCGCATAGAACGTCCTCGATTACGGCATCGCGTTCAACATGAAATCGACGATGATGTTGGCCTTCGCATCGAACAGCAGCAGATGTTTGCCGGCGAAGCGATATTGCACGTCGTCGGGCAGCGACGGAAGCGTCAGCAACACATCGGGCGGCACCGTGGAAAGCGGCGCGCCTTTAGGGTATTCCGCATTCACCTTGAACGGCACTTCTTTCGGTGCCGGCGCGTCGTCATTGATAGTCGCCTTGTTGCCGGCGGCGTCAGGGCTCTTCGTGAGCGGCTGCTGCAGCAGACGGCGAAACATCGCCTGGGTCGCGGGAGTAAGGATGTCTCCAGGTTTGGCTCCAGCACGCGCCTCGCGCACCTTGTGGGCCAACGTTTTTTCCGCCGTGACGATGTCGGCGGGTTTCGATTTCTCCTGCAGCTCGACCGGCGCCGCAGCAGACGCCTTCTCGCGCAGCTTCACGTAGTCGTCGACCCGTTTCTTGAAATCCGCGATCATCCCCGCGTCCGGGCTTGCGTGGCTGCTCTTGGAAGTCTGCTGCAGGTCGGCCGATCGAACTGGCTCGGCTGATGAGGAGCACGCTGCAAGCAGACTGATCGTAAGAGTGTAGATGTACACCGGCTTCGTCATATTGCTGTTACAAGCAGTTTTCGTACCGCGAAGGAGCGGGAGAGGCCGCACGTTGCCGTTGTAGCGATTCGTTACAAGAACGAGCGCGTGAAGAGCTCTTCGATAGCTTTCTTCGCAGGCTCTTGCAGTTGACGGGTGCCGGTGCCCGTAAAGTGTGCATGCATGATGCGCGGTTCTTTTTTGCTGTCGGCGGTGTGCCAGTCGTCACCGGTCCACCAGAACCAGGCTTTCCGTTCCTGATCGAACACGTGAAGTTTCTTGTTACACAACTTCGCGAACTCTGCGCCCCACCCTGTGCCGCCGCGGACAGTCTTGTCCGCCAGGATGGTTCCGATGACCCAGATCTCCTGGCCGCTGTTGACCTGGTACCACATCGTCTGGAGCACCTTTCGGATCGTGGGAGCGTCGGTGTAGCGCCGCTGCATGAGTCGGCTGACGTATTCGAGGCTCACGTCGCCGTTCTGCAGCTCTTCGTGATTGAGCACGCGCACACCACGATGGCGGGCGATCTTGTGTCCCTCAAACGTGAAGTTCACTTCCTCCACGCCATGGCGCTCTGCGCAGGCGCCAAACTCGGCCTCGGCGCCCTGCGCGCCGCCGCTGAAGAGAATGCAGTCGGATGCCTTCATGCCGGAATCATAGCATCGCGTAGAATCTAGGCATGCTCAAGGGCAGCCGGCAGGCCATCCTCAGGCGCATCCAACCAATCAGCATTCACGGCCAGGCATCGTGGGAGATTGTCTTTACGCATATCGACGACACCACCGAACAGCTCAACGCGGCGCGCGTCGGCCCCGAAGCGATCACCCCAGAATCGCTGGAGGCCGGCGATCGGATTGACGTCGAGTACCTGTTCAACCAGGTCATCAAGGTCACACGCATTCCATCAGCCTAGCCACTAGTTCCGCCAGAGCCATCGCAGCGCATCGGGCAGGATGGCCCGGATGTGGGCGTTGCTGTGGAATCCTTGTCCCTGCTCGAATCGGTAGTCGTATCCGGCGAAGGCCAGCGAGCGCGCGAGGGTCTGATTCGCGAGCCACCAGCTGCCATGCTGGTTATCGAGGTCGTTCGCACCGTCCTGCATGAAGAGGCGGATCGGCTTCCTGGGCGTCTTCCGTATCATCGCTGCGTAGTTGTGACCGCCTTCGCGCAGCGTCTTGCCCGATTGAATGTTGGTGAAGCTGCCGATGCCCGACAGCACTTTGCTGAACTCGCCAGGCCGTTCCCATGCGACGGTGAACGCCGCGATGGCGCCGCTACTCTGCCCGGCAATGCCGCGGCCGGCCGTATCACTCCGCAGCCGGACCGTCTTTTCCACTTCGGGAAGAATCTCTTCGAGTAAAAATCGCGCGTATTGATCGGAGAGCGTGTCGTACTCGAAGCTGCGATTGTCGCGCGGGGCTTTAACGCCGCCGGGTTCGACGAAGATGCCGGCCATGACGGGGATATCTCCCTTCGCGATCAGGTTGTCTAGAACCGGCACGACGTATTGGCGCGCAGCGGCGCCGTCCTGAAACACCATGACCGCTGCAGGTGTCGCAGCGTTGTATTGCGCCGGCACGTATAACCACCAGTCGCGCGTCGTGCCGGGAAAAATCTTGCTGTTCCACGCCGGCATCTGCTTGACCGTGCCCTTCGGCACACCGGCACGTTCGCGCGCGTCGGGATGCGTTTCGTACACCTCGAGTTGACCACCACCCAGCCTCGCGCCCCCGGCTTCGTAATGCCACGTGAATGCGGCGCCGTGTGTCAGATGTGCGACAGCAGCATAGACCCCGCTCGTTCCAACTTTGGTGAGCGGCAGACTGAACATTCCATGATCGGCGACGGCCCTGGGAGGCGCGCCGGTCGCCGGCAGGTTCGCCGCTTCGAGCGCGAAGGCGACGGCCAGTTCATCGACGCGCGCGGGCGCACCCCTGAGAAGCACATCCTGCCCACCGAAGTAGGTGCGGATGCGGCCTGCCAGGCGCTCTGCCTCGGCGCCGTCAGGCTTGGTGGCGAGGGCAGCGGACAGGGTTTTCGGATCGAGCGCAGGACCTTCCTGGGCGATCCCAATCGATCCGCTCAGTAAAGTTACTGTCATGAGCAAAACTGGGAATTTCATGATTCGGGTCCTCTCCCGCCTTCGCGTTTCGCGCTACGGCGTGGCAAGGGGCAAATGTTATATTTGTTCGTCCGATTTCAAAGCTCTTTTCCGCCTTTCGCGTACGCGTCACGGCGCGGCAGGCCCAGAGGTTTCATGACCGTGTACCGGCGTGCCCTTGTCGGCGCGTTTCTGGTTGTCCTGTCCGGCGGCCCCGCCGGCGCGCAGCAGGTCACCAACGAATTTTTCGAATCGAAAATTCGGCCCGTTCTTGCGGCCAAGTGTTACGCGTGCCACAACAGCAAGATGAAGGAGCCGAAAGGCTATCTCACGCTGGACAGCCGTGAAGGCGTCATGAAAGGCGGGACGCTTGGACCCGCGCTCGTGCCCGGAAAGCCCGCCGACAGCAAGCTGATTCATGCGCTGAAGTACGCGGACCCTCATCTGCAGATGCCCCCAACCGGCAAGCTCGCAGACGACGTGATCGCCGATTTCGAGACGTGGATTGCTGGCGGCGCACCGGATCCGCGCGTCGAAACCGCGGGTGGGGCCGTGGCGAAGCGGCGCGTGGTCGACGAGGCGGAGCTCGCGAAGGGGCGGCAATGGTGGGCATTCCAGGCGGTGAAGGTGCTGCCGCAGCCTGTCTCGGCGCACGCCTCGAGTGCGAACACCAAGCTCGATCATTTCGTGTTCGCGAAACTGGCCGAGAAAGGATTGACCTCCTCACCGCGGGCCGACGATCGCACCTTGATTCGACGGGCTTACATCGATGTGATCGGGCTCAAGCCAACCTACGAGGAGGTCGAAGCGTACGCCGCAGACGCTTCGCTGTCGAAATACGAGACGCTTCTCGACAAGCTGCTCGCCATGCCGCAGTACGGCGAGCGCTGGGGCCGTCACTGGCTCGACGTCGTGCGCTACGGTGAAGATAATCCGGGCAACATCACGAACCCGCCGTATCCGCATGCGTGGCGCTACCGCGACTGGGTCATCGAAGCTCTGAACAAGGACGTCCCGTACGACCGGTTCGTCAAGCTGCAACTCGCGGCCGATCTGATGCCAGGCACATCGCGACCCGACCTGCGCGCGCTCGGGCCCATCGCGTTGGGCTCGCAAGATCACAAAGACGTGCGCCTGTCGCTCGACGTCGTCGGCACAATTCAGTTGAACGACTGGGATGAGCGGCTCGACACTGTCACCCGCGGGCTTCTCGGACTGTCCGTCGCGTGCGCCCGATGCCACGACCACAAGTTCGATCCGATCCGCCAGCTCGATTACGCGCGGCTGACGAGCGTTTTTGCTTCGACCGCGCGTGCCCTGCGCCCGTACTTCGAAATCGATCCGAAGACCGAGACGCGGTTCATGTGGGTGTATCAGCGGATGTTCGACCTGCACTACACGGCGAACCTGCTCGAAGGCGATCCCGGGTCGAAGCCCGAGCAGGCGGAACGGCAGGTGAAGAAATTCCGCCAGGAGCTCGCGGAGCTTCAAGCGGAAATCGATGCGATGTCCAGGGAGTACCCGCAAATTGCGGAGTACATCAAAACTGTTCCGTATCCGGGCGAGCGTCCACCGGAACAACGCAACCCGGACGGCACGCTGAAGAAACTCGAGCCGGTACCCGACGAAAAACGCGTGCGGCCTGCCGACCAGATTCCAAACCCTGAGCGCGCTCAAACGCAGGGCGCCGGAGGCGGCGGCCCGCGCAAGCGGATCGACCCGCAGGCGACGTTCCTGAATTCGATCTACGACGCGGGCGTGTGGTGGAACACGTCGGAACCCGATCTGACATTCTTTGATGCCACGCCCGGAAAGCCGCGTGATCTGCCGCTGTACCGCGGCGGTAACCTCGGCACGCCCACCGATCTCGCACCCCGCGGATTCCCGATCGTGCTCGCGAAGGATGCGGGAGATTTCAGAAACGGCTCCGGCCGTCTCGAGCTCGGAGAGAAGATCTTCACTGACGCCGCGCCGCTGAGCGCGCGCGTCATGGTGAATCGCGTGTGGGGCTGGCATTTCGACAAGCACCTCGTCGCCACGCCGAGCGATTTCGGCATCCAGGGGCTGCTGCCGACGCATCCAGAGCTGCTGGAAGATCTCTCGGCGCGGTTCATCGCGAGCGGCTGGTCGCTGAAATGGTTACACAAGGAGATCATGTTGTCTGCCGCATATCGGCAGTCGAGCACGCCGCGCACGCGCGAAATGGAAGTCGATCCGACCAATCAGCTGTTGTGGCGCATGAATCCGCGCCGAATGGACATCGAAGCGTACCGCGACTCGCTGCTGCAGGCGTCGGGCAAATTGGACCTGACGATGTACGGGCCGTCTCAGCCCGACGTCGATGCCGGCGTCCGGCGGACCGTTTACTCATCGATCAGCCGCGGGCGCAGCAACGACGTGATGAGGCTGTACGACGTGCCGGCGCCGCTGGCGCACATTCCGATGCGGCAGCCGACGCTCAACCCGCAGCAGGCGCTCTTCGTCATGAACAGCAGCTTCGTGCAGGATCAGGCGAAGGCGCTGGCCGAGCAGGTGGAGGCGGAGATCGCCCCTGAGGCGAAGGTTCGATCTCTCTACCGGAAGGTGTTTTCACGCGATGCGACGTCAAATGAGATTGCGCTGGGCGTGAAGTATCTCGGCACTGCCGATACGGCCCGCTACGCGCAGGCGCTGCTCTCGACCAACGAGGTGATCTTTTGGCCATAGAAAAATTCTCGCGGCGCGAAGCGCTGAAGTGCATGTGCGGCGGCATCGGCATGCTGGGGCTTGCCGACCTGCTCGCCGATGACGCGCTCGCAGCCGGCACGCACGTCGTGGGACCGCACTTCGCGCCGAAGGCGAGGCACGTCATCCTCCTGTTCATGACCGGCGGTCCTTCGCAGGTAGACCTCTGGGATCCGAAGCCGGCGTTGATGAAATATGCCGGCCAGCGTCCGGCGACTGCAGACTTGCGCACGGAGCGCACCACTGCGGGATTGATGCCGACCAAGTTTTCGTTTGCGAAGCACGGCAAGGCCGGAATCGAGATGAGCGAGCTGCTGCCGAACCTGGCCACGGTGGCTGACGAGCTGTGCGTGATCCGGTCGATGTTCACGACCAATCCGAACCACGAGCAGGCGCGCAGCATGTTCCATCAGGGCAGCATGATCTTGTCGCGGCCGTCCATGGGGTCGTGGATTTCGTACGGCCTCGGCACGGAAAACAAGGACCTGCCGGCGTTCATGGTGCTGGCGCCCGATGGGGGCGGCTTCACGACGTCGGGATTCCTGCCGGCCGAGTTCCAGGGCTCGTCGTTCAACACGTTCGAGATGGCGCCCGACAAGATGATTCGCTTCCTGCGCAACACCGATCTGAGCACAGACGCGCAGCGCGCGCAGCTCGACCTGACGCAGGCGCTCAATCGCCAGCATCAGGACACCTTCGGACAGGACGCGTTTCTCGAAGGGCGCATTGCGTCGATGGAGTCGGCGTTCAAGATGCAATTCGCCGCGATGGACACCCTCGACGTGATGAAGGAGCCCGAGTCGGTACGCGAAGATTACGGCTCGACGCCTTACGCACAGGGCTGCCTCATGGCGCGGCGCCTCGTTGAAAGCGGCGTCCGCTTCGTCGTTGTCCATTACGGGCCGGGTCAGCCGTGGGACGATCACAAGGAGATCGACAAGAACCTGCGGGAGCGGTGCCCGAACATGGACAAGGCATCGGCCGCGCTCATTCGAGACCTGAAGCGCCGCGGTCTGCTCGACGAAACGCTCGTCGTCTGGGGCGGCGAGTTCGGACGCACGCCGGTGTCGGAAAGCGGAGACGGGCGCGACCACAACCCGTACGGCTTCACGATGTTCATGGCAGGCGGCGGCGTGAAGGGCGGACTGACTTATGGCGCGTCAGATGACTTCGGGTTCAGGGCCGTCGAGAACCGCGTGTCGATTCACGATCTTCACGCGACGATCCTTCATCAGCTTGGCATCGATCACGAGAAGCTGACGTACCGCTACGCAGGCAGGGACTTCCGTCTCACTGATGTGTTCGGGAACGTCGTGAAGGATATTCTTCTTTAGAAAACAAAACAGGAGGCCAGGAGACTAGGAGGATCCTTTTTCAAGGAGTCTCCTAATCTCCTATTCTCCTGTGAGAGGCTACCTTACTTCGCAGGAGGCGTCGTCGCGTATCCAGCGCCTTCGCCGCCCTTGCTTATCGGGTTCCCTTTTTCATCTTCTTCAACCTGCACGGTCGTTACAGGTCCATATCCCATAATCTGGACGACGGTTTCCCCGCCATCCTGATTGCCGTCGTAGTGAATGAAATACGCCGGGTGAAACATCACGCTGCCCGCAGGCATCGGCTTCATCTCTTTCGGACGGAATACCTTGCCGGTTCCGCCGTACCACGTGCCTTTGATGACGGTCACCCAGCGATCCATCGTGTGGTAGTGCGGCCGGCTCGTGTTGTTGTTGCGGAAGATGTTGCGCGTGATGTAGAACCCCGTTTGATTGGCCGAGCCGAACACGCGATTGTTGCTCTGGGTGGCGTAATCGTCCGGCATCATGATCAAATTGCTTGCGTGCAGCAGCGGCGGTGGTGGCGTGGGCGCGGCCGCCGCCGGTGCCGCCGGCTTCTGAGTTTGTGGCGGGGGTGCCTGTCCCTTGCCGACCGCGAGACCGGCGAGCATGAACGCTGCAAAGGCGCACGCGGACACCGAAAGACGGGAAAGCCTCATAGATCTCCTCCTGTGGGAGAAGAGAGTAGCGCCGCTAGCGCATCGGACGCAAGTGGGGCCAGAAGGTGTCGGCAATGGGCGTATCGTCCTTGCATGCCGTCGCGGCAATTGAGAGGATCAGGATGATGCCTTTGGCGATTTTCAGGCCAGGCCTGGTACGCAAGATGCCACCGGGCGCCTCAATGCAGTCAGCGATATTGGTGCTTTGCGCGGCCGTGGCGTTTCCACTGTTGGCAGCGGCTCAGGCGCCCGCCGACCCCGATCCGGCGAAGCCGGATTTCACGATAGTCGTCCAGGGGACGTTCGATCCCGAGACGCTGGCGGAGTTCAATCGCCGGGTTGACGACTACGTTGCGCTTCGCAGCCGTATGGAAGCGGGACTGCCGCCGCTGGTCGTCACGACGAACGCCGACGACATCGAGAGATTCGAGCACCGCTTGACCGAGCGGATCGGCCACGCGCGCGGGCGGCGCCGCGGCCAGTTGTTCGCTCCGTCTATGGAAGGGCAGGTGAAGCGGATGCTTGCCGCGCAGGCCGATGCCGCCACCGTGGCGCTGATCATGGAAGACGGCCCGGGAGAATTCGACGTGGACGTCAACGAAACGTATTCGAAAAGATACGCGCTCGCCACAATGCCTCCGAAGCTGCTGCTCCTCTTGCCCGACCTGCCCAAAGATCTGGAATACCGATTCGTTGGACGCCATCTGATCCTTCGTGATGCGCGGGCCAACATGATCATCGACGAAATCCCGTACGCGATCCGTTGCCGCAACTGCGTGCCCGAGCCGGAAATCGAACACGATAACGGGCACTGAACCGCCTCGTGGTATGCTCCTGCGAAACAGCTATTCAAGGAGCATTTCCATGGAGCGAAAGCAGGCGTCGGACTTTCCGCAGGAGCTTCTCGACCTATTCCACGAGTACGTCCACGGCGACATCGATCGGCGCGCATTTTTCGACCGTGCGGGGAAGTTTGCGGTCGGCGGGCTCACGGTCGCGGGTCTCTTCGAAGCGCTGCGGCCCAACTACGCCTGGGCGCAGCAGGTTGCGAAAGACGACGCCCGCATCCGGACGGAGTACGCAACAGTACCAGTCGCCGCAAGGCAACGGATCCATCAAGGGCTACCTCGCGCGGCCCGCGGCAGCGGGGAAGTATCCCGCCGTCCTGGTCGTGCACGAGAATCGCGGCCTCAATCCGTACATCGAGGATGTGGCGCGCCGTCTCGCGACGTCCGACTTCATCGCGTTCGCGCCGGACGGCCTGACCTCGGTCGGCGGCTATCCGGGCGACGATGAACGGGGCGGCCAGCTGTTTCAGAAGGTCGATCGCCCGAAGATGACGGAAGACTTCATCGCGGCGATCAACTGGGTGAAGGCGCGTCCGGAAAGCACGGGGCGATTTGGAATCGTAGGATTCTGCTTCGGCGGCGCTATCTCGAACACGCTCGCCGTGCGGATGCCGGATCTAGGCGCGGCGGTCCCGTTCTACGGCGGCGCGCCTGCAGCGGAAGACGTGCCGAAGATCAAGGCCGCGGTGCTGGTGCACCACGGCGAGCTCGACACGCGTCTTGTTGAGGCGTGGCCTGCGTACGAAGCCGCGCTCAAGGCGAACAAGATCCGGCACGAGGGGTACGTGTACCCAAAGGCCAACCACGGCTTCCACAACGACACGACGCCGCGGTACGACGAGGCTGCCGCGAAGCTCGCTTGGCAGCGGACGCTCGGATGGTTCAATAAGTACTTACGCACCTAGGAGTAGGTGGTGGGTGGTAGGTGGTAGGTGGTTTGCTCTCTTTTTGCCTGCTACCGCCTACCACCCACCACCAACCACCTAGCTCTGTCTCGTTTTTCACAAGAATGCCCGCGTGCTTGGCGTTGGGCGGCGGTGGTGGCGCCGTTCGACGTGCGGGCCGTCGAGAACGGCGAAGCAGGTCGCGTACTGATTCATGACCTGGCACTCGAGGATGCGGCCGTCCTCGAGCGTAAGATTGAAGACGTCCCCATCCGCTGCGTCGGGCATCGGGTCGAACCGCACGACCGTTGCGGGCCCGTTGACGTTCTGCAGGCTATACCCCACACACCCCAGATTCCGATGACCACGATGCAGACGCCCGACTCCGCGGATCGTCTGTCCCGGGGGCGCTTGCGTCATAGCGATCGGAATTGATGCAAAGGCTGCACCTGCGAACATGCTCACATGTGAGCCGGCGCGGGCCGCCGGCGCATCGTGCCGCATTCTGATTCGGAGAAACTCCGACGATCACGGTTCCGCATCAAGGCCAACCTGCCGAGGGGCGAGTCTAAAACGCTCAGGGAGGATCAGCGATGTCTATCCGAACGATCGTGAGTCTCGCTGTACTGTGGGTGGTGTCGTTGTTCGTGGTCGCATCGGCCGTCAAGGCGCAGGTATACGAACCGCTCCGGCCACTACCGGAGCCACGAGTCGTGTCCGGGCCCGACTTCGGTTTCCGGATTGAAAGTGTGCAGGGCGGTGCACCCGTAGGGAAGCTCGTTGTACGTGTAAACGACATGTGGATCGAAGCGCGCGTAGGCAACCTTCCAGGTGTCCGGCCAGTCGGCCCTGAGTGATGGGGGCCGGGCCTCTCGTTTGCGCTTAGGTATTTGTTCACTATTATTGAATAAATGAGACGGCGCGATTATCTTGGGCAGTTCGAGCTGATGGTCCTTTTGGCGGTAATCCGTATCGGCGAAGACGCCTATGGCGTGCCGATCACGAGAGAACTTGAAGCCGCCTCAGGCAGGGAAGTCGGCATTGGCAGCGTCTATGCCGCCCTGGAGCGCCTCGAAGAGAAATCCTTGGTTTCGTCGAGAACCGGAGACCCGACGCCAGAACGTGGCGGGCGGGCGAAACAGTATTTCGAGGTGACGTCGGCGGGGCGTAGAGCTGTGCGCGATGCGCGGCGCACGCTCACGCGCCTGTGGAGTCGGCTCCCCGATCTGAAAGGAAGCACGGCATGAGGCAACCGCCTGCTCTCGCCAACTGGCTATTGAACCGTTTCACGTCATGCACGTCGACGGCGCTTCAAGGGGATCTCGAGGAGGAATACCAGACGGGTCGCTCGTCCGCTTGGTACAGGCGACAAGTGGTCGTGGCTATCGTGACAGGTTCGGTCAAAGACATTCGCGCCCATCGATTCCTGGCGCTCCGGGCAGTAGCTACGGGTTGGATCGTCTTGCTGCTTTTCTTTGCCTGCGGCGATTTCTTCGCCGAAACACTGGCGAGGCATGCGTGGAACTGGAACAGGCGGCTTGATGGATATGGATCAGGAGTGTGGTGGCCGTTCCATATCGCCGCTACCATTGTTTCTTATTCGGGGTTCTCCATTTCTGCTTGGGCGGTTGCGCGTTCTCACGGCGCGCACGCCATGCCGATGGTGATCGCGTATTTGAGCTCAGTGTTCGCGGTGCTCATGTCCTTCATGGCATCGGCCACACTATTTGGCTGGCTCAGCCGACCGACTCCAGTGCCGCACACACTCTTCTACCTCGTGTCCGTCACCCTTCCATACGTCTGGTATTCGGGCTTCATCCTGGTGCCGCTGGTCATGCTGCTCACGGGTCTGTTGAGCTGCCGGACAGCTGTAGATCAATTCCGCGCGAGTCGCCAAGTAGAATGAAAGAGCCTTAGTTCGCACCTCTCACACTTTCGAGGTCCTCTCCGGGGGAATGTCAGCACGCGCCACCCGGCCGACTCCGCATCCTACTGCACTGGAATTCGCGAACGCTCGGTGGAAATTCATTAGGAAGGCGAAGGTCCAATAACTCGCAGAGTTCGGTCGAAGCAGTGGGAGGATCGTATACTTCAATCGAACTCACACTGACTCCTGAAAACCATGTACCTACTCCGTTCACTCGCCCTACGCCCGGTTCTGAAGCTGGCGCTCGTTGCCACCCTTGCCACAACCATCTCCGGTTGTTCGCGATCCGATACGGCCGAGGCCGGACCGGGCGACGGCCAGCCAAAGAAGGTCAACGTCGTGCCCGTGCAGCGCGAGTCGTTTCGCAGGGCCGTTGACGTAGTCGGTACTCTCACCGCGGTCGATCAGGTGACCGTCTCGTCTGAAGCCGACGGCACGGTGCGCGCCATCCTGGCCGATCTGGGCGATCGAGTGAAGGCCGGCCAGGTTCTCGTGCGGCTCGACAACGAGAGACAGCAGTACGCCTACCAGCAGCAGCAGGCCGTGCTCGCGCGCACGCTCGCGCAGTACGGCGCGACAGACCCGCGGAATCTGCCGGAACCGGAGAACACGCCGGACGTGCGGAGAGCCAGTGCCGAGCTTGTGCTGGCGCGCAGCGCGTTCGACCGTGCGAAGGAGCTGTTGAAGCGCGAGCTCATTGCGCAGCAGGCCTTCGACGACGCGCAGGCACAGTTGCAGACCAAGCAGGCGGGCTACGAAGTGTCGCTGCAGAACGCCAGGAATTTGAGCGCCAGCATCACGGCCTCCGAAGCGCAGACGAAGCTGTCGGAACGGCAGCTTCGCGACACCGAGATCCGCGCGCCGTTCGACGGGTACATCGAGCGGCGCTTGATCAATCTGGGCGAGCTCGTGAAGGCGCAGATGCCCGTGGTGGCCATCGTGCGGATCGATCCCCTCAAGGTGATCGCTGAAATTCCAGAGAGGATGGCGCCCTGGATCGACAACGGCCGCCCGGTGGACCTGCAGGTGGATGCCTATCCGAACCGTCCCTTCAAAGGAAAGGTCACCCGCATCAGCCCGGCGGTCAACACGGGCACGCGCGCGTTTCCGTTCGAAGCCCTCGTGCCCAACTCGGACGGCGCGCTGAAGCCGGGGACCTTCGCGCGCGTCCACGTGGAGAGCGGGAAGGTCGACGAGGTGCTGACGCTGCCGTTCGCGGCGCTGCAGTACCGGTATGGCGTGAACCGGGTTTTCGTGGTCAGCGGCAATCGACTGGAGATGCGCGAGCTGCAGGTGGGCGAGCGGCTCGGCGACAGGATTGAAGTGACCAACGGCGTCAAGGCCGGCGAGTCGGTCGTCGTGTCGGACGTCGAGACGTTGAACGGCGGCGAGCTCGTTGCCGTGACCAGCTAGGGAGATTCCGATGCTATCCGAATTCTGCGTCCGTCGGCCGGTGTCTGCGACGATGCTCGTGATGTCGCTCGTCGTGCTCGGAACATTCTCGTTCCGCGGGCTCGGGGTGGACTTGTTCCCGAGAGCGGACCCCGCGACCGTCAGCGTCGCCCTGTCGCTGCCAGGCGCCAGTCCCGACGAGATGTCGACGTCGGTCGTCGAGCCGATGGAGCAGGCGATCAGCGGTGTATCCGGGATCGACGAGATTCAGGCCCGTATTGCCGAAGGGCAGGCGCGAATCACCGTCCGCTTCGTGCTCGAGCGCGATCTGAACGACGCCGTTAACGACGTCCGCGAGAAAGTTGCGGGCGCCATCAGGACGGTGCCGCCGAATCTGCTCCCGCCTGTCATCACGAAGATCGATCCTGACGCCGACCCGGTGATGTCGCTCATCGTTTCGTCGAAATCGATGAGCCTGCGGACGCTCACCGAGCTGGCTGACAAGCAGATTGCCCGCGGCATCCAGACCGTCAACGGCGTCGGCGAGGTGAGCGTTACGGGCGGGCGGGCGCGGGAAATCCACATCGTCGTCGACATCGAGAAGCTCAATTCGTACGGGTTGTCGATCAGCCAGGTGCGCGATGCCGTCGTCGCGGAGAACGTCGAGATTCCCGGCGGCACGATCGAGCAGGGCAAAGGGCAGCTGCTCTTGCGGACGCTGGGACGTGTCGACGCCTCGGAAGACTTCAACAACATCGTCATCGCGACCAAGGACGGAACGCCGATCCGCGTCGCCGACATCGGCCGCGCCGAAGACACGACGCAGCGGCCCACCAGCGCCGTATGGCTGGGAGACGCGCCGGCCGTGATGATCGACATCCGCCGGGCGATGGGTGAGAACACGGTTGCCGTCGTCGAAGGCGTGCGCACGGCGCTCGATCGCATCCGGCGAACGCTGCCGCCAAGCGTGGAGGTGACCCTCATCCGGGACGACTCTCGCTTCATCTACGCGTCGGTCGCGTCGCTCGAAGAGCACCTCGTGTTCGGCGCACTGTTCGCCTCGCTCGTCGTCATGTTCTTCATCCGGAACCTGCGGGCGGTCATCATCTCGGCGCTCGCCATTCCCGCCTCGATCATCGCCACCTTCACCCTGATGCGGATCATGGGGTTCACGCTGAACAACATGACGCTGCTCGCGATTACCCTGGCTGTCGGTATCGTCATCGACGACGCGATCGTCGTGCTCGAGAACATCTTCCGCTACATCGAGGAGAAGAATTGCTCTCCCTTCGAAGCGGCGATTCAAGGGACGCGCGAGGTCGCGCTCCCCGTGATGGCCACCACGCTGTCGCTCGTCGTCATCTTCCTGCCGATCGCCTTCATGGAGGGTTATGCCGAGCGGTTCATCAGCCCGTTCGGCTGGACGATGGCGTTCGCGATTATGGTGTCGATGGTCGTGAGCTTCACGCTGACCCCGATGCTGAGCTCGCGCTTCCTGAAGCCGGCCGACGGCGTGGCCGATCAGAAGTCGAAGGAAGCGGGCGTCTTTCACTGGATCGACCAGCGGTACACGAGCGCACTCAACTGGTCGCTCGATCATCCCGGCACGATCATCGGCATCTCGGCGGTCACGGCTCTCATGATGTTCCCGTTGAACAGGATGGTCGGCCGTGAATTCGTGCCCGACGAAGACATGGGTGAGTGGATCGTGCACCTCGACGCGCCCGAGGGAACATCGCTCGAGGGCTCGACGGAGGTCGCGTTCAAGCTGCTCAAAGCCGTCAGCGGCATCGAAGGGGTCGCGCACATCGAGCCGTCGATCGGGGTGGCCGGGGGTTCCGGTGCGTCGACGCACATCCACATGATCTGTCAGGCAGAGCCGATCGACGACCGTGAGAACACTCAGGCCGAGATGATCGACGAGATGCGGCGCCGGCTCGCCGCATTTCCCGCGTACCGGCCGAGCATCACGTCGCGCAATGCGCTCGGCAGCGGTGAAGGCACCGGCGGATTTGCCATCTCCGCCAATATCCTCGGGCCCGACCTCGAGCAGATCGCGGAGTACTCGACGCGTGCGCTGGCAGCGGCGCAGAAGCTGCCCAGCCTCACTGACGTGAAGATCGGTCTGAGCCTGTCGAACCCCGAGGTTCACGTCGCCGTCGATCGCAAGCGCGCGGCGGATCTCGGCGTGCGGATGGCGACGGTCGGCAACACCCTGCGGCTGGCCGTGTCGGGCGACGATCAGATCTCGTTCTACAAGGAGTCGGCCGAGCAGTATCCAGTCAAGATTCGCGTGCTCGAGGAACAGCGGCGCAATATCGAAGAGATCGGGCGGCTCACCGTGCCGTCGGTCACGGGTCCTGTGCGCATCGACAACATCGCGACGCTTCGAGCGCGGCCTCGGACCGACCACGCTGTCGCGGTCGAACCGCCAGTTCACGGTGAATCTCATCGCCGACGTGGCTGCGGGGTATGCGCTCGATCAGGCAGCCGGGGACGTGCGTCGGATGCTGGCGGGGCTGAACATGCCCGCCACGATGTCGTACCGGCTCCAGGGGCAGTCCAGGATTCTCGACGAGACGACAGCCAACCTGATCATGGCGATCTGCCTCGCGATGATCTTCGTGTACATGGTGCTCGCGTCGCAGTTCGAGAGCTTCCTCCAGCCGATCGTCATCATGCTGGCGCTGCCGATTGCCGTGCCGTTCGCGCTGTTCACGCTGTGGGCCACGGGGCGGACGCTGAACTTGTGGAGCGCACTCGGCATGCTGCTGCTGCTCGGCATTGTGAAGAAGAACTCCATCCTGCAGGTGGATTACGCCAACGTGCTGCGCGCGCGCGGGCTGCCGGTTCGCGATGCCATCGTCGAGTCGTGCCGGACGCGGCTGCGGCCGATTCTGATGACGACGGCGGCGATTATCGCGGGGCTGATCCCCACATCACTGGGGATCGGCATCGGCGGCACTGGACGGGCGGCGATTGCGGTGACGATCATCGGCGGGCAGTCGCTGTGCCTGCTGCTGACCCTGCTGCTCGTCCCTGTTGCGTATGTCAAGTTCGACGCGCTCGAGCGCGCGCTCGTCAGCGACGGGGCGAAGGAGTGGCTCGCCAGGTTTTCCGCCGCGACGGTCGGCCGCTTCCGCACAGCGCACATGTAAGGCACGTAGGGAGGGCTATCGTCTCCGCAGGAACAGGAACCAGAAGAGGACCGCGCTGACGGACGCGATAATCCACGTACGTGGCTCGGCGTCTCGCATAGTGCCTTCAATGGCTGTAAGAGCGGATGCGACGCTCGAGAATACGCCATCGCCGCCGCCGCCCGCGTGGCCGCCCGCGCCGCCGACGGCGCGCCGTACTCACCTAGCCCCTGTGCCAGCATCATGATTGCATCCTCGTCATACCAGACGCGAATGCAATGTCCTTCGATTTGCGGGGCGATGCACCGCCGCCCTGCTTCCCGTACATCTGATGTTTCCCGCTGCCGAGTGACCTTGCCAAAAGCACCCCAGACAATGTTGATCGGCGGGCGCCTAGGCGGCGCGACCGGGCGCCGGATTGAGGCGACGTCGCTGGAGGTTCTCGCGGAAGTTGTTTTCCAGATACTCGACACCCTCAGCCGTAATCACAAGCGCCGAGTTGTCTGATCGCGTGACGTACTTCTTCTGAATCAAGTACCAGATGGTGAACTCCAGTTGCTCGCGGGGCCGCCCAATCAAGGCCTCCAGGTCGAGCGCGGTCAACGAGGGATTCTCAGGCTGGATCCGCCGACGCGTGTAGAGCACTTCGAGCAGCGTCAGGCGTACGAGCTGTTCGGCTTCAAAATCGTTGTCGGCGCAGTCGTTGCTCGAGATCAGACGCGCAGCGCTCCTGTCGCCGCTGCGCGTGCACGAGATCGTATCCGGCGCGTTTCTCTGCGTCGCTGATGACCTGATACGCTTCGCTCAGCAGCCGGAACTGACTGGCGTTCCCTGTTTCGCCATTGTCAGGATGCAGACGTTGCGCATGAAGGCGGTACACGCGATGAACCGTCTCGGGATGAGCGTTGGGGCTGATCTGCAGGATCTCGTAATAGTCTGGCGTCGGGTCTATCGCCATGTTTCAGCTTTCTGTCACCACTAGCGGAATTCCAGGCGAGATCACTCGGAGAAACAGCAGCGGCACTCGTCTAACTCCTCTTCAGGAGTCCTTACTGGAGCAAACGGCGGACCACGATCACGCCGTCAGCCAGCCTCACTGTAATCGCCGCAGGGTCAATGATTTAGCGGAAGACGTGCGGCGAGGCCGCCGCGTAATGCCGCACGGAAACTCTTCCTGGCAGGAGAAGTTTGGTCAGGAGTAGATTCGAGACTCCCTTTGCCTTCAGCAAGCGGTTGACGCCGCGGCCAATACAGGAGAGGAGATCGTACCGATTACTGCATCTGGTCGAGCATGGACCCGAAGGCATCTTTGAGGGCGAGTGCCTTCTTGATCTCGTCGGCGCTCACATAGGGATATTCACCGTATTCGAGGAAGCTCGGCCGGTGGTGGTCGCGCACAAACTTCATGAATAACTCTGGCTTGGTCTTCCAATCCTTGGGGAAGCCTTCCAGGTTTTCAAAGACGGTATCAATGCCAGTGGCCGAGAAGAGACTCACTGCATCCTCAGTGTATTTGTCGAAGTCTGTGTCGAAGATGCCCTGATACTGGAAGTAGGATTCCCCATTGATCTGGAAGACCTGCCAGCGCAGATAGTGCAGCTTGAGCGCCGCGAGACAGTTTGGGTCCTTGGCAACCGCTTCCTCAATCTTCTTGGCATGTGTGTAACAAGCGTCCTCACCGCCGGGGATCAGCTTTGCGATGATGGAGAAGCCGTAACACGCCGGCGTCTTGGGGAAGATCGGACCGTAGCGTCCCTGTTCGGGCTGGCCGAGGTAACCTCCTTTCGGGATCGCCATCGCGGTGGGTTTCCTCCAGTCCTGTTTCGTTGCCTCAGACATGATCATCTGCCTCTCTCTGGTTGGTGGCTGTTGGCTGCTTCACTTACGATCAGAGGATACTCCGCATTCCTGCGGAGCCGGATGTACCGAAGCCCGCCGTCGGACACCCGCGATGGAGCGTGTCGACAAACGATGATCAGGACATTCGCGAGTCGCGATGGCGTCTGGAAGATTGAGGCGCAGGCTTGGGGCCGCACATCGTAACCAACTGGCATGTGCAGTGGCCGGCGGCCCGTCCTTTGACACCGTCTCTTTAGTCGAGCCCCGATCCGGCCGGCACTTTCTCAGCTCGCAGCAAGCGAGCCGCGTGTTCTGGATCAGCGACAACTGCTCGTCGCATAGAGGCGAAAAAGCCGCGACACGCCTTCGCGCGCAGTGGCCCACGCCGACCCTGGTCCATACCCCGAACCATAGGAGCTGGTTGAACCAAATCGAAATCTACTTTTCGGTCGTCCAACCCAAGGTCGTGACCCCAAACGGCTTTACGTCCCTGCGCGAACTCGAGGATCGGCTGCTCGCCTTCCAAGTGAGATACGAGCAGACCGCGAAGCCGTTTCAATGGACGTTCACGCGGGATGACCTGGTCGCCCTCTTGGCCAAGCTGAAAGCCAAGGAGCTCGGGCGTGCCGCGTAATTGGAAATACGTCACGTTAATTGTGAAACAGAGCACTTAGTTACGTCCTGACTGCCGATGTCGAGGATTCTGAGCGGATGCTGCTCGCGCGCGGCCAGGTACCGATCGCGGAACCTGGCCATCTTGTCGAATGAGCTGGGGTGCACGGAAGGATATCGTCGGCAGACGCGGCGCGGATGTCAAGCGTGCGACGCTTGCCGCGCCTGCCGGCGCCGCAAAAGAGGGGCTGCTCGTGTTACGCGCGCGTCCGCTTGCCGCGTCGGTACCGGGAGAGCAGCATGCCACCGCTTCCGACCATCAGCAGCGTGAGGCTGGCCGGCTCCGGCACAGCCACAGGATCCGCAAGGATCCGGATCACGCCGCCTTCAAAGCACGTCGCCACGCCTTCCACGCAGTGATTCGGCAGTCTAATGTCGGGAAGCGGAATATCCGGCAGGAATCCCGGGGCGAAGTCTTGGTAGGTGCTGTCGAAGAAAACTTCTGGGAAACACGTCGACGAACCGTCGAGGCCGAGTAACGTCGCCCCTCCGCCGCAGGCGCCGGTATGCACGTTGTCCACGTAGCCCACGTACACCCGATAGTTGATTCCCACGGGCCCGGACAGCAATGTGTAATTCTGCGCTTCGCCTCGAAGAGGTCGAGCCCCAAGTCAAGGCCCTTCGTGTTCAGAACTTGAGTCGTGTCGGTGAACATGCTGACCACACCGTCCGACGTTGTCACGCTGATGACCGGTATGTTGGCGGGTCCCCGCACGTCGCTCGTGTCGAAGTTGTAACTGGTGGTCGTATTTGGCGCGCCGTTGAAACTCTGCGCGAGCACAAGATCTTCGTTCGGGTTCAGGGTGTACGGAAACGTCCAGCCGACGCTTGCCGCGGTGAACGTGGCGACGGCGGGCCCCACGATGGGGCCGATGTCGACGCGCACGTCGGTAATCGTGATTGGGGCGGCTTCGCTGCGCGCCGATTGCGCGAAGATCATCGCGAATCCGAATGCGCATGCCGCGGTCACGCGTGCGTACCTGCTCGTCATGGGGGAGCCTCCGTGTGAGAATTGATGACGTGGACGATGGCCAGACGCAAGACACTACCACGATATGACCAAAACGACGACACTGTGTTTTCACAGTTTTGCCCAGAATCGATCGTTGCTTCGGTGGACACCCAAAAGCGGCCATTAATCGACACCTCAAAACCGGCCATTTCCTGATACCCGTGGACCGAGACGTTGACTCCGACGAGGGGCTTCGTGCTTCTCGATCGCTATGGGAAACGTCTTGGATCCGAACCCGGTCCGCGGCCGCGGCCGCGGGCGACCAGGCGAAGAAAAGGAAAAACCGGCCATTACCGCGGAGGTGTCCACCGACTCCCAGCCGACGCCAGGGCCAGCCCCGCCGACGCGCGCGCCACAGGCGAGTGCGTGCGAGCCGCATCGTGATCGCATCGAAGCCGCGCTCAGGCTCGGTCGCAACGCGACGCGATCTGGCAGGACCTGGTCGAGGACGGATTCGCCGCCGGCTACGCTAGACCGCAGGGAGGGTGAGCCGCCAAGCACACGAAAGGAAGTGTTCCGATGGACACATTCGACGAGCACCGGCGGAATTTCGTGGGGCAGCACTTTTGGGCTCGTGGCTACTTCGTCTCGACAGTAGAGTCGTGACGAGCGCATCATCCGGGAGGTACATCCGGAAGCAGGAAGAAGCCGACACGCGGCTGGACCAACTGGGGCTCTGGCGATAAACGGGCTCGAGGCCCGCATTTACGTTATGGCGGACGAAGCTCGTCCTCATTTCTGCGTTGACCCGGCGCGTCGGCAGTCGTATCGTGAAGATCTCGTCGGTGCCATCGCGCACCCCTCCGCGGTCTCGCCGGACGCGGAGCGCTGCAGCCAACGCTCTCAGAGCTAAGCTTTCAGCCCCTTCAACAACCAGTCGTTTGATCGCGCACATCTCGTGCGATCACCGCGTTCGACTTCAAGTCACGCGCTTCGGTGTCGGCGGCACGTCACATCCACGCTCATCGTCATCGGCGCGCCGACCTCAGGTGGGCGCGCTCCGAGCGCACTCCAACGCATCACGAAACGATTTCGATCGCGCGTTGTCGCGACCTGCTCGGCGACGACGCGGAATCGATGACCGATCAGGACATCGAGGACATCCGCCGGTACGCAGAGACGATGGCGGGCATCGTGGTTGAGATGTATCACGAGCACTCTCGCGTTCCTGAGTAGGAATCGTGCCACGCAAACGGACCTTGCCCGAGCCGGCGAATGGATCTACGCTGCCAGCCGTAGTCGGCGCGGTGATCTACGTTCGCGTCAGCATGAGGGAGCAGAGCGAGAATCTCAGCCTGCCGACGCAGCTTTGCGCATACTGCCGCCGTCAGGGATACGAAGTACTTGCGGACGATCGAGGATGGAAATGAAAGTTGGTGGCCCAGAACATCGTCAGTTGGACCAGCTCCTCCCGTAGCTGAGGCGGGTCGACACCCTCAGGGGAGGGGAACTTCCGTCACCTTTCACCACTCGCCAATCCATGAGCAGTTACGCGTCGGAGGCGTCAGTGGATTGGTGAGTGATCAGCCGCACATTGACCGGCGTTACGGTTCAGCTATAGTCAGCGGCGAGATGGCGCGAATCGCGCCCGCCGGCCCGGGCTCTCTGGAGCCTGGTCTGCGGCGGACCGGTCGGTGCCGAGGGGAACACGCATGAAAGACAAAGATTGGCGCCGCCTGCTGGAGCGGATGAAGGAGGGCACGGTGGTGCCCGTGATCGGTCCACGGCTGCTGATCGACGCTGAAGGATCCCCGTTGACGCTGCGAGTCGCTCGAAGGCTGCTCGCCGATTACGACGTGGACATCGGCGACGGGGCGCTGCCGCCGTTTCGCGAGCTTACCGAGGTCGCGACGCGCCTAAAGGACAAGCTCAGGAACCCACAGGACCTCTACGGCGATGTCGACAGCGCTCTCAAGCTCGTTGGCATGCTGGAGTCTGGAAACCGCGGGAAGGAACCGAAAGGCGAGGCGGTCGCGATCCCGAAGCCCCTGGAGCAACTGGCTCAGATCAGCGACTTTCGTGTGATGGTGACCCTGACGCCCGACGACATGCTCGCGCGGGCGCTGAAGAGCGCCAAACGGGCGGTCCATGAGGTGGTCCACTCGCCAAAGCTGCCCACCAGCGAGGTGAAAGACCTGGAGGTCGCCGACCCCGCCGTGCAGCTCCTCTACATGTTCGGCAAGTCGAGACCGACGCCGCTGTTCGCGATTCACGACGAGGATCTCCTCGAGTACGCACACAACATCATCGCCGGCGGCAGCCACGCGCCGAAGAAGTTCATCGGGGCCCTGCAGGAATGCAGCCTGCTGCTCATCGGCTGCAATTTTCCCGATTGGCTGAGCCGTTTCATTCTTCGCGCCACCCGCAAGGGCCGCCTCGCCGATAGCGTGGGTCGGCGCGAATGGCTGGTAGAGCGCCTCGGCCCGGAGGACCCGTTCGTCGGCTTCCTCGGTCAGTACAGTCCGGAAACCGAGGTCCTGACCAGCGTCGAGCCGGCCCAGTTCGTCGACGAACTGTACGAACGATGGAACGCGCAGAATCCGCCTGAGGTCGATAGCGCGGCGACAGCGACACCCGCGGTCGAGTCCGTCGCCTCTCACGACAACACGCTCTTCTTCATCAGCTACTCGCGCACCACCGACCAGGCAGCCGCGCGCGCGCTGCACCAGGCGTTGATCTCGATGGGCGTGGCCGAGAACCAGATCTGGTTCGACGCGCAGGCGCTGGAGCCGGGTGACACCTACACTCGGAACATCCTCGACGGCATTCGCAACAGCCGATACTTCCTGCCCCTGGTGTCACGCGCGGCCACCGAGCGAGAACGGGGCTTCGTCTTCCGCGAATGGAGCGAAGCCACGAGCCAGGACCTGGAGATGAACCGCACGTACCTGGTGCCGCTGGTGGTGGACCCCGACTATCGGCCGGAGAGCTACCGCGAGGGCTCCGTCTCGACCTGGCTGGATCGGAAAATCGATTTCGGTCACGCCCCCGGAGGACAACCGGACGAGCGCACGCGGAAGACCTTGACCAGCCTGTTGCGCGACGCGCGGAGCCCGGCCTGATGGTGGACGCAGCGCGGGGGGCTCTCGAGCTCGATGCCGAAAACCCCTGGCCGGGCCTGGCGTCGTACGACGAAGCGTCGCGGCACTTCTTTTACGGGCGCGAGCGCGACAGCGCCGAGCTGCTGCGGCTGATCAGGCTGTCGCCGCTGGTGGCGCTGTACGGCAAGTCGGGTCTCGGCAAGACCTCGATGCTGCAGGCGGGCGTGTTCCCGGAGCTGCGACTGCAGCACTTCCTCCCCGTGCACCTCCGGCTCGATTACAGCGAAGGCAGCCGTCAGACCCCGCTCGAGCAGGCGGCCGCGCGTCTGCGCGAGGAGATCGATGCCCATGGACACGACGGCGCCGCGCCCGACAGCGGGGAGGGTCTGTGGGCCTACCTTCAGCGCCGCGACCGGCCAATCTGGAGCCCCGATAACTTTCCCCAGACGCCGGTCCTGGTGTTCGACCAGTTCGAGGAGGTGTTCTCGCGCGGCGGCTCGCCGGAACACGTGAAGGCCGTCCTCGACAGCATCGCCGACCTCGTGGCCGATCGGTTGCCTCCGGCATTGGTGCAGGACCGTGAGGCGGCGCGCCGGCTGAACCTGCAGTCACAGCAGTACCACGTCGTCCTGTCGTTTCGATCGGACTTCCTCGCTGATGTCGAGTCGTGGGAAAAGCGCGCCTTCCTGCCGCGGCGGGAGTCCCTGCACCTGCTCGCGATGTCGCGCGAGGACGCCATCGAGGCGGTCGAGCGTGCCGGTATCGCAGTCCTCGCGCCGGGGATGGGCGGGCAGATCGTCGACTTCCTCCTGGAACAGGAGGACCGTCAGTCGCGGTCGCGCGTGACGGAGGTCGAGCCGGTGCTACTGAGCCTGTGCTGCGATCAGCTCAGCCAGCGCCGACGGCCTGGAGCGAAAATCGATGCGGCGCTGCTGAACACCGTTGGCAAAGGCATCCTGAAAGGCTTCTACGACGAAGCACTGAAGGGAGAGGACCGACGCGTCAGCAGGTTCATCGAAGACAACCTCATTCAGGGTGACCGGTACCGCAGCAGCTACCCGCGCGAGGGCGCGCTGGCGAGCGGCGATCTCACCGGGGAGGAGCTTGCCCGTCTCGAACAACGCCGACTGCTGCGCATCGACCCGCAGGGCGGCGAGCCGCGCATCGAGCTGATACACGACCGCCTCGTGAGTGTTGTTCGCGAGGCTCGTGACGCGCGCCGTGCCGAGGAACGGCGGTTGCGGGAACGGGAAGAATCCGAGAAGAAGGTGAAGGACGCGCTGGCCGCCGACCAACTGGCGAGCAGCGAGCGCGCGCGCGCGCGCCTGGTCCGCTGGCGGGCAGCGCTCGGGCTCGCGGTGCTGCTGATGGCCGCCGCCCTGGTGACGGCGGGCTACTTCTGGCAGCAGGCGAAGTTGGAGGGTCAGAACGTGATCGCCGAGCGGAAGGCCCTGGAAGAGACCGCCGTTCTACTGAATTCGAACCTCGCCACCGCTAAAGAGTCGCTGACCAGGACCGAAGCGGAACTGGCCAACGTTCAACGCAGCCTGGCCGAGCTCCAGGTGCAAAACGCCGTTGAGGCAGGTGCCAGCGCCAACCGCGCGACGGTCGATTCAGCGAAGGCCAGGCTGGAGTCGGCGAAGGCGAAGCAGGAAGAGATCCAGCAGAAGACGCTGGAGACGCGCGAAGCTAAATCCGCCGGCCGGTTGGACGTGAACGGCTGGAGACTCAGCTCTGGTGGCTGCTCCAAGGGTGCGTCCAGCGTTTTGGGAATAGCCAGGTTCAGCGTCGAGCCGCGCGGCAACGACGTCGTGGTCAGCGAGGAGTTCCAGGGCAGCGGAAGCGGCTATACGGTGACTCTGTCGAATTCCGCCACGCTGCCCAGGATGTCGCAGTCCGCGCCGCCGAACCAGCGATACTACGATCTCAATACCCGGGTCGAGTGGAAGCGCGAGGGGAGAGTGGAATTCTCGACCACGGGCATCGATCGGGTCTACGTCGATGAGACCGGATCGCCGGCGCGCGCGAGCCTGATCAAGATCAGCACCGTCTGCAGCGGCAAGTAGGTCGGCACCCGTGACATCCGCCATCGTGAAACCGGCGACGCGCCGTCGGACACGTGAAAGGATTTGGATGTCGAACTTCCTGTCGCAGCTCACGATAAGGGAACGGGAGCGGCTCCGTGAAGAGCTGAACTGCATGAACCTCGAGGAGAGTCGTGGCTTCCGCGCAGCGTAACTACGCCCGATTTGAATAGTGCGGTTTCGCCTGGCACTCTGATCGCGTTCTCGATGGCCGCGTTCGCGGCTGTCGCATCCACATGAGGGACCACGCCACGACGACGGATTCCCAATACCTCTCTTCCACGCCGACCCGATCGCCTGAAGGCTGAAGTCGAGGAGCTGCAGTGGCTGAGCTTCGATGCGCTGAAGGCATTAGTGGAGGCATCGGACAAACTGATCAGTGACGCGATCGCGCTCGTGAAGGCGCGGAGAACTCCGATGCTGCTTGGCGCCGCGCCGGCGCCTGTCGCGGGCGTTGACGATGTCGCGACGGGCCCCAGCCGGCTACGAAGTCGAGTTCTCGCGGCGCCGTTCCAGATAACACACGGCCGATTGACACTTGGCTGTGCGGTCGACCATCCTAGACGTGTGATTACGGTCGCGAAGCGCCTCTTTGCTCTCGCGCTCGCTCTCGCCTTGATGGCCGGGAATGCTGCCGTCTGCGCCGGGTGGATGTCGAGCCCAGAAGCTCGAATGGCGTGCTGTTCCGAGGGCGGTGCCTGCCCTATGCATAGAGGGAACTCGCAAGACAGCGGCTCGGACAGTGTCACCCAAGCGCAGGCGGACAACTGCTGCGCCGACTCTGAGCGCGAAAACTCCAATCAGCCGAACCTCACGTTCGTTGCCGCGATCTCCAGCGCAGTTCTCGGCAGTGGAGTCGTCGTACCCGCCCATGTCCCCGCTTTCGTTTTGAGCGACGGGTGGCGCAGTTCGATGCCCATTCCGACCGCGCCGCCTCCGAAGCACCTCCTCCTCTCCGTCTTCCTCGTTTAGCCGCACACGGTCGTGGTGTGTCTGCTCGGACTTAGACGTCCGGGTCTGTAGGCTCGCGCGTGTATGCGCGCATGACGAGTGTCGTGGCTTATGATCAATCGACTCATTGACGTTGCGCTAAGGAACCGTTTCATCGTCGTCGTCCTGTACATAGGACTGGCAGCCTGGGGCTGGTGGGCGCTGGCATCCACGCCGATCGACGCGATTCCTGATCTCTCCGACAACCAAGTGATCGTCTTCACGGACTGGCCGGGGCACAGCCCGCAGGAAGTTGAGGACCAGGTCACGTATCCGCTCACCACGAACCTGCAAGGGCTCGCCAGTGTTCGAGTAGTCCGATCGCAGTCTGCGTTCGGCTTCTCGATGATCTACGTCGTCTTCGAGGACGACGTCGACTTGTATTTCGCGCGAACTCGTGTGCTCGAGCGCATGAGCCTCCTCGCGAAGAGCTTGCCGACGGGCGTCATCCCGACGCTCGGACCGGACGCGACTGGCGTCGGCCATGTGTTCTGGTACACGGTCGAGAGCCCCACACACTCCCTCTCGGAGTTACGGTCCCTTCAGGATTGGTTCATCCGATACCAGCTCAATGCGGTCCCCGGCGTCGCCGAAGTGGCGTCGGTTGGAGGCTACGTCCAGCAGTACCAGGTCGATGTCGACCCGAATCGTCTCAGGGCCTACAACTTGCCCCTCAGCGCGGTGGTCTCCGCCGTGCGCGAGAGCAACCTGAATGTCGGCGGCAATGTCCTTGAGTCGAACGGCGCGTGGCTGATCGTGCGCGGCATCGGCCTCATCAAATCTGTTGATGACGTCAAGCGGATCGTCGTTGGCGACTCGAACGGAGTTCCTATCTACGTGGAGCAGGTCGCAAATGTCCAGATCGGCCACGCCTTTCGCGTGGCGTCACTCGTCAAAGGGACACAGGAAGCTGTCGGCGGTGTCATCGTCGCCCGCACCGGCGTCAACACGAAAAACGTCATCGACGCCGTCAAGGCGCGCATCGCGCAAATCGAGCCGGGGCTCCCGCAGGGCGTCACCATCGTCCCGTTCTATGACCGCTCGGACTTGATCGAGCAGGCCGTCGGCACTTTGCGGACGGCTTTGATCGAGGAAATCGCCCTCGTCACCCTGGCGCACGTCATCTTCCTGATGCACTTCCGATCGATCCTGATTGTCACGCTTCCGCTGCCGCTCGCGGTTCTGCTGTCGTTCCTGGGCATGTACTACTCGGGCATTTCCTCCAACATCATGAGCCTCGCCGGTATCGCCATCGCGATTGGCGTGCTCGTGGATGCGGGCATCGTCGTGACGGAGAATGCCTTCCGATTCCTCGAGCAGGGCAGAGTCGACGCCAGCGACCGCACACGAGTCTGGGAGACCGTTCGAGATTCCACGCGCTTGGTCGGACGGCCCGTGTTCTTCTCAATGGCGATCATCCTGCTCGCCTTTATTCCGGTGTTCGCGCTGACGGGCCAGGAAGGCAAGCTCTTTCACCCATTGGCCTTCACCAAGACGTTCGCAGTGCTCGCGGCAACGGTCATTGCCGTCACGCTCGTCCCGGTGCTGTGCACATTGCTGCTCGGCGGGAAGTTCCATCCCGAAGAGGCCAACCCCGTTATGCGTCTGCTTCGCGGAGCGTACCGCCCCGTGCTGCGGAGCGCGCTTGCACATCGGGCGCTCACCATCACGGCCGCAGCAATTCTCTTCGTCGGTGCGCTGGTCCTGGCGCGTGGGATCGGGAGCGAGTTCATGCCACCGCTCAACGAGGGCGACCTGATGTTCATGCCCATCGCCGATCCCAGTATTTCGCTCGAAGAGAACACCAAGATCGCGGCCCGCCAGAACGCCGCCCTGATGACGTTCCCAGAAGTCGCCTACGTCGTCGCGAAGGTCGCGCGGGCCGATACGTCAACCGATCCGGCGCCGCTCAACATGACCGAGACCATCGTCCACCTGAAGCCGAAGGAACTATGGCGACCTGGGATGACACTCGATCGCCTGCGCGCCGCGATGGGACAGGCGGTGCAGCTGCCCGGTGTCTCCAACATCTGGACGATGCCCATCATCAACCGCATCGACATGTTAACGACGGGTATCCGATCGGAAGTCGGCGTGAAGATCTACGGGACCGACCTGACCGTCCTCGAGGAGTCGGCGCGGAAGGTCGCCGACACGGTGCGCCGAGTACCCGGGCGCGAGCAACGTCTACCCCGAACAAGTCACCAGTGGGCAGTACCTCAATATTGAGGTCGACCGGGGCGCCGCCGCGCGCTACGGCATCGGCGTCGGGGACATCCAGCAAGTGATTGAGACGGCCGTCGGCGAGACCACGCTGACGACGACGATCGAGGGTCGGCAGCGATTTCCCGTTCGAGTTCGGTACGCCCCTGAGTACCGCGCCGATCCTCAAGCACTGGGTCAGGTCCTCGTGGCGTCGTCCAATGGCGCACAGATCCCACTCGGCCAGGTCGCTCGGATCGAGCACGCTCGCGGTCCCGCGATGATCTCCTCGGAGAACGGCCTGCTGCTCGCGACGGTGCTCTTGAACGTGCAGGGCCGTGACGTCGGGGGCTTCGTTGAGGAAGCCCGGGCGACCGTCGCACGGGATGTCACGCTACCAGCTGGGTACTACATCGGCTGGAGCGGACGGTGGGAGAACCAGGAACGGGCGCGAGCCAGGCTGCAGATCGTCCTGCCTATCGTGTTGCTCGTGATCTTCGTGCTTCTGTACTTCACGTATCACTCGGCACTCGAAGCCGCCCATGTCGTCCTGGCAGTGCCCTTTGCATTGACGGGAGGGGTCTACCTCCTATGGCTGCTGGGCTACAACTTCTCCGTTGCGGTGTGGGTCGGCTTCATCGCACTGTTCGGCACCGCGGTGCAGACCGGAGTCGTCATGGTGATCTATCTCGAGGAAGCGGTCGATCGGAAGCGAAGTGAGCTCGGCGGCGCACTTACGCGCGACGGACTCAGGGATGCGGTGATGGAGGGCGCATTGCTCCGCCTACGGCCGAAGGTGATGACGGTCTCCACCGTCATCGCAGGACTTCTCCCGATTATGTGGAGCACGCGCGCCGGCGCCGAGGTGATGAAGCCGCTCGCGACGCCTGTGCTCGGCGGCATGGTGTCGTCGCTGCTCCATGTGCTGATCGTCACGCCGGTCATCTTCTTCTGGATTCGTGAGCGGCGCCTGGGGCTTCAGCGCGAGCCACTGCCGCGAGACGAGCACGTACTCGGCAGTCCCCGGCGCGTCGCAATGGCCGCCGGTGTCCTCGCTGCTGTTGCGGTGACCTCGTTCGTGGTGTGGCAGACGCGACCAGGCGGCGAGTCCACGGCTCAGAGTGCCGGTGCTGTCGTGCAACTGGTTCGGGCGGGCGACCTCGACATCGTGCTGTTCTCTCCGACTGGTTCGCTGCGACAAGGACGGAACGATTTCACCCTCGAGTTCAGGCGCACGGGCACCACGACGCTGGTCGACGTGGGCGCGGTGCGCGCAACCGCCAACATGACGATGCCAGGCATGGTCATGTCTGGTGGTCTCGAAGTCGCGCCCACGGGCGTTCTCGGCCGGTACGCCGCGTCCGCAGAATTTGGGATGGCCGGTGCATGGCCGATGACGATCGAGTGGAACGGGCCGGCGGGACAAGGGTCGGTAAATTTCCAGGGAGGCGTGCAATGACCACGCGAATTGTGTTGAGTGTCCTCATTGCGACGCTAACGACCAATGTGTTTATCTCGGCTCAATCACCTGTCGCCCAGACGCCGCTTGCTGCTCAGTTCGTGGATCTTGCGAACGGACTCTCCCTCGAACAGGCCATCGTGCGCGCCATTGAGCAGGAGCCCTCACTCCGGGCGGCGCGTAGTCAGATCGACGTGGCGCATGGCGCCAGGCAGCAGGCATCACTCAGGCCGAATCCATCGGTATCGTTTGAACGCCGCGATGAACCCGGTGGCACCGACAACCTGACGACCTTTGGCGTCGAATGGCCCCTCGAGCTGTTCCGCCGAAGCGGGCGCATCGCCGTCGCCGATCGCGAAGTCGCAGCGGCGCAGCTCGCCGCCGCAGATCGCGAGCGACTCCTGACGGCCGACGTCCGCACGCGGTACGGCGACGTCGTGACGACGATACGCGATCTCGCGCTGTACGATGAACTCGTCGCGGCGGTTCAAAAGCAGCACGAGCTATTGCGGTCTCGGGTTGAGGAAGGTGCCTCGCCGCCGCTCGAGCGCGATTTGCTGGCAGTCGAGCTTCGACGCATGCAGGCCGACCGGCTGCTTCAAGGCGCTCGGACTGAAACAGCCATGTTCGAGCTGAAACGACTGTTGGGCATGAAAGCCGATGCCATGCTGGCCGTACGCGACACGATCGAGGGTCTGGTTCTGCGCGAATCGGGACCCGCAGCGCCTTTACGCGACGCGGCGGCCGTCGTTGAAGAACGAACTGATATCCGTGAAGCCGCAGCGCGGCTGGATGTGACCGAGGCGAAAATCGATCGCGCGGAAGCCGAGGGGCGCTTCGATGTCAGTGTGTTCGCAAACTACATGCGGATGGACGCTGGCTTCCCGCAACGTGGGTTCGCGGACGGAGGGCTCGAGCGCGTCAGAGGGCAGTTCAATTACCTGTCCGGTGGCGTGATGGTGACCGTTCCGATTTTCAATCGGAACCAGGGCGAAGTGGCCGTCGCACGCGCAGAGTGGACAGGCGCCGCCGCTGGATACGATGCCGCGCGACTCGCCGCCGAGGCCGAACTGGCGTCTGCTCGGGTACGCGACGAGCGCGCGAGGGATGCCGTGATGCTCTATACCGGCGGCGCGCAGATGCTCGCGCGTCAGAACCTGATGGTGGTTCGTCAGAGTTACGAGCTTGGACGGGTCACCATCTTTGAAGCCCTGGCCGAACTGCGCCGATACCTTGATGTAGAACGATCGTATACAACGACTCTCCGTGCCGCCTACGACGCCCGAACAGCGCTCAATCGGGCCCTCGGAGAAGTGCGATGATGAATAACACACGCATGACGATAAACCGGGGCGCAGCGGTATTCTTCGCCGCGGCCTTGCTCGCAGCGGGGGCGGCCACGACGTACGTGGTCATGCGAAGTGATGCTGGCGCCGGTGGACACGCCGCGGGCGTGGCAACTCCTTCAAGCGCGCAGTCGTCTCCAGTCGCGCCAGCCGTCTCGACGACTCCGCTGCCCGACGTGGTCGTGCCGCTGAGTCAGGATGCTGTGAAGCGCGCCGGGATTGCCGTGGCGCCAGTCGCGACAGGCAGTTCAGCGACAGAGATTCGTCTGCCCGGCGTCGTCGAGCCCAACGCATATCGCCAGGTCGTAGTGACACCACTCGTGGCCGGCCGCGTCACGAAGGTCGGAGCGGCGCTGGGCGACCGTGTTCGTCGCGGGCACACGCTGGCGGAGATCTACAGCCCTGCGCTTGCCGAGGCGCAGACTCGATACGTCTCTGCAAAGGCGATGCTCGACGCACATGACCGTGAGCTGCAGCGGACGCAGAAGCTCGTCGAGATCGGGGCAGCCAGCCGGCAGGAGCTGGAACGGATTCACGCCGAGCATGAAGCCCAGACTGCGGCAGTCCAGAGCGCGCGATCCCAGCTCGAGTTGTTCGGTCTCTCCGCATCGGCACTCGACAACATGGCTCCCGGCCACGGAGTGAGCGCGACGACCAGCGTGCCGGCGCCGATCGACGGCGTCGTGACAGAACGCGGAGCGAATGTCGGACTCAACGTCGATCCTGCGACACGGCTATTCAGCGTCGTGGATCTCTCGACGGTCTGGATCGTCGCGGCCGTGTATGAGAAGGACTTCTCCCGCGTGCGCGTCGGCAACGAGGCTGTGATCACCACGTCAGCCCTTCCCGGTCTCATCGTGCGTGGACGAGTCAGCTATACAGATCCGCAGGTCAGCGCCGAAACACGAACCGCGAAAGTGCGCGTTGAGGTGCCCAATCCGCGCGGCGAGTTGCGACTCGGCATGTACGCCGACGTCGTGGTGAGCGGAGCGTCAGCCGCGTCGATGCCAACCGTCCCACGCATCGCGGTGCAGAATGTCGGTGACCGTACGGTCGTCTATCTCGCGAATCCGAAGGAACCCGGGAGGTTTATTGAACGAGAGGTCCGCCTTGGTCAGCCCTCGGGAGATCAGGTCGAAGTCGTGTCAGGCGTTCAGCCAGGTGACGTCGTAGTGACTGAGGGCAGCTTCTTCGTCAGAGCCGAGCGCGAGCGCCTCGGACTCAGTCCAGGGACGTCGGTGACCGATGACGGTATGGCGAAACGACCGGGGCAGGCGGCATCCAATACCCAGAGCGCCAAGGTGATCGTCAACGAGCAGGGATTCGAGCCGGCGAGGATTACCCTGCGTGCCGGCACTCCTACACGTCTCACGTTCCTGAGAACAACCGACAAGACCTGCGGCACGGAGGTGGTACTGCCGTCTTTGAACATCAAACGAGCGCTCCCGCTGAATGAGCCCGTCGTGATTGAGTTCACGCCCGCCGAGGCGGGAGACATCGCCTTCGCCTGTGGTATGAACGTGCTGCACGGGACGGTCGTCGTTCGATAGGCGGAGCCGGCGTCATGTGATCGGGCTTGGGACGATCGCGAACCGAGAACTGTCGTGTTTCTCCAAATCCGGGAAAGGAGCGGTCGTCACTCAGCCGCAGCGTCATTCCAGAAAAATCGATCGTGAAGCCGGCGGCCTTGAGGAGATCCTCACCCGCGTTTCCGACACAGCCGGGTCGACATGTCGCTCAAGCTGACTGAGGTATTGCGCGAGCACCACGCACGGCGAAGGCTGCAAGTCCGAAGGCGTGGCGGAAGGTCCCGGCCTGGGTGTTCACTACGCCGGAGGGCACAGCACGTCTACGGCCATTTGGTGCCGAGCGCGAACCGCGCCGCGGTGGACAAGTTGGACGCGGTGCCGACGCGCATCCCAGACGCATCCGAGACCGATCAAGGGAATGCTGCGAGTGGCGGCAAGTGATTGGTTTTAAATTGGAGCCGGCAATCGGACTTGAACCGATGACCTGCTGATTACGAATCAGCTGCTCTACCAACTGAGCTACGCCGGCCTTGGCGGGACTACATATCTTACCACTGACCGGGCACGACTCTCCGACTCCCAGACTCCCAGACTCCCAGACTCCTGGACTCCTAGACTCCTGGACTCCCAGACTCCTCGACTCTTTGGACTCTGGGCACTGGCAACTAGTCCCCCTTCACATTCACAAACTGCTTCAACACGTACTTCACCTCCACGAGATCCTTCGCATGCGCCATCACGTCGTCGATGTTCTTGTAGGCCGCGGGGATCTCGTCGAGCAGCACCGACGAGCGACGGAACTCGATGCCGCGCATGGCGTTGTCCAGGTCGCTCATCGTGTATTGCTTGCGGGCCGCGGTGCGTGACAGGCGCCGGCCGGCGCCGTGGGGCGCCGACCGGAATGCCATCGGGTGCTCGAGCCCGGTCACGATGTAGCTGCGCGTGCCCATCGAACCTGGAATCATCGCCCACATGCCGCGGCGCGCTTCGATCGCGCCTTTGCGCGTCACCCAGATCCGTTCGCCGAAGTGCTCTTCGAGCTGCGTGAAGTTGTGGTGGCAGTTGATGCGCTGTACCTCGAGGTTGGCCACGTGCGAGGCGTCGCCGTAGACGCTGTGGCTCAGCTCCGTCATCACGCGGTCCATCATCTCGTCGCGATTGAGCCGCGCGAAATTCTGCGCCCACAAGACATCGCGCACGTATTCGTCGAACTCGGCGGTGCCCTCCTCGAGATAGGCGAGGTCTTTGTCGGGCAGGTGTAGGCCCTTACTCCTGGCCAGCGTCTGGGCGAGGCGGATGTGGAGGTTGCCGATCTTATTCCCGATACCTCGCGAGCCCGAGTGCAGCGTAGCCCAGACCGTGTTCGATTCGTCGGTCGCGATTTCGATGAAGTGATTGCCGCCGCCCAGGGTGCCGAGCTGCAGCTTCCAGTTGCGGTCGATAGCGCTGTAGTCGCGCGTGGCCAGCGACTCCAGCTCCTCGACGCGGCGTGCGGCGCTCTCGCTGAGCGATCGATTGTTGTTGCCGGCGCTCATCGGGATGCGCCGCTCGATGCCCGTGCGAACAGCCGCGGCATCGGCGATGTCGTCGCGAGTCAGTGGCGTCTTGACGGCAATCATCCCGCACCCGATGTCGACGCCGACTGCGGCGGGAACAATCGCCCCTTTGGTCGCGAGCACCGTGCCGACCGTGGCGCCCTTGCCGTAGTGACAATCGGGCATGACCGCGACGTGTTTGAAGACGAACGGCATCGACGCCGTGTTTTCGATTTGCTTCAGAGCCTCGGGTTCGATGGTTCCGGGCGGCGCAAAGAGCACGGCCTTATCATTGAGTTGGTACATATCCGAGCTTAAACACACTCGGCCGCTGGTAGGCTATAAAGAAGCGAGGAGGAAACGATGCTGCTGATCAGAGAGGTATTCTTCTGCAAGCCCGGCAAGGTGCGCCCGATGGTGGAGAAGTTCAAGGCCATGAACGCCGTGATGGAGCGACTCAAGCTCGGGAAGTCCAGAATCATGACGGACTTGAGCGCCGAGCGCTACTGGACTGTTGTCGCCGAGTTTGAAGTCAAGAGCATGCGCGACTTTGAAGAGATGATGAGCGATCCGGCGCAGGGCAAAGAGTTCGAGCTGGTCATGAAGGGCTATCACGAGTTCGTCGACTCCGGGCGGCGCGAGATTTACACGATTGAAGCCTAGACTGGTCCTTATCGCGCGACAGCGCGGCGGGCACGCTGGTATTGATCGAACGAAAACACCGAAATCAGCGGAACATCGAGATCGCGCGGAACAGCCGTTCCACTTGGCCGCCGGCCGGCATACTTGACGTATGCCGGCTTTTCGCCGTCCATCAGAAAGCGATCCGTGCGCGTGAACATTCCCGGCCTGTTCTGAAGCACGTAGAACTTGAACGGACCTGACTCAGGGTCGACGATCTGTGCGCGCAACTTTCCTGAGGCGCCTAAGTAGCCCAGATTGAACACGGGAGAAAAAGCGACGGCTTCGTCAGGGCCGGTGCGATCGCTGATCCACTTGAGGACGTCGTTGTCGAGCGCATCCCACCAATACGCCGGTTCCATGCCCTTGTCGGCTGCGCCCCGCACACCTCCCGCGATGAGGCTGTAGTGCGAGAGCGTTTGGGGATAGTAACGGGCGAGGTTGACGGCACTAGTCATCAGAGCGCCTGTAAGCGCCGCGCGCAGCGCCCATCTCCACGACACCGCGCGGATCGTCGAGATGCGATCGAACACCCGCTGGGCGCCAATGCCTGCGAACACACACCAGAAGCCAAACGCCGGCAGAAACAGCCGAATGCCGTCGTGTGGAGGTGCGCCGGGCAGCGCGCGTACAACCATCAACGTCACCCAATGAAGCATCAGCGTCACTGAGAACGCCGAGGGCCTTGCGAGGCAATGCCAGAGTCCCACACACCGAGCGCCAATGTCGGCAGCGGCGTGGCGAAGACGAGCCACACGAGTGTGTTGTACCAGGGGAGGGGATTCGTCACGTTGTAAGTGCCCCCCAGGAACCGAGTCGAAATATTCAATGTGTTGGCGCGATCGAGGTTGCGGTGGAAGTGGTCTTTGAACCCTTCCACCGGTTCGTACCACACGGGCGGGTTGACAAGATAAAAGGTCAGCAGTGCGACAAGAAGGACGAAGCACAGACGGCCGATGGCGGCAGCCTTTCTATGAACGGCCTGCGACAGCACAGTCGGCAACCACGCGATCCATCCCGTGAATTTCGTGGCTGTCGTAAATCCAAGGACAATGCCGAAGGCGATGGTTTCTTTCCACCCGTGTGCAGCCCCTGATTGAATCACCCACAACAACAGCCACCACGCCGTGAGTTGTCCATCCTGCGTTGCGAAATGCGCCTCGGAAAACACGCGCGGAAATGTCAGCAGCGTAACTGGGGCCACGACCGCTGCGGCCATCCCATGGGTGTGTCTCAGACGCACCGCAAGGGCTGCGCACGCAGCGCTGAACAGGGTAATTGGCCCCAATCGGGCCGCTGTCAGCGGCTCGACAACCCCCGAAGCCAGCCACTGACCCAGCGCGATCGGCAAAGCGAAACCGGCCGGATGGCCTTCGGAGTAATGGATGAACAACCAGTACGTCTGGATTTGTTCCTTCGAAAGGGCGTTCGGTATGACCCGGAACCACTCGACGATGTTTCCCGCCCGAACCAGGTATTCGGCTTCGTCCCATACCATCGGGAGGCCTGGAGCGGTAACGGCCAGGATGGTCCAGCAGCACACGAACGTTGCAGCCGCTATCCGAACGTTTCGGTCGCCGAACGCCCGGCGGGCGATGATACTCAGCACACGGACGCGCTATCGCAGCGCCTGCGCGATTGCCGCTTCCGCGAGCGGCGCCATCACTTTGTATCCGGCAGCATTCGGATGCAGGTCGTCTTCGCTGAGCTCCGTTTTCAGCATGCCGGCGCTGTCGATCATGGCGGAGTAGTAGTCGAGGTACACATGTTTGTTGCCCGCCGCGTACGCTTTCAGCCACGCGTTGACGGCCTGGATGCGCTCGACAGGGCGGCGCGTCGTCTGAGGCGGAACATTGGCTGCCGCGTGGTAGGCACTGACCGGCGTGATGCTCGCGAGCACCACCCTGATGTTGCTGGCTTTCGCGAGCTCGGCCATTGACGCGAGATTGTTCTGGATGTCGTCGTTGGTCATCGGACCCGTATTGCCGGCGATGTCGTTCGTGCCCGCCAGAATGACGACCGCGCGCGGTTTCAGCGCGATGACGTCGGGCCGGAATCTGACGAGCATCTGAGGCGTCGTCTGCGCGCTGATGCCGCGATCGACGTAATTCTTTCCCGGGAAGAACCCGCCAAATCGCGGCTGCTGCCAGAGATCGGTAATCGAATCGCCCATGAAAACCACGTCCGCACGGGTAACGGTCCTGTTGGCATCGCGATAGCGTGTGAGGTTGGCCCAGTCACGCAAGCGCGTGTCCTGATTGGTGACTGCCGTCAGCGCCGCCGCCACATCGGGGCATTGCAGCAGCGTCGGTGGTAGCGCCTGTCCCGCGCCGCCGAGACCTTGTTGTGCTGACAGAGCGCCTGATTGAAGCACCAGCGCAAGCGTGACGATCGATCCGGCAAACAGCTTCATAAAGCCTCCTCAAACAGGGCTAAAGCCGTGACAGGATTCAGATCATACAGGTGGCACAGCCCTTTTAGGGCTGTCTCTATCGAATCTCGACGGAACAGGTTATATGATGGTCGTTGACACCGTAACCTGACAGACACGTTCGCCGCACAATCATAGAGGCGGCCCGTGCTGATTCCCCAGCGACCAGCCGTAGGAGGTATTCATGGCTGCGCTCGCCGTTTGTCGCACTCCCCCGACTCGTAACAGCCTCGACCTGCGCGCAATCGATTTGTAGCTTCAAAAGGAGGTACGTCATGGGACTGAGAGACACGTACGCGTACGCAATTCAGATCGCCAAGGGCAAGTTTCACGGTGGAGCCGAAGAGCGTGATGGAAAGCTGCACTTCAAGGGCACCGTCGCGACGGAGGCGGAGAAAAACGAGATTTGGAATGCGATCAAGACAATTCCCACGTGGCAGAAGGACGTCGTCGCGGACATTCAGGTGACTGGTGCGCCGAGCGCCCCGGCCCCGCCCCCAGCAGCGAAGCGGACATACACAGTGAAGGCTGGGGACACGTTGAGCAAAATTGCCAAGACGCAACTCGGCGATGCGAACGGCTACATGAAGATCTTCGAAGCCAATCAGGATCAGCTGACAGATCCGGACAAGATCAAGCCTGGGCAGGTGCTTCGTCTGCCGTAGTTGAAATGACAGCCCGCCCCTGTATCGGATGCTTCAAGCGAGGCTCGGAGGATTTGGAGAATATGGCACCCAATACCGTGGGCAGCGTAGGAAGGGTCTCCGCCGCTCTGGCGATCATGCTCGCGCTGATGGCAAGCACGGCGATGGCGCTGCTGTTCACCAGTGACACGGCGATTCCGGTGATTACCCGCGGAAGCCCGACCAGCGTGTCCATCATGCTGCGAAGCGTGGGCGGTCAGATCCCTCCAGCGAGCGCGGCGGGTAACAGATCGCTCGAAGGGACCTATTGGAAAGCGACCGAGCTTGCCGGAAAGCCGACGCCCACCGAGGACGCGAAGCGCGAGGCGCATCTGGTGTTTCAAGCGGGAGGCCGCGTGTCCGGCTCCGACGGGTGCAATCGGATCACCGGCACGTACGATCTCAAAGGAACCGCCGTCACGTTCGGCCAGATGGCGGGCACGCTAATGGCGTGCATCGATTCATCCGCGGAAGTCGAACGCGCTTTTCGTAACGCATTGAAGAGCGCGAGTCGCATGACAATTGCCGGCGATCGTCTGGACCTGTTCGACGCAACGGGCAATCGCGTGGGATCGTTCACTGCAAGCGCTCAGGCGTCTGTGCCCACGAACACACCTGCCTTCGCAGGGAGGTCGTGGCAGCTCGTCAAATTCCAAAGCAGTGATGGGACGACGCTAACGCCTGATGATCGCGCGAAGTACACCATTGAGTTCGTCGCCGGTGGACAGTTGACGGCACGGGTCGACTGCAATCGTGGACGTGGTACGTGGAAGTCGAGCGGCCCGAATCAGATGGAGTTCGGTCCACTGGCACTGACGCGCGCGAAATGCCCCGTGGGCTCTCTGCACGATCAAATCGTGAAGCAGTGGAATTACATTCGGTCATACGTGATGAAGGATGGTCACCTCTTCCTCTCACTCATGGCAGACGGCGGAATTTACGAGTTCGAACCCATCATAGAGTCCAAGCCTTAACGGCCGGGCGGACGAAACATTTCGCTCAGCGAATCTGGTGCATCAGAAGCTCGAGCACGCGGTTTACGCGCTCGTCGAGGCCGACCTGTTCGCCGAGCGTCACCTCGGGATGTTCGGGCGGTTCGTATTGTGAGCTCGAGTCGTTGGCCGTGCCGAGATACGTTTCGAGAAACGGGATCCCCGAGCCGTCCGCGACGTCCATCGCTCGCCGTGCGCGCTCGCGCTCGGCACGCGTGGGCGAGGTGAAGCTGACGATGCAGACCGTGCCGGCCTCGGCAAACAGCCTGGCCACTTCCGAGACGCGCCGCATGTTCTCCTCGCGGTCGGAGCCCGACACGCCGAGGTCCGAACTCAGGCCCGGCCGGATATTCTCGCCGTCAAGGACGAACACCTGGATATGCCGCTCGAAGAGCTGTCGCTCGAGCGCTTTCGCGAATGTGGTCTTGCCGCTGCCGGGAACACCGGTAAGCCAGACGACCGCTCCGCGATGGCCATGCCGGAGATGGCGCTCGCCACGCGCAACCTGCGAGACGTCGGCGTTGACGCCCGCATCGGCGACGACGTTTTCCGCGGCGAACCGTTCGGGCACGTCCACGACGATGCCGCCGCCCGCCACGTCAAATCCGTCGACGAGCACGAGCCGTCCGAGAGTCGGCACCCGTTCGAACAAATCGACAGCCACGGGACGGCGCGTGTGGATGATCACTTTCGCCGCGTCGTTCGTGCGTACGGAATCGGCGCCTGGAATCGTCTGCACCGTCGACGCGTCGACGACCTCCTCCAGCGTCTTGATCTCGCACTCGACTTCCTGCGTCACGAGCTTCAGCTTGTAGCGCTTACCGGCGGCCAGCGGCGTCCGCCCGAGCCAGAAGATCCGCGCCGTAAACTCCGTCGCCAGGCTTGGGGCATCGTCCGCGTGCACGGCAACGGAGCCGCGCTCGACGAACAATTGATCGGAGAGCGTGACGCCGGCCGGATCGCCGGCCGTGAGCGACTCGAGGTGCGGCGAGTTCCAGCTCTCGATCGATCGCACGACGCTCGTCCGGCCCGACGGCAAGAAGAGAAGCTGGTCGCCGGTGCGAAGCGTTCCGGCTTCGACTCGCCCGGCGAGAATTCGGCGATGATCGAAGCGATACACATCCTGTATGGGGAAGCGGAGCGGCTGGTTCGTGATTTCGGCCGCATCAGGGATGGAATCGAGCGCCTCGAGCACCGCGGGGCCGGTGAACCACTTCAGGTTCTCTCCGCGCGCGGCGATGTTGTCTCCGTGCCGTGCTGACACCGGGATGAACACCTGCGCTTCGACGCCGATGCTCTTGAGAAACGCGCGATATTCGGTCGTTACCGTGTCGAACACTCTCTGCGAGTAGTCGACCAGGTCCATCTTGTTGACGACGATGACGACCTGACGCACGCCGATCAGCCGCAGCAGATATCCGTGGCGCCGGGTCTGTTCCTGCACTCCTTCGGACGCGTCGATGATGATCAGCGCCGCGTCGGCGCGTGCCGCGCCCGTCACCATGTTCTTGACGAATTCCTTATGGCCCGGCGCGTCGATGATCACGTACTCGCGCTTCGGCGTGCGGAACCAGATCTGACTGGTGTCGATCGTGATGTTCTGGTCGCGCTCGGCTTGCAGCGCATCCATCAGGTTGGCGAATTCGAACGGCACGCCGCGGCGCTGCGCGATCGCGACGAGCTGTTCGTATTTGCCTTCGGGCAGCGAGCCGGTGTCGTAGAACAACCGGCCGATGAGCGTCGATTTGCCGTGGTCGACGTGGCCCACGACGACGAGCTTAAGTTGGTTACGCGCGTAGGCCATCACATGTAGCCATCGCGCCTGAGCTTCTCAAACGCGTCTTCGCTCTCCTGGTCCTGGGCGCGCCCGGCACGCTCCGGCACTTTCGTCGCTTTCAGCTCGTTGACGATCTCGGCGACGGTCTTCGCCGTCGACTGGATGGAGCCCGTGCAGGGGGCGCAGCCGAGCGATCGGTACCGGCGTCCAGTCCCGTCGTCGAAGTACAACGGGATGACCGGGATGTTCTCGCGCTCGATGTATTCCCACACGTTCAGCTCGGTCCAGTGCAGAAGCGGGTGAATGCGGATGTGGGTGCCGGGCGCGAAATCGGTCTTGAACTGATTCCAGAACTCAGGAGGCTGGTCCGACGCGTTCCACTCCATGTTGGCGTTCCGCGGCGAAAAATACCGCTCCTTCGCGCGGGTCGGATCCTCGTCGCGCCTCACGCCGACGATGATGCCGGTGTAGCCATAATGCTCGATCACCTGCTGCAATCCGTCCTTCTTGAGCATGCCGCAGCATTCGACGCGTGTCGCGCGGCCGTTCGGATACGTGTTGCCGGCTTCGAGCACCGGCTTGTTCATGCCGACGACGAGCTGCAGGTTCCACTCGCGCACGAGGCGATCGCGGTACTCGATCATCGACGGAATCTTGTAGCTCGTGTCGATGTGGACCAGCGGAAACGGCACGTGGCCGAAAAACGCCTTCCGCGCGAGCCACAGGAGGGCCGTGGAGTCCTTGCCGATGCTCCAGAGCATCGCCATGTTGTCGAACTTGGCGAATGCTTCGCGCATGATGAAAATCGATTCGCTCTCGAGAGCGTTCAGGTGATCGTGCTGCATATGTCTGGGTAAAAACGCGTGTGCCGAACCTTCCTATTCTATCGAGTTGTTGAAGATCCTGCCAGCGTGCGCTAACATGTCAGGTTTACGGATTCAGAAAAATTCCTGTCCGTAGGGCGCAACCTTTTCTGTAGGGCTCAACTTAATCTGTAGGGCTCAACTTAAGTTGAGCCCTACCGTTACCTGTATATGCCCGAAACTCCCGTCGTGTCACCGGTCAGCAGCGCCACCGGCATCGTCGTCCGCGGCGCGCGCACGCACAACTTGAAGAACATCGATCTGGTGCTTCCGCTGGGCCAGTTGATTATCGTCACCGGAGTGAGCGGCTCGGGCAAATCGTCGCTTGCCTTCGACACCATTTACGCCGAAGGGCAGCGCCGATACGTCAGCTCCCTGTCGGCGTATGCGCGGCAGTTCCTCGAGCGGATGGAGAAGCCCGATGTCGATCGCATCGAAGGGATCTGTCCGGCGATCGCGATTCGCCAGAAAAACACCATCAGGAATCCCCGCTCGACCGTCGGCACCACGACAGAGATTCACGACTACCTGCGGCTGCTCTTCGCCAGAGTCGGCGTACCTTCTGCCGCCAGTGCGGGCAGGAGGTCGTGCGCGACACGGCCGAGGTCGTCGCGCGTCACCTGGGCGGCCTGCCCGAAGGCACCCGCCTGCTCATCGGATTCGACATGCCCGTGATGGATCCCGGAGGGGTGCATGAGGGTACTGACGCTGAAACGGACGATGAAGATCCAGGGATTGGGGATTCGGGATTCGGGATTGGGAATACCAGTCCCACACCCGCATCGCTGACGTTTACGCTCAACGAACTGCGGCGAAAGGGCTTTCACCGGCTGTACATCGACGGACGCACCGTGACGGTCGATGAGGTGACGCCGGTGGAGCTCGGCGATCAGTCTACGCTGAAGGTGATTATCGATCGTGTGAAGATCGACGGAGATATGAGGGGCCGTCTCACAGATTCAATCGAGATGGCGTACCGCGAAGCGGGCGGAACGGCGTTCGCGATTGAAGACAACCCTGGTGCGCTGGGTGCGCTAGGGGCGCTAGGGGCGACAGGGGCGCTGGGTGCGACAGGGGCGCTAAGTGCGCTAGGCGCGAAGACGCACGTCTTCAGCGAGCGGTTCGAGTGCCAGAATTGCAACCTCACATACGAGGCCCCGCAGCCCAGGTTGTTTTCGTTCAACAACCCGTTCGGTGCATGTCCGACGTGCCACGGCTTCGGAAATATCATCGAGCTCGATCTCGATCTGGTCGTTCCCGATCCCTCTAAATCGATCCAGCAAGGGGCGATCGAGCCGTGGACGAAGACGCATTATCGCGCCCAGCTGGCCGAGCTCAAGCGCGCCGCGAAGCCTGCCGGCGTGTCGACGGACATTCCATGGAGAGACTTGAACGAAGAGGAAAAGCGGTTCGTCGTCGAGGGAGACGGGAAAGGGTACGACGGCATCCGCGGTTTCTTCCGTTGGCTCGAGCGCAAGAAGTACAAGGTCCACGTCCGCGTATTCCTGAGCCGGTATCGCGGATACCTGACGTGCCCCGATTGCGAAGGCGCACGTCTGCGGCGCGAGGCGCGCGACGTCAAGGTGGGTGGCCGCACGATCGATCAGGTGTCGGCCGATACCGTGCGCGAGGCGCAGCAGTTCCTCGGGGCGCTGCACCTCACCGAAAAAGAGGCCGCCATCGGCGACAAGGTGCTCAAAGAGATTCAGAAACGGTTGAAGTTTCTGAGCGACGTCGGCCTCGACTACCTGACCCTCGATCGCCTGTCGTCGACGCTGTCGGGGGGCGAATCGCAGCGCATCAACCTGGCGACGTCGCTGGGCTCGTCGCTCGTCGACACGCTGTACGTGCTCGATGAGCCGTCGATTGGTCTGCACTCGCGCGACAACCTGCGTCTCATCAACATCCTCAGGCAGCTGCGCGATCAGGGCAACACCGTGCTCGTCGTCGAACACGACGAGGACATGATTCGCGTCGGCGACACGATCGTCGACCTCGGCCTCGGCGCCGGCGAGCAGGGCGGCCGGGTCGTGTTTGCCGGCCCGCTGGAAAACCTGCTGCAGGATCAACGATCGCTGACGGCGAAGTACCTCCGCGGCGATCTGGCTATTCCGGTGCCCTCGACGCGGCGGCGCGGGAGCGGCCAGAAACTGCGGCTCCTCGGCGCGGCCGAGCACAACCTCAAGAACATCGATGTCGAGATTCCGCTCAACACGCTTACCTGCATCACAGGCGTCAGCGGATCGGGCAAGTCCACGCTCGTGCACGACGTGTTGTACGCGGCCGTGAAACGGGCAAAGGGCGGATCGGAAAAACGGATGGGCGCGTTCCGCAAGCTCGAAGGCGCCGAGTACGTCAGCGACGTGGTGCTGGTCGACCAGACGCCGATTGGGCGCACGCCGCGATCGAATCCAGTGACATATCTGAAGGCATTCGACCCGATTCGAGAGATCTTCGCTGCGACGAAAGACGCCAAGTCGCGCGGCCTCACGGCGAGCCATTTCTCGTTCAACGTGCCGGGTGGACGTTGCGAGGCGTGCCAGGGCGAGGGGGAAGTGCGGGTCGAGATGCAGTTTCTGGCCGACGTGTTCGTGCCGTGCGATCAATGTGACGGCCGCCGCTTCAAGCCGCAGATACTCGAGGTGAAGCACCGCGGCAAGAACGTGAACCAGGTGCTCGACCTCACCGTGCGCGAAGCGCTTACATTCTTCAGCACGTCGCCGAAGGTGCTGCGCCGGTTGCACGTGCTCGATGAAATCGGCCTGGGCTATCTGCGGCTCGGGCAGCCGGCAACCACACTGTCGGGAGGCGAGGCGCAACGCATCAAGATTGCATCGCATCTCTCGTCGCGGACCGGCGATCGCATCCTCTACGTGCTCGACGAACCGACAACCGGGCTGCATTTCGACGACATTGCGAAGCTGCTGACCGCGTTCAAGAAACTGCTCGAAGCGGGGCATACGCTTGTCGTCATCGAGCACAATCTCGATGTATTGAAAACGGCTGACTACATCATCGACCTGGGTCCCGAGGGCGGCCACGAGGGGGGGAAGGTGGTGGCCACCGGCACGCCGGAACAGATTGCCAAGGTTCCGGGCTCCCACACCGGCGAATTTCTCGCACCCGTGCTGGCAGTTGGGCGGTCTCACGCGTATGCGCTCGAATGAAAAGCAGGGATCAAAGCAGGGAATAGGGATTGGGGATTTGGGATTAGTGCGGGATTGGGGATTAGTGCAGGGTTGGGGATTGGTGTTCGTAGTGCTGCGGCGGTACCTGGTGCTTGGTCTGTGCGTAGGGCTCGGTCTGTGCGTAGGGCTTGGTCTCTGCGTAGGGCTCGGTCTGTGCGTAGGGCTCGGCTTTAGCCGAGCTGTCTTCGCACAGCAGTACAGCTTCGAGGAAGTCGCCTCTGGTCTGAAGCATCAGGACCCGAACACTCGGCTGCGCGCGATTCAGATACTGAAGGATGCCGACTATCCCGAGGCTGTCGTGCCGATCGCCGCGGCGGTGGTGGATGCGGACGATCGCGTCCAGCTTGCCGCGATCGACGCCGAGCGTTCGCTTTTTTCCACTCGCGCCGTTCCGCGCCGCAAGATGATCGGCTACGTCATCGAAGTGAGAACAGTTGCCGGCGGCGATGCCGCCGCGGCCGGGCAACTCGTGCTGAAGGCGCGCACGGTGCCGCCCCAACTGCTCACCAGCATCGCCGTTGCACTTCGCGACGGCAATTCTCGAGTGAGGGCAGAAGCGATCAACCTGGCGATGTTGCTTGGCCCGTATGCCTGCGTGCGCAGCAGCGAACCGTGTGCGCAGATCGGCAATGCGCTCGTCGACAATATCAACTCGCGTGAATCGGAGATGCGCCGGGCCGCCATGCAGGCGCTCGGTCAGCTGCGGTATCCGAACGCGGTGCAGGCGCTCTCCGATCAGTTGAGCTACCGCCAGACGGGACCAGAGGCGCTGGCGGCGCTGGAGGGTCTTGCCGGTATCGGACATCCGACCTCGGTCTCGATCTTCGAACAGTCGCTCGCGAGCTCGAATGCGGACGTGCGCCGGTTGGCCGTCGAAGGTCTTGCGCGCGCCGGCCATCGCGAATCGCTTCCCGCGCTGCAGCAGATGGGGCAGAGCGAGCGTGCCTACGGTGTGCTGCTCGCGCTTCACTACGCCAACGCCAAGCTTGGCCATGTCGAGAGCAGCCTGCAACAGCTCGTGGCGGCGCTCGGCGATACAGATCGGCGCCTGCTCGCGATCAGCTACCTGCTCGACCTCTCGACATCCACAGCGCCGGCACTGGCTGCGTCGCTGAAAGATAAAGACGCAAATGTGCGGCGATTTATTGCGGACGTCATAGGGTTCTCGCGGAATCCGGCCCTCGTCTCTGCGCTCGAAGCGGCGGCAAAAGACCCCGACCCCGATGTTGCGGCAGCCGCCCAGCGGGCCATCGAGCGGCTGAAGTTCGTAGAGCCGCGAGCGGCGCGGGGCGACGGGGCCCCCGCGACACATCTTTAGTGCTTCTACCGCGCGCGTTTTACGCCCGGCCGACGCTGATTGTCGCGCCCGACCTGCTTGGCAAGGTGCTGGTGCATCGCACTCGAGCGGGCGTCACGGCGGGCGTCATTGTCGAAGTCGAGGCATACGTCGGCGAATCCGATCCCGCCTGCCACGCCGCTCCGGGCCTGACCAGACGCAACGCGCCGATGTACGGACCGCCCGGGCATGCCTACGTGTACCTGAACTACGGCGTACATCCCTTAATGAATGTCGTGACCGAGCCCGAGCAGTCGCCTGCGGCGGTGCTGATTCGCGCGCTCGAACCGCTCGATGGTATTCAGCTGATGCGGCGTCGCCGCCAGCGCTCACGTACAGTGAGACACAAGAAGCCCGCCGCGATTCCCGATTCCGCACTGTGCCGCGGTCCCGGCAACGTGACGCACGCGATGGGTATTGCGTTGAAAGACACGGGCGTTGATCTGCTGGGTAAGAAGCTCTACATCGAAGATCGCGGTCACCACATCGAGAAGGTGGCCTGGAGCACGCGTATCGGCATCAACGTCGCCACGGATCGCGTGTGGCGGTGCTATGCGGAAGGACACGTGTCGGTGTCTGGACGGCGTTGAAGAATTGGGAGATTGGGAGATTGGGAGATTGGGCGATTACGGAGCCAGAAATGCCGCCAGGTGTTTCCCTTGCGCAGACTTCGTCGACGTGCATCGCTGAATCGTTTCCAGCGTTTGCTGCAGCGTGCGGTCCGTGCCCGAGACAGGGTGCATGCCGAAGAACTGATCGACATCAGTTCTCGCGTCTGCGTCGCAGAGGTGCTGAAGCGAGCCGACCACTCCAGGAATGCCTTGAAAGATACCGAACTTGCTTACGACCGTGTCCCAGTTGTCCTTGAGATGCGCCCACGTGCGCGCACGCGCCGAAGGGCGCCGCATGAGATGGTAGATCACTGCGGGTGCGTCCTGCGTGCGGATGTCCTGCGACGTGGCATACGCGAGAGTACGCGTTCGCAGTTCGGGATCCTCGAAGAAGGACAGGGCTGCCAGGGTACTGCGCCTGCTCGCCGGGGGTCGGGCTGCCGCGCATCCGTGACAAATACTGATCGTACATCGCAGCGTCACCCTCGATGGCGCCCAGTTGCAGCGCGGTGTCGAGGATGCTGGGGTGTAGCGGGGCGGCCCCGCTGACGTGCAGGTTGGCGAGGCGTCGCGCTTCGAGGAGTATTGCGGCATCGGCGCCGGCGTTCCCCAGCGTGAACAGCGCGTCGGATCGCAGGCCCTGGATCTCATCGGACTCGTTGGCCCTTGGCGTCCATCCCAGTCGCTCCACAAGCGGCCCGACAACCTGCCGCACCCAATTTCTGAACGCCGGGCGCAATGACTCGTCGATGAGCGACTCCGAAATGTAGTTGATTCGAGACAACGCCGTCGAGATCACAGGGCTCAACCGGCCCTTCATCAGCTGACTCGACAGCGAGAGATACTCAGCGATGTTTCTCTCCTCGAGCCGTACCAGCGTCCAGAGGTCTTCGACGAGCGTCGTCTGCTCCAGCAGGTTCAGTTCGTTGTTCGTGACGGCTTCTCCGAGCGCGCGCAGATTGTCGGCCTCATACGACGTGCGGTAGTAGCCGCGGCTGTCGACGTTGGCAAAGACCCATGACGAGCAGCCGTTGAGCTTCGTCGTCTGCGTCTTCGCGGACAGCAGTATGCACACCGAAGGCTGGACCTTCCCGCCGTGCTCGCGCTTGTAGCACACGGGAATGTCCCACAGAGTCGATGAAGGCGCCGCAGGGGAGATCGGGCGCTGTGAAAACACGACTTCGGTGCTGTCTCCGGCACAGCGTGTTTCAACTTTCACCAGCGGCATGCTGCCTTGCGTGATGAAGCTCTGCAGCACACGGTCGATCGGCTTTTTCGTCGCCGCTGCCAGCGTCGTCCAGAAACCCTCGCCGGTCGCATTGGCGTACGCGAACTTCTTCAAATACGCGTTGATTCCGTCGCGATAGCTCTCTGCGCCGACGTAGCCCTCCACCATTCTGATGATGGCAGCCGTCTTCTGATAGGCAATCGCGTCGAACACCTCGTTAATCTGCTCTGGCGTCTCGACCGTCGTGCGAACAGGGCGTGTAGCGCGGAGCGCGTCGAGGGCCATCGCTCTCTGCGTGTCGCGTACCTCTTCGAGCGCAGCGTTCCACTCGGGCTTCCATTCGACCATCGGGCGGTATTCCATCCAGGTGGCGAACCCCTCGTTCAACCAGATGTCGTTCCACCATTCCATCGTCACGAGGTCGCCAAACCACTGGTGCGCGATCTCGTGGCCGATGTACCGGGCGATCTGCTTCCGGCGCTCGGCGGTCCCTCCGTCCGTCGGGATTACAAGAAACTGCTCGCGAAAAAAAATGGCGCCCGTGTTCTCCATCGCCCCGGCGGAAAAATCGGGCACCGCGACGATGTCGAGCTTCTCGAACGGATATCGAATCGCGAAGGACCGATTGAAGTATTGCAACGCAAATTCCGTCGCCTCGAGCGCGAAGCCGAGCTGGTCTTTTCGATTGGGCGTTCCGCAGACGCGGATGGGAATGCCGTCCGCGCGGCTGGCAACGCACTCCCAGTCGCCCACGGTCAATGCGACGAGATACGGAGACATGCGCCTGGTGGTCGCGAACTGCAGTGTGTGCTTGCCGGCGCCCGGACCGGGTGTGTCCGAGAGCAGGCGCCCATTCGAGATCGCCGTGTCTCTCGAGTCGATCGTGACGGAAACGGCGAAGGTGGCCTTCATCGCAGGCTCGTCGAACGATGGGAACGCCCGGCGGGCGTCTGTGGGCTCGAGTTGCGTGACAGCGTAGTCACGGCCGTTCGCGCGGCTCAGATAGAAGCCGCGCAGCTGATCGTTGAGCCGGCCGGTGTAGCGAATCGCGATTGAGGCCTCGCCGTGAGGCAGGGCCTGTGGGACCGTCAACGCCGCGGTGTTCGTGCCGGGGTCGAGGATGACGCTGGCCATCTGACTGGTACCGTTGGCCGCAATCGACACTTCGTGAAATTCGATCTCGGCGGCGTGCAGCGTAATCGTCCGCGCCGGCTGCGTAAGACGCACCTTGATCGTGACCTCGCCGGCGAACATATCGGTGGCAAAATCCGGGACGAGGTGAATGTCGTAGTGCTCCGGAATGACGGTCCGCACCAGCCGCTGCGCCGGCGCAACGATGGACCACGCCGTCAGCAGCACCACGGCGAGTGCCAGCCGCGTCTTCATGGACTATCCCTCGCGTTGAAGAACGGGAATCTTGAGGGTAACCTGGCGGCCTTCACGGATCACGACGACGGTCGCCGTGCTGCCGATGCGTGCGTCGGACACGAGCTGCACGAAGTGGCTGGGGTCGATCACGTTCTGCCCATTGAACGAAATAATGATGTCTCCGGCGTCGAGACCGGCCTGATACGCGGGCGAGCGTCTTTCGATCTCGTTGACGAAGGCGCCGGCCGTCCCGCGCACGCCGAGCTGCGCGGCCATCTGCGTCGTCAGCGGGTAAAGGAAAATCCGCCCGAGCGAGCCGCGCCTCACCATGCCGTGTTCGATGATGTCGCCAATTACACGACGCGCGAGGTTGCTCGGGATGGCGAAGCCGATACCTTCCGACCCGCCCCCCTGATTCGAGCTGAAGATGCCGGTGTTGATGCCGATGAGCTCGCCGCGCGCGCTCACGAGCGCGCCGCCGGAGTTGCCCCGGTTGATCGCTGCGTCTGTCTGAATGAAATCTTCGTACTCGGAGAAGCCGAGATTCTTCCGTCCGAGCGCGCTGATGATGCCGAGCGAGACGCTGTGGCTGAGCTGGTACGGGCTGCCGATGGCCAGCACCCACTCGGCGACCTTGGCTTGCGACGAATCGCCCCACTTCAGCGGCGGTTGCGCCGGCTTCTCGACTTTGACGAGCGCGAGATCGGTGGCCTTGTCGATGCCGATGACGCGCGCGGGCGCCTCGTGCTTGTCGGAAAAGATGACGGTGACATCGGCCTTCTCGCTGCCGATCACGTGACTGTTTGTCACCACGTAGCCATCGTTGGAAATCAGCACGCCCGATCCGAGGCTGCGCGCGAGCTGATCGCGCGATCCGAAGACATCTTCGCGGCCGCCGAAGAAATATTCGAAGAAGGGATCGTTGGCGAATGGAGAGTTCGGGCGGCGAATCACCTGCACCGACGAGATGTTGACGACGCCCTTGACGGCCTGAGCGGCGACTCCGGTGAGATCGGGCAGGCCGGCGGGTGTGACCGCCGGTCCCGTCGTCGCGGCCGCCTGCGCCGGGCGCTGTACTGTCTGTGCGGTCGATTCGTCCGCCGAGCGGAGACGACCGGTCAACACGAGCCCGGCCAGAAAACCTGAAACGAGAAGCGCAATGCCGATCGAAGCCCGTTTCATCGAAGGTTTTTCATCGTAGCATGGTTTGACGCGCCTTCGGCAAGTTGGGTACGATCGTCGGCCATGGCGTCAATTCAAGCAACCCGGCTGCGGAAGGGCAATCTCATCAAGGTCGGCGACGACCTGTTACGCATTCTCGAGCTCCACCATCTTACGCCCGGCAACAAGCGCGGATTCGTGCAGTGCAGAGCGCGGAACATCCGGACGAACACGCTCGTCGATCACAAGTTCCGCGCGGAAGAAGACATCGAGCGCGCGATACTCGACGAGCACGACATGCAATACCTTTACACCGACGGCGACTCGTTTCACTTCATGAATACGGAGAGCTTCGAGCAGCTCCATATCGATCGTGAAGTGCTTGGGGATGCGGTGAACTACATCCTGCCCGATTCGATCATCAAGGTGGAGTTCTACGGCGACGAGCCGGTCGGCATCGATTTGCCCGTGACTGTCGATCTGCGCGTCGACGACACCGTGCCCGGCATCAAGGGCGCAACCGCGAGCGCGCAGGTCAAGCCTGCCCGCACCGAAACCGGCCTTGTCGTGCAGGTACCGCCCTTCATCAATGTCGGCGACCGGATCCGCGTCAGCACGGAGACGGGCGAATACCAATCGCGTGTGTAACACTGTAGGGATTGGGGGTCAGGGATTGGGGATTAGGCCCGAACGCGCTTGCACGCGGCACAGCTCTAATCCCGAATCCCAAATCCCAAATCCCTGAAAACGATCATGGATGTCCCGCATCGAAGCCCGGCACACGGATGGATCGAAGTCATCACCGGGAGCATGTTCAGCGGAAAGAGCGAAGAGCTCATCCGGCGGCTCCGGCGCGCGCAGATCGCCCGGCAGAGGGTACAGATCTTCAAGCCCGCTTTCGACAACCGCTTTGCCGAATCTGACATCGTCTCGCACAGCGAGATGCGCATTCAGGGTGTCAACGTCGGCAGCTCAGCAGAGCTGCTGAGGCTCGTCAACGACGACACCGAGGTCGTCGGCGTCGACGAGGCACAATTTTTCGACAAGGATCTTCCGGCGGCATGCACGCAGCTGGCCGGGAGTGGCAAGCGCGTCGTCGTGGCGGGTCTGGACACGGACTACCTCGGCCGGCCGTTCGAGCCGATGCCCGTGATGATGGCGATTGCCGAATACGTCACCAAGACGCACGCCATCTGCATGGTGTGCGGGAATCCCGCGAGCCACACGCAGCGGCTCGTCGTGAGCGACGAGCGGCTCCTGCTGGGTGCGACGGGCACCTACGAGGCGCGTTGCCGCAAGTGTTTCGATCCCTCGCTGGCATCGGCGCCGTCGGTGAAAGTGGAAAGTGAAAAGTAAAAAGTGAAAAGTAAAAAGTAGAAAGTATGAGCACCGATTGGACCCCGCAGCTTCTACTCATGCTGGGAATCGGGTTTCTTGTCGCCAACGTGCGCGTCGGGATCGACGCGCTGAGATTTCTCCGGCGGCGATCGTCGGCCCTGCTCACGTGGCGCGGCCCTCGGCCACGCTACTACGGACTGCAGCTGGCTCTCGGGGTTATTCTGGGCGTGCTGCTGGCGTACCACGTCATCAACGTGATGCGTTCCGCGCCTCAGGTACGAGGCCGGTTTGCGCCGCAGGTGTTCGGCATCAGCATGATGTTCGTGTATTACGGATATCTCGTTCCGCTGAGCCGTCGCATCGGCCGGGGTTTCTATGCCGACGGCATCTGGTCGGAGACCGGCTTCGTGCCGTATTGGCGAATCGGGGCAGTATCGTGGCGCGAAGGCGAGGAAGTCGCCCTCGTCATCGTCTCGAGACTGAGGAATCTGGCTCGGCGGCTGATTGTGCCTGGCATTCACTACGGTGCCGCCCGCCGCCTGCTTCGGGAGAAAATAGCGGCTCACGATATACAGTTATTGCATACGGGGCTCGAGCTGGGAGCGCATGAGGCGATAGATGACGTATAGCGGCCAGCTTGTAGCTGGTAGCCTGTAGCCTTGTGGGGCGCTACCGCCTACCAGCTACCAGCTAACCCAGAGGCACACTTCTACCGATAGAAGCACCAAGGAAGGGCATATGGCAGCAAGAGCAACCTGGAAGGGATTCCTGAAGGTCAGCCTGGTGAACATCCCCATCAAGGTGTTTCCGGCGACCGAGTCGAGCGCCACGATGTCGTTCAACCAGCTCCATGGCGAGTGCCAGACTCGCATCCAGCAGAAACGATGGTGCCCGACCTGCGATAAAGAGGTCCCCAACACGGAGCTGGTCAAGGGTTACGAGTTCGAAAAGGGGCGGTATGTCGTCATGTCGGAAGACGACATCGAGAAGGTGCGCCCGAGCTCGACACGCGTCATCGACCTCGTGCAGTTCGACGATGCAGCCGCGCTGGATCCGATGTACGTGGATCGCACGTATTATCTCGCGCCGGACGGCCAGGTGGCGGCAGACGCCTTCGCGGTTTTCAGCGAAGGCATGAAGGGAAAGATCGGCATTGGCAAGCTGGCGCTCTATGGCCGCGAATATCTCGTCGCCGTGAAGCCGCACGAGAAGGGACTCGTGATGTACACGCTGCATCATTCAGCGGAGATGCGCGGCACTGAAGGCATCGAAGAGCTCGCGACGATTCCTGCCAAAGTGAAGCCGCAGGAAGTGCAGCTGGCCAAGCAGGTGATTGCCACGTTCGAGAAGAAGCTCGACCTCAACGAGTACCACGATGAATATCGCGAGGGACTGCAGAAGATCATCGATGCGAAAGTGGCCGGAGAAGAGTTCGTTGCACCCGCTGTCGAAATGCCGGCCAAGGTCGTGAACCTGATGGAGGCGCTCAAGAAGAGCCTCGACACGGTCAGCGCGAACAAGAAACCGGCGGCCAAGGCCGACCTGAAAGTGGTCAAGAAGGCCAGGAGCACAGAGCCGAAGCGAAAGCGCGCCTGACCTTTGCTATGTCTCACCGCAACGACGCAGCGTCGCAGGGTTTTTCTTCTTAACAAGCACATTCCTGCGTCTCAGCGTCTCTGCGGTGGGACATAGGAGGGTAGGATCCGCGATGCGCTTCATTGTCCTTGGTGCCGGCGCCATCGGCGGGGTTGTCGGCGGGCGGCTTGCGCAGCATGGGCATGACGTTGTGCTCATCGCGCGCGGAGCCAACTACGAAGCCATCCGGGATAACGGGCTGCGCATCGAATCGCCGGACGACGCCGTCACGCTGCGAATCGCGGTCGTCGACAATCCTTCCAGCGTGTCGTGGCGCGACGACGACATCCTGCTCCTCGCAACCAAAACACAGGACACCGAGCCGGCCCTCAGCGCACTTGCATCGGCGCCGAGCACCCTTCCCATCTTTTGCGCCCAGAACAGCGTCGCGAACGAGCCCATGGCCGCGAGGCGCTTCTCGGAGGTGTACGGGTCTTTGTCTGGTGCCCGGCCGACTACCTGACGCCTGGCCGCGTTCAGGTGTGGTGCGCGCCTCAAACCGGGATTCTCCATCTTGGCTGCTATCCAACCGGCTCGACCGCTCTCGCAGAGAATGTCGCCGCGGCGCTGCGCGCGTCGACGTTTTACGCCGAAGCGAAGCCGGCGATCATGCGATGGAAATACCGGAAGCTGCTGTCCAATCTGGGCAACGCCGTTGACGCGTTATGCGGTACCGCCGCGCGAGGCAGCGGCATCGCGCAGCGCGCGCGGCGCGAGGGAGTGGCCTGCCTGCAGGCCGCGGGTATTTCTTTCATCGGCGACGACGAGGAGGATGCCGCGCGTCTCGAGCGCGAGGTTCATCCTCGAACGATCGGCGGCGTCGAGCGTCGGGGCGGGTCGTCGTGGCAAAGCCTCGAGCGCCGGCTCGGGACCATCGAGACGGACTTTCTCAACGGAGAAATCGTGCGACTCGGGCAGGAGCATGGCGTGCCTACGCCGGTGAACGCGCTGCTGCAGTATCTATCCGAACGCGTTGCGCTCGAGCGGCGGCCGCCGGGGAGCGTGAATCCCGACAAGATTCTAATCGCCCTCGATCTTCGACAGAATCCATTGCAGTAGCCCGGGTTCGCCGGCAGCGACGGGATCGTTCAGCCAGTCCGGCGGCGTGAGCCATACGAACGCCAGAATTGCGATCACCCACAGATCGTAGGGAATCGTCGTCCGTTCGTCGCGCCAGAAGAAGGCGCGGTTGAACGTGCCGCGCAGGCCCGTCGTCGCAGGCAGCGGCTTGTTGTTGAGCGCCAGGTACGTGTAGTGGATGCGGTTGGCGACCGAGAGCACCGACAACACCAGAATCACCCACAGCACCGCGGCCATTCTGTTCGTGAAGGCACCGATCATGAAGAGCACGATCCGTTCGGGGCGTTCCATGAAGCCGACCTTGCACTTCTCGATCAGGCATTCGGCACGCGCACGTGCGTAGCTGGTCATGATCGAGAAGATCAACGTCAGCGTCGTGATGAGCACGTAATCGGTGCGGCCCAGCTTCGAGTACAGCAAGACGAGGCCGGTAAACAGCGCGAGATCGGAGAAACGATCGAGCGTCGAGTCCCAGAACGCGCCGAACTCTGACTGCTTGCCGGTGATGAAGGCGACTTTGCCGTCGATGAAGTCGAAGATGTTGGCGCAGATCATGATGAAGCCGGCCAGCACGAATCTGTCTTGCGCGAGCGCCCAGCCGGCGGCGCAGTTGATCAGGACGCCAATCAGGGTGAGTGTGTTTGGTGAGATACCAAGCGCGACGCTGAGACGGATGATGCCGCGCAGCGGGAACATGCAGATCTTCCCGACAGTGCCGGTAAAGGTCATAGAGTGAGGAAGTATAATGAAAGGTTCGACTGCGAGCTAAGCCGCGAGCGGCGAGGAGCGTGGCAGAGGGGGGCCAGCGACCACGTAAAGATACCGTATGCCCGTCCAGAATCTCAAGAGCCAGATCGCCCACCTGCCCGAGCAGCCGGGGGTGTATCTGTTCGCGAACGGAGACGGCGAGACGATCTACATCGGCAAAGCGCGCTCGCTGCGCGACCGGGTGCGAAGCTATCTGGGCGCGCGCGGCCTCCATCCGAAGACGGACGCATTGCTGGACGAGGCAGCCGGCCTCGAGGTGATCGTCACCGACTCGGTCGTCGAAGCCCTCGCGCTCGAGAACAACCTGGTCAAGGAGCGCTCGCCGCGCTACAACGTGCGGCTGCGCGACGACAAGAACTATCCGTATCTCCAGCTGACGACCAACGAAGCTTTTCCGCGTGTCCTCGTGGCGCGCCGGGTCGAGCGGGACGGTACGTTTTACGCCGGACCTTTCATGCCCGCGTCGCTCGCTCGCCGGACGATGGGGCTGACACATCGGCTGTTCGGCATTCGCTCCTGCAACGAGGTCATCACGGGAAACCGGGAGCGCCCGTGCCTCGAATACGACATCAAACGGTGCATCGCCCCCTGTGTCGCCGCTATCTGCTCGAAGGAGCAATACGACGCCGCGGTGGAGCATACGCAGCTGTTTTTCGAGGGCAAGAACGAGGAGCTGATCGACCGGCTGACCACGTCGATGACCGACGCCGCCGCTGCCGAGCGCTTCGAGGAAGCGGCGCACCTGCGCGACGCCGCGAAAACGGTGCAGACGCTTCGCGATCGACAGCAGAAGCTCGCGACGGTCCGGCTTGGCGATCGCGATGCGTTCGGACTCCATCTGGGGCCGGCCGGTGCCGTCGTCCATGTGTTCGTGATGCGGAGCGGGAAGGTTCTGGAGCGCGTGGAACTTGCCGCCACCGAGGGCATTTCCGGCACGGCAGCGGAGATCCTGCAGGCGTCGGTCGAGCAGTTCTACGCAGATCGCCCCGCTCCCGCAGAGGTGCATTTATCGAGCGAGCCGGAAGACGTCGAGCTGCTCGAGGCATGGCTCACGGGACGCGCGGGTCGGCGCGTGCAGGTGATGGTACCGAAAAGGGGAGAAAAGCGCGGCCTGGTCGATCTCGCCGTGCGCAACGCCCGCATCGCGTATCAAGCGAGGCTGATTGATACGGGGCTGTCGCATTACGACGCGCTCGAAACGCTTCGTTCGACGCTGGCGCTCCCGGCCATCCCGAGGCGCATCGAATGCTTCGACATCTCGACGATTCAAGGCAGCGAGACAGTGGCGTCGATGGTCGTGTGCGAAGACGGCAAAATGCGAAAGAGCGAATATCGCAAGTACCGCATCTCGCCCGCGAATCATGCGGGGTCGGACGATTTCGCGGCGATGAACGAGGTCGTGACGCGGCGGTGTCGCAAGCTGCTCGAGCAGGGCGGACCCTTCCCTGATCTCGTGTTGATCGACGGAGGCAAGGGACAATTGGCGGCGGCATACGACGCGCTGAAGCAGCTCGGCCTCGCGAATCTGGTCGCGGTCGGCATCGCCAAGAAGGAAGAGCTCATCTACACGCGCGATCGCGAGGCGCCGGTGGCGTTCGAGAAAGACGACCCGGCGCTGCGGCTCGTTCAGCAGATTCGCGACGAGGCGCACCGGTTCGCCGTCACATTTCATCGCAAGGCGCGAAGGATGCGCGACTTGCGTTCGGAGCTCGACAGCGTGACTGGCGTGGGCCCGCGCAGGAGAAAGGCGCTTCTCGTCGCATTCGGAAGCCTGGCGGGCGTGCGACGGGCGTCTCGCGAAGAGCTCATGGGCGTCGTGGGTGCGAAAACGGCCGACGCCGTCCTCGGATACTTCGCCGGAAAGGGTCGCTGACCGGTTATACTTTCTACCCGTTGCCGGACCCCAACGTTCCCGCGCTCGTCATCGGCTTCCTCGTCCTGATCTTTTCGCTGAGTGTTCACGAGGCGGCGCACGCGTGGTCGGCGAGCCAGCTCGGCGACGATACCGCGAAGCGTCTCGGGCGCGTCACGCTGAACCCGGTCGTCCACATCGATCCCATCGGGACCCTGCTGTTGCCGTTGATCGGCATGGTGTCGGGAGCGGGGGTCATCGGCTGGGCGAAGCCCACGCCAGTCAACACGCGTAACCTCGCCAATCCACGGCGCGATCACATCATCGTGACGGCCGCGGGTCCGATCAGCAATCTGCTGATTGCGATCGCTGCTGCGGCTGCGCTGCGTGCCGGGTTGGCACCGGGCGGCGACTGGCTCGGACTGCTGGTGTTCGAGGCGCTTACGCTCAACGTGCTGCTCGCCGTTTTCAACATGCTGCCCATTCCGCCGCTCGACGGCGGCCAGATTTTGATGGCGCTGCTTCCGCCACGGGTCGCGATGCAGTTTGGCTTTCTGTACCAGTACGGCTTTCTGATACTGATGGGTCTGCTCGTCACCGGCGTGCTGTGGTATCTGATAGGGCCGCCGTATTATCTGATTCTCTCGTGGCTGCAGTGAGCCCCTTTCCGACGCCGGGACGCCGGGACGCCGAGAAAGATTCATGGTCTTTTTTCCCGGCGATCCCGGCGCCCCGGCGCCTCGGCGATGAGATCGAGATACAGGCGTGGCGCTGACTCCCCGAAAGCGCGTCGTCTCCGGCATGAGGCCGACAGGGAAGCTGCACCTCGGGCATCTCGTCGGCGCACTGCAGAACTGGGTGGCGCTGCAGGAGCAGTACCGACTGCTTCTACTTTGTCGCCGATTGGCACGCACTGACGACCGACTACGCCGACACGGCGCAGCTGACCGAATACGCCTACGACAACGCGATCGATTGGATTGCCGCCGGTCTCGATCCCGAACGCAGCACGTTTTTCGTCCAATCGATGGTGCCCGAGCACGCCGAGTTGCACCTGCTGCTCGGGATGACGACCCCCGTGCCGTGGCTTGAACGGGTGCCGACCTATAAGGAGCAGCAGGACGCGCTGACCGACAAGGATCTGTCGTCGATCGGGTTTCTCAGCTATCCGCTCCTGCAGACCGCGGACGTGGCGATATACGACGGCCACTTCGTGCCCGTGGGCGACGACCAGGTGGCGCATCTGGAACTGGCGCGCGAAGTGGTCAGGCGGTTCAACCGGTTCTACGGCAACGTGCTCGTCGAACCGCAGCCGCTGCTGACCAAGGTGTCGCGGCTTCCAGGGCTCGACGGCGGCAGGAAGATGAGCAAGAGCCTCGGCAACACCATTCTGCTGTCCGAGGACACCGACAGCGTGAAAAAGAAAGTGCGCTCCATGTACACCGACCCTAAGCGGATTCGGCCGGATGTGCCCGGCACCGTCGAAGGCAATCCGGTCTTTCTGTACCACGACGTGTTCAACCCCGATGTCGCAGAGGTCGAGGATCTCAAAGCACGGTACCGTGCAGGCAAAGTGGGCGACGTCGAGGTGAAAGACACGCTGGCGAAGGCACTGAACGCGGTTCTCGAACCGATGCGCGAGCGGCGGCGAGAACTTGCTTCGCGGCCGGAACGGATTCGTGAGATCCTCGTCGAAGGCTCCAGGCGTGCGCGCGGTACGGCCGTCGAGACGATGGAGCGTGTCCGGGCGGCTCTGAAGATTTCCTATACATGAGCGAATTTCCTCCATCTACCTCTCCGGAGTTCGAATCGGCGCCCGACGCGTACTCTGTGAAGCTCGATTCGTTCGAGGGGCCGCTCGATTTGCTCATTCACCTCATCAAGAAGAACGAGGTGAACATCTACGACATCCCCATCGCGTTCATCACGCAGCAATATCTCGAATACATCGAGGTGATGAAAGAGCTGAATCTCGACACGGTCGGCGAGTTTCTCGTCATGGCGGCTACGCTGATTCATATCAAGTCGAAGATGCTGCTGCCGAGGCCGGAGTCGGCCGTCGAAGGCGAGCCGGAGGAGGATCCGCGCGAGGCGCTGGTACGCCGGCTGCTCGAGCATCAGAAGTTCAAGGCCGCGGCCGAGCTGCTGCACGAGCGTGCGGTGCTGCGCGGCGCGCAGTGGATTCGGCCCGATGGCCGAATCGCGGAAATTGCAGGCGACGACTACGCGTACGAGCCCGAGATCGAGGTCGACCTCTTCAGCCTGCTTGCGGCGTTCCGGGGCGTTCTCGAACGCGCGAAGCAGCGGCCAAGGATGGTGCTGCCGCCGGCGGAAGTGCCGGTCGAAGTCCGCATCGACCAGCTGTTGGCGATGCTCTCGGAGACCGAAGCGTGCGGCTTCGAGGATCTGTTCGCGAAAGACGACACGCGCGGCGCGATGATCGTGACGTTTCTCGCGCTCCTCGAGATGATTCGTCTCAAGCTGATCCGCGTGTTCCAGACGGCCGCCTTCGGTCCGATTCGCGTATACAAGCGCGCACGGCCGGCGGACGCACCGGTGCCCATTGGCGATCCTGAAACGAAGAACGAATAACGAAACGCAAACAACGAAAAACGAACAAATCTATGAGCGACGAATTGAAGCCCGTCATCGAAGCCCTGATTTTCGCCTCGCCCGATCCGTTGACGCCGAAGATGCTCTTCAAGCTCCTCGAGAACGAGCCGAAGGAAGACGTCGAGGCGGCGATCGAAGCGCTGAAGCGCGACTACGATCGGCCAGGCGGGTTGCAGCTCGTCGAAGTGGCCGGGGGATATCAGATTGTCACGAAGCCGGAACTGCACGAATGGGTGCGGCGGCTGTTTCACGAGCGTACGACGCAGCGCCTGTCGGTGCAGGCGCTCGAGACGCTGGCGGTCATTGCATACAAGCAGCCGGTCACCGCTCCCGAAATCACTGAAATTCGCGGCGTGAACACGGCCGGGGTCATCAACACGCTGATGGAGCGTCAACTCGTCAAGATCGTGGGCCGCAAGCAAGTCGTGGGGCGGCCTTTCATGTACGCGACGACGCGCGAGTTTCTGATTCGATTCGGGTTGCGCGACCTGTCGGACCTTCCGAAGATCGAGGAGATGGCAGAGGCGCTCGGCTTCGAAGTGCCGGCAGGGCTCACGCAGCCGGCGCCGTCGCAGGCACAGCTCGATCTGCTCGACACCGCGGCGCCCATCGAGGAGATTGTGCCGATGTCGACCGAGGTCGAGCCTGGGGAGAAGATTCACTAGATCTTCCATGTCCCACCGCAGAGACGCTACGACGCAGGGCAAATACGGGTTCGAAAACATAAACGTGAACAGGAGGTCAGGAGATTAGGAGGCCCAGCGAGATTTCCTAAACACGATGACACGAAGAGCACGAAGACACGACGAAAATTCAGTTGTAGAGGACGAAGGACGTAGCTGACGCATCAAGCCTCGTGATCCCTTGTTTGGACCCAGGAGATCTCAAGGCCTTCTGATCTCCTGATCTTCAAATCTCCTGTTAGATTTGTGTTTACGCCGGCGCGAGCACCAGACGGAAACCGATGCAGCCGTCGTGCGCGTCTCGCGCGATGCCGTAACGGAAAGAGACCGTGCAGTGGATGTCCCAGTTGTGATGGCATCCGCCGCGCAGGCGGCGGTCTGAGCCGGGACCGTCCGCGGGCGTTCCGTCGGTCGGCACCGCGCTCAGATCGTCGACGCACGCGTCCTCACACCACTCCCACACGTTTCCGCACATGTCGAAAATGCCGAGCTGGTTTGGAGCCTTTGTGCCAACTGCGTGCGTGCGCGTGGGTAGACGGCGGCGAGGGCGACTGCCGAAAATGCGCCATCCGAGACGGTGCCCCAACAGTCGGTACCCCAGGCTGCGCGTTCGTGACCAGCGCGGCCCGTACCATGCGACCGCATCCGGATCGTTGCTCCCGCTAAAGGTGAAGCCGTCGTGCCTGTGCGGGCCGCCGCGTGCGGCGTATTCCCACTCCGTTTCGGAGGGGAGACGAAATTTCAGGGTCCGGTCCGATCCAGCCACGAAAGCGAGGATCGGACTCGAGTTGATGCGATCGAGAAAGCCGCCCGGTTCATGGATGTGATCCCACGAAACGTTCTCGATCGGGCAGCGAAGATCAGGTCTCACCGCTGGATTCGATCCCATGACGTGCGCCCAGAGCGCCTGCGTGACAGGCGTTGCCGCGATGTGGAAATCGCGGATCGCTATCGGACGTCGATGTGGACCACAGCCGAATTCGTACGGTGTGCCGTTCGTACCGGGCACATGCACGAGCCGCAGTTCGTAGCCGACCCCGTCCGCGCGCCATTCGTACGTCCGTGCGGTCACACAACCATCTCCTGATCCCTTAACCTCCTAATCTCCTGTTCGTGTTCTTGGCGCGCGAAGAAGTTGCCTGTGAACGCCGTCCCGCGTGCTTCAATTTCCGAACTTCCTCGGGAGTGAGCTCCCGGTAGCTGCCCGGCCTCAGATTCTTGTCGGCGATCGGACCGATGCGCACGCGTCTGAGCGTGCGCACCGGGTGGCCGATCGCGTCGGCCATCTTACGTACCTGCCGCGTGCGTCCTTCGTGAATCGTCACGCGCAATACCGACGTGTCGGCGTCGGTCCGCCGCTCGCGAAGCAGCTCGACCTGCGCCGCGCTCGTGCGCCGGCCGTCAATGAAGATGCCGCGAGCGAGGCGATCGATGTCGTGCCCATCAGGGACGCCGAGCACCTGCGCCTCGTAGACCCGGTCGACTTCGTGCCTGGGATGCGTCAGCGTGGCGGCGAGGTCGCCGTCGTTGGTCAGAATCAGCAGCCCTTCGGAGTCGAAGTCGAGCCGCCCGACTGGGTACACGTACTCGCGTACACCTTTCAAGAGGTCGAGAACCGTGGGTCGGTGCTCAGGGTCGGATCGCGTCGTGACGTATCCTCGCGGCTTGTTGAGCAGGAAATAGCGATGCCGCTGGGGCTGCTTGACACGGCGTTCGTCGACGCGAATGTCGTCGACGTCAGGATCGGCCTTGGTACCGAGCTCGGTCACGGTCGTGCCGTTGACCTGCACGCGTCCTTCCTCGATGAGCTTCTCCGCGGCCCTGCGCGACGCAATGCCGGCGGCCGAAATGATCTTCTGCAACCGGACTTCCATAATCGGATTCTACCGGCACCCAAAACTAAACCCGCAACTGTTTTGGTGTCCAACAAATCTTCGTTGACACCCCTGCAAGCCGGTCTTACAGTAGGCGCCACTTCGAGCAACAGTTCATCTCTCGTTTCAACGGAGGGCGCGATGACACTCAGGGTTTCGAGAATCGCCATTCTGGTTGGAGCACTGACGGGTTTCGGCGCCGCAGCCGCCTCGGCGCAGAGCAGCATCGTTGGAGTCGTGAGAGATACGTCAGGCGCGGTGCTGCCCGGCGTCACCATCGAGGCCGCGAGCCCGGCGCTCATCGAGAAAGTTCGCAGCGCGGTCACCGACAGCCAGGGGCTTTACACCATCATCGACCTCCGCCCGGGCGTGTACTCGGTGACGTTTTCTCTCAGCGGCTTCCAGACCGCGAAGCGCGAAAACATCGATCTCCCGGCCGCATTCACGGCCACCATCAACGGCGAGCTGCAAGTGGGCAGCATTGCGGAAACGCTGACGGTGAGCGGACAGGCGCCCGTCGTCGACCTGCGCAGTTCGGGCCGGCAGCAAACGGTCTCCCAGGAGTTGCTGTCGAGTGTGCCGACGGGATCGACGCCGCAGAGCTATGCTGTGCTCCTGCCGTCGGTCACGCTGGGGCTCGGCAACATCACAACGGCGCCGAACAGCTTTCGATGGGCCGATATGAGCTTTCGAGGGACGCGCGGCGCGTCGACATCGGTCGACGGCTTCGACACGAGCCATCGTCTGAACGGCGAGGGATCGCAGTACCAGGTGAATGAAGGCACGGTGCAGGAAATCGTCGTGTCGCTCGGCTCAGCTGGCGCAGAAACGCAGGGCGCCGGCGTCACCATCAACGTGATTCCCAAGTCGGGCGGCAACCGGTTGAGCGGATCGTTCTCCACGCACTACGCGAACGACGACTTCGTCAACGACAACATCACGCCGGAGCTTCAGCGGCTTGGCATCACGACACAAAGCGTGAGAAAGAGCTGGGATTTCAATCCATCCGTCGGCGGACCGATCGCGCGCGACAGGATTTGGTTCTTCGCGTCTTATCGCAACATCGGCAACGCGACAGACACCGGCATTCGCCGCGACGTCAACCCGCTCGATTGGGTTTACACGGCCGATACAACACAATCGACCGACTCTGAGCAGCTTCGCAACCGCAACTACTCCGGGCGCGTCACCTGGCAGGTGACTCCCAAGAACACGGTCATCATCCACGGCGATCACAATCCGACCGATTGGAACAACCGCGGCGGCACGACCGGCGGCGGGCGCACGCTCAACGCGCCGGAAGCGACGGTATCGGGTCTCTACAATCCGCAGTACGTGGCGGGCGCTTCATGGAAGTCGCCGGTGAATAACAAGCTGTATTTCGAAGGTGGCGTCACGCTGACGAAAAACAAGCAATGGTTCAGGCGCAACGATCACGATGCGGTTACCGGAGGACCGGTGTCGCCGGATCTGAGTGCCATCGCCGCACAGGATACGAACACAGGGTGGCTCTTCCGTGGGTCGCACTTCATCGGCAACTTCAACAACACGTTCGCCGTGCGGCCGCAGATTTCGGCGTCGTACGTTACCGGCAGCCACACCGCGAAATTCGGCACACAGATCGTGCACGGCAATGATCAGGCCGAACGTTATCGCATCGGCGATTACATCGTCCGGCTCACGACTGGCAGGGCGGGATTCGCGGGACAGCCGATTCCAGAACGCATCGAAATCTGGGGGCCGGAAAATCGCACGAGCCGCCTCACCAGCATCGGCTTTTACGGCCAGGATCAGTGGGTCATCAAGCGCGCGACGCTCAACGTTGGCCTCCGCTACGATTTCGTCACGACGAGCGCCGATCCGCAGGTGCTGCCCGCGAACACTATGCTGCCGGAGCGCTCGTTCGCCGGCATCGACACGATCATCAACTATCACGACCTGTCGCCGAGGCTCGGGATTGCCTACGATCTGTTCGGCAACAATCGAACAGCGGTGAAAGCGGCAGTCAATCGATACTTGTATCCGCAAGATTTCGCGGGCGGGCGCCATCCGACGGCGCTGGCGGTGCCCAATACGCTCCGGGACTTCACCGATATGGACGGCGACTTCATTCCGGATTGTGATCACCGGAATCTCTTCATAAACGGTGAGTGCGGCACGGCCGACAACACCGCGTTCGGCTCGCAAGTGTTGAACCCGCCGCAATTCGATCCGAAAGTCGACACGGGATTCATGCATCGTCCGTACAGCTGGGAAATCAGCACCGGCGTGCAGCATCACGTGATGCAGGGGCTCGGCGTCGAGTTCGGCTTCTACCGCCGGTGGCAGGGCAATCAGAAGGTCACGGACAACCTGAAGCTCCAACCTGGCGACTTCAAGGAATTCTGCGTGATGGTGCCCACGGCCGCGCAGGCCAACGGCCACGATATCGACGGTGCAGGCGAGCAGCTGTGCGGTTTCTACGATTTCACGCAGCAGAGAACCGACCTCCTGGGCCAGGTGCAGAACTACACGACTCACGCCAAGAACTTCGGCGATGAGGTATGGGTGTTCAACGGGTTTGAGTTCAACGTGAATGCCAGAATGCCGGGCGGCCTGCAGCTGACCGGTGGCACGATGACGCAGCGCACAAGCATCGAGTCGTGCTATACGGTCGACTCGCCGATGTATTCGCCGACGGAAAGCCGCGGGGCGCTGTCGACCGGTGACATCTCTCCGGCGTTGTCGAGTGCGCGCACGTCGGCGAGCATGTGCAAGAACACGCCGCCGTTTCTGACGACGATGAAGCTGATGGGGATGTATCCGCTGCCGCTGTGGGGTATTCAGGTCAGCGGAACGATCCAGGCCCTTCCGGGGCCCGCGTTGAATGGCACGCGAACCTTCAGCCGTGCGGAAATCCTCGGACTGCCCGCCGGCACGACGCTCAGCGCAGCAACGCTGGCACTGACGGTTGTCGAGCCGAACAGCGACTACGCGCAGCACGTCAATAAAGTCGACATGCGTCTGTCGAAGGTCTTTCGGCTCAGCGGCTATCGAGTGACGGGCGGCCTGGATATTTTCAACGTGCTCAATTCATCCGACGTGCTCGCGGTCAACACAACGGTGGGACCGAGCTGGTTGAACCCGACACAGGTGCTCGGCGGAAGGTTGTTCAGAGTGTCGGCACGGTTGGACTTCTAGCGGTTCTGGGTTCTTGGTTCTGCGGTTCTGGGGTTCTGGTTCTGAACCAGAACCCAGAACCTAGCACCTAGCACCCAGAACCGCTCAGATATACTCCGGACGTGCCGCCTCGTCGTCTGATCATTGCCATTGACGGCCCGTCCGGTGCCGGCAAGGGCACTGTTGCGCGCGAGATTGCGCGCCGCCTCAACTACAGACATCTCGATACCGGCGCGATGTATCGCGCCGTGGCGTGGAAAGCGCTCCACGATCGGCTGGGGCTCGAAAACGAGGATGCGGTTGCTGCACTTGCCGAGCAGGCAGCGCTCGAAGTAGGTCCCGCGTCTGTCGTCATCGATGGTAACGACGTCACGAGCGCGATCCGCACGCCCGAGATCGATCGCGCGGCAGCCGCGACTGCACGTCTTCCGAAGGTGCGCGCCGCCCTGGTGGAGCGTCAGCGCAAGGAAGGGGAGCGCGGCGGCATCGTCGTGGAAGGGCGCGATATCGGCTCGGTGGTGTTTCCGAATGCCGACGTGAAGATTTATCTCGATGCGTCCCCCGAAGAGCGTGCGCGAAGGCGAGCGGCCGATCCGTCACACGGCGTCAGCCGCGCTGCCGCGGCCGCGGATGTCGCGACAGAAATGGCCGCGCGAGATCAATCGGACCGGACGCGCGCGACCTCGCCGCTGACGATTCCCGAAGACGCGATCGAAGTTGACACGACGGCGCTCTCGATCGGCGAGACCGTCGACAAGGTCCTCACGATCGTCAACCGCACGATCGCGACCGCAAGGTGAGCGCTCGCCGGTCAGCGGAGCCACTCATTCAAATGCCCGGTCACGAAGCCGTCGTCCTGCAATTGCGGGTACGCGCGCGAGACGCGATCGATCTCCTCGAGCTGTCCCGGCGAAAGGTCCTCGTCCGGATCGAGGCACCATCTTCCTGCCATCAGACCCTGACGCCGGAGCACTTCGTGCAAGCCCACGATGCAGCCCGCAAACGCATTTCGCACATCGAACAGCGCGGCGTTGGCGTCGGTTAACGCTGCGGCCTCTCCGAGAATGTCGTATGCGCCGCTGCTGTTTGTTCCCCGGCAGGATTTGATGGTCTCGAGCAACGCCACGGCTCGGCTTGTCCAGACGGCCCACTGCCCGAGCAGTCCGCCGGCAAAATGAAGCGAGCTGATCCCGCCGTCAGTGCCAACGCGAAACGCTGCAAGAAGGTCCGCGACGATGTTGTCGTCGTTTCCGGTGTAGAGCGCGATCTCCCCGCGCCGCCCGCTTTCTGCGAGCGCGCGTACGACGTCGAGCGTCTGGTACCTGTTGAACGGCGCCGCCTTGACTGCAACCACGTTCGGAATCTCGAAGAACGCGCGCCAGAATTCATATCCGAGCAGCACACCGCCGACTGCCGGCTGAAGATAGAAGCCGAACACAGGAATGATGTCGGCGATGGCGCGGCAGTGCGCGACGAGTTCCTCGTCCGATGCGTCCTTCAGCGCCGCGAGGCTGACGAGCCCGGCGTCGTAGCCGAGGCGTGACGCGATCTCGGCCTCGCGCCTGGCCTGCCCGGGGTCGCCGCAGATGCCCGCGACGAGCACGGGCGCGCGCTGGTTGCTCATCGGCTCGCGCGCGACGTCCGCGGCCAGCGCGAGGACGGGCTCGAACAATCCAATCTTCGGATCGCGAATGGCGAACTGCGTCGTGTGCACTCCCACCGCGAGGCCACCTGCACCAGACGCGCGATAGTACCGAGTCAGTGCCGCTTGATGGCGTTCATCCAGCCGGCGGCGCGCGTCGAGCGCCAGCGGATGCGCCGGAATCACCAAGCCGTCGAGCAGACGTCCGCGAAGGTCATCGATGTTCATCAGAACTTTCCGTCAGCTGTCTCGAAGTGCGTGAGTTTGTCGAGCGTGCGGCCGCCGCGCTCGAGCCATGACGCGACGGCTTCCATCAGCTCACCGGCGTCTACTTGCGGCGGTCCGAGCCACTCGTGACACGCGCGCGCGTCGCTCAGCAACGCTTCGCCGGACGGGCATCCGCGAAACTCGGGCCGCTTGCCGAATCGCACCCCGAAGAATTCCGCGACGTCGACGACCGAGAGTATCTCTGCGCCGGTCACATTGAGCACCCTGGGCGGCGATGTGCAGCCCTCCAGCGCGCGCAGCGCGTACGAGTTGGCGTCCCCCTGCCAGATCACGTTGAAGTGGCTGACGGTGCGATCGATCGGCCGCTCGTCCTTCACCGCTCGCGCGATGTCCACGAGCACGCCGTATCTGAGATCGACCGCGTAGTTCAAACGGAACAGGAGCGCAGGCGTGCCGTTCTGTCTCGAGTAATGCTCGAACACGCGCTCGCGCCCGAGGCACGACTGCGCGTACTCGCCGCGCGGCGCCGGCTCATCACGCTCATTGCTGCCGCGCGACGACACGGGCACGAAGGGGTACACGTTGCCGGTGGAGAACGCTACGATGCGCGCGTGTGGAAAGCGCCGTGCAACATTCGCTGGCGCGATCGTGTTGGTGGCCCACGTCAACGCCGTGTTGTCGGTCGATCCGAACTTGCGGCCTGCGAGAAACAACACGTTCGGGCTGTCGGGCAGCGCGTCGACGCCTGACTGATCCAGCAGGTCGACGGCGATCGTGGCTGCGCCAGCTTCATCGAGCATCCGCCGAGCCGACGGCGACGAAAAACGCGACGCCGCGATGACGCGATGCGGCTGGCCGGCCGACGACATCGCCCGGACGATGCGCTGCACGAGCGACGGCCCCATCTTGCCTGCGGCGCCGAGGACCAGCACGTCGCCGCCGAGCCGCCGGCAACACGCGGTGTCCGCAGGGCTCGGCGATGACAGGTACGCGTCGAGGCCGGCTTCGGTGTCGAGATGTTCAAGGAGACTCATGCTCGGCTCATCCGAATTCCGGTCCGGCTATCGCAAACATACGATCGAGACGCTCGCGGAAATGCGGCTCGCCACGACGCATCCGCATGAAGGGCCGCTGCAGGGCAAAGCCTCGCGACTCGAGCCATTCGGTCCATGCCGTGCCGCCCGGCACGTCGATCATGAACGGCCGATCGGCGTGAGCGGAGACACATGCGGCGACGAGCCGCCGAGCTGTCTCCTCGTCGCGCGCGGCGAGCGGTCCGAGGTGTTCGAACGTGTGGCCGTGACGTCCGAACAGATAACCGTCGACGTGCCCTTCGCCGATCGCCCACGCGTATTCGGGCCCTTCGTCGCGGTATCTGTCGAGCAGCGTGCGCCGATCTGCGCCGAAGACTTCACGATCGTATTTCATGATCTCGGTGAAGTCGCCGTCGGACATTCGTCGCGCGTACGCGTCCGGCTGCCCGCCTTCGCCAAGGCTTCGGCGCGTCTCGCCAAAGCTCGCCTCCTTCCCGCGAGCGACGGCGGAAATCTGGTCCCTACCGAGGTCAGGACCGAGCTTGGCGGGATCTTCGGTAGCGTCCGGCTTTAGGTGGACCGTGGGCCGGCGGACCATGCGTTGCAGTCCGTATTCCTCTTGAAACCCCAACGGCACATACACATTCCGTCCGGCAGGGGTGGCGTCGAGCCGCGCGGTCGTAGTCTTGCCGACGAGCGCGAGCGCTTCGTGCAGCAATCGCGTGCCGATGCCGCCGCGCCGGTGCTCCGGGTCGACGAGCACCATTCCAATCCAGCTGAACTCATCGCCGTACGCGATCGTCGCAACGGTGCCGATCACGCTGCCCGCATCGTCTACCGCAACACGGCATCCGCGCGGACTCGACGTGAGAAAGAATCGCCAGTCGGCTTCGACTTGATTCCAGTTCGCCAGGCGGCACAGGCGAAGCCCGGCGGGGATGTCGTCGGTGCGCATGACTCGCAGATGCACGGGTACTTTGCCGCATGATATTCTCGCGATGCGTTCAAGCCAAATGTGGGGGTGTGCCATGCCGGTTCGCATGCTCGCGTTCGTCGCCGCCTTCCTCGTTTCCGCTGCGCCTCTACTGGCGGCTGATGCGGATCTGATCCTTCACAACGGCAAGGTCGTGACCGTTGACGTCGCGTTTTCCATTGTGGAGGCGGTGGCCGTCAAGGATGGGCGCATCATCGCAGTAGGCCGCAGCTCCGACATCCTCGCGCGCGAGCGCGGCGCGAAGACCCAGGTCATCGATCTCGCAGGCCAGACGGTGCTGCCGGGCCTCACCGACACGCACGTGCATCCGCTCGGCGCAGCGCTCAGCGAGCACAACACCCCCTTCGCGGTGCTGCGGTCCTTCGACGACATACGGAGCTACATCAAGCAGCAGGCCGCCACGACGCCGAAGGGCGAGTGGATCCAGGTGCCGAAGACGTTTCCGGGACGGCTGGCCGAAATGCGCATGCCGGATCGCACCGTGCTCGACGCGTCGGCGGACCATCCCGTGTTCTACGACGCGAGCTACGCCAGCGCCGTCAACTCGTATGCGCTGAAGATGAGCGGCATCACGAGAGCCACCGCCGATCCACCCGGCTCACGCGTCGTCAAGGACGAGAAAGGTGAACCGAACGGGATTCTCGTCGGCCGCGCGGTCTCTCTAATCAAGAGCGCTCCGCGCCCGCGCGCGTTTACCGAGCTGGAGCAGATGACGGCGCTCGAGCAAATGCTGAAGCGATATGCCGCGGCAGGGCTGACGTCGATCGGCGATCGCGGCACCAGCGCCGAGGCGTTCGCGCTGTACAGCATTCTGAAAAAACAGAACCGGCTTCCGGTTCGCGTCGTGATGACGGCGCGGCTCCGGCCAGAAGAGATTGCGAAATCGACATGGACGACTGGGCAGGGCGATGAGTGGCTGAAGTGGGGGAGCTTCAAAGTCGGCCTTGACGGCGGCATGAACGCGGGCACCGCGTACATGCGCGAGCCGTACGGTCCGTTCGGCGCGCAGCTGTTCGGCATCCACGATGTGGAGAATCGCGGCATCATCAACTTCACCCCTGACACGCTGCTCGACGTCATGCGCGCCGCTTATCACAAAGGATGGCAGCTTTCCGCTCACTCGCAGGGCGGTGGCGCGGTCGATGTGCTGATGACGACTTTCGAGACGCTGAACAAGGAGAAGCCGATTGCGCCCACGCGCTCGCACTGGATTCACGCGAGCTTTCTGTCGCGCGAGGCGATCGCGCGCGCGAAGCAGACCGGCGTGCTCGTCGACGTGCAGCCCGACTGGCTGCATTTCGACGGCGCGAGCTTGAGCAAAGTGATGAGCAGGGAGGCGATGCGCTACTTCATCCCGCTGCGCTCGCTCGCCGATGCCGGAGTAATCTTCGCGGGGGGCAGCGATCACATGGTGGGATGGGACAAGAATACGGCGATTAACGCCTACAACCCGTTTCTAGGGATGTGGATTGCGGTAACGCGGAAAACGTCACAAGGTGGAGTCATTCATCCTGAAGAGCGCCTGACGCGGGAAGAGGCGTTGAAGATGTACACGACAGCCGCGGCGTACCTGCAGCACGCGGAAAAGGATCGCGGATCGATTGAGACAGGAAAGCTCGGAGACTTTGTCGTGGTCGACCGCGACTACCTGACGTGTCCCGAGGATGAAATTCGCAGGATCGAACCGGTGATGACGATTGTTGCCGGACAGCTCGTCTACAAACGCTAGCCTGCGTTACCGCCCGACTGAAATCTCCGGCTCCGGTGTGCCGTCCCAGGTGAACCGGTACGTTTTCCCCCGCCTCACATTCGTGACCAGCGCCGGTCTGAAGCAGGCCACGCACGTCCCGCCTGCGTGCCGGACGCTTGGATAGATCACACCCAGAGATTCGGCGTCGAGGAGCGCTTCCGCCAGGGCTTGAGACTCGATGTAGCTGTCGGGATCGAGATACGCGCGCATCCGGGACGCTGCCGACCTGAGGTCGTGAAAGCTCGCACTGAAATCGGCACAGTAGTCGTCGTAGGTGACCGTATCGTCGAAGCGCCCGATCTCGGCGAGCTCTACCGACTTGTGAAAGCCGACTTCTGCCTGAGCGGTTTCGAGAGCGAACGCCGCGTACCATGCCCCGCGGTTGGGCCCGTTGAACCGGCTGCCGAGCGGATGCGGATGACAGAACGCGGCATTGACGACTGTCGCGTGCGGGACCGCGAAGACAAGCTCCTCGAGGCCAATCCCAGGAAGCAGCCGTTGTCCCGCACGCAGACGATCGTTTGTAGCGGCGTCGAGCTCGAAAATCGCCTGCAGGTGTGCATCGTCGTCGCTGATGGCCACGAGCACGCTGTCGCTCTGCGGCAAGTGCCGCGACAACACCAGCCGGTGGGTATCGATCTCGCGGACGAGCGAGACGGGCGGAAACGTCATCCTGCCCGACGCGCGTCGAGCAGGCGCCGCACGGTCTGCATCGCGGGCAGCCCGCCGCGGATCAAGTAGGCGAGGGGTGTCTCGCCGTCGAAGATGGGATTGCTGTTCGGCAGATGAATCCATTCGTCGGCGAGTTTCCGCGAATGGAGGATGTGCAGCGCCTTGAAGATGCCGATGAGATACGAAATACGCGTCAGGCGATCGGTGTCGAGCATCCGATCGGGCTTGCGCTTCATCTCGTAGAAGGGGCCGTTGGTGACCCCGCCGAGCAGAGCGCGTGCGTCTTCGTCGCGCACCTTCCAGCGGGCCGCGATGTTGAAGAACGCCTTCAGGCCCGGCGCCGACAGTCGCTCGCGCGCGGCGCGCGAGCCAAGATCCGGCGGCGCTTCCATCCGGTAGCGGCTGGCGGGGTATCGCAGGGCCGGCGCCTTCATCAAACTCCTATTCAGGAGTCTATTCCCTCCTGGCTGGCGTCGTCAAGCCCGCCGGCGCTACGAGTCGCGGCGATTGCGGTCCTTGTAGTCTTCGGCGCTCGCCGGGTCGTATTCCCAGCGGTTGCGGTCGCGGCTCTCGATTTTCTCGGCGCCTTTCAGTTCTTCGGCGTCCTCGGTACTCGACGCCCAGGGCCCGGCCAATCTCCTCGACGACGTCCTGATCGGGGGTCGACATGTCGCCGCCCGGCGTTTCCTCGCCGCTGGAGTATGCGTCGTTCCAATCCGAATCGACGTCTCCGCCGGTCAGCGCCTCCCCGCCCTCGGTGTGTTCCTTGGCGCGCTGGTGGTACATCTGTTGTCCGGATTCGGCAGCCGACGCCTTGGCCGCGAAGTTCAAACTCGATGGTGCGCCCGGCAGTGCGTCGTCTTCCCGCAACTGTCGCCGCTCGCGCGAGAGGGCTGCGGGCTTAGGGCGGATAGACGCGGTTTTCGACGGCGCTTTCCGCGATTTCGACGTCGCTTTACTGGGCGCAGTTCGCCGAGACGTGCCCGCCGCGGCGCGCCGTGTGGAAACGGATGCGCCAGATGAGCGAGCGCGGGATGTTTTGCGCGCGGTGCGCGCTTTTGGCCGCGCGACCGTCCTGCTGGAGGCCTTGCGGGTTGCTTTTTTCGCGTGCCGCGCCGTGGCGCCCTTGGCGCGGGGGCGGGTCTTTCGGCCGGCCGTTCGCGTGCGCGCCTTCGCTTTGCGTTTTGCCATCACCAACGTCCTTTCAACCCCGCCGTCCTCCCCGGAAGACCCGAGGCGTCCTTGACAGTTTACCCATAAACTCTCTACACTCTAACGCTTATCGCAACATCAGCGGCCGCAGCATAAAGCCAGCCGACGATGAAATTCGGGGCGCCGGTCCCCTCAAACACGGCAATCGATTCGATCGATCAGGAGAACTTCAAGGCATGGTGAACGTGGACGACGAGCGCACTCAGAAAGAATCCGCCCCGGAGGCCGCCGGCGCAACGACCCGCGCGGGCGGGAAACCCCAGGGACGGGGGGTGCTCACCCCTTTCAAGGATGATGACGCCGACCCGCAGGAATTTTCCCGGATGCTCGACATCTACGATAACAGCTTCCGCAATATCGCGGAAGGCGAGGTGATGAAGGGCACGGTCCTCAAAGTCACCCCATCGGAAGTGATCGTCGATATCGGTTACAAGTCCGAAGGCATCATCGGCGTCGACGAGTTTCTCGACGAGCGCGGCGAAGTGACCGTGCAGCCAGGCGACACCGTCGACGTGCTGCTCGAGCGCACCGAAGATCGCGACGGCTACGTCGTCCTCTCGCGCGAAAAAGCCGAGAAGATGAAGATCTGGGACGAGGTCGAGAAGGCCTACGCCGAGCGCAAGGTCGTCATCGGACGGGTCATCGAGCGCATCAAGGGCGGCCTCGCCGTCGACATCGGCGTCCGCGCGTTCCTGCCGGGCTCGCAGATCGACGTGCGCCCCGTGCGCAACCTCGACGCGCTGCGCGGCCAGGAGCTGCGGATGCGCGTCATCAAGGTGAACAAGAAGCGCGGCAACATCGTGCTCTCCCGCAAGGTGCTCCTCGAGGAAGAGAATGCGGAGAAGAAGAAGCACACCCTGCACACGCTCGCCGAAGGCAAGGTGCTGAAGGGCACCGTCAAGAACATCACCGACTACGGCGCGTTCATCGATCTTGGCGGCATCGACGGTCTCTTGCACATCACCGATATGTCGTGGGGCCGCGTCGGGCATCCCTCAGAGCTCTTCAAAGTCAACGACGAGATCGACGTCATCGTGCTGAAATACGATCCGGCCACCGAGCGCGTGTCGCTCGGTCACAAGCAGCTCGTCAACGATCCGTGGTCGAACGTGTCCGATCGCTATCCCGTCGGCGCGCGCATGTCGGGCAAGGTCGTCAGTCTGACCGACTACGGCGCGTTCATCGAGCTCGAGCCGGGCGTCGAAGGGCTCATCCATGTATCCGAGATGTCCTGGAGCAAACGCGTCAAGCATCCGTCGAAGATTCTGAACGTCGGCGACAGCGTCGACGCGATGGTGCTCGGGGTGGACGCCACGGCGCGCCGGATTTCGCTCGGCCTCAAGCAGGTCGAAATCAATCCGTGGCACGAGCTCGCCGAGAAGTACCCGGTTGGGGCGAAGATCGTCGGCAAGGTCCGCAACCTCACCGAGTTCGGCGCGTTCGTGGAAGTCGAAGACGACATCGACGGCCTCATCCACATCTCCGACATGTCGTGGAGCAAGCGCATCAAGCATCCGTCCGAAGTACTGAAGAAGGGCGACAAGGTCGAGGCGATGGTCCTCAACATCGACGCCGAGAATCAGCGCCTCTCGCTGGGGCTGAAGCAGCTTGCGACCGATATCTGGGATGACTTCTTCTCTCGTCACCAGGTCGGGCAGACGATCGAGGGCAAGGTGGTCCGCGTGACCAACTTCGGCGCCTTCGTGGAACTGGACGAGGGCATCGAGGGGCTCATCCACGTGTCCGAACTGGACGAAACGAAGGGTGCCGAGAAGATCGATCTGACGGTCGACCAGAATTATCCGATGAAGATCATCAAGCTCGTCCCGGGAGAGCGGAAGATCGGCCTCAGCATCCGCGCGCTGAAGTCGGACGAGTTCCGGACCGATTGGGAGGAGTACGCGGAGAAGGCCGGCACCGGCGAAGCGACGCTCGGCGATCACTTCAAAGCGAAAGCGTAGGCCTCAGATCAGCGAACGAGGCGCGGGAGCCCCGCGACAAATTATGGACGATCAGGAGATTGCGGCTGCGCTCGGCGGGAGCATGACGAAGGCCGAGCTCGTGGAGGAAGTCTCACGGGTTTCGGATCTGACGAAGAAACATTCCGAGGTGATCGTCGACACGGTCTTTCGCAGCATCATCACCGCGCTCCATCGCGGTGAGAAGATCGAGCTGCGGGGCTTTGGTAGTTTCCGCCTGCGCCGGCGCGAGCCGCGCAAGGGCCGCAACCCGAAAACCGGCGACAAGGTGGACGTGCCGCCGAAGAAGGTCCCGTACTTCAAGCCCGGCAAAGAACTGAAAGAACTGATAAATCAGGAACCTCCTCAAGCCTAGGGAATTGCCGGATTGGCAGATTGGAAGGTTGTGAGATTACGGAATCTTAATCTGCCAATCTCCCAATCTTCCAATCTCCCAATTCTATGGACCGGCTCTGGGCACCTTGGCGACTCTCCTACGTGACCGCCGCTCAGGTTCCGCCAACCGACTGCATTTTCTGCGACGCGTCCGCGGGGCGCATGGTCGATCTCGTGGTGCTTCGCGGCCGCCTGTCCTACGTCCTTCTCAACCTCTATCCGTATAACAACGGGCATCTCATGGTGGTGCCGAACCGGCATCTCGCCGCGCTCGAGGCGCTGACGCCGGACGAACAGGCAGAGCTGATGCGCTTCACGCGTCTCTCTGAAATGGCGCTCAACGAAGCATATCGGCCGCAGGGCATCAATGTCGGGATCAATCTCGGCAAGGCCGCAGGCGCCGGCATCGAGAACCATCTGCACATCCATCTGGTGCCGCGCTGGTCCGGCGACACCAACTTCATGACGGCTGTGGGCCAGACGCGCGTGCTGCCCGAAGAGTTGGCCTCGACAGCCGCACGCCTTCGGCCGATCTTCGAGCGGCTTCACGCCGGTTCGTAAGTTGGTATGGCTCGATTGGCCCGCACGGTTCGCTGGTTCGCGCTCGTGCCCGCGGCGCTGGCTGTCGTTTTCGCGCAGGACGCGCCGAAGCCCCGCAACGCCATCATCTTCATCGCCGACGGTCTGCGGCACGGTTCCGTCAATCCGATGGATACGCCCGCGCTGTACCGGGTCCGCAGTGAAGGCGTGTACTTCGCCAACAGCCACGCCGTGTTTCCGACCCAGACGATGCCCAACGCCGCGGCGATTGCGACGGGACACTATCCCGGTGACACGGGACAGTTCGCCAACCAGATCTACATCGGCTATCCACTCTTCGCGAACGGAAGCCTTGGCCAGCGGCCCGGCACGATGGTGCCCGATGTCGAAGACCCACTCGTGATCGCCGACATGAACCATCAGTTCGGCGGCAATTACATGCGCGAGGCCTCGCTCATCGCGTTCGCCCGGTCGTACGGCTACAACACGGCAACCATTGGAAAAACGGGGCCCGGCGCTGCGCAGGATCTGTCTGAAGCCGCGGCGATGCGGGGAACGATGCGGAGTCCGTCCACCATCATCCTTGACGGCGCGACAGGTACTCCAAACGGCATTCCGCTGATGGCCGAGACCGTCGCGCTGCTCAAAGCGGCCGGATTGGCGCCGGCGCCTCCGGCGCGGAACCAGCCAACGGGCACGAACACCACGCCGGGCACGCGCGCTGCGAACGTCGACGAGCAGCAGTGGTTCGCCGACGCGGTGACCAAGGCGATCCTGCCGGCGTTTGCAAAGAGCTCCGAGCCGTTCGTGCTGGCGTATTGGTCCGGCGATCCCGATCTGACGCAGCACGCACAGGGAGACAGCCTGAATCAGCTCTCGCCCGGCATCAACGGCCCGACGTCGAAGGCTGCCGTTCAGAACGCCGACCGCAACCTGAAGCAGATTCTCGACTACCTCGACGCGAATCCAGACATCCGTGACAGCACGAACGTGTTCGTCACGTCCGACCACGGGTTTTCAACCGTGAGCCGTCGCGACGTGGATGCGTCGGGACGCGCGACGCGCAGCTACTCGGCGAGTCTGCGCTACACGGACGCGGACGGACGACAGGAAGTGAACGACGGGTTTCTCCCGCCGGGGTTTCTGGCGATCGATCTCGCGCGCGCGCTCGATCTGCGGCTGTTCGACCCGGAGCAGCAAACGGGCGACGGGCGATACGCGAGAGTCGATCCGTCGATTTCACAGCCGTCGGCCGGCGTTCGCCGAAGGCCAACGGGCGGAGCGGCCTTGCTCGGTGGAACCGGGCGCATCGGCCTGCCGATCGACGCGACGGTCATCATTGCGCAGGCGTCGATCTACGTACCGAGCAACGATCGCGGTCTGGTACGCCGCATCGCACGGTTTCTCGCGACACAGGACTACGTGGGCGGGTTGTTCGTCAACGATCGGCTCGGCCAGGTCGGGGGCGCGCTGCGCATGAGCGACGCCGGCCTGATGGGAGGCGCCACAACGCCCAAGCCGGCGATCGTCGTCAACTTCAAGAGCTTCGCTCTCGATCCGACAAACCCTCACATGAGCGGCGTCATCCTCGGCGGAGTGCGACAGCACGGGCAGGGTGATCACGGATCGCTTACGCGCGCCAATACGTTCAACAACATGGCGGCCATGGGGCCCGACTTCAAGAAGCGGTTCGTCGATCAGTCGCCGGTGAGCAATGCCGATGTGCAGCCGACACTGGCGCACCTCATGAAGATGAAGATTCCACAGCTCGGCGATCTTCGGGGCCGCGTCCTCGCAGAAGCGCTCGCCGGAGGGCCAGCGACGGTGAGATTTGCGCCAGGCGTTGCGCGCTCGCGTCCGTCATCAGAAGGGTACTCGACCGTCCTGATGTATCAGGTCGCCGATCGGCGGATCTATCTCGACGAGGCATGCTTCACAAAGGCGGCCCGCTGCCAATGACGCAGGGCGGGTCTTGGAGAAAAAGTAGGGCGGGTCTTGGAGAACAAGACCCGCCGTACGAACTACGCGCCTAGAATCTGCTTCGCGATCGTTTGCAGCTGCAGGTTCGACGCGCCTTCGTAGATCTGTCCGATCTTGGCGTCGCGATAGAGCTTTTCGACAGGGTAGTCCTTCACGTAGCCGTAGCCGCCGAAGAGCTGCACCGCCAGCGACGTGACATGTTCGGCGGTGTTCGCGGAAAACAGCTTGCACATGGCGGCGGCCGTGAGGAACGGCTCTCCGCTGTCGCGAAGGCGCGCGGCGTTGTAGACAAGCAGGCGCGCAGCCTCGAGCTCGGTTGCCGCATGCGCGATCTGAAACTGCACGCCCTGAAATTCGGCGAGCGCCTTGCCGAACTGCTTCCGTTCCCTTGTGTACGCGACCGCGTGGTCGAGCGCCCCCTGCGCCAGGCCGATCATCTGCGCGCCAATGCCGATACGACCTTCGTTGAGTGTCTCGATGGCGACCTTGTAGCCGCGGCCGACCTCGCCCAGCACGTTTGCGCGCGGCACCCGGCAGTCTTCGAGCAGCAGCTCGCAGGTGCTGCTCGCCCGGATGCCGAGCTTGTCTTCCTTCTTGCCGATGGAGAACCCTGCGAAGCCGCGTTCGATGAGGAACGCGGTGATGCCGCGATAGCCGGCTTCGGGATTGACGGTCGCAAAGACGACGAACAGATCCGCCTCGTTGGCGTTGGTAATCCAGAGCTTGCGGCCGGTCAGAACAAAATCACTGCCGGATTCCACCGCGCGCGTCGTCAGAGCGAACGCATCGCTGCCCGAGCCGGCCTCGGAGAGGGCGTACGCGCCGACGCTTCGCGCCGCAAGCTGCGGCAGGTATTGCGTTTGCTGGGCGTCAGAGCCCCAACGCAGGAGCGCGTTTGTGACCAGAGTATTCTGCACGTCGACCAGGACGCCTACCGCCGGATCGACCGTCGACAGCGCCTCGACCGCCAGCACCGAGTGAAAGAAGGTGCCGCCGGCGCCGCCGTGGGCGTCGGGGATCTCGATACCCATTACCCCCAATTCGAACAGCCTATCGATGAGGGCACGCGGCATTGTGGCCTGCTCGTCCATTTCGCGGACAAGGGGCCTGACTTCGCGTGCGGCAAACTCGAGGACGCTGTCCCGGAACAGGGCCTCGTCCTCGGCGAGGCGGGTAAGCGGCGCTTGACTTCCGGCTTTTACCACGGCGCGGGAATGTTATCATTCGAGAGTCATGTCCAAGGGGCGCCTTCGCCTCGCCTACTGCGTGCTGGCAGCCGCATTCGCGGCCCCGCTTGCGCTCGGGGTGAAAGCGCAGGATGCGGCCGCCAAAAAGCCCGAGGCGGCTCAGCAGCCTGCGCCGGCGCCAGCCGCGCCCGCCGATCAGCAGACCCCGGTCTTCCGCTCCGACATCAACTTCGTCCGCGTGGACGTCATCGTCACCGACCGCCAGGGCAACCCCGTCCACGATCTGAAGCAGGAAGACTTCGAAGTCACGGAAGACGGGAAACCGCAGGCGATCCAGACGTTCAAGCTCATCAACGTGTCTGAGGACACCGGCGTCGGTACCGATCCGCCGCGCGAGGTACGTAGCACGATCGACGAGCAGACGGAAGCTGCGCGCGACGACGTGCGGCTGTTTGCGATTTTTCTGGACGACTACCACGTGCGGCTCGAGAACAGCATGCGCTCGCGAGAGATCCTCGCGCGGTTTGTCGAGAACCAGTTCAACCCGAAAGATCTCGTGAGCATCATGTATCCGTTGTGGTCGATCAACGACGTGATGCTCTCGCGGAACCGCAGGGCGGTCGCCACCGCCATGCGCGAGTTCACCGGGCGGAAGTACGACTACACGCCGCGCAACGAATTCGAAGAGCGGTACGTGCACTACGTGTCGACGATCGAGGCCGAGCGCATCCGGAATCAGGTGACGCTGACGGCGATCAAGGGCCTGATTATCAAATTGGGCGGGCTAGGCGAAAGGCGCAAGGCGATAGTGCTCGTCAGCGAGGGCTTCACGAATGTGTTGCCCGTGCAGGTGAACGATCAGATTGCGACCTGCAACGGCGGCTCGTGCGGCAACCAGCCGCGGCCGCGGGCCGATCCGGTTGGCGGCGCGAATTCACCGGCGCAGCAGCGATTGGAATCGCAGGAGTTTTTCCTGCAGTCGGACATGTTGTCGGACATCAAAATGGTGACCGACCTCGCGAACCGCTACAACTGCGCGATTTACAGCTTGGACCCGCGCGGTCTCGCGCCGTTCGAGTTCGACCTCAGCAGCGCCGGGCAGGCAGCCGTCAGCCTGACCAAGAACCAGCAGATGCTCGACACGACGATGGACACGCTCCGGGTTCTCTCGGACGAAACCGACGGGCGCGCCATCGTCAACAGCAACGATCTCGATCGCGGGCTCAGGCAGATCATCCGCGATACGAGCGCCTATTACCTGCTCGGCTACACGTCGGCGGTGACCACGGACGGCAAGTTCCATAGGCTCAACGTGCGCGTCAAACGGCCCGGCCTGCAGGTGCGCTCGCGCCCTGGTTATATGGCGATGAGCGCGACGGAAGTGGAGCGTGCCCTCGCGCCGAAAAAAGCGGGTCCGCCTCCGGCCATCACCGAAGCGCTCGGGACGCTGGCCGTTACATCACAGCAGCGGCGGAATCCGATTCGAAGCTGGATTGGCATGTCGCCTGGCACCGACGGGAAGACCAAGATCAGCTTCGTGTGGAGTCCGGCGCCGGCCATGCCGGGCGTTCGACGCGAGACGCCGGCAACTGTGTCGCTACTCGCGGCGGGCGGCCCGAACTCCGATCTCTACTATCGCAACAAGGCTCTGCCGCCGGGCAGGATCGAATTCGAAGTGCAGCCCGGTCCGATAGAGCTCGAGATTGCTGTCGCCGACGCGTCTGCCGAGGTGCTCGATCGCGAGACGCGAAAGCTCATCGTCCCGAGCCTCGGCCTCGGCCTGGCGTTCAGCACGCCCCAGGTCTTCCGGGGTCGCACGTTGCCCGAATGGCAGTCTTTCGCGACCGATCCGAAGGCGATTCCCGTCAGCGAGCGCGAGTTCCGGCGCACGGATCGGTTGCTCGTTCGTGTCGCCGCACACAGCGCCGGCGGCACACCCGTGCTGACCGCACGCATGCTGAACAGGGAAGGTGGCGAAATGTCCACCTTGCCCGTGACGCCCGCCGGCTTCGGCGGGCTCAGTCAGATTGACGTTCCACTGGCGGCGCTTCCACCCGGCGAGTTCCTCATCGAGGTAATCGCCAAGGACGGGGCGGAGCAGGCGTCCACGCTCGTCGCCCTCCGAATCACCCCGTGACGTCCACCGGGCCTTCACGGGTGTGGAAGGCTGCGCTGATCGCCGGATTCGCGCTCATGTGTGTCGTGGGCGCCGACGCGCAGTGGCGCCGTTATCGCGAGGGATCGTTCGCGGCGCGCTACGCGCCCGAACGGATGCCCGACGGCGACTTCACCGTCTGCCGCCTGGAATACAACCGCGTCGTCATCGAGGACATGGGCGTCGGATGGCAGACCGACTACCCGTTCTCCGAACGCAACCTGATGACGCGCCTGTCCGAGCTCACCAAGACACCCATCAGCCGCGATGCGAATAAAGAGCCGAACACCTGGGTCGTTCGCGCGACGGATCCGCAGCTTTTCAACTGCCCCTACGTGGTCGCGTCCGACGCCGGGACGATTGGGTTGAAACAGGAGGAAGTACAGGGCCTGCGTGATTACCTGTTGAAAGGCGGATTCTTGTGGGTCGACGACTTCTGGGGCACGCCGGCCTGGGAGCAATGGTCGAGCGAGATCGGCCGGGTGCTGTCGCCAAAGGAGTTTCCGATCAACGACGTGCCGCTGGACGACCCGCTGCTTCGCACCTTGTTTCCAGTGACGGCCATCCCGCAGATCACGAATATTCAGTTCTGGCGCAGCTGGCAGGGACGAGTCACGTCCGAGCGCGGCATCGACAGCGAAGAGCCGCACCTGCGCGCGATTCGCGATCGGCACGGCCGCATCATGGTGTTGATGACGCACAACACCGACGTCGCCGACTCGTGGGAGCGCGAGGGCGAGGATCCCGGCTTCTTCTATCAGTTCTCACCGAACGGCTACGCACTCGGGGTCGACGTCCTGCTGCATGCGATGACGCACTGAGGGGGCGGGAACTGGAAAGTAGAAAGTAAAAAGTAAAAAGTCGTATGAGGAAATCTGCGGCTGTCATGTTTCTGTCGATGGTCGCGTTGGGGCCTCATCAATCGGCCGCGATGACGATTGAGCGATTCGACGGGATGGTCGCGGAAGATCAGCGGCATTACGTAGTGTTCCTGGTCAAAGAGGCGCAGAAGCTGTTTGTCCAACAGAACAAGTCAGAACTCGCTCAAAACGTCGAGCGCATCTTCCGTGAGATTCCTGCGGGCGAATCTCGCTCCCGCGGCGATACGCAATTTGAAACATCCATGCGTGCCGCGCGAAGGTCTCTCGTGAGAATGAGCCTGCGGAGCGCGCCATCGAGTGAAGTCGAAAACGCATTCTGCGACGCGCTATTCAGACTTGGTATCAGGCCAGCGCCCGCGTTCTTCGCCGCGTTTGGCCCGGCCACGCGCAACCGCGTGTTTTTTCAGAAGGAATCCAGATTCTAAAATCCAGTCGACAGTCGCAAGTCGACAGTCGAGAGTCGCCAGTCGGGGTTTCTGCCATGCACGTTCTGAAAATATCCATGCTCCTCGGACTCCTTTCAATTGCGCCGACAACGGCCGAGGCTCAGCCTCGTCGCACACCTAATCAGCCAGAGTTGCTCAAGGAAGTGAAGCCTGAGTACACACCAGAAGGAAGGGCCGCCGGCATCGAAGGGCGAGTGCTGCTGTCGGCAGAAGTGTTGACCGACGGTACCGTCGGCGACGTGAAAGTCGTTCGGCCTCTTGACGAGAACAAGTATGGCCTCGACCAGGAGGCCGTAAAAGCGATGAAACAATGGATGTTCAAGCCCGCCATGAAAGATGGAGAACCGGTGAGCATGGTTATTCATGTAGACATGGGTTTTTCACTGAAATAGAACAGTTCGTGTACAATCGAATTACCGCTCCATTCTTAAACGAGAGCGTGTGGAAAGGCCGTCAAGCCATTGCCTGAAGAGTCCACCATAGCCCGCGAAGTGAGCGACGGTGGGCGGAAGGGCGCGTAAGTCATTAGGCCGCGGCCGGGAGGTGCTCAAACGCATGGCTAAATTTACGGTGATTCGCAAGTAGCACGTCTTCAGCAGCCCGTCGCACGATCGTGCGGCGGGCTGCTGTCGTCTTCAGCCCATGAAAGCCTCTCCACCCTCGGCAGGTCCCGACTCAATAGTGGGGCCCGACTCAAGTCGAGCACTACAGCAACCTGGTCGGGCACCGCAGCAGCCCAGAACCTTCAAGACCATCTCCGGCCGTCCCATCGAGCAGCTCTACACACTCGACAGCGTTCCGCACTTCGACTACGGCAGCGAGCTCGGCGATCCGGGCGCATATCCATATACGCGAGGCATTCATCCGTCCGGCTATCGAGGGAAGCTGTGGACGATGCGGCAGTTTGCGGGCTTCGGCACGCCGGAGGACACGAACCGCCGGTATCGCGAGCTGCTCGCGGCGGGCGCGACGGGCCTGAGCGTCGCGTTCGACCTGCCGACGCTGATGGGCCGCGATCCGGACCACCCGCTCTCGCTGGGCGAGACGGGGAAGTGCGGTTGCAATGTCACGTCGCTCGCCGACATGGAAACGCTGTTCGACGAAATCGCGCTCGGCGACATCACGACGTCGATGACGATCAATGCGCCGGCGCCGATGATGTTCGCGATGTATCTCGTGCTCGCGGAGCGGAAGTCGGTCGACTGGAAGACGATCTCCGGCACGATTCAGAACGACATCCTGAAGGAGTTCATCGCCCAGAAGGAGTACATCTATCCGCCGCGACCGTCGATGCGCCTCATTACCGACATCTTCGCGTTCTCGGCGGCGCACGTGCCGCGCTGGAACACGATATCGGTGAGCGGCTATCACATCCGGGAGGCGGGCGCGACCGCGGCGCAGGAACTGGCGTTCACGCTGCGCGACGGCATCGAGTACGTGCAGGCCGGGGTCGAGGCAGGGCTCGACGTGGACGCATTCGTTCCGCGGATGTCCTTCTTTTTCAACGCTCATCGCGATTTCTTCGAAGAGATCGCGAAATTTCGCGCAGCGCGGCGCATCTGGGCCCGTGTCATGCGCGAGCGGTTTGGCGCGCTGGATGAACGATCGCTCAAGCTGCGGTTTCACGCTCAGACTGCCGGCGTTTCTCTGACCGCGCAGCAGCCTATGAACAATGTCATTCGGACTGCGCTGCAGGCGCTGTCAGCCGTGCTGGGCGGGACTAATTCGCTTCACACCTGCTCGTTCGATGAAGCGCTCGCGCTGCCGACGGCCGAGGCGGCCAGACTGGCGCTGCGGACGCAGCAGATACTCGCGCACGAGACGGGTGTCGCTCGTGCCGTCGATCCGTTCGGGCGGATCTCATTTCGTCGAGCGGCTGACGCGCGATCTGGAAACGGAAGCCGAGAAGTACTTCCGCACGATCGACGAAATGGGCGGCATGATTGCCGCGATCGAGCGGGGCTTTCCTCAGCGGGAGATTGCGGAAAGCGCCTATCGGTTTCAACAGGACGTCGAGAGGAAGCGACAGGTCATCGTCGGCGTGAACGAGTTCGTTTCCGGGCGCGAGGGGGGCGTGCCAATTCTGCAGGTCGATGAGATCGCTGCGCAACAGCAGCTGGCCAAGGTCGACCGGCTGCGCCGCACACGTAACAAGGTCGTCGTCGCGCGTGCCCTCGACAGGCTGCGCAAGGCCGCGTCCGGAGCGGAGAACACGATGCCGGCGTTGCTGGATGCCGTTCGAGCGTATGCGACCGTCGGGCGAGATGTGTGACGCGCTGAGAGATGTGTGGGGCGAGTATCAGGAACAGGCCATAATCTGAAAACGGAAACTGGAATCTGAAAACTGGAATCTGGAAACGAAAATCTGGAGTTCTGGAGCGGAGATTCTAGATTTCAGATTCCAGATTGTAGATGCAGATGAAAAAAATCCGAGTCGTCATCGCGAAACCCGGGCTCGACGGGCACGACCGTGGGGCCAAGGTCATTGCGCGCGCGCTGAGGGACGCGGGCATGGAGGTGATCTACACTGGTCTCCGGCAGACACCCGAGCAGATTGTCGCGGCGGCGCTGCAGGAGGATGCCGATGTGATCGGCTTGTCGATTCTGTCGGGGGCGCACAACTCGATCTGCCCGCGTCTGATGGACCTGCTTCGTGAAAAGCAGCTGCAACATGTGCTCGTTGTCCTCGGAGGCATCATCCCGGACGCCGATTTGCCTGCCTTGAAGGCGATGGGGATTGCCGGCGTGTTCCGCCCTGGAACGTCCATGCAGGACATCATCGATTTCATCACCGCGCGGCTTGGGGACGGGGCTGGCTCCGGCACTAAGGCTGCGACACCTTCGCGACGAGATCGTGTCGCGTGTCCTGAAGCGATTGAGTGATAAAGTTGTACGCGAAACGGTAACGGATATTGTCTCGCAGACTGCTGAGCGACTCATCCAAGAGGAAATCGAACGAATCAAGAACGCGGGTTCGTAGCACCGGCTTCTACGTCCAGGCGTGTCCAAGCAGGCAACCGACGTGAGTCATCCGTATCCGCGCAGCCTTCGCCGGCGTGTGGAAATTCTGAAAAGCGCCGCCGCCGCCTTCCGAATGCGGGGATACCATGCGACAAGCGTCGATGACATCGCGCAGACGCTGCGCATGACCAAAGGCAGTCTTTACTACTACTTCAAGAACAAGGAAGAGATCCTTTACGTGTGCCATGACCACACACTGGATCTCCTGTTGCGCGCCCTTAAGGATATTCAGGCCGGCGACGAATCACCGCAAGACAAGCTCCGTGCCGTGGTTGTTGCGTTTGTGATGCTGATGACCGAAGAACTCCACGGAACTGCGGCGGTGACTCTGGATGTGAAGGAGCTCTCTCCACCGCTCAGGCGGAAGATCACCGCAAAGCGTGATCGTTTCGATCGTGCGGTGCGCCGGATCATTCGGCAGGGCGTCGACGAGGGGGCCTTCAGGTCAATCGACGTCAAGTTCACCACGTTTGCGATCATGGGAGGCATCAACTGGATCCCCCACTGGTTCGACCCTTCGGGCAAGGCCGATGCCCGGGCCATTGGCGTGGCCTTTGCCGATTTCTTCGTCGCCGGCCTCCTCAGGGCACCGGCCGATGTCGCGAAGCTCCCTGTTCCGCGGCGACGGCCAATGGATTCGAGAAGGCTGATAGCCGCCGACCCGGCCGCAACGGCGCTGCGCTAGCTCAGTCCTGGCCTGCGGTGAAGGCGTTGCGTGAACTCCGTACCTGACGTCGTTCGGAATCGGGAAATGCCATGTGGGTGGGAAGAGCACCAGACATTCGCTCGTCCGATGTCACTGACAGGACGCTGTATCTCGGCCGACGAGCGTTCGTGCAGGCGGCTGCGATGGCGGCCATGGGAGTTGCCACGGGAGCCGTCGCCGGACGGGCTGAAGCGCAATCCTGGCCGCGACTGACGATTCCCGTGCCTGTCCAGGACTCCGGGTGGGGGAGAGGCGAGAAGCCGAACTCTTACAAGGACATCACCACCTACAACAACTTCTACGAGTTCGGCTCCGAGAAGGAAGATCCCTCGGCCAACGCCCACAGGCTCGAGACCAAACCGTGGACGGTCAAGGTTGATGGGCTGGTCGCCCGGCCCGCCGACTATCATCTCGAGGACCTGATCAAGCCGCACGCTCTCGAAGAGCGCATCTACCGGATGCGGTGCGTCGAGCGCTGGTCGATGGTAATTCCGTGGGTGGGCTTTCCGCTCGCGAGCCTGCTGAAGCGAATCGAACCACGGTCGAGTGCGAAGTTCGTCGAGTTCACCACGTTGCTGAACCTGCAGCAAATGCCCGGCCAGCGCCGCAACGTGCTGGAATGGCCCTACGTCGAGGGGTTGCGGCTCGATGAGGCGATGCACCCGCTCACGATTCTGGCCGTCGGTCTCTACGGCGAGTACCTGCCGAACCAGAACGGCGCACCGCTCAGGCTGGTGGTTCCTTGGAAGTACGGATTCAAAGGGATCAAATCGATCGTCCGGATCCGGTTGACGGACAAACAACCTATGAGCGCTTGGCAGCTGAGCGATCCGGCGGAGTACGGGTTCTACTCGAACGTGAATCCGGGAGCCCAACACTCGCGCTGGTCCCAGGCCCGCGAGCGCCGAATCGGGGAGTTCTTCCTGCGCCCGACACTCATGTTCAACGGGTACGGCGAACAGGTCGCCTCACTGTATGCCGGGATGGACTTGAAGAGAAACTATTAGAGCGCTTTCACGGTCTGCCTGAAGCCGGACACTGCCGCGGCCCCGGTCATAGCCCGGGTTCGTACGTCCAACCAGTTTTTTGAATTCATGTTCAATTCGAGTTCATGTTCAATTTATTGAAGAACCTAGATCATCGTGCCCGCGTCTCCGCGCAGATGGGTCCCTTAGTAGAGTGGCCTCGCCACGATCAGCCATTCGGTGTCCCGATCCAGGAGGTTTTCGACAAAGCGGTCGCGGCGCTCCGCGATGGCAAAGCCGGCCTGGCGAAGATCGTCGGCGACATAGTCGAGCGCGATTTCGTGATTTGCGTACTGCTCGGCGCGTGAGGTCTTCTCGCGTGCCAGGGCGATCGGCTCGACGATGACGAGACGCCCCTCGAGTTTGAGCGCCTGACGGATGTTGTCAAGCACGGCCCGGTGCTCGGCCATCTCGTGATAGGTGTTGACGATCAGCACGGCATCGAGCGAGCCCGGCAGGCGCGGGTCAGCATGAGTTCCTGCGTGTACCTCGACGTTGTCCAGCTGTTCTCGAGCGATGCGCTCCTGTAGTTGCCGCACGGCGTCCGGGTTGACATCAACCGCGAAGACGCGGCCGCGGGGCCCCACGGTCCTGGCGAGTCGAACCGTGAAGAAGCCGCTGCCTGCACCGACATCTGCGACGCGACTGCCCGCTGAAATTCCCATCGCATCGAAAATCTCCGGAACTTTCTGCCACAGCTCGCGGTCGGCCTCCGTTGGTCCGGTCTGCTCCCGGAGGGGCTGGCTTGACGCGCCGCCAGTGCTGCCAACAGCGGCCACGCACACGATGAGCGCAACCAGGCGACGTCGGATCGGTGCGCAGGGCATGCGGCGTCATTGTAGCCGGACGCGCAAGGTCTCTTCGAGTGATCGGCTCGAAACAATTTTGAAAGGTTGTTCAAAACCGCTTGACACGCTCACCAGCCCTTTGTTAGCGTCCGTCTCGTTAGCCGATGAATGTCTGACGACTTTGCAACCAGTAGGGTAGTGATGGCGAGGATGCCCGTTGGCGCGAGCACTCGACTCCGTCACGAACGCGTCCTTCTCCGCACCCGCGGCCACGTGCATTGTGTGCGCCGGCGCGCGGGCCATCCGTCATCCGAACGCAACCTGGCTTGGTCTTCTGTGACGCATTGATGCGGCACGCACAGCGTGTTCTGTGAGGCATGTGAGGGAGGATTTATGGTGACGAATGTTCGTCTCTCGTTTGTGCTCTGTGGGCTCCTGCTCTTCGGAGTTGCGACAGAAGGCCTGGGGCAGCAGTTCACCGGCAACATCCGGGGCTCAGTGCGCGATCCCGACGGCATCATTCCTGGTGTCACGGTGGCGCTCATCAACGAGGCGACGAGCGTCTCGCGCGAGACCGTCACCAATACCGCCGGTGAGTACAACTTTCCGGCGATCCCTCCCGCGACCTACACGATTCGGGCGTCCATCGTTGGCTACAAGGCTTACGAGCGGCGCGGCATCCGCATCGCGACCCAGCAGTTCGTGACCATCGATCTGCTGATGGAGGTCGGGACGGTTACCGAGTCGGTGACCGTCACGGGTGAGGCACCGCTGATCGAGACCTCGACCGCATCGCAGGGCACGGTCTTGAGCCGCGATATTCTGGAGTCCATGCCGTCGCCGGGGCGGAACGCGTTCCTTGTCGCGACGCTTGTCCCGACGGTGAACTGGCAGGCCGACCCACGGTGGAATCGCCAGCAGGATCAGATTTGCGCTTCGCAGATTTCACTTGGCGGCGGAGGCGTCCGTGCCAACAACTACGTGCTCGATGGCGTGCCGATTTCGGAGATGCAGGGCCGCCCGGTGCTCCACCCGACGATGGAGGCGATTGACGACATCAAGGTGCAGGTGCATACCTTCGATGCCGAGATGGGCCGCACGGGCGGCGGTGTGTTCAACACGACCGCGCGATCGGGCACCAACGCGTTCCACGGCAGCGGCTTCTATCAGAACCGGCCGGTGTGGGGTTCGGCTCTGCCGTATTTCGCCGAGAAGCGCGGCGACACGAAAGAGAGCACCGGACTCGACGCCTCCTACTACCGGCTGTGGGGCGGGTCGTTCGGCGGGCCGATCATAAGGAATCGGACTTTCTTCTGGACGTCGACGGAGGGCTATCGCACCCGGCAGCTCTCGGAGCGGGCCAGCACCCTGCCTAGCGCAAGACAGCGCATCGGTGATTTTTCCACGACGACCCGCGCCGGCGCCCCGGTTCGGATTTTCAACCCGTATTGTCGAGCCGGCGTCGCGAACGCCAGGTGCCCGGCCACTGGCACCGGTTCGCTCGCCACGGGAGGCGAGTTCACAGGCGCCATCATTCCGCAGGGCCATCCCGCCGCCAATCCGGTTGCTTTCAAGATGGCCAGCTACTGGCCGCAGCTCCGGCGCAGTCGAACGAGAACAGCCTGCCGAACGACAACATCACGCAGAACGTGCAGGACGTCGGCGACATGTGGACGTTGAAGGGGAGCACAAGTTCACCGACAACTGGTCGTTGAGCGGCCTGTACGTCTATAACAGGACCATCGAAGAAGGCCGCGGCAACTTTGCCGAGGGGCTCTCCTGTCTGGACGGCTCGAACTACCTCGTGCGTCATCCAAAGGTGTTCGTGTTGAACAACACCAACGTCCTCGAACAACACGACCGTGTTGAGCTTGCGCTATGGGTTGACCAGTTTCCCCGACGGCAGGTACTGCGTGGAGGGGCTCGCCGGGGAAGGGCTGCTTCGAAGATGGCCTGGCGTCACTGGGGTTCAGTCAGACGTTCCTCAACTCGGTTGACGACTCAGCTGCGAAATTGTTTCCGCTGCTCAACTTCCAGAATTTCACCGATGTCGGGCAGAGCCTCAATACTGCCCCGATCGACTGGGGTGGGCCCTACGCGATCAACGCCGCGCTCACGAAATCTGGTCGGTCGCCACAGCCTGAAGTTCGGTGCCGACCTGCGTGAGCTGTTTGTTGCAACGACGCTGCTGAGCGAGACCGCAGGCAGATACTCCTTCCAGGATCTCTTCTCCTCAGGGCCCGGCCGCGTCGGCGGGTACGATTTTGCGAGCTTCCTGCTCGGCGCGCCCAGCACGGGCTCGATTTCGTACGACAGGGGTGACGGCAAGTACTTCACGCGGTACTGGGGCGCCTATGCCCACGACGATTGGCGCCCCAACGCGAAGCTCACGTTGAATTACGGCCTGCGGATCGAGCACGAGGACGGGCTGCGCGAGGAGAACAACCGGATCACAGTCGGCTTTGATCCGGACCGCCACGAGTCCGGAAATGCAGTCCATCGAAGCTGCTGCTCGACGCAACGGCTATACGGGTCCGGCGTTCAAGGGCGGCTTGCTTTACGCCGGCGAGAATGGCGCGAACGACTACCAAGGGGACCCCCCGGCCGTCAAGCTCTCACCGCGCTTTGGCGCAACATGGGCGATCGAAAGACAGCACGGTAATCCGTGGAGGTTACGGACTGTTCTGGGCGCCGTGGCAATACATCCAGACGGGGCATGCGAACCATCGGCTTCACGCGCACCAATGAGATGGCGCAATCAGCGGCGGAAACCGAGGTTCCGCTGACCTCTCTGGAGAACCCGTACCCCGCCGGGCTGGTGCCACCGACGGGAAGCTCTCTCGGCATCCTCACAGGTCTCGGCGGCGACATCGAGTTCATCGATCAGAACAAGGGCGGGCCGAAGGTTCACCAGTATGCCATCGATGTGCAGCGCCAGCTGCCAGGACAGTTGGCCCTGTCGCTCGCCTATATGGGTTCGACTGGCGTGGATATCGGCTTCGGCGGAAGCACTCAGGTGCCGATCGAGCTCAACCAGATCGATCCGGCCACTTTGCCCCGCGACGCGAATGGAAATTGGGATGCGGCGGCCCTTCGCCGGTCGGTTGCCGAACCCGTTCTTCGGCGTGGCAGGCATGGGTGAGCTTGCGCGACGCCCGACCATCCTCGCCGGCCAGTTGCTGCGGCCGTATCCGCAGTTCGGGAACGTGAGTATGGTTCAGACGACCGAGGGCGGCAGGCGGAACTACAACGCCGTCATCGCCCGCCTGGTGAAACGGATGGACGACGTCTGGGGAGGGCATTTCAGCTACACCTGGAGCCGGCTGCGGGACAATCAGTGGGGCGAGCTCAGCACGTTCGTCAACAGAACCGCGACGCCTCAGAACTACTACGACCTCGATGCAGAGTATGGCGTCAGTGTCATAGACATGCCGCATCGCGTGACGCTGTCGCCGATCGTCCGAATCCCCGGCCCTTCGGGCCCGGTTTCAGGCTCTGCTGCTGGATGACTGGAATCTGTCGGCAATGGTCGAGTTCGTGAGCGGGCCACCAATCGCTGCCTACAACGCCAGCAATTCTGAGGCGAACCTTGGACTCTTCGGAGGTGTGCAGCGATTGAACCCCGCTGATCTGGCCATAGACACTCCCGGCAGCCAGGCTGATCGCATCGCGACGGCCGATCACCCGACCGCCACCTGGATCAGTCGCGATGCCTATGCCAATCCGGGTGTGGGGGCGTACGGGACGCTGGGCCGGCTCGACACCCGCACGAGACATCCGTTTCGCCGAAACGTCGACCTGGTTGTCACGAAGGGATTCGCTCTGAAGAATACGCAACGCGCTGAAATCCGGTTCGAGTTTCTCAACCTCACGAATAATCCCATGTTCGCGGGGACTGGCACGAACTTCGGTGCCCAGGACTTTGGCCGGATCACGACGACCAGAGCTTACAGCCGCATCACGCAGGTGACCATGCGGTACACCTTCTAGGGGGCATCGATGAGTGACGTCAGTCGTTCACCGAAGGCGGGCCACAGCCGCCGGAGCGCGGTTTGCGGGCTCGCAGCGTTCATGGCCGGTTCACCGCTACTGGAGTGGTCGGCCCTGGCGGCAGCGCAAACGCCAGGAGGACCGCAGCCAGCGACGACCCCGGCGCCCACACGACCAGGTGTCGTTCGCCCGCCGGCGTACCGCGACGCGATTATGAAGGTCGTCAACCTCCACGAGTTCGAAGACCTCGCCAGGCAGAACGTCAGCGTGCAGGCATACAACTACATAGCGGCGGGGGCGGCTGACGAGCTCACGTTGAAAGCCAATCGCAGCGCCTTTGGAGACTACTGGGTTCGCCGCAAGGTGATGGTGGACGTCAGCAGGATTGACACGACCGTCGAGCTGCTCGGCCAGAAGCTCGAACACCCGATTCTTCTCGGTCCGGTGGGATTGCGGACGTTGATGAATCCCGATGGCGAGCGGCTGACGGCGCGGGCGGCTGCGCACACAAAATCCGTTCTGGTGGGTGTGCAGCCGGCAGTGGTCCAGGAACTGGCCAAGGAGAGTCAGGCGCCGATGTGGTGGGCGGCGACTCTCGGGCACAGCACTCAGCAGGACGCGGCTGCCTGGGCGAGGCGCAGCGAGGAGCAGGGCGCCAGTGCGTTGTGTGTGACCGTGGATTACCCGTACACCGGCGCACGCGATCGGCCGAGTCGAGACAGGTGGGAGTCCGAGTTCGCCCGCACACGCGTCTACAGCACCGATGGCGGGAGTATCCAGTTTCAGCCGGGCATGCTGGATCCGTACTCGCCGGATCTCACGTGGTCGTGGATTAAATGGGCCCGTTCGGCGTCGAAGCTGCCGATTGTCGTGAAAGGCGTGTTGACCGCCGAGGACGCGAAGCTTTGCGTCGAGCATGGCGCGCAGGCGGTCGTCGTGTCGAATCACGGTGCCCGGACCCTCGACGGCACCGCCGGCACCCTTAACGTGCTGGGCGAGGTGGCCGACGCCGTGAACGGCAAAGTGCCGGTCCTCGTGGACGGCGGGGTTCGACGCGGCGGCGACATCGTCAAGGCGGTGGCGCTCGGTGCAAGAGCGATTCTCATCGGCCGGCCGTACCTGTGGGGACTCGGGGCATTCGGACAGGAAGGCGTGCAGCGAGTGATCGAGCTGCTGCATGGGGAGTTGAGGACCGCGCTCGCGCTGTCTGGCGCGGGCAGTCTCTCGGCTCTGAATCGCAGCTTCATCCGGCCGGCCTGGAAGGGCTACAAGCCGGTTCTGGGCTGACACGCAAAACGGGATGCAGGTGACGGAGGCAGCGATGGCGAACAACGCGCGATATTTGGATCCCGGCAAGGTGACGCTGGATTTGCTGCGCCGGCACGAACGGCACGGAAAAAACGGACGCCGCCAGTTCCTGGCTGCGCTTGGGCTCGCTGCCGGCGGCGCGCACGTCTTCGCCCAGCAGCCGGTCGGACGTACGCCGCGTACGCAGTTTCCGACCCAACACAGCCCCAAAGTGATGGAGCCCGTCAACGTCCATGAGATCGCCGAGATCGCGGGGCGCAACATTCCCTGGGCGACGTTCGAGTACATCAACGGGGGAGCGGAAGACGAATACACGTTGATCGGCAATCTCGAAGCCTATACGCGTACATGGCTCCGGCGGCGCGTGATGGTCGACGTGAGCAAGATCGACACGTCTTTGCAGCTGCTGGGACAGAAGCTCGCCTATCCGATCATGCTCGACCCGACGACGAAGAATCGTATCGTTCCGGATGGCGACAAGCTGGCGGCGATCGGCGCGCGCGCGGCCAATGCGATCTACGGCGTGACGGCTGCGCCGTGGATGAGCGAATTGAACAAGAGCGGTCAGGCACCAATCTGGTGGTGCTCGCAGCTCGGGCAGCCGACTCGCGAGCTTGCACAGGACTGGGCACGCCGCAACACCGATCTTGGTTCGACCTGGTTGGGCGTGGCTGTTGACCACACGGTGACGCCGAACCGCGACCGGAACATCCGCAACGGATACCCAGGCTACGAGGCAGGCGTGCTCATGCCCGGCGTTCCCAACGTGACCTGGGACTACCTCAACTGGGTACGCGGCGCGACGAAGGTTCCGATCATCGTCAAGGGGGTGCTGAACGCCGAGGATGCGGCTGCAGCAGTCAAATCCGGCGCCGACGCGATCATCGTGTCGAACCATGGCGGACGCGCGTATGACGGCGCTGTTCCCAGCCTGATGGCGCTGCCCGAATGCGTGGATGCCGTGGCGGGAAAGATTCCCGTCCTCCTCGATGGCGGCATCCGACGCGGAGGCGATGTGCTGAAGGCACTTGCGCTCGGCGCAAAGGCGGTGCTGGTCGGCCGTCCACCCGCATGGGGTCTTGCGGCATTCGGTGCCGTGGGCGTCCAACGCGTGATGGAAATGCTGGCGGCCGAGTTCACCGTCGCCATGGCGCTGGCCGGGGCGCCGAATCTTGCGGCCATCAACAGGTCGATGGTGCGTCTTCCCTGGGAGCAGTAGGCGGCAGGTTACGAACGGATGCGAAACCGCACCTGCCGGGTCGCGCGCCCGCCGTTCGACAGACGCGACTCGGCATCGACGGTGACGACATAGTCGCCGGGCGGAATGTCCTGCAGCAGGATTCGCGCTACGTATCCGAAGCCGCCCGCGGCTTTGGATCCGCCCGAAGAGCTCTCCTGATGATGCCGAAACACTTCGCGTCCATCTCCCGTGCGTACCGTGGCGGTCGCGTCGACTCTGTGCGGTACGGTCGCGCGGTCGTAAATTGCAGCGTTCAGAACGAGCTCGTCATTTCTGGTGAACTCGCGCGTCGTCGATGGAAGCACTGCAGCGGGATGTCTTCCTGATCGACGCGCAGCGTCGGGGTTGTAGTCCCGGCGACAGACGTGAGTTCATCATCGTCTATCCACATCTGAATTTGAATACTCGTTCAAAAATGATTGACAATCGCTGCAATGGGCATCTACGATTCCGCGTTCGCTCCAGGCGGGGGGAAAGGCGACCTGTCGATGAAAGCAGTCCGGCTCGGTGCATTCGGGGGTCCTGACGTACTACGGCTCGAACAGATTGACGCGCCTAGACCTCAAGACGGCGAGGTTCTGATCCAGGTAAAAGCGTGCGGCGTGTGTTATCTCGATGTCATCGTTCGCTCGGGCATGCGATCGCGCGCGAAGCTGCCGCTGACGCTCGGGCATGAAATTGCCGGCGTGGTGGTCGAGGCGGGTGCGGGGACGAGGCTCTTCAAGAGCGGCGATCGCGTCGCCAGCACCTACCGGATTGCCTGCGGCTATTGTCGCTACTGCAGGGGCGGGCACGGTGAGATCTGCGACAACAGGCGAGGCGTCGGCGAGCACCGTGACGGCGGCTACGCCGAGTACGTCGCGTTGCCGGAATCCGTGCTCGCGACCGTTCCCGACGCGGTGCCGTTCGAGCAAGCCTGCGTGTGCGGGTGTGTCGTCGGGGCCGTGTACAACGCCGTCGTGAAGTCGGCGAAGGTGAAGCCTGGAGAGGCGGTGGTGGTCACTGGCGCCGGCGGCGGCGTCGGGACCCACGCGATCCAGCTCAGCCGCCTGGCGGGCGGACACGTCATCGCGATTACGTCGTCGGCGGACAAGGCCGACCGCATCCGCGCGCTGGGCGCCAAGGACGTGGTCGTCGTCCAGCGCGGACAGGAATGGTCCGCCGAGGTCAAGAAGCTCACCGACGGGCGCGGGGCCGAGGTGGTCATCGAAGGTGTCGGAAGCGCGACGTTTCCTTCGAGCTTCCGCGCGCTTGCCAAGGGTGGACGGCTCGTGTTCGTCGGCGAGATCTCGGGCCAACCGGCCCAGTTCAATGCCGCACTGATGATCTACAAGGAGGCCTGGCTCACCGGCGCGCAGAGCGCGAATGCGGAAGAGCTGACACAGGTGCTCAATCTCACGGCGTCAGGCGACATTCAGCCCGTCATCGGGCAGGTGCTGCCGCTCGAGGAAGCGTCGCGCGCCCACCAACTGCTCGCGAATCAGGCGAACTTCGGACGCGTCGTCCTTTCGGTTGGGTGAGTAACGATGAGCATTAAAACCGGCATCGACAAGGGCAAGAAGAGTACGCCGGCGCCGGCAGAGGCGTCGAAGCGATGGGTGGGTCAGAGCGTGCCGCGCCACGAGGACCCGCGTCTGCTGACCGGGCGCGGCACGTTTCTGGACGACGTGAAGATCGCCAACGTGCACCATGCCGCGATCCTCCGGAGTCCGCATGCCCACGCACGGATCAAGCGGATTGACCTGAGGCGGGCCCTTGCGCTCGATGGCGTCGTCGCCGGGCTGACTGGGCAGGAAGTGAAGGAGCGGACCCGGCCGTTTTCGGTCGTCGCCACGGCCCCGATTCACTACTACTGCATGGCCACCGACAAGGCGCGCTTCGTCGGCGAGCCGGTTGCGGCCCTCGTCGCGAAGGATCGTTACCTCGCCGAAGATGCGCTGGAGCTCATCGACGTCGAGTACGAGCCGCTGCAGGCGATCGTCGATCCCGAGAAGGCGCTCGACGCAGATGCCCCAATCCTCCACGAGAACGTCGGCAGCAACCTGGCGTGTCACCGCCTGCTCGACTACGGCGATGTCGACGCCGCGTTCGCGCAGGCCGACATGGTGCTGCAAGAGCGCCTCGTGTTTCCGCGCTATACCTCGATGCCGCTGGAGACGTTTGGCGTGGTATCGAGCTACGACCACTTCGACGGCGGGCTGACGATATGGTCGAACTTCATGGGGCCGTTCATCATGCATCCCATCACGGCCCGCGCGCTGAACATTCCCGAAAACCGACTCCGTTTCATCGTTCCGTCGGACATCGGCGGGAGCTTCGGGATCAAGACGAGCATCTATCCGTACCTCGCGCTGGTCGGCCTGCTGTCGATGAAAACGAACGTGCCGGTGAAGTGGATCGAAGATCGCCGCGAACACCTGCTTGCGAGCTCGATTCAAACCGACCGCGTGACTTACCGCGAGGTCGCCGTCAAGCGCGACGGCACCGTGTTGGGTGTCCGGACGCGGCTCGTCGACAACATCGGCGCATATCTCCGTGCGCCGGAGCCGGCGACGACCTTCCGGCCGATTGGCAACTTCGTGGGGCCGTACCGCGTGCAGAACCTGCGGGTGGACGCGAGCGTGGTGATGACCAACAAGTGCCCGACGGGGCCTAACCGCGCGTACGGCTGCCAGCACCTGTACTTCGAGCAGGAGCGTCTCATGGACAAGGTCGCGGCGACGCTCGACCTCGATCCAGCCGACGTCCGGATGCACAACTTCATTCCGTCGGATGCTTTTCCCTATACGACGCCAACAGGTGGCGTGTACGACAGCGGTGACTATCAGAAGGCATTTCAGCTGGCGCTCGACATGTTCGGCTACAAGGCGCGCCGCGAACAGCAGAAGCAGGCGAGGGCCGAGGGGCGCCTGGTGGGAATCGGCATCTCGGTTGGCGTCGATCCCTCGGTGTCGAACATGGGTTATCTGACGGTGGCGCTCGATCCCGAGGTCCGGCGGCGTCCGGACTATCTGCCGAAGTCGGGCGCCATGGAAACATCAACGATCAAGATGGATCCGCTCGGTAAGGTCACGGTGTTCCTGTGCACGACACCGCAGGGGCAGGGGCACGAAACGATTATCTCGCAGATCGTGGCCGACGAAATCGGCATCGTGCCGTCCGACGTGACCGTTATCGACGAGTGCGACACGGCGAAGAACATCTGGAGCATCTCCTCCGGCACGTACTCGTCCCGATTCGCCTCGGTGGGGACCAGCGCCGTCGCTGCCGCCGCGCGAAAGCTCCGCGCGAAGATCGATCGCATTGCCGCGCACCTGCTCGGGACAACGCTCGAGAATGTGCGCTTCGACAAAGGCAACTTCTACGCCGACGGTCACCCGGATCGGCCGATCCGGCTGTCGCACGTCGCCGGAACGGCGCATTGGAATCCGCGCGGCCTTCCAGACGACATGGAGGGCGGACTTCATGTCACCGAGACCTTCAGCTTCAAGGGCGCGAAGTCTCCAGATCAGCAGGACCGGGTGAACTCGTCGAATACCTACGGTTTCATGGCCGACATCTGCGAAGTCGAGGTCGATGCCCAGACCGGAGCAGTGACGATTCTCAAATACGTCTCCGTACACGACGCGGGCACGATCATCAATCCCAAGATCGTCGAAGGACAGATATACGGCGGGGCGCTGCACGGCATTGCCGGTGCCTTGTACGAGGAGCAGGTCTACGACGAGAACGGCCAGTGTCTCACCGCGACGCTGGTCGACTACGAGTGTCCGTACTCCACGGAAGCGCCGAAGCTGGATATCGGCCACATGGAGACCCCCTCTCCATTGACGCCGCTCGGCTCCAAGGGCGCCGGCGAAAGCAGTTCGGAAACCGCGCCCGCCTGTATCGCCAACGCAGTGGCAGACGCGCTTGCGCCGATGGGGATCAATGTCACGGAGCTGCCGCTGACACCTCGTAAAGTCTGGGAGCTGCTGCAGGGCGCAAAGAGGAGATCCGCGTGACCATCGTCGAAGAACACATCTTTCCGGTTGGTCGTGAGGAGCTTTGGACCGTTCTCCACGATGCCCGGCAGATGGCGAAGTGGATTCCGGGATGCGAGAGACTGGAAGAAATCGCCCCGGATCGCTACGCCGCGACGCTCAGGGTCGGCGTCGCCGCCATCAAGGGATCGTATACAGGCGTCGTAGAAATCCTGGACAAGCACTTTCCCGACCACTACACGCTGGCGGTGGAGGGCAAGCGCCACGTCCGGCTTCGTCAAGGGCACGGCTAAGCTCGAGCTGAGCGATATGGGTGACGGACGCACGAAGCTTGTGGTGAACGGCGACGCGCAGGTGGGTGGGTTGATTGCGTCGGTGGGACAGCGGTTTCTCACCGGCATCGCGAGGCAGATGACGCAACAACTGTTGAAGAACATCGAGAAAGAAGTGCTGGAGGTGGCGCGATGAAGCCGGCACCGTTCGAGTACTTTGCTCCGCGGACGGTTCCCGAAGCGCTGGAATTGCTCGAGGAACACGGCGACGACGCCAAGATTCTGGCGGGCGGACAGAGCCTGGTCCCGATGATGAATTTCCGTCTGGTTCGGCCCAGAGTGCTCGTCGATATCAATCACGTTGCGGGACTCTCGTACATTCGTGAGACCGATAGCCGGCTGCTGATCGGTGCGATGACGCGCCATCGTGACGTTGAGCGCTCCGCTCTGGTGGAGCGTCTCAACGGGCTGCTCTTCAACAGCGTTCGCTATATCGGGCATGGTGCCATCAGGGCGCGCGGGACAGTCGGCGGCAGCATCGTGCACGCCGATCCGACGGCGGAACTCCCCCTCATGCTCGCGGCACTCGACGGTGAGGTTCGTGTCGTCGGACCGGCAGGCGCTCGCACCATCAAGTGGGACGACTTTTTCCTCACATATTTCACGACGTCGATTGAATCGGGGGAAATCTGCGAGGAAGTTGTCATCCCAGTGCTGCCACGTGACGCGGCCTGGGGATTCGAGGAGTTCACGCATCGGCATGGTGATTTCGCGATTGTCGGTGTGGCGGCCGTCGTCGAGGTGGATGCGTCGCGCCGATGCACCGCCGCGCGACTGGCGGTGGCGGGCGTCGGCGCGACGCCCGTGCGCATGCGCGCTGTGGAGCAGTTTCTCACCGGTCAGCCGTTGTCGCCGCCGGTACTCGCAGAGGCGGCCAGGCTTGTATCGGGCGAGGTGCAGCCTGAATCCGATCTCCACGCGTCCGATGCCTTCCGACGGGATCTCGCGGGCACGATGACGGTGCGAGCGCTTCGAGGAGCCGCGAAACAGCTCGAGCAGCAGGAGAGAACGTGACTACGCGAATTCCACAGAAAGTCCTGGTCGCGATGACGGTGAACGGGCAGTCGCGGGAGGGGCATGTCGAGCCTCGTAAGCTGCTGGTCGATTTCCTCCGGGAGGACCTCGGACTCACCGGCACTCACGTCGGCTGCGAACACGGCGTCTGCGGCGCTTGCACGATCCTGGTGAACGACGGCCCTGCACGTTCGTGCCTGATGTTTGCGGTGCAGGCGAATGGGGCCGAGCTTCGCACTGTCGAGGGCCTCTCACGGGAGAGCGGGAAGCTCACTCCACTTCAAGAGGCGTTCCGCGAGCATTTCGGCGTGCAGTGTGGCTTCTGCACGCCAGGGTTTCTGATGACAGCATGCGAGCTGCTGGAGAATGGTAAGACCGACACGGAGGAAGCCGTTCGCGAAGGACTCTCGGGCCACATCTGCCGCTGCACAGGGTATCAAGGCATTGTCGATGCGGTGTATGCGGCGGCGGAGAAAGCTCGAAACTCCTAAATGCCGGCACGAAGAGAGCCCGATTACCCGCTGATCGAGGGTTATCTCTCACGCGTCCAGCGCAAAGGCCGTCAGACACTGACCGAACCAGAGGCCAAGGAAGTGCTTGCGCTTGCCGGGATCCCCGTGCCGACCGAAATGGTCGCGACCAGCGCCGCAGAGGCGGCACGTTTCGCGCGACGCATCGGGTTTCCGGTGGCGCTGAAGATCGTGTCGAGCGATCTGCCGCACAAGTCGGACGTCGGCGGTGTACAGCTCGGAGTGCGATCGCAGCAGGAGGTGCGCCGCGCTTTCGCTGCCGTCGTCAGCCGTGTTCGCAGAACGTCCAGGAGCGCTCGAATCGAAGGCGTGCTCGTTCAGCAGCACCTCAGCGGCCGGGAAGTGATTCTTGGCGCGACGCATGATGCACAGCTGGGGCCGGTGGTGGTTTTCGGTCTGGGAGGGACGGCCGTCGAGATCCTCGGTGACGTTGCCTTTCGGCTCGTGCCCGATTGCCGAGCGGGACGCATGGGAGATGCTTCGAGAAATCAGGTCGGCGCCGCTTCTCGACGGCGTACCGAGGCGCAGCCGCAGTCGATACGAAGAGCATCGTGCGGGCGCTGCTGAACCTGTCGCGGCTGATGTATCGCTTTTCGGATGTCATTCGACGAGATCGAGATCAACCCGATGGTGATGACGCCGCGGGGCGGTGTGGCCGTCGATGCGATGGCCGTTCTCGCGCGCAGGTAACGGGATGACAGAGATCGCCCTCCGTCCCTTCTTTGCGCCGCGGTCAGTAGCGGTCGTCGGTGCCTCGGGGACAAAAGGGAAGGCCGGCTACTTCCTGTATCGCAACCTGCTCGAGGGCGGATACCGGGGCCCCCTCTATCCGATCAACCCGGGATCAAAGCGCGTGCTCGGATCCCGGACCTACGCCTCGGTCGCGGACGTGCCCGGGCGGGTCGATCTCGCGTTTCTCATCGTTTCGGCGCCGCACGTCGTGCCGGCTCTGCGGGACTGCGCACGCCGCGGGGTAAAGGCCGTGACGATCGTGACGGCCGGATTTGCCGAGATCGGCGAGGAAGGCCGCGCGCGTCAGGCCGAGATTGCCGCGTTTCTGCGACTGAACCGGATGCGCGCGGTTGGTCCCAATTCGGTCGGCCTCGTCAGCGCGCCGAACGCACTGATGGGGAGTTTCGTCCCGTTTCCGAAATGGCCGGCGGGCCGAGTGGCCGTGGCGGCGCAGACGGGCATCTTCACGGGCGCTTTTGCCGATCAGCTTGCCGCGCGATCGACACAGCGGATCGGTTTTTCGAGGAGTCTGTGCCTGGGCAACAGCATCGACATCGATGAGGCCGATTTCCTGGAGTACGCAGCGCGTGATCGTGAGACCGACGTCATAGCCGTTCACCTGGAGTCCTTCAAGCGCGCACGGGCGTTTCTGTCGGCGGCCAACCGCGTCAAGCGCATCAAGCCGATCGTCGTCATGAAGACCGGCCGCACCGAGGAAGGGGCGCAGGCGGCCGCCTCGCACTCAGGAGCGCTGGCCGCCCAGGATCGCGTTGTCGATGCCGCGCTCAGACAATACGGCATCGTGCGCGCGACAACGCTCGAGGATTTTATCGGGATGGCCAAGGCGCTCGCGTGGCTCCCTGCTCCGCGTGGGAATCGCGTCGGCATCGTCACGCTGAGCGGCGCGATGGGGGTGATGGCGGTCGACGAGATGCACGACACCGGGCTGACTCTCGCTCGTTTCTCGCCGGCAACCGTCGCGGCAATTTCGCGTTGCCTGCCCGACTGGCAGCCCGTGAGGAACCCGGCCGACGTGTGGATGGCGCTGTCCATCGGGGCTGACAGAGCACACGCCGAGATACTGGGCGCCGTGCTGGATGACGCGGGCGTCGACATGCTGCTCTGCATACTGCTTCCCATTCCGAACGCCGACTTCGCGACCGTGCACCAGGTGTTTGCGCGGCTGCAGCGCAAACACCCTGGAAAGCCGATTGTGCTGGTTTTGGTTGGCGGAACGGTCAAGCAGCGGTGGCTGCGCGAGATCGAGCCGCTTCATCTGCCTGTGTACTCGGACCCGGGCGCGGCCGTCCGCGCACTCGAGGCCGTCCGCTTTGCCGCCGCGACACGCATGCGAGTAAGCCTGGATCCCAATCTTGTGCGGCTTGAAAGGGTGCATTGAGCTACGCTGATTTTCCTGCCCGTATCAACATGGCTTCGGTCGTGCTGGATCGGCACATCGACGAAGGGCGTGGGGACCGTCCCGCGCTCTACTTCGGAGACCGGTCCTTCACCTACCGGCAGCTCTCGGAGATGGTCAATACCTGCGGCAATGCCTTGTTGCGATCAGGGCTCTCCCGTGGCGACCGCTTGCTGATTCGTTCGACGAACTGCCCGGAGTACCTCACGACATTTCTCGCCGCGCTGAAAATCGGGTGTGTCCCGATTCCCACCAATTCGTTGTTTCGTACCTGGGAGCTCGAACACATCCTTCGCAACAGCGGCGCGCGCGTCGCCTTCACCACGACGGAGCTCATGGAGCCCCTCCGCGCGATGCGGGATCGATCGGATGGCCTGGACACCATCGTGACCTTCGACGATGCAGGCGATGGTGGAGGCGAGCCGTTCGCGAGGTTCATCGACGGCGCTTCCTCCAAGCTCGAGGCGGCCGATACCAGCGGCGCCGACCTCGCCTTCATCATCTACACATCGGGCACGACCGGAGAGCCGAAAGGGGTGGAACACGCGCACAGGTGGATCTATGCGACCGGCACGCCGATTACCCAGCAACTGATGCGGCTGTCGCCGGACGACATCTGTTTCAGCCCGCTCGAGATCAGCTTCATTTACGCTCTCGGGTGCAACTTTTTGTATCCGTTCCTCAGCGGTGCGGCAATCGCCATGACCCCGGGACGATTTGATCCCGAGCGCACTCTCGCTGCGATCGACCGGCTGAAACCGACCGTGCTCATCGCGGTGCCAACACTCTTCCGGCGGCTGCTGGCTCTCGGCGATGCGCTCAAGTCCTACGATCTCCGGATCGTTGCGGATGGGCATGAGCTCGGGCGAGCCGCTGCCCGAAGACACGCTGCGCAGCGCCCGAGAGCAACTCGGAATTGAGATCTACGACTGCCTCGGACAGACGGAAATTCACATCTTCATGAACCCCGATCCGAAGAAGAAGCTCGGATCGCTCGGACGCCCGCTCGAGGGGCACGAAGTCACGATTCTCAACGACGAGGGACGCGAGGCACAGGTGAACGAAATCGGACACCTCGTGATTCGGGCCGACGACCCCGGCCTGACCCTCGGCTATCGCGGCCGTCCGGATATCTGGAGCGCGACGCAGAAGAACGGGTGGTACTACACCAATGATCTCGCCCACCGCGACGAGGACGGATATTTCTGGTACGCCTCGCGCTCGGACGATCTCATCAAGAGCCGCGCGTACCTGATCTCGCCCCGGGAAGTGGAGTCGGCATTGATGGAGCACCGCGCAGTGCTCGAGGCGGGCGTCATCGGCGTACCCGATGACGTCATCGGCCAGCGCATCTGCGCCTACATCATCCCGAGACCTGGCCACGAACCGTGTGACGCTCTGGCAGACGACATCGCGCGCGAGGTACGCGAGAAAATCGCGCTCTTCAAGACTCCAAAGGAATTCGTATTTGTCGATTCGCTTCCGCGGACGGCAACGGGGAAACTGATGCGGCGCGAGCTGCGTGCCCTGGCGGAGCGGAGCCGAGGCGCGGGAGCGTAGGGTTGCCGCGTTCGACGAGACTGGCCGGCGCCACTGCAGCGATCGTCGCTGCGATGGTCATCAAGCTCCAGCCCAGTATCGGTTCGCTCGATGCGACCGGCCAATCTGCGCTTGCGGTGATTGTAATGGCGGTCGGTCTGTGGCTGGTCGACGCGCTCAACGTCGGCATCACGGCGATTCTCGCGCTTGGGCTTCTTATCGTTGCGGGCGTGCCTTCCAACGTCGTCCTGAGCGGGTTCGCGACCGGGGCGTTCTGGATTCTCGTGAGCGTTCTGTACTTCGGAACAGCGATGCAGAAGACCGGCCTCGCCCGCCGAGTGGCTTATCGGATCCTTGTGTTGTTCCCTCCGTCGTTTGCCGGCATTACGTTCGCATTCATGCTCATCGGGTTCGTCCTGACGCTGGGGGTGCCCTCGATGACAGTGCGAACGGCCGTCATGGTGCCGATTGCGCTCGCGCTCGTCCAGGCGATCAAACTGCCGCTCCCAAGCCGAGGAGCGGCGGTGATCCTCCTCGGTGCGTTCGAAATGGCGGTTCTCCCCGGCTGCGCCGTATTGACCGGTTCGCTCTGGGGGCCCTTTATTTCGGGCCTGTTCACCACCGCGGGCCTTCCGATCTCGTGGTTCGACTATGCTCGCGTATTTGCCGTTCCGACCGTGCTCTGGTGTGGATTGCTCATGGCAGTCAACCTCGTCGTCATGCGTCCAGAGGCAACCTCCAGCATGAGCAGAGACGTTGTTCGTGAGGAGACGCGTCGGCTTGGTGCAATGACACGGGACGAGCTGACTGCCGCGGTGCTGATCGGCGGGGCGGTGGCTGCCTGGGCGAGTCAGCCATGGCACGGTGTGCCGCCGGAAGCCATTGGGATGATTACGCTGGCCGCGCTGTTTGCCGCAGGGGTCCTCGCTCCGCCGGACATCGGAACTGGTATTCCGTGGGCGTTGGCGATTTTCGTCGGAGGGATGCTGAGCCTGACAACCGTCATGAACACGCTGAAAATCAACGCATGGCTGGGCGGCTACATCGTTCCCGCCGTGGAACCTTTTGTGGGGAGCCCGCTCGTTCTAGTGGTTGCTCTGAGCGTGGCCGTTGCGCTTATGCGATTCGTCGATCCGGTCGGGTTTATTACGATCGCGGCATTCGTCGTGTCACTCGAGGCGTTCGTAGCTGCGCGCGGCATTCCTCCCCTCGTGCTTACGGCCATTGTCCTGTTGCCGGTCCACGTCTTCTGGTTCAACTATCAGAACATCTGGCTTGCCATGACCGACGGCATCACGGCGAAAAGCGGGTATTCCGACGCCGATCGGATCACGCTGGCCTCGGTATTCTTTGCCACGACAATCGTGTCCCTCTGGCTCAGTGTGGCCTACTGGAGTTGGATCGGCCTCATCTGAACCAGCGTTCAATTATAATCAGGGTCCAATGGAGCATGTCAGCGAGTACCTGCAGCCCGGGCGTTATGTCGACAGCGATGCACACGTCATTGTCGAGTTCGCTGAACGCATTTGCGGAGACGAAACGGATGAAGTGGTCAAGGCTGTCCGGTTGTACTACGAAGTGCGGGACAGCATCGTCTATACGCCGTACTTCGACTTCCGTTCGGAAGAAACGTATCGTGCGAGTACCTGCCTGACACGCGGATCCGGGTTCTGCGTCGCGAAGGCCGCGCTTCTCACCGCCGCCGCACGGGTCGTCGGCATTCCTGCCAGGGTCGGATATGCTGACGTCCGCAACCACCTCTGCACACGTCGGCTGCGGGCGCTGATGGGAACCGACATTTTCTATTACCACTCATATGCCGAGCTGTTGCTCGGCGGCAGGTGGGTGAAGGCAACACCTGCCTTCGATCGTGGCCTCTGCGATCGATTCGGCGTAAAGACCCTCGAATTCGACGGTTCTGAAGACTCACTGATGCATCCATACAACAAGCGCGGCCGGCGCCATATGGAGTATCTGCACGACCGCGGGCCGCGTGCCGACGTGCCTGTGCGCGATATCATGGAGACGTTTGCCCGCGAGTACCCGCGGTTCGGCCGGGAAGAGGCTGCTGTCGCGGCGACACAGTTTCGCGAGGAAGCTGGCAAGGAGAGGGCCAGGAAGGATCGCATCGATTCCAGCGTCAGTTCATGAAGCCACCACCCGTGTGCGATCCCAAAAAGCACTAGCCCTCATGCGGGTGATGCCTGGACCACACGCGCAACGGTTCGGCACTCGTGCCCTCGATCGGCTCGCCTCAGCTGACAGCCGTTGTGTTGCGATGCCGCGGTCGGCCAGATACCATTAGCGCGATGTCTGACGACAGGAGATTCTCGGTACCAGACAAGCCCGCTCTGGAGGGCTTGGAAACCAAATGGCAGCAGCCGTGGGAGGCTGATGGCGCGTACAAGTTCGATCGTACCAAAACACGCGATCAGATCTTTTCCATCGATACGCCCCCGCCGACCGTCAGCGGCTCGCTGCACATCGGCCATGTGTTCTCGTTCACGCACACCGACGTGATCGCTCGCTTTCAACGGATGCGCGGCAGGGAAGTGTTCTATCCGATGGGATGGGACGACAACGGGCTGCCGACCGAGCGCCGCGTGCAGAACTACTATGGCGTACGCTGCGATCCGTCGCTGCCGTACGACCCGAACTTCCAGCCGCCGCCGGAGCCACCGAAGCAGCCCATCTCGATCTCGCGTCCCAACTTCGTCGAGCTCTGCCTCCGGCTGACGAAGGAAGACGAAGAGGCATTCGAGCACCTGTGGCGGTATCTCGGCTTATCGGTCGACTGGTCGATGACTTACCGGACGGTCGACAAGCGATCGCAGCGCGTCTCGCAAATCGGCTTCCTGCACCTGCTGACCAGGGGCCTCGCCTATCAACTCGAGGCCCCCACGCTGTGGGACGTCGATTTCCGCACCGCCGTGGCGCAGGCCGAGCTCGAAGATCGTGAGCGCGAAGGCGCATATCACCGGTTGCGATTCGATCGGCCCGATGGCGGCGCCGTGGAGATCGAAACAACGAGGCCGGAACTGGTTCCGGCCTGCGTTGCGCTCGTCGCGCACCCCGACGACGACCGCTATAAGCCACTGTTCGGCAAAGACGTGTTGACGCCCCTGTTTCGCGTGCGCGTGCCCGTGCGCGCGCATGAGCTCGCCGATCCCGAAAAGGGCAGCGGCATCGCGATGATCTGCACGTTTGGCGACATCACCGACGTCACGTGGTGGCGCGAGCTGTCGCTGCCGGTTCGCGCCGTGATACAGCCGAACGGCACCCTGCGGCCGATTACGTGGGGCGACGCTGGATGGGAGTCGAACGATGCTGCCGCCGCGCAGCGTGCATACGACCAGATCGCCGGTCAGTCCATCAACAAGGCGCGGGCGAAAGTGGTCGAGCTGTTGCGGGAGAGCGGATCGATGATTGGCGAGCCGCGGCCGATCATGCACAACGTCAAGTTCTACGAAAAGGGCGATCGCCCCCTCGAGATCGTGACGAGTCGCCAGTGGTTCATCAAGACGATGGAGTTCCGGTCGGCGCTGATACAGCGGGGCCGTCAGATCAAATGGCATCCCGATTACATGCGGGTGCGCTTCGAGAACTGGGTCAACGGCTTGAACGGCGACTGGTGCATCAGCCGTCAGCGCTTCTTCGGCGTGCCATTCCCGCTGTGGTATCCGATCGACAAAGATGGCAGCGTCGACTATTCACGTCCCATCGTTCCGGATGAGTCGCTGTTGCCGATCGACCCGTCGACTGACGTGCCGGACGGATATCGGGCCGATCAGCGAGGCCAGCCGAATGGGTTTGCCGGTGACCCCGACATCATGGACACGTGGGCGACATCATCGATGACGCCGCAAATCGCATCCCGCTGGCTGCAGGATCCCGACCTGTTCGCGCGTGTGTTTCCCATGGATCTGCGTCCGCAGGCGCACGACATCATCCGCACGTGGCTCTTCTCGACCGTGCTCCGCGCGCATCTCGAGCACGACAGCGTGCCGTGGTTCCACGCGGCGCTCTCGGGATTTCGTGACCGATCCCGATCGCAAGAAGATGTCGAAATCGAAAGGCAACGTCGTCACACCTTTCGGGCTGCTCGAAGAACACGGGTCAGACGGTGTGCGTTATTGGGCCGCCAAGGGCGGGCCGGGCGTCGACACGATCTTCGATGCGGCGCAAATGAAGATCGGTCGGCGCCTCGCGATCAAGGTGCTGAATGCGTCGAAGTTCATCCTGGCCAAATCGGAGCCGCTCGGTCCGATCACGTCTCCCGTCGATCGCGCGATGTTGAGCAACCTGGCCGTCCTCGTTCGCGAGGCGACGCAGGCGCTCGACGAGTACGAATACGGCCGCGCCATCGATCTCATCGAACGCGAGTTCTGGGGCTTCTGCGACGATTACCTCGAGTTCGTCAAAGGACGGCGCTACGGCGATCAGGGGCCGGACGCCGCCGGATCGGCAAATAGCGCGCTGGTTGCCGCGTTGTCCGTGTACCTGAGGTTGTTCGCCCCGTATCTTTCTTTTGCGACAGAGGAAGTGTGGTCGTGGTGGAAAGAGGGATCCGTGCACCGTGCTCCCTGGCCGACGGAGGCCGAGCTGACGGCGGTGATGCGCGGCGCGAGCGAAGACGATCAGCAGAAGTGGAGCTACGCGCGCGAAGTTCTCAGCGAAGTCCGAAAACGGCGGTCCGAAGCGAAACAGCCGCTGAAAGTGCCAATCGTGCGCGCCGTCATCGCCGACACGACGGCGCGGCTGGCACATCTTGATGCGGTCGAGGCCGATCTCCGGGCGGCCGTGCGCATTGAAGCAATCGAGCGAAAAGCAGCCGGCGCGCTTTCCGTAGAGGTTGAGTTTGGCACCGCCCCGGCGGCTTGAGGCCGAAGACTATCGCGACCTCGTGCGCCGCGCGCTCGCCGAAGATCTCGCGGGCGGAGATATCACGACGGCTGCCATCTTCGGCCCGAACGACCGCGCGCGCGGCACGTTTCTGGCCAAATCGTCGTGCACGCTTGCGGGTCTCAACGTCGCGCTCGAGGCGTTTTCACAACTGGACGATGGGGTCAAAGCCGCGTGGCAGCTTCACGATGGCGACGAGTGCGCGGCCGGCAAGGCGATCGGCCACGTCACGGGCAGCGCGCGCGCGCTGCTGTCTGGCGAGCGCACGGCGTTGAATTTCCTTCAGCGCCTGTCGGGCATCGCCACGCTCGCTCATCAGTTCGTGGGAGCGAGCGGCGGGACGATTACGATTCTCGATACGCGGAAAACGACGCCGACGCTGCGGGCGCTCGAGAAATATGCGGTGCGCACGGGCGGCGCGACCAATCACCGCATGTCGCTGAACGACGGCGTGATGATCAAAGACAATCACATTCGCCTCGGCGGCGGCATTGCCAATGCCGTCGCTCGAGTACGCGCGTTCCAGCAAATGCCGGCCGTGGAGGTCGAAGTCGAAACGCTCGAGCAGGTCGACCAGGCGCTCGAAGCCGGCGCCGATATCCTTCTGCTCGACAACATGACGATCGAAGACATTCGCGAGGCGGTGCGGCGCAGCCGCGGCCGCGCCAGGACCGAAATCTCCGGCGGTATCACGCTCGCGCGCATTCCGGAGCTGGCTGCCACAGGCGCCGACTTTGTCTCGATCGGCGCGTTGACACACTCTGCTCCAGCGGTCGACATCAGCTTTGAGATCGAACCAGCCTGACAATCCGGCCGGCGGGCAGGATGTTCCGCCGGAGGTTGCGCGCGCGCTCGCGCGCGCGGGGGCGCGATCCGGAGGGCTTGGATGCCGCATCCACTGGCTTCGGTCGACGTCCTCGACAAACGATATCGCCTCTCAGCTTGCCGAGTCGGGCGCGGAAGAGGGCACATTGGTTGTGGCAGAAACGCAGACCGCGGGGCGCGGGCGCCATGGCCGCGCCTGGTTTTCGCCGCCGGGCGCGGGACTGTACGTCTCCGTGATCGTGCGTCCGGGAACGGCAGTGTCGAATGAGGAAACCCCCGCCGCGCTGTTGACACTCGCGAGCGGCGTCGCAATTGCCGAGGCAGTACATGTCGTGACGGGATTGCCCGCCCAGATCAAGTGGCCGAACGACGTCCTGGTCGGCGGGCGCAAACTCGCCGGCATTCTTGCAGAAGCAGCCGTACAAGGAGGCGCGCTTCAGTTCATCGTGGTCGGGTTCGGTGTCAATCTGCAGCCGGCTGCGTACCCGCCAGAGTTTGCCTCGCGCGTGACCTCGATCGAGGCCGAGACGAACCGGCCGGCAGATCGCGCGTTGGTGCTCGCTGAAATCGTTGCGGCGCTGGGCGAGCGCTACGCCGATCTGCGTGCCGGAAGGTTCGATGCTATTCTGAGCGCCTGGCGGCAGCTTGCTTCGTCTCTGCCGGGTGCCCACGTTGAATGGGACTCGCCGGCGGGCCGTGTTCGCGGACGCGCGGAAGGCATCGATCGTCACGGTGCGTTGCTCGTACGGGCCGGCGGCAAGGTCGTGCGGGTCGTCGCGGGAGAAGTACGGTGGCTCTGACCACGGCTGCGGGCTGAGAGAATGAACATGCTATTAGCAATCGACGTCGGCAACACCAACATCGTCCTTGGCGTGTTCGAGGGCGAGCAGCTCGTGGACAGCTGGCGGTTGGCGACACTGCGGGAACGAACGTCGGATGAGATTGGCATCTGGGTGGCGCAGCTCTTCGAGCACCGTGCGATCGACGCCAACAAGATTGCCGGCATTGTGATGGGGTCGGTTGTGCCGCCGCTGACCAGCACGTTCATGACCATGTCCCAGCGGTATTTTGGCATTCGACCGTTGAACGTCGACAGCAGCGTCGATACGGGCATGCCGATTCTGTACAAGAACCCGGCCGAGGTCGGCGCCGACCGCATCCTCAATAGTGTTGCCGCCTATCGTTTATACGGACGCGAGCGCCAGGCGCCGATGATCGTTGTCGATTTCGGTACTGCCACGACATTCGACGCTATCTCGGCGAAGGGAGAGTATCTCGGCGGCGTTATCACCCCCGGCATGCAAATCTCCGCGGATGCACTCTTTCAGCGCGCGGCTCGCCTGCCCCGCGTCGACATGAAGAAGCCGTGCGAGGTTATCGGCCGTACTACCGTCAGTGCGATCGAGTCGGGGTTGTACTACGGCTACGCCGGCCTGGTCGATGGCGTCGTGCGGCGCATGCGCGCGGAGCTCGGCCCGAACGTGGTCTGCATTGCGACCGGAGGATTGGCCGGCACTATCGCGCCGGAAGTCGACCTCATCGAACATGTGGCCCCGGATTTGACGCTCCAGGGATTGAGAATGGTGTGGGAGAGAAACAGACCCCGATGAGCGCGGGGCCAGGGGCCCCCGCGATGAGTCCAGACGAGTACTGCCGCGAAGTCGAAGCCTATCTTTGCCGCAAGAACGACGGCCATCTCATCAGAATCGTCGGACCTTCTTTTGAGCGAGTGTGCAGCTGGGCTGCGCAGGGCATCCCGTTCAAGATCGCGTGCCAGGGTATCGACACCTATTTCGTGCGCTATTACGCGAAGGGTGTGCGTCGCCGGCCCGTGCAGATTGATTTCTGCGAGAACGACATACTCGGTGCCTTCGACGCGTGGCGGCGAGCGGTCGGTGTTCGCCTGCCCGGCCCGGAGACGAAAGCGGACGAGGAACAGGCCAGGCGGCGCAAGCGAAGCCTGCCCGAACATCTCGATCGTGTCTGCGAGCGTGTCACCGCCAGCCGTGCCGGCATGACGCCGCTGCCGCCGGAATTCGATGCGGTAATGGACACGATTTCGAGAGAAGCGGCGGCATTTCGCGATCTGCCCGGACCGCTTCGCGGAGAAACACGCGAGCGGATTACGGCGCGCCTCGCCGAGCTCGATCGCATGATGCTCGATGCGGCCCGAGCGCAGGCAGATCCTGGCGAGGTGCAGGCCATGCGCCGAGAGGCATCGGGGCAGCTTCTCCCGTTCCGCGATCGGATGCCGGCCGAGGCGTACGAACGCGCGATCGAGTCGGCCGTCGATCGCCTGCTGCGCGAACGTGAGCGCTTGCCGACCGTGTCGTTCGAATAAATGTAAGACGACCCCTATGCCTTCAGTCCTCAGCCCTGGCAGCGAGATCACGCTGGTCGCAGAGAAGCCTGCGGCCGGCGGGCGCATGCTCGCGCGCCACGGCGGGCAGATCGTCTTCGTCGCGGGCGCCATCCCGGGCGAGCGCGTGCGCGCGCGTGTCGAGCGTACGGCCAAGAAAGTCGTCTTCGCCGAGGCAACGGCGATTCTCGAGCCGAGCCCCGATCGAAGAAGCCTGGATATCGATTGGGCGTGCGGAGGCTCGCTCTACGCGCATATCGATTACCGGCGCCAACTGTCGCTGAAGTCGGAACTTGTGGCCGATGCCTTTGCACGCATCGGCAAGATCGCGCTCGACGCCGCGGTTCCAGTGCTGGCGTCAGCCGAAGACGGCTATCGCATGCGCGCGCGGTTGCACGTGCGGAACGGGCGGTTCGGCTTCTTCCGCGAAGGGACGCACGAATTGTGCGAGGTCGCGCCTACCAGACAGCTGCTGCCCGCGACTCTCGTCGCGCTGGAACGGCTGGGCAGTGCGCTGCAAGCGGCCGGTGTTGCCGACATCAGCTCCTGCGAGATCGTCGAGAACGTTCCGGCGACTGAACGCGCGGTGCTCCTCGAGGTGGGGTCGTCGCACCACGCACCAATCCATCTCGCCGCCGTCGAGGGGATCACCGGGCTCATGTTTGCCGATCAACTGAGTGCGCGCGTTTCCGCGGGCTACGGTTCCCCGTACGTGACGGACACGATTGATGCGGCGGGCACAACGGCGACACTGACTCATCATGTGCAATCCTTCTTCCAGGGAAACAGGCACGCACTGGGGGAGCTGGTGAATCGCGTGCTCGCACGAGTGCCTGATGGAACGGTGCTCGACCTCTATGCCGGCGTCGGTCTGTTTGCGGTGGCGCTGGCCGCGCGGGGCTTGCGCCCTGTGGTGGCTGTCGAAGGGGATCGATCGAGCGCCCGCGATCTCGACACCAATGCCGCAGCCTATGGCGGTGCTATCGCGGTGGAACATTTCTCCGTGGAAGACTTCCTTCAGCGACGAAACGTCGCAAGGCCGGCCACGCTGGTGCTCGATCCTCCGCGCACCGGCGTGTCGAGCGAGGCGATGTCGGGCATCCTGGGAATCAAGCCCCCGCGTATCGTCTATTTGTCCTGCGATCTCGCCACGGTCGCGCGCGACGTCCGGCGCCTGGTCGAAGCCGGCTACGCGCTCGAGCACATCGAGGCATTCGATCTTTTCCCGAACACCGCGCACGTCGAGACGCTGGTGGTCCTGACGCGGTCAGGCTGAAACCCACGGCAGAGAACACTTACAGAAGTTCAAAAGACAAGAAGATCAGGAGAACCCTTTCGCGCTCTCTTGATCTTCTGATCTTCTTATCTTCTGTAAGTCGTTTTACCCAGTTTCGGCGGCTTTGACGAATTCCTCGAACAACGATCGGAATTCGCCGGTACGCCAGAAATTCTCGGGGTGCCATTGAACGGCGATACAGAAGCGCGCATCGGAACGTTCGATGGCTTCGATGATGCCGTCGGGGGCTGTGGCGGAGATGGTGAAGCCTTCGGCGGTTTTCTCAACCGCCTGATGATGACGGCTGTTGACCTGCAGCACCTCGCCGTCGACCAGCTCTTCCTGCATCACGCGCGCGAGCGCGGTGCCTGGCGTGACCCACACTTCGTGCGCAATGGCAACGGGCGGCGAATCGATCTGATGTCCTAGCGCCTGATTCACCTGCGCGGGGATGTCCTGCGTGAGCGTGCCCCCCGCAGCGACGTTGACGACCTGGAGTCCGCGGCAGATGGCCAGCAGAGGAGTGTTGTTCGCCAGCGCCAGCCTCGCGAGCGTGAGCTCGAAGGCGTCGCGTGCGGCGTCGGGCTCGTTCGATTTCGGATGCCGGGCGTCGCCATAGTGTGCGGGATCGACGTCGCCCCCGCCAGTAAAGAGGACGCCATCGAGGCCGTCGAGAGTGGGCGGCGCATCCATCGAGAGCACTCGTGGATCGCCGCCGGCTCGCCGCACGGATTCGAGGTAATCGGTCAACCGGTTCGACGGCGTGATGCCGATGACAGCCATTACATCCTCGGCGGGACGGCGATCCCCATGAGGTCGAGCGCGCGGGTCAGCTGCGCGCGGAAATACGCCACGCCGGCGGCGCGCCAGAGTCTGGCGCCGGCCTGTTCCTCATTGAGGATCGGATACCGGTGATAGAAGCCGTTGAACATCTGTGCCAGACCGAACGCGTATTTCGCGAGCACCGAAAATTCCAGGGTCCGAACGACTTGCTCGACAATTTCGTCGAGGCGCGAAGCTTCGAGGATGAGCGCCCACAAGTCATGGTTGCCGGCCGCGCCGTCGAGCTCGCCGGCGGCGATATCGCCGAGCGTTGCGAGGACGGCCGCCTCGTCGAGACCGTCCCGCTCGCGCAGCTTGGCGAAGATGTTCTGGGCGCGAACGACAGCATACTGTAGATACGGCCCGCTTTCACCCTCGAACGCGAGCGCCTCGTCGATATCGAACGCAATGATCTTGGTGCGCGAGTACTTCACCATGAAGTAGCGCACCGCTGCGACCGCAATCATTTCAGCTATGCGCCTGTGTTCGACCGGGCTGAATTCCGGGTTGCGCTTCGCCACCTCGGTTTCGGCCCGCGAAATCAGCGTATCGAGCAGGTCGTCAGCCTTGACGCCCTGACCTTTCCGTCCCGATACATCTACGAAGCCGCGCTTGTCGTCGGGAGCATCCGTCGCCAGATACCCGAGCGTCCGAGCCGTGGCGTTCGAGAGCGCCACCATCTCGTACGAAAAATGTGTTGCGCGCTCCGCCTCGTCCGCGTACCCGAGCGTGCGCAATGCCTGCTTCAAGAGCTTCTGCAGATAGGACTGCCGCACGTCGATGACGTTGTATGTCGCCGAGGCGCGCCCGAACGGTGGGTGCGCCTCATCGCCGGGCGTGTCGGAGGTGGACCACAGCACGCTGCCATTCGGGCGGGTACTGAACTGGCGGTAATGAAAGTCGCGTCCGAGCAGGCCGAGCTTCCAGAACTGATAGGCGATGTCCTTGCCGACGTATGTGACGGTTCCGTTCGATCGGACGATGACCTTCTCGCGCTCGTCGCCGTCCTCATCTTCTCCAGGCGCGTCTTCCTCATCAATCTTCATGACCCAACAGCCGGCGAGCTTTCCCTCGGCCTGGAGATAAACCGCGCCTTTCTCTTTCAGAATCTCGAAGGCGCGCGCCCAGAACTGGAGCCGCAGAATGTGTCCTTCCCACGTCAGCAGGTCGTAGTCCACATTCAGCCGCGCCATTGTCAGCAGATGGCAGCGGACGATGCGGTCGGCGATGAACTTCCCGATCTCAGAGGCTGCGGTCCCGCCGTGTTCGATGTCGTGCAGCGTCGCCGCGCGAATTGTCAGGCGCTCTTTGTCTTCGTCGTACCACTGTGTGACGCGCGCGTACAAGTCCCAGCAGTAATAGTCGAATCGCGACCCGTCAGCGATACGCCGGATGTCGTCGAGGTTCCTGCGTTCGAGCTCGCGGAATCCGACGACGACGTCTGCGACCTGGACGCCGGTGTCGTCGATGTAGTTCTGGACTTCCACGGGCACACCACGGAATCGCTGCACGCGTACGAGCGTGTCGCCCAGGGCGGAATTACGCAAGTGCCCGATGTGCGCCGCCTTGTTCGGGTTGATGGCGGTGTGCTCGACGATCGCCTTCGGCGGTCGATGGGCCATGGTCTCGGGGCCATGGTCCAGCGTCGGTCCATGGTCGCCCAGCACGGCGCGCGCAAAGGACACACGATCCAGGTAGACGTTCAGGTATCCATTCGGCGTGGCCTCGACGCGGGCGATGCCGTCGATCGGGCCCAGCGCCGCGGCGATGTCCTGAGCGATCGCGCGGGGCGCCTTGCGCAGCCGGCGCGCCAATTCGAAAGCGACGGGTGTTGCGAGGTCGCCGAGCTCGCGCTTGGGCGGATACTCAATCGGCAGTTGAGGCAGCGCGTCGGGCGGCAGTGGATACAGGCGCTGGAGCGTCGCCAGCAGCCGTTCCCGCAGGCATTGGTGAACTGGAAGAATCATGAAGGATAGTGATACTCTCCATCGAGATCAATTGCGCGAACATGGTCATCCGGGGTGTTGAGGTTGAAGAACAACACCTCTTCCGGGCCGAAGGCCTCTAACTCGTCCCGCCCCACCTCGTGAACGTTCAAGCCCGGAATATGGGCGACATCGCTGAGCCTGAATCGCTGTTCGTCGATCAGACGCCGCAGCCCGGTCGCCGAGCTGCGGGAATAAGTCGCACACAGCGGCTCATAGCCGCGCGCCGTGCGAGGAATCGCAATGTCCACCGAGCGTCCGACCGATACGAGATGTGCGAGCAGCCGTTCGCTGACAAAGGGCATGTCGCACGCAACCACCAGCGTCCACTCGGTACCGGCTGCATGAACGGCAGTGTAGAGCGCGCCGAGCGCTCCGCCGTCCGGCACCATGTCGGGAATCACCGGAACGCCGGCGCCGCTGAACGGCTTCGCGTCGTTGGCAATGATGATTGTCCGATCGACGACGCGGCGCAGCCGCGCCAGTTGACGGTCCAGAACGGACGCACGCCCAGGTTGCAGAATCAGACTGGCTTTGTTCAGCCCTCCGAGGCGCCGCGCGCGGCCGCCTGCGAGGATGGCTCCCGTCCACATCGAAATCAGGTCAGGCACCCCCACGCGGGCGCCGCGTTGGGGATCCCGCTTCCAGGCGGAAGGATATCAGAAGAATGAATCGAGCGGGAGTCGGCCGGATGCTCGTCGCGAGCCTGCATCAGGGAATCTCCGACCTCATGCCTACGCGCCTCGAGTTCTACGAGAACTGGCTGAATCCGACCGGCATGCGCGACGGCCGCATCGGGCTCGCGCCGCTCGCGGCGGTGTTGAGCTTTCTCAGGCAGGAAGGGGAGCCGTACACGCTGGTCACGTCGCGAGCGGGAGAGTACGCGGCGCAGTGGACGTTCGACAATCTCACGCCGATCGAGCGCTCGATCATTCGCGCGCTGCCGGTCATGTTGCGCGCACGCATGGCGATGATGCTGGCGAAGAAGGTCGTGCGCCGGAGCTACGGCGGCAGCAGGGCGGTGGCGAAGCTGCGTCGCGGACAGGGCACGTTGACGCTGCGCAGCTCGGTTTTTTGCACGGTGCGCGAGCCGTTCGACTGGCCGCTTTGTGTGTTTTATTCTGCGGCGCTCTCGCACCTGTTTGCGCTGGTCAGCGTCAGTGGGGAGGCGCGCGTGCACGCGTGCCAGGGCGTCGGTGATGCGAACTGCGTGATTGCGGTGCATGTGCCGCCGGAGCAAAAGTAGAACCATGCGCAAGGGCGGTTCTGGGTTCTGGGTGCTGGGTGCTGGGTTCTGGTTCCTGGTTCTGGGTTCTGGGTTCGCCGCCGCGCAGCCGCCTTCGGCTGCCGGCTCCGCGCAATCGAAGCCACAGCCGAGCGAGCGTCTGCTGGTGATTCCCTTCGAGAATCCGGCGCGCGAAGCGCGGATTTACTGGATGGGCGAGGCATCGGCGGTGCTGCTGGCCGACGAGCTCAACGCGCTCGGAAAGCGCGCGTACACGCGCGAAGAACGCCTCGACGCGTTCCAGCGCCTCCAGGTACCACCCGTTACGAGTTTGAGCCACGCCACGGTGATTCGCCTGGGACAGGTCGTCGGTGCGACACACGTCGTCATCGGCTCGTTCCGGTTGACAGGCGGAATGATCTCGGTGCGCGCCCAGAACATCCGGCTCGACACGGGTCGGATGGAGCACGAGTTCGTCGAAGCCGGACCGCTCGACGATCTCTTCGGGATTTTCGGGCGCGTCGGCAGGCGTCTCGCGGGACAGGCCGGCGCGGGCACGCCGCCTCTGAAGCCGGCGCTCCCCGTGTTCGAGAACTACATCAAGGGCCTCATCGCAACAGCGACGCCGGCCAAGATCGGTTACCTCGAAACCGCGATCAAGCTCGATCCGGGTTTCGATCGCGCGCGCGTCGCGCTCTGGAACGTCCACCACGACGAGTCGAACGGGCAGGCCGCGCTCGTCGCCGCGGCGGCGGTTCCGGAGACGTCGCCGATGTACACACACGCGCGATTCAGCGTGGCGCTGTCGCTCATCCAGTTGAATCGTCTCGACGATGCCTTCGCGACGCTCACAACGCTGGCCGATCGCGCGCCATCGGCGACGTTGATGAACAACGTCGGCGTCATTCAGCTGCGGCGGCCGGCGACGCCCCAGACCGGGCGCGCGACGTACTACTTCAATCAGGCGTTGAAGCTCGATGAGGACGATCCGGACTACTACTTCAACCTTGGGTACGCGTACTGGGCCGAGAAGGATGCTCAATCGGCCATCTTCTGGCTGCGTGAAGCGGTGCGTCGCGAGCCAGCGGACGGGGAAGCCCATGCGGTGCTCGCTGCCGCCCTGCAGGCGACAGGCGCGGCCGCAGAGGCGGCGCGCGAGCGCGAGCTGGCAACGCAGCTGTCGTCGACCTACGCCGAATGGGCGAAGAAGCCGGCCGGTACGGGCGCCGAGGCGGTGCCGCGCGGCCTCGAGAGACTCAAGCCCTCGCTGGAGGTATCGACGCTTCGCCGCGTCGACAGCACGATCGCCATCGCGGGGCAGCGCGAGCAGAAGGAACTGGCGACCTTTCATCTCGATCGCGGCCGCCGGCTGTTCGAGCAGGGGAGCAACAGCGAAGCCGTGACGGAGCTTGCCCGCGCGATCTACCTCTCGCCCGTACGAGGCGTCGGCCCACCTGCTGCTGGGGCGCATCTACTTGAGAACAGGGCAGACCGCCGCGGCCATTGACGCCTTCAAGATCGCGTTGTGGAGCCGCGAGTCCGTAGAAGGGCGCATCGCGCTGGCGCAGGCGTACCTTCAGCTGAAAGATGCGGCCGGTGCCCGCGGGGCGCTCGAGCGCGCGCTGGCCCTCGATCCGAATTCCTCCGAAGCCAAAGAGTTACTCGGTAAAATGTCACCGTGATTCTGCTGCTGGCGCTGCTTATCGCGATGTCGCCAGTCGTCGCGCATGCACAAGTCGTGTACTCCGCCGAAGTCGACGGCATCATTCATCCGGTTTCCGCGCAATACATGATCGACACAATCCAGCGCGCGGATGCCGAGAACGCGGCGCTCGTGGTCTTCACCCTGCGCACGCCCGGCGGCCTCGTGGACGCCACACGCGATATCGTCACCAGGATGATCGCGGCGAAAACACCCATCGCGGTGTACGTGGCGCCGTCGGGCGCGCGAGCGGCGTCGGCCGGCTTCATCATCACGATCGCGGCAGACATCGCAGCGATGGCGCCCGGCACGCACATCGGCGCCGCACACCCAGTCGCGGGCGGCGGCGTCGCGATGGACGAGACGAGCTCGAAGAAAGCCGCCGAAGACATGGCGGCCTATGTCCGCACGATTGCAGGCTCACGCGGCCGCAACGCGCAACTGGCAGAGCAGGCCGTTCTTCAGAGCAAAGCTTTTACCGAAGACGAGGCGATCAAAGCGACGCCGCCGCTAATCGACCTCGTCGCCACGAGCGTCGACGATCTGCTGAAGAAGCTCGACGGCCGCGCCGTTCGGAGGTTCGACGGCCGTTCGGCGACATTACGTACGGCGTCGGCGACCATCGTGCCGATCGAGATGACCCTGCGCCAGCGCATCCTCAGCGCGATTGCCCATCCAAACATCGCGTACATCCTGCTGAGTCTCGGCACGCTTGGATTGACGATCGAATTGTGGAGCCCCGGCGCGGTACTTCCAGGTGTCGTCGGCGGCTTGTCGCTGCTGCTCGCGTTTTTCGCGCTGCAGGTGCTGCCCGTCAACTTCGTGGGCGTCCTGCTGATGCTCTTCGGGCTGATGCTCTTCGCGCTCGAAATCAAGGTAACGAGCTACGGGCTGCTGACGGTCGGCGGTGCAATCAGCTTGATTTTCGGATCGCTCATGCTGATCGACTCGCCGGCGCCAGAGCTCCAGCTGAGCCTGACGCTCGTCGCGTCCGTGGTTCTGGGTTTTGCGGCGATCGCGGCGTTTCTCGTGCGCCTCTCGTTGGCATCGCAGCGCGCCGTGCCGGTGACGGGGATCGAGGGCCTGATCGGCGAACGCGGAACTGCGCTCGAGCCGATAGCCCATGGGGTAACTGGGCGCGTGCGGGTGCACGGCGAGATCTGGGCCGCTCTGGCGAACGAACCCGTGGCCGCCGGCGATCGGATCGCCGTGACGAGTATCAGCGGTTTGACTTTAACGGTCCGGAAGGAGTGAGCTCCGCCATGTTCAACCTCCCACCAGTGCTCATCGTTCTGTTCATCCTCGTCGTCTACTTCGTGATGTCGATCAACATTCTCAACGAGTACGAACGCGGGGTGATTTTCAGGCTCGGCAGCCTTCTGCCGCAGCCCAAGGGGCCGGGGGTGGTGCTCGTCTTCGCGCCGATCGATCGCATGGTGCGCGTAAGCATGCGGACCGTCGTGATGGACGTGCCCCCGCAGGACGTCATCACGCGCGATAACGTCTCGGTCAAGGTGAACGCGGTAGTCTATTTTCGCGTCATCGATCCACGCAGGGCCATTGTCGAGGTCGAGAGCTACATCTACGCCACGTCGCAGCTTGCGCAGACCACGCTGAGAAGCGTGCTCGGACAGGTAGAGCTCGATCAGCTTCTGTCAGAGCGGGACCGGCTGAATCAGCAGCTGCAGATGATACTGGATCAGCATACAGATCCATGGGGGATCAAGGTGTCGTCGGTGGAGGTCAAGCACGTCGATCTGCCTCCCGACATGCAGCGCGCGATGGCGCGGCAGGCCGAAGCCGAGCGGGAGAAGCGTGCTAAAATCATCCACGCAGCGGGCGAACTGGAAGCCTCGGAGAAGTTGTCCCAGGCCGCTGTCGTAATCGCCTCCGAGCCTGTCGCGATTACACTGCGATACCTTCAGACGCTGACGGAAATCGCTGCCGAAAAGAATTCGACGATCGTTTTCCCCCTGCCGATCGAAATGATGCATTTACTGAAGCAGATCACAGGAGTGGAGAAAAAACCGTGAGCGACGAAGGCTTCCGCGAAATACAGCTGAATGGCAAGCAGCTCATCTTTCTTTTCATGGCCGTCACGGTCGTGTCGGTCGTGATCTTTCTCTTCGGCGTGCTCGTGGGGCGCGGCGTGCGCGAAGGAGCTGCGACGGCCGAGATCGCAAGCAGCGAGATTGCGCCCGATCCGGGTGTTGCGGCGGCGGCAGACAGCGCGCCTTCCCAGGCGCCGGCTGGCGGGTCCGCGTCTCCAGCACCAGCGGCACCGGCGGCAGAAGAGCTGAGCTATGCGGAGCGTCTGCTCCGCGACACGCCTGCGCAGGAAACCCTGAAACCGGCCGAGAGTCAGGCTGCACCGGTACCCGCTCCGGTGGTGCAGGAGCCGGTCGCCCAGAAGCCGTCGGCACCGCCGCCGGCAGCAGCTCCTGCTCCGGCACCGAAAGAACGCACGCCGGCGGCTGCCCCTCCCGCGCCAGTGGCTGCCGCCCCTGCGCCGGTTGCTGCCACCCCTGCGCCACAAACTGTCAAGCCGACGGCAGTACCGGCACCCGCATCGGTTGCCCAGGCCTCCGACCCGTCCGGGCCGGGCTATGCCGTTCAGGTGGCCGCGTACCGGGATCGAAAGGACGCCGACAATCTTGCAAAACAGTTGGCGGCAAAAGGCTATCCGGCTTTCGTCATGGACCCAGTGAAGGGCACTTCCACGGCGCTGTTCAGGGTACGCGTCGGCAAATACAAGACGCTGAAGGACGCCGAGGCGGTCGAAGCCCGGCTCCAGAGCTCCGAACAGCTTACGAATGCCTGGATTGCCCGGTAACGGGCTGCATGAAACCGCTACGCCTGCTGCTGGTGGAAGACTCGGAAGAGGATGCCACGCTCCTCATCGAGTACTTGCGGCAGGGGGGCTACGAACCCGATTTCACACACGTCGATTCCGCCAAAGCGCTCACTGAGGCTCTCGACAGCGACGACTGGGACCTCGTCATCGCCGATTACACCATGCCCGGCTTCAGTGGATCCGCGGCGCTGACGATCGTGCGCGACCGCGGTCTCGAGGTTCCATTCATCTTCGTCTCCGGCACAATCGGCGAAGAAATCGCGGTCGAAGCGATGAAGAACGGCGCGGACGACTACATCATCAAGAGCAATCTCAACCGGCTGATTCCCGCGATCAATCGCGAGCTGCGCGACGCCGAGGTCCGCCGCGAACGTTCGAAGGCCGAAGAGCGGATCCGCCACCTGGCGTACTACGACAGCTTGACCGATCTCCCAAACCGGACGCTGTTTCAGAATCGGCTCGAAATGGCGGTCGCAAATGCGGTGCGCACGCGAAACCCGCTGTCCGTGCTGATCATGGACCTGGACGGTTTCAAAGAGATCAACGACACCATGGGGCACCTGATGGGCGACGCGGTGCTGCGCGAGATCGGCCGGCGTTTGCAGATCGGGCTTCGCGAGTCGGACACGGTTGCACGCCTCGGCGGCGACGAGTTCGCCGTGATGCTGCCCGGCGTCGCACAGAAGGGAGCGGAACTGGCGGCGCGCAAGCTGATTGCGGCCGTCCAGGAGCCGCTCACCATCGAAGGACTGAACCTCGACGTACACGGCAGCGTGGGCATATCGATCGCACCAGAACATGGCACCGAAGCGGAAGTGCTGGTTCAGCGCGCCGATGTGGCCATGTATGTCGCCAAGGAGGATCGCTCCGGCTGCGTCGTTTATGCTCCCGAGCTCGATCGCCACAGCCCGGAACGCCTCGCGCTGATGGGCGACTTCCGGCACGCGATCTCCCGTGACGAGCTGCGCGTCGTCTACCAGCCGAAAATCAACCTCAAGACCCGCCAGATTTTCGGCGTCGAGGCGCTGGTGCGCTGGCAGCATCCGCAGCTCGGTTTCATTCTTCCCGATCGCTTCATTCCGATGGCCGAGCAGACCGGCGCAGTCCGGCCGCTCACGTTATGGATGCTCGAGCGCGCCGTGCAGCAGTGCCTCGAATGGCAGAAGCTGGGCTACGATCTGATTGCCGCGGTGAATCTCTCGCCGCGCAACCTCCACGATCCGGAGCTGCCGGAGCGCGTGCGTGCGCTGCTCGATCTCCTTCACGCGCCCGCGGCCATGCTGGAACTGGAAATTACCGAGAGCGTCATCATGTCGGACCCGCTTCGGTCGTTGCAGGTGCTTACCAGGCTCAGCAGGATGGGGCTGCGGCTGGCCGTCGACGATTTCGGCACCGGCTACTCGTCGTTCAGCTATCTTCGCAAGCTGCCGGTGCACGAGATCAAAATCGACAAGTCGTTCATCGACGACATGGTCGAAGACGGCGACGAGGTGATCGTGCAGTCGACGATCGACCTTGCCCATAATCTCGGCCTCACCTGCGTCGCCGAAGGAGTACAGGACGAAGCCACGCTCGAGCGGCTCGCGAAGCTCGGCTGCGATACCGCGCAGGGCGATTTCATCTCACCGCCGCTTGACGGTTCCGGAGTCGCCGACTGGCTGCGCCAGCGCGGATCCGGCCGGGTGACACAGCCCTGATCCTCTCGCTTCCGCCTGCGCGCGCAGCGTTACGGCGAGACCTCGCCGAAGCCTTAGCGAAGGCGGGCATTTCGGGCATTCTTCTCGCACTCAGCTTCCCAAGCTACGGCCATCCGATTCTCGCGTGGGTGGCGCTGGCGCCGCTCATCGTTTCGCTTTTTGCCCCTCGACCCTTCGGCAGGCTCAGGGTCGTCCCGAGCGCAGTCGACGGACGACAAGCTCGGGGGGCGCGCGCCTTTCTGCTCGGGTTCGTGGCGGGCCTGGGATACTTCGGGGGCACAGTGTACTGGACGGGCACGGTCGTCACACAGTTTGGCGGATTGAGCTGGCCCGTCGGCGTCATCGTGGGCGCGCTGCTTGTCGCGTACCTCGCGCTGTTTCCCGCGTTGTTCGCGCTCTGCCTCGGATGGCTCGGCGCCAGATACGGCCATCGCGCGATGCTGCTCGCCCCTGCCGTGTGGGTGACGACCGAGCTCGGGCGCACGTATTTCTGGAGCGGCTTCCCGTGGCTGCTGCTTGGGTACAGCCAGACCACCGTGCTGCCGATCGCGCAGTTCGCAAGCGTCGTGGGCGTGTTCGGAATGTCTGCGCTCGTCGCCCTTGTCAGCACGGCGCTGGCCTACGTCGTCGTGTCGCGCTCGTTCGGTTCCGCCGCCCTTGTGGGCGTTACCGCCGCGACGCTGATTGCCGTGACGCTGTGGGGCAATGGGCGTCTGGAAGACGGCGGGTTGGTCCGGGAGGGACGCCAGGTGCGCGTCGCGCTCATCCAGGGCAACATCCCGCAGGAACAGAAGTGGGACGATGCGTTTGCCGGCCCGATTCTCAACACGTACCTGTCGCTGACGCGCGAGGCCGCAGGAAAGGGGGCGCAGCTCGTCATCTGGCCCGAGTCATCCACGCCGTTTCCATTTCTGGACGACAAGATCGGCGGCGAGCGGATTCGAGCGCTGGTGCGCGAGACAGGCGTCGAGCTGCTCCTTGGCAGCGATCAAGTCGATCACCGCACCAAGTCGCACTACAACGCCGCGTTTCTCGTCAGGAAGGACGGCACCGTCGCAGGCGTGTACCAGAAGATGCACCTGGTGCCATTCGGCGAGTTCGTGCCGCTGCAGCAGTTGTTGTTTTTCGTCGGGCCGCTGGTCGAACAGGTCGGCGGGTTTACCGCGGGACGAGACATGGTGATACTGCCGACGGCCCACGGACCGATCAGCACCGCTATCTGCTATGAAATCGTCTTTCCGAGGCTCGTGCGCGAGTCGGTGCTCCGCGAACAGTCAGCTTCTGACGACAATCACCAACGATGCGTGGTACGGTCACTCGTCGGCGCCGTATCAGCATTTCCTGCAGGCGTCGATGCGCGCGATCGAGCAGGGCCGTTATCTCGCGCGCGCAGCCAATACGGGCATCACGGGAATCGTCGATCCGTACGGACGCGTGGTGCAGAAAACAGAGATTTTCGAGCGCGCCGTGGTTGTCGGCGACGTGCGCCTACTCGAGGCGCGCACGATCTATGGGAGAATCGGAGATCTGTTCGCATACATTCTCGCGGCGCTGACGCTCGTCGCGCTGCTTTTCGCCCCTCGGCAGGGGCTCGGGGCTGTCCCGAGCGACGTCGAGGGACGCAGGAGGCATTCGTGGCCATCGCTCTCGATGATTTGAACCGCCGGTATCAGGACCTCGTCAAGCGCGCCGCCGATCTCCGGAGTTATCTTTGAGGCCGCTCGCCCTGGTGACGAGCTCTCGCAAATAGAAGCCCGCGCCTCCGCACCCGATTTCTGGAGCAACCAGATCGAGGCGCAGAAAATCCTTCAGCGCCGCCGCCGAGTCGAGGAAGAGGTCGAGCTGATCTCGGCTCTCAGAACCAAGACGGACGATCTCGGCGTGCTCATCGACTGGGCGGGCCAGGGGGAAGACGTCGGCGCGGAGTTGTCTGCGGCCCTCGAGCAGTTTACGGGACTCGTCGAAGGCGGCGAGATCAAGAAGATGCTCGGCGGCGAGCACGATCGCAGGAACTGCATCATCACGATCCATCCGGGCGCGGGAGGCACCGAGTCGCAGGACTGGGCCGAGATGCTGCTGCGGATGTATCTGCGGTGGATCGAGCGGCGCGGCTTCAAGCGCGAGGTCATCGACTATCAGCCCGGCGATGAGGCGGGTCTCAAGAGCGCGACGGTCGACCGTCCAGGGAGAGTTCGCGTTCGGACTGCTGTCGGCAGAAGCGGGGGTTCATCGACTGGTGCGCATCTCGCCGTTCGACTCGGCGGCGCGGCGCCACACGTCGTTCGCGTCCGTTTACGTGTGGCCGGAGTTGCCGGAGGACGAGGACATCGTCATCGACGACAAGGACATCCGCATCGACACCTTCCGGTCGAGCGGCGCGGGCGGGCAACACGTCAACGTCACCGACTCGGCCATCCGCATCACGCACCTGCCGACGGGCATCGTCGTGTCGTGCCAGAACGAGCGATCGCAGCACCGTAATAAGGATTCCGCGCTACGCGTGTTGAAAGCGCGGCTGTTCGACATCAAGATGAAGGAGCAGCAGTCGAAGCTCGACCAGATCGGCGGCGCAAAGAAGGAGATCGCCTTCGGCCACCAGATTCGCAGCTACGTGCTGCACCCGTATCAGCTGGTGAAGGACCACCGCACGAAGTTCGAAGTCGGCGATCCTAATCGGGTGCTCGACGGCGATCTCGACCCGTTCATCAAGGCGTATCTGATGCAGAAGGCGTCAGGGACGTTCGGACAGCCGTCGGCGGATGACGACGAGTAGATTGCTATGCCTCACCGCGGAGACGCAGGGACGCAAGAGCATTTTTTTCGAAAGGAAGTTCTCTGCGACCCGGCGTCTTTGCGGTGGAGAACAACTAGTGCGGAAACGCCGTCCCGGGCTGCGTGCCCGAGATGAACGCTTCGTTAATTCCGGTCGTGCCTTCGTCGGCGACGGCCCCGCTGGCCGCGTTGACCGGCACAAAGACGATGTTTCCGGGCGGAACGAACTCGGGCGGATTCTGCGGATCGCGCGTCTCGAGGTAGGCGCGCATGAAGTCTATCCAGATGGGCAGCGCCGCGACGCCGCCGGTCTCGTTGTGGCCGATCGGCTTGCGCTCGTCGTGGCCCACCCACACGCCGACGGTGATGTCGGGATCGAAACCGATGAACCACGCGTCTCCGTAGTCGTCGGTCGTTCCGGTCTTTCCGCCGAGCGGCCAGCCCAGCTTGTTCGCCGATGCCGCCGTGCCGCGCTGCACCACACCGCGCAGCAGGTTCGTCATCACGAACGCCGTGTCAGCGCGGATGGCATCCTGCGGATCCGGCCGGCCTTCCTCGAGCACGTTCCCCTCACGATCGGAAATCTTGAGCACTGAATACGGCCGCGTTGCGCACGCCGCCGTTCGGAAATACCGAATATGCCGACGTCATGTCGACGAGCGTCAGGTCTGCGGCGCCGAGAGCGAGCGACAGGTAGGGCTCGAGCTTCGACTTCAGGCCGAAGCGCTGCGCATATGCGATGACCTGGTGAGGCGTCAGCACATCCATCATCTTCACCGCCGGCACGTTCCGCGAGTCTTCCAGCGCGTGCCGCAACGTGACGTTCCCCTCATATTTGGCGTCGTAGTTCTTCGGTTGATACGGCGGCTGTCCCGGACCCGGCTCGAACGACACTGGCTCGTCCACGATAACCGAGGTCGGCGTGTAGCCCCGATCGATCGCCGCCGTGTACACGAACGGCTTGAAGAGCGATCCGACCTGACGGTGGGCCTGTGTGGCGCGGTTGAACTTGCTGCGGTCGAAGCTGAACCCGCCGACCATCGCGCGAATCTGGCCGGTGCGATTGTCGATGGCGACGAGCGCGCCTTCGACGAGCGGCGACTGCTCGAGCGACACTGCGGCGATCTTCGCCGATTGATCGACCTGCGCCACGCGGACTTCGATGAGATCGCCGACCTTGAAGAGCGCCGGCGGTGGACGTCTCCCCCACGCGAGACCCTCGCCCCGGAGCTCTGCGATCTGCTGTCCGATGCGCACGCGTGCCAACGCCGATGACACATTGACGACGATGGCGGGCACGATGTCGTCTTCGGCGATGGGCTGAGCCCAGCGCTCGTGCTTGTAGGTCTCGAGGTTGTGCCCCTGCGCGACGATATTCGGTTTGTCGCGCCGGTACCCGCGCCGCTTGTCGATCGTGCGAAGCCCGCGATCGACGGCACGGTTGGCGGCCCGCTGCAACCTGATGTCGATGCCGGTCTGCACCGACAGTCCGCCCTCATACAGCGCTTTTGCGCCGTACTTCTGCTCGAGGTATTTGCGAACCTCTTCGGTGAAGAACGGCGCCACCGATCGCGGCGGCTGCGGCTGGCCGCGCGTGACGATCGGCTTTTGCTTTGACGCGTCGGCCTGCTCCTGCGTGATGTAGCCGTTGTCGGCCATCTGCTGAATCGTGTAATCGCGGCGGAACTTCGCTGCCGCTCGATTGACATACGGGCTCTGGCGAGCCGGCGTCTGGATGATGCCGGCGATCATCGCCGCTTCTTCGAGCGTCACATCCTTCGCGCGCTTGCCGAAGTACAGGCGCGCCGCGGCTTCGACGCCGTTGGTGCCGTGGCCGAAGTGCGTCTGATTGCAGTAGAAGGTGAGAATCTCGCGCTTCGTATAGCGCTTCTCGATCTGGATGGCGACGAGGATTTCCCGGATCTTGCGCTCGGGACTCTTATCGCCGACGGTGAAGCCAACCTCTTCCGCGAAGAGGCCGCGGGCGAGCTGCATCGTCAGCGTGCTTCCGCCAGCCACGAAACGCCGCCGGAGTATGTCGCTCGTCACGCGCGCGAGCATGGCCGGAATGCTCAGACCGAAGTGGTTGTCGAAGCCCTTGTCTTCGGCCGAGATGATGGCATTGCGCAAATGCGGAGAGATTTCGTCGTAGGAAATGACGAGCCGCCGCTCGGTCGCGAATTCCGCGAGCGTCTCTCCGTCCGCCGCATATACGCGGGTGATGGCGCTTGGCGCGTAGTCGTCGAGGCCGGAAATGAGGGGCAGGTCGCCGGCATAGGCGAACATCACGCCGCTCAACACGCCGAGGAGCGCCGCCACGATGAAGAGGGCGGCCAACCCCGCATGACCGGCAAAGCGAATGACGTAGGTGCGGGTATCGGCCACGAATTGCCTATTGTAACTGGCTTTAGGCTCTAAGCTTTAGACTCTGGGCTCTGGCCTTCGGACGGCCTGCAGCCCGAGCCCAAGGTCGGCGTGGCGCTTTACACCGCCACACTCACATTTCATAATTAAACAGGCCTAAAGGTCCAGTTACTCACTCGCGCGGGGGATTTTCTTATGAGCAAAATCATCGGCATCGATCTCGGCACCACCAATTCGGTCGTCGCAGTCATGGAAGGCGGCGAGTCCACTGTCATCACCAACCCCGAAGGCGGACGGCTGACGCCGTCCATCGTGGCGTTCACGAAAACGGGTGAAAGGCTGGTCGGCCAGGTCGCGAAGCGCCAGGCCGTGACAAACCCTGAGAACACCGTTTTCTCGATCAAGCGCTTCATGGGACGCAAGTTCGATGAGGTGAACGAGGAAATGAAGATGGTGCCGTTTCGCGTCGTCCGCGCGTCGAACGGCGACGTGAGGGTCGCGGCCGGCGACAAGGAATATTCGCCGCCGGAGATCTCCGCGATGATTCTCCAGAAGCTGAAGCAGGCGGCCGACGAGTATCTGGGGCAGTCCGTCACCAAGGCGGTCATCACCGTTCCGGCCTACTTCAACGACGCGCAGCGCCAGGCGACGAAAGACGCCGGGCAGATCGCCGGCCTGGAAGTGATGCGCATCGTGAACGAGCCGACGGCCGCCGCGCTGGCGTACGGACTCGACAAGAAAAAGGACGAGACGATCGCCGTCTACGATTTCGGCGGCGGGACGTTCGATATCTCCATTCTCGAAGTCGGCGAAGGTGTGGTCGAGGTCAAGTCGACCAACGGAGACACTCACCTCGGCGGAGACAACCTCGACCAGAAGGTCATCGACTGGATCGCTGCCGAGTTCAAGAAGAGCGACGGCATCGATCTCACGAAAGATCGCATGGCGCTCCAGCGGCTCAAGGAAGCCGCGGAGAAGGCGAAGATGGAGCTGTCGTCGGTGATGGAAACCGACATCAGCCTGCCGTTTATCACTGCCGATGCGAGCGGTCCCAAACATCTGGCGATGAAGCTGACTCGCGCGAAGTTCGAACAGCTTGTCGAAGATCTCCTGCAGCGCACCGTCGGTCCGACCAGGCAGGCGCTCAAGGACGCGGGTCTCGACCCGAGCAAGATCGATGAGGTCGTGCTGGTCGGCGGCTCCACTCGCATTCCCCGCGTGCAATCGATCGTCAAAGAGCTGTTCGGCAAGGATCCGCACAAGGGGGTGAACCCCGACGAGGTCGTGGCCGTCGGCGCGGCGATTCAGGCGGGCGTCCTCGCCGGCGAGGTGAAGGACCTTCTGCTGCTCGACGTGACGCCGCTCTCGCTCGGCATCGAAACCCTCGGCGGCGTGATGACCACGCTGATTCCGCGGAACACGACGATTCCTACCCGCAAGAGCGAGATCTTCTCGACCGCGGCCGACAACCAGACGAGCGTCGAAGTGCACGTGCTGCAGGGAGAGCGGCCGCTTGCACGCGACAACCGCACGCTCGGCAAGTTCCACCTGATCGGGCTGCCTCCCGCGCCGCGCGGGATCCCGCAGGTCGAAGTGACCTTCGACATCGACGCCAACGGCATCGTCAACGTGCAGGCGAAGGACCTGGGAACGGGCAAGGAGCAGAAGATCACGATTACCTCCTCTAGCGGCCTCAGCAAGGACGAGGTCGACAAGATGATGAGAGAGGCCGAATCACATGCCGACGAGGACAAGAAGCGCCGCGACGAAATCGAGACGCGGAATCGTGCCGACCAGGCGGTGTATGCCGCCGAGCGCATGCTGAAGGACGCCGGCGAGAAGCTGACGGGCGGCGATCGTGCGGCAGTCGAATCGGCGATCGAAGAGCTCAAGAAGGCGAGCGCCGGCACGGATGCCGCGGCAATCAACGCGGCGATCGAGGCGTTGAACAAGGCGCAACACGCCGCAGCGGAGAGCCTGTACAAGCAGGCGCAGGCGGGCGGTTCCGCGCGGAGGAGGCGGCGCTGACCAAGGCGGTGGCGACACCCGGCGACATTCGACCTCAGAGGCCGGCGGCAAGGAAGGGGATGTCATCGACGCCGAAGTGGTGGATGAGAAATAGGGATTAGCGATTAGTCCCCAATCCCTGATGTGACATGGATCTGTACGAACTCCTAGGAATCGCGCGAGGAGCGACACTCGTCGAGATCAAGCGCTCCTACAAGCGGCTGGCGCGGAAGTATCACCCGGACATCAACCCTGGTGACCACGCCGCGGAAGCGCGCTTCAGGGAGATCACGCGCGCGTACGAGACACTGAGCGATTCCGAGCGCCGGCTGCGTTACGACGCCGGCACGCTGTCGGCGGATGGCGTCGGTGTCGTTCGAATTCGAGGGGTTCGATTTTTCCGTCGGCGTGGGGCAGACGGATGCGCCGACATTCGGCGATCTGTTCGCGGACGTGTTCTCGCAGCTGCAGGAGGCACACGCGGCCGAGGCGGCGCGCGGCGCCGATCTTCACGCGTCGGTCTCGCTGAGTTTCGACGAAGCGATGCGCGGGAACGCGACGGCAGATGACGCTGACCCGCCGCGACACATGCCAGTCGTGCCGCGGGGCCGGGTTTCTGAAGATCGCCGAGGGCCGCTGTCAGCCCTGCCAGGGCAGCGGTGCTCATCCGCTCGCGTCGCGGCAGCATGGTGTTCTCGAAGAGCTGCGAAGCATGCGGAGGCTCAGGGCGACTGCTGCAGTCGGCCTGCGGGCGGTGTGGCGGGCAGGGCGTCGAGATGCGCAGCGAGATGATAACGGTCGGAATTCCCGCGGGCGTCAGCGATGGCGCCCGAATACGCGTGCCGGAGAAGGGAAATGCGGGCGAGCGGGGCGGCCGCCCGGGCGATCTGTATCCTCGCGGTCCACGTCGCTCCGCATGAGACGTTCGTGCGTCGAGGGGGACGACTTTCACATCGTGGCGCCGATCGGCGTGCACGAAGCGGCGCTCGGCGCCAAGATCGAAGTGCCGGCGCCTGACGGCACCGCGCGCGTCCGCATCCCGCCGGGCACGCAAACGGGGCAGCGCTTTCACATCAGAGGGCGGGGCGCGCCGTCTCCGCGCAACGGCGAGCGCGGCGATCTCGTCGTCGAAGTCAGAATCGTTCTTCCGAAGGTGCTCGACGAGCGTTCAAAGGAGCTGCTGCGAGAGTTCGGCAGGATCAACGACGAACACATCCGGCGGGGAGCGGGGTAGGACGTTGCAAGGAGCGGGGGCGCCCCCGCCCCTCGACGAAGCTCGGGGCGTCCTGAGCCTGTCGAAGGACGCGACTAAACATGAAAAAAACCGGCAAAGCCTATTACATGATCAGCGCGGTGGCGCAGAAGTATCACATCCACCCGCAGACATTGCGACTGTACGAGCGCGAAGGTCTGCTCAAGCCGTCCCGCACCGATGGGAACACGCGGCTGTATTCGGAGGAAGACCTGGAGCAGCTCGAGACCATTCTGACCCTGACGCGCGATCTCGGCGTGAATCTTGCCGGTGTCGAGGTAATCCTCAACATGCGGCGGAAAATTCAGCAGATGCAGGGCGAGGTCAACGAGTTCATGGAATACGTCAAGCGTGAACTGAAGCGCGGCATCGACGACTGGGAGCAGCGGCTCGGCACGGCGATGGTGAAGTCCACGTCCACCGATCTCGTCCGCGTGAATCCGCCGTCCGCCGAACCGGCCACGGCGACAAAAAAACACGCGCGCTGAAAAAACTTCGCGCTATCATGTTGCGTGCTTCCGTCGGTGCAAGGCAAGTCCGTCTGTTCCATCTGCAACGGTACCGGTTGGAAATCTTTCCAGGATGGTGAGGTCGAGCGCGTCACCCGCTGCGACTGCTGGCGCGACGAGATCAACAGACGGCTCATCACCGAGGCGCGCATTCCCAGGCGCTACCAGCACTGCACGCTCGACGACTTCGTCACCTACGACAACGACACACTGGAAGATGCACTGAGCCGTTCGCGCCAGGTCGCGAAACAGTTTCCCGTGGTGGAGCGCGGGCTGTTTTTCCTCGGCGATCCCGGAGTGGGAAAGACGCACCTCGCCGTCGCGATTCTCAAGCAGGTGATTCTCACGCGCGGCGCGCGCGGGATCTTCTACGACACGCGCGATCTGCTCAAGTTGATTCGCAGCACATATAACGACGCGAACAAAACGACCGAGCTCGACGTGCTCCGGCCGGTGATGGAAGCCGACCTTCTCGTCCTGGACGATTTGGGTGCGGAAAAGACGTCGGAGTGGGTGGAAGAAACCCTGAACCTCATCGTGAACACGCGCTACAACGAGCGGCGCGCGACGATCTTCACGTCGAACTATCCCGATTTGCCTCCCGACTCGAACCCCGCCGTCATCAGCCTGCACGATCGGATTGGATTCCGGATGCGGTCGCGACTGCACGAGATGTGCGATTTTCTCGATCTGGAGGGAGCGGACTATCGAATGCTGCTGTCCAACGAGGGGGTGCCCGCGCTCAAGCGAAACTGGGAAGAGCGTCGGATGCGCGGCAAGCTGGACCAGCCGACGCGCACAAACCGCCAGGCCAAAGCCGTGCTGCGTGGCGATGGCAAAGCCGACCTAAAATGGTCTGGTGGCCGAGCGGGATCCAAGTAACGCGACTGCCGACTCCCGGACTCTAGGACTCCCGGACTCCCGGACTCCCGGACTGTACGTCCACGTCCCGTTCTGCAGCTCCATCTGCAACTACTGCAACTTCAACCGGGGACTGTTCGACGAGGCGTTGAAAACGCGCTTCGTCGAAGCCCTGTGCGGGGAGATTCGCGAACTGTCGGGACGCCTTATCCCTTACCCCTTACCCCTAACCTTACCCCTGACACCTTGTACTTCGGCGGCGGCACGCCGTCATTGCTCGAGCCGACAGAAGTCGCGTCCATCGTCGATCGAGTGCCGCCGACTCGTTCGGGTTGGCGGCAGACGCCGAGGTCACGCTCGAGGCAAATCCCGAAACCGTGACTGCCGCGAGGCTGGAACAATTTCGCGCCGCTGGTGTCAATCGTCTGAGCTTCGGCGTTCAGTCATTTCGAGATGAAGAGCTGAAGCGCCTCGGCCGCACGCACTCGGCCGAACGGGCGGTGCAGGCGGTCGAGATGGCCCGCGCGGCCGGATTCGACAACGTCAGCATCGACCTGATGATGTGGCTGCCCGGTCAGGATGTCACGCAGTGGCTCGCGTCGGTAGTCGACGCCGTTCGCGTGCGTCCGGATCACGTCTCGCTATATATCCTCGAGGTGTACGCACATCTCCCGCTCAAGCAGGAAATCGATCGTCATGGCTGGGCGCAGCAGGCCGATGACGCCGCGGCGGACATGTACCAGTCGGCGATGGCGATGCTCGACGATGCCGGCTACGAGCAGTACGAAATCTCGAACGTATGCCGGCCCGGGCGCGAATCGCGGCACAACATGAAGTATTGGGCCGATGGCGACTGGCTGGGCTTCGGTCCGGGCGCGCATTCCACGTGGCAGGGCGTGCGCTGGCGCAACATCACATCGACCGAGGAGTACATTCAGAAGCGAGGTTCCGGTGAATCGGTCGTGGCGGAACGGCGTCCCTTGACGAACGACGAGCGCCTTGGCGACGCGCTGTTTACAGGGCTTCGCCTGAGCCGTGGCGTCGATCTCGGGATGCTGTCAGCGCGATATGGCATCGACGTCTGGAGCCGGTTTGGCGACCGACTCATGCCCTACATGGATGCCGGCATCCTGTTAAGGCAGGATGGACGCCTTCGATTGACCAGGCCGGGGATGCTCTTGAGCAACGAGGTCATGTCGGTCTTCGTTTAAGCTTGAGTTTGAGCGGCGTACCGGTAAATATTAAACCCCCGTTCGACAACCAAGGAGGAGTGAATGCGTGCAATTATCCTGGCTCTCGCCGTCTTGGCTTTCACCGCGGTGAACGCCGATGCGCAGACGCCGAACGCCCGCGTCTTCAACGGCGGCGCCGGACTCATTCTCTACACCATCAAGCCCGGCAGTACGGCCGACTTCGAAGCGGTGTTGAACAAGACGAAGGAAGCGCTGATGAAGAGCGAGAAGCCTGACCGGAAGCAGCAGGCGGCCTCGTGGCGGGTCTACAAGTCGGATCAGGCCGCTGCCAACGGCAACGTGACCTACGTCATGATCATCGACCCGGCGATCAAAGAAGCCGACTACAACATCGTCAATATCCTGAACGAAGCGTTTCCGGCGGATATTCAGGCGCTCTTCAAGTCCTACACCGAATCGTTCGCCAGCGGGTTGATTCCCATCAACCTCGTTCCGGTCGTGGACTACTCGAAGTAAGCATACTCGCAGAAATCTGACAGCGCAGAGACAAGAGGGCAGAGGCAGAGAGTGCCGTTGCCCTCCGCTCTCTGTCCTTTGCCCTGTCAGAAGGCGAAATTCAATCCTGCGTAGATCCGCTGCACCGTGCTGTGGCGCGGATTGCCTTTCAGGCTGAGCACTCGGTAATCGACGCGCGCGCGCATGGGACCGGCGAGGTTGACCTTGATGCCACCGCCGTTGTTCAGCAGGAACGCCGATTCCTCATCCGGACCGAGGCGCTCGCGATACATTCCCCCGCCGGTGGTGAAATACAGCTGGAATCCCGGGCAGGCCGAATGTCTGGAAGAAGACGTTGCCCGACGTGGTGCGAAGCGACGGCGTCGCGTCGGTCTGGTCTTCGGAAGAGTTGGCGTACTCGAATTCGAACCCCACGACGAGCATGCTTACGCCGAGCGCAAAACCGCGAGTCATCGATCGATCGTCTCCGCCAGCGATGCGGCCCAGAAATGCGGTCGCATCGGCCCGCGCGATCGAAGGCATTGCAACCATCAGAGCAAGAGCGAGAGCCGCGGATCGCATTGTCATAGTGCCGCATTGTACCAGCAGCGTACAGGTAGTGTCCGGCTTCCCGCCTTCGCCAAGGCTACGGCGGGTCTCGCCAAAGCTCGCGTGCATTCTTGGCGAGCGGCGGCGGATAGCACGGACCGTGGCGGTCCGTGATAAATTCCGCGGGTTGTCCGCTCTCGCAGAATCAATCCTCTCCGGCGATCCTCGCGGAATCGCGCGTGGCATCTCGCTCGTCGAGAACGATGCGGAAGATGGCCCCGCGCTCGTGCGGGAGCTGCATGGCCGATCGGGACGCGCGTTTCTCGTCGGCATAACCGGCGCGCCCGGCGCGGGCAAGAGCACGCTCGTCGATGGGCTCGTCGCGCGCTGGCGCAAGTCCGGGAGCCCCGTCGGCGTCCTCGCGATCGATCCGACCAGCCCGTTCAGCGGCGGCGCCATGCTCGGCGATCGCGTTCGCATGCAGGCGCATGCGCAGGACGAGGGCGTCTTCATCCGAAGTATGGCCACACGCGGCCATCTGGGAGGCCTCGCCCGCGCGACGACCGACGCGGCACTGGTGCTCGACGCCGCGGGAAAAGATTTCGTCGCCATCGAGACCGTCGGCGTGGGACAGGATGAGGTCGAGATCGCGCGCACAGCCGATGTCTCGCTTGTGGTGCTCGTCCCGGGCATGGGCGATGACGTGCAGGCGCTCAAGGCCGGCGTCATGGAGATTGCGGACGTGTTCGTCGTGAACAAGGCCGACCGTGACGGCACCGATCGCCTGGTTGCCGAAATCGAGTCGCTGCTCGCTCTTCATACCTACCCGGAAGGCGAGTGGCGTCCGGCGATAGTTCGGACTCAGGCGACGACAGGGCAGGGGCTCGACGAGTTGATGGGCCACATCTCGATGTTTCGAACGAATTCCGCGAAGGTGGAGTCACGCAGGCGCGATCGTGCGACGGCACAGCTCCGCTCAATCCTGGCCGCTCGCCTGATGCAACAGGTTGAGTCGCGTCTCTCGGCAATGGAGCTGGGGAAGCTGGCCGATCGCATCGCGTCGCGCAGCGTCGATCCCTACACCGCAGCGGATGAGGTCTTGCGGAGCACGGCGCCGCGAGCGGCGAGCGGGGCGCGGGGCCGCCGTGACAAATCATGAGAGCGGTGCTGGATCACGTCGGCATTGCAGTCGCCGATCTCGAGGCGTCGCTGACGTTCTTTCGGGATGCGCTCGGGCTGGACGTCGAATCGCCGGAGGATGTCGCGTCGCAGGGAGTGCGCGCGCAGTTCATTTCAACCGGGCCCTCGTCCCTCGAGCTGCTTCAGGCGACCGCGCCAACTTCGCCGATAGCGAAATTTCTCGCTAAACGGGGCCCGGGTCTGCATCACATCACGCTCAGGGTCGACGACATTCACGCGGCACTGGCCCGGTTGCGCCAGCGCGATGTCCGCTTGATCGACGAAGAGCCCCGGCCAGGCGCCGAGGGAGCGATGGTCGCTTTCATACACCCGTCGAGCGCCCAGGGCGTCCTCGTCGAGCTCAAGCAGCCTGCGCGTGCACGCCCGGCGCCGGAACTGCCTAGAACGATTCGCCTGGGCGACATCGACATCGTCACCGTTTCGGACGGTTTCTTCTACCTCGACGGCGGCGCGATGTTCGGAGTCGTGCCGAAGACGTTCTGGGAGAAGAAGGCGCCTCCCGACGAGCGCAACCGCATCCGCATGGCGATGCGGTGCGTGCTGGTGCGAGGTGCGAGGACGATGCTCGTCGACGCCGGCTCTGGCGACAAGATGACGCCGAAGCAGTCGGAAATCTATCGTTTCGAGCGCGAGTTCAACCTGCAGCATTCGCTTCCGGCCGCCGGTGTGTCGCCGGACGGAATCGACGTTGTTCTTGCGACACATCTCCATTTCGATCACGCCGGCGGATTTACCGAGCGGGCGCCGGACGGCTCCGTCCGGCCGCGATTCCCTCGCGCGCAGTACATCGTCCGCCGCGGCGAGTTCGAGGATGCGATGAGCCCGAACGAGCGCACCAAGGGCAGCTATTTTCTCGAGAACTACAAACCGCTGGCCGACCACCACGTGCTGCAGCTCGTCAACGACGACGCGTCGATTATGCCAGGCGTGCGCGTGCGGCGCACCGGCGGCCACACCATGCACCACCAGATGGTGGTCATTGAATCCGCCGGCAAGACCGCGGTGTTCGCGGCCGACCTATTGCCGACCGCTGCACATCTTCCGGAAGTATGGGTGATGGGCTACGATCTGTTCCCGCTCGACACGCTCAATTTCAAGCGAGCCTTTCTGCGAGAAGCCATCGAGCGGGAGCACCTCATCATTTTCGAGCACGATCCGAAAATTGCGGCAGGTTACATCCGCGAGAAGGATGGGAAACGATTCATAGAACCTGTTGCGTGACCCTGTCGTACGCAGTGTCCGGCTTTAGCCGGACTGTAGGAGCGGCATGAACGTTCAGATCGGTGTGATCGGCGGAAGCGGCCTGTATGACATGGCCGAGTTGACCGACCGCGAAGAGAAGACGCTGAAGACGCCGTTCGGCGATCCGTCGGGCCCGTATTTGATCGGCACGCTGCGCGGCAAGCGCGTGGCCTTTCTGGCGCGGCATGGCGCGGGCCATCGCCTTCTTCCGTCCGAGCTCAACTTCCGCGCGAACATCTTCGGCTTCAAGCTGCTCGGCGTCGAGCGAATCATCTCTGCCAGCGCGGTCGGCAGCCTCAAGCAGGAATACCCGCCGCTCGACATCGTCGTGCCCGACCAGTTCTTCGATCGCACCAAGGGACGCATCAGCACATTTTTCGGCAACGGCCTCGCCGCGCACGTCGCGTTCGCCCATCCCATCTGCCCCGAGCTCGCAAGGGTCGGTGCCGATGCCGTCGCGGCGGTCGGCGCCAACGTGCATCGCGGCGGGACTTACATATGCATGGAAGGGCCGCAGTTCTCCACGCTCGCCGAGTCGAAGCTGTACCGATCGTGGGGCATGGACGTCATCGGCATGACGAATCTGCAGGAGGCGAAGCTCGCCCGCGAAGCGGAGATCTGCTATGTCACGCTCGCGCTCGTCACCGATTACGACTGCTGGCATCCCGACCACGACTCGGTCACCGTGGACATGATCGTTCAGACACTGATGAAGAATGCCGAAACCGCTCAGCGGGCCATCGCCGAGGCCATCACCAGGCTGCCGGTCGCCCGCTCGTGCGAGTGCGGCTCGGCGCTCAAGTTCGCGCTCATCACCAGGCCCGAGGCCGTGCCCGCCAAGGTCAAGACAAGACCTTGCACCTATCATCGGAAAATACCTCGGCTAGCCGGTAGGTGGTAGCCGGTAGCTGGTAGCTTGGAGATCACGTGAATCCGATACTTGCTGTTGGTTCCGTTGCATTCGACTCAATTAAAACTCCGTTTGGCGAAGCCAACCGCGTGGTCGGCGGCGCCGCCACCTACTTCGCTATTGCCGCATCGTTCTTCACCGAGGTGCGCATCGTGGCTGTCGTCGGCGAGGACTTCGGCGCGAACGTCGACAAGGTATTCGGCGGGCGGAAGATCGATCTTTCCGGGCTCGAGAAGGTGCCGGGAGAAACGTTTCGCTGGAAAGGGGAGTACGGCTTCGATTTGAACAGCCGCGAGACGATCTACACGCACCTGAACGTCTTCGAAAAGTTCACGCCGAAGATTCCGCCGGCGCACATCACGTCGCCGTTCGTCTTTCTCGGCAATATCCACCCGACGCTTCAGACTCGACGTGTTGAATCAGGTGCAGAAGCCGAGGCTCGTCGGCGCCGACACGATGAACTACTGGATCGAGCGGACACCGGACGAGCTGAAATCCGTGCTGAAGCGGGTCGACGTGCTTCTCATCAACGATTCAGAGGCACGCGAGCTGGCGGGAGAGGCAAACCTCGTCAAGGCGGCCCGCAAAGTGCAAGCGATGGGCCCGAAAACCCTGGTCATCAAACGTGGCGAGCACGGTGTGCTGATGACGCGATCGGGCGGCGGCTTCTTCGCGGCGCCTGCCATGCCGCTCGAGGAGGTGTTCGATCCGACCGGCGCAGGAGACACCTTCGCCGGCGGCTTTCTCGGCTATCTCGCGTCGTGCGACGCGGTAGACGATGGCTCCCTCGCGAGAGCCATCATCTACGGCAGCACACTGGCATCATTTGCGGTCGAAGATTTCAGCGTCGATCGCCTGCTGCGGCTGAAGAGCGACGAAGTGACCGAACGGTTCAATGAGTTCAAGAAACTGACTCACTTCGACGTCGTTTAGTACTGACGCAGCTGGGATTAGGGATCTGGGATTGGGGACTAGGCCAAACCGAGTTCGCGTTAACCGCCCGTCACGATAAACGTTCTGCCGGCAATTGACACCCGCCGGCAGCCTGTCCTACGATCCTGTAGGACACACGCCATGCCGTTCAGCCTTCGCCTCGACGCCGAAACCGAAGCCAAGGCACTCGTCTGTGTGGCCGAACGCGACCGGCTGACGCGCATCCTTACCTTCGACCGCGATTTCGATATCTACCGGCTTCAGCGCCGTACCAGATTCATCGTGCTGCCGCGGGACTAATCCCTAATCCCCAATCCCCGTTTACCCCAATCCCCAATCCCGGCTTTTATTCCAGGAACAACGGCTCTCCTCGCTCCTCGGTAACCGGCGCCAGGCGTTGATCGCGCATGATCAGCCTCGCGCAGGTGTTCCACCGAAGCAGCGGGTCGTCGTTGCCGGCCGGCCGGATGGCCTCGGCACGCTCGTACCATGTCATGGCTTCTCGCAGGGAGCCATATACCTGCGGGCCCAGTCCCATCCCACCCCGATGCAGCTGCGCTTTGGCGCGCCGCTCCCACACAATCCCCGAATAGTATGCGTGTTCGTACGGGTCGCTCAGCCGATCGGCTACGTGGAACGCCTCGGTTACGACGCCGGGGAGGTCTTCTTCAAACTGTTCCGTCAGTGCCAGCAGTAGATTCACCAGCGCATCGTGGTTGTCCGTCTCGATGGCGAGCGCGTCGAGACAGATGCTCGCAGCCTCGGCCGGTTCGTTGAGGAGCCGATACCGCTCGGCCTTCGCGACCGCGCGTGCCACGGCCTCCGGCGAGAGGGTCTTGAGCGTAAATTCCATGGCGGCCTCCCAGATTCAGGGTCCGGCTGAAGCCGGACACTACGTACGAAACATCCTACTTAAGCCGGACACTACGTGCGAAACATCCGTAACAGCTTCGCGACCGGGTCGTAGAGGCGATCGATGACACGCTCCTTCAGCGGGATGATCGCGTTGTCTGTGATCGTAATGGACTCGGGACACACATTCGTGCAGCACTTCGTGATATTGCAATAGCCGATACCGTGCGCGTGTTTGAGCTCTTTCGCGCGGTCATGCGCGTCGAGCGGGTGCATTTCGAGAGCGGCGGCATAGACTAGATGGCGCGGGCCCACGAACTGATCGAACATCTGGTGCTCGCGCAGCACGTGGCACACATCCTGGCAGAGAAAGCACTCGATGCACTTACGAAATTCCTGCACACGCTCGACGTCGGCCTGGAACATGCGCCACGTGCCATCCGGCGCGTCCGGAGGGCGCGGCGAGAACGGCTTGACGCTCAGCTTCGCGCGAAAGTTCCACGATACGTCGGTGACGAGGTCCCTGATTGCGGGAAAGGCCCGCATGGGCTCGATGGTGACTGGCTCGCCGAGGTCGAGTTCGTTCAGGCGCGTCATGCACATCAGTCGCGGATGGCCGTTGACTTCGGCAGAGCACGATCCGCACTTGCCGGCTTTGCAGTTCCATCGCACGGCCAGATCGTTGGCCTGATTGGCTTGAATCTGATGGATCGCGTCGAGCACGACCATGCCGTCCGACACAGGCGTCGAGTAGTCTTCAAAGTGCCCGCCGGGTCCGTCGCTGCGCCAGACCCGAAATGTTGCGGTGTCAGCCATTACTTCATCACCTCAATCACAGACTGCAGCTCGTGCGGCATCTCCGGAATCGATGCGCGAGACAGCTCCATGCGGCCGTCTTTGCCTTTGCGGACTACCAGGTTCACTTTGCCTAAGGCGGGATCCTTGTCGGGGTAATCCTCTCGGAAATGGCCGCCGCGGCTCTCTCGCCGTTCAATCGCGGAGCGCGTGACTGCTTCGGACACGAGCAGCAGGTTCGGGAGATCGATCGCCGCGTGCCACCCGGGGTTGTATTCGCGGTGACCGCCGGCCCCGACGCGGCGCGCCCGCTCGCGCAGTTTCTCGAGCCCGTCGAGCGCGGCCTGCATCTCCGTTTCCTTTCGGACAATGCCGACAAGATCCTGCATCATGTCCTGCAGCGCGTATTGGATCTGGTACGGCCCTTCCCCCTGGGAACCGCGCTCGAAGGGTTCGAGCGCGGCGCGTGCGGCCTCTTCAACCTGTTGCGCCGGAATGGCGCCCGCTTCAGCGGACTGCGCGTACTTGGCGGCGAACTCTCCCGCGCGCTTGCCGAACACGAGGAGATCGGACAGCGAGTTGCCTCCAAGCCGGTTGGCGCCGTTGATGCCCGCGGCGCACTCGCCGGCCGCAAACAACCCCGGCACGTTCGACATCTGCGTCTCGGCATCAACCCGCACGCCGCCCATGACGTAGTGGGTCGTCGGTCCGACTTCCATCGGTTCCTTCGTAATGTCGATGTCGGCGAGCTGCTTGAACTGGTGATACATGCTCGGCAGCTTCTTCCTGATGTGTTCGGCAGCGCTCGGCATCCGCTGTTTGATCCACGAAATGTCGAGGAACACGCCGCCGTGCGGACTGCCGCGGCCGGCCTTGATCTCGCGCACGATGCAACGGCTGACGTGATCGCGCGTCAGCAGCTCCGGCGGCCGCCGGGCGGCCTTGTCGCCCTGGGTGTATCGCCAGCCTTCGTCCTCGTCGCTGGCGGTCTGTGCGCGATACGCGTCGGGTATGTCGTCGAACATGAAACGGCGGCCCTGGCTGTTGGTGAGTATGCCGCCCTCCCCGCGGACCCCTTCGGTGACGAGGATGCCACGCACGCTCGGCGGCCACACCATGCCCGTCGGGTGAAACTGGACGAACTCCATGTCGATCAGCTCGGCCCCTGCCTCATACGCGAGGGTGTGGCCGTCGCCTGTGTACTCCCAGCTGTTGCTCGTGATTTTGTACGCTCGGCCGATGCCACCGGTTGCGAGCACGACGGCCTTTGCGCGAAAGAGTTTGAAACGCCCGCGCTCGCGCTCGTACCCGAACGCACCGACAACGCGGCCGTTCTCTGTCAACAATCTGGTGACGGTGCACTCCATGTGCACGTCGATGCCCATGTGAATCCCGTGGTCCTGGAGCGTTCGGATCATCTCGAGCCCCGTGCGATCGCCGACATGCGCGAGCCGGGGATACCTGTGGCCGCCGAAGTTGCGCTGGAGGATCCGTCCGTCCTTTGTGCGATCGAAGAGCGCTCCCCAGGCTTCCAGCTCGCGTACCCGGTCGGGGGCTTCCTTGGCGTGCAGTTCGGCCATGCGCCAGTTATTCACGTACTGGCCGCCGCGCATCGTGTCGCTGAAATGGACCTGCCAGTTGTCGCGATCGTCGACGTTGCCCAGTGCCGCGGCGATGCCGCCTTCGGCCATGACGGTATGCGCTTTCCCTAACAGCGACTTGCACGCCAAGCCAACCGATACTCCGGCCGCAGAGGCTTCGATTGCCGCCCTCAGTCCCGCTCCGCCCGCGCCGATGACCAGCACATCATGTTCGTGTGTCTGATACTCCGGCATTAGAGAATCCTGAGATCCGACCACACGCCCATGGAACACAGCCGGACGTAGAGATCTGAGAAGCCGACGCTGAACAGACTGGTCCAGGCCCAGAGCATGTGCCGGCGATTGAGGCAGCTGACGCAGTTGTAGGCAGACAGCCCGAGCGGCGCGCGTGAGAGCTGATCGACACAGCCTCCGGCGACGTGCCGCATCGAGTGGCAGCCAAAGAGATACCCGCCGAGGAGTACCACGTTTGCGATGAGAACGACGGTGCCGACGCCGATGCCGAAGGTGAGCTCACCGGGCGCTGCGCCGGCGAACCACATCGCCTTCCACGCGTCATAGGCCAGGATTATCAACACGAACACCGAGATGAACAACATGTAGCGATGAACGTTCTGGAGTAGGAGTGGAAAGCTGTTCTCACCCCAATAGCTTCCGCGTGGTTCACCCACCGTGCAGGAAGGCGGATCGCTCCAGAACGCCTTGTAGTACGCGCCGCGATAGTAGTAACACGTGAAGCGGAACAGGCCGGGAATTGGCAGTATGAGCAGCGCCGGCGAGAACGGCAACCATTCGGGCCAGCTCGCCGGCCTCGGGCCGAACCAACTGTGAGGTGAGCTGCCGAAGATCTCGGGAGAATAGAACGGGGAGAGATACGGGCCGTAGGTGTAGTGATCGCCTTGAAAGGCGGCCCACGTCGCATAGACGACAAACGCCGACAGTCCCAGAAAGACGACGAGCGGCTGAATCCACCAGGCATCCCGGCGGGCCGTTTCGCCGAATCGACGCCGAACGAAGACCACAGGCACCGGGGACGCAGTCGACACAGAGCATCCTCCCTGGAACCAACTGCTCGAGGATTCCGCCGCCGAGTTTGTGCTATTGCGCGTGCAGGAGTGAAGCGGCCCTACATTACCAGATCACTTGAACTCTTTGCCATCCTCCCAGTGCGCCGCCGGCGGATCGTTGACGACGAGGTATTCGAACTCCTTGCGGAACTCGTCGTTCGAAAGGCCCGCGGTCGCGGCGAGCTTGGCGAGCTCGTGCACGTCCTGGAAATCGTCCTTCCTCAGACCGAATCATGTAGCGCCGCGCGATGTGATAGCGGGTGGAATCGATGTCGACCAGCCGCGTCTTGGCTCGCCCGGTCTTGGGGTCGATCATGTCCTTGAAAGGGATTGGAACGAAACGCCCGGCCTGCATCGACACCATCGCGTTCGAGCCGCCCGACAAGATGTACTTGGCAGCGCAGTAGCCGAGGTCCCGCGTGTACTCCATGTCGAACGGAATGGGGTCGGCGCACCGCAGCTCGTAGCCGATGTTCTTGGCGACGAGGGTCGACTTCAGGCCGAACTCCTTGAGTCGCGCCGAGATTTGCGTCTTCAGGATTTCGCCGATGTTGACCTCCGCGATCCGCACGTGGCCGTGCGCGTCGCGCTCGACTCCCTTGAGCTCGGCGAGATCGTCCTCGCTGATGTGTAGAACCACGCCTTCGCCAATCACGGCGACCCCGTCGCGCCGGCCGTAACTCATGCGTTTGATGATGGCGCCAACCAGCGTATCGACGAGCACCTTGAGCCGGAGGGGGGCGGAAAACTCTTCGGGAATCAACGAGAGCGTAGCGCCCGCTGCCTTTGCGATGCCCAGGCTCAGGTGGCCTGCCGTCCGCCCCATCGCGATGACGATGTACCACCGCGACGTCGTCTTTGCATCGACCATCAGGTTCTTGACGATCTCGACGCCGTAATGGCGCGCCGTCTGGAAGCCGAACGTGTCGATATGGGGCGGCAGATCGAGATCGTTGTCGATGGTTTTCGGCACGTGCACGACGCGCAGCCGGCCCGATGCGTGCTCGGCCAGCTTCATCGCGGAGAAGGCGGTGTCGTCCCCGCCGATCGTGATCAGCTGCGAGACGTTGAGCCTGAGCAGCGACTGAACCGTGTTTTCGAGGAGCGCCGGGCTCTTCGACGGATTCGCGCGCGCGATGCCGATGTGCGACCCGCCGCGGAAGTGAATGCGGGAGACGCCCTCGATGGTGAGCGGGGTGATGTGATCGATGTCGCCCTGCATGACCCATTCGAATCCGTCGCGCAGACCGATGACGTCGACACCCTCCACACGGGCCCTGATTGTCGCCGCCGCGATGACGCTGTTGAGACCGGGCGCGGGGCCGCCCCCGCAAAGAATTGCCAGCTTGTTGTGCGTGTTCATCTGTTGTCGCGGGGCCCCTCTCCCCGCTCGGGGCCGCTCGCGGCTGCGCGTATTGTAATTTCGCGTGCTACGACAGTGCAATTTCAGAGGCGATTCCCTCAGAGACGTCCATTTCTGCACGCGATTTCGTTGGAAGAGATTTTGCTTTAAGGAAATGACATGCGACTCGAGAAGGAGACCTTCGGTCCGGTTTTCCGGGCAGCTCAGCGTCGGGTTGTGGGAGGCCCTGGAAGACAGCAATCCCGCCCGCTGACATGTCGGTGGTCCTGAGGATGGGCTATCTGGGCTCTCCTCGCGCACCGAAAACGCATGATTTCGCCTGTTCTTTGCCGGATTGTGTTTGTTTCTGATATCCTCTCGCTCCTACCAACACGGAGAAGGAGCGAGTGATGCAGATAGCACAGCGGGAAGCAGGGGCGGTGACCGTCCTCGACCTGTCGGGAAAAATTACTCTTGGCGAGGGAGACACCCTCCTCAAGGACAAGCTGAACAGCCTGCTGCACCAGGGGAAGAAGAACGTTCTTCTCAATCTCGGAGACGTGAACTACGTGGACAGCGCAGGGTTGGGCGCGCTCGTCGCCGCGTATACGACGGTCACGCGCGAGGGCGGAAGCCTGAAACTCTCCAACGTCACGCGCAAGCTGCAGGACCTTCTGGCGATTACGAAGCTGCTGACGGTGTTCGAGACGTTCGATTCCGAGGACGAGGCAGTCCGCAGCTACGAGAAATAAACAGAAGATTACCTGTGCTTGTCTCTTTATCTTTCAGGATTTCCGGAAGATCACAATCCTGTTCGTGTTCGTACCCTTCGAGTTGTTGCGCACGCCCCAGCAGTTCGCCGTCTTCGTGAACTGCTGGGCGTTGATGACGACGAGCAGCGGCTCGAATCCCGACGCAACCCCGCAGGGCAGCACCGCCTCTTCGAGCTTCACCTTGCCGCCGCGCACTTCGCCGACTTCGAACGCCACGTGGCCGCCTGGCCGCAGCACGCGCGCGAGCTCGCCGAAGACGCTTGTCATCGCCGCCTGCCATTCGGCCACCTTCCGGTGCATCGAAATCTCCACGGCCGACGTATCGATGCCGCAGAACCAGCCGCGCAGCCAGTTGTCGCCCGCGTAGTTCACGACGTCGAGAAACGGCGGCGACGTGACGACCAGGCTCACCGAGCCGCCCCTGATCTGCGGCGTCGAACACGCGGGTCGCGTCAGCAGCGCCGCCCTGTTGGACGACCGCAGCAGCGTGGCGCGCGTCGCGGCGTCGCAGTCGGCAAGCAGCGACTGCGTCTTCGCGGAAATCAGCGCGCGCACGTCGCGGCGCGGCGGCACCTGTCTGCGCCGTGCGTTGATCCGGGCCTGCGCGTCGACTGTGGTCGCCTGATTCGGCGGAAGTGTGTAGACAGAGAAGAACCCCGGCGAATGCCCGGTGAGCCGGTTGACCGCCACCATCCGAATCCAGCGATCGATGCCGTCGAGCGATCTTCTGTTGTCGCGGTCGAGGAGATACTCTCGCAACGCGCAGATCTCGCTGAGCGTCTCGGGGTGGTAGAAAACCTCGAGCTCCTTCGGATAGGAAACAGCAAGTGACAGATCGAGCGCGGCAAGCCTGCGCGAGACGTCCTCTGGTGTGGGCGGAGACAGGCGTGGGCGTGCCAGTATCGCGCTCAGGGGGTTGATATCGCATCCCACCGGCGTGCGGCCCGCGAGAGCCGCCTCGATGACCGTCGTGCCGCGCCCCATGAACGGGTCGTATACGACGTCGCCGGGTGCGGTGAAGCGGTCGATGAAGAAGCGCGGGAGCTGCGGCTTGAAGCACGCGCGGTACGACACCTCGTGCAGGCTGTGGGCCGCGCGCTGCTTGCTCGTCCAGAACTCGTTCACGAACGTTTCGACGACGATTGGCCGCGCCTTCGCGAGGCCGACGCTCGTGACCGAGCGTGCCGTGGGCCTGCCGTTCCATTGGAACGCGCGAAGCTCGCGGACGATCTCGGGTTGCGGAGATACAGGACTCGGAAGGCGTTGGGGGACGTTCACCCCCTATCTATCGGCAGAACTGTGTAGAAGTGCAGCGGCGGTCAAATAGATGGCGGCTCCGGTCATCAAAGTGACCGAAAACCCCCAGTTCATCGCGATGAAGACGGCCAACGTTGCGCCGATGACCGACAGCGCGCCGTTCATGCCCCACGCCCAAGGCACGAGGGCTGAATCATTTGCGGTCATCAGCCGGATGCCGGCCGGCAGCGGCATCCCCATCAGCACGCCGGCAGGGGCGATGAGCAGCACCGTCAGCGCGATGCGCTCGGCATGGCTGGCGCTGATGGCTGCCCTGATGATCGGCGGGAGCGCGAAGATGGCCAGGATTGCCACGCCCACGACTCCGAGGAGGACGAGCTGGATGGTGCGAAGCAGCGCCGCCTGACTGATGCGCCGGCTCACGAGGCTGCCGATGCCCGTGCCGAGCAGTACGGAGAACAGCGTGACGGTGAGCGAATACACAGGGTGGCCCAGCAGGAGCACGAACCGCTGCAGCAGCGCCACTTCGATGAGCATGAACCCCGCGCCGAGCATGCCGAAATACGCGAGCCAGCGCGGCCAGTGGCTGCCGCCGAGCTCGCTGCCCGACAGCACCAGCGGGCCAACAACGAACAGCGTGACGAACGTTACCGAGATCGCCATCAGCGTCATTAGCGCGCTCAGCCCGTTGCCGAAGAGCATGCTGCGGCCGAACGCGGTCTGAAACTGGTCCTTCATCTTCGTGGTGTGAAAAAAGAACGGGCGCGTGTCCGTGGTCGGCGAGACGTCGTGGTGATACCGGTCGTAGAACGCCTGCCGATCCGGCGCGAGAACCAGCTGGGCGTAGTCGTTGCTGGTGTCGGTTTGTCCCGGCGCATAGAGCACCGTGAAGCCGAGGCTTTTCGACGTTGCTCGCAGCTGCTCGACGTCTTCCTCGGTGAAGGCCGTTTTCTTCAGGAGAAATGTCGCAACGCGATCCTGCTGCACGATGGCCATATGATCGGGCGCCGAGCAGCCGCGGCTCTCGCACGCAGCCTGGGCGAGCGACACGAGCCGCAGGCCGTCGAAGACCCAGCGCGAGATGGTCAACACGCCGCGTTCGCTCAGGTGATCGTAATAATCCTCGAACGCTTCCTTGGTGTACAGCGTGTTTTCGGTCAGCGTGTAGGCACCTGCCGCCGTTGCCGCCCACGTATCGACGAGCGACGCCTGAATCACGTCGTAGCGCTCGTTGGACCGCCGGATATAGCTGCGGCCGTCGTCGACGACGACGTTTACCTTTTGATTCTGATAGATCGAGCCGGAGAAATCGCGGAACCGGCCGAGCATGATGTCGTTCGCGATGATGGGGTTCACCTCGACGCCGTCGACGCGACCGGCCCCGAATACCAGTGCCGTCAGCAGGTCCCTGCCGCCCCCCGGACCGATGACCAGCGTGGTAAAGCCGATCGATCGTTTCATGAGGTGGAAGGCCAGCCCGGTGAGCTCGTATTTCAGGTACTCGACCTTGGACAAATCGCCGTCGAAGCGGACGATGGGCGTCGAGGCGGCGGAGTCGATGTCCATGAAGCGCGACTCGGGTTTCTCGCCTTTGTAGAGCGAGCTGAGCGACCAGTCGCCGTGCGTCCGGTCGTACACGGCCACTCGCGAAAACGAATTCCATTTCGCGAAGAGCACGGTGTCTTGGTCGTGCCCCTTGGTGTTGCTGACGTCGAACGGCGCCGATCCCATGAGCTGCAATCCGCCCGGTATTCCCACGGCCAGCGCGGCGAGCGCTGCCGTGCGCGCCAGCGTCCGGGACGGCGAGAAGAGCAGCGCGGCAGCGCCGCCCAGGACGGCGGCGAGCAGCACGACGCCCGGCGCGCCGAAGCGGTTCAACAGCGGCAGCAGGAGCAGGCACCCTGCAGCCGCGCCGATCAGGTCTGCGCCGTAGACGACGTTCACCTGATGCCTGAAGCGCGTGATCGCGAGCGAGATGACGGCGCCGCCCGAAAAGAACGGGAGCGCCGCCAGCGTGTAGATCGCGATCATCTTGACGAGGTTCTCGTGCGAGTAGTTCAGCCCGACGCGGATCCGCACCAAGGCGGCGAGCGCCAGCACGGTGGCGGCGGCGAACAGCAGCGAGTGCAGCGTCAGCAGGCTGGCGGTCGATCGCTTCTCGAAGGCGCGGCGCATCACGTATACATAGACGCCGCTCGCGCTGAGTCCGAAAAGCGCGATCGAAATCGCGAGAAACGCGAAGTGGTAATACATCGTGACCGAGAAGATGCGCGTGAGCGCGAGCTCGATCATCAGGATGGCTCCGGCAATCGCGCCGACGCCGGCGAGCGCGCGCACGAAGCGGCCCCGCGCCGGTGCGTCATCGGTGTGCGTGCTGACTTCTGTTGACATCGCCGACGAAGTTTAGCATCAGAGAGTTGAGGTAAACTGCAGCGGTGCCGGCGACCGCATCGGTTCGAACGCCATCACCCAATCACGTTCTCATCTGTGCGGCGGGGTTGCTGGTGCCCGGCCTGGCGCATCTGTGGCTCGGGCGCCGCAAGGGGCTGATCTTTTGCGTCGTGCTGCCGGCGATGTTTGCGCTGGGTCTTTTCCTCGAGGGGAGGATTTTTCCAGTTGAGTTTTCGCAGCCGCTCGTCGCCCTCGCGGCGCTCGCCAACATGGGCATCGGCGTGCTGTATGTCGTCGCGCGCGCGATGGGTTACGGCGCGGGCAACGTGATTGCCGTCACTTACGAATACGGCAACACGTTCCTCATCGTCGCGGGCCTGCTCAACGCGCTCGTCGTCATCGACGCGTTCGACATCTCGATGGGGCGGAAGTAGTCCATGGTCCATCCATAGACCGACGTCATGCGAAGCCACTTCGTGCTGATGATCGTCTTTTCATTGTGCGTTTCGGCCGTGTTCGCCGGACTGCTGCGGGAGGAAACGCACGAGCAGCTGGTCATCGGAGGCAAGATGTTCGGCGGGATGATTGCGGCCGCGCTCGTGCTGGGCTGGCTGATGTATCCGTTTCCGTTCTGATCAACCCTTTGCCTTCAGTTCTCAGCCCCGGATGGAACAAGTTGTGGCTGCCGGTCTTCGCGTACATGGCGATGATCTTTGGATTGTCGTCCCTCTCGGACCTTCCGCAACCACCCGGCATTTCCTTTTCCAGCGCGCATGTCATCGCGTACGTGGGGCTGGGAGCCCTGACGACGCGCGCGACAGCAAAGGGCCTGCGCGACGTGTCGTGGCGCGCGGTGGTCGCCGCCATTACGATCGCGTCGCTGTACGGCGTGTCTGACGAATATCATCAGCTCTTCGTACCCGGTCGAACGTTCGACGTGCTCGACATGGCGGCCGATGCAATAGGCTCCGTCCTCGGCGCGAGCGCCGTCGGGGCGTGGAGTATAATCAGACGTCGTTTCTGATAGGGCGATGTCCTTTGACAACCTGCTCGTCCAGCGTGAGTCCGGCGTGGCCGTACTCACGGTTCAGCGCCCCCAGCGCCTGAACGCGCTCGATGCCCGGACGCTCAACGAAATCAGGCAGGCCGTACTCGACGTTCAACAAGACGAATCCATCCGCTCCGTCATCATGACCGGCGGAGGCGACCGGGCTTTCGTGGCCGGCGCCGACATCGCCGAGATCTCGCGCGACACGCCCGAGAGCGCACGGCAGCGCGCGCTGACGGGTCAGCACGTGTTCCATCTGATCGAGCGGCTCGGCAAGCCCGTCATAGCCGCCGTCAACGGGTTCGCGCTCGGCGGCGGCTGCGAGCTCGCCATGGCGTGCACACTGCGCATCGCGGCCGACACCGCGCGGTTCGGTCAGCCTGAGATCAACCTCGGGCTCATTCCAGGCTTCGCGGGCACGCAGCGGCTGGTGCGCCTTGTGGGCAAGACGAAGGCGATGGAGCTGATCCTGACGGGTGACCCGATTTCGGCGTCCGATGCGCTCGCGATTGGGTTGGTCAATCGCGTAGTGCCAGCTGCGGAACTGATGAAGGAGGCGCGGGCGCTTGCCGCAGAGCTGGCCGCCAAGCCGCCGATCGCGTTGCGGTACGCCATGGACGCCATCAACGACGGGATGGAAATGCCGTTCGCGGAAGCCTGCCGGCTGGAAGCATCGCTCTTCGGCATGGTGACGGCGACCGAAGACATGAAAGAAGGCACGCGCGCGTTTCTCGAGAAGAGAAAAGCGGTGTTCACCGGGAAGTAACGAAAAGCGAAAAACGAAGAACGAACAAAGAGTCGATAAAAAAGGGATCACGCTGCATGTTGACCGTCCAGGGATCGCAGAAAGCGCCGGGATTGAAGTTTGCGGTTGTCGTGTCGAAGTTCAACGACTTCGTCACCGATCGCCTGCAGGCCGGCGCGCTCGAAGGGCTCAAAGCGGCCGGGGTTCTCAGTGATGACATCTGCGTCATCAAAGTGCCGGGCGCGTTCGAGATTCCATTCGCGGCAAAAGAGGCGGCATCGCGCGGGAACTTCGCCGCTGTCATCTGCCTTGGCTGCCTCATTCGGGGCGCGACGCCGCACTTCGAGTACATCGCGTCGGCGTGCGCGCACGGCATCACAGAAGCCGCCGCGACGACCGGTGTGCCGGTGACGTTCGGGGTGCTGACGACCAACTCGGTCGAGGAGGCGCTCGAGCGTGCGGGTGATGGTCCGGCGAACAAGGGCTGGGAAGCCGCGGCCGCGGCCGTCGAGATGGCCACGCTCCAGCGGGCGCTGCGGCAGCCGCGCCCGACCAACAGCGTCAACGCATGAGCGGAACCAACGCGACCACGTCGGGCACCAGGCAGCGCACGCGGCACCGGGGCCGCCAGGCGGCGGTGCAGATGCTCTATCAGTGGGAAGTCGGGCAGCACGACATCGAGGAGGTCGTGCGCACATTCTGGTCGGCGAATCTGCCGGGATCGGAGGGCGCGCCCGAGAACGTCCGCACGTTCGCCGACCAGCTCGTTCGTCTCACGATTGCCAACCTCCAGAAGATCGACCCGCTCATCGTGGAGACCGCCGAACATTGGAGGCTGTCGCGGATGGCGGCGCTCGACCGCATCATCCTGCGCCTCGCGATCGGCGAGTTTCTGGACGGTTCCACTCCGCGCAACGTCATCATCAACGAAGCGCTGGAATTGGCGAAGACCTTCAGCGGCGACGAGTCGGTCAAGTTCGTCAACGGAATACTGGACGCCGTAAAGAAGAAGATGCCATGAACGGTCGCGCGGGTCGCGTTGGATTCGTGGGTCTGGTCCTCGCCGCGGCGTGCGGTATGAGCTCGCAGACGCCGCCTGGTCCGTCGCCGGTCGTGCCGACCTTCTCTATCCTCGTCTTCTCCAAAACGGCAGGCTTCCGACACGATTCGATTCCCGCAGGCATCGAGGCCGTCCGCCGGCAGGGGAGCGCGCGCGGCTTCTCGGTGGACGCGTCGGAGGACGCGGGCGTGTTTACAGACGACTCGCTCGGCAAATACAAGACGGTTGTTTTTCTTTCGACGACCGGCGACGTGCTGAACGCGGCGCAGGAAGCTGCGTTCGAGCGGTACATCCGCCGCGGCGGTGGATTCGTCGGCGTCCACTCGGCGACCGACACAGAATACGACTGGCCCTTCTACGGCGCCCTCGTCGGCGCGTACTTCGCGGGCCATCCCGACATTCAGAACGCCACGATCCAGATCGAAGATACTGCGCATCCCGCGGCCGCGTCGGTGCCGCGGCCCTGGACGCGCCGCGACGAGTGGTACAACTTCCGCCGAAATCCGCGCGGCAGCGTCAACGTGCTCGCGACGCTGGACGAGCGTACCTATACAGGCGGCACGATGTCGCCGGACCATCCAATCATCTGGTCGCACACCTACGAGGGCGGGCGCTCGTTCTATACGGGGCTCGGCCACACACAGGAAAGCTTCTCTGAGGCGACCTTCGTCGAACATCTCGGACGCGCCATTCTCTGGGCGGCCGGGGTGCCCTGATATGATTCCGGCGAATGTCAACTGAAGACGAACAGATCCAGCAGCGCCGATCCAACCTCGCGAAGCTGGTCGACCTGAGCGTCAATCCCTATCCGCATAGGTTCGATCGCGCCGCCACCATCAGCGACCTGGTCGGCGCGCACGGCGGGAAAACCGGCCCCGAGCTCGAAGGCAACCGCATCGAGACGACAACGAGTGGACGAATTCTGGGGATTCGCAGCTTCGGGAAGGCGAATTTCCTGGTGTTGTCGGACGGCCGATCGCGCATCCAGGTGTATATCAAGAAAGACTCGCTCGCGGAGCGCGACTTCGAGATGTTCCGCCTGCTCGATTTCGGCGACGTGATCGGCGTCGAAGGCCATCTGTTTCGTACGCGCACGAACGAGCTCACGATCTGGGCGTCGCGCCTGGAGTTTCTGGCGAAATGCCATCTCCCGCTGCCGGAGAAGTGGCACGGCCTCACCGATATCGAAATCCGCTACCGCCAGCGCTACCTCGACCTGATCGTCAACCCCGAGGCGCGAGAGATTTTCCAGGTGCGCAGCAAAGTGCTCTCGGCATTGCGCGAGTTTCTCGATGGCCGTGGATATCTCGAAGTCGAGACGCCGATGATGCAGCCGATCGCCGGCGGCGCGATGGCGCGGCCGTTCCGTACGCATCACAATGCCCTCGATGTCGATCTGTTTCTTCGGATTGCGCCCGAGCTCTATCTGAAGCGCCTGGTCGTCGGAGGGCTCGAGCGCGTGTACGAGATCAACCGGAACTTCAGGAACGAAGGGATCTCGACGCGACACAATCCCGAGTTCACGATGCTGGAGTTCTATCAGGCATACAGCGACTATCAGGACCTGATGAAGTTGACCGAAGAGCTGATTGCGTTTGTCGCGAGGTCCGCTACCGGAAAAGACGATGTACAGTTCGACGGCGAGGCCATTTCACTGCGCGCCCCGTTCGCGCGTGTGTCGTTGCGCCAGGCTGCGGCCGACGCCGCGTCGAGCAAGCTCGGACAACCGGTATCGAATCCGATCTGCGTGAGCACACGAGAGTGAGCGAGCTTGCGGAACGCCTGGGCATGGGCATTGACCCGAAGTTCGGGCCGGGGAAGATCACGACCGCGATTTTCGAGACGCTGGTCGAGGAATCGCTCGTCCAACCGACCTTCGTGTACGACTTTCCAACGGAGGTCTCGCCGCTGTCGAAGCAGCGCCCCGGCGATCCCGACACGGTCGAGCGGTTCGAGCTCTACATCGGGAAGATGGAGATTGCGAACGCGTTCAGCGAGCTCAATGATCCGGTCGAGCAGCGTCATCGCTTCGAGCAGCAGCTGGAAGAACGCGCGAAAGGGGACCAGGAAGCGCATGCGATGGACGAAGACTACGTGCGCGCGCTCGAGTACGGGCTCCCGCCGACCGCCGGCGAAGGTGTGGGAGTCGATCGCCTCGTGATGCTCCTGACCTCCAGCAAGTCGATTCGTGACGTCATCCTGTTTCCCCAGATGCGGCCGAAATGACCTTTTCATATATGCCGTTCGAACTACAGATCGCGCTGCGCTACCTGCTTGGGCGCCGGCGCCAGGCGTTCATCTCGATCATTTCCCTCGTGTCCACACTCGGTGTCACCGTCGGAGTGCTCGCGCTGATTCTTGCGATGGCGATGATGACGGGCCTGCAGAGCGAGCTGCGCGATCGCATTCTTGGCTCGACCGCCCACGCCTACGTCTTCAAGACAACCGGGATCGCTGACTATCGCGCCGAGATCGACGCGCTGCGCAAGATTCCGCACGTCGTTGGCGCCGCACCCGCGTTCATCGGCCGCGCGATGGCGTCATCGCCCAGCGCGGACGCGTTCATCAGCTTCAAAGGCGTCGAGCCCGAGCTCGAAGCCACGGTCACCGAAATCGAGAAGTCGATCATCGCGGGGAAGCTCGAGGACCTGAAGCCGCGCACCGAAAACGACTACGACGGGATCGTGCTCGGCGCTGATCTGGCCAAGCAGCTCGGCGTGAGCGTCGGCGACCGCATCAGCCTGCTGACGCCGACGGGCACGCTCAACCCCTTTACGGGCATCGTGCCCCGAACGCGGCCGATGCGCGTGGCCGGCATCTTCCGTCTCGGACTGTACGAGGTCGACAACACGTTCGGGCTCGTCTCCCTTGAGGTCGCCGCCCGGATGCTGAACAAGACGCAGCCCGAAATGATTCAGCTGGCTTTTAACGACATCGACGCGGCGCCGGAAGTCTCCGCATCCATCCCGAAGATTCTCGGCGACCGTTACGTCACACAGGACTGGACGACGATGAACCGCACGCTGTTCGAGGCGCTGTGGCTCGAGAAGATGGCCGTGTCGATCACGATCGGCCTCATCGTCATGGTGGCTGCGCTCAATATCGTCGCGTCCCTCGTGCTGCTCGTGATGGAGAAAACGGCCGACATCGCCATTCTCAAGACCATAGGCGCGACGTCGCGCAGTGTCATGTACGTCTTCATGCTGCAGGGGCTCATCATCGGGTCTATCGGGACGGCCATCGGCACGGTTGCGGGCGTCGCCATCTCATGGGTGATGAACCGCTACCAGTTGTTGCGCGTGCCGGGTATGGGAGAGGTTTATCAAATCTCGTACGTGCCGTTTACGCTCAGGCCGTTCGAACTCCTGATTGTGGTGGTCACTGCCGTGTTGATTTGTTTCATCGCCACAATCTATCCGTCGCGCCAGGCTGCGAGGCTGAAGCCGGTCGAGGCGCTCCGATACGGTTAACCGACAAAACAGGAGAACAGGAGAGCTCATCAAGGAGTGTTCTGAGATGGGGACAATCTGCGCATCAATCAGGACATCGGCAACCGCCTAAGTCCTTATTTCCCAAGAAAATTAGTGGCATTCTCCTTGATGTGTGTCAGCGCAGGGGGAGCTAACCATGAGAGCAGCTTTTGGAGCAGTTGCGGGGGCATTGGCGGTTTGCGCGATGCTTGTGTCGTACAACCTGGGCGCGCGGAACGCGTTCGGCGGCCAGACGGGGGCCCCGACCACGCAGATGCTGGTCGGCCCGGACGGCATTGCGCGTCCGTACCTGGTGCAGGCAGGGCAGACCGGCTTCGGCCAGGTTCTGCCGGGGCAGCCGTATGGATGGTCGCCGTACACCACGACGACTCCTGGGGCTGTCACTCCACTGGCATACGGGGTATATCCCGCGCATCAGGCGCCGTATCCGGTGCAGACGCAATATGTCACCGAGCGCGCGGTCACGCAGCCGGCGCGTCGAGTGGTCACGCAGCGGACATCGTCTGAGGTCAAGCCGCAGCGCACGTGGCAGAAGAGCGCGCTGCTGATCGGCGGTTCGGCCGGAACGGGCGCGGGGGTTGGTGCGTTGATCGGCGGCAAGAAGGGCGCGCTCGCGGGTGCGGCCATCGGCGGCGGCGCGGCAGCCATCTACGATCAGGTGAAACGACATTAAGATACGTCGCGTAGGGATCGCGGGGCGGCTGGGGCTCGTGGGGTATACCCACGATCCCCACGAACCCTTCGATCCCTTGTTACCTTCATGCCTTACCTCACCGCGCAACACATCAACAAGAGCTATGTCGTCGGCAACCAGCGTCTCCACGTGCTGCGGGATCTGGATCTGGCGGTCGAGCAAGGCGAGATGGTCGCCGTGGTGGGCGCGTCCGGCGTCGGAAAGAGCACGCTGCTGCATCTGCTAGGCGGGCTCGACCGTGCCGACTCGGGGTCCATCATGGTCGGCTCCACCGACATCGGCGCGATGCCTGACGAAGCGCTGACCGCATTCCGAAACAAACGGGTTGGCTTCGTGTTTCAATTCCATCACCTGCTTCCCGAATTTACCGCGCTCGAAAATGCCGAAATGCCGCTGCGCATCGCGCGGATGAACCTGGCCGAGTCGCGACGGCGCGCCGAAGCCGTACTCCAACGTCTTGGACTTGGCGATCGGCTCACACATCGTCCCAGCATGCTTTCGGGCGGCGAACAACAGCGGGTTGCGGTGGCACGTGCGTTGGTCACCGAACCATCTGTCCTGTTGGCGGACGAGCCAACCGGCGATTTGGATGAGAGAACGGCCGAAGCTTTGCACGCGCTTTTGCGGGAGATGCAACGGGAGCGCCACCTCAGCTCGGTGATCGCGACCCACAACATGCACCTCGCGGCGTCGTGCGATCGGATGTTCCGTCTGGAAGGCGGACGTTTGGTAGCGGATTAAGGCAGGGCGCGACTCAGGTCGCGTGCGTTGTCGACCGATACGAACGCCTACCACCTCCGCAAGGCTACGGCGAGTCTCGCCAAAGCGCTTCGCGCGCAGGCGGAACAATAGGAAGCTCAGGGGTTTGGCCGTATAATACCTATAAGTCGTTGGCGCATTATCACCACCCCATTTCGCAGGTTAAAACGGATGTTCGAACGCTACACTGAACGAGCGCGTCGCGTTCTGTTCTTCGCCCGATACGAGGCGAGCCAGCTCGGCTCCATCTCGATTGAGACCGAGCACCTGTTGCTCGGGCTGATTCGTGAAGGCAAAGGACTGACCAGCCGCATCTTCGCCCGCTCGCACCTGTCCCTCGAAAACATCAGGAAAGAGATCGAAGGGCGTACCGTCTTCCGCGAGAAGGTGTCGACATCCGTAGAAATCCCGTTCAGCGCCGAAACCAAGCGCGTGCTGCAGTTCGCGGCCGAAGAAGCGGATCGCCTGCTGCACAACTACATCGGCACCGAACACCTGCTGCTCGGCATCCTGCGCGAGGAGCGCTCGGTCGCGGCCTCCATCCTCATGGAGAAGGGGATGCGCCTGAATACCGTGCGCGAAGACATCGTCCAGTTGTTGAACGAAAAGACCACTTTGACGCGCGTGAAGGAAACGCCGCTGCTCGCCGAGTTCAGCCGCGACCTTACCGAATCGGCGATGAAGAATCAGCTCGACCCGCTGGTCGGTCGCGATTACGAGCTCGAGCGCGTACAGCAGGTGCTGTGCCGGCGCACGAAGAACAACGCCGTGCTCATCGGCGAGCCGGGTGTGGGCAAGACGGCGATTGTCGAAGGTCTCGCGCAGAAGATCGTCTACGGCGACGTGCCGCACTTCCTCGCCGACAAGCGCATCCTTGCGCTCGACATCTCGCTCATCGTCGCGGGCACGAAATATCGCGGGCAGTTCGAAGAGCGCCTCAAGGCCATCATGAAGGAGCTCACGGACAACCCGAACATCATCGTCTTCATCGACGAGCTGCACACGCTCGTGGGCGCCGGGTCCGCCGAAGGCTCGCTCGACGCGGCGAACATCCTCAAGCCCGCGCTCTCGCGCGGCGAGATCCGCTGCATCGGAGCGACGACGCCGGCCGAGTACCGGAAGTACATCGAGAAGGACCGTTCACTCGAGCGCCGATTCCAGGCGATCAAAGTGGATCCGCCGGCTGAGAAGGAAACCATCGAAATCATCCTGGGCGTGAAGGATCGTTACGAGTCGTTCCATCACGTCGAGTACACCCGAGAAGCCGTTGAGGCCGCGGTGTATCAGTCGAGCCGCTACATCACCGATCGGTTCCTGCCCGACAAGGCGATCGACCTTATCGATGAGGCTGGAGCGCGCGCCAAGCTGCGCGAGGCCGGCTACAGCGAAGAGTTCGGCGAGATTAACCGCAGCATCCGCGTCGCTGTCGAGCAGATGGAGAACGCGGTCTCGCAGAAAGATTTCGAGAAGGCGCAGTTCTACCGCGAGCAGGAAGTCAGTGCGCGAGAGAACCTGCAGTTCGTGCGCGAGAAGTTCGACGTCAAGTCGAGCACGCGCCGCGTCGCGGTCGGCAAGCAGGAGATAGACGAAGTCGTCTCCAAGTGGACGGGCGTGCCGCTTGCGTCGATCAATCAGGACGAAGGCGACAAACTGTTGCGGATGGAGCAGGAGCTGCACCGCCGCGTCGTCAGTCAGGAACGTGCGACGTCTGCGGTGTCACGTGCGATTCGCCGGTCGCGCGCCGGGTTGAAGAACCCCAACAGGCCGGTCGGCAGCTTCATGTTCCTCGGGCCCACGGGCGTCGGCAAGACCGAGCTCGCACGCGCGCTCGCGAACTTCCTGTTCGGCAGCGACAACGCGCTCATCCGCTTCGACATGTCCGAATACATGGAGAAGCACTCGGTGTCGAAGCTCATTGGTTCGCCGCCGGGATACGTGGGGCACGAGGAAGGCGGCCAGCTGACGGAAAAAGTGCGGCGAAACCCGTACTCGGTCGTACTGCTCGACGAAATCGAGAAGGCTCACCCGGACATCTTCAACATCCTGCTGCAGGTGTTCGAAGATGGCCATCTGACAGACGGCCTCGGCAACCGGGTGAACTTCAAGAACACGATTCTCATCATGACGTCGAACATCGGCGCGCGCTTCATTCAGAAGAAGGCGTCGCTCGGGTTCCAGTCTTCGGAGTCGGAGACGATTGCCAAGAGCGTCACGGACATGGTGCTCGGCGAGGTGAAGCGGACCTTCAACCCCGAGTTCATCAACCGCATCGAAGAGATCATCGTCTTCGAGGCGCTCGCCGACGAAGATCTGCGGCGCATCATGCTGCTGCTCGTCGCCCAGCTGAACGACAACCTGGTGAACCGCCAGCTCAAGATCGAGTTGATGCCGGAAGTCATCGACTGGATTATCGATTCCACCTGCAAGGATCGCTCGTATGGAGCCCGTCCGCTCCGCCGTGCCATCCAGCGTTACGTCGAGGATCCGCTGTCGGAGGAGCTCATCAAGGGGCACCTAAGGGGCGGGGATATCGAGGTGTACCTCGAGAACGGGTCGCTGGCATATCGAACAGCCGGGGAGGTGGCGGCAGGCCGCCGTCTCGCCTAAGACGTCTAAAAAGGGGGTCGGAGGGTTTCGACCCCCTTTAAAGGGCCTTTTTTTCGATGCGAATTCAAAGTCTCGTTGTTGCGACCGCCCTGTGGGCCGGGCCGGCGTGGGCGCAGGCCCCTGTCGCTCCGGCCCCTATTACGCCGGCGACGCCGTCGGCCACGGCACGTCCCTCGGTACTCACCGAGAAGGGCACTTTGCCGGTGTGCAGTGGCTTTCAGGAGGTTCCGCCGCCATCGGCGTTGCCGCCCGCGGGGTCGGGGCCCGTCGTCTATTTCATGACGGTATGTTTCCCGAAGCAGGGAAACGTGCCGCTCGTCGACGCGCAGACCTACCTCTACTACATGCAGTCGCCAGATCTGCTCAGCTTGCCGTCGCAGAACGTGTGGAAGCCGTACAACGAAGCGGCCGAGCAGACGATCATCGGCGACCACAAGAGGCTCTGGGCGACGAATTTCCTTGACGACCTCAAGATTGAGGCGCTCGACTTCCCCTTCTCCAACGGCGTCGTCGGCAAAGTCATCGTCTACGAGCTCGAAGAGCGGCAGCGCATCAAGAACACGGTCTACAACGAAGGAACCAAAGTCATCGAGCAGTCGAAAGTCGAGGAGCGCCTGCGCGAGCTCGGCATCACGATCCGCCTCGACAGCTTTGTCGATCAGGCCACCGAAAAGAAGGTTGCCAACGTCGTCCGCGAAATGATGGTCGAAAAGGGATACCAGGACGCGAAGGTCGAGCCCTACCACGAGGCGCTGCCCGGGGGGCCGAAGACGGTGGCCCTGAAATTCAAGGTGACCGAAGGGCCCAAGATCAAGATTTCGAAGGTCGATTTCATCGGCAACAAGGTGTTCACCGACGGGAAGATTCGCGGACGGATGAAGACGAACAAGGGCGGCGGCGTCTGGATCTTCCCGGGCAGCAGCGTGTATCAGGAAGACAAGTTCGAGGAAGACGCCGACGCCATCGTTGCCTACTATCGCGATCGCGGCTACCTGCAAATCAACGTTGGCGAGCCGACGCTCAAGCCGATTAAGGATTCGAAGGACGGCAAAACCCGGTTCATGACGCTCGAGATTCCGATCACCGAAGGAGAGCGATTCAAGGTCGATAAGTTCGAGTTCGCCGGCAACGACAAGGTGCCCGCCGACATGATGCGGCCCTTCTTCAAGATGAAGACCGGCGACTACTACAACGAGAAGCTGATTCGCGAAGGCTTCGAGAAAATCCGCGAGATCTATGGGGCCGGCGGGCACTTCGAAATGACGCCGTACCCGGAGTTCGTGCCGGAAGGCGACAAGGTGAACGTCACCATCCGCATCAACGAAGGCAAGCAGTACTTCATCAACCGGATCACCTTCCAGGGAAATACGACGACCCGCGACAGCGTCATCCGCCGCGAGCTGCGGCTGTACGAGAACAGCGTGTTCAACACGGAGGCGCTCAAATACAGCGTCAAGCGGCTGAACCAGCTCGGCTATTTCAAGCCGCTCGAGGATCAGAAGAACATCACCACGGAGAAGACGCCTGGCGCCGACAACAAAGTCGACGTCACGCTGAAGCTCGAAGAGCAGAATCGAAATCAGCTTTCATTCGGCGCGGGCGTGTCGCAATACGACGGCATATTCGGCCAGCTGTCGTTTTCGACGGCGAACTTCATGGGCCGCGGCGAGACGCTCACCGTCTCGATGCAGACTGGCGCGCGCGTCAGCGATTATCAGATCGCATTCACGGAACCGTTCCTGTTCGACCGCCCGATTACCGGATCCGTCGATCTGCATAGGCGCGACATCGAGTATCTCTACCAGTTCACACAGGGATCGACCGGCGGCAATATCTCGCTGGGGTATCCCCTGAGGAACTTCTCGCGAGTGTTCGTGCAGTACAGCTACGACCGCGTGTACGTGAGGGACTTGAACCAGGCGTTCTTCGACCAGACCTGTCTGTTCAGTCCGGAGGGTTGCCAGACGATCGACTTCTCCAAGCTGACCGACGAACAGCGCCAGATTATCGAGTTCAGTCCGTATCTGAAGGACGCATTGCTCATTGGGCAGGGCGGCAAGCGGACGATCAGCAAGGTCACACCGACCTATTCGCTGAATTCGATCGACAACCCGATTACTCCGACCTCTGGCCGCCGCTACACGGCGTCGCTCGGGATTGCAGGGATCGGCGGCAACACGAAGTACATCAATCCGACCCTCGAAGGAACATGGTTCCTGCGGCAAACGGCGAAGACCTCCATCGGCCTGCGCGGGCAGATGGAGTACATCAAGCCCCTCGGTAATACGCCCCTGCCCATCTTCGAGCGGCTGGTTCTCGGCGGCGGATACAGCGTGCGCGGTTACGATCTGCGGAGCATCGGCCCCCAGGACCCGAACAGCCGGATCGTCATCGGCGGCAACAAGAGCCTGCTGTTCAACGCCGAGTATCTGATTGCCGTCGGCGGGCCAGTGCGGCTCATTTTGTTCTATGATGCTGGCCAGGTTCAGGACACCGGCGACCCATTCCGTATCAAGGGTTACATCAACACGAACGGGGTTTACGTGCCCCCCTTCATTACGTCCACGGGCGCAGAGATCCGGTTCTTCATGCCGGTGCTCAACGTGCCGTTCCGGCTGATTTTTGCGTCGAATCCGCAGCGGGCCGGGGTTCTGAATTACAGTACGGGCCAGCCGGAAAAGGGATTCCGGTTCCGGTTCGACGTCGGCTCAACTTTCTAAGCGAGGATCGTTTCAGATGATGAGAGTTTCAGTTGCGGCGGTGTTCAGCGTGATGGTGCTCGCCGCTTCGGCCATTGCGCAGACGCCGCCTCCAGCGACGCCGCCTCCGCGGCTGCCGTCCCGCCGCCGCAGGCGCCGTTGAGAATGGCCTTCCTCGATCTGCAGCGCATTGCGGCAGAGTCGACCGAGGGCAAATCCGCCAGCAGCAAGGTGCAGGCGTTGACGCAGAAGAAGTCCGCCGAGCTCCAGGACAAGACCAAGGCGCTGCAGGGGAATCAGCAGAAGCTTCAGCAGGGCGCTGCCGTGCTGAACGACGCCGCTCGCGCGCAGACGCAGAAAGAGATCGATCGCCTGACGGTCGAGATCGATCGGTTCCAGGAGGACGCGAACGCCGAGGTGCAGGAGCTGCAGCAGTCCCTTCAAGCCGACTTCCAGGAGAAGCTGCGACCGGTCGTCGACGCGGTGGTCAAAGAGCTCGCGATCGGTCTGCTCTTCAGCGCGGGTGATGCCGGCGCGATTTACGTCGACCCGTCGCTCGATATCACAGGCGAAGTGATCAAGCGGTTCGACTCGGGCAAATACTCGACGGCGGCCAAGCCGGCTGCGGCGCCAACGGCCAAGCCCGCAGCAGCAACACCGCCTGCGCCTACGACGGTCAAGCCTGCGATACCGGCCGTACCGCCTGCGACGACGACGCCTCCGCCAGCGACTCCGCCAGCGACGCAAAAACCGGCGCCAGCCCCGCCTGCGAAGCCGTAGCACGGGTTGAAGGGCAAGGGCGCAAGGGGTGAGGGGCAAGGGCAAGGGGCAATTTACCCCTTACCCCTTGCCCCTTGCCCCTTAACCCCTGCCCCTATCGGATATCCTAGTCCCACCGTGTCTCTCGACGTTTCCACGCTTCTCGACCGCCTCTGTTACCGGCACCCCTCGATACTGGTCGATTCCGTCGACGAGCACGAGCCGGGCAAACGCCTGGTCGCGCACAAGAACGTCACGATTAACGAAGATTTCTTCCAGGGGCATTTTCCCGGTGTGCCGCTCATGCCCGGCGTCCTGATGCTGGAGACGCTGACACAGGTGGCTGCAGCTCTGGTGCTCGATCGAGAAGGGCCGATGCCGGTGTCCCGCGTCTATCTGCACGGCGTCGATGGCGCGAAGTTCCGCCGGCAGGTCGTACCCGGCGATCGGCTGCGGCTCGACGTCACGTTGATAAGGGCCCGGCCGTCACTGGCGAAGGCGCGCGGCATTGCGTATGTCGGCGATCAGATCGTCGCCGAAATGGATCTGCTGCTGGCGGTCGTGCCGGACGGCGTCCGCATCCACCCGACCGCGGTCGTGATGAAAGGCGCCACGATTGGTGCCGGCACGATTGTCGGACCGAACGCGGTGATCGGCGAACATGTCCGTCTCGGCGAACGTTGCCGCATCGGAGCTTCGGCCGTAGTCGATGGGTTTACCGAGATCGGCGCCGAGACGGAGATCTTCCCGTTCGCCTCGATCGGCCTCATCCCTCAGGATCTCAAGTTCAGGGGTGAAAAGACCTATCTCAACATCGGGAAGCGCAACATCTTCCGCGAGTTCGTGACGATTCATCGAGGCACCAAGGGGGGCGGCGGCCAGACGACCATCGGCGACCGCAACGTGTTCATGGCGTACGCGCACATCGCGCACGACTGCCATATCGGCGACGACACGATCTTCGGGAACAACGCTACGCTGGGCGGCCACGTGTTCGTCGACGACTTCGCGACCATCAGCGCCGGGTCCGGCGTGCATCAGTTCTGCCGCATCGGGCGTCATGCGTTCATCGGCGGCTATTCGGTTGTCACGAGGGACGCGCTGCCGTACGCCAAGACGGTCGGCAATCGCGCGCGCATCTACGGCCTGAACACCATCGGTCTGATCCGGCACGGGTTCACTCCAGAGGTGGTGAGCAAGCTGAAGCGTGCGTACCGGTACCTGTTGACGTCGCGGCTGAATACCACGCGCGCGCTCAATAAGATCGAGCAGGACGTATCGCTCGCGTGCCCCGAGGTGCAGTATCTGGTCGACTTCATCCGCAGCTCTCAGCGAGGGGTCCTGCTGCGGCGGCCCACGCGGCGCGCGGAGGAGACCGTGGCCGATGAATAAGGGGCCCTTGCCCCTCACCCCTTTATGCGTCTGGGCTTGATCGCCGGCAATGGCCGTTTTCCGTTTCTCGTCCTGGACGCGGCGCGTGCGATGGGGCACGACGTCACCGTCATTGCCGCCAAGGAAGAGGCGTTTGCCGACCTGAATGAGGCTGCTGCCAGGGCGCGGGCCGAGATCCACTGGATCTCGCTCGGCGAGTTGGGCAAGTGCATCACTCTTCTGAAGAATGCCGGCGCGAGCCATGCCGTGATGGCCGGGCAGGTGAAGCACACGAAAATCTTCGCCGGCGGCATCGTGCCCGATGCGAAATTTCTGTCGGTGCTCGTAAAGCTGCCGTTCCGTAATACGGACGGACTGATAGGTGCGGTCGCGTCGGTATTGAGGGACGAAGGGATTGATCTCATCGATTCCACGTCACTCCTGAAGCCGATGCTCGCGAGCGCCGGCGTCATGACCAGGCGGCGCCCCACCGACGAAGAACAGGCGGACTTTACCTTCGGCTACGAGATGGCCGACGCCATTGCCGGGCTCGACATCGGCCAGACGATCGCGGTGAAGGATCGTGCCGTCGTCGCGGTTGAAGCGATGGAGGGCACTGACGCCGTCATCGCGCGCGCCGGACACCTCGCCGGTTCGGGCGTCCGCATCGTCAAGGTGGCGAAGCCAAAACAGGACATGCGTTTCGATGTTCCCGTCATCGGGCTGGCGACCGTGCACGCCATGCGCGGGGCGGGCGCATCGGCGATATCGATCGACGCCGGCAGGACGCTGATGTTCGAGCGCGATCAGCTGATCGCCGCCGCCGACGAAGCGGGCATTACGATCGTGGGGCGAGAGAAGAATCCGTGAACTCACCGCAAAGGCGCGAAGGCGCAGGAAATTCTTCTTTTTCAAAGGAACTCTGCGTCGTTGCGTCTCCGCGGTGAGGACATAGAAACATGAGTATTCGTGTCGCTGTGATCGGAGTGGGAGCGCTGGGCAAGCATCACGCGAGGATTCTCGCGGTGCTGCCGGGCGTCGACCTGATCGGCATCGTCGACATCAACGAGGCGCGGGCGCGCGAGATTGCGGGCCTCGTAAATGCGCCGTCGTTCACGAACGCGAACGACGTGCTCGGACGAGTCGACGCCGTCACGGTGGCCGTGCCGACGGAATCGCATCTGAGCGTGGCGCTTCCGTTTCTGCATCGTGGAATCGGCGTGCTGGTGGAGAAGCCGCTCGCACGAAGTGCCGGCGAAGCGCAGCAGATGATTGATGCGGCCGCCGCCTCGGGTGCCGTGTTTGGCGTCGGACACACCGAGCGCTTCAATCCTGCAGTGGCGGCCGTGCGCCCGCTGCTCGATCATCCGCGCTTCATCGAAGTGCACCGGTTGGGCACGTTTCCGGATCGCAGTCTCGATATCGACGTCGTCTTCGACCTCATGATTCACGATCTCGACGTGGTGCTGTCGATTGTGCCGTCCGAGATCGTGGCCGTCGAGGCAGTCGGGGTGGCCGTGCTGACGCCGAGACCGGATATCGCCAATGCGCGACTGAAGTTTGCGTCGGGGTGCATCGCAAACATCACTGCGAGCCGCATCAGCAAGGATCGGGTGCGCAAAATCAGGATCTTCCAGCGCGATGCGTATCTGTCGGTGGACTACGCGTCGCAGGAAGTTGAACGATGGCGGCTCGTCAAGGGCAACGGGGCGATGCCGGCGATCGACGGCGGGAAGCTCGACGTCGCCTCGGAGGAGCCGCTCAAGCGCGAATTGACGGACTTCGTGGCGGCCGTCGTCGAAAGGCGCGCGCCTGGAGTGTCCGGCGCCGACGGGCTGCGGGCCATCAACCTCGCGGAACGTGTGACCCAGGAGATCAATAGATCTCTCGCTCAATAGTTCGGTAGATAAATGTATTCAGACATCAACGACTTCATTGCCGATTTGGATCGCCGCGGTCTGCTTTCGCGCATTCGCGAAAGCGTCAGCCCAGATCTCGAGATTGCGGCAATCACCGATCGCGTTTGCAAGCTGCCAGGGGGCGGTCCGGGACTGCTCTTCGAACGTCCCGCCGGCTTCGAAATGCCAGTCGCGACCAACTTGTTCGGCTCGACCGAACGGATGTGCCTGGCACTCGGTGCGAGCTCGCTCGACGCCGTGGCGAAAGAGATCGACGAGATGATGACGCCGAAGATGCCCGCGGGCATGCTCGACGCGTTCAAGATGCTCCCGATGCTCGACCGCCTGCGCGATCTGATGCCGAAGACGGTCAAGGACGCGCTGTGTCAGGAGGTCGTCAAGCGCGACGGTTCTCTCGACGAGCTGCCGATCCTGAAAACGTGGCCCGAAGACGGCGGCCGCTACATCACGCTGCCGCTCGTCATCACGAAAGATCCCGAAACGGGTGTCCGCAACATCGGCACGTATCGCATGCAGGTCTTCGACGGACGGACGACCGGCATGCACTGGCAACGGCACAAGGGAGGCGCACAGCATCATCGCGTGGCCGAGCGCCTGGGCAGGCGCCTGGAAGTGGCGGTGGCGCTCAGCCCGGAACCGATTCTCGCGTATGCGGCCACCGCTCCGATGCCCGAAGGGCTGGACGAGCTGTTGCTTGCCGGGTTCCTCAGCCGCAGGCGTATCGAGCTTGTGAAGGCGGTTACCGTCGATCTCGAAGTGCCCGCGAGCGCCCACATCGTGCTCGAAGGTTATGTCGAGCCGGGAGAACGGCGCCGCGAGGGGCCGTTCGGCGACCACACGGGCTTTTACTCGCTTGCCGAGGATTTTCCGGTGTTCCATCTCACGTGCATTACGATGCGGAAGAAGCCGACGTACCTCACGACCGTCGTCGGGATTCCACCGCAGGAAGATGTCTATCTCGGCAAGGCGAGCGAGCGGATTTTCCTTCCGATGATTCGCAAGACGATTCCAGAAATCGTCGACATGCACTTTCCACCGCAGGGCATCTTCCACAACATCGTGCTCGTTTCGATAGACAAGCGATACCCGGGCCACGCGCGCAAGATCATGAATGCCTTCTGGGGGCTCGGACAGCTCATGTTCTCGAAGACGATCATCGTGTTCGACAAGGACATCGATGTGCAGAACGTGGGCGAGGCGGCATGGATCGCGGGTACGCATGTGGATCCTCAGCGCGATATTCAGTTCACGATTGGTCCCATGGACGATCTCGAGAATGCCTCGAACCTGCCCGCATACGGCAGCAAGATGGGGATCGACGCGACGCGAAAGTGGCCCGGCGAAGGCTTTACACGCGAGTGGCCGACCCGCCTCAAAACCACGGATGCCGCGCGGCGCAAAGCTGAGGAACTGTTGAAGTCGATCGCAAAGGCGAAATGACGTGGCGGCATCACTCGACGATCTGACCGCGAAGGTTGATGCCGGCGAGCGACTGACGGACGAGGATGTCGCCGCGCTCGAATCCAGCCGCGACATCATCAGGCTTGGCATGCTGGCGACCACCATTCGCCGCCGCTTGCACGGGAACGAGGTCACGTACGTGCGTGTGATGGGCCTCACGGTTGAATTTCAAGCCGACCTAGAAGTCGGCACCACGACTGTGGCCGACTCTGCCGGCGAAGTGCGGATCTCCCAGACCCCGGGGACGCTCGATGCCGCTGTGAGGGTTGTTGAAGAAGCGCGCGATATGGCGGGCGAAGTTCCGTTGTCTGCGTTCTGTCTTTTCGAGCTGGGCAAGCTGCCCGAAGGCCTGCCTGTCGTGCTCTCGACCGTGAGGAAAGCCGGTCTCGACACGATTGCGCAGGCGCCCATCGATCGCCTCGGCGAACCGGAGAGCGCTCTCCAGGCACTGGCTGATGCGGGCCTTACGCTGGCGCGCCTGACTGTCGACGAAACGCCCAGGCGCGAATGGACCACGGTATGCCGAGACGTAGCGGCGCTGCAGACGCGCCTGCGTTCGATTCGCGCATTTGCTCCGCTTGCACGCAAAGTCGACGCGACGCAGCCCACGACCGGCTACGAGGATGTGAAGCGCGTCGCCATCTCGCGGCTGCTGGCCGACAACGTCGACACGATCCAGGTGGATTGGGCGCTGTACGGTCCGAAGCTCGCGCAGGTGGCGTTGACCTTCGGTGCCGACGACATCGATTCCGTCGCTGCGACAAATGAGGAACCGCAAGGGCGTCGCCGGTCGCCCGTCGAAGAAATCCGCAGAAGCATCCAGGCGGCCGGCCTTGAGCCTGTCGAGCGGGACGGCCGTTTCAGCAGGCGCAGCTAGTATGCCCATCCGTCTCGGAGCGGTGAGCTATCTGAATACGCGCCCGCTTGTGTACGGTCTGGAATGGCAGACCGATCGCTTCAATTTGCGTTTCGATGTGCCCGCGAAGTGCGCAGAGCTGCTTCACGCGAACGACGTCGATCTCGGTTTGATCCCGTCAATCGAATATCCGGGCCACGATTACCGGATCGTACCCGGCATGTCAATCGCGTCGGACGGTCCGGTCGCGTCGGTCGCGATCTTCAGCAAGGTGCCGCCCGGGAATATTCGGTCGGTCGCGCTCGACAGCAGCTCGCGAACGTCGATTGCGCTGTTGCGGGTGCTGTTCGCCCGTTGGTTCGAGATCGAGCCTCGCCTGGTGAACATGTCGCCAGATCTCGACCGCATGCTGGGGGAGTGCGATGCGGCCCTGGTTATCGGCGACAATGCCCTTTTTACCGACCACCATGCGCTGGGTCTCGAGAAAGTGGACCTCGGCGAAGAGTGGATCGGAATGACCGGCCTGCCATTCGTTTATGCATTCTGGGCGGGACGTCCCGGTGTCGTTGGCGAGGGCGATGTCGCGGTCCTTCAGAACGCACGCGACGGCGGACTCGCCGCGATCGCTACAATTGGTGCGCAATCGTTTCCCGATAACCCCGAGAAGGCGGAGCGTGCGGCCCTCTATCTCTTCGAGAATGTGAAGTACGCTTTAGGCGAGCCGGAAATTGCCGGATTGCGGCGATTTTATGAGCTGGCGGCTGAGGTCGGCGTGTTGCCATCGGCAGAAACGCCACGGTTTTATTAGGTCCGGCGAAAGCCAGGCTAAAGCCGGACACTACCGATATTAGTAGTGTCCGTCCATCGGTAGTGTCCGCCTTCAGGCGGACCGCGATGCTATAGGCGGACCGTGATGCAATGAATATCGACGACGTCATTCACAAGGTCGGCGGCGGCGAGCGCGTCAGCGCTGACGAAGCGCTCGCGCTGTACCTGCATGCGCCCACGCACGTGCTGGGCCGGCTGGCCGACGACATTCGCATGCGCAAGCATCCTGCTCGCACGGTGACCTACATCATCGACCGGAACGTGAACTACACGAACGTGTGCGTCGCGAAATGCAACTTCTGCGCCTTCTACCGCGACGTCGGGTCGAGCGAAGGCTACGTGCTCGGCTTCGACGAAATCTTCCGGAAGATCGACGAGACGATCGACGTCGGCGGCGTGCAGCTGCTCCTGCAGGGAGGCCACAATCCCGATCTGCCGCTCACGTGGTACGAAGATCTGTTCCGCGCGATCAAAGATCGCTACCCCGATTTCAAGCTGCACGCCCTGTCACCGCCCGAAGTGATTCACCTGTCGCGGTTGTCTCAACTCGGCGTGCCCGAGGTCGATCGACCGGCTCATCGCCGCCGGTCTGGACAGCATCCCCGGAGGTGGGGCAGAGATTCTCGTCGATCGCGTTCGACGCCTCCTGCACTGCTACGGCAAGGCGACCGCTGACGAGTGGCTCGACGTCATGCGTCACGCTCACCGCCGCGGCCTGAGGACCACCGCGACGATGATGTATGGGACGGTCGAGACGTTGGACGAGCGCATCGAGCACCTGATGCGTTTGCGGGGCTGCAGGACGAAACGGGCGGCTTTACCGCGTTTATCACGTGGAGCTTCCAACCCGAGCATACCGAGCTCGGCGGAACCGAGGCGACCGGCATCGACTATCTGCGCACACTTGCAATCGCGCGAATCGTGCTCGACAACTTCGACAACCTGCAGGCGTCGTGGGTGACGCAGGGCGGCAAGGTGGGCCAGCTCAGCCTCGCGTACGGCGCGAACGACATGGGCAGCGTCATGATCGAAGAAAACGTCGTCCGCGCTGCCGGCGCAGCGTACTGCATGGACGAGATCGAGATCGTGCGCAATGTCGAGGACGCCGGGTTCATCCCCAAGCGTCGCAACATGCACTACGACGTGCTCGGCGATCCAATCTTCCGCGAGCGCGCGGTGCCGAGGATGCTCAGCCTCGCGACGGCGCGCGCCGATGGCGCCGCGGGCGAGGCACCGGATGCGAAGCAGTACCCGGCGCGCAGCCGCGAGGGAAAACATAGGAGATCGATGCGATAGGTGAAATCGCGACCTATGCGCGTACTACCGAACGCCTGGTTGCTGCCGATTTCGCAGCCGCCGATCCGTGACGCCTGGCTACGGACCGATCGCGGACGCATCGTGGCGTTCGGCCACTCGCGCCCCGGCGATTTCACGGCGGCGGACGAAATCGATCTAGGACAGGTCGCGGTGTTGCCGGCGCTCGTCAATGCCCACACCCACCTCGAGCTTTCCTGGATGCGAGGCCGCATTCCGGAAACCGGCGATTTCAATGAGTGGATCCGCACCGTCATCGAGCTGAAAGCTCGGGCGGCTGAGCAGGGCGAAAGCGTGGCGCGCGCCATTGACGATGCGATTCGCGAGGCTCGCGGATTTGGCACGGGTCAGTGGTCGGCGACGTCACGAATACGCTTGCGACCTCGCGCCCGCTCAAGGAGCACGGGTTGGCGGGCGTCGTGTTTCACGAGCTCCTCGGCTTCAGAAGCGAGGACGCCCGCACCGTGATGGAGGAGGCGGTCCGCGCGCCTCGAGAAGGAGCCCGGGTCAGATCTGCTGCGCCACACTCTGGCTCCCCACGCCCCATATTCCGTGTCGCCTGCGCTCTTCGGACTGATTCGCGGCCGCTCTCCGTCGCGACCCATCTGCGATTTCCACCGTTCACCTCGGCGAGTCCGCCGCGGAGATCGAGTTTCTCAGAGATGGCACGGGCCCTTGTCGCACGGGCCTCGAGCGGATGGGAAAATGGGATCCGTCGTGGGTGCCTGCCGGCAGCAACCCTGTCGAGTATCCTCGATCGCATGGGCTTTCTCGACGACCGGGTGCTCGTCGTGCACGGCGTGCAGTTCGGCGAGGCGGAATTGAATGCGCTCGCCGCCAGAGGCTCGACCCTCGTCACCTGTCCGCGCGGAAACATTCGCACTGGCGCGGGCTCCCCGCCGATCGAGGACTTCTTCGACTCTGGTGTGCGCGTCGCCGTCGGCACCGACAGTCTCGCCAGCGTTCCCGATCTGAATGTGTTCTCCGAGCTCAAAGAGATGAGACGGCTGGCCCCTGCGCTCCCGGCTCGTGTGCTTCTCGAAAGCGCCACGATCAACGGCGCGCGCGCGCTTGGCTTCGAGACAGAGTTCGGGACCATCGATGCCGGCAAGCGCGATGCGCTGGTCGCGGTGCAGCTCGACGGCTACGTGCCGAGCGTCGAGGAGTACCTCGTGTCCGGCATAAGCGCCGAGCAGATCAGCTGGATTGCCGCCGGATGATCTCCAGCCTGTCGGAGCACGGCCGGCTGGCCGCCGTTCTCGTCAAGCACGCGCGAGAGGCGTTCATCAGCGAAGCCATCATTGCGGTCGCAGTGGAAGCGCTTGAACTTCTCGGCGCCGCCCGACTTGTCGCGCGCGCTGGATGAATACGACAGATTCATCGAAATCATCGCGACGACCGGCTGCGAGATCCTATGGTTGGCAGCGGACGGGACACGACTCTCGACTCGATCTATACGCGCGACGCGGCGGTCGTGAGCGAACGCGGGGTCATCACGGCCGGCATGGGCAAAGCGTCTCGCGCCGGAGAGCCCGAAGCCGAAGGGCAGGAACTGTGCATGGTGGATGGCCGATTGCCGGCTCGATCGCCGCGCCTGGCCATCTCGAGGGCGGTGACCTCATCTGGCTCGACGCCAGACACTGGCGGTTGGGCAGGGCGCCCGCACCAATGCCGACGGCATCCGACAACTAAAGGGCCTGCTTCGCGACTCGATTCGACGAGCTCATCGTCGTGCCGCTGCCCGATTACTCCGGCCAGCACGACGTGATGCACCTCATGTCGCTGTCAGTCCTGTCGACGCGCGATCTCGCCGTCGTATATTCACGCTTGCTGCCCGACACGTTTCGGCAAACACTGCTTCAGCGCGGCTATGCGGCTCGTTGACGTGCCGGACGATGAATTCGACACGATGGGATGCAACGTGCTGGCGCTGGGACCGCGAGAGTGTGTGATGCTGAACGGTAATCCGAAAACGCGCGCGGCGCTCGAGCAGGCGGGGGCGTGGGTGCAGGTCTACGATGGTCAGGAAATCAGCCTCAAGGGTGGGGGCGGGCCGACGTGCCTTACGCGACCTCTTGTGCGCCTCTAAAGAGGCGCACATTGGTAGATTGGAAGATTGGTAGATTGGAAGATTACGAAAGAGACGATGAGGACGATCATTTCGGTGCTTTCGGTTGCCGTCATCGCAGGCGGATTGTCCTCGAGCTCCGGCCAGGAGCTGCAAATTGGGATCATCGATTTCTACGGAGTGAATGGGACATCGCCAGTGGACCTTCGAAAGGCCTTGACCTTTAAGGAAGGCGACACCATCTCGATGGGGGGCAACCACCTCCCTCCGGTGTTGGAGGAGTCGGAGGCGCGGCTGTCCAAAGTGCCCGGCGTCGTTCGCGCGCATACAAACCTAGTGTGCTGCGATGACGGCCGCGCCATCGTCTATGTCGGCATCGAAGAGCGCGGCACGCTGCCCATGCATTTTCGCGCGGAACCGGTTGGAAAGTCGCGTCTGGCCGCCGATGTCGTGGAGGCGGGCGACGAGTTCTCGAAGGCGTTTATGCTGACGATCCGGCGTGGCGACACAGGGGAAGATCGTTCGCAGGGACACTCCATCTCCGTCGATCCCGCAGTGCGCGCAATTCAGGAACGCTTCGTCGTCTATGCGAAGCGCGATCTGCTGCAACTGCGCCGAGTGCTGCGGGACTCGTCCGATGCCGGACAGCGAGCGCTCTCGGCACAAATCCTGGGCTACGCACCGGATAAGCAAGGCGTGGTCGATGATCTTGTACGCGCGATGGCCGACCCGTCGGAGGATGTTCGCAACAATGCCATGCGCGCACTGCTTGTGTTTTCCGAGTCCGTGCCAACGGCGGCGCTCGGCGTGCCGCGCATTCCGCCCGAACCGTTCATCCGTTTCCTGAAATCGCCTGTCTGGACGGACCGCAACAAGGCGTCGGGTGCGCTGTTAGCGCTCTCCGCGAGCCGGGATGCGCCACTCCTCGCCATGCTGCGCAAGGAAGCACTTACGGAACTTGTAGAGATGGCGCGCTGGAGAAGCGACGGGCACGCGAAGGCAGCGTTTGTGATACTTGGCCGCATTGCCGGCTATTCGGAGGACGCCATCGAGCGCGCGTGGGATCAACGTGACCGCGACCTCGTCATCAATGCCGTACTTCGCTGACAATGGTGCATCGTAATCTACCAATCTTCCAATCTACCAATCTTCCAATGGTGATGCAGTGAAGCTTCTCGTCAAACGTCTCTTGCCCGAAGCGACCTTGCCGGCGTACGCCCATCCCGGGGATGCGGGCCTCGATCTCTATGCTGCCGTGGCCGTCTCGCTCGAGCCGGGCGAGAGCAAGCTCGTCGGCACCGGTATTTCGATTGAGCTGCCGGCCGGTACCGAGGCGCAGGTGCGGCCGCGCAGCGGTCTGGCGCTGAAGTACGCTATCAGCGTGTTGAACACGCCGGGCACCGTCGATCACGGCTATCGGGGCGAGGTGGGTGTGATATTGATCAACCATGGCCGCGATCGTTTCGATGTGAAGCCGGGAATGAAGATTGCCCAGATGGTGATCGCGCCGTACCTGACCGTCAGCGTCGAGGAAACGGCGGAGCTCAGTGGCACGGCTCGCGGACAGGGCGGCTTCGGATCGACAGGAGTGTAGTGACACACGAGGCAGACGTCACACGAGGGCAGTACTCGATCACAACCGACCCCCAGAAGCTCGACCTCGACGCGATTCACGCGTACCTGACTCGATCGTTCTGGGCAGAGGGAATTCCGAAGGAGACGGTCGCCAGGGCGATTGCGAACTCGTTGTGCTTCGGGCTGATCGACGCCGGGAGCCAGATTGGGTTTGCGCGCGTGGTGACTGATCGCGCGACCTACGCCTATTTGTGCGACGTCTACGTACTCGAGTCGCGTCAAGGACGCGGGCTTGGCAAGTGGCTGATTGAAGCCGTCATGGCGCACCCGGATCTTCAAGGTCTTCGGCGGTTTCAGCTCGTCACGCGCGACGCGCATGGGTTGTACAGCCGCCACGGTTTCGAGACGCCCGTCAGTCCCAATCGCCACATGGAAATTTTCAGGCACGGGATGTATCTCGAGAAGAAATGATCGAAACAGTCCGCACGTACCTGTCGTTCGTGCGCTTCAGCCACTCCGTCTTCGCACTGCCGTTCGCGCTGACGGGTGCGCTGCTGGCGTCGCGGCAGCACCCGGTCACCCTGCGGCACGTGTTCTGGATTGTCGTGTGCATGGTGACGGCCCGGAGCGCCGCCATGGGCTTCAATCGGCTTGTTGATGCGCGATTCGACGCCGCCAATCCACGTACGGCCTCGCGCGAGCTCCCGAGCGGCCGCATGTCGACGAGCGAGGCGACCGCCTTCGTCGTCGTGATGTCGGCGGCCTTCGTGGCTGCGGCCGCCCAGCTGAGCTGGCTGTGTCTCTTTCTGTCGCCGGTCGCGCTGCTGCTGATTTTCTGGTACTCGCTGGCGAAACGGTATACGTGGGCGACTCAGTTGTTTCTCGGGCTCGCCATGGCGATTGCGCCGGTTGGAGGATGGCTGGCTGCAGGGGGTGGCGCTGGATGGGAGCCGTGGCTGCTCGGCCTTGCGATAGGGTTGTGGGTCGGAGGTTTTGACGTGCTCTATGCGTGCCAGGATATCGAAGTCGACCGGCGCCAGCGCCTGAAGTCCATTCCAGTGCGATTCGGCGTCGCCCGTTCCCTTTCGATCTCGCGCGCGATGCACATCGGCACAATCGCTTGTCTTGCGCTGCTCGGGATTGTCGCCGGCCTCAGCCCGTTGTATTTCTTTGGCGTTGCGGCTGTCGCCGGACTCCTTGTCTACGAACAATCGCTCGTCAGCGCGACGGATCTGTCGAACGTCAAGTTCGCCTTCGATCTCAACGGATACGTCGGCATCCTTTACTTTCTGATCACGGCGATTTCGGTATATGCCGGCCGCTAAGCCATTGCCGTCCCAATCCCGAATCCCTGTTCCCGAATCCCGGGAAGGGCCAGCGAAGGATCCATCTCGCATTTCCGGCATGTTCGATGCCATCGCCGAGCGATACGACTTTCTCAACCACCTTCTCAGCGCCGGATTAGACAAGCGCTGGCGTAGACAGGCCATCGACGTGTTGCATTTGACCGGCCGGGAGACGGTGCTCGACCTTTGCACGGGCACGGCCGATCTGGCGCTTGCGGCGATGAGCGCTCAGCCGCACGCCAGGCGCGTTGTCGGTGTCGATTTTTCGGCGGCCATGCTCCGGATCGGAAACAAAAAGATACGGGCGGTGAGTCCTTCTGGACGGCCCCCCGCGATCGAGCTCATTCGGGGCGACGCGATGCGCATTCCTTTAGGGGATGGAACGACGGACGCCGCGACGATCGGCTTCGGCATCCGCAACGTCGAGCAGCCGGCCTCGGCGTGCCGCGAAATCGCAAGGGTGCTTCGACCCGGTGGCACGCTCGTGATTCTGGAATTTTCGCTTCCGCGCTCGTCGGCGCTTCGTAATTTCTACTTGTGGTACTTTCGAAAAATCCTTCCACTCATCGGCCGGGTGGTGTCGAAGCATCCAAGCGCTTATACCTACCTTCCGGCGTCAGTCGAGGCGTTTCCGTCGCCTGAGGAGTTTGCACAACAACTTCGAGACGCAGGCTTTGGCACCGTGCGTGCAATGCCTCTGACCTTCGGCATTGTCTACATGTTCGTCGCCGTGAAAGACCCGCGCGACGACCGGGTGTTATAATCGACTAACTTACTGATGTACATCGACTTTGAGGACTTACGCCCGGATACCCCAAGGGTCGAGGGGGCACTGTCCGTTCGCGAAGGTGTCCTTATCTCGATAATCGTCCACCTTTTGCTGCTCATCGCGATCATCCTCGTACCTGATCTGTTGCCCGAAACAGTGCGTCCGGCTCCGGTGAGAGCCGTCAATCAGGAACCTCGCCAGAATCCTCGCTTCGTCTTCATGCAGCCGCGCGTAGACATCTCCAAGCCGCAGCCACGACGCGACGTAGATGCCTCCGACCAGGATCGCCGGTTATCGACGATCCAGCCGCCGCCCAAACCGGAGAACCCGCTTCCATTTACGCGGGGCAACTCGCGGGAGCGCGAAATGGCCGATATTGCTCCTCCGAGCCGCGGCAACGCCCCTGAACCGTCGGTAGCACAGGGCACGCCCAATTCGGACGCCGAAGGGCAAATGGCGGCAAATGATCCGTCGCGTTCGATGATGCGCCTGCCGGAAGCGCCGAATGCGGCACCGAGTCTGCGCCTCGGAGAGACGGGCTCGAAGGGAGCTCTTGGCAATGCGTTGCGCAACCTGCAGCGCTACGTGCAGCAGCAGTCGTTCGACAACCCGACCGGAAGTGGCGACTCGCAGGGGCTGATCCAGTTCGACAGCAAAGGCGTCGACTTCGGGCCCTGGCTTCGCCGTTTCGTCGCGCAGGTGAAGCGCAACTGGTTTGTGCCGCAAGCCGCGATGATCATGAAGGGGCACGTCGTCATCACCTTCAACATCCATCGCAATGGAGCCATCACGGACATCGAAGTGATAAAGCCGTCGCACATCGAGTCCTTCAGCATTGCGGCGGTCAATGCGCTGATGAGCTCGAATCCAACTCAGCCGCTCCCCGCTGAATATCCGTCGGACTCGGCGTTCTTCACGGTGACGTTCCTCTACAACGAGGACCCAGACGACTTCAGGTAGTACTATGCCGCTGCCGACTCGCTCTCAACAGCTGGGGTTGCTGATTGTGCTCGGGTTCGTGATCGGCTTCATCATCTTCAGGACGTAGTGTTCCGTCCCCGTGATGCGTGACATGAATCCCGGAGCGCGGCGCCCGGATGGCAAGGCGCGACGAGCGAGAATATCGGGAATATTTGAGCGAGGAGCAACGCAGCCAGCCGGGATGCCCCGCCCGGGAGTTGTGTCACGGATCACGGGGACGGGACACTAGTCTGCGCCCGCCGATTCTCGCCATCCTGGGTCCAACGGCGACGGGCAAGAGCGCACTGGGCATCGAGCTGGCGCTGCGTCGCGGCGGCGAGATCATCAGCTGCGATTCCACGGCGGTGTACCGTGGCTTCGATATCGGCACCGACAAAGTGCCGTACGCCGAGCGCCGCGGCGTTCCCCACCACCTCATCGACATCGTCGAGCCGACCGACGAGTACACGGCGGCGCGGTACGTGCACGATGCGGTCTCGGCAATCGAGCAAATCTACGAGCGCGGGAGGCAGCCCATCATCGTTGGGGGCACAGGTCTGTACTACCGCGCGCTCGTGCGTGGGCTCTTTCCGGGCCCCGCCGCCGATGCGAAGATGAGGGGCCGTCTCGAAGGCATAGCGCGGCGTCGCGGCGTCGAATTTCTCCACCGCATGCTGAAACGCGTTGATGCAGCGTCAGCCGCCAGGATTCAGCCGCGCGATCTCAAGCGTGTGGTTCGGGCCCTCGAGGTCTTCTTTCTGACGGGGACGCCGCTGACCGATCATTTTGCGGCGACCGTGTCGCCGCTCGAGGGCTATCAGACGCTCGCGCTTGCACTGTCGCCGCCAATAGCGCTGATTGCCGAGCGTGTCGCGAAGCGCGTCGACGCGCAGTTCGAAGAGGGACTGCTGGACGAAATTCGCGGGCTGCTCGCGCGCGGCATCCCGGAAACGGCGCGTCCGTTCGGTGGGCTGGTATACCGGCAGGCGCTCGAGCATCTGCACGGCGTGAGGAACGAAGCTGAAACGCGCGAGCTCATCACGCGCGAGAACCGTCATTACGCGCGCCGCCAGTTGATCTGGTTCCGCAAAGAGCCTAACCTAGTGTGGCTTCCGGCTTCGGGCGAGAGCCGCGAGGCGCTCACCGCGGCAGAGGCCCTGCTCAAGACGTTTGAACAGGAGACAAGGAGTTCAGGAGATCTTTGATAAGAAAAGAATTCTCCTAATCTCTTGATCTCCTGTTTCGTAGCATCTGCGTTCCCTGTGTTTTCCCGAATCATCGTCCTCGTCCTCGATAGCGTCGGCGTCGGCGCGCTGACGGATGCCTCCGCGTACGGCGACGAAGGCAGCAACACACTGGGCAACATCGCGCGGCAAGTCCCGCTGCGGCTGCCGAGCCTTCGCGCCCTGGGGCTGGATCGCATTGTGGACATCGGCGGTGCTGTCAGCGCCGACCTGCCTCGCGCGGCTATCGGCCGTATGGCTGAAGCATCGATGGGCAAGGATTCGGTGACAGGCCACTGGGAGATGATGGGCATCGTGCTCGATCGCCCGTTTCCGGTTTTTCCGCAGGGCTTTCCAAAAGAGCTCATCGACGCGTTCGAGCAGCGCATCGGGCGGGGCACTCTCGGCAACTATGCCGCATCAGGAACCGCGATCATCGACGATCTCGGCCCCGAGCACATGCGGACGGGGAAGCCAATCGTCTACACCTCGGCCGACAGCGTTTTTCAGATTGCGGCCCACGAGAACGTGATTCCCATCGAGGAGCAATACCGCATCAACAACATCGCCTTCGATTTGGTGGTGGGAGGCCATGGCCTGGGACGCGTCATCGCGCGGCCCTTTGTCGGAGAACCCGGACGGTTCACGCGGACGGCCAATCGCAGGGACTTTGCGATGACGCCGACATCGGAAACCGTGCTCGACCGCCTGACTGCGGCGCAGGTTCCGGTCGTCGCCATCGGCAAGATCGAAGATCTGTTTGCCGGGCGCGGCATCACACGCGCCATTCACACGAAAAGCGACGACGAGGGCGTCGATGTTATTGCGTCCGAGATGGCGTCCGTACCGCTCGGACTGATCTTTGCCAATCTCGTGGATTTCGATACGCAATACGGACACCGGAACGACGTCCAGGGCTATGCCGCGAACCTCGAGCGGTTCGACGCGCGGCTCGAGGATCTGCTGCCGCGCCTCCGTCGAAACGATCTCATGGTGATTACCGCGGATCACGGAAACGATCCGACAACACCGAGCACCGATCACTCCCGCGAGCATGTGCCGCTGCTCCTCACGGGGCCGATGGTGAAAGCTGGGGTCAACCTCGGCACGCGCCGCACGTTCGCCGATTTGGGCCAGACAATTGCAGAAAACTTCGGTGTCGGTCCACTTCAACACGGCACAAGCTTTCTTGAAGACCTGCATTGATAGATTGGATAGATTGGAAGATTGGCAGAATCTTGAAGAGTGATGATTGACGATTCGCGGATCAAATCTCGACGTACTGAGGGTGTGATTCGTACGCGTGACACGCGTGACGACGATAATCAGGCCATAGTCCATCAGCAATCTGGCAACATTCTGTCAATCTTCCGATCTGCCAATCTACCAATGGAGCGAAGTGTGTAATGGCCAGCATCAGGAAACATCTCGAGGCGCGCGAGCGGCAGGTTTTGGCTCCGCAGGCCGCCAAAAGCGCCGAAACGCGCGGCCGCCTGCGAGAAGAACCGGAAGATGACGTGCGCCCTGCGTTCCAGCGCGACCGTGATCGCATCGTGCACTCCAAGGCGTTCCGGCGTCTGAAGCACAAGACGCAAGTGTTCTTCGCGCCGACAGGCGATCACTACCGCACAAGGTTGACGCACACGCTCGAAGTTGCGCAGATCTCACGAACGATCGCGAAGGTGCTTCAGTTGCACGAAGAGCTCACCGAGGCGATCGCCCTCGGTCATGACCTCGGCCACACCCCGTTCGGCCATGCGGGCGAGCGGGTGCTCGACGAGCTCATTCCCGGCGGATTCAACCACTATCACCAGAGCCTGCGCATCGTCGACGTGCTCGAAAACGACCGCCAGGGGCTGAACCTGACGTGGGAAGTGCGCGACGGCATCGCGCATCATTCGAAAGGCAAAGGTGGGTCGCCGGTGGGCATGCCGCCGTCCCAGCGATCGAAGACGCTCGAAGGACAAATTGTTCGTGTCGCCGACCTCACCGCGTACGTGAACCACGACATCGACGATGCGAGACGCGCTGGTATTTTACGTGTCGAAGACCTGCCGAAGAAGGCGGTTCAGCTGCTGGGCGAAACCTCTTCCGCGCGAATCGGCCGCATGGTAAAGGACGTCGTTGAGGCTACGTTTGGGGGCGATCTGTCGGAAATTCGCATGAGTAGCGAAGTGCTCGAAGCGACGCTCGAGCTGCGAAAGTACCTGTTTGCAGCGGTGTACGAGAACGACACCGCGACCGCGGAGTTCAAGAAGGCGTCCGGGGTGCTGGGTGGTCTGTGGGAAAAGATTCGCGAGCGCCCCAATGAGTTCCTCGATCAGCGGACGATCGAGGAAGAGGGCATCGATGCCGCTGTCAGAGACTTTGTGGCGGGGATGACCGATCGCTATGCTGTGTCGCTGTTCGAGAGGCTGTACATTCCCAAACCGTGGGTGGGGCCGTTGGGGGACGTCGATAGTCAATAGTCGTGGGTCGATGGTCTTGGCGCGAGGCTGACCCACGACGGTTCGACTATCGACCTGTCTGAGATATAATGATGTGTTTGCCCAAGCCTAAACGGCTGGCAGAGCACGGGTTATGCACTTAAGCCTTCGATCGTTACAGGACGCGCACCAGCACTTCGACAAGCGGTACGAACCCTCGCTCTTCACGCCTGCTGAAGGCGATGTGTTCCGCCTCGTGTCGCCGGTGATGCTGTCGTTCGATATCGACCGCCAGGAGCCGGGACGGTATCGTGTGGCTGGTCATCTGACAGGGGAAATCGAGCTGTCGTGCGGCCGATGCCTTGAGCCATTCGCCCTTCCCATCGCGTCCGACTTCGACCTTCGGTACGTGCCGCGCACCGAGAACGCAGGCGAGGGCGAGCGTGAAGTGGAAGAGGACGATCTGGCGACGGCGTTCTATGAGGCCGAGCAGATCGACTTGATGCACTTGATCATGGAGCAGTTCCAGCTCGCGGTGCCGATGAAGGCGCTCTGCACGGAGGCGTGTAAGGGCTTGTGTGCAAATTGCGGCACGAATCTGAACACAGGCTCGTGCAACTGCAACGTGAAGTGGGAGGATCCGCGATTAGCCCCTTTGAAGGCGATGAAGCGGACCGACTGACGACTTTTTGCGACTTTCTACTTTCTACTTTTCACTTTCGACTTAGAGGATTCACCCATGCCCAATCCAAAACGGCGGCACTCGAAATCGCGCACTGCGAAGCGGCGCACTCATGACACGCTGGTCGCGACGCAGTCGAGCGACTGCCCGAACTGCCGCGAGCCGAAACCGCCACACCGCGCGTGCCCGCATTGCGGGTACTACCGGGGCCGACAGGTACGCGCCATCGACGAGGCGTAACTCTTCCGAATGATCCGCATCGCCGTAGACGCGATGGGGGGCGATCAGGCGCCCCGCAGCATCATCGACGGCGCTCTGGCTGCCGCGCGTCACCTCGACCTAGGGCTGCTGCTTGCGGGCCCGGCTGATGCGATTCGTGCCGAGCTCGCGAGACATCCTGACGCCGCCCAGTTCAGCATCCGCATTCTCGATGCGCCCGACGTCATCAACATGGCCGATGCGCCGACTGCCGCCCTGCGGCGGAAGCCGCGCGCGTCGATTCGCGTGGCTGCCGACGCGGTGGCCAACGGAGAGGCCTCCGCGCTCGTAAGCGCCGGTCATACCGGCGCCACAGTCCTGTCCGCACACGGGGCGTTCGGCATGCTGCCCGGCGTCGATCGGCCGGCGCTTGCGGCGACCATTCCGTCGGGAGATCGTCTCGGCATTCTCCTCGACGTCGGCGCCAATGTGGAATGCCGGGCTTCGCATCTTCTGCAGTTCGCCGCGATGGGCGCCGTGTACGCAAGAATCTCGCTCGGCGTCGATCGCCCGCGCATCGGGCTGCTGTCGATTGGCGAGGAAGAGAGCAAGGGCACCGGGCTCATTCGGGATGCCCATCAACTGCTGAAGGCATCGTCGTTGAACTTCATTGGCAATGTCGAGGCTCGCGAAGTGTACAAGGGCAATGCTGACGTGATAGTCTGCGACGGCTTCACGGGAAACATTGCGCTGAAGGTGAGCGAAGGGCTCGTCGACACGGTGGAGCGGTTACTCGGAGAGGAATTGTCGAGAACGTTTTCCGGAATGGTCGGCTCGTTGCTGTCGCGGCGCGCGTTTCGCCGTTTCCGCCGGCGGCTCGACTACTCCGAATACGGCGGCGCCCCGCTCCTGGGCGTCGCAGGCGTCACTTTCGTCTGCCACGGCCGCTCGTCCGCCAAGGCGATCCGCAACGCCATTCTCATGGCCCATCGATTTTCGACCGCTGGATTCCTGCATCGCGTGGAGCAGGAAATCGCCGCCGCGTCCGTTTCATGATTGCATTCGTCTTTCCGGGTCAGGGATCGCAGAAAGTCGGTATGGGCCGTGCACTCGCCGAGGCCTTTCCCGCGGCGCGACAGGTGTTCGCCGAAGCCGACGAAGCGCTGGGCGAGCCGCTGAGCAGCCTGGTCTGGGACGGGCCGGAAGACGCACTGATGCTGACGGAAAACACGCAGCCGGCGATTCTCACGGCGAGCATTGCGGCGTATCGCGTGCTCGAGTCCGAAGGCCTCGCGTCGAACGTGGCGTTCGCTGCCGGCCACAGCCTCGGCGAGTATTCCGCGAATGTCGCCGCCGGCACGTTTTCGTTTGCCGATGCGGTGCGCACCGTCCGGCGGCGCGGGCGCTACATGCAGGAAGCCGTACCCGTCGGCACCGGCGCAATGTCGGCAATCCTCGGCCTCGACGCCGAGAAGGTCGCGCAGGCGTGCGAAGAGGCAGCTCACGGCGAGGTTGTGGCTCCTGCCAACATGAACGGCGCCGGGCAGGTCGTGATTGCGGGCGCCAAGGACGCCGTCGAGCGCGCGGGTGTACGCGCGCGAGAACTCGGAGCGAAACGGGTGGTTTCCCTCCACGTCAGCGCGCCGTTCCACTGCGCACTCATGAAACCAGCGCAGGATCGCCTGGCGCCGGAGCTGCGAGCGCTGTCGAGCCGTGATCCGCGCATTCCCGTTGTCGCGAACGTCGACGCGTCGCCGAAGCGCGACCGATCGGCGGCAATTGAAGCACTCGTCGGGCAGGTGTCTGCTGCGGTGCGCTGGGAGGAAAGTGTCCGCCGCCTTGCGTCTGATGGCGTCACAACGTATGTTGAGGTGGGTCCAGGCGGCGTGCTGAGCGGGCTGATTCGCAAGATCCATCGTGACGCGGTGGTCGCGACATTTGGCGCGCCCGAGGACCTCGATGCGATTCGCGCGCTCTCAAGCCAATGTTGAATCTCAGCGGAAAAGTGGCGCTTGTGACGGGCGCGTCGCGAGGTATCGGCGCGGCGATTGCGAACACGCTGGCCGCACAGGGGGCGATGGTCGTCGCAGCCGCGCGGGGCTCGAATGCCGAAGCCAGCGTGGCCGACATCGTGTTGAAGGGCGGCAAAGCCGAGGCGGTGACCCTCGATGTCACAGATCAGTCGGCCGTAGACGCGGTCGTCAGCGGCACGGTCGCGAAGCACGGCCGCATCGACATTCTGGTCAACAATGCGGGCATCGCGCGCGACCAGTTGATGATGCGCATGAAGCGCGCCGACTGGGACGCCGTGATAGCGACCAATTTGACGGCCGCCTACAGCTGCACGCAGGCTGTGCTGCGGCCCATGATCAAGCAGCGCGGGGGCCGCATCATCACCATCAGCTCCGTCGTCGGGCAGATGGGCAATGCGGGACAGGTGAATTACGCCGCGTCGAAGGCCGGCCTCATAGGCATGGCCAAGGCGCTCGCGCGCGAAGTGGCATCGCGCGGCATCACGGTCAATGTAGTGGCTCCGGGCATGATCGACACCGATATGACCCGGGCGCTCGCGGTGGGCACGTCGGAGACATGGGCACTGCAGATTCCGCTCGGCCGGCTCGGCACGCCGGACGACGTTGCGAACGCAGTCTGTTTCCTGGCGTCGGAGGAAGCGGCGTATATTACGGGGCAGGTCATAGCGGTTAACGGCGGCATGTATACGTAGGAGGATTGAATGGCGGTTGCTGAAAAAGTGAAGAGCATTATCGTGGAGCAGCTCGGAGTCGACGAGGAAGAAGTCACTCCGGACGCGTCCTTCGTCGACGACCTCGGCGCCGATTCGCTCGATACGGTCGAGCTCGTCATGGCATTCGAGGAAGAGTTCGGCATCGAAATCCCCGACGAAGACGCCGAGAAGATTACGCGGGTCAAGGAAGCGATCGAGTACATCGATTCGCACGCCAAGGGTAAGAAATAAGCATCGTGACCAATAGACGGGTCGTCGTCACTGGCATCGGGCTGGTGTCGCCGGTGGGCATCGGGACCGAGGTGAACTGGCGCGCGCTGACGACGGGCCAGAGCGGCATCGGCAAGATCACGCGCTTCGACGCGTCCGCGTTCGCGTCTCGCATCGCGGGCGAGGTGAAGGGGTTCGATCCGCTCCAGTTCGTCGAAAAGAAAGACGTCAAGAAAATGGACGTCTTCATTCAGTACGCGATCGCCGCCTCCCAGTTCGCCATGGACGACGCGAAACTCGCGATTACGGAGGCGAACGCGGCGAACGTCGGCGTGTTCGTCGGGTCCGGCATCGGGGGATTCACGAGCATCGAGCGCGAGCACGAGGCGCTCCTCGCCGGCGGGCCGCGGAAAATCTCTCCGTTTTTCATTCCGGCCTCAATCATCAATCTCGCGGCCGGGCAGGTTTCGATCCGCTTCGGCGCGAAGGGCCCCAACCTGGCCACCTGCACGGCATGCTCGGCGTCCGCCCATGCCGTCGGCGAGTCGTTCGAGATCATCCGGCGAGGCGATGCCGACGCGATGATTGCCGGCGGCTCGGAAGCGGCGATTACGCCGATGAGCGTGGGCGGGTTCGCAGCAATGCGCGCGATGTCGACGCGAAACGACGAGCCCGGCAGGGCGAGCCGCCCGTTCGACAAAGACCGCGACGGGTTCATCATCGGCGAAGGGTCCGGGATCATCATCCTCGAAGAGCGCGAATCGGCAATCGCACGAGGCGCCAGAATTTACGCCGAGATCGTCGGCTATGGCATGTCGGGCGACGCGTATCACATTACGGCGCCGACCGAGGACGGCAGCGGAGCGGTGCGCGTCATGGACATGGCCCTCAGGAAGTCCCACGTCGCGCCGCAGCAGGTCGGCTATATCAACGCACACGGCACGTCGACGCCGCACAACGATCGCATCGAGACGCTCGCCATCAAGAACCTCTTTGGCGAGCATGCCCGCAAGATGGCGATCTCCTCGACGAAATCAATGACCGGGCATCTGCTCGGCGCCGCCGGGGGTCTCGAAGCGGGCATCACCGCGCTGGCTGTGTACCACCAGACGGCACCACCGACCATCAACCTCGACACTCCCGACCCGGACTGCGATCTGGACTACGTGCCCGGCAAGTGCCGCGCCGTCAAGATGGAATACGCGCTGTCCAATTCGTTTGGATTCGGCGGTACCAACGCTGCCTTGCTGTTCAAAAAGCACGAATAGTTCGGAGACAGCACCGGTTCTCGGTGCTCGGTTCTGCGGTGCTGGGTTCCGGTTCCCGGCCACTGAACCGGAACCCAGAACCTTGAACCAAACCCAGCACCCAGCACCTGGAACCCAGAACCGCAGCGAATAGAATGTATTCATGCAGATAGCGGTGTGCATCAAACAAGTCCCCACCCGTGAGTGGCAGCCGCGCGTCGACGACACGAAACGCGGCGTGCGCGAGCAGGATGCCAGCTTCGAGATGAACGAGCCCGACGCGTACGCGCTGGAAGAGGCCCTTCGGCTTCGGGAAAAACATGGCGGCGAAGTGGTCGTCTGCACGGCGGGCCCGGCCCGCGCGTCGCAGGTGCTGCGCGAGGCATTGGCTCGTGGTGCGGACAGAGCCATTCACGTCGAGCACGATCGTCTCGCCTCGATTACCACGGACTCATTCGTCGTGGCCGGTGCGCTCGCCGATGCCGTGCGCGACGAGAAATTCGACCTCGTGCTGACCGGCCTGCAATCGGATGACCAGGGCACCGCACAGACCGGCGTCGTTCTCGCCGAGCGCCTCGACCTGCCGCATGCAACCATCGTCATGGACGTGCAGGTGCAGGAGCCGGGCGTCCGGGTGAAGCGCGAGCTCGAAGGCGGCTGGTTCCAATGGGTGCAGATGCCGCTGCCGGCACTGCTGACCATTCAAAGCGGCATCAATCAGCTCCGCTACGCCACGCTCAAGGGGATCATGGCCGCGAAGAAGAAGGAGATTCGCAAGGTGGCACCCGCCGCGCTCCCTGCGCCGCGCGCGAGCATCGTGGGCCTCGACGTTCCTCGCAAAACGAAGCAGACGGAACTCATTTCCGGGTCACCAGCCGAAGCGGCACACACACTCGTCAAGAAACTGCGAGAGCAGGCGAGGGTCATCGGATGATCCTCGTCGTCGCCGAGCAGCACAAAGGGACACTTCATCGCGCGTCGTGGGAAGCGGTCGCTGCAGCCCAGAACCTGGCCGGTGATCAATCGGTCGAAGCGATTGTTCTGGGCGCCGCTCCCGGCGGTGCGGCTAACGAGATTAGCCAAGCAGCTGTAGCCGCTGTTCACGTTGTCGATTCGCCGCTGCTCGAACCGTACACGCCTGATGCCTACAGTGCAGCGCTGGAGCAAGCGATTACCGAGTTGAAGCCGGCGCACGTGTTGCTGCCGCATACCTACCGCACTCGCGACTTCGCGCCGAAGCTGGCGGCGCGCCTCGACCGCGCGCTCATCACCGATTGCATCGGCATCAAGCGAGGAGACAGGCCAACGTTCGTGCGACCCGTGTATCAGGGCAAGCTCGTGGCCGAGGTAGCGGCCGAAGGCGAGCACCCGCACTTCGTCAGCGTCCAGATTGGCGCCTATCGCGCAGATGACGCGAAGCGCGGATCGACGGCGGCGCCGGTAGCGCTGTTGAGCGTCTCGCTGGATGCCGGGGCCATCCGTCAAAAAGCGGAAGAGCCGTTTCAGGAAGCAAAGCAGGCGGTCGATCTCTCGCAGGCCGAGCGCATCGTTGCTGTCGGACGGGGAATCAAAGCGCAGGAGCACATCGCCATGGCGGAGAAGCTCGCGTCGGCGCTCGGCGCGCAACTCGCAGCCTCGCGGCCGATCTGCGACAGCGGCTGGCTGCCGATGGAGCGCCAGGTCGGCAGCTCCGGACAGACCGTTGCGCCGAAGCTGTATGTGGCGCTGGGAATTTCCGGCGCCATCCAGCACGTGGTCGGCATGAAGGGGTCGCGCACCATCGTCGCGGTCAACAAGGACGCGGACGCGCCTATTTTCGAGATCGCCGACTACGGCATCGTCGGCGATTTGTTCGAGATCGTGCCGGCGATGATTGCAGAGCTCAAGAAAGCCTGAGGCCAGTGTTTCACCGCCACGACGCAACGACGCCACGAATATCTGGGATAGAAAAAGAGCATTCTTTGCGCCGTTGCGTCGTTGCGGTGGGACATCAACGATGACGGATCGCGAGACGCTCGACGTCGACATCCTGATCGTCGGCGGAGGGCCGGCTGGGTTGTCGGCGGCGCTGCGGCTCGCGCAACTGCAGAAGGCCGCGGGAAAACAGCTCAGCATCGCCGTGCTCGAAAAAGCCGCGGAGCCAGGTGCGCATCTGTTATCGGGCGCGGTTCTCGATCCGCGCGCGCTCGGAGAGCTGATTCCCGACTTCGAGGCCAAGGGAGCGCCGCTCGGCTCGAAGGTTCACGAAGATCGCATCTATTTCCTTACGCCCACCGGCAAGATCAGATTTCCGATCACGCCGCCGCCGCTTCAGAATCACGGCAATTACATTATCTCGCTCCAGCAGCTCGGCAAGTGGCTGTCGGGCCTCGTCGAAGCCGAAGGCATCGACATGTTCCCGGGGTTCGCCGGCAGCGACCTGTTGATGGAGGGAGATCGCGTTGTCGGAGTGCGAACCGGCGACCGCGGTGTCGGACGGCATGGCGAAAAACGTGAGAACTTCGAGCCAGGCGTCGATATTCACGCCAGGGTCACGATTCTGGCCGACGGAGTGCGTGGAAATCTGACGAAGCAATTGATGCGGCGTTCGCGAATCAGCGTAGGAACCGAGCCCCAGTTGTTTGCGCTCGGAATCAAGGAGCTGTGGGAGGTGCCGGCAGGTAGGCTGCCCGGCGGCACGGTGATGCACACGCTCGGCTACCCGCTCGATCAGAAGGAATTCGGAGGCGGGTTCATTTACGCGATGTCGGATACGCGGCTGTCGGTGGGGTTCGTTGCCGGTCTCGATTACGAAGATCCGATGTTCGACCCGCATGTCGCGTTTCAGCGGTTCAAGCTGCATCCGCTGGTCAGCGGTCTGCTGCGCGGCGGCCAGATGGTGCGGTACGGCGCGAAGGCATTGCCCGAGGGAGGATGGCTGACGCTGCCTGAATGCGCGGTGGGGGGAGCGCTCATCGTCGGCGATGCGGCCGGATTTCTCAACTCGCTCCGCCTCAAGGGTATCCACCTGGCAATGAAGTCAGGAATGCTTGCCGCCGAAACCGTGTTCGAAGCGGTCGTCGAAGGCGACACCTCTAAAGCGCGCCTGGCGACATACGATCGGAAGATTCGTGAGAGTTGGGTTGGTGCCGAGCTGCGCCCAGTGCAGCATGTGCACCAGTCGTTCAAGTATGGACTGTTAGGAGGCCTGGCGTTCGCCGGCCTACAGCTGCTCACCAGAGGTTGGTGGATACGTCAGGCGGTGCCTAGCGAACCTGGGCACCTTTACATGCGGCGTCTCGATGAGCCGGGACATCGTCAACCGCCGCCCGACCTGAAACCGGATCGGCAGCTGACGTTCGACAAACTCACGAACGTGCACTTTTCGGGTACGCGTCACGATGAGGATCAACCTTCGCATCTGCTCGTGCACACCGAAGTGTGCCATACGATTTGCGGCAAAGAGTACGGTCATCCTTGCATTCGTTTCTGCCCGGCGAACGTGTATGAAATCGTCCCGGGAGCAGACGGCCCGCGGCTGCAGATTAACGCGTCGAACTGCGTGCATTGCAAGACGTGCGACATCATGGACCCGTATCAGGTGATTACGTGGGTGCCGCCGGAAGGTGGAGGCGGTCCCCGATATGAAGGGATGTGACTGACGCAGATTGGGGATTCGGGATTAGTGGAACACTGGTCGCAATCTCGCACGAAGCGGGCGCAGATCGCAGCGATCGCCGCTCTTGGCGTTCCCGTTATCGCAGCGCTTGGGGCGTCGCTCAACTGGAAAGTCGAGGGGCTCGAGCACCTGCGCTTCGAAGGCAACGGCCGGCGCCCGATCATGGCGTTCTGGCATGGCCGCGTTTTGACGGCGACGTACTACTTTCGCCGACGCGACATCGTCGTCATGATCAGCGAGAACTTCGACGGCGAATGGATCGCCCGCATCATCGAAAGCTTCGGCTTCCGAACCTCGCGCGGCTCGACGTCGCGCGGCGGGCGGCGTGCGCTGTTGCAGCTGAAGCGGGAGATGGAAAGGGGACGGCCGTCGGGATTTGCCGTCGATGGCCCGAGGGGGCCAGCCCGAAAAGCGCAGCCCGGCGCCGTATGGCTCGCGAAGCTGACGGGGAATCCCGTCGTGCCGTTTCACATGGAAGCATCGAGCTACTGGAATCTGAAGAGCTGGGATCGCACGCAGATTCCGCGGCCGTTTTCGACAGTGGCATTGACGGTCGGCCCGCCGATTGAGGTGCCCCGCGACGCAGATGAAATAATGCTCGAAGCCAAACGCGTGGAACTGGAACAGTCGTTATTCGCGCTGGAGCAGAGAACGGCGGCGATGCTGAAGAACCCAAGTCCGAAATCCCTGACGTAAATGTCACTCATCCTCATCCACACTGACAAGTTCGCCGACCACCGGCCGCCTCCCGGTCATCCGGAGCGTGTCGAGCGGGCAGAGGTGATGCATGCGGTTGCCGACGCATGGAGGCAGCGCGGCCGCATCGTCCAGCCTCCACGGCCCGCTATGCATGCCGAGCTCCGGCGCGTGCATAGCGACAGCCATTTGGCGGCCATCGACTCTACTGCCGGCCGCGCGGTGTCACTCGATCCGGATACGTATACCTCGCCCGAATCACGAGACGTGGCGTTGCTGGCTGCGGGAGCCGCCATCGCGGGGGTCGAGGCCATCGTGCAGTCGCGCGCGACGCGCGTAATGGCGCTCGTTCGGCCGCCGGGCCATCACGCCGAGCGGGACCGAACGATGGGATTCTGCCTCTACAACAGCGTGGCAGCAGCTGCTGCTCACGCCGTTGCGCTCGGCATGGAGCGGGTCGCCATTATGGATTACGACGTCCATCACGGCAATGGCACGCAGTGGATTTTTTATGACGATCCCAAAGTCCTGTACATCTCGACGCATCAGTATCCGTTTTATCCCGGCACTGGAGCCGCGACCGATGTGGGGAGCGGCAAAGGTGCGGGATTTACGTTCAACGTGCCGCTGGAAGCGGGATCGACAGATGGCGACTACGATGAGGTGTTCAAGGCCCTCGTCATTCCGGTCATCGATCAGTTCCGGCCGGAGCTGTTGTTGATTTCTGCCGGCTTCGACGCGCACGAGCGCGATCCCCTCGCCCGCATGCGCCTCTCGACTGCCGGGTACGCGGGACTTACGAAATCGCTGTGCGACGCCGCCGACAGGCACTGTCACGGCCGAGTCGTGGCGGTCACCGAAGGCGGCTACGACCTGTCCGCGCTGAAGGCCTGCCTCGAGTCGACGATCGCCGTGCTCGACGGCGCACAGCCGGCCGCAGGAGCGCGTTCCTCCGCTACTCAGCGATCCCGCATGGCGATCGCCCAGGCGCGATCGGCGCAGAGCAAGTACTGGAAGCTATAATAGTCAAAAGGCGCAAGTCTGAAGGACTTTCGACACGAGACTTTCGACTCTCCATGGCCGACTACAAACCGCAAGCCCTCGACAAGAAGTGGCAGGAACGCTGGACCGCGGCGCAAGCCTTCGAAGTCGCTGAAGATCCCTCCCGGCCGAAGTACTACTGCCTCGAGATGTTCGCGTACCCGTCGGGTCATGCGCACGTCGGGCACGTTCGCAACTACATCATCGGCGATGTCATGGCGCGCACGAAGCGGCTGCGCGGCTACAACGTCCTGCATCCGTTCGGCTGGGATGCGTTCGGACTGCCGGCAGAGAACGCGGCCATCAAAAGCGGAATCCATCCGGAGACGTCGACGCTCGCGAATATCGCGCACATGAAGGGGCAGCTGCAGCGGCTGGGCATCAGCTACGCCTGGGAACGCGAGTTTGCCACGTGCGAGCCAGGCTACTACAAGTGGAACCAATGGCTGTTCATCAAGATGTACGAGCGCGGGCTCGCGTACCGCCGCCGCTCGTCGGTGAACTGGTGTGAAACGGACCAGACCGTTCTCGCCAACGAACAGGTGGTAGACGGCGGGTGCTGGCGCTGCGGCACGCCGGTCATAACGCGCGACCTCGAGCAGTGGTTCTTCAAGATCACCCACTACGCCGACGATCTGCTGAAGGCCGTCGAGCACCTGGGCCAGTGGCCCGAAAAGGTGCTGACGATGCAGAAGAACTGGATTGGGAGATCGCAGGGGACCCGAGTCGCGTTTCCGGTGCTCGCGGGAGAGGCGTCTGCCGCCGTTTCGGACACGATTGAGGTTTTCACGACGAGAGTCGATACCATCTTCGGCGCCACGTGCGTCTTTCTGGCGCCCGAGCACGAAATGGTCGAGAAGTTCGCGATGATCTCCGACGATCCCACCGAGTTCCGCAAGCGTGCGAACTCGTTTCGAACGCAGGATCGCACTGCACGGCTGACCGGAGAGATCGAGAAGGAAGGGTTTTTCACCGGCCGGTATGCCAGGAACCCGTTCACCGAAGAACGCATCCCCATCTGGATCGCCAATTTCGTGCTCGGCGAATACGGCACGGGTGCGGTAATGGCGGTGCCGGCGCACGATCAGCGCGACTTCGAATTTGCGACCAAATACAAGCTGCCGATCAAGGTCGTGGTGCATCCGGATCCCGATCTGGGGCATACGTCGAAGGTCGACCAGGCGTTTGAAGCCTACGGGCGGCTCGTCGAGTCCGGCGAGTTCACCGGCCTGACGTCCGAGGCCGCGCTGGCGCCCATGGGCGAGTGGGTCGAGAAGAAGGGCATCGGCAAGCGGACGGTGCAGTTCCGCTTGAAGGACTGGGGTATCTCGCGCCAGCGGTACTGGGGCACGCCGATCCCGATGATCTACTGCGACGGGTGCGGCATCGTCCCGGTGCCCTTCGAGCAGTTGCCCGTCGAACTGCCCAAGGTGACCAACTTCACCGGCCGCGGCGATTCTCCGCTGGCGCAGGTGCCCGAGTTCGTGAACGTGTCGTGTCCGAAGTGCGGCGGCAAGGCGCGCCGCGAGACCGACACGATGGACACGTTCGTAGATTCCTCGTGGTATTTCTATCGATTCTGCGACCCGAAGAACGACAGGCTGCCGTTCGATTCGGCGAAAGCGAAATACTGGATGCCGGTCGACTTCTACGTCGGCGGCGTCGAGCATGCGATCCTGCATCTGATTTACTCGCGGTTCTTTGCCCGCGTCTTCCGAGATCTCGGCATGGTCGATCACGATGAGCCGTTTCAGCATCTGCTGACGCAGGGCATGGTGCTCAAAGACGGCGCCGTGATGTCGAAATCGAAGGGCAACGTCGTCGATCCGGACGAGATGATGCAGAAGTTTGGCGCAGACGCGCTCCGCCTCTATGTCATGTTCGTCGCACCACCTGAAAAAGATGTCGAGTGGAGCGATTCCAGCCTCGAGGGCAGCTGGCGCTTTCTTTCGCGCGCCTGGCGGATCGTGGATCAGTGGAGCGGCTCGATCAAGGATTCGGCTCCTGCCGCTAGTCTCGATGCCGCCGGTTTCGATGCGGCGGAGCGGCGGTTGCGCCGAAAAACACACGAGACGATCAAGCGCGTGACGGTCGATGTCGAGCAGCGCATCCATTTGAACACCGCTGTGTCGGCATTGATGGAACTGGTGAACGGTCTTTACGCGTTCAGCGAGACGGCGCAAAAGGGCGGCGCCGTTCGCGCCCAGTCGCTGTCTGTCCTTCGAGAAGCCATCGAGGCGCTCATGGTCATGATCTCTCCCTTTGCGCCCCACATGGCCGAGGAGCTGTGGGAAGGAACAGGGCATACCGGCGGCATTGAGAAGGCGTCCTGGCCGTCCTTCGACGAGGCTGTCGCCAGAGCCGACGAGATCGTGGTGCCGGTGCAGGTGAACGGCAAGCTGCGCAGCCGCCTGACGGTTCCCGCCGAGACGGCGGAGAGCGAGCTTCGGGAACGGGCGCTGGCCGACCCGGCGGTACGGCCACATATCGACGGCAAGACCATCAAGTCGGTTGTCATCGTGAAGGGAAAACTCATCAATGTCGTGGTGGCGTAAACCGGCGCTTGCCGCGGGCCTCAGCGCGGCCATGCTGGTATCGAATGGATGCGGGTACGCGCTTGCCGGCCGCGGGAACTTTCTCCCGGCCTACATTCAGATAATCGGCATCCCGACGTTCGAGAACCACACGTCGTTCTTCCAGATGGCGCAGCTCGTGACAGACAAGGTGCGCACGGAGTTCATCGGGCGGGGCAACTACAAGATCGTGCCGGAGGCGACCGGCGCGGATGCCGTGCTGGTCGGCGCCGTCACGAACGTGATGATTGTGCCGACGAATTTCTCTGCAGAGCAGCAGGCGTCGCGCTATACCATTGTTGTGACGGCCAACATCCAGCTTCGCGATGTTCAGAAGGATGCGATTCTCTGGAGTAATCCCTCCATCTCGATACGCGAGGAATACGACGCAACGAGCTCGATTTCGAACGATCCGAGCGGGTTCGTCGATCCATCGGCCTTTTTTCAGCAGGAATCGAACGCGCTCGAACGAATCAGCAGCGAGTTCTCGCGCTCGGTCGTGAGCGCCATCCTGGAAGCCTTCTGATTGGCAACCGCCTCACAGGCTGACGTCCGCAAGCACATCGCCGCCGGCAAGGTGGCACCCATCTACCTTTTGCTCGGCGCAGACGAGGCAGCGAAGATCGCGCTGGCGGGGGAGTTTCTGGAGCTCGTCGAGGTGGATCTGCGTGCGTTCAATGTCGATCGGCTTTACGGCGGCGAGACGACCGGCGCGGAGGTCGTCGATGCTGCGCGCACGCTGCCGATGATGGTACCGCGGCGGGTCGTCCTGCTCCTGCACGCCGAGCGCCTGTTGAATCCAAAGAAAGAAAGCGACGCGACGGCGACGGACCTGGAAACGCTCGAGTCCTACGTAAAGGCGCCGGTGGATACCTGCTGCCTGGTGATTGTGGCCGGGGCGGTCGACAAGCGCCGCTCGCTGACCAGGCAGCTGTTATCGAAGGCCACCGTTGTCGAATGCACTGGTCCGGCCGATGCCGTCGAAGCGGCGAAGTGGGTGAAGGATCGCGTGGCGAAAGAAGGGATGACCATCGATGCCCGCGCCTCCCGGCTCGTCGCCGACCGCGTTTTCCCCGACGTCTCGAGGCTTCGCGCCGACGTCGAGCGGCTCGTCCTCTACGCAGCAGGTAACAAGGCGATTACCGAGGCGGATGTGAAAGAGATCGTCGCGCCGGCTACCTCGCAGGACGACTGGGGCGTCACGCGCGCCATCGAACGCGGTTCGGCCGGCGACGCGCTCCGCGAGCTTGGGCTGATGATGGATAACGGGGCGGTGCCCTACATGATTCTGGGGCAGCTGGCGTGGTTCGTGAGGACGAAGGTACCGGCGCCGAAGGTGAGCTCCGCCGTCGAAGCGGTCTTTCGCACGGACCTTGCCATCAAGACGTCGGCGGGAGATCCGAGAGTCCTGCTGGAACGGCTGATGGTTGAATTATGTGGGAGATAGAACCGACAGGTTCTGAGTTCTAAGTGCCAGGTTCTGGGGCGCCGGTTCCAGGTTCTCGGTGCTGCGGTTCGCGAACCCTGGACCTTGGAACCTTTGGAACCTTGAACCAGAACCCCAGAACCCAGCATCGAGAACCTTAGAACCGCAGGTTCAAGGTTCAGGCGGTCTTCGCGTATCGCGCACTGAGCCGCGACTTGTACCGGCTCGCCGTGTTGCGGTGGATGATCCCCTTGCCGGCCATCTTGTCGATCAGCGAGATGGCCTGGTTCAGCTCTTTCTTAGCGGCAGCCTTGTCCTTTTCGATGACCACCCGGATCTGCTTGAGGGTGCTGCGAAGCTGCGAACGGTACTTGCGGTTGCGCTCGCGGTGCACCAGGCTCTGCCGGTGCGCCTTCAGCGCGGAAGCGTGTGTGGCCAAAACTAATCCTCTCAGTACGTATTGACGGGCCTGGCCGCCGTAGCTTCGGCGAAGGCGGCACCGTGGAAACCGCTATTTTAGCATTATCGGTGGACTTCGACGAAGTCGCCGCTGGTGGGCTTGGTATTGGTGTATTTCACGACCGGACGGCCGTCGACGATTTCCGTGACCCGGTAGATCCGCGCGCCCGGCGCGCTGCGCGCGTTGCCACGAATTCCGGTGATTTTCAGTACGTAATTCTGGGTTTCTTTATAGGGCGGCACCTTCAAACCGTATTTGTCGACAGCTCCGGGACCAGCGTTATATGCCGCCAGTGCGAGCTGCTCGTTGTGGTCGTAGCGATCCAGCAGCTGGCGCAGATACGACACCCCCGCGCGAATGTTTTCGGCCGGATTGAATGGGTCGATGACCCCGAACTGTTTCGCCGTTGCGGGCATCAGCTGCATCAGCCCCATCGCGCCTTTCGGCGAGACTGCGCGGGGGTTGAAGGCCGATTCCACCTGTATGACGGCTCGGACGAGCTCGGGCCGAATGCGTTGCTGGGTCGCGTGTTCGCGAATCAGAGGCTCGTACTGGGGGCTGGATCGGATCGCCATGGGTGACTTGTCCGGGACCGTGATTGCCCTTGCTGCCGCGTTTTGCGGTCGGTCCGACAGCATCAGGACGCCGCTCGAGTCGCGCCACGAGTAGATCTGCGACTCTGCGGGCCTCGCGAGCCCAGCCACCGCACACAACGCGGCCACGACGATTACAAATATGTGATTCAAGGTCGATGACTTCAAGAGGCGAGTTAGTCGGCGGCCGATGGCTCGTAGACACAACCCGACCTATTACTCCGGTATCGGCAGAACTGTGAAGGAACTTCAGCCCAAGGCGGTTTGGGCGAGATTCCTGGCTTGGGCAAGTGCCCGAGGGACTGCAGCCGCCAGGTTCCCGCCAGCCTCGGCGAAATCCGGCCTGCCACCGCCCCGACCGCCAATGACCGGTGCCAGTTCTTTCACCATATTCCCGGCGTGCACTGTGGGGACGAGATCTTTGGTGACTGCTACAACCAGCGATACACGGCCTTCGTCGACCGAACCGATGACGACGACGCCTGTCTTGATGCGGTCGCGGTGAGCGTCGGCCAACTGGCGCAGCTCGTCCTTTCCAAGACCGCTTGCGGTCTGCGAGACGAACGTGCCCCTCGCGAATCGTGCCTCTTCGACGGCGGCGCCGGAGCCCTGCTGACTCCGCGCGCCTTCGACCTTCAGCCTGCTGACTTCGCGCGCGAGCCGCTTGTTTTCGGCCTGCAGGTGCTCGACCGCGTCACGCCCATGGTCGGCGGTTGTGCCGAGCGCGCCCAGCAAATCGTCCAACGTCGCGCGGGTCGCCTGGTGATGCTGCACGGCACCGGAACCCGTGACGGCTTCGATGCGGCGCACGCCTGCCGCGATGCCCCCCTCCGACACGATCGTGAAGAAGCCGATGTCTCCGGTCTCGCGACAGTGCGTCCCGCCGCACAGCTCCGTACTGAAGCCTGGAATCGACACGACGCGGACGCGGTCGCCGTACTTCTCGCCGAAGAGCGCCATCGCGCCCGAGGCCATGGCGTCCTGCGTGGAGCGCTCTTCGGTGACGACCGGCGCATTGCGATAAATCTGCTCGTTGACGATCTGCTCGATCGCAAGGATCTCTTCGCGCGTTACGGGCGACGAATGCACGAAGTCGAATCGCAGCCGGTCGGGCGCGACCAGCGAGCCTGCCTGCTTCACGTGCGAGCCCAACACCTTCCGCAGGGCTGCGTGGAGCAGATGGGTAGCCGTGTGATTCCTGCGCGTCGCGTCGCGCCTGACGGCGTCGACTTCCGCAGTGATGATGTCGCGCTCGTGCAGCGTGCCGCTCGTCAACCGGATGTGGTGCAGCCGTGGCATGCCGGCGGCGATCCGCGCCATGCCGGCAACATTCGCCGATGCCCCCGATGCGTCGGCGTGAAGAGACCCGACATCGGAAACTTGTCCACCCGCTTCGAGGTAGAACGGCGTTTGTCCGAGTGCCGCATATCCCTCGGATCCCTCCTTCAACTCTTTCACCTGCCGCCGATCCTTGTCGAACAGGGCGATGACCGATGTGCCTTTCACCCTGGTCGTCGTATAACCCTCGAAGCGATCCTCGGCAGCGCTCAAGCCGTGCTGGGTTTGCTCCGAGCTGAAGACGAACTCCTGTCCCTTCTTGCCTTCGAATGCACTCTTGGCCCGAGCCTTTTCGCGCTGCCCTTCCATCGCGCGCTCGAACACCTCGCGGTCGACGCCAACTTGCCGTTCGCCGGCGAGATCTTCGATGAAGTCGAGCGGGAGGCCGAACGTATCGTACAGCTTGAACGCTTCGTCTCCCGGCAACGTCCGTCCAGGGCCGGCCGCCGCGCGCTCGATCGCCTCCTCCAGCTTTGGCAGCCCGCCCGCGAGCACCGCGCTGAATCGCTCCTCTTCGTTGCGCACCACGCTGATGACCGTGTCGCGATTCGATCGCAGCTCTGGATACGCATCACCCATCTCGTGGACGATGACGTCGACGAGCCTGGGCAGAAAGGTGTCGGTGATGCCGAGCTTCATTCCGTGCCGCATCGCGCGGCGCATGATCTTGCGAAGCACATAGCCGCGGAACTCGTTCGACGGCATCACGCCGTCTGCAATCAGGAACGTCGCGGACCGCGAGTGATCGGCCACCACACGCATCGACACGTCGTCGGGGCTCAGCGAACGGCCGTATTTCCTGCCTGCGAGCGTGGCGATGGCATCGAGGATGGGACCGAAGAGATCGGTGTCGTAATTCGACTCGTGCCCCTGGAGCACCGCAGTGACACGTTCGAGACCCATGCCGGTGTCGATTGACGGAGCAGGCAGCGGCTTGAGCGAGCCATCTCCCTGCCTGTCGAATTCCATGAACACGTTGTTCCAGATTTCGATATATCGGCTGCAACTGCACTCGACCCCGCGGCACACCGGTTCGGGACACGGAATCTGATTGCCCCGGAAGTAATAGATCTCCGAACATCGGCCGCATGGACCCGTTTCGCCCATCTGCCAGAAGTTGTCGTCCGACCCGAGCTCGGACAGGTGATCCTCAGAGACGTACTTCAGCCAGAACTCGCGTGCTTCGACGTCTCTCGGTATACCGACCTCGCCCTTGAAGACCGTGACGAACAGCCGGTCCTGTGGAATGTTCCAGACGTCTGTCAGCAGCTCCCACGCGAATCCAATTGCGTCTTTCTTGAAATAGTTGCCGAATGAGAAGTTGCCGAGCATCTGGAAGAACGTGTGATGGCTCGGCGACGGCCCGACGTTCTCGAGGTCGTTATGTTTGCCGCTGACGCGCATGCACTTCTGGCAGCTGGCTGCGCGCTTGTAGTCGCGCTGCTCCCTGCCGAGAAACACATCTTTGAATTGGTTCATCCCCGCGTTGGTGAAGAGCAGCGACGGATCGTCGTGCGGAACCAGCGACGAGCTGGGGACGACGCGATGGCCGTTCCGCTCGAAGTACTCCAGAAATGATGCGCGAATCTCTCTCCAGGTCATCTGTGTGGATACCATTTTACTTGGAACCATGTTGACCCCATAAACACGAAGACACGAAGTCGCAGTCAGCGTTTCGATTTGTTGCGGATGGCCGCCGATGCCGCGGATGCAGAGAAACCCTGGCGCACGAGGTACGCGATCAGCTTTTGCCGCTCATGTGGATCTGTGAGGCGGTGGGTCTTGCCGCGAAGCCGGCGGTCCAGCGCCGTGTCGATGAGCGCCTCCTGGTCTTCCTCGCCGAAGATCTCCCGCACCACTTCCTTCGCGAGATCGCGGTCGAACTGCATCGCGATCAGCTTGCCCATCACGCGATGCGGGCCGTGCCGGCGGACGCGCGCCTCGGTGCGCGCGACAGCCGTCGCCGCACGGCGATCGTCGATTATGCGGTCAGCGAGCAGGCGCTCGAGAGCGCTCTTGATGGCGTTGTCGGTGTAACCCTTCTCGGCGAGCCTGGCGCGCACCTGCCGTTCGGATAGTTCTCGCGCGGTCAGCCACCGGAGCACTCGGGCATGGGCGCCTGTGGCGGAATCCGGATCGGCCGGCGGGCGGGGCGTCTTCACCGCGTGATCTTACCCGCCGAACCTCGTGATGCCAGGAATGTCTGAGCCGCCGCCGCTCGTGATGCTGCGCGCCATCTCGTCGCGGCTTCCTCCAGGGTGATATTAGCGGTTGTTTTGCCCTGCTGCGACCATCTCGGGCACGTAGGTGAGCCACCCGTGAGTGTCGGGCGCCTTGCCGTAAATGGTATCGAGGAAACGGCGCTGGATGGCTTCGGTAATCGGGCCGCGGCGGCCACTCCCGATCTGGATTTTGTCGACCGATCGCACCGGTGTCAGTTCCACAGCCGTGCCCACAAAGAAGAGCTCGTCGGCGATGTAGAGCATCTCACGCGGGATGTTCTCCTGCGTCACGCGGTAGCCGAGGTCCGCCGCGATCTGCATCACCATGTCGCGCGTGATGCCCGGCAGGATCGATGCGCTCAACGGCGGCGTATGGATGACGCCGTTGCGCACGACGAAGACGTTCTCGCCGCTGCCTTCGCTGACGTAGCCGAACGTATCGAGCGCGATACCTTCGCTGTAGCCGTTGGCCTCGGCTTCCATGCGGATGAGCGCGGCATTCGCGTAGTTGCCGCTCGTCTTCGCGAGCGACGGAAACGTGTTCGGCGCCATCCGGTTCCACGAGCTCACGCACACGTCGACGCCCTTTTCGAGCGCGTCGGCGCCAAGGTACGCGCCCCATTCCCAGACCATGATGGCGACGTCGACGGGGCAGGGCACCGGATTCACTCCGAGCGATGCGTAGCCGCGATACATGAGCGGACGGATGTAGCACGCCTTGAAGCCGTTCACCTGCACCGTGTCGATGACCGCCTTCTCGAGCTGCTCCTGCGTATAGGGGCACTCCATCCGGTAGATCTTGGCCGAAGCGGCGAGCCGCGCCATATGCGCGTCGAGACGAAGAATCGCCGAGCCCTTCGGCGTGTCGTAGACGCGCGCGCCTTCAAAAACACCGCTCCCGTAATGAATGACATGCGACGCGATGTGGATGTTGGCGTCTTTCCATTCCACGAGCTTCCCATTCATCCAGATCTTCCCGGTGCCCGCGAAAGCCATTGCTGTGATCACTCCTCAGATTGATACTGCTCAACTAAAGTTGAGCCCTACTCGAAGCTTAGCATCTACTGCGCTTCGCCACAAAACGGACAGCGCGCAGATCGCGCCTGAAGCGGCTTGCGGCAGTGCCAGCAGAAGCGGGGCTGCGGCGTCTCCCGCGCGCGCAGGCGGGTGTGCATGTCGTGCAGGTCTTCTGCTGGTGACGCCGCAACCGGCGGTGCCGTCGGCGTTTGCCGCGGGATCACACGCGTCGTCTTTCGTCTCCCGCGAGCCGCGAGCAGATCGTTCAAGAGATCGCTCGCGCGCTGGTAGCGGTTGTTCACATCAGGGGCGACAGCCTTCATGACGATGTCGTTGATCTTCGCGGGAATTTTCGGGTTCTTCGTCCGCGGCGGCGAGACCAGTTCCCCCTTCATCAGCTTGTCGAGATCTGCGGGCGCAGGCGTGTTGTACGGCAACACCCCCGTCAGCATCTGGTACATCGTGACGCCGAGCGAATAGATATCGGACGCGAAGACCGTCTTGCCCTGAAACTGCTCGGGTGCCATGTACGGCGGGCTGCCGATGACGGTCGTGCCATGCGCCGCCAGTTCGATGAAGCGCGACGTGCCGAAATCGGCGACTTTCAACAGGCCGCCTTCGGAGACCAGCACGTTGCCCGGCCGTAGATCCCGATGGATGACGCCGTGCTGATGCGCGTGGTCGACGGCATTGCAGATCTGACAGGTGTAGTCGAGCGTGCGGGCCAGATCGATCCGTCCGTCGCGCGAGATGACCGCCTCGAGCGTGTCGCCCTGCACGTACTCCATCACGATGAAAAAAATGTTCGACTGTTTCTCTGCGGTCAGGATCGAGACGATGTTCGGATGGCTCAGCGAGGCCAGCAGGCGCGGCTCACGCAGCAGATCGCCGAAGTCGGCGTTCTGTCGATGGGGCACTTTGATGGCGACTTTCTTGTCAATCCAGGTGTCTTCGGCGAGGTAAACGGTGCCGAATCCGCCGCTGCCAAGAGGCGACAGGATTTTGTACTTTCCGACGGTCTGACCACGGAAAAACACTGGGGAGATAAAGTATACAGAAGAGTCGTAGGAGTCGACGGAGTCGTAGGAGTCGTAGGAGTCGTACGTAGAGTCGTGTCGGTCGTAGGAGTCGTGTCGGTAGTGTCCGCCTTTAGGCGGACCTACAGGTCGCGCCAGATGTATCGAAGCACGGGAATCACTGCGGCGGCTGCTGCATCGGCGCGCAACACTCGGGAACCGAACGACAGCAGTGTCACGCCGGCATTCGCCGCATCGCCGGTTTCCTGCATATCCCAGCCGCCTTCCGGACCGATCAGCACCATGGCTTCTGACGGCCGCTGTCCTTCGAGGGTTGTCACATCCGCAACGTGACGAGCGGCACCTGGTTCGACAAACATCAGACGAGTCTGCCCCTCGGTCGAACGCAGAAGCTCTGCAAACGATCGCGTCGCGTGCACAGGCGGGACAACCGCGCGGCCGCATTGTTTGACCGATGAAATCACTGTGCGATTCCAGCGATCCTGCCGTCCGTTCGTCTTGACCGCGCTCATCGGCACATCGGTGCGCCGGCTCACGAACGGCTGCACCGCAGCCACGCCGAGCATGACGGCATCCCGAACGACGCGGTCCATCTTGTCGCTCTTGAGCAGCGCCTGCGCAAGCGTGACGGCGACGCGTGCTTCCGGCGCGGCGGCTCGCCGCTCGACGACCCGCACGCCCACTCGGCGCGATGCGACCGAGACGATGCGAGCGAGCGCCTCTTGCCCCGCGCCGTCAAAGACGGCAATCTCATCTCCGGCACGAAGCCGAAGCACGCGCGTCAGGTGCTGCGCTTCGTCTGCAGGCAGCTCGAAGACAGAGTCGGGCGAAAAATCCGGCGCATAGAACCGATGCACGAAAGGATTGTAAGGCGACTGCCTACCAGCTACCGCCTACCACCTACCAGCTAGTACAGCGCACATCCATTCCTCTTCCTGTGCGACCGACTGAAGCGAGAAAAATTTCTCCAGCGCATGAAGAACGGCGGACTTTTCGTGCTCCATGAAGCCGCTGACGATGAGAAATCCTTCTGGAGCGACGAAATCGCCCAGCCTTTCGGCTGAACGTTCAAGCAGCCCGCCCGTGAGGTTGGCCATGACGATGTTGGCGCGCATCGACATCGATCGGAAGTCGCCCTCTTCGAATCGTACGCGGTCGGTCACGCCGTTCATACCGGCGTTCTCTCTCGCATTCTCGAGCGCGTCGGGATCGATATCGATGCCAACGGCCGAGCTCGCACCGAGCTTCGCCGCGGTAATGGCCAGCACTCCAGAGCCGCACCCGATGTCGAGGACCGTATGGTTCTCGACCGGAAGCTCCTGCAGCGCCTTCAATGTCAGGCTCGTCGACGCATGATGCCCGGTGCCAAACCCCATGGACGGCTTGGATACGATAATCGTTTTTCGAAAAAGAGGCGTCTGACCCCCTATCCCACGGCGGCGCCACCACGATGCGGCCAACCGTAATCGCCTGCAGCTGTGCTTGCGATCGCGCGGCCCAATCTTCGTCCTCGATGTTGACGGACTCGACAAACAGGTGGCTGCCGAATGAGGTGGCGAGCGCGCGCGCAGCAGCGTCGCGCGATTCGGCGGTCATGAAAAAGGCACGAAGCCGGGAGGCGTCGTCCGGCTCCTGAATGGCCGTCGGTTGAAAGTCGTCGAGCTCGGCGAGAACGAGTTCCTGCAGTTGCGGATCGCAGCCCGGCACATGAATGTCGAGCGCTGGCCAGGCCTTACCCAAAAATATCTTTGACCTTCTCGAAGATATTCTTTTCGTCGTCGTCGGCGTTCCGGGCGAGCGGTTCGAATTTTTCCTTCGGGAGCGCCTGGCGCAACTGCTCGAGCGCGGCGCGCTGTTCCTTGTTGAGCTTCTTCGGCGTCACGGCCTGAACCGTGAAGAACAGGTCGCCGCGGCCCCTGCCAGATACATCCGGCATGCCTTTGCCGCGAAGCCGGAACGTCGAGCCCGATTGCGTGCCTTCGGGCATTTTGAAGGTTTCGTTGCCATCGAGCGTCGGTACCTCGATGCTGCCGCCGAGCGCAAGCGTCGTAAAGTTCAGCGGAATCTCGCACGCGAGGTTGTTGCCGTCACGGCGGAAGAACGGATGCGGTGCGACTTCGATGAAGACATAGAGGTCGCCCGGCGGACCGTTCTGGGCGCCCCCTTCGCCTTCACCGCTGATGCGCACGCGTTGCCCGTCGGCGATGCCCGCCGGAATCTTGACCGTGAGCTTTCGCTGCTTGGTCGTGCGCCCTTCGCCCCTGCACGTGACGCACGGCTTCGCGATGACACGGCCCGACCCCTGGCAGCGCGAGCACGTGCGGGCGACGGTGAAGAATCCCTGCTGGAATCGCTGTTGTCCGCGACCCTGACACTGTGGACAAGTGGTTGGGCTGGTGCCGGCTGCGGCGCCGGAGCCGTGGCACGTTTCGCACGTCTCGAGCCGCGGAATGTCGACAGTAGTTTCAACGCCGCGTGCGGATTCCTCGAATGTAATCTCGAGGTCGTACCGCAAATCGCTGCCGCGCTCGGGGCCGCCCGCGCCGGCCGCCGCCGAAAAAGTCTCCGAAGATGCCGCCGAAAATGTCCTCGAATCCCGCAAAGGTGGAAGGATCGAATCCGGCCCCGGCCTGCGACGACACGCCGGCATGACCGAACCGGTCGTACCGAGCGCGCTTGTCCCCATCCGAGAGAATCGCATAGGCCTCTGCGGCCTCTTTGAATTTCTCTTCGGCGTCCTTGTTTCCCTGGTTTCGATCCGGGTGATGTTGGAGAGCCAGCTTGCGATACGCGCTCTTGATCTGCTGGTCCCCGGCATTCTTCGGAACGCCGAGAATCTCGTAGTAGTCCCGTTTGGTCACGCTTTCGCTACTTTCACCATGGCGGGGCGCACCAGCTTGTCGCCAAGCCGGTAGCCACGCGTAAACTGTTCTATCACCTCGCCATCGCGCCTGTCAGGCGCTTCCTCGTGGGCGACCGCCTGGTGTATCTGCGGGTCGAAGACGGTTCCGACGGCATCGATCGGCGTGACGCCTCGCTTTCGCAGCATGTCCATCAGTGCCCGGTGGATTATCTCGAGCCCGTGGCGATACGAATCGGCGCCTGACGCTTCGATTTGGAGCGCACGCTCGAAGTCGTCGATCACCGGCAGCAATTCCTGCACGAAGTCGATCGACGCCATCTGCGCCGAGTCTTTGCGCTCGCGATCGATGCGCTTGCGGTAGTTATCGAACTCTGCCGCCTGCCGCAGCAGCCGGTCGTGCAGGCCGTCCCGTTCTTTGCGCAACTCGACGATTTCGTCGGCAAGCGCGGGAGTGGGATCGGTCGTCGATCCGGCGCCGCCTTCGTCTTCCATGCGTTCGACGTCGGGGACTTCAGTGGGCTCGGAGCGTCGTGATTGATCGGCCATGGCTCGTACCGTGGTTACATGCTGTCGCGGAGGACCCGCGACACCGCCAGCGCAACGCCGTCGACGACGGCGATGGTCCTGGAATAGTGCATGCGCATCGGACCGATGACGCCGACCGTGCCCCTTCGGGTGCCGTCGGCGTAGGTCGACGCGATCATGCTGAATGCGCGAAGTTCGGTTGTGCGATGCTCCTGGCCGATGACGATGGTGAGGCCGGGGCCATCCATGTATTCGTTGAGCAGCTTGACGAGCCGCGCCTTTTCCTCGACCATCCGCAGCAGCGCGCTCAGCGTCGCGATGGAGATGCCGCTGTCTTCGCTGGCTTCGTCGAAAAGAGAAGAGGCGCCGTCCACGAAAAGCGGCGACTTTTTCGGGAGCTCCTCGAGCCCGGTTTGCGCGAGCTTGAGCGCGCGGGCCCGAAGGGCATCGCACAGCGTGCGCTCGTGGCGGAGGCGTTCCATGACCGCGAGTCGGATGTGTTCGAGCGGCATGCCGGCAAACTCGGTATTGAGATAGTTCGACGCTTGCCGCAAATCCTGCGGGTCGATGGCTTCGCCCACGTCGATAGCCTTGCGCGACACCTGTCCGCCATCGGCGACGACCACGACAAGCACCTTCGTCGAGCTCAAGGGAACGAATTCAATCTCTTTGAGAATGCCGTCCGAGGTCATTGGCAGTGCGAACGCGATGAGCCTGGACGCGCGCGACAGCACCTGCGACACCACGGCGAGTACGTCTTCGGCAAGCGCCGGCGTGCCGGCGTCGCGCCTGAGCTGGGCTTCGACAGCCCCACTGCGGACAGAACGGGGCGCGGCGAGGAGTTGATCGACGTAAAACCGGTATCCGCGATCGGTCGGGATGCGGCCCGCGGATGTGTGGGGCTGCTGCAGATATCCCAGATCTTCGAGCTCTGCCAGCGTGTTACGGATGGTCGCAGACGACACACCCAGAACGGCCGCGTGCATCAGTCGCGCGGATCCGACCGGCTCGCCGGTGTCGATGTATTCGGCGACGAGTGCGGCGAGAACCTGCGCCGCTCTAGGTGAAAGCTGCAACATTTTTAGCAGTCGAGTGGTAAGAGTGCTAAGAAAGATTATAGCCTAACTGGAGCCGCCGCTGGGTGTTATCGGGCGTGAACCTTGCCCCAGCGCATCGAGACCGCAGCGAGACGCGGATCCTGAATCTTGCCGCGGCGTACGGCGATGAGCTCGGCGAGAATCGCGACCGCAATCTCCTCGGGACTGACTGCGCCGATGTCGAGGCCGACAGGCGCATTCACGCGCTGCAGACATTCGGGCGGCATTCCTTCGGCGAGAAGCGCGTCGTAAATCCGCTTCACTTTCGCTTTGCTGCCGATCAATCCGAGATACCGCAAGTCGCGCGCGGCGAGCGCCCGCAGCGCATCGAGATCGTGCGTGTGTCCCCGCGTGACGATCACGACGTATGCGCTGGCTGGGAGATCGGCGCGATGGAGCCATTCCGGAATCGTCTCGACGATCACTTCCTGAGCGTCCGGAAAGCGCTCCCGGTTCGCGAACTTTTCCCGATCGTCGAGCACGTGCGTGCGGAATCCGATGGTATGGGCGAGACGCGCGAGGTGATAGCCAACGTGACCGGCGCCTATGACGTACAGACGTGGCGTGGCCTCGAGCGGCTCGATGTACACCTGCATCTGCCCACCGCAGACGAGGCCGTTCTCCTGCGCGAAGTCGTCGTTGAGGTCGTATTTCACGAGCGAGGGCGTTCGCGTCTGAATCGATTCCTTTGCCTTCCAGAAGGCATCATTTTCGTAACATCCGCCGCCGATCGTGCCAACAATGCGGCCGTCGGGAAATACGAGCATCTTGGCGCCGACCCGCTGCGGTGTCGAGCCGTTCGCCGACACGATCGTGACGAGCGCCGCGTCCTCGCCACGCTCGAGCGCCTCGGTCAATGCCTCAAAGACTTCCTGTGACATATGGGCTTGATTATAGCGCTGGCGGTTCCAGGTTCTGGGGCTCTGGGTTCTGGGGTGCCGGTTCTTGGTTCGAGGTTCGAACCCAGCACCCGGAATCCAGCATCTGAGCCCAGAACCCGAACCCCAGAACCCAGAACCCAGAACCCGAACCCCAGAACCCCAGCACCCAGAACCTAGAACCGATGGATCTCACAAATCTGACTAGGTTCCGTCCCCGCAAGAAAAGATTCGGTGAACACCCGAAGGCAGCCCGAAATGGCCGTGGCCCCGGTGTCCCTGTCTACGTCCACGAAGCTGATGCTGTCGGGCACTTCGAACGCATGGTCGCTGCGGCCGGCCAACGCGCGCTGCATGAATGCCAGCCAGATGGGGAGCGCCGCCTGGGCTCCGCTGAGACCAAGCGCCTGATTGTCGTCGAGGCCGACCCAGACAACTGTTAGCAGCTCCGGCGTGAAGCCGACGAACCATGCGTCTCGCAGGTCGTTCGTCGTGCCGGTCTTGCCCGCGGCGTCGAGTCTGAAACCCGAGGCGCGCACGGCGGCCCCGGTGCCTTCGCTCAGCACGCTGCGCATCATGTTGGTCACGAGGTACGTCGTATCGGCGCGCGCAACGCGCTTGACGGCCGACTCCTTTGCCACGATCTCCGTATCGCCGCGTTGAATCCGCAGCAGAGGACGCAACGCGCGCTTCTCGCCCGCGTTCGGGAAAATCGTGTACGCCGATGCGATGTCGTAAGGCGTGGCTTCGAACACACCGAGAGCGATGGAAGGAAACGCGCGCGGCGCGGTCCCCGCGCCGATTCGCCGCCACAGGTCGGCCACGCGATCGTATCCAGCCGCTTCGGCGACCTTCACCGTGGCGGCATTGCGCGACATCGCCAGCGCACGCCGTAGCGTAATCTCGCCGTCGTACTCATTTTCGTAGTTGGCCGGCGTCCACGGCGTTCCGTTTGCGTCGAACGTCGTCGGCTCGTCGTTGACGAGCGTGGCGGGCGACAACGCGGTGCCGTCCGCCGCGGCGCGCTCGAACGCCGCAAGAAACACGAACGGCTTGAAGATCGATCCGGGCTGCCGGCTCGCGCTGACGGCGCGATTGAACTGCGATTGGTTGTACGAGCGGCCGCCCACCATGGCCAGGATGTCGCCCGATCGCGGATCGACCGCAATGAGCGCGGCCTGCGGCACGCGGCCGCGGCGCCGTCGCGACAGCAACTGATCGACTTTGGCGATACCGCCGCTCACGGCATCCTGCGCGAGCCGCTGCAGGTGCAGGTCGAGCGTTGTGTAAACGTCGACCGCTTCGGCCGTCTGCGTGACCGTTGGGAACTGCTCTGCGAGCGCGTGTCCGACGAAGTCGACGAAATATGGCGCTTCTGCGTCGAGTGCGCGAGCAACAGGCGCGAGCGGCTCCGTCGCGGCGGTGGCGGCCGCGTCGGCGGAGATGTATCCGCCCCGCTCCATGGCTTTCAGCACCACGTTTCGCCGATCGCGCGCGCGTGCCGGCGCGTTGAACGGGGACAAGGTGTTCGGGGATTGGATGATGCCGGCGATGGTGGCGGCCTCGCCGAGCGACAGGTTGTTCACGTCTTTGCCGAAATAGAGCCGCGCCGCTTCAGCCACGCCGTGAATCGCAAACAATCCGCGGTTGCCGAGGTAGACGTCGTTGAGATAGAGCTCGAGCACTTCGTCCTTCGTCGCCCTGATGTCGAGGACGATGGCCATGAACTGCTCGCGCATCTTGCGGATGGGCGAGCGCTGGCCGGACTGTTGCTCGCGCGCCAGTTCCTGAGTGAGAAAGAAATTGCGGGCGAGCTGTTGCGTGATGGTGCTCGCGCCCTCCAGATATGGACGATTCCCGAACAGATTCGTGAAGACGGCGCCCACGATTCGGATAGGATCGATGCCTGGGTGTGCGTAGTAGCGCTGGTCTTCGATGGCGAGCACCGCGTCGACCATTCGAGTGGGCAGCGCTGTCAGCGGCACCTGCCGGCGCTTCACCCGCGCCTGAATCAGCGCCGTCAGCATCGGCGCGTCCAGCGTCACGCGCGGCACCGACTGCTTGCCTGTGACAATCGATTCGATGCGGTTGCTGATCGTCGGTGGCGCCGCCGTTCGGCCAGGGCGCCGAGCTGACGGGCGCTGGAAACTCACCATCAGGGTTTTGCCGGTGTGGGAGCCGGCACGGGGTACGACGCCGACCAAAGCGCCGTCGATGGCGAACTCCCCGGGATTCTGCGCTTGTGTGCGCTGCGCGTAGCCGAGGTCGTTCAGCCGATCGAGCAATTCCTTCTGCGAGACGTTATCGCCGCGCCGAATCTCGAGCGGCCGCGCGAACACGCGCGGCAGCACGCGATCGCGCTCGCCGTGCAGGCGCGCGTCGATCATCCGCGAGAAGGTCACGTAGTAGTAGCCGGTGAGTGCGCAAGTGATGACAAAGAGCGACGCGGTGGCAATAAAGCCGTATTTCGCGACACGCGGATAGGCCGCTGCAAGGCGCCTGGCGCGATCCCGCAGGGGCGCCAGACGCGCCCGTTGTGCCCTGTTGCGTCTGGATTTCTGCGTCGGCATCAGAGTGTCAGCACCCAATGGTGTCCGAGGTCGAGCGGCAACTCCTGCACGAGCCTTTGGACGAGCGCAGGGCCGTAACGGTTGAGCAGGGCGATGCTGCCGAGGGCCCGCTCCTGGGGAATGCCGTCAGGAAAGGCCTGCGCCTGTGCCCTGAAAAACTGACGCCGCAGCGTTTCGTCCCGCTTTTTGGCTGCGCTGATCACCTTGCCCCGCAGGGTCGCCAGATCGTGTTGCAGCTTGCCAAGCGTCGATTTCGCGGCACCTTCGAGCGTTGCGTCTATGGCCGGAACCGACGCCACGATTGAGGCCATTTTCTGCCGGATGGCTTCGTCGGCCTCCTTCAGCGCGCGATCGACTTCTTCGGGCAGCGACGCCGCGAGCAGTCGATTCAGCGCCGACTCGTCGCGGGCCTGGAGCGCCTCGAACGGCAACTCGTGCTTTTCGAGAAATCTGGCACTCGCCGAATCGAGAATGGTCGTGCTCACGCGTGGATAGATCAGCGGCATCGGCACCCCGAAATGTTCGTACACCTCGCGCAACTGGGCGAGGTAGGCCAGCTCGTTGGGGCCGCTGACGTAGCACGCTGTTGGGAAGATCGTGTCCTCGACGATCGGCCGGAGTAACACGTTTGGACTGAACGTCTCGGGACGGTTGCGCGCCTCCTGCACGAGTTCCGGCGCACCGCTCACTTCCACCGCCGTTCGCGCGCCATCGATGCGAAACAAGGCCGCGGCATTCTGCGACGAGCCGTCAACCTGCGTGTGGTATCCCGCGGCAGTGAGCCGGTGGCCCGCCTCGCCGGCGAGCGCCCACGTGCGGCCCGGCTGTGCCGACCTCGCGCGCGAAAATCTCGCGCGCGAGAGGCTTCGCCGATCGGTCGGAGCAGTCGAACACGATGACGCCAAGATCGCCGAGCGTCCGGTCGAGCACGCAGGCGAACGCATCTGAGAGGCTGGCGCCCGGCACGTACGCGCTTCGTAAGTCCGCGAGCAGGTCGGCCGTGAATTCGGTGTGCGGCAGTGTCGCCGCGAGCTCGTCCAGCGCGCCGGTGATCTCGCTTCCGACTTCTATCGTCCCGATAGGCGCATGCCCGGCGCCCGTTGGCGGAGGCAGCGTAATCGTTCGCCGCTGGAGGTCGTTGTCGAGCACGGACACCGAGGCGACTTCGTCCCAGTCGTGATCCTCGGATTCGACCCAGAACACCGCGACCGCGGGTACGCCGTGGTCGTTCGACACTTGACCAGCGAGCTTGGCCGCGGTTAGTCCTTTGTACAGCGTGAACAGCGGGCCGCCGAACAATCCAGCCTGCTGGCCCGTGACAACCGCGACAGTAGCCGGATCAGCGAGCCGGGCCGCCGCCTCGCGCGCAGCCGCGGGCGCCTGACGCCGCTCGAGCTGTTGCGCGAGCAGCGCACTCAGGTCGACGCGTTGCCGCGGATGCGTCTGCGCGTTTGCGATTGCAGCTTTCCACGACGCAGGCGAAGCCGGGTCTCCGGAAAAAAAAGGCGCCAGCGCCGGAAACTGAAACGCGTAATCCGCCGCAAGTTTTTTGACCCAGGGAAATCGTCGGATATCGACAGGGATGTGCAACGAATTCATGTTACCATTCGAGCGCTGAACCGCGAAGATTCCGTCCTGTACTTTCCTCCGGAAGCATTCGGCCCATTCAGGGTTCTCCATCAGATTGGTGCGGGCACGCTGGGGCCGGTCTTCCGTGCGTACGAGCCCGCTGCCGATCGGCTCGTCGCGGTCAAGGTCTTTCGTCTCGACGTTACTCCCGAACAAGCTGCAGCGCTCGTGGCCGAGCTTCAGGCGCTCGTGGCTGTGGACATCGGCCATCCCAACGTTGCCGCGCCGATCGCGGCGGGTCTCGACTATGCGTCTGCGTATCTTGCGCAGGAGTACGCGGTCGGCGATTCGCTGGACGTCGTCTTGCGCGAGCGTGGACCGATGCCGGTTGGCGACGTGGCGGCGCTTGTCGAGTCGCTTGCAGTGGCCATCGATCATGCCGCCGAGCGCGGCGTCCACCACGGTCTGCTGCATCTCCGCGATATCGTGCTGGCAGCGGACACGGTGCGTATCACGGGCCTCGGCATTGGCGCTGCGTTGGCGAAAATCGGCGCGCCGCTGCCGGCGCGCCCACAGTACTCATCGGCCGATTCTGCATCCGACATGTATTCGCTTGGCGCCATCGCCTTCGAGGCCGCAACAGGAAAGCGGGTAACGGTAGACAACCTGAACGATTTTGAGGCGGAACACGGCGTCGCATTACGGCAGGCATTCGACGTGGCGTTGGCCGCCGCACCCGAGTTGCGGGCCACGCACGCCAGCGCCTTCGCGGATGCGCTGCGACAGGCAACAGGCAAGCTAGGTGCGCTGGGTGCGCTGGGTGCGCTGGGTGCGCCAGGGGCGCTAGGTGCGCCAGGGGCGCTAGGTGCGCCAGGGGCGCTGGGTGCGCCAGGGGCGCTGGGTGCGCCGGGTGCGCTGGGTGCGCCAGGTGCGCCAGGTGCGCTAGGTGCGCCAGGTGCGACGAGGGCGCTAGGTGCGAAGCCGTCACCGAGCGCCCCCACCAGCGCACCTATCGCGCCCGTTGCCGCGAACGCCCCGAACGCACCGAGCGCCCCCAACGCCCCTAACGCACCCAGCGCACCCAGCGCACCTAGCGCCCCCAGCGCCCCTAGCGCCCCCAACGCCCCTAGCGCACCCGGCGATCCTCTCGACCCTGTCATCGACCTCGCACCTTCGCAAAGTTCCGAGTTCGATGCTCCCGATTTCGCCGAACCCTCGGCGTCACCATCTACGGACGCGTCGCTGTCGTCCTGGTCGGCGCAAGACTCGCGCATGTTGAACGAGCAGGACGACGACGCCGGGCCGTCGGGCCGTCGTTGGCCGATAGTCGTGACGCTTCTGACGATCGCCGTTCTCGCGGCGCTGTTGGTCGGATTTTTCATGCGCGCGCCGGATCCGACGCCGACCGCCGAAAATGAACCAGGCGTCGACGGCACGACTGTCGATCTGCCGGCCCCTTCACCGACCGCACCCGGCTCCAAGCCCGCTTCGCGCGGCGCTTCGGCGGGCAAGCCTAACGCACCTAGCGCACCTAGCGCACGCAACGCACCCAACGCACCTAGCGCACGCAACGCACCCAGCGCACCTAACGCACCTAGCGCACCGAGCGCACCTAACTCCCCCAGACCGCCGGCGCCGTCACCGTCTCGTCCTGCGTCTGGAGCAGTCCAGCGCGCGCAATCGGGAAGCATGCTGATTCGGTCGACGCCTGCTGATGCCGATGTGTTCGTGAATGGAACTCTGCGAGGAAAAACTCCGCTGGCGCTGCGCGAACTGGCGCTCGGATCGTATACCATTCGTGTAGCACGCGACGGCTACGCGGAAGAAGAGCGGACGCTGCAATTGACGTCCCGGCGTCCGACGTCGTCGGCGACGATCAATCTGCGGTCTGAGAAGACCGGTCCCGGCGGACTGAACGTGCAGTCACGACCGGCGGGTGCGCGCGTGTTCGTCAACGATCAGCTCGCCGGCTCGACGCCGATCGCCATTCCTGGCCTGCCTGCGGGACCCGCAACGGTACGCATCGAGTTGGATGGCTACCAATCGTGGACGGCGACGGTGCGCGTCGCGGCGGGCGAGCAGACACGTGTCGCGGCGTCGCTGGAGAGACAATAAATCGCATGAATGCTGTTCTGGCCCTCGAAAATGGGACGGTGTATCGCGGTACGGCGGCTGGCGCGCAGGGGATCGCACGCGGCGAGGTGGTCTTCAACACGAGCATGACTGGGTATCAGGAAGTGTTGACCGATCCCTCGTACGCCGGGCAAATCGTCACGATGACGTCTCCGCAGATCGGCAACTACGGTGTGGCGCCCGACGATGTCGAGTCGGCGGTTCCGAAAGTGGCGGGCTTCATCATGCGCGAGGAGTCGCCGGTGGCCAGCAACTGGCGCGCGTCGGGCACTCTCCGCGACTACCTCATCGCTCACAACGTCGTCGCGATTGCCGACATCGACACGCGGGAACTGACGCGGCTGCTGCGATCGTCCGGCGTCATGCGCGGCGTGATCGCCACCGGCGACGTGGACACGGGCGAACTGGTGCAGACGGCCCGTGCCATTCCAAACATGGAAGGCACCGACCTCGTGCGCGACGTGACGTGCGAGACGCCGTTTGTCTGGCCCGCCGACATCGCAAAGAATCTCGCCGAAGTGCGGCCCGACCTTGCGCTGGCTCCAAGGTCGCGTTCGAAGCGTCCGCTGCGCGTCGGCGCATACGACTTCGGCATCAAGTGGAACATCCTGCGCCGCCTGGTCTCCTACGGCTGCCAGGTGCAAGTGTTTCCCGCGTCCACGCCAGCGTCTGAGCTGCTCTCCGCCGGCGTGGACGGCATCTTCTTGAGCAACGGTCCGGGAGATCCCGCGGCCGTCGGCTACGCGATCGAGCACACACGCGAGCTCACGCAGGCGAACAAGCCGATCTTCGGCATCTGCCTGGGCCATCAGATTCTCGGACTCGCGCTCGGTGGAAAAACCTTCAAGCTGAAGTTCGGACACCGCGGCGCGAACCACCCGGTGAAATTTCTCGAGACCGGAAAAATTGAGATTACGTCGCAGAATCATGGCTTCGCCGTCGATCCCGAATCGCTGCCGAGCGACGTCAAGGTGACCCACCTGAACCTGTACGACGGGACGGTCGAAGGGCTGCGGGTGATGGATCGACCGATTTACTCGGTGCAGTATCATCCCGAGGCGTCGCCGGGGCCGCACGACGCCGACTACCTGTTCAAGCAGTTCGTCGACGACATGGAGAAAGCGCGTGAGTAGGGATTTGGCCCGCCTTCGCGCGAAGCGCTTCGGCGGGTCCGCCGTAGCCTTGGCGGAGGCGGAGATAGGGATTCGGGATCAGGGATGCCGCGACGCGAAGATCTCAAGCGGATTCTCGTCATCGGCGCCGGCCCGATCGTCATCGGGCAGGCGTGCGAGTTCGACTACTCAGGCACCCAGGCGTGCAAGGCGCTGCGCTCGGAAGGCCTCGAAGTCATCCTCATCAACAGCAACCCGGCGACCATCATGACGGACCCGGAGATGGCCGATCGCACGTACATCGAGCCCCTCACCGTCGAAGCGGTCACGAAGATCATCGAGAAAGAACGGCCCGACGCGATTCTGCCGACCGTCGGCGGGCAGACCGCGCTCAACCTGGCCGTGGCTCTGCACGAGGCCGGCGTGCTCGACACCTACGGCGTCACGCTGATCGGCGCGAATGTCGACGCCATCAAGCTCGGCGAAGATCGTCTATTGTTCCGCGACGCCATGAAAGAGATCGGCGTCGAGACTCCCGCCAGCGGGCTCGCGCGTTCAGTCGACGAGGCGATGCACATCGTCAAGACCACCGGCTTTCCCGCCATCATCCGCCCGTCGTTCACGATGGGCGGAGTCGGCGGCGGCATCGCCTACAACATCGAAGAGTTCCGCGAGCTCGTCGATCGCGGGCTCGAGATGAGTCCCGTCCACGAGCTGCTCATCGAAGAGTCAGTCATCGGATGGAAAGAGTTCGAGCTCGAGGTGATGCGCGATGTCGCCGACAACTTCGTCGTCATCTGCTCGATCGAGAACATCGATCCGATGGGCGTGCACACCGGCGACAGCATCACCGTGGCGCCCGCCCTGACCCTGACCGACAAGGAATATCAGCGCATGCGGGACGCCGCCCGGCGCATCATCAATCGCGTCGGTGTCGAGACGGGCGGATCGAACATCCAGTTCTGCGTCAACCCCAAAGACGGCCGCATGCTCGTCATCGAGATGAACCCGCGCGTCTCGCGGTCGTCGGCCCTGGCATCGAAGGCGACGGGATTTCCGATCGCCAAAATCGCCGCCAAGCTCGCGCTTGGATACCACCTCGACGAGATTCCCAACGACATCACCCGGCTCACGCCCGCGTCGTTCGAGCCGACGATCGACTACATCGTGACGAAGATTCCGCGATGGAACTTCGAGAAATTCCCACAGGCCGACCGCACGCTGACGACGCAGATGAAGTCGGTGGGCGAGGCCATGTCGATCGGCCGCACGTTCAAGGAGTCGTTTCTCAAGGGGGTGCGCTCGCTCGAGCTCGGCAAGGAGGGCCTGCTCTTGACCCAGCCGGGCGAAGACGAAGACGACGCGTCGCTGCGAAAGAAGCTCGTCGTGCCGAACGACCGTCGCATGTGGGCGCTCTTCAAGGCGCTCGAGCGAGGCTGGACCGTCGAGCAGCTGTACGAGCTGACGCACATCGATCCCTGGTTTCTGCAGCAGTTCAGCCAGATCGCGGAGCTGCGCCGCATAGCCGGCATGCAGGAGTTCCGCGAGTTGTCGTCAGATTTTCTGCGGACGTTGAAGCGCTCGGGCTTCGGCGACCGCGAGATAGCGTCCATCTACGGCGTGCCTGAGGCGACCATCCGCGAGCGGCGCATCGAAGACAAGCTCGTGCCTGCGTTCAAGCGCATCGATACGTGCGCGGCCGAGTTCGAGTCTTTCACGCCTTACATGTACAGCACATACGAGCGAGGCGACGAATCGAACCCGACGAGCAAGTCAAAGGTCATCATCCTCGGCAGCGGTCCGAACCGCATCGGCCAGGGGCTCGAGTTCGACTATTGCTGCTGCCACGCGGCATTCGCGCTGCGCGACGCGGGCTTCGAGACGGTGATGATCAACTGCAACCCGGAGACGGTGTCGACTGATTACGACACGACGGATCGGTTGTATTTCGAGCCGCTCACGTTCGAAGACGTCATGTCGGTCATCGATCGAGAGACGACCGGCGGCGGCGATGTCGCGTGCCTCGTGCAGTTCGGCGGGCAGACGCCGCTGAAGCTGTCGCTCGCGCTGCAGGCCGCTGGTGTGAGGATTCTTGGTACGTCTCCAGACTCGATCGACCTGGCGGAAGATCGGCGGCGCTTTTCGCAGCTGTTGTGGGACCTGGGAATTCCGCAGCCGGCGAGCGGCACCGCCACGTGCAAGGACGAGGCGCGCGAAGCGGCACAGAAGATTGGGTTCCCGGTCGTCGTCCGGCCGTCCTACGTGCTTGGCGGCCGCGGGATGGCGATCGTGTACGACATGGGCACGCTCGATCGCTACATGAACAATGCCGTGGACGCTTCGCCCGAGCACCCGGTTCTGATAGACAAGTTCGTCGAAGACGCGTTCGAGCTCGACGTCGACGCGGTCGCGGACGAGACGGGCGCCGTCGTCATCGGCGGCATCATGGAGCACATCGAAGAGGCCGGCATTCATTCCGGTGACAGCTCGTGCGTGGTGCCGCCCTATCTCGTCGCCGAGCGGCATCTGGCGACTATTCGCGATTACACGCGACGCATCGCACGCGCACTGAAGGTCGTGGGGCTGATGAACATCCAGTACGCCCTCAAGGACGACGTCGTGTACGTGCTCGAAGTGAACCCTCGCGCATCGCGCACGGTTCCGTATCTGTCGAAAGCGACCGGTGTGCCGCTGGCGAAAATCGCCGCCCTCGTGATATCAGGAAAGACGCTCTCGCAGCTCGGGTTCGAAGAGGACCTGGAGGTTTCGGGCGTGTTCGTCAAGACACCGGTGTTCCCGTTCGTCCGGTTCCCCGGTGTCGACACGATCCTCGGGCCCGAGATGAAGTCGACGGGAGAAGTCATGGGCGGCGCGACGACCTTCGGCGCGGCCTTCGCGAAGGCGATGCAGTCGGCCGGCCAGCGCCTTCCGGAGAAGGGCACGGCGTTCATCAGCGTCAACAACGACGACAAGCCGAACGTGCTGCCGATCGCGCGCAACCTCGCCGACCTTGGATTCGCCATGGTCGCGACCAGAGGGACGGCCGCGTACCTGCGCGCGCACGGCATTCCCGTCGATGTGGTATTCAAAGTGAACGAGGGGCGGCCGAACATCGTCGATCACATCCTCAACAACCAGGTGCAGATGATCGTCAACACGCCGCTGGGCCGCGAGTCGTTCTTCGACGATCGCGCGATGCGGCGGGTGGCGATGCTGCACAATGTGCCGTGTATCACGACGCTTACCGGAGCGTCCGCGGCTGTTGAGGCGATTCGCGCCGTGCGCACCCACGCGCTCGACGTGCGGGCCATTCAGGACTACCACTCGGAAATCGCGGCCCGAGCCGAGTAACGAAAACCGAATAACGAAAATCGAATAGAGAACGCGCGTGGCCCGGGTACCTCGTTTGCTCGTCGCGACGCATGCGCTGTCCCGCTGCCATACCCGCGATAGCACTTTGTGCCGGCATCTCTGCCGGCATTGTCTTTTCTCCGCCTGTTGATCCACACGTTCTACTGGGCGTTCTTCTTTGTGCCGCTGGCTCGTTCCGGGCTGGCCGCGATCGGCCGACCGTCATCCTCATGTGTTCCGGATTCCTTCTTGCCGGCGTGGTGCTGGGACGCGGCGCAGATTCTGCGGCGCGCAACCAGCCGTTGCGCGCACTTTTTGATCGACACACCGCGAATGGACAGCTTCAGCTCGTAGCCGGCGTCGAAGGGCGGCTGCGCACCGACGCTCTGAAGGGACCGTCGGGTGTGACGCTCGACTTGCTTGTCGATCGCGTCACGCTTGCCGGCTCGACGGTTTCAACTGTGGGTGGCGCCTCCATTGGCGTGGGCGGCGAATTGGGGACCGATCGCATTCTGCAGTGGCGCGCGGGCCGGCGCGTCGCGTTTCCTGCCACGCTTCGACTGCCCGCGCGATACCTGAATCCAGGGGCCGGCGATACGGAGCGCCAGTTGGCCTGGCGCGGGATCGCGCTGGTGGGTTCGGTCAAGAGCGACAGGCTCGTCGACGTGACGGATCGGGGGACACCACTGACGGAAGCTCCAGCCTCCGTGCGCGCGGCGATCCGCGGCGCGGTCGCAACCAGCGTCGCGCCATGGAGCGCACGATCTGCGGCCGTTGTGTCTGCGATTCTGATCGGCGATCGCGCGGGGCTCGACGAAGACTCGGAGCGGCGGCTCCAGGAAGCGGGCACGTATCACGTGATCGCCATCTCTGGCGGCAACATCGCGATTTTCGCCGGCCTCTCCATCTTTCTGCTGCGCATCGGCCGATGTGGGCCACGCGCGTCGGCGCTCAGCGTCATCGCCATGCTCGCTGCATACGCCGTTGTCGTGGAAGGCGGCTCGTCTGTGGGCCGCGCGACGCTGATGGCCGCGATCTATCTCGCGGCGCAGCTTTTCGACCACCGGACGCTGCCCGCGAATGCCGTTGCGCTGACTGGAGCGATGCTGTTCTGTGGCGATCCCCTTCAGGTTGCCGATGCCGGCTTCGTGCTGACGTTTGGTGCGACGCTTGGCATTCTCGTGGGAATGTCGAAGCTCGCGGATGTGCTTCCGGCGTCGCCATGGCTTCGCCCGCCGGCCGCGCTCCTGATTGCGTCGGCATGCGCAGAAATCGCGCTACTGCCGATCGGCGCATTTGTCTTCTCGCGGGTCACGTTCGCCGGCCTCATCGTCAACTTTGCCGCGATTCCGTTGATGGCCGTCGTGCAAATCGCGGGAATGGCGGCGGTCGGCTTCAACTGGCTTGTGCCGGATCTTGCGCGATGGACCGGGTGGATTGCACACATGGCCGTCGAAGGTCTGGTCGGGAGCGCGGCACTGGTCGATGTCTTTCCCTGGCTGACGCGACGGCTTGCGCCGCCGCCGCCAGTGGTCATCGCGATGTATTACGCGTCTCTCGCTGGCGCGGTGTGGGCGACGTTCTCACGCCTCGCAACCGCCGCGCTCATCATGTCGGGCTTGTGGATTGTTGCGACCCCGGTCGTACCGACGAGCTCTGTTCAGCCGTTACGCGTCACGTTTCTGGACGTCGGCCAGGGAGACGCGGCACTCGTTCAATTTCCCGATGGACGCACGCTGAGCATCGACGCGGCAGGGCTCGGGTCGACCACGTTCGACATTGGAGGACGGGTCGTCTCGCCGGCGTTCTGGGCGCTGGGCGTTCGACGGCTCGACTACATGAGCGTGACGCATGGCGATGCCGACCACATCGGCGGCGCGGCGAGCGTGTTTCGCGATTTCAAGCCTTTCGAAGTGTGGGAAGGCGTTCCCGTGCCCCCTCACGCGCCTACGCGCGAGCTGCGCATGCTGGCGGACAGCGCAGGGACCGCCTGGCGGACGCTGCAACCTGCCGATCGTGTCGGCTTCGGGAACGTCGAGCTCGTCGTCCACCACCCGCCACGGCCCGAGTGGGAGCGTCAGCGAGTGCGCAACGACGATTCCGCGGTGGTCGAGATTCTCCACGGCGGGGTGTCGTTTGTTTTTACGGGCGATATCGGCAGAGAAGTGGAGGGGACGATCGCGCGCTCATTCGCACGCGCGCCCATTCGCATCCTGAAGGTGCCGCACCATGGGAGCGCGACGTCCAGCTCACTGCCGTTTCTCGACGCATTGCGACCGGACATCGCGGTCATCAGTGCCGGACGCGGGAACCCGTTCGGCCACCCAGTGCCGAGCGTGCTGGAGCGCTACAGAAACACAGGGGCAGCGATTTACCGGACGGACAAGGACGGGGCCGTATCAGTTGAGACCGACGGGACGACGGTACGCGTCACGACCTTCACCGGACGAAAACTGACACTCACGACAAAAGGTCGGTGAACAAACAGTCCTTTAACACGAAGGCACGACGAGCTCGAAGGCTCGAAGGAGAGCTTCAATGATTCGAGTCCCCTCACCGCTCGATGAGCAGACGGAGAAATACGTAAAGGAGACGATGGACTGCGCCTATGCCGTCCACAGAGCTCTTGGTCCCGGCTTTTTGGAGCCGACGTACAGAAACGCATTTTGCGTGGAGCTCTTGGAGCAAAACATTCCCTTCGAATGCGAAAAGAGCGTGACTGTCCATTATCGAAATCGACCTGTTGCACTGCACAGGCTTGATCTCGTCGTAAGGGGATGCGTTGTGGTAGAGCTGAAAGCGGTCAAACTCCTGAAGCGCGTCCATGAAGCGCAGGTGCTGGCCTATCTGAAAGCGAGCCAACTTCCCGTGGGATTGCTAATGAATTTCGGGGGCGCCACTCTCAAGGAAGGGTTCAGGCGCATCGTCCTCTGAAGCAGTTTCGTCGTTATGGAATTTCTTCGGGTCTTCGCGCACTTCGCGTCTTCGTGTTTGTCTTGTCTTCGCGTCGTGTCATCGTGCTCGTCGTGCCATCGTGTTTATGCGTGTCGTCGGCTCTTCGCGCTTGTTGTCTTTGGGTCTTCGCGTTCTTCGCGTCTTCGTGTTTGTCTTGTCTTCGCGTCGTGTCATCGTGCTCGTCGTGCCATCGTGTTTATGTTGTCGTCGGGTCTTCGCGCTCTTCGCGCTCTTCGCGCTCTTCGTGTTTGTCTTGTCTTCGCGTCGTGCCATCGTGCTCGTCGTGCCATCGTGTTTATGTTGTCGTCGTGTCATCGTGTCGACTCTGATGCTTTGATCTCGTTCCACTCGGCATCCATGTCTGCGAGCGTTGCGGCGTCGAGCGTCCGACCAGACGTCAAAAAGTTCTGCTCCATCCGATTGAACCTCTTCGTGAACTTCTCGTTCGCCTTCCTCAGCGCCGCTTCCGGTTCGATCCCCAACCGCCGGGACAGGTTCGCGATCGCGAAGAAGAGGTCTCCCATTTCTTCCTCGGCCCGCGCGGTGTTCTGTGGGTCGTTGTCGAGCGTCTCGCGCACCTCGGCGACCTCCTCCTCGATTTTGGAGACGACATCCGCCGTTGTTGCCCATTCGAATCCCACGGAGGCCGCGCGTTTGCCGATCTTGTACGCGCGGAGAAGCGCGGGCAGGCCCTTCGGCACGCTGCCGAGGGTCGAATGACGCTGCCCCGAGCCGGCGCGCTCCCGGGCCTTGAGCGCGTTCCATCGCTCGAGCGCGGCGGCGGCCGACGGCGCGCGCTCCCTGGATTCGGCGTCATGCACCCGGCCGTCTTCCTGGAAGACGTGCGGATGGCGCCGCACCAGCTTCTCCACGACCGCTCGCAGCGAGTCCTCAACGGTGAACCCGCCGTTCTCGGCGGCGATCTGTGCGAGGAACACGCCCTCGAAGATGTGGTCGCCAATCTCCTCGCGCAGCTCGTCGATGTCGCCGCGCTCGATCGCGTCGACGACTTCGTACGCTTCTTCGAGCACGAAGTGTGTCAGGGATTCGAGCGTCTGCTCGCGATCCCACGGACAACCTTCGGGCGACCTGAGCGTGCGCATCACGGCCACGAGCTTCTCGAATGCCTCACCAGTCTGTGACATTTGCTCATGGTAACATTCGAATTCTGCGGGAAACGCCTATGCCTGATCCGACCATCAACTTCGCGTCTTTCGTGCTCTCGCTGGCGGCAACCGCCGCGGTGCACTTCGGCGATCGCCTCGAGCCCGGACAGACCGAGGCCGGCAGGGTCGATCTGCAGGCCGCAGGCCAGATGATCGACATCCTCGCCTTGCTCGAGGAGAAGACGCGCGGCAACCTGACGGCCGAAGAGCGGCAGCTGCTCGAAATGGTGCTCTACGAGCTGCGGCTTCGTTTTGTGGAGGCGCAAGGCGAGGAAAAGAGAATCATCACGCCTTGAGCGCTGCCGTCGCCAAGGTACTCGTGCTGGGTACGGGCACGTCCCACGGCGTGCCGATGATCGGCTGCGAGTGCGATACTTGCCGATCTACGGATCCCCGCGATCATCGATCGCGCGCGTCTATCTACATCCAAGTCAGCGGTGGACCGTCGGTGCTCGTCGACACGACTCCCGACCTGCGGATGCAGGCGCTCGCGCACGGTGTGAAGCGTGTCGATGCGATCGTGTACACCCACAGCCATGCCGACCACATCATGGGGCTCGACGAAGTTCGGCGCTTCAACGTGCTGCAGAAATCGAAAATCCCGTGTTACGGCGACGATCGGACGCTCGCCGATCTGCGCCGCATTTACGCCTACGCATTCAATGCCGACACGCCGCACGGCGGCGGCATTCCGCAGGTGGTCACCTCGCGCGTGGTGGGGGAGTTCTGTGTCGGAGCGGCGACGTTCGTGCCCGTTCCGCTGCTGCATGGATCGCGGACGATCCTCGGATATCGCGTCGGCTCGTTCGCCTACCTCACCGACTGCAGCGCTATTCCCGACGCGTCTTGGCCGCTTCTCGACGGCGTGCGAACCGTCATTCTCGATGCGCTGCGCGAGCGACCGCACCCGACGCATCTCTCGCTCGAGCAGGCGCTCGCAGTCGTAAAGCGGCTCGAGCCCGAACGGGCGCTGTTCACTCACATGTGCCACGACTTGCCACACGCGGCGACCTGCGCGCGGCTGCCGCCCGGCGTTCAGTTGGCATATGATGGCCTGACTTTCGAGATCGATCTCTGATGCAGGTCATCCACTATCCAGATGATCCACGGCCGGCGCGCTGGCATCAGCCCGTTCTCGCCCTCGGCAATTTCGACGGCATGCACCGGGGTCACCTGAAGATCATCGAGCGCGTGCGGCGGGGCGCCGACGAGCGGGGATCGACGGCGGTCGCGATGACCTTCGATCCACATCCGTCGAAGATCGTGCGGCCCGACAAGGCGCCGCCCCTGCTCATGACGCACTCGCAGAAGCTCGAGGCGCTGGCCCGCGGTGGCATGCACGGCGTGGCGATCGTCCGCTTCACGCCGGAGCTGGCGCGGTGGGATCCGGAGACGTTCGTGCGCGCCGTGCTCGTCGAGTGGCTGCGTGTCGCCGAAGTGTGGGTGGGTGCGAATTTCCTCTTCGGGCACGATCGATCGGGTAACTTTTCGCTGCTCCGAAGCCTCGGGGCGCGTTATGGCTTCCGCGCGGAGAAAATCGATCCGGTCCGCTACAAAGACTTCGTCGTCAGCAGCACCCGTGTTCGGCGCCTGATTTCCGAAGGGCGCGTCGACGAGGCCGGCGCGCTGCTCGGCCATCACTACACGATTGAGGGATCGGTGGTGCAGGGACAGAAGCGGGGCCGGTCGCTCGGCTTTCCGACGGCAAACCTGTGCGCAGAGAACGAACTGGTGCCGCCGGCCGGTGTCTATGCGACAACGGTCGCCGTCGACGCCGTGGCGTACCCGTCGATTACGAACATCGGTACCCGTCCAACGTTCGAAAGCGGCGATGAGAACGTGATCGAGGCGCATGTGCTCGATTTCGATAACGATTTGTACGGCTCGAAACTGCGCCTTGGCTTCGTGCAGCGGCTGCGCGACGAAAAGAAATTCGACGGCGTCGACGCGCTGAAGACGCAGATCGAGGCGGACCGCGCCCGCGCGCGAGATCTGTTCGATCGAATGGGGCTGTAGAGGGCTGAGGGCTGAGGGCTTAGGTAAAAATGCGGCTCTACAACACGCTCACCAGGACTGAAGAGACCTTTACTCCGTCTCAGGACAACCTCGTCCGCATGTACGCGTGCGGGCTCACGGTTTACAGCCGCGGCCACATCGGCAACTTCCGGACGTTTGTCGCTGTCGACGTGCTCCGGAGAACGCTTCGACATCTGGAACAGTACGAGGTCCGTCACGTCGTGAACTTCACGGATGTCGACGACCGCACGATAGCGGGCTCGCGAGAAGGCCGGCCAGCCGCTGCGCGAGTACACGAATCAGTGGATCGACGCGTTCCTCGAGGATTCGCGCGCGCTCGGCCTCGAAGACGTGGAAGAGCGGCCGCGCGCAACCGACCAGGAGAACCTCGATTCGATGGCCGCATCTCGTGCGGGCGCTCGAGAAGAACGGCCACACGTACGAGAGCGACGGGTCCGTCTATTTCAAGATTTCGACGCTTCCACAGTACGGCCGGCTTGCGCGTCTGGATCACGATGGCTTGAAGGCCGGCGCGCGCGTCGACTCGGACAACTACGACAAGGACAACGCGCGCGACTTCGTGCTCTGGAAGGCGACAAAGGAGAACGAGCCGAGCTGGGACTTCGGCTTCGGCCGCGGCCGTCCCGGGTGGCACCTCGAATGCTCGGCGATGGCGCTGCGGCTACTGGGCGATCCGCCAATCGACATCCATTGCGGGGGCGTGGACCTCATTTTTCCGCATCACGAAAACGAGATCGCCCAAAGCGAAGGGGCGACCGACAAACAATTCGCGCGGTTCTGGATGCACGTCGAGCACCTTCTCATCGACGAAGAGAAGATGTCGAAGTCGCTCGGCAACGTCTTCAACCTTCCCGATATCGTCGCGAAGGGTTACCGGCCGTCCACGCTTCGCTATCTGCTGCTGTCGACGCACTACCGCAAGCAGGTGAAGTTCAGCTGGGATGCGATGAGCCAGGCAGAGGAGTCGCTTCGCCGCCTCGCCGATTTTGTCGATCGCCTCGATCGCGTCACGGCCGCCGGCTCGCCCGCCGGGATCGCCTCGAAAGTGTCGGCAGCCGAGGCGCAGTTCAAAGAGGCGATGCTCGCAGGACCTGAACACGGCCGGCGCGCTCGGCGCGATGTTCGAGCTCGTGCGGGTGTTGAACGCCGCCATCGACGGCGGCGAGCTCGGAACCGCGGATGTGCCCGTCGTGAAGGCCGCTTTCGATCGCTTCGATAAAGTGCTCGGCGTGCTCGAGCTGCGCCGCCAGGAGGATCGACAGACCTCACTGCCTCCCGACGAAATCGATCGCCTGGTGGCGGCCCGCCAGGACGCGCGCAAGCGTCGCGACTTCGCAGAAGGCGATCGCATTCGACAGCAGCTGCTCGACAGAGGCATCGTCCTCGAAGACGGACCCGCGGGTACGCGCTGGAAGAGGAAATAGGGATTAGGGATTGGGGATTAGGGATTAGTAGGGATTGGGGGTTAGGATTGAGTAGGACTAGGGATTGGGATGGGATTAGGGATTGGGCAGAGGAATTGCTCCCGGTGCCATGTATGGATCACCGGCAGTCGTTCGGCAAGCGGGGTGAAGATCTCGCGTGCGCCGAGCTCGAGAAGCGCGGTTACGTCATCGTCGATCGTCGCTTTCGCACCCGCTGCGGCGAGCTCGATATCGTCGCGCGGGATGGCGGCGTCCTGGTGTTCGTCGAGGTGAAAGCGCGGTCGGGCAGCAGTTTCGGCACACCTTTCGAGTCGGTGACATGGAAGAAACGGCAACGCCTCAGCCAGATGGCGGCGTCATACTTGTGCGTCAAGCGGCTGGCGGGCGTGGCGTGCCGGTTTGACGTGGTGGCGATCCTCGAGCGGCAGGGCACGCAAACGATAGAATTAGTGAGAGGCGCCTTCGATATGGAATCGCTGCAGCGATAGTTCATGGCCGACCTGCGAAAAGATCCTGTCACCGGGCGCTGGGTCATCATTTCGACCGAGCGCCAGAAACGCCCCAACGATTTTCACATCGAAACGGTCGCCATAAAGGGCGATGCGTTGTGTCCGTTCTGCCAGGGGCACGAGGACAAAACGCCTCCCGAGATCCTGGCGTACCGCAACGGCAGCGGCTGGGACGTGCGCGTGGTGCCCAACAAGTTTCCTGCGCTGCGAGTCGAGGGAGATCTCGATCGCGAAGGCGAAGGGCTGTTCGATCGGATGAACGGCATCGGCGCGCACGAGGTGATCATCGAGACGCCGTATCACGGGCAAACGCTCGCGACGATGGGAGAGGCGGCGATTGGGAAGGTCTTCTGGGCGTGGCGCGAACGTGTGCTCGACCTGAAGCGGGACATTCGCCTGCGCCACATCGTCATCTTCAAGAATCACGGCGCGTCTGCGGGCGCGTCGCTCGAGCATTCGCACTCGCAGCTCATCGCGCTGCCGATCGTTCCGCGCGAGCTCAAGGAAGAACTGCACGGCGCGAAGAGGCATTTTCAGCAGCGCGAGCGGTGCGTGTTCTGCGACATTATCCGCCAGGAGACCAGAGAGGGCGTCAGGGTGATCGCAGAATCGGCAGACTTCGTGGCGCTTGCGCCGTACGCGCCGCGATTTCCGTTCGAGACCTGGCTGATGCCGAAGCGGCACCGATCGCGCTTCGAGGAGGCGACGCCGGGCGAGTTCGCCAGCCTCGCGCGGATGTTGAAGGACATTCTTCAGCGGATGAACACGACGCTGCTGACGCCGCCGTACAATTTGATCGTGCACAGCGCGCCGCTGCACGATGAGGTCGGCGCAAACGAGTTTTACCACTGGCATATGGAAGTGATGCCGAAGCTCACGCGCGTCGCCGGCTTCGAGTGGGGGACCGGGTTCTACATCAATCCGACGGGACCCGAAGAAGCTGCGGACGTGTTGCGGAAAACGAAAAGTTAGGTGCGCTAGGAGCGCTGAGTGCGCCAGGTGCGCCGGGTGCGCGACCTTGCGTTAAGTCCAATGCATGTGGTACTTTAACTGGCTGCAGAGCGGGAATAACTCAGTGGTAGAGTGCGACCTTGCCAAGGTCGAAGTCGCGGGTTCGAATCCCGTTTCCCGCTCCAACTTTTAACTCTTAACTTTTAACTTTTTACTTTCGCCTTTTCACTTTCAATGATCCACCACCCTCGTCTCGTCGAACGCTGTTGTCCGGTCCATCAGGGCCGCTGACCGATCGTTTCCTATCCGACAAATCCGTCAGAGGGGCGCCGTCGCCAAGTGGTAAGGCAGAGGTCTGCAAAACCTCCATCCCCGGTTCAAATCCGGGCGGCGCCTCCAAAATCCTTAGGAAAAACACACGATCGGCCGCCTCCGGGCGGCCGGTTTTCGTGAGCGTTACCCATTGCGTTACCCTTTTTTTCCAAATGCTCACCAAAAACGCGTGCCGGTCGTGACGCGATCAAACGTGGCCTGTCCCTACCATTAACTCGATCCGCATCCGAGAACTGCTGGCGACCCGGTCAGGCGATTCCGGATCGCCTCGCCTGAATCGGATAGTGAACTGCGTCGCCTGAGCCTCCTGGTGCGAGGCGGCGTACACACACACGTGTATCCCTCCGCGAAGAGCGACGGGCAAATGACGAGACTATGCGGCGTGCCGCTCGTAGCGGTGGTGCAACCCGCCGACTTGCGGAGTGGCGATCACGCGACCCGCCGTTGGCGGCGTGACTGGACGGGGAACGGGTGCGTCCTTGTTCAGAGCAAGGTGTGTTCGTGTTCGTGAGTAGTAGGCGACGTACTCGTGTAGCACGCGCCGCAAGCCGGCCGCCGTCAATACAATCACGTGATCGAGGCACTCGCGCCGGACGGATCCAATGAAGCGTTCCACGTAGGCGTTCTGCCACGGAGAACCAGGCGCCGTCAGGACTTCCTGAATGCCAATCGTCTTCACGTGATCGAACGCATGATCCCGATCGCGAAGGAGATAGCGAGGCAGCTCGTCCCAGGGAAACGCGTCACGAAACTGCTGCGCGGTCCACGCAGCCGTCGGATGTTCCGTCACGGCGACATGCACGACGCGTCGCCGATCATGAGCGAGGAGCACCAAGACGAACAGCAGCCGGCACGTCGCCGTCGGCACAACGAAGAAGTCGGCGGCGATGAGCTGTTGTGCATGGTTCGTCAAGAACGTCCGCCAGGTCTGGGAGGGGAGGGGCCGGTGGCGGACCATGTATGTGGCGACGGTCGTTTGAGAGACAGTGAATCCGAGTTTCAGCAGCTCCCCGTGGATCCGAGGCGCGCCCCAGAGCGGATTCGTGGCTGACATCGTTCGAATCAGCGCGCGGAGGTCTTGAGTGACAGTCGGCCGACCCGCCCTATGACGGCTTTTCCACGTCCAGAACAGACGGAACCCGCGCCGATGCCACGCAATGACTGTTTCCGGTTTGACGATCACGAGCACCGTCCGCCAATTGCCCCAGATTCGTGAAAGCCATGCCCAGAGCAGCCGGTCAAAGCGTGTCAACCGAAGCCTACGTCCATGCGATCGATTGAGGACATCGAGTTGATGCCGTAGCGCGAGGATCTCGAGCTGCAAGCTCGCTCGCGAACGACCGCAATCTCGCAGCGTCGTGAGGAAAAAACTGAATACCGACATCCCTCAGAAGGCTACTCATTGGCGGGCTGCAACAGCAATGATTTCAAGAAGAAGCGGATTTCTGGTAGGGACAGGTTACCAACGGATTGTCGGCGAAGTGAAGGGCCTTGGTATCACGGTCTCAGCGACGACAGTGCGGACATGGCTTCAGGCGGAAGGGCTCGGCCCGGCTGGCACTCGGCGGGGGATGACCTGGCGCGAGTTTATCCGGGCGCACCGACAGAGCCTGTTGGTGGTCGACTTCTTCACGGTCGAGACGATTTGGCTGCAGCGGCTCTACGTGCTGTTCTTCATCGAGCTGGGCAGTCGCCGGTGTATCTGGGCGGGTGTATACCGACTCCGAGCTCGTCATGGGTAACGCAACAGGCCCGGCAGGTAACGTGGACGCTGGCGGAGCTCCCGAACGCGTCCGTTTCTTGATTCGTGATCGGGACCAGAAATTTACCAACCGATTTGACGACGTGTTTCGCGGCGACGGGATCGAGATCGTTCGCACGCCGTTTCGCGCGCCGCAAGCCAACGGCGTGGCGGAGCGGTTTGTACGGACGGCCCGCTCGGAATGTCTCGATTGGATGCTGATTCAGAACCAACGGCACCTTGAGCGTGTTCTGGAGGTGTTCGTGACCCACTACAACGAGCACCGGCCCCATCGAGCACTGTCTCTCGTGCCACCAGAGCCAAGGCGCGCACCGGTCGCGTTATCGGCTGGCGAGATTCGTGTTGACCGTCGCGATCGTCTCGGTGGTGTGCTTCACGAGTACGTCTTAGCGGCGTGACCGCATTTTCGCACCCTACAGGGTAAGCGTGATCAGCGCAGCTGAAACTGAACGCCTTCGGCCTGTTGCAGCGTTGCGATGACATCGAACAGGTTCTTGGCCTGCGGATTGCCCTTCGGACCGAACATCCGCATCAGGCTCTTGGCTGGTGTATGCGTCCGGTCGCTCAGTTCCTCGAATCCGATCGTGCCGTTAATGTAGTCGCGCAGGATGGCCTTGCCGGTGTCGACGTCACCGGAGAGAAGGCACTCGATGGCCTCGCGGAGCAGCGCGCGCCGGAACTTGGGCGAACGTTCCATCCGTTCCTTGACGGTCTCCTTGAAACCTTTCGTCAGTGGCATCGTCTTTCTCCTACGTCTTGCGCTTCTTGTATTGCTTCCAGTGGTCTTGTGCGGCCTCAATGTCCCGGCTCTGGCGCTTCTTCGTGCCGCCGCCGAGCAGGATGACGATCGTCTCGCCGTCCTTTCCGAAGTAGACACGGTAGCCGGGTCCGAAGTCGATCTTGACCTCGAACACACCTGCCCCGACTCCCTTAACGTTCGACCAGTTGCCTGTGCCGAGGCGAGTCAGGGACGTGGTCACGCGGGCGGCCGCCACGTCGTCCAGCCGGCCAAACCATTGCTCGAACGGGCTTTGTCCAGCTGTGTCAACGAACTGCCGTATTTCAATAGACGGTAACATTTGAGTTACCAATTGTCAAGATGGAACGGCTGCGTGTCGTTGGAACGGTAGGCCCGCGGCAATCGTCTGTCAACGGCCGGCCACTGCTGTTCCCCATGCCGGCTCGGACTCCCTTCGGTGCCTGGACGCCACGAGAGCAGGTTGATGACACCGCCAATCGCGCCGGCGCTAAATAACGCGGAGGGCACACCCTTGATGACCTCGACCTGTCGCAGGTCCATCGGCGGGATCTGGAGCAGACCGAGCGCGCCACCCTCTCCAAAGAGCGGTAGCCGTCCGAGAGCACGCGCGTATGGCGGCCTCGCATGCCCTGAATGCCCACGCTGGCCGCGCCGAGTGTCGGTCCGCGTCGTGCGAGGGAGCAAAATAGTGGCGAAGCACTCGCGATTTACGCCGCTTCTCGAATCAGTTGCGGAAATCGTCCAGTGCGGCGAGGTTCATACAACTGTGGCTCAGGAAGAACACGTGGGACTCAAATGCGTACGTGTCATAGCGGTTCGTCAGCGGAAGCTCCAATGTCGTGACATGTCGCGCGCTTATTCCGAGTAAGCCTTATCCAGTTGGAGTGCGAATTCTCGGACTCGGACCGACCTGCTCGTACCAAAAGCCATCTGCGGGGCGGTCGAGCCTGAGGAGATACAGCTTCTGCACGGATCTCCGGGCGAGGCTGCCGTTGACCACTACCAAATCGCCCGGCTTGAACGTGCTGGCCGTGACGCCAATCGAGACAAGCTCCCTGCGGTTATCCATCTCGAGCTGCCACCGTTGCGCTTCACCGGTGCGACCCCTGACGTCGATGAACAGGAACGGGTGTGGATTAACGAGTTGGAACTCCACGACAATGCCCTCGATGGTCACTTGGCGACTGCTATCGTATAGACTCGAAATCGAATGATGCGCGTGGGTCGCGGTACCGCCAACGGCAATTGCCGCAGCGACCAAAAGCGCCCATCGTTTCATTGAGCGATTATATTCCAATCACACACGTCGCAATAACGGCGCATCCGTGTCCCTACCAGCAACTTGTCCCTACCAATACCTCCATTGGAACGGTGAAAACCACTTGCGATTCTGCCGGATGCTTCCGGCATCACTCACTCGCGTGTGAAATCGCGAAGGGGGCCTCAACGGTCACTCGTGAGCACGAAAACGGACGTGTGCGCCAGACGCCATGGGCGAAGTGGAGCAGGGAGTGGCGAGACTACGCGGCGTGTTCGTAGCGGTGGTGCAAGCCGCCGACCTGTGGATGGCGACGACGCGGCCGCCGTCAGCAGCGCGACGGGACGTGGAAGGGGTGCATCCTTGTCCAGCCCGAGGTGCGTTCCCGTTCGCGAGTAGTAGGAGACGAACGCGTTCAGAATGCGCCGAAGGCCGGCAGCCGATAGCACGATGACGTGATCGAGACACTCGCGTCGGACCGATCCGATGAATCGTTCAGCATAAGCGTTCTGCCAGCGGACGCCCGGGCCGTCAGGACTTCCTGCATGCCGAGGGTCTTCACGTGTGCATGGCGAATTGCTAAATCGTGAGCAAATGCTTGGGCATTGCGATGTTGTTGCCATCGTCCCGTGCGCGATCTGACCATCCTGTTTCTCCATCTGCTGGCGACGCTCGCCCGACTCGCCGGTCCCGGCGGCGCGCGTTCCGTCGTCGCCGAATCCGTGCTCGTCAAGCACCAACTGCTCATCCTCAATCGGTCCCGGAATTGGTCACCGCATCTCCGTCTCTCGGATCGCATGGTCGCCGGCGTGTGTGTACTCCTCATGCGCCCGGATCGGTTGATCCGTTCGGCGATCGTCCTCAAACCCTCAACGCTCCTGAGCCTTCATCGAGCGCTCGTCAAGCGGAAATATCGCCGGCTCTTCTCGTCGAAGGTGCCGAAGAAGCGGGGTCCGAAGGGACCCAGTCAGGAGGTGGTGGCTGCCGTCGTCGACATGAAACGGCGGAATCGGATCTGGGGCTGCCCACGGATCGCTCAGCAGATCGCGTTGGCCTTCGGCAGTCCTCTCAACAAGGACGTCGTGCGACGTATTTTCTCCGCGCGGTACCGGCCGGAACCAGACGCGGTGGGGCCGTCGTGGCTCCCGGTCCTCGGTCACGCGAAGGACAGTCTGTGGAGTCTCGACCTGTTTCGATGCGAATCGGCCGTCCTGCGCGCGCACTGGGTGCTCGTCGTGATGGACCAATATACGCGTCGCATCGTGGGCTTTGGCGTGCAGCGCGGCGTCGTGGATGGCGTGGGCCTGTGCCGGATGTTCAATCAGGCGACCGGATGTCACACTCCGCCGACCTCCCTCAGCTCGGACCATGATCCTCTGTATCGGTTCCACCAATGGTCGGCGAATCTGCGAGTCCTGGACGTGAAAGCAATCAAGACCGTACCGTATGTGCCGCTCTCGCATCCATTCGTCGAACGGCGTATCGAACCGTTCAGCGCGAGTGTCTCGACCGCACGCTCTTCTGGACGGCTGCTGCTCTCGAGATGAAGCTCCTCGAATTCCGGCATTTTTATAACGGTCATCGCACGCATGCGGGGCGCAACGGCGCACGCCGGAACCACGTCATACCGCGGCCCGCGCATGCGCGAGTGTCCATTCGTCCCGCTGGCACCCGCACTGCCGTGGGCTGTATCACACGCCGATGGCGGCGTGGCGGGTGCTATTCGAGGCGGGGGCAACGTCCGAGATGTGCGTCGTGTCGATCGGTTAAGTGCCCTGTGCTGGTCAGTGCCTACGTGAACCTCGCCAGATGGGGGTTCGGGAGCATCTCGGAACGTGAATTCTTTCACGGATATTTGAGCAAAACTGAGAATTCGCCACGAACACGGGAACGGTTGCTTTCGCACCTGCCGACGCGCACATCCTCGACGCGCAGTTTGCCCTACAATCGATGGAGACGGTCACAGATGCGCTGGTCCTGAACGGGCGAGGCGCTACTCCAGGAGGTCGAACATGATTCAGAGATTCCTTCCGGCCACAGCGCTTTCGCTCGTGGCTCTCACAATTCTCGCGACCACGACGCTCGCACACCATGGCTGGAGCGAATACGACGAGAAGACGCCCCTAACTGTGGCCGGGAAGATCACCGAGTCGAGCTACACCAACCCGCACGGCACCATCAAGCTGGGCGCTACCGATGGCGGCAAGGTGTGGGACGTAGTGCTGGCGCCGGTGGCGCGCATGCAGACGCGAGGCCTGACCGAAGCAATGCTGAAGCCCGGGACGGTCGTGACGGTGCTCGGATATCAGCATCGCAAGACCACCACCGAAATGCGGGCGGAGAACATCACGGTCGACAAGAAAAAGGTCGAACTGCGTTGATGCTCGAGGGCTGGGTGAGCCTCATGGTCGCCATAGAGAATAACGCGCTCGCAACATGGCTGCGATCTTCGGCATGGGGCTATCCAGCGGTGGAGACCCTGCATATCTTGGGTCTGGCGCTGCTCTTCGGTACGGCAGTGGCCTTCGATTTGCGCCTGCTGAGCGTGCCATCTTCGCTGCCTGTGGACGGGGTCGCGCGGTTCCTGTTGCCGCTGGCGCGGATCGGATTCGCCCTAGCCGTCGTCTCGGGGCTTGTCCTATTCATAATGCAAGCCCGGACGTTCGGCGTGATGCCGCTCTTCTTCGTCAAGATGGCCACCGTCTCAATCGCCGTGACGAATACGATGATCTTCCACCGCGGTATCTTCACGTCGGTACGTCGATGGAGCGGTGCATCCCGTACGCCGCGTCGTGCGCGAATTGCCGCCGTCGTATCTCTCGTGTGCTGGACGCTGGCGCTGGTCTGCGGAAGGTTTCTCGCTTACGTGTGACGGGACGCCATGACGATGGCGACTTCCAAAGCGGCTGCCAGGCGTGGAACGCGATCGGATAGAGCACTATCCGGAGTACGCCCTAGCGCACCGGGCCGACACGTTCGCGCGGAGAATACTCGTTGCACCATGTTTATGGGAGAGAAGAGTGATGCCTGAGACCCAGGAACCCAAAGCGAATCCGTCTGGGGCAACTGACAAAACAAAGGAACGCGAAAAGAAATTCGACGAGGAAGGTGGAGACCAGCCGCAGGCACCATCTCAGCAGGAAGTAGATGCTGAGCTTGAGAAGGCACGGGAACGTGAGTCAGCATCGCGGTAAGGATTGGCCACTCAGCATGGGCAGTGAGGGCCGCCTGCATGGCGAATTGCTAATTCCTGAGCATTTCTGAGTGTCGCGATCTTGGTAGGATCGTGCGGTGCGTGACCTGCCGTTCTGTTTCTGCATCTGCTAGCGACGGTCGCCCGACTGGCCGGACTCGGCGGCGCCCGTAGATTAGGATGAAGCGGCTGGTCCCCTTCGTAAGGTGGTAGCTTCCGCTCCACAGTGCGAAGACGCGCTCACAGGCGTACGAGAGGAGACCAGCCATGGAGTATGGTGCCATCGATCTCCACAAGAAAGAAAGCCAGGTCCGGATCGTAAAGGACCGTGGCGAGGTGCTCGACCGGCGGATTGCGACCACGCGCGATCGCTTCACGGCCGTGTTCGACGGGCGGCGTCCGATGCGGATTCTGCTGGAGCAGCTGTGATCAACACTCTGGGCGATGGGGTTCCGGCGGGCGGGATGGGCCGAGAAACCTCTCAGTCCATGTCGTAGTCCAGATGTAGTCCAATAATGCCCAAATACCAGGCACAACGGGGATGCTAGACCGACCAGAGACCAGCACGAGACAACACGATTCACAACCCCGTTAAATCTGCAAAACCTCCATCCCCGGTTCAAATCCGGGCGGCGCCTCCAATTTTCCGGTTCAAATTCGACTGATTGTGCTGTAGCAGCACAAACCGGCGCCTCGCAATTGGACTACGGTGGACTACAAATCGTAGACGGCCACGTCCTGGCATCCCGCAAATTACTGTGTGCGAATCGCTTCGCTGTTCGCGAGTTAGGAGAGGGAGGAGGTTTCCAGAACCTCCTGCCTTCCGCGGTTTTTGACCGCGGCCAGGTCGGAGACGACACGCGACAACTCTGTTTGCCGCTTCTGCGTTCTCGAACATGTTCCGTTAGTTACGGGGGGCAGCCAAGCCGTCAACGTCAACGACACAGTGCCGCCGAGGCGCTGCGCGATGTGATCGCACGGGCCCACGCCGTGCCAACCGTCTGGCGTCAGCTCTACGTCGTACAGCTGCTCGACGACGTGCTCCAGTTCGTGCGCGATTGTCTCGACCAACTGCGCGACTGACCGTAGCTCCAGATCGATGCAGATGTCTGCCGCGTGATGTCGCGAGATGGTCGAATGAAATCTGTGCGGCCTCTACGGGCGCATCGAGCGAGCAGTCGAGATCATTTCATTCGCGTCCGGCGACAGCTGCCTTCAGGGCGATGCGGGCTGGATGCGTGTGCACCGCTACGAAGACATCCACCGTGGTGTTCGAGCGTGGGATGCGCACGTCCGACTTCGCGGCCAACCGTGGGCTGTCAACCGGTTGACTGTCAACTGGTCTTGCGGTAGGCTTGCCGCGCATGACACCCGACAAGAGTGACGTCCTCTACGGCACCCTCGGCCTGATGTTGGTCAAGACATTGGAGGCGCTGGGTCCGCTTCACGCGTACCGAATTGCCCGGCGGATCGAGCAGATCAGCGGGAATCAGCTCGCGCTCAATCAGGGCACTCTGTACCCTGCCTTGCTCAGGCTGGAGCAGATGGGTTGGATTTCGTCCAGATGGGGTACATCCGAGAGCGGCCGACGGGTGAAGATCTACACACTGACGCGCGCAGGACGGAAGCAGCTTCACAAGGAAGAAGAGCAATGGCAGCGTGCCGCGAGTATCGTTGAACGTTTCCTGACGATTACCGAGGACGCCTCATGACACGCGTGCGAACGTTTTTGTCTCGACTAAGGGGCCTCGTTCATTCTCGGAGGATGGATCGAGACCTTGACGACGAGATTGCGAGCCATCTTGCTGAAGCCACAGACGAGTATCTTCGCCAGGGCCTTTCCCCCGAGGACGCGCGCGACGCGGCGCAGCGTGGTTTCGGTGGCGTCACGCAGACCAAAGAGGTGTATCGGGAGGTCCGGTCGTTCATGTGGGTCGACGATGTGACGCGTGACCTGCGCCATGCGTTTCGCACGCTCCGGCGCGCTCCGGCTTTCACGGCAGCGGCGCTGCTGACGCTCGCGCTGGGAATTGGCGCAAACGCTGCGATTTTCTCGATTGTCAACGCCGTCGTTTTGCGGCCGCTCGATTACCCCAGACCCGACCAGTTGATGTATGTCACCACGCAATACCCCCTGATCGGCGAGGGGCCATTTCCGTTGTCGGCCCCCGAGTACTTGGAACTGCGCGAGGTCAACCGGTCATTTGCGGCGATTGGCGCGTTTTCGGTTGGCTTTTCGGTTGGCGCGGGCGAGGTGAATCTGACAACCGCCGACGGGGCTCGCCGCGTGCGTAACGTGAACGTCGACGAGCATCTCTTCACTGCTCTGGGCCTGCAGGCCGCCCAGGGACGGTTGTTCGCCCGCGGAGAAACTGACAGGGCGAATCCTCAAGCACCGCCGCCGCCGGTCGCCATTCTCTCGCACGAGTTGTGGCAAACCGCGTTTGGAGGACAGCCGATCGTCGGGAAACTCGTGGACGTGAACAGCCGGCCGCGCGAAGTGATCGGCATCATGCCGCCTGGCGCCGATGTCTTGGATATCCGGCCAGAGATCTGGTTGCCGCTGGGGTTGACCCCGTCCAACCGCGGGAATCGCCGCGGTCATTCCCTCCGCGTGATCGGCCGATTGAAGGACGGTGTCACGCCGGAGGCAGCCCAGACCGAACTGAAGACGCTCAACGAACACTGGGGCGAACGTGTCGGCGTCACCGACCATATGTTCGCTCCAATGCCAAGCGATGCCGCGGCGCGGACGTCGAATCCCGACGCCGGTCATGTGTTGCAAATGCGACCGCTCCACGATCAGATCGTCGGCGACGCCAGCCGAGCGATCTGGATGCTTCAGGCGACCGCCGGGTTGGTGCTGGTAATCGCCTGCGCCAATCTGGCAAACCTCTTGCTCGCCCGTGCGGCGATACGCCGGCGTGAATTTGCGGTGCGCACGGCCCTCGGTGCAAGCCGCCGCCGCCTGCTTCGACAGTTCATGACCGAAGGCGCACTGCTGTCCATCGCAGGCGGCGCACTGGCGTTGTGGCTCGCTCGTTTGGGTCTGCGCACGCTGACGCAGGCGTACCCCGCTGCTCTCCCTCGATCGACTGAAGTAAGCCTCGATCTGCCGGTGCTGTTGTTTGCCTGTGGTATCGCCACGGCGACCACCATGTTCTTCGGACTGGTGCACTTGCGGCACATCGGCGTGAACGGTCTCGCAGCCACGCTCACGGAAGCCGGTACCAAAGGGGGCAGCAGTGGGACACGCCGTCACGTGCGCCGCGGTCTGGTGGTGGCCGAGGTCGCATTGGCCGTCATCCTCGTGACCGGCGCCAGCCTGCTCATACGCACGGTCTACAACCTCGCGAACGTCGACGCGGGATTCAATCGGTCGCGCCTGGTGACGTTCTCGATCAACCTGCCGGACATGACCTATCCAGGGGGGATGATTCGAGTGCAGACGTTTCAGCGCCTCCTTGATGCGCTCCGCGCCGTGCCTGGTGTCGAGGCGGCGACGGCCATGTGGGGGCTGCCGCCGAATCGGCCGGCCATCATCGAACAATACACGCGTCGCGAACTCCACCGTTCCCTCAGTCGGGCCATTTCATGTCGTTGACTACTATCAGTACGTGATGCCTGACTATTTCGAGACGATGGGCATCCCGATCGTGCGCGGGCGCAGCTTTCAGCGCACGGACGCCACGTCCTCGGGTCTTGTCGCCATCGTGAACGAGAAGTTCGCAGAGACCTTCTGGAAAGGGCGGGACCCGATCGGGCAACGCGTCAAGCCGAACCCCGATCAGCCGCCGTGGTTTACGGTCGTGGGCGTTGCGAAGGATGTCAAGCAGGGCGGCGTTGATCGGGAAGCAGGAACCGAGCTGTACATGGCAGTTGAGCAGATCGCGAGACCCGCTCCCGGGTTGGGCGGTGCGCCAATCAACCACGTGGTATTGCGCACGACCCTCGCACCAGCGGCCTTGTCTCAGACCATTGAGCGGGTGGTGCATGAAATGGACCGCGCCGTGCCTGTCGCTCGGCTACGCGATATGGAGGCGGTCTTTGCTGAATCCATCCAGCGACCTCGTTTCCTGGCGCAGCTCCTTGGGCTCTTTGCGGGGCTGGCACTGCTGCTGGCCGTTGTGGGCACGTATGGGGTTATCGCCTCCATCGTTGCGGAGCGGCGGCGTGAAATCGCCATCCGGATGGCGCTTGGCGCCGAACGATTCAGTGTGCTCGCCGACGTCATGAAGGAGGGACTCCTCCTCGCGAGTATCGGTGTTGTTGTGGGACTCGCAGGGGCTTTCGGTCTGAACCGATTGATCGCGGCGCTGTTGTTCGGCGTGGGGCCCACAGATGTGCCCACGGTTGCTGCCGTGGTCGCCACGATGATCATCGTGGCTGCCGTGGCATGTTTGCTGCCGGCTTGGCGAGCGTCGCGACTCGATCCGAACGCAGTGCTGAGAGCATAGACGCGCTAGCAGCCCGTGGTGCAAATGGCTTTTTCACACACTTGCTTCCGCTGTGATCACGCATCCGCGAGCTGGCGTCGGGCAGCGGCTCCGATTCCAGATCCGCGCGACTGCTTCATAGGTCAGCGCCCCGAGCAGGGTGAGAGCAGCACTCAACGCCAGCGCGGCACCCTGGAGGGCGCGTGGCGTGCCGATGCCGAAGAGTCGGCGCATCCAGAGTCCCAAATTGAACGCGCTCGCGTGAATCAGCAGTCGCTTCAGCACGTTCTCGTGGAAGCGCACGTGAGCACGCCGCAGCCCACCGGTTTCATAGAGATGGGCGCAGGGGCGTTCGAGCAATTCACCGCGTCGTCGAAGGAGGCGTTTTCCGCGAGCGCCTCGGATGCGACGGCGATTCGCATACACGGCGTCGCGTTCGGTGTGTTGGTCGGTCCATGATTGCGGCCCGCGATCAGGTTCGCTGATGTACGTGCGAATTTCCAGCATCTCCAGATCGTGAACCGTCGTGCGGCTGTGGTACCCCTTGTCGGCGACGACTTCCTCAACCACCTTCACAGTGTGATCGGTCACGGCGGCCACGGCCTCAAGCTGCTCCGCCGCTTCAGGCAGCGTCTGCTGGATCGTTGTCGTATCGCCCTGGTCGGCGCCCTGTACCGTGGCGCCGACGATTGCGCCCGTCTCAAGATCAATCGCGTGCTCGGCCTTGTGTGCCAGGTGCGTTCGGCCGTCCTTCATTTTCGTGATCTTCGCGTCGGGATCGTGCGGATGTTTCCACTCATCGTTCGATCCCTTTTTCTTGCGCTTTCGATCGATCCGCGCCAGATCTGCGCGTGTGGGCGTCCCAACGCCCGACGCCTTGGCAAGCTTCGCCAAGAACTCCGCGTAGTCCTCGCCCGTGTCGCGTCGGACGATGCTGCGCAACGCGGCATTGGCTTCTAGCGTCGTGGCGTCGATACCAATCGTTTTTCCCTTGACCAACCCTGCGGCCCCGAGGCACTGCAGCACCCAGGTAAACACCGCCCGATGCGTCTCGAGCGCGATCAGGCGCCGAGTCCGCGAAATCGTCGAGTGGTCCGGAGGATCGTCTCCGAGACCGACGCCCAGGAAATCCCGCAGCGCCAACGAATCGGCCGCACGCCAGGCAATGCCGCGCTCCGAGCCAATGCCCTCGAAGTACCCGATCAATAGCAGCCGGAAGTAGATGCCGGGCGGCACGCCTGGGCGACCCATCGTCTCCGCGTAGAAGCTGGCGCATTGGCCTTCGACGAAATCATCGAATCCGTGCTCGCGCAGTAGCAGGTTCAGGCGCCGATAGAAAGGATGACTCGCGGCGGTCGGCAACTCGGTCGTCGGAACCCACATCGTCGGCTGCCGATCGCGCGTGCGTGTGCCCATCGCCATGCGCGTATTGTAGTACGCTCCGCGACGTCAGATGTGCAGCGAAAGCGAGGAAAGCCGGGATGGTGTCACAGTCCGCTTCGCGTGACGGCGCGGTTATCACCCGTTTTGTGATCGGCAGCCTGATCGGTGTCATGGCAAGGAACTCCCATGGATTTACATATCAAGAAGGTGTGGTTGCCTGGAGCAGCGTCCTGCCTGTTGTTTTTTGGATTCTATTGGATCCTCATCTTATTGCCTTTTGACAAGAATAGATTCCAATTCATTAGCATCCCATATCTAGTGCTGCCATTCGTCGGCGCCCTCGGCGCATATTTGTCGCGCCGAATGAAGGGTTCAGTCGTTGAGCGCATCTTGGCCGCTTTGTTCCTTGTATTCACATTTGTCGCGCTATTTGCCGTGAGAATTGTGTATGGATTGTTCTTCGAGGGCAAACCTTATACTCTGCCCCATTTCCTGTCCGGACTTTCTGTGACCCTTGTTTTCATTGTTTGCCTAGGTGGGCTGTTGCTGGTGCTTGGCGCATGGCCGTTCTGCCGCCCGCACCTCAGAGAACAGTCGCCCAAAATGACCGGGCACTGGTCGCAGGAGGGCCCGGAGCAGGGCCGGCGGCGCGGGCGCGAGGGATGATCCTTCCAGAGGCCGATCTCGCCGCCGCGATCGCGTGACGACAGGCAGAAGATCGCGACGGCGCGGCACAACATTTCGTGATCTCCGGCGTCGCGCATCCGGCAGCTCGAGCAGAACATCTGAGATCGGCGTATCGGTTTTTCCGGGGGAGGATTCACGACTGCGATCCTCGTCGTGGCCTTGCTGAACCTCTACCTGATCCGGGGATCGCCCGCACGGGCGCTCATGGGATTCGCGATCGCGAGACGGCAATTCGCAAGTCTTGATGCGGCGCTCAAATACTTTCACCACAGGCTGCTGGTGCACTCGTGCGCCTTGAGGCGACCGGCGGGAGAACCGGAACCCGCGCGGTCCACGAGTCGAGCGGGCAGAACCGTCTCGAAGATCCAGACTCGCTATTCATCGATCGCCCTTGCCGCCTTGAATGGCGACAACTCGCGCGCACAAGTCCAGAATGTTCGTGAAGATAGCTCGGCACAATCTCGAAGCGTCAGCAAGAGAGAGATGAAGACGGACATCGCTCAGAAGACTGCTCATCGTCGGCTGCAACAGCAATGGTTCCAACAAGAACCGAGTTTTTGGTAAGGACAGATATTCACGATCCTCGTTCGGACTGTGGCACCGGTCGATATGGAGTATGCATGACAAGGCTGCGCCAGAGGGCGAGATAACCCACAAGTGCCAGCAGAAGGCCAGCAATTGCGGCAGGCCAGAACGTTTCCGAGAGACCCATCGAGGGGGGACTGCCGCGGAAAGCTCGGGAGATGAAGAAGAAATCCCGGGTCAAGTTTCCCATGACGACGAGCATGGTCCAGATGCCGAGCCCGTAGCTCGCGCTTCGGACGGGGCCGCTTCGCAGAGCTACACCGTAAAATAGCGATAACAGGCCGGGACACAGCAGCAACCACCACAGCAGTGGCGTGAAGGCGCTTGTGGCTCGCTTCGTCAGAACCATCACCACCGCCACCGAGATGCCGCCTGCGAGACAGATCAGCATCGCATACATCACGGGCAGCACGGCGAGACGGATCCTTGAAAGTGGCAGGCAGCGGAAAACCCGGGCGGCCGGCAGCCAGGTAGAGACCCACAACGCTGGCAGCATATAGAGCCAGATCAGCATGAACGTCTGCCGGACGAGGAATGGCGTTTCCGCAGGCAAGGGGAGGACGAGCAGCGAAGAGCAGCCCGGCCAGCGTCAACGCCAGCACCACGCCGAACATTCGCGGCACCTCGGCCAAGGCCGTCCAGCGCCTCGTGAGACTCAGCGGATTCCGGTCAGCCCTTGTGGCGGTCCGACTCGGCACGAGAGCCGACCGGGACCGGCTCGCGGGGACAGCCAACCGTGGAGCGAACGCAAATGAGATACCCGCGAGCCCGATCACGATGAACAGCCACACGGCCTGTTCCGACCCCAGCACATCGCGCAATGAGCCCCCGGGATGGACAGTCAACCACCGCCAGATGGACGGCGAGAGCAGGAGGAACCACACAAGCCAGAACAGCAAGTTGACACTGCCAATAGCCAGCCGCTGGTCATACCGGATCGTCAACATCCCGAGGGCCCAGGCGATTGCCGCAACGCTGCACGCCCACACCAGCGTGAACGCTGCAGCCTCCGGCACACTGAAAGTGCCTGGCGCAATTGGAAACTCCAAGGCGGGGCCGGCGACTACATCAACGATCACGAGCGAGACGTACGCCAACCCGCCAATGACAATGGCAGGTGTGATGGCACCGAGCCACGAGGCCCGCGCGACCACCCGGGACTGCACGGGAAGCGCCCGAATGACTCGCAGGCGTCTGTCCGCCATCATCGAGGTCACGCCCGCAAATCCGCCGAAAAACAACCAGCAGTAGAACCCGTAGTACGCGAACGCCTGCGAGCCGCGGCGGGCGCGCGCGTCAAACACGCCCCAGAGACCGGTCAGAAGGGGGAAGAGAAGCGCCCCAGCCACAAACCCCAAGACCTTCCACTTGTCCCGCTCGATCTGATCACGCAACAGTCGCCACATCTCGACGCTCCTTGAACAGCCCGACGAACAGATCTTCGAGCGTGACGGGCGAGGCGGCGATCCCGCTCGCGCCACGCGCCTTGACCTGTTCGAGCGCGGACCCCTCGATGTCCATCAGTACGCGCCATCGGTTGCCTTGCCGCTCCTGGACAAACAGGCCGGCGATACCGGCCGGCATGAAGCCGTCGCCCGCGAAAAAGTCGACCAGGCGGTAGCGCGACACGATGTCGGTGGTCGCGCCTTCGAGCAGGAGCTTCCCGTCCTTGATGATCCCGACGTGATCGGCGAACCGCTCGATGTCAGCCAGTCCGTGCGAGGCGATCAGCACCGTGCGTTCCTCGTCCTGTACGGCGGCCAGCAGTTCCGCGAAGACCTGCTGCTTCGAGATGACGTCCAGGCCCACCGTCGGCTCATCGAGCAGCAGCACGCTCGGTCGATGCGACAGCGCGACGATGAGCGCCAGTTTGATCCGCGCGCCGAAAGAGAGGTTTGCGATCTTCTCGTCCCATCCGACCTGTAATGTCTCGAGCAGGTTCCGGCAATACTCATCGTCCCAGTCGGGGTAGAACCAACGGTGGAACCGAATGACACGGCCTACGGTACGCCAGGGCTGATAGTTCAGGTCCGGACTGACGTACCCGATGCGGCCCTTCATGGCGACTTCGTCGCGGATGTGATCCAGTCCCAGGACGCGAATGGTGCCGGCGTCGTTGCGTCCCATGCCGAGCATGAGGTCGATCGTCGTGGTCTTCCCGACGCCGTTGGGACCGATCAGTCCGTAGATGGCGCCCTTGGGCACCGTGAGATCCAGCGGTCCCAGGGTGAAGTGCTTGAAGGACTTTGCCAGCCCACGAATCTGGATGGCCGGCTCGCTCATCGACTGCCTCCTTGCTCTGTGCGAACGAGTCTCCGAACGAGAATGAGGAGCTCGCGATCGTCGAGGCCCGCCTCCCGCGCCTCGCGCAGGCTTTCGCGCAACAGATCTTCCGCGCGACTGCGCTTCACCTCGCGGCTGCGCGCGGGACCATCCTCGGCCACGAACGTCCCCAAGCCCTGCTTGGGGTAGATGATGCCTTCGCGCTCGAGCTCTTCATACGCTCGTTTCACCGTGATGACGCTGACCAGCAGCTCGGCCGCCAGCGCCCGAATCGACGGCAATGGCGCCCCCGGCAGGAGTCGCCCCTCGCTGATTTCGCGTTTCACCCCGTCGACGATCTGCTGGTAGAGAGGCCCGGGCGCGGCCGGCGAGACGGCTGGAATCGTCAACGTTCGGGAGACGCTCATGGCTTGTCAATATATACACTATATACAGTAACGTGTGGAAGGCAATTTGGGTTCCTCCACGAGCTGGGCGGGCTACGATTTCCGGGGTCGGTAGATCGGCCGCACGGCAAGCCGCGGCTTCGGCAAACGGCGCGCGGTTTCGGTGTCCGGGGGACGGCTCAGGGCCGACAGCCCGACGATGCCAGCTTCCAGGATTTGCAGCGGTGTCGCGAGATCCTTGAAGAGATAGGGTCCGTGATCAAACCAGAGGACGGGCGAACCATCAGGCGCGATGGTCACCTCTTGACGCGCAGTCTCCGAAGCCGCTCCCGTCAGCAGAATCTGGCTGCCGCGCGCCAGACCAGCCACCCGAGCGGCGGTGTCGACCGCCGAGCCCCCCGCCGAACCGCCTCTGAGGTCTTCGTCTGCGACTCCGTGGCCAATCTCCGCGCCATGAATCCCAATGGCCACCGCCAGAGGCGCTGATGGATCCAGACGCGCGAGACCGAGCTGGCAGACCAGCGCACACCGCACGGCTTCGGAGGGCAGATCGAACGTGGCGCAGAAGTCATCCCCCCTGCGCTCACGCTCCACGCCGCCGTAGCGGGCCAGACCCTCACGAAGGATCGCATCGTGCCTGGTGACGAGCCGACCACTCGCCGCCAGACCGACGCGCTGCGTCACGGCAGACAGATTGAGAATGCGACTGAAGAGAATGGCCTTGAAATCAATTTCGTGGGATACCGGCCGTTCCGACGTCCACCTGGCACCACTCTTCAAGTCTTCCAGCTCGATCCGCGCATCGCCAATATCGCGCAGGCGCTTTCGGGGATCCTTCCGCAGGCACCGAGCCAGCAAGATCCGAACGGCCTGCGGCAGTGGGTCCGGCAGGGCGCTCCAGTCCGGTTCATCCTTGAGTACGCGTGCAACGGTGTCGGAGACGGTATCGGCGGAAAACGCGGGACCCCCGCTGAGTGCCTCGTACAAACAGCATCCGTAGGCCCAAATATCCGTGCGTCTGTCGACGGAGTGGCCTCTCGCATGCTCCGGGCTCATGTACGCAGGTGTGCCCAGAATCTTGGTATCCGCCGTCAGAGTCATACCCAGCGTCGTCGAAACGCCGGTCAGGGCGCGATCAGCCGTCTCTGCACTCGCATTTGGAACAGTCGTCGCAATCCCAAAATCGAGGATCTTCGCGCGGCCATCTTGTGGAGTCTTGATGTTTGCCGGCTTCAAATCCCGGTGCACGATGCCTCGCTCGTGCGCCGCTTCCAGACCAGCGGCGATTTCAAGAAACACCGACAGCGTCTCGTCGACCGACACACGACCGGACCGGAGGCGGTCGGCGAGCGTTGGCCCTTCCACGAGCTCCATGACGAGAACGCGCCGCCCCTCGGCCTCGAAGAACTCGTAAAGCGCCGCCACGTTCGGATGGTTCAAAGACGCGAGAATTCGGGCTTCGCGTTCGAAGCGGCCGAGGCCGTCCCCCTCAGCAGCCCAAGTATCAGACAGGGTCTTGAGCGCGACATCGCAATCGAGTCTGACGTCCCGGGCTCGGTAGACGTCGCCCATCCCGCCAGAACCGATGAGGCCGCGAATCTCGTACGAACCGAGTCTGACACCAGCGGCGAGTATCATGCAGGATTTCGAGTTTGATTGGGGCTTAGCACATGGGCACCACGCACACGGACTCAATCGTGCGATTGGGCGGTGGTACGGGCCTGCCGCGTTCGGTCATCAGTTTGCGGAGGAGCGCCGCCGTTTCGGGCCGCGGTATAGCCGATTGCACACCGGCACGCACCAGACCGTCGGCGTAGTCCACGGCCTGCCACGTGTGGCCGGCCAGCACTGACACGACGGTGTCGGTGTCCCGGCTCCCCTTGTCTCGCGTGTCCAGCCGTGCGCCGCGATCGACGAGCAGTTGCACGACTTCGTTCCTGCCCTTGAGCGCAGCGCCCATCAGGGGCGTGCGGCCGTCGTTGTTCGCCGCATGGACGATAGGAAACATTAGACGGGGGGCTCAAGTTTAACGGAAGCCCGATTATCGGACAGGCCCCCCCGGCCACAGGGCAGATTGGCTTGGGCGGCCCATCACGGACGCGCCGATTATGGCTCGCGCCGCCACCTTGTCAAGCGCGTAAGGCCTCGCGCGTAAGGCCTCGGGCCGTCTCTCGCCGTCGCGCCGCGCCACGGGGCACACGTCCGGCGCGCCGACGGGGGCCGTCGCTCGAGAAACGTCAGGAACAGGGGGCGAACACCGAGGAGTCGTCGTCCCAGCGAGCCTAAGGGGAAGCGGCCGCGGCGCGCGGCGGCGCGCGGGCGGGGAATTGAGGGGCGAAGCGGCTGTGAAGCTGACGCGCGTCAATCCGGAACTGGTGGCTACTACCGGAGCTATCTGCACGGACATTCTGCACTTTCGCATTGCGAGTTCATTTTGTTCGCCGGCGCGCCCGTGCGGCGCACGACTAGGAATTCGCCACCGACACGCATCCGAAACGCAGAGCTCAGTCCTTTTCTTTGGCTCTTGCGGTGACCGACCGGTTGTGTTGAGTCATCAAGAGCCAGGGAGACGAGTGGCACTCCGGGGAAGTCTTGCAGGCGTTTCGAGGTAAGGGAGTCGTTCGCGTGTACGAACACATTGACGGTGCTGCGCTCCTCGAGCGCGCCATGCCCGGTGAATCGCTCGTCAGTATGGCGATAGATGGACGGGAACGATGAGGCAACGGCGTTCTTGCCGGCGTGATTCACGAGATGTCAGGGTGCACACCCCACGCCGATGCCCTGCTGTTCAGGAATGGGCAAAGGGGTTCGACCCTTACAGACACTCCGGCGACAACACGATCCACTTGACCTACTGGATGATGCGAACCGATGTTACGTGCAACTCGCAGCGTCACAACGGGCGACCACCTTGCTGCACGGCGATCTGCACCACTACAACGTGCTCAGCGACGCGAAACGCGGATGGCTCGCGATCGACCCGAAGGGAGTTGTTGGAGAAGTTGAATACGAGATCGGCGCTGTCTTTCGGAATCCCGTCGAAGCGCCGAATCTCTTCACGTCACCGAAGACCGTCGAGGAGCGTCTTCACCGTGTCGTCCGAACGCTGCGGGTCGATGAGGAACGCATCCTCCAATGGGCGTTCGCTCAAGCGGTTCTGTCCGCGATTTGGGCCGTTGAAGACGGATTCGCCGTCTGTCGACGCGCAAAGCCCGGTGCTCACTTTAGCCAAGACGCTTCAGGCGGTGCTCTCCTAGGCCCATCCGGCTGGTAGCGGCGAGGGTCGGTTAACACCTCAAGCATCCCGCCGCGCTCACATACACTATGGCGCATGGACAGCCGTATCGTGCGGTGCGCGGTGGAAGTCAACTTCCGCAACCTCGCCCTGGGGCACGATGTCTTTGAAGCGGACGGTGCCGTCTTTGTGCGAAATCTCGCACTACCAGGAGTCTACGACGCGAATTTCGTGTTCGGCGCCACGGCATCAGACCCGCACGCCGTCGAGCGGCTCCTTTCGCGGGCGGCCCGCGAGTACGCGCACGCGACCCGACTAACGTTCCGCGTCGACCCGTTCACGCCGTCCGCGTTCGAAGCGCGACTTGCATTGGAGGGGTACGAGCGAAGCGAAGCGCTCGTCCTCGTCTTGGATGGCACGATCCGCGCCAAAGCGAGGCCCTGCGAGATCCGTCCGGTAGAGGACGATATGACGTGGGACGCGTACACGGAACTCAAGTCTCTTGACTGGCGCGAGCACGCGCCGACCGGGGAGGACGCGGCAATTGGCCGCGCGCTTGCCTCATCGAGCCGATTGAAGTGCCCACCTGTCCGCTATGTTCTGGCATATGAAGAAGGGCGCGCGGTTGGATATTGCAACACCTGGGAGGGTCTGGACGGCATGGGTCAAGTGGAGGACCTATTTGTTCACCCCTCGTATCGCCACCGCGGAATTGCAACGGCCTTGATCGTCCACTGCGTAGAGTCTGCGCGGGCGCTCGGCGCGGGATCGATAGTCATTGTCGCCAACGCGACCGACACGGCGAAGACGATGTACGGAGCGATGGGCTGGCAGCCGGTGGCGATATGCCGGGAGTACGGAAAAGGGCCAGGCGCCTGATGTTCCCTCAGGGAGACTGATTTCTTCTATGACCTTTCCAGACGCAACTCGGATCGGAACGCTCCTAGATACCCACGCGGCTAACTCTGGTGTGTCCGCCGAGCTGATGAACGCCCTTAGTCCGGCCTGGTCGAACTCTTTGAGTTGACGAACGTGAAGGGTGCAGAAATTCAGATCTCAGTCCATTTGTCTGGGACGGCTTGAATTGACGGGCTCCTGCGTAGGATGCGGAATGACCCGAAGTTGGGCGCGCTCAGAAAGTAGACCAAACGCCGCTCGGAAAGTAGACCACCTGAGGGCCTGATTGCGGGCTTGCCGGATAGGGGGATCCGGGGTTCGCTGGAGGATGCTCAGGATCGATCTCGTGCATGTCGTTCGACACAAAGTGTTAGTCGAGGGGCGGACGCAGCGGGCGGTCGCCCGTGAGTTGGGGTTAGCGCGCGTCACGGTACGGAAGTACGTGGATCAGGCGGTCCCGACAAGGAAGTCGGCGGCGACGCCTCGACCCCGGCCGGTCTGGGACGCGGTCGCCGAGCGCGTGCAGGCCCTGTTGACCGAATCGGTGCGATGGTCCGGCGGCAAGCAGCGGTTGACGGCCACGCGGCTGCACGAGCTCCTGCTGACCGAAGGGCACCACGTGGGCGTGACCGTCGTCAAAGACGCGGTCGCGGAGTGGAAGCGGCAGCGCCGCGAGGTCTTCGTGCCTCTGACGTATCGGCCAGGGCTATCTAGCCGAGGTCGACTTCTTTGAGGTGCTGGTCGACGTCGACGGGACTCGCCGGAAGGCGTGGCTGTTCCTGATGCGGCTGATGTACTCGGCCGCGATCTCGCGTGGATCTACGAGCGCCAGGATCAAATCAGCTTTCTCGATGGGCACGTCCGCGCGTTTGCTCACTTCGAGGGGGCGCCGGCCCGCGTCGCGTATGACAATCTGCGCGCCGCTGTCGTGCGGATCCTGGTCGGTGGTGCGCGCACGTTGACACTGCGGTTCACCGCGCTCGCTTCGCATTATCTGGTGGAGCCCTGCTTCTGCCGGCCCGGCGAGGGCCACGACAAGGGGGGCGTCGAGTCGCGCGGCAAGGCCGTGCGCCAGCAGGTGCTCGTCCCGATTCCCGTCGGTCCGACGCTCGCAGCCATCAATGAGATGGTGCTGGCGCAGATGGATGCGCGACTCGACACGAGGCGTGATGCGTCCGGCCACACGATCAGGGAGCGCTTCACCGAGGAGCAGGCCCAATTCAGATTCGCTACGACGTCGTTCGCGCCGGAAACCACGACGTTCACCACGGTGTCGCCGCGCGCCTTGGTCCGGCTCGAGGGCGCCGCCTACTCGGTGCCGAGTCGCTGGGCCGGGCTGGATCTCATCGTGCGCATCGGCGCCACGATCGTGACCATCGTCGGGCGCGACGGGACGCGGATCGTGCATCCGCGCAGCGGTTTGGACAGCGGTCGATTGACTACCGGCATTATCTGGCGGAGTTGGCGCGCAAGCCGCAGGCGGTGCGCCAGGTGCTGCCCGATCTCTTGCGGGATCTGGGCGAGCCGTTTCCGGCAATCTGGGATCAGCTGCAGGGCGCGCACGGGCCGCGTGAGGCCGCACGGCTCTTCGCCAAGGTCCTTGGTCATCTGGAGACCTACGGCACCGCGGTCGTCGTGCCGGCGCTGACCGTCGCGCTTGCGACAGGGACGCCGCTGCTGCTCGCCCTCACGCCGGCCCGATCGGCGCCGACGCGCGTCGCGCCCGACGCGGTGCCGGCCCTCCTGCGCGACATCGACGTGGCGAGCGGGTGTGCCGCCGACTACGACGACTGGCTCCTCGGAGGTGCCGCATGAGCACCCTCGCCCGCGATCTCGTCGTCGCGCAAACGCGAGCCTTGAAATTGCCGGGCGTCGGGCGCACCTTTGAAGCGCTCGCCCGTCAAGCGCGCGACGCGCATTGGCCGCACGAGGAATACCTCCACGAGGTGCTCGCCGCCGAGCAAGCCTCGCGCCACGAGTCGGTCATCCGCGTGCGGTTGCGCGAGGCGCGTTTTCCAGAGGTGAAGACCCTCGATACCTTCGACTTCACCACCGCCGAAGGCATCAGTCCCACGCATATCCACACGCTCGCGCGCGGCGAGTGGGTGACCGCACCCGAGAATCTGATCTTCGCCGGCCCGATCGGGACCGGCAAAACGCACCTCGCGATCGCGCTCGGCGTCGAAGCGACCAAGCAAAAACGACGCGTGCTCTTCACCCGGGCCGCGGATCTGGTGCGGCAGTTGATCGAAGCGCGCGATACCCGCGAGCTCACCAGACTCCAGCAGCGGCTGCTCCGCGTCGACGTCTTGATCGTCGACGAGCTCGGGTTTGTCCAGTTTGACCGTGTCGGCGGTGAGCTGCTCTTCAATCTGCTCACCGATCGGTACGAGCGACGGGCGAGCGTCGTCACCACCAATCTCGCATTTGCCGAATGGGTCACCGTGTTTGCGGGCGATGAGAAGCTCACGACGGCGCTGCTCGATCGCTTGGCGCATCACGCCACCGTGATCACGACGAAAGGCAAAAGCTATCGCATGCGCAAGCGTCGCGCCCAGGAGGCCCATTCGTGAGTGCCGTGCTCATGCGAAACATCGTACCGTCTTTGACTGAGGGCGCTCGCCGGCGATGCCGGCTCGCGCTGTCCTCAAAAACGACATCAACGAGGGAGTCAGTGTTGCGTCACCACCGTCACAAACGCGTAGAATGAATATCCTTCAGGTGGTCTGCTTCTCGAGCGGCGTATGGTCTAGTTTCCGAGCGGCGTAACCAGAAGTGGAAGGAACTGGAAATCGTCGTGCTTCGCGGGGTGCCGCAAACTGCGGCACCGTAGTCCAAACGTAGTCCAATAGGGCCCTAACACGAGGTGTAACGGGGGAGCTGGACAGACCAAAGACCAGCACGAGACAATACGATTCACGACCCCGTTAAATCTGCAAAACCTCCATCCCCGGTTCAAATCCGGGCGGCGCCTCCAAATTCCTTAAGAAAAACGCACGGTCGGCCGCCTCCGGGCGGCCGTTTTTGCGTAGCGTTACCCGTAGCGTTACCCTTTTTTGAAACCTCTTTAGTGAAGAGAGAGGGGAAAACGATGAAGCCACCAGTCATTCGCAGTGTGACGACCCTGCTGGAGGTCTTCGACATGCCCGTGTCGCTGGCGTTCTATCGCGCACTCGGCTGTGAAGTCGTCCAACATTGGGGCGAGGGCGAATCAGAATCAGACTGGGATTGGGTGTTTCTCAAGCTTGGCGATGCGGGATTGATGCTGAATACAGCCTATGACCGTGACGAACGTCCGGCCACGCCAGATTCTGCGCGAGCTAAGGGCCATATAGATACGGAACTCTACTTCGAGTGTGACGATTTAGATTCTGTCTGCGAGTACCTACGCTCGAATGGAATTGATACGCCGCAGCCGGAGACGACCTTTTACGGCACGAGGCGAATCCGCCTCATAGACCCGGATGGCTTTCTTGTCTGGTTTCAGGCAACTGTCAATCGCTAGCGTTTGTGACGGGGATAACCGGCAACGCGTCCCTTCCGTGACCTGGACCTGACGTGCGGCCGACGACGATCTGCGTCCGTTCTTCCCGCGGCTGTGCGTTGATGAGTTCTTCAAGCTGATTGAGGGACGGCGGCGCAAGTTGATCGACACGCTGCTCACCGAAAACCCGTGCCGGCCGTGACGCGATCAGCCGTGGCCATTGGTCGGCCATCGCGGAGCGCGGAGAATAGCGGCGGAGGGTACTGGTGACGGTCGCGGAAGTCGCAACCCTGGCTACAGCTCGGGTGAACAGCAGCGACGGGGGCGAGTGCTGCGCAGTGCCCATCCCTACGTCCAATCCTTGCTCGTTCAAGTGGCCTGGCCCGTGTGGCGCTCACAGGATCCCCGGACGGCCGGTCTTCGCCGCTGGGCACAGGGCATTGCCCACCGACACGGGCGGAACATTGTGGTGGTAGCGTTAGCCCGCCGCCTCGCGCGCAACGGGACTGCTCGCGGCTCTCTCGCGGGCAGAGCGAGAAGACGTGGGCCGAGGCGTCCGATCATGGACGCTGTCGGCGGAGCAACCGGCGCCGCCCGGTTCGAAGCCCAGCAGGTGACAGCGGGTGGGGTTGACACCTCACTCGAGGAGCCGTAAGACGCCCAACACGATCAGGGCGACAACGAGCGCCGGCGCGACCAGCAACAGGGTCGCTTGCAGAAGATTCAGCCCTCCGGAGGTCGGCGCACGCTGTGCCGGCTGCGCCAGTGCTTGGAACGGCGCGTGAGGTTCCGCCTGATACCAATACGCCACGCTGGCGTAATCACCTTCGAGCTCGTTCTCAAAGCCGTGGTCCATCGCCACCGAGATCGATTGCGTGAATGGCACGGGAGCCGGGATGTCGAAGCGATACATGGCGACCCGGGCGCGTAACAGTTCACGCACGGTGCAGCCGTGATGCGGACCCGAGACCCGCCCGTTCACGAGGTTGTACCAGGCGCCATTGAAATAGTCCTCGGTGCCGGTGCCCGAGATCGACGGTTGGGTCTCGCCGTCGACATGAATCGATTCCCATCCTTCCAACAACCCGAGGCCGAAACCGTACGGGAAGATGATCTGGCGCAGTCGGGGCCGCAGCCACCACTCGCGGTTCTGCATGAAGAGATGGCACCCCACGTAATGGCCGCGTCCCTGCGCGTCCAGGATGACGTATGGCGATCCGCGTCGCGTCGGATTCTGGCGGCGCCATTGCGCGTGAAACCGCAATGGGTGCTCCACGGCCGGCAGCTCGGAGTACGTCACCTGATAGAAGAGCGGATCCACAGGCGTGGAACCTTCGTTCGTGACCTCCAGGCGCGCGGACACTTCGAAGGGCATCGGCCACGAACACACATAGGCGCCGTTGGCGATGGTGAGCGGCTCCGACACGTACGACAGCCGTCGGCCGAGCAGCGCGCCGAAGAAGTCCCCGAACGGGCACTCGACACTCGGTGCCGGCTCGTCATCCCAATACATCCGCAACACGACGTCGCGGAGCGCGCGAGATGCGACCGGCAGGACGGTCATCCACAGCCGCGTGATCACTCCGGCGCCTTGGATACGAGCCATGGTGTGCGTTTCGCCGGCGGCGAGAAAGACGCGTTTGCGCAGCGCGGCCGGCGGCCGTGTCCCCAGAAACGTTCCGCCTCGATGCGGGTCGCGGTCGAGGCTTGTCAGCTGGCGCGTGCGGCCCTCGCGCGGTGTCGCCACGTCGGACAATCGCGATGCGCTCATCGCGTTCGCATCGCCTCCTGGACGAGCGTATGAACCGACCTCGGGCGGCGCGCGCTCGCCACGGCGCCGCAATGTTGCGCCGGCGGAGTCTCCGCCGTCGCCCGAATCCGGTACAGCCTGCCTTCCGGCGTGATGGTGAAGTCCTTCCCGAGGGCGTCGAGTGGATACGAGCGGGGATTGAGCGAGGCGAAGTACACCGCCCGGCACGGTGCGGCGCTGCGCACGCGGTCGAGGATGGCCGCCGACACGGAGATGGTCGGCTGCCACAGAATCAGGTCGAGCTCGACGTCAGGCCGCCGTCGTTCCACGAGCTGAAAATAGCGGAGCACGAGATAGGTTTCCTGATCGCTTTCCTTGGGCGCGAGCACGATGGCACCGTGTGCCAGGCCGGCCAACGTGGTGCGCCCGAACCGTTCTGGCCGAATCATCGCCGCGGTGATTCGGGTTCAGGAAGTACTCGATCCCGTCCCTGCCTCCCGTACCGACCGGAGGAATGCCAACCGCGGCATCATCGAACCCGGCGGCACGAAGCGCGCGCGGCATGACCGCGTAGATCGCCACGGGCGAGACGACGGCGACCGCGGTCACGGCCGCCGCGGCGACGCGAAGCTCGCGCCGGCCGATCGCCAACGCGTCGATCGCCGCGAGCAGCTTTGCGAAGCCTGCCGCCATCGCGAGCGCGAAGATCACGTAAGAGAAGACGTGGAAGGTAAACCGATCCGCCACCTGATAGTTCGCTGAGAAGATGACGTGCACGGCGAACAGCGCGAGCAGCAGGCGGAAGGCGGCGGGCGAGCGGCGCCGGAGATCCACGAAACCCCAGATGCCGACCGCGACTCCGAACGGAGTGAACTGGTACATCAGCCACGCCGCGTAGCCGGCCAGGTTCATGAGACCGGCGCCCGGTGACGCGGTCGACAACCTGTCGGCGAGAACGGGCAGTCCCGTCGCCGCCTGCACGGTCGCAAGCAGGCCCGCGACACGGCTCATTCGGAGGAACTGAATCAACCACGGCGCGAACCCGAGAAGAAACCCACCGGCCAGCACGGCGAGGTCGCGGCCGCCAAGCCGGCGCGCTGAGCGCGGCGAGCATGCCAGCGCCGTCGCCACCGTGAGTAGGAACAGCACGTGATTGGCGGTCGCGAGTCCCGCCATGACCGCGATGGCGAATCGCACGCGCAACGATCTGTCCTCGGGTCCGTACAGCACGAATCCGATGAGCACCAGCATGAACACCGCGTGGAGCGCGTAGACCTCGGCGGTGACGGCCTGGAACCAGAACGTGTGCGACACCGCGAGCGCCAGGGCGGCCAGCGCTGCAGGCCGGCGTTCTGCCGTCATCTTGACGCCGACGAGAAAGAGGGCGCCGACCGCGGCTGCCGCGGTCACCGCAGAGATCGCGTTGATGCGCCACGCGAGGTCGGCGACGGGCAGCGGGGCGACCAGCTGCGCCAGCATCACGTAAAGCGGATGGTCCCACGCGGCCACGCCCAGGAACTGGAACGGCCAGCCGTCACCGAGCGTCCGATCCACGCCCTCGAGGAACCAGTATGTGGAACCGCCGAGCGCGGCGTCCAGCTGGAGGCGCAACGCATCGGCCCAGCCCACTGACGGCGACAGCGTCCACAGATAGAACGCGAGGGCGCACGCGACAACGGCAACGGCAGGCAGGCAAGCCCGGAGCGAGACCGGCATGCGCTTCAGGACGACGTGAACACGCTCACCACCTGTTCGAATCCCTTCTGGAGTCCGAGTTTCGCCACCGGTAGCAGGAGCGCAGGCAGCGACGACAGCCCGAGTTGGATGCGCAGCTCGGTCGTGAAGGGCCAGACAGGTGCATCCTCGACGATCTGCGCGCGGACCTTCTTGAGCTCGTCGATCCGTTTGATGATCGATTCGAGCTCGCCACTGCCTTTGCTCACTGCCTGCTGCTGCCGTTCGATCAGTTCATTGAGCTCTCTCGAGACCACGCCCACGCGCGTGTCGCGGGCGCGACACATCAACTCATGCGGACGCAAAAAGAGCGGCCTGATGGCCCAGCCGAGAAAGGCGAAATAGAGGATCCAGACTCCAACGAGGCGGCCGTCCACCACGTCAGGTAGGCGGGCCTCCACCACCGCAAGTAAGCCGGCGGCTTCCGCGCCCGGAGTCGCAAGCGGGACGCGCAGCGCAGGCAGAAACGATCCCATCACGATGAAAAGAAGCAGGAATCCGACGAAGGTCGACAGATACGCCGCATGCTCGCCCACGCCGCCCAGGCCACCCGCATCGTCGTGGTGATACGGATGAACGACGATGTTCTCTTCCATGTCGTCCCACAGCCGCGTCAACCAGTAGAGTGCGAGCGCCTCCCGAATCAGGATCTGGACGAACGCGTAGGCAACGCAGCCGATAAGGAGAATCGACAAGACGCGGGCGAACAGCTGCCGTCCATACTGGTACACGAACTTACCGAGGTCGTCTTCGTACCGAAGATCGAACCAGGGTGCGACGTCGGGTTTGGGCTGGCCACACGGCGAACTGCCAGACGACCATGGCGCCGACGGCCACGACGAGCGCGGCAATCCACAACCCTCGGCGGTTGAAGGATCGTCGCGCCCTCGTCCAGAACCGCTCAAACTTCTCCTGGTCGCTGACGATCTCGGCTCGCGCGAGTCGTTTGAAGACCCGGCCCAGCCCGCGGCCACTCCAAATGTAATAGGCGAAGAAGAACGGAAACACGACGAACCCGGTCAGCAGCGCTTCGATATCCGGAATCCACGTCTTCATTGGATACGCGAAATCGAGGTGAAGGTAACCAAGGAGGTGGGGAATCAGGAGCTTTTCGATTGGACCGTAGACGAGCAGAGAGATGAGGAGGACGGCGTGCCAGTCCAGCCCAAGCCGGTCGGTCACAAAGCAAGCGACGGGATCCGCGGTGTCGACGCGATACAGGTCGTCGTCAACTTTCTTCGCCATGCTCCCCTCACGGGCGTAGTATGTGTCGGCGAAGGTTAACATGAACGGTTACTCGTGGCTGCCAGCGATGGTGGCCGCCGTCGTTGCACCGCTTTTGTCGGCGATCCCGCTGCAACCTTCTTCCTCGCCGCGCAGTCAACGTATCAGCGGCGCGGAACTGCTCGACGCGATGCGGCTGGTCGCCGAGCGTGAGCCACGCTTCGACATCACGGCGACGACGAACGGCTCCAGGTTCCAGGGGGACGTGATCCTGCACCTTGCCGAGCAGGCGCGCAATCGCAATCCTCAAGGTCCGCCGTTGTTCATCGATCATGAGGACAGCTTCATGTCGTACCTCGAAGTCGCGAAGCTCGGGCGCGAGCAGGCGCCGGTATTTGCGCGCAAGGCGTACGAGCACCGACAGGCTCAGCTCATCGAGTACCGGCAGGATGCGGTGGTCGCGTCAGTCGACGTGGGGCCGCCGCTGCAACTCGCGCTCGCCGTGAAGGCCTTCTGGCCAGAGACGCCCGGCCTACCCGGCAGCTATTCATACGAAGATACGTATTCGGATCCCAACCTGCGCGTGACGAATCAGCGCGTCGTCACCTATAAGCTTCTGAAGTTCAAGGACTTCATCCTGTACGACCAGGTCTCCGGCGTGTCGGGCAAACCGACTACCGGATTCTTCAAATGGCTCTTCAGATTCTTCGATGGCCATGTAATGCAATCGAGATCGGCGATCACCGCCGATGGCCTGCAGATCGTCCAGACGCGTGCCAGGTTGGGACCCCTCCAAAAGACCGTGATCGTCACTATTCAGAAGAACGGCCGAGCCGAAGAGACCCTCGACCGTACACGGGGCGACATCCGGCAGATTGAAGCGACGCTGAAACAGGAGATCGGGATCCGCTACCGCCAAGAGTAGGATGCACCATCATGCGAGGAGTCACGGGCACCGTGCTGGTGACGGGCGCCTCCGGCTTCGTCGGCGGCCACCTGGTCGAGCGCCTCGCGAGCGAGGGCAGGCGCATTCGAGCCTTGATGCGGCCGGGACGTGAGTCCGATATCGTCCGCAACGCCGGTGCGGAGATTGTTGTCGGCGATTTGTCGGACCGCGACGCGCTCGAACGCGCCGTGTCAGGCGTGGACGCGGTGATCCACCTGGCCGCGATCAAGCACGCGACGCGTCAAGCGTCCTACGCTCGTGTCAACAAGGATGGATCGGAACGCCTCGCAGACGCCATCCGGCGCGTGCGCGGCGACGACCCGATCCGCGTCGTGTATCTCAGCTCGTATGCGGCGGCCGGGCCGAGCGAGCCTGACAGCGCGCGGACCGTCACCGATCCCGCGGCGCCGCTCTCCCGCTACGGTGCGTCCAAGCTTCACGGCGAGGCGTGCATGTCGGCGCTGGCCCGCGACGGGGTGTCGGTCGTGGTGGTCCGCGCGCCCGTGGTCTACGGACCGCGCGATCGTGATCTTCTGACCGTGTTCCGTTTCGTTCGCCAAGGCTGGGCCCCGATTCCGGCAGGGCGCGAGCGGCGATTGCACCTCGTTTTCGCAGCCGACCTGGCGTGCGCGCTCGCTCGCGCCGCCGGGACGCATGGCCGATCGGTCCCGTCAGGAGTTTATGCAGTCGCCGATCCGATCGCCCACACCTGGCCGGCCGTATTCTCAGCGATGGCGGCCGCACTCGGCACCCGCGTGCGGCTGGTGCGGATTCCCGCGCCGCTGCTGAGAGTCGCCGCGGCGGTGTCCGAAGCGGGCGGCGTGCTCGCGGGCCAGGCGGTGCCGTTCAGTCGTGACAAAGCGAAGGAAATGATCGCCAGCGGATGGGTCTGCGATGTGTCGGGTTCCGAGTGGATGTTGCCGCCGGAATGCGTGACGTCGATCGAGGCAGGCATGGCACAAACGGCGAAGTGGTACAGGGACCAGCGATGGCTCTCGTGACGATCGGCACCCCGGCGGCGGCTGCTGCGGATCTGTTCGCGAAATGCCGCAGCTTTACCGCGGCCCGGGAGGTGATCGCAGCGGGGATCTATCCATTCTTCCATCCCATCGAGCCGGGCGAGGCGACCGTCGCCACGATCGAAGGCGCGCCCCGCATCATGCTGGGCTCGAACAACTACCTGGGACTGACGCACCACCCGGCGGTCATCGAACGAGCGCGGAAGGCCATCGCCATGTTCGGCACTGGTTGCACGGGCAGCCGGTTTCTCAACGGCACGCTCAGGCTGCACGAGGAGCTCGAGGCACGGCTCGCGGCGTTTCTTTCGCGCGAGGCGGCGCTCGTGTTCTCCACCGGTTATCAGGCGAATCTCGCCGTGATCTCGAGCCTGGTCGGATCCGGCGACATCGTCGTTCAGGACCGCTTTTGTCACGCCTCGCTCGTGGATGGTGCGCAGCTCGCCAGCGGGACGCTGGTTCGGTTTCCGCACCGCGACACGTCCGCGCTCGAGCGGATCCTGCAACACCACGCCGGAGCGAAAGGCGTGTTGTGTGTCACCGACGGCATCTTCTCGATGGAGGGCGATCTGCCGGATCTCCCGAAGCTCGCGCAGCTCTGCCAGCGTCATGGCGCGCGGCTCCTGGTTGACGACGCGCATGCGGTCGGCGTTCTGGGCGCGCGGGGCAGCGGCAGCCCCGAACACTTCGGGCTCGCCAACGAGGTGGACCTCGTGACGGTCACGTTCTCGAAGTCGCTAGCGTCGATAGGCGGGGTCGTGGCCGGCCCCGAGGACGTGATTCACTACCTCCGTCACCACGCGCGCCCGCTCATCTTCAGTGCGAGCATACCGCCTGCCGCTGTGGCAACCGTGCTTGCCTGCCTGGACGTCATCGACGCCGAGCCGGAGCGCCGGCATCGGCTCTGGCAGAACGCGACGTACCTCAGGCAGGGTCTGCAGTCACTGGGCTTCGATACCGCTCCATCGGCGTCGCCGATCATCCCGATCGTCATCGGCGGCATGGAAGAGACGTTCAGGGCGTGGCGGAGGCTGTTCGACGCCGGCGTGTTCGTGAACGCCGTCACGCCGCCCGCCGTGCATCGCGCAAGTTGCCGCCTTCGACTCTCGACGATGGCCACGCACACGCCCGATCAGCTCGATCGCGCGCTCGACGCGTTTGCCGGCTTGCGGCATTCGCATTCAAGACGAACCCGCGCCGCCGGCGTTCGCGTCCACGAACTTGGACCGGCAGAGTCGCTCGAGCCGTTCGTCGACGTTGCGTGGCGGGTGAACCGCGGCGATCCCGCGTGGGTGCCGCCGCTGCGCCGGAACGTGAAAGCGCTGCTCGATCGACGCCGGCATCCGTTTCACCGCCACGCGGAAGTGGCGTATTTCATCGCCCGGCGTGACCGTGACGTCGTCGGTCGCGTTGCCGCGATCCTGAATCGGCGCCACAACGAGTTTCACGGCGAGCGCACCGGCTTCTTCGGGTTCTTCGACGCCGTCAACGACGACGACGTGGCCGGATCACTGGTGAGGGCCGCGGAGACGTGGCTCCGGATACAAGGGGTTGACCGGATGGTCGGCCCCGTCAATTTCTCCACGAACGAAGAGTGCGGCGTGCTCGTACAGGGATTCGAGTCGTCTCCAGCCGTGATGATGCCGCACAATCCCGGCTACTACGCGGGGCTCCTCGAGCGCGCAGGGCTGGCGAAACAAACCGATCTGCTCGCGTATCGCCTCGAGGGCGGCCCGCCAGCGCGGTTGGCGGCAGGTCTGCGCCGTCTCGGCGCGGACGACCGGGACGGCATCCGCATCCGTCCTCTCGACCTCCGCCGGCTGGCCGGCGAAATGCAGATCATCAGGCGGCTGTATCACGCGGCATGGGAAAAGAACTGGGGATTCGTCCCGATGACCGACGATGAATTCGACCACATGGCCCGTGAGCTTCGTCCGATCGTCGATCCGAGTCTCTGTTTGATCGCCGAGAACGATCGCGACGAGGCCGTCGGCTTTTCAATCGCGCTTCCGGACGTCAATCAAGCGATCAAGACGCTCAACGGGCGGCTGTTCCCGTTCGGGTTCGTGAAGTATCTCCGCTCGAGGCGCAAGATCGACAACCTTCGAATCCTGGCGTTGGGTGTGGACCCGCGATTTCGGCGTCGCGGAATCGACGCCGCGCTGTATCTCCACACGTGGCGAAGAGGGCAGGCAAAGGGATACCGCACCGCGGAGGCGTCCTGGATTCTGGAGAACAACTGGCCAATGCGCCGGGCACTGGAGCGTCTCGGCGGCCGGTGTTTCAGGACCTACCGCATCTACGCCCGTTCTCTGTAGCGGTCGCGCTGTCTGAATGCGGTTGCTGGATCTCGCCACGCTCGCTTACGTCGCTCTCGGCCTGGTGGTCCTGGCCGTGGCGCGGCCGCCCTACTGGATCGTCCTCGCGTCGGCACACGCGGTAACCATCGTGCTCATCGGGTGGCGATGCATTCTGGCCCCGTCGAACGGGCCTCACTGGTTTCGAGAGTGGTACGCGTTCTTGCTGATCCCGCTCTTCTACGCCGAGATTCCGATCCTGAACCACGCGTTTCTCTCGACTGCGCGCGACGAGTGGGTTCGCTCGCTCGAGATCGCCGCCTTTCCGTCGAACCCGGCCCATTCATTTGCCGCGGCCGCTCCCTGGCCCGCGCTGAGCGAGGCGCTGCATCTCGCGTACCTCTGCTACTACCCGATCATCTACGGCCCGTTGTTGATCCTGTACTTCCAGCGAAGTCCCGAGGCCTTCCGCGCGACCGGATTTGCCGTGGCCGCAACGTATTACTGCTGCTACAGCATTTTCATCCTGTATCCCGTGCGAGGACCTTGGGATCTCTGGCCACTGTCCGGGGCGCAGCCAGACGGCCCGGTCCGCTGGCTTGCGGTCCGGATCCTGGAGGCTGGTTCGTCGATGGGGGCCGCGTTTCCGTCCTCCCATCAGGCCGTTGCCGTCGCTCAAACCCTCTGCGCGGTGCGAGAACTGCCGCGGCTGGCGCCAATCATCGGTCTGCTGAGCGTCGGCATCGGCCTCGGCGCGGTCTACGGGTCGTTCCACTATGCGGTGGAGATGATCGCGGGAGCCCTGCTCGGGATAGTGACTGCTCTCGGGGCTCGTCGGTGGCTCGAGCGGACGTCACGCGAACGAGCGCCGCAACCCCGCTAGACGACGTGTCGGCCCGCCGTCAGCGCGACCGCTGAAAAACGAGCGCGCCCGTGTGATCCGCGGTCGAGAACGAGAGGCCCATGGATATCGGGTACCTGTTCCGTAAGTCGACCGGACCTGAGGCGATCCATCCGCTGGCCCCGCAGTTCAGCTTGTCGCGTGCGGCGTCGAAGGACTGATACGCGTGACAGTTCTCACGATTGAGCGCGCAGTCGAGGCTGAGTAAGAACGGATTGCCATAGCTGCCTTCGCGGCTGAAAGCTCCCGGCGTGAAGTACACCGCACCGGCGGCGGACATCACCTGGAAGGCCGGAAAAATCCGGCCGTGATCGCCCGAGAGGCCGCCGAAACTCAACTGGACCCAGGCGTCGTCCGGATCGTACTGCCCGCGCCACTGGCCGTTGGCCCATGCCGAGTAGCCGTTCGAGTGCCTGGGGATTGCGCCGAACAGGTAATCGCCTTCGCGTTTGAAGTCGCACCGATCCAGGAACGCAACGACGTTGTCACGGGCCGCGACCTCGCTGCTCGCCGTCGGATCGACCCAAAGTACGTTGATCGGCTCGAAAAGCTGCTTCTGTTCGTGCCTTACGCCTAGCCAGCTGGCTATCGTCGTCCGAGCCAATTGCTGCCCGCGGTGCATCCACACGCCGATGTCTATGCTGGCGCTGAGCGTCGCAGAGCGATGGTTGTAGGGGACCGAAAAGACCGCGGGACCGTCGGAGGTTGTACTGGCGGCTGTCGGTGTCTTCCAATTGCACCCGTGCAAGCAGCCGGAGATCAGCAGGCATTCGGCAATGAGGGCCAAGTGCGCTCGGCTGCGACAACGACCTGAACGAGCATCACCGTCGTCGCCTGCGGTCGCCATCCAACTACCGTTTATACGTCGGCCCGCCCATCTGAGGATCGCGGCCATTATGTGGCGGGACAGATGACAGTTCCCAACCCTGGCGCCTCTCGTCCGCCGTTTCGTCCGTGACCTGCTGCGGTTTGTGTCGAGCGCGGTGCGGTCGCATGCCCAACTCGCCGCCGAGAATCTGTTTCTGAGAAAGCACAACGATGATTCCAAGAAGAAGCGGATTTCTGGCAGGGACACCAGCGCGACCGCTGAAACGAAACCCGGTCGCGTTCTTCTTCAGTGGCCCTCGGAGCCCGCTTCCCTGCGCCTCGAAGCCGCGCCGTTCGGCGCCTTCGTGCGCTGGCGTCCGCTCGCGACGCTGGCCGTGCCGGCCATTCCTCCGGGGCGCACGCAGGTCCTGCGCATCGTCGTGGAGCAACCGCGTCCTCAGCCGCTCGGGAGCTTCTCCGGCCTCGTCCGACAGCGCTCCGGACGGCAAGCGGGGTCGAGCGCGAGCGCCGGCGCGCGGTCGTGGGGCAGCTCGCGCACCTGCAGGCCCTGCTCCGCGCGCCCGGCGCGATCTCTGCGCGCTCAACCGCGCTGCCGCCAGACCTCCTCGACCTGCTCGACGGCGCTCGTCCGCACTGGGCCGGGAACTTGAACGTGTGGATCGGCCATGAGCCGGTTGAACGCCACCGGGCGCCGCGCCTGCGCATCCACGCGGGGCGCGCGAACCTGGCCGTGTTCTGCGTCGGGGATCGGCCGGATCGCTATGCCTTCCGCGTGGAGTGCGCCGTCGAGTGGGGCCTCGCGTTGAACGACATGGCGAGCGGCGCGGGCATCGAGTGCAGCCGCGAGCCCTGGCAGGAGCCACGCTGGCACGCCGTGCCCGGCCTGAGCTGGGTCCTGCTCGTCCTCCGTCCGCCGCGCGGGTGCGCGCGCGGCGAGGTGCTCGTGCACGTCACCCAGCGCTCGTCCGGGAAGACGGCCGTGGTCGAGTTCGACCTCGACCCCGCGGCGGCGGGTCCTGGCTGCTACAAGCTCTGATCGTCGGTGTCGAGCTTCACGGGCACGAAATCGAAACGTCAGAGATCTACAGATGCCTGTCCCTACCAATGACAACCGCAGGTATCGCGATCGCCTGATGGGATAGTCAAGTATCGCGGCGCAATTCGCCTGCAAAAACCTCGAATTTTCTCACTGGCTTGACACGTGAGATGCCCGACCGCTATAAGGAGGGCCTTCGAAAAACTCATTAGCGAACCGACTGGCTCGCGAGTGATCTCGGCATTGCGGGACACCTGTGGAGGTCGCATGATCGCGCGCGAACCGTCCCGGCGTTCGTTCCAGAAGCAGTCCGTCTCGGGCTTGAGCGCAGCTTCGGTCGCAGCCAATTGCACCGCCATCCTCACCGCCAATCAGAAAGGTGTAGCTATGAAGCACACAGCGCCGAAATTCCTGTTCGTTCTGTCCGGGTTGCTTCTCTGGTTCTCATCCGCTGAATTGGTGGCGCAGGAATTCACTGGCAACATCGTAGGGACTGTAACTGACAGCAGTGCCGGAGTGATGCCCGGAGTCACCGTGACCGTCTCTGGCGAGACGATCCAGGGGACCCGAACAACGGTCTCTGAAAGTAACGGGACATATCGCATCACCCTTCTTCCGCCTGGAACGTATCAGGTGGTGTACGAACTCACTGGCTTCGCTACTCTCACGCGACAAGGCGTGCTGGTGGGAGTTGGCCGGACAAGCACGATCAACGCGACGCTAGAAGTGGCAGCCCTCTCAGATGCCGTCACGGTTAGCGGCGAAACACCTGTCGTCGATCTTCAGAGCGTCACGCGTGGGACAAACTATGACGGGCGATTGCTCGAGAGTCTTCCGACCGGATCTCGTAATTTCGGCGGGATCATGACGACCACCCCGGGCATTCAAGTGACAGCGTACGACGTGGGCGGATCGAATATGGGGACGAATACAGGCTTCCGAACCTACGGTCTGTCCGGGCAGTGGAATGTGCGCATCGATGGTGTTACGACGCAGGACACGGCGAGTAACCTGAACCTGTACTTTGACTATGGGGCGCTGTCGGAAATGCAAGTGTCGGCGGCAATGAACTCCGCGGAGTCGAACGTGCCTGGAGCTGCCGTCAACATGACCGTAAAAAGCGGCAGTAATCAATTGCATGGGCTAGCGCTCTATGACTGGCAGGGGCCGGCGCTTCAGTCAGACAACTTGACGCCAGAACTGACACAAAAGGGCATCGGTGTTACGGATGAATTCGATAACTATCACGATTTGAATGTGAACGCCGGCGGACCCATGAAACTGGACAAGCTCTGGTGGTTCTATTCCTTTAGAGATCAGGGGATCGGATTGTCTACGCAGATGTTGGACGAGACTGGTACGCCAGGCGCACTTTTCTTAACCAGCCTGCAGAATCACACGATAAAAGTGAACTATCAGATGGACCCGAACAACTCACTGGTATTTTTCGGGATGACCAGCCGAAAGAGAGCCGACCGCGGTGGGCGGGGGCCGAATGCTTACCTCTACACGTTGGATTCCATCGGCGAGCAGTGGACACTGACCTATGTGCAAAAGGGACAGTGGAACAGAACAATTGGTAATCGGGCGACATTCCAGGCTGCCGTCGCCGGAGAAAACTATGACGCTCCCTACCGAATCCATCCCGGTTCCGAGCCGACGACTCCGGTTCGTGATCTTGGCTCTGTTCAGACGGTTCGCGGTTCCTACACGGGAGATAGTCCAGGGTTGACGACCGGTGGATTGTTTCGGGATTCGTCCAGAAAATGGCAGTACGACGGTGTGATGAATTACTTTACGGCCGCACACAACATAAAGACATCCTACGGCGTGATCTGGGTCGACCGAAGGAGCATTCAACATGGTCCGGAGGCGTCTCCGGGGCAGGAACGGGGAGTTGTTCTCTACACTCGAAACGGCGTGCCAGACCAGTTTCAGACACAAAACACGCCGTTCGACTATCAGAGCTCCATGTGGCAGAACTACTTCTACTTTCAGGACAAGTGGCAGGTTACCAGGAAGCTGGTAGCGAATCTCGGTCTGCGTTGGGATCGATATCTCAGTCACTATCCCGAGCAGGGCAACGACGGTATCGGTGCATTCGCCGTCCCTACTCACTTCGACAGCCGGACCCTCCCCACCTTCAACAACTGGGTCCCGCGATTGGGGCTCATCTACGATTTGTTCGGCAACGGGAACACGGCTCTGAAACTCAACTATGGGCGTTACGCTGAAGACCCGGACATTACGTTCGCGCAAGATGCAAATCCAAATCGCACGCCAATCACGAACCGGTATGCGTGGGACGGGAGGTTGCCAATCACCCCGGCTTTGGTATCGACATCCCGGCTGCTGTCGACTTCCGGACAATTTGTGGAAACAGCTATCGATCCTGATGTCCGCAATGCCATCGTCGATCAGTACCTGATTGGAGTCGACCAGCAGATCGCCAAGAATTTCGGCGTGTCGGCTAACTGGGTCCGAATGAACCGCTATCGTACGAGGGTGACGGTAAATCGGGCGCAACCAACCAGTGGATATGCCCCTGTTGCGGCTATTGATCCCGGTCCCGATGGTGTTCGCGGTACCCCGGATGACCGTCCTTGGACGGTTTACGAACGAATCGTCCCTGCCGGCACTGACAACTACTTGACCAACCTTGATAACGGCGAGTACTACGACACCATTGAAATCAACGGAAACAAGCGGTTTGCAAACGGCGACCAGATAATAATGGGATGGTCTCGAACCGACCGCCATCTTGGGGACAACCCCAGTCTCGATCCGAATCAACGCCAGTTCAATGGCGCAAATAGACCAGTTACCAATAACTGGACATTCAAACTTCTAGGCACGTACTCGCTGCCTTGGGATCTCGCCTTGTCTGGATCCTGGACGCTACAGAACGGCGAAGCTCAATCGAGGACCGTCTCTTTCACGCCGGCTCTGTTCGTCGATCACCCTGCGCCGCTGGCTCAAGGCACGACGTCGGTCGTTGTCGAGTCGTCAGGTACCTACTATCTCCCAGACATCGCTCTGACGAACATACGGTTAGAAAAGAAATTCCGAGGGGTGTGGGGCGGGCAAGGACACACGTTGAGTACCCTCGTGGAGGTGTACAACATTCAGAACGCCAGTACCATTATTGGTTCCAACACCCAAACCGGAACAACGACGGACAGCCTCGGAAACGTAGTGCCGACATTTGGCCGGTACACCCAGGCGATCAGCCCGAGAATCATGAGGCTGGGGTTTAGATACACGTTCTGACGAGATAGATGTAATCCGGCTCCGTTGGGTCTCTGGTATCAGGAGGGGGGACAACATCAATGGATTTGCATAAGCTGGTTTCGGTTCTGCTTCTCACCATGGGTGCGGTTCTGCTCTCAACGCGCATCGGTGCCCAGGCGCCATCAGTGCCAGCATTCCCGAAGTCCATTACAGTTTCGCCGGGACCAAAGACCAACCTGTTTCCTCACCTGATGACGAAAGCCGAGGTCCTCGCGGCGTTGGCGCAGGTACAGGATTCACAGGACCTCGTGGTCAAGACTAATTTCGCCATTACACTCCGCGCCGCGAGCAACAAGACGAAGCTACCGTGGAAGTTGCACACGGAGGCCGACGAGCTTTGGTTTGTGTACAAGGGGTCGGCGAAAGTCACTCTGGCACCCTTCTCGCTGCAATTGGGGGTGACGCCGCCGGGAAATACCTATGACGCGGCCGAAGGGGACATCGTGAACGTCCCGCGCGGCATGGCCTATCAGGTCATGCCGGCCGGTCGTTTCGAATATGTTGCGGTCCGGAAATTTCTGATCCCGCCCCCACCCACCGGCCGAGGCGGTGGCGGCGGTGGCACGCCCCCCGCGTTCCCAGGAACGCCGCCGCCCGTCGTGACGAAAGCCCAGATCGACAAGATCTACGCAACGGCCACGGCGAGTGTGCCGATCTATCCTGGGATCACTGCAAATCTCTACAACGGCGGCCCCGACGGCGTGAAATGGGGTCCTTTCGATGGCGGTCCCGTCGAAAACCACGAAAGGGACGAGCATCTTTACATTGCGACGTATGGCACCGGCAAGGCATACATGGACGGGTTCATCGCCAACGGACACTGGGATCGCCGTGGCGTGATGGGGCTTCCTCCCCCCCAGGGTTCGACCGAGTACACGATGAACCCGGGCGACCTGCTGTTCGTCTTCCGGAATACCTTGCACTACATCGTCCAGACGCCGACGACAGGTAAGGTCGGCTACTTCCTGGTGAGTCTGAATGGTACGACGATGGAGCAGTCTTTGCCGAAAGCGATTATTCCGAATGGCGGAGGGGCCTACTAGGATGCTCGCTTGCTCTTTGTATTTCTTGATTGGAAAGGACTAGGGTTATGAACCGTTTACGGACTGTCGGGATAGTCGCGGTCGCGTCGTGCGTCCTCGTGCTGGGACTGGCTTCCAGCCGTGTGAACGCGCAAGCCAAGTTGACGAAGAACTTGTTTTCGCACGTGATGAAGAGCGCCGATGTCGACGCGCAGTTTGCGAAGATCAATGATTCCTGGGATGTGTATACGAAGACGAATCATGCGGTCACGTTCCGTGTGAACACGAAGAAACTGCCGCCGACCAATCATGAGGAGGCTGATGAGTATTGGTTTGTACGGAAGGGTTCGGCCAAGGTCGGCCTCAAAACCGGAACCGCAACCGCCGACACCCCACACGATGTCGCCGCTGGCGATGTGGTGTATGTCCCGAGGAACGTCGCCTATGAGATCGATCCGGGTGCAACCCGTTTCGAGTATGTCGCTCTTCGAGTATTCACGCCCCAGCAACCCGGGAGAGGCGCGGGAGCAGGCGCGGCCGGGGCAGCACAGCCCGAACCTACGTCGTATTTCGCATCGAAGGCTCAGATCGACCAAACGTTCGCGACAGCACCGCAGTCTACCCAACTGCGATTTCCGCGGGGTGGCAGTGTCAACATGATCATCTACAACGGCGCGATGGGCCCCTACGAATCGCATGAGGCCGTAGACCAGATTTATTTCGTGCGTCATGGAACAGCCAAGGCTGCCATGGACGGCCGACTCGTGAATCCCACCGTAACCGGCCCAGGTCAGATACGCGGAACCGGATACATCGACAGCAGCGAGTACACCATTGCTCCTGGCGATATCGTCTGGATTCCGCGAAATCAACTGCACTTCGTGGATCCGGGCACTGCGAGGGTTGGGTATTTTCTGGTCGGTTTCCCCAGTTCCCAGTCTGGCTTTCCGGAGCCGCCTGACGGCGGGCGAGGAGGTGGACAGTAGGTGAAACTTCTTACTGCCTCGGGCGTCTTGTCAGGGCTGTGTGTGATATCTGCAGTGCACAGTGCGGCTCAGGTCTCGAGTCCTCCAAAATTTCCTGAGACCGTTACGGTATCTCCAGGGCCAAAGACGAATTTGTTTCCGCACGTCATGAAGAAAGCCGAAGTGCTCGCAGCCCTGTCGCAAGTCAAGGAGTCGCAGGATCTGTTTGTCAAAAGCAACGCCGGAGTCGCATTGCGTGTTGCTTCTCGCACGGTGAAGTTGCCTTGGAAAGAGCACCTCGAAGCAGATGAACTGTGGTTCGTATATCGCGGCACGGCGAAAGTGAGCCTGGCTCACTTCTCGCTGCAGCTGGGAATCACCCCACCCGGCGAGACCTACAGCGTCGGAGAAGGCGATATCCTCAATGTTCCGCGGGGTACTGCGTATCAGATCATGCCAGGTTCCGAACGCTTTGAATATGTTGCGGTTCGAAAGTTTGCCATTCAGCGGCCAAATTCGCTGCAAACCGCAGCGGCCGGTGGCCAGCCAGGTTCTCCCGTGACGACAAAGGCACAGATCGACGAATGGTACGAGGCGGGCATTGCAGGTACTTCCGGCATCCCGCCGGGAATCAACAGAATCATCTTCGACCGCGCCAAAGGTCCTGACTGGCGCAAAGGTGGGGCTCCTGGTCCCTGGGAGAACCATGAGACTAATGAGCACCTCAGTATTGTGGTTTACGGAACCGCGAAAGCCACTCTAGACGGCTTTGTTACCGGCGCGATGTGGGACAATCGCGGTGTAATGGGTAAGGGCGTGGTCGGCGGTAGCGATTACACGGTCGGACCCGGAGACTTGGTTTTTGCTTTTCGCAATACCGCGCACTTTTTTGATCCCATTTCCCAGAAATTCGGGTACCTCTTGGTGGATTTGCCACAAAGTGAGCGGTTCTGGCCAACATCGATAGTGCCCAACGGAGCCGGTGCGTATTAGGACCAGAAGATCATCTGGAAACGCGGATCGCTTCGAGGCCTCGCCGAGCGCCCTCCAAGTTAGGGTCGAGAACAAGGGCCTCAGCATAGCGCTGTGCCGCACGCTCTGGATTGTGAGACTCTACTTCTAACGCGGCCAGGTTCAAGTAAGTCCGCGCACTAGAGGGATTCGCACGCAACGCGCCTTCAAAGGCTTCGCGCGCCGGTTGCAATTGCCCAAGGCTTGCGAGCGATGCACCGAGAAGATTCTGGGCACGTGAATGGCCCGGCTCTTTACGCACCACGAATGCTGCCTCCCGAGCAGCGAGATCTAGTCGACCCTGTAGAAAATAGAGTGAGGCGGAGTAGTAATGAGTGCGACTATCGGTCGGCGCGACGCTCCGCAGCGCCGCCACCACTGGCGCCAGACCCTCCACATTTCCAATATCTGACAGCACCGAAGCAAGTTGGTCGAGGACATGTACGTCTTCGGGATACCGTTGAACGAGATCCGTCACCAAAGTCGTGGCTTCATCAACAGCCCCGGTTGAAGCGAGCAGCCGCGATAAGGCCACTTTGGCATTTGTGCCGCCGGGTTCGGCCGCCAATCTTTTCAGCAGAGTCAACGTTTCAGGGACTCCTGGGGTAGACGCTGGTGCCGAGGCTCGGATGATTCCGTCATACGCCTCCACGTCAGTGGGGTCCCGTTCGAGTGCTCTCGCGAAATCCTGCCATGCTGCCTCATAGACCTCGGATCTCAAAAGCATCCAACCACGGTTGCGCCAGGCGACCGGGCCGGCTGCGTCAAGCACCGCCCGAATTTGTGGAGGAGGGGGGGCCGTACTAGCAAGTTGGCGAAGCACTTCGTCGTTGCGGGCAGTCGATGCGCCAAACATGCTGCGAGGCCCGGAATATTCGAGCTGAGTTCGATCATCGGTCTGGATGGGCGCCCCGTGGGCGTAACGGGCCAGCGCCTCCCGTTGTGCCACGAACATGGAAAGCAACGCGAAGGGCTCCTGCACTCCAACATCCATCAGATCAGCAGCAACGCCATCACGTCTCCAGCGTTCCACCACATGGCCGAACTGTTCGTCGACAGGCGCAGTCGAGCCTATCAACAGGACGTCGCCTTTGCCCACGAGCCAGAGAGACCCGTCCGGGAAGACTGAGAGAAACGTTGCGACAATAGACCGCAGGTCTGTGTCGCTGATGTCGTAGGTATGTGCCCACTGGCACAGCAAACCGCCCGGAGCGAGACGCTGACGCGTCAATTCGAAGAACTCCCGCGTAAACAGTGATGCAATTCCCGAAATCCAAGGATTCGACGGTTCTGACACGATCACGTCGTATTGCGATCGTGAGCGGGCGAGATGCAGCCGACCGTCGCCAATGATCAGCCGTGTGCGAGGGTCGGCGAGTCCTCGATGATTTTCAAAATCGAAAAAACGTGACGCCTCGACGACTTCAGGCGAGATCTCAATGACATCCACGCTTTGGACCGGGTGTTTGAGGGCGGAACCCAGCGTGACGCCGCTTCCCAAGCCGAGAATCGCGACACGATTTGACCTGGGATGGAGAAGTAACGGAAGGTGCGCCAAGAGCCGCTGGGTGAGCATGTCGGCTTGATTTGACGCATCGACCTTGCCATCGAGCGAAAGGGAGCGACTACCAAGCGACTCGCGCACTGACACGGTGGCCGTAGCGCCCTCGCGGTAGTAGAGGAGCCGACCGGCTGTCAGCCACGTTTCGAGGTCAGGTTTGCCCGATCCTCGCGCATCCTTGTAAACCCCGCTGGATAAGAGTCTGGTGTCCCACGACGGCTGCGCGAATCCCAGGGACAACACTATCGCGGAAGCCACGAAAACGAGTCCACGCTCGCGACCTCGCACGCCTGCGATGAGTGCGAACGCAAATGTCGATATCGCTACAACAATAGTCACGACGCGGATGGTGTCATGCAGTCCAAGCGATTGGATGAATACGAAACCAGTAAGCAGGGCGCCTATGACCGCGCCGATGGTATTCAGTGCGTAAAGAATGCCAAGGTCTGAGACGATCCTGTCATTGGTCTTCATGCCGACCGCAACAGCAAACGGGAAAACGGCGCCAAACGCAACAGTCATCGGCGCGATCACTGTTGCCACGAGCAGGGCCTGACGAGCAACGAGGAAGCCAAATGAGGAATTCTCTTTCACTATCTCGGCCACAGAAAGAAGCGCGCCATCCACGCGTCCAGCTGCAGCAGCAGCCAGTCCGATTGCGCAAAGCAGCGTCATTGCCAGCCCGAATACGGGGCGCGCGTGTGCGGCCCGCTAACCACGACCCAAGAGTGGCGCCAGCGGCAAGTCCGCCAATGAAGACTGCGACTACGACGCTGAACGCATACGTCGTCGGACCCAATATGAGAGCTGCGAGCCGCGTCCAGACGACTTGCATGGTCAGCGAGGCAAACCCCGAAAGCGCAAGCGCCATTGCCGCGATCCAGATTAAAGTCCTCGGCTCCGCCTTGAGAATCTGTTTAGCTTGTTTCCCACGCGACCGAATGGGATTCGTTCGGCTGTCTTTTCTGAAACTCGATGCTCTTCGAGCCAAGATCGCAAGCGCTGCAGAACTTAAACTGAGCAGCACGCCGATCTGAGTCGTGTGTCTTAGTCCAAGTACAGGCAGCAAGACAAAGCCAGCCATGAGTGCACCGACGGTTGCCCCAATCGTATTCACCGCATACAATCGACCGGCATCTAGTGCGGCATGATTGGCAGACGGCACCATCCATCGTGAAGCGAGTGGGAACGTCGCTCCCATGCCTGCAGCGGGCGCTGCCAGCAGCAGTAAGCTCAATCCGACGCGCAAGACGTTGAACATAACCCCTGGCTGTCCATCAGCGTACGCGTTTGCCAGCAGCGGACCAGCCGCAGCGAGCTCAAGAGGAAGCAAGAGAGCCAGGGCACCAATGACCGTCTCGATGATTGCAAACATCCGAAGTGCTTGGGAGGGGCTTAACCGCGCGCCAAAATGCCCACCTGCCGCAGACCCAGCAGCTAAGCCTCCCATGAACGCCGCAAGCACCGTGCTGGTCGATGCGACGCCGTGCCCCATCTCCAGGGTCAGCAATCGCATCCAGGTGACTTCGTAGATAAGCGCGGCAGCGCCGGAAAAGGCATACCCAAGGAGCAGTAGCCGCGTCGGGGACATGGGGGTTTGTCCGCACTATACTGCGCGGTTCTCAGTTTTCGAAAGCGATTTGACTTGGCAATCCCGCTAACCAGGCATATCCCAGCGGATGGCCGGGCATGATCGGCAGGGTATGATGAAAAAAACATGCGGCGTGATTTACAGTTGGAGAACCACTGGAACGCGCTCATGTCGCTCTGTGGCAAGGAGCACGAATATCAGGCGAGCGGCCGTCATCCAAAGCTGCTGAGGCTCGTGAGGGAACAGATCGATCATCTGGGAGGCGACATGGGATTCAGCGAGCGCCAGATAAAGACGCGGGAATTCCGAGCCGAGAAATCGGACGGGCACATCGTCCGGATCATCGCCGACTCCAAGCCGCCTCTGAAATAGTGCCCGCGCACGGCCGCGCACGCGATTTGAAGCCTCGGGATTCAACACTTCGCATCGATCGTCATCGGTGAGTAAACCCAACCGCTCTTGGGCCGTTCGGCTCGTTGCCGTTGCGGCCCTCGTCGGAGCCGAGTAGGACCTAAATCCTTCGCTTCCTGTCACTCCCCTCCGGTGCCGCTCTCAGCCGAGCCATGGGTCTCCTCCGCTTGGTTGCACCGTTGCGGGGTTTTTCAGCCGATGGCGCGTTAAGAGGGGTAAGAGCCGCCGCAGTCGTGGCGGCCAAGAAGGAGACAGGAAATGCCCGAAGTTATGACTCCCGCAACCCGAGCGCCACGAGAGCCGCGTCACGGCGTGAATACGCCCGCCCTGCTCGCCACGATCAACGTGGTGAAGGAGACACCCGCACTTGCGAAGTTCCAGTTTCGCGCGACCAACCGGTGGATAAGCGGTACATACAGCGAGTCGCGCATCGAGTCGTTCAGCGGCGCGGGCGGCGAACACAAGCATCAGACCGACTTCCGCTACGGTGCCGATCATCCCGCCGTGCTCGTCGGTGAAGATCGTGGTCCGACGCCCATCGAATTCCTGCTGCACGGGCTGGCCTCATGCATCACGGCAGGCGTCGCCAACGTCGCCGCTGCCAGGGGTGTGACGCTCACGTCAGTGGAATCGCACGTCGAAGGCGACATCGACCTGCAGGGCATCCTGGGACTGTCCGACACGGTCCGCAACGGGTACGAGCGCATCCGAGTCAACGTCACTATCGCAGGCGACGCACCGCCGGAGAAGCTGCGCCAGATCGTCGAGCAGTCGCGCGCACGGTCGGCGGTCTTCGATGTGCTCACCAACGGAGTGCCGGTGGACGTCAGCGTCAACACACGTTGAGGCGACATGGCGCGTATCGATACTGTGATCATCGGTGGTGGACAGGCAGGACTCGCCATGAGCCGCTGCCTGTCCGATCTCGGCATCGAGCATGTCGTGCTCGAGCGCGGGAAGGTGGCCGAGCGTTGGCGAAGCCAGAGCTGGGACTCGCTGCATCTGCTGACGCCGAACTGGATGACGCGTCTTCCGGGATTCGAGTACGACGGCGACGACGGGGACGGTTACATGTCCGCCCCTGAATTGATTGGATTCCTGGAACGCTACGCAGTCTCGTCAGAGGCGCCAGTCGTTACCGATACGGAAGTGCAAAGCGTAGAGCGATCGGTCAATGGGTTCCGTGTAGCGACGAATCGCGGTATCTGGTGGGCTTCGTTTGTCGTGGTGGCGACCGGATACTGTGATCGGCCGGCCGTTCCGGCCGTGAGCCGATCGTTGCCGCCGTCGGTCCGGCAAATGGTACCGACGGATTACCGGCGTCCCGAACAATTGCCGGCCGGCGGGGTCCTCATTGTTGGCGCTTCCTCAACCGGCGTACAGCTTGCCGACGAGATTCAGCGTTCCGGGCGGCAGGTGACACTCGCTGTAGGCCGTCATACGCGTGTGCCTCGACGCTACCGCGGACATGACATGTTTTCGTGGCTGGATCGGCTCGGCGTGCTGAGTCAGAGCGCCGACGCCGTTCACAACATCGAACGTTCACGTCATCAGCCGTCGCTTCAGCTGGTTGGCAGACCAGATCATTCGTCGCTTGACCTGGCGGTGCTGCACGATCGAGGTGTTCGACTGGTGGGCCGCGTACGCGACATCGACGGCGATCGCGTGACTCTTGCGGATGATCTCGCCGCGACAACCGCCGCAGCGGACATCAAGATGACCGAGATCCTCACGAGGATCGATCAGTTCGTCAACACAAATGGCGTCGCCGCGACGCCGCCCGAGGAGTTTGATCAAACGGCGCGTCTCGCGGCCGGCACTCCCCGCTGCCTTGATTTGAAGGATGAGCGCATCGATACGGTGATCTGGGCGACCGGTTATCGACGTACGTACCCGTGGCTGCGTGTTCCCGTTTTCGATTTTCGCGGCGAAATCATGCACAAGGACGGGGTTACCCCAGTTGGAGGGCTCTACGTGCTCGGCCTGAATTTTCAGCGCCGGCGAAACTCGAGTTTTATCGACGGCGTCGGAGACGATGCGTGGGTGATCGCGAATGAGATCGCTCGGTCGATGGTCAGCGCGCGCGTTGCGTAAGGAGAAGTTCATGAAAGTTGATGCCGTCGTTGTCGGAGCGCGTTGTGCGGGGGCGGCGACCGCCCTGTTACTCGCTCGAGCGGGCGCGCGGGTGCTCCTGGTGGATAGAGGCGTGTACGGGTCGGACACGACATCGACGCACGCGCTGATGCGCGGCGCCATCCTTCAGCTGCATCGATGGGGCGTCTTACCCGCGATTGTTGCCGCCGGCACGCCGCCGGTACACTCGACCACGTTCAGCTACCCCCAGCAGGACGTGACCGTACCGATCGAGCCCAGATTCGGCGTCGGTGCGTTATACGCGCCGCGCCGCGCTCTGCTCGATCGGACGTTAGTCGATGCCGCCGTCGGCAGCGGGGCAGAGGTCAACTATGACGTTCGTATGGACGGCGTGATCATCGACCGTCGTGGGCGCGTCCGCGGGATCACGACTGTTGCAGGTGGCACACGGCATCGCATCGAAGCGGACATCGTGATCGGCGCAGACGGACTGCACTCGACGGTCGCGCAGCACGTTAGTGCGCCTCGCGTTGTCGAGGGGCGGCACGCTGCCGGAGTCCTCTACAGCTACTGGGAGAACTTGCCGGTTGACGGCTATTACTGGCGGTTTCAGGCGGGTGCGAGCATCGGTGCCATTCCCACCAACGACGGCGCCACATGTGTGTTCGCGTCGATGCCGTCGGGACGCTTTCGCTCAGAGATCCAGGGTGATGCATCCTCCGCATACCGTCGCGTTATTCGCGAGGTGTCGACGGAGTTCGACAGGCGCCTCGACGAGGCACGCCAGGTGGAGCCCATTCGTGGATTCGGCGGCCACGTCGGTTTCATCAAGCGCGGCGCCGGGGACGGGTGGGCGCTCGTCGGCGATGCCGGACATTTCAAAGATCCGGCCACGGCGCACGGCATCACGGACGCATTGCGCGATGCGGAACTGCTGGCGCGAGCGATTATGAAAGGGACGCCGGCCGCTTTTGCCGACTATGAGACCACGCGGCACGATCTCTCGCGCCGGCTGTTCGAACTGACCGACGACATTGCGTCGTTTGTCTGGACCGACACTGAGTTGCAGGCGCTCCATCGCGCATTCAGCGCCGAAATGTCGCGCGAGGTGCGCGCGCTTGCGGCGCTGGACCCGTGCGCTCGTTTATTGCCGTGGGGGAGCGCGTTGCAGGTTGCGTGATGCGCCCCTGGCGTGTTGAGGCGAGTGCGCGAGGAGCCATTTCAGACGGGCCCTCAAGGAGCTTGTCGATCACTACCGCAGCGTGCAGATACTCGAATGCGTGATGCGCGCGATACACTTCGCCCATTCCGCAGGCCCCGAGCGGTGCGAGGATCTCGAACGGGCCGAATGGCCGCCGCTCCACGGGCCGCGCGCGGCTGATGGCACAAATTCGCTCATCCGGGTGCGACACACCCGACACCCGGCGCCCTCGCTTACAGAAACAGCGCGCGATCCGCTCGTTTGCGGTTGGCTTGGGGTCGGTTTTCGTAGGTGGCGCCGCAGTCGATCCTGGCCACGACCATTTCAAGTCCGCGACGTCAAAATTATCGTGAAGAACACGCCCCTAAGCCGCGGCTGACACCTCACGCGACGGTTATAATGCCGCGCGGTTGCTCTTCGGTAACTGCCGTTCCTTTCCGCGCACTGAGGTACTGTTTATGGCATCGACTACCAACACTCCCGCAACCCCGCCGAATCGCGTCGGCTTACGAGATGGCCAGATTTCAGAACTGACCGTGATCGTTCCGCTCAAGCCAGGCGGCGCCGAGAAGCTGCGAGCGTTTCTTGGCTCGGTCAAAGGGCGCTTCGCGGGCGCGGACCTCGTGGGAACCGTGCACGACATGCGCTTCGTCATCCTGGAGAACGACACCAGGTTGCTGTTCGCGAGCGCATACGATGGCGACTGGGAGAGCTACATCACCGCGTTCGCGACGAAGATACCCGAGGCGATGGACGCGCTCTTTTCGGTGGTTGAAGGCTGGCCGGGAATAGGTTCTCCAGCCGTCAAGGACTTCATTGCCGAACACCAGGTGTCGGCAACCGGATGGTATGTGGCGTACCCCGACGCGACGGTGGTGCGCATCCGCAAGGCGCTGAAAACACACGACGCGCTCAACGTCATCCTCGACGCGGCAAACTAGGGCGGCCGCGAATGGCGCCCGACGCGGCCACTCCTGCGCTCGAGAAAGAGGACATCCAGAGTCCGATTCTTCGCCGGCGTCCGGCGCCGTATATCGGCTGCCATGTCCTCCTGCATTTCGCTGATGGCGCGCAGGCGCGTGAATTCCTGCGCCGGCTGTTGCCGCACATTATTTCTGCCGCACACTACGCGTCTGCGGATACGTGGGCTGCCATCGCCTTCACCTACACCGGCCTGCAGGCTCTCGGTGTCCCGCAAACGTCTCTTGACTCCTTTCCGCCGGCATTTCGCGAAGGCATGGCTGCGCGCGCGGTGTCCTTTGAAGAATCCGAAGACAGTCTGCCGAAGCACTGGGAAGAACCCTACGGCACGGGACGCATTCACGCAGCCCTGACGCTCCTGTCCATCTCGGACAGCAAGTTCCAGGAGAAGCTCGCGCTGGCACGGCGGGAATTGCAGGACTTGCCGGCCGTGCAGGTGCTCAAGCGTGAAGATTTCGCGCAGGTGAAAGGCGGCCGCACCCCATTCGGATACAAGGATGGCATCAGCTTTCCAAGCATCCTCGGCAACGACGCGAGTCCGATACTGAATCCGGAGACGCCCATAGCGGCCGGCGAGTTCGTGCTGGGTTACCCGGGCGACTCCGGCCGCACAGTTCCAATGCCGCAGCCGGATGTTCTTGGCCGCAACGGAACGTTCGCCGGATTGCGCAAGCTGCACTCGCATGTGGCGGCCTTCCGGCGATTCCTCCGCGACAATTCGGCTGCGCCGCTTACGCCAGAGCTGCTCGCCGCAAAGATGATTGGACGCTGGCCAAGCGGTGCGCCCCTGATGCTCGCTCCCGACGAGGACCGCCCGGAACTGGGCTCGGATCTTCAGCAGATGAACAACTTTCTCTACGCTGAAGACCCGAAGGGGCTCCGCTGCCCGCTCGGATCACATATCCGCCGGATGAATCCGCGCGACACGCCGCTGACCGTGCTGGACAACGTGAATCTCCACCGTATCATTCGTCACGGCAACACGTATGGGCAGCCTCTCGAAGAAGGCAAGTTCGAGGACGATGGTCAAAGTCGAGGGATCTTTTTCATCTTCCTGAGCGCGAACGCGCCAGACACGTACGAGTTCCTGAAGAAGCACTGGATCGAAGACGGAAATTTCCTCGGTCTCGAGACCCAGCGGGATCCGATTTGCGGGTCGCACGACGGCGCCGGGACGTTCACGATTCCGATGCGGCCGGTGCGTCGGAGAATTCCGTTGCTGGAGAGCTTTACCCGGACACTGGGCGGCGAGTACGGATTCATGCCGAGTCTGAGCGCGTTGCGATGGCTCAGTGAGTTGCGCGGCTAGGAGACACGAATGGTTGAAAGGTTAAAGCGCCTGGACGACATGTTCATCGCGATCAAGGACGAAAAGGGACAGCAACTCCTGTCCACGAACCTGACGGACGAGGGTCTCGGCAGGTATCTCAAGGCGGCGGCTTCGCTGCGGTCAGTTCTGCCGATCGCGCACGTGTTTTCGAAGCCGCTGTCGGATGCGGACGGTGCCCGCGAGCTCGCGCTTACGCTCGACCAGGAGGTGCCGGTAGGGAAGAACAACGAGCTCTCGATCACGGCAGGCGGCAGCGTCAAGATAGGGCTGCATGCGTCGGGCAGCGAGATCTTCGCGGGAAGCGACCTGCAAGCGCCGGTGACGGTCCCCAACGGGACCGCTTTCAGCTCGCTGACGCTCGAAGCGCTCCTCAAGGCGGGGCTGGCCGGCACGCACGGCAGCATCGGGTTCGGGTTCCAGGCGGGTACCGCGCTTCGCTATGCCTACTTTCATCCCTTCAACATCGTCGGGACGACGCCAATCGTCGGCGACGCCGTGAAAACGATGCTCTCCGCCGCGGTGTTTCCGGCAGACGCGGACGATCTGCAGCGGTTGCCAGTCGGGGCCTTCGTGTCGCTCGCGGGCGAGGGGGAGGTGTCGTTCAGCGGGCAGGCGACATTGAGCTCCACGACCAACCTCTTGGCGACACCCGGACTGCCGATTGTCGGATCGGTTGCCGTCACAGCCGGGGCGCGCGTTGACATCGGCGCGGAATGGACCGCCAGCGGCGGGTTCGAGCTCCGGCTGTCGAAGCCCGACGCCTCGACGCTCCATCTCGCGTTCCATCGGCGTCGCGGGCAGTCGCTGAGCGTTTCCGCAAAGGCGATGGCGGGCATCTCCGCCACGGTCAGGGGAAAGGATCTGCTGGCGACATTGATGCGAGCGATCAGCCCGGATCCGGAAGCCGATCTACTTACCCTCGTGGATGCCAAGCTCGACGACGCCTCGATCGAGGCGATCCAGCAGGCAATTGCCGCCAGCGTCGATCGATCGTTGACGTTGTCGGCGCAGCTGCAGATTTCCGCGCTGCGCGACGACCAGGCGCTCTTTGCGTACGACATCGACCTGGCACGCCTGGACGACCAAGGAAAAGCCGCGATCGGTGAGGCTCTGCACGGACGTCTCTCCAAGATCGGGGAGGCGTCCGCGTCCGAGTCAGCGCCGATCCGGCTCGTGGCCAGCGCAGCACGACAGCTGCGCGAGCGGAAGACCTCGTGGCGTATCAATCTGCTGGGCATCCTGAACTTCGGGAGCTTCGTCGAGCTGCTACAGGAGGGCACGCTCACCTTCGATCCAGTGAGCGGGGCCTTGACGGCGGCCGACAAGGTGAGCGCGCGGCGGATTCGCGTGAAGGAAAAGCCACTCGAGAGCGACAGCGAGAAGCTTCGCAAGGTCCTGTTCGAATCGCTGATGGTGACCGCCGCCTATCAGGCGAGCCGGGTACTCGGCGCGACGCTCACGCTGACCGCAGAACAGATGTATCTCGAGCAGCGCGGCAAAACGAAGCGGCAGGACCTCGAGGATCACTATCGCGCGCTCATCGCGCTCGGTTTGTGCGACGACAGTGAGCGGGACGCGAGATTGGGGACCGACTCGGACTTCGGCAGGTCAACGTTCGTCATCCAGAACCACTTCAGCTCCGCCGCGTGTGACGCCATGTTCCTCGATGGCGCGGGCAAGCCGCACGAGAGGGAGCACTACGAAACGATCGCTCGACAGGCGCTACTCGCGCTCATTCCTGATAACGATCCGGCTCGCTCGTATCGCCGCTTCGCTCTCGAACCGGATGCGATGTGGGAGCGCGTGCGGATGGCCGGCGCCGCCCTCGGTACGGTTCTTCCGGGCCACATCCGGAACGACGTGCTGCGACTGGCCGTCGTGAGGGGCGACGTCTTCACGATCATCTGGTGGGCAAAGGCGATGAGCCGCGCCGCCGAAGAGCTCTCCGAAATGCGAGCCTTCCTCGGCCAGCGGAACGCGGCGACGCTCGCCACCGACAAGGCCTTCCTGAAGGCGCGTGGCAAGCTCTCGGACGCGCTCGCGGGCGTTGTCGCACAGACCGAAGCTCGCTTCGACGATCCCTGGGACGTGCTCGCGACGGACATGGCTGCGGCCCGTTTGGGCCGGCTCGAATCGGTGATCATCTCGACGCGATTCGCGGCGAGCTACGCCGAGGCTGATGCGCAGCCGGCGGCCGTGCTGGCTCCTGTGTCGCGCAGCATGCGCGGGGCTCCGGCCGCGACGCGATCCGAGGCCGTTGAACGCGACTGGACGGCAGAGGAGCGCGACGTCTTCGCTCGTCACGTCGTGAACCTGCGCGAAGGCAAGCTCTCGAGCACCGGAAGCGTCAGCTCGTCGCCCGAACAGGTCGGCCGAATCTTCACCGAGTTCATCCCGGACTACGTGAAGGCGCAAAAGGCGCTCGGCCAGCCAGCGCGTGTGCTGTTCTTTGCCCATGGCGGACTCATCGAGGAGCGCGAGGGGCTGCTCCCGGTGCTCGCGCGTCGCCGGTGCTGGGCAATGAACGGCGTGTATCCCGTGTATTTCGTCTGGGAGACCGGACTGAATGAAACGATCCGCGACATTCTCGGCGGCGTCGTTCCAACGAGGGACGCGCGGGGCGCACTGACCGATGCAGCGATCGAAACGCTCGCGCGGAACGGCGGCAAGCAGGTCTGGGGTCAGATGAAGAACAGCGCCCGGAAGGCCGCCGACCCGGATGGCGGCGGACGCCTGGTTGCCGAGCTCGCCGGCAAACTGTGGAAAGCGACGAATGGCCAGATTGAATTCCACGCGTTGGGTCACAGCGCGGGCGCGATTCTCCACGCCTTCTTCCTGCCGTTGCTTGTGGCGCAGAAGCTGGCGGGAGTTCCCCCCGTCGACGTGCGCACGCTCCACTTCCTCGCGCCGGCGATCACGACGGAACTCTTCAAGGACGGTCTCAAGAAGCTGATCGGTCCGGGACAGCCGATCACGCGGCACACGACCTATACGATGACCGACGAGCTCGAGCAGGACGACAGTTCGCTCAAGCCATACGGGAAGTCGCTCCTGTATCTGGTGAGCAATGCGTTCGAGGACGCGGTCCCGACTCCGATCCTTGGTCTGCAGAAGAGTCTCAAGCAGGATCTGTCCTTGATTCGGTTCTTCGGCCTGGCTGGGACCGAAAAGGTCGCTGACATCATTTTCTCGAAGACCAGCGGCAGCGCTCCGCGCAAGGCGCGGAGCCAGTCGATTACCCACGGCGGGTTCGACAACGACATTCCGACGATGACGAGCGTCATCCGAGGGGTGCTCGATGTGCCCGACACGCAGGCAGTGACCGATTACTTCGAAGACAGCATCCCGGGGTTCGCGCGCGCCGCCGTAGGCATCGGCGCGAGCGCGCCGCCGGCAACGGCGGCTCGCGGATCGCGCGCGACTCCGCCGCGCGCACCGGCCGTGCGGGCGACGGGCGCCCGGAAGAAGTGGACGGTCATGGTCTGGATGGCCGGCGACAACAATCTCGAGTCCTTCGGCGAGAAGGACCTCGCGGAGATGAAGCGCGTCGGCTCGAACGACGAGATGAACGTCGTGGTGCAGTTCGACAGCATGAGGGATGACCGTACGCGCCGGTACGAGGTGACGGCCGGACGCGATGTCGACGGCGACATCGTCCAGGAGCTGGGAGAAACGAATACGGGCGATCCGCTGGTGGCGATCGACTTCTTCAGGTGGGCCATCACGGCGTATCCGGCGGAGCGGCTGCTCGGCGTCATCTGGAACCACGGCGCCGGTATCGACGACACGGACATCTACGCGGACGCTGCGCCACGAGCCGTACGTGGATCACGCGGAGTGGCCGCCGTGGCGGGGCATGGCAACCAGGGTGTCGTGAGGCGCGCGCTGTCGAGCCGCTATCGGCGAGCGCTGTTCGGCACCACCGTCGCACAGGCGGCCCAGGACCGCGCGATCGCCTTCGATGATACGTCGCGAGATTTCCTCGACAACGTCGAGCTGAAGAGAGTGCTCGTCGAAGTCAAGCGGGCGACGTCTCGGACCTTCGATGTGCTGGGATTCGACGCCTGTCTCATGAACATGATCGAGGTCGCCTATCAGCTCAAAGGGACGTCGCAGGTGGTCGTCGGATCGGAGGAGCTCGAACCAGGCGAGGGCTGGCCCTACGATCGCGTGCTCGAGACGATCGCCGCCAACCCGGAGATCACGGGGTCCGAGCTCGGCCGGCGCATCGTCGATCTGTACGTGGAAGCGTATCGCGACGACGTCGTCACGCAGTCCGCCTTCGATCTGGCACAGCTCGACGGAGCCGCCGGGACGATCGATGCGTTGGCGAAGGCATTGACCAAAGCCATCAAGCACGCGACGGAGTTCACCGCCGTGTCGAAGGCGCTCAATGCTACGCAGCGATTCGATGCGGCTGATTTTGTCGACCTCGGGCACTTTTGTCAGGAGCTCTCGAAACGATCGAAATCGGTGGCGGTGAAAAGCGCCGCGAAGGCGACGAGCGCCGCGATCGCGACAGGTGGAGGCTTCGTGCTCGCCGAGCGACACCGCGGCGCCGGCGTCAGCAACGCGAGCGGCGTGTCGATCTACTTTCCGCGCGGGCACGTGAACAAGGCATATAACAAGCTCGATTTCGCGAAGGCGACCGGTTGGCGGGCGTTTCTCGACGCGTTCCACAAGCCGTGACGAGAGGATCGAAAATGATCGCTTTTCGCAAGGAGCACCCGCGTGACGACTCTGCCTAGATTCGACGAGCTTTATGTCGTCTCCGACATGCATATGGGTGGGCGCCGTGACGATGCGGAGAATTTCCAAATCCTCAACCAGGGGCCGCGGCTCGGACGGTTTATCGACTACATCACGGCCCGGCGTCCTGACGGGCAGGTTGGGCTCGTTCTCAACGGGGACGTCTTCGATTCGCTGGCCGAGGACGGTGCGGGCTACATCGCCCTTGACGCTGCCTCGGCCACCGGCATCGTCGAGCGGCTCTATACCGATGCGTCTTTTGCACCGGTGTGGACCGCGCTTAAGGGCTTCATCCAGGCGCCTCGCCGTCATCTCGTCATCGTCATCGGAAACCACGACATCGAGATCGCGCTCCCGGTGGTCGAGGCATCAATGCGGCAGCAGCTGGCTTCCGGCAACACCGACGCGTGGGCGCGCATGACGTTTTCGACTCACGGCGCCGGATATACCTGCATGGTCGGCGGCGCACGGGTCTTCTGCACTCACGGCAACGAGCTGGATCCGTGGAACTGGGTCGACTACGGCGCGCTCGGGCAACTCGCAAACGCCATCAATGCAGGTCGGCACGTGGCCGCAGACCGCTGGAAGCCAAATGCGGGTACGCGGCTGGTGATCGACGTAATGAACGTCATCAAGCGGCGGCTGCCTTTCGTCGATCTGCTCAAGCCGGAGACCGCCGCGGTCGCGGGCGTTCTGATGACGCTCGATCGCGACCTGGTCAAGCGGATTGATTTCTCGAGCGCACTGCCGGTCTGGCGAGGCACGCGCCAGGGCCGCAAGGCTACGAACGATATTCTGGCTGCCTACCCCGCCGACCTGCAGGTGGAAGACGTCGACTCGACGGCTTCTGACGACGTCACCTATCAGCTCCTGGGTCCAAATCTGCGCGAGCTGGTTGCGACGTCTGGGCGGTACACCAGCGAGGACGAACTTCTCCTAGACGTGGAACGGACGAGGAAGCAGCCGATCGAGGCCGTGGAATCCGATTACGTCGAGACCCTCGGAGGTGGCGATATCGTAGCGGGCCTGCTTATGTGGGTCTCGAAGGCCGAAGCGCTCCGCCGGGCGTTGCTCGATTGGCTCGAGAACGACCGGACTTACGACGTGAACGATCCCGATGACGATTTGTATCTCAGAATGGAAAGTCGCGTAGCCGATACGATCGACTTCGTCGTCACCGGCCACACGCATCAGGCTCGCGCGATGACGTATCCATCCGGCTGTCACTACTATAACGCCGGCACCTGGGTTCGATCGCTCCGTCTCACGAAAGAAGTCTTGAAGGATTCGAGGGCCTTCGAGCGATACCTGTGGCCGGTCCTTCGATCGCATTCCATGGCCGCCATCGACGGAGCTGAGATCCCGGGGCCGAACGGAAAGAACGTGCGGCTCGTATTCGATCGCACGACGGCGGTCCGGATCATTGCCGATGGAGGTCGTGTCTCGGGCGACCTGCTGCGCGTGACTGACAACCCGGCTGGAGACATTGACGTTGTTCCGGAGGACGGCACGTCGACATTCGAGGTGAGGCGATCATGATGCGCGTTCACGACGTCAAGCTGGAACTCGTCCGCCCGGGCCCTCCTCACAATCAGCTGCTGTCACCGCTCACGCCGTACATGGCGCTCTGTGGTGAAGGGTCACCGGTCACGTTCCATATCGATTACGAACACCGGCAACTGCTGAACCGCCTCGAACGTCTGCGCTACATCGCGCCTGACGGCAATGGAGGATTCGTCAGAGTTCCTGAGCGCCTGCGCGAAGCGCAGGTCCATGAGCTGGGTGACGAGATCGGCGAGCTGCTGTCGCGGATCCCGAGCCTGAACAGCGAATTGGCTCGTGCCAGTAGCAGCGAGGCCCGCGATTCGGAGTTCGTTCACCTGCGCCTCGTGTTGTCTGGCTCCGAGCTGGCGATCCTGCCGTTCGAGCTGGCGCGCGCGCCGCAAGCATTCCCGGGCGAAGGTCTGGACTTTTCACTCCAAGGCAGCCTTCCGATCGTCGTCACGCGAGAGATCCGTCGCAGCCGCCCGCTGGCCGCCCGGTGGGACACGATGAATCCGAAGGTGTTGTTCATCGCCGCGGAGCCAGACGGCCTCACCGTTCCTCTGCGCGAACACGCACGGGCCCTGAGGAATGCCCTTGATCCGTGGATCGAGTGGCCCGACATCGCGGACATTCAGGGAGTGTCTGAGGAAGAGGCGCGGCTTCCGTTTGTGAAGCAACGCCTGCGCGTGCTGAGCGGTGCCTCGATCCAGCAGATCTATGAAGTGTGCGCGCAGGAGTCATTCACGCACGTGCACATCCTGGCGCACGGCGCGACCTATCCGGACGCCGGCGAAGAGCGGTTCGGTGTTGCGCTGCACCGGCAGGATCGGCCACTCGAGAAACATGTCGTCGGCGGCAAACAGCTCGCGCAGGCGTTGCGCGCCGAAGGACGGGACGGCGCGGATCGCTCCGAACCGTTGGTCGTGACGCTCGCGATCTGCGACTCGGGCCAACAGGGGTCGGTGCTCGTGCCGGGCGGAAGCATCGCGCACGACCTTCATACCGAAGGCATCCCGTGGGTGTTCGCATCGCAGTTCCCGCTGACAATAGTCGGATCGGTTCGGATCGCGGAGTTCCTCTATCCACGCTTGATGCGCGGCGACGATCCGCGGCAGATTTTGTACGAGCTGCGCCGGACACTCTCGATGCGCGCCTCCGGCGAACACGACTGGGCCAGCCTCGTAACGTATGCGGCGCTGGAAGGGGACTTCGACTATCGCGTCGCCCGATTCTTCGAGCGGCAAACGACCGGCGCGATCGAAGTTCTGATGTCCAAAGCGGACAGACTGGTCGCGGGCCGCGGTCCCACCGATCCAGCGACGGGCGGCGCCAAGGTCGATCGCTCCGCCCAGGCGGAGGTCACGCTGGAGCAGGTTCGTGGATTGCTGGCGCGGTGGGAGAAGCGCATACCTCCCGCGGGCGGCACGCTCCGCGAACGCACGACAAGAACCAATTGTTTCGGGACGCAGGGTTCGACGTTCAAACGCATCGGGCTGTTGCACGCTTCGCTCGGACGGCACGACCTCGCACGACAGGAACTGCAGAAGGCCCTGGTAGCGTACCGCCGCGCCACAGATGAATGGGTCACGGACGAGGCCCGCTACAGCTGGGCGGCCAGCCAGTCGCTTGCCCTCAGCGCCGTGCTGCAAGAAGGAACAGAGAGAGAGAAAGGCACCTACGCGATCTGCCGCCGGCTGGCGCAGCGAGATCTCGACAGCGCGGACACGCTCTTGAGGGCCTGGGCGCACGCGACACTTGCGGAACTCGATCTGCTGAGCTCAGTCTACGATGCGCAGAACACCGAGGTTATCAGAGAGAACATTCTGAGGCACTGCGATCACATCGTCGCGTTGACGGGAACGCGCTCGTTCCCGGCAGAATCCACCCGGCGTCAGTTCGAGCGCTACGCAACCGGATGGAGTCTACCTTCGACGGACCTCGACCCCGGGTGGAAAGAGATCGCTCGCGAGGCGGCGAACCGGCTGGGTGGTGCGTAAAGGCCCGAACGCCAGATCGCCTGTCCGTATTTTTCGGTGGGCAAAGGACCGCGGCAAGCTGCTGACGGTGGGCGGTTCACACGGAGTCGCTTGACGGTCCTCAGGCCTGACGTCCTCTCGTGACTACGGTAATGTCTTGATTGCCGCGTCGATGAGGGGCAGACCGTCGCTCAAACCAGGCAGCTGCACGCTCCCATCGACGAGCAGCTGCAATGCCGAACGGTAGGTGCCCGCCTCCCAGTTGTGCTGGCAGGCATCGAGTCCCTTCTTCGTCCATTCGACGAAGCCAGCCGCGTCACCGGCGTACAGGCGCATTTCAGCGGTATCGAACAGGCACCACGGGACATCGAAAGGCGGATTTGCCGAGGCCTGTCCTTTTCGCATCTTCTCGGCCAGGAAGAGCTGGCGTCTTGTCGTGTCGTCGATCGTCAGCGCATGGACTGCCCGCGCCCGCAACTTGATCGCCATCAGCAGCGGATAAGGATGTCCACCTGAGACGTCGACCGCCTTCTGATAACACTGCGCCGCTTCGTCCAACCGGTTCGTCTTGCGCAAGACGCCGCCCAGCGAGGCCAGCGCGTCGAAGTCGCTCGGATTGAGCGCGATCGCTTTCCTCAACGCCTCCTCGCCGCGTGCGTTCTTCGACGCGCGGGCCTCCTGGATGCCACGTTCGCGCCAGGCATCCGAGTAGTCCGGCTGCAACGTGGTCGCGGCCGTGAACTGGTCGATAGCCCCCTGCAGATCGCCCTGATCCCGCAGGAGGATGCCGAGACGCACGTGGATGAGCGCGTTGCCGCCCGATACCGCCAGCGCCTGGCGCAGCTTCGTGATGGCGGCGGGTCGATCGAACTGGCGTAGTGCATTTTCGGCGTCGAGCAGGAACGCGTCGACCTCGGCGCGACGCGGCTGTTCGCTCTGTGCCTTTAACGCGATTTGCACGGGACTATCGAGGGCATTCTGCTCGAGCGACTCTCGCAACACCCGGCGAATCAGCTTGCGCGCTTCGTCGGCGTTCTTCTCCGGACGATAGAGGTAGGGGAACGCCTTGATGTGGTTGATGTCGAATGGAATCGTCGCGGCGCCCTGGCGGAAGATCGCGGTCCCCGATTGTCGTACTGCGTGGCGGACGCCAATCTCGTACATCACGTTCGGATTCAGGCTGGTGATGTCGGCCAGCACGAACCGCGAGCGGTTCAGGTACTGGAACATCTCCTGTCCGATATCACCGGCGAAGAAGTCCTTGTCGGTCCGAGCGGCCTTCAGCTTGCCGCCCTCAGGAAGCGCGACTGCGTTGACGGCCGGCTTGTAGATGTGATCGTAAATATTGTCGAAGTTGACTTTGTGCTTGCCGACGGGCTTGCTGCCGAACGGCATCACCACGAAGCAGATCTTTGTGTAGTCCATAGGCCTCCCTCGCAAAGATGTGCTGACCTTACCACCGATGGCACGCAGAGTGAGAACAACGCCTTGCACAGGCATTGATTCGCAACGCGAAACCACCAGGCATGCCGAACTGTTCAATTGGGAATCGCCAGCGACAGGCCGCTTGTGTTCAGTTCACCGTCCAAATTCCGCTCGCCCACGACGTCAGCAGCTGTTCTTTGGGCATCAGCGTACTGCGCAGTGCAGTCACGATGGCGGCGACCCGTGGGTCCTGCGGAGGACCTTCGCTGTCGTCGAGACGGATGATTGCCTGCCGGAACGACTCCCAGAACGGGTGCATCCTTGTTCAGGGCGTCTTCACGTGATCGAACACATGATCCCGATCGCGAAGGAGATAGCGAGGCAGATTCAGGCGGAACCCTCGGCGATGCCAGGCGATCACGGTTTTGGGTTTGACGCGTTTTTCCCTTGCCATTCCCGACCGGCCTGTCGACAATCGACTCCAGTTATAGCCTTTATCCGCGCTGTTGTACGGAGGAATCGTGAGCCACCGGAATATCGCGTGCTCGATTCTGCTTCTGCTGAGCGGCACGTTCTCCACATTCTCCACTAGAGCTCAACAGGCCACACTCTATCGTCCCAACATTCCCAAGACCTGGGCACGCAGGTCCCGCGGGACCTCGGGAACGGCTCCTCGCGAACGCTTCAGACGAGCGGCCGCTCCAGGCAATCCACGTCAGTGAACTAGCTGGTGTCCGGAAGGAGGGCCCAATGCTTCGGTTCGACTGCCGCTCATTCCTCGTCGTCGTGCTTGGCATACTGGTCGCCGCCGCGCTGACCGAAGCTCGGCAGGCTGGCGGGTCGGCCCTTCAGGGTCACGTGATGGACGAACAACAGGCTGTCCTGCCGGGTGTCGCCATCGTCATCACCAATCAGGCGGACGGGACGTTTCGTGAGACGGTCTCCGGACCCGACGGTGCGTACTTCGTGCCGGCCCTCGTCCCTGGCCGGTACAGGGTCACGGCCGATCTCACAGGGTTCAAGCGACTCAGCCGGACCGACGTGGTCCTCATTCTGGGAAGCACGCAGACGGTCGACCTCCGGATGGAAGTCGGTGCCATCCAGGAAACCGTGACGGTCTCGGGCGAGGCCCCGCCAGTGGATCTCACGTCGGCGCGTGTGGGGGGCAACGTCGCGTCGCGCGAGATTCTGGAATTGCCGTCGCCCACGCGTAACTTCATCTCGTTTGTCGCAATGCTCCCCGGCGTTCAACTGAATCCCAGCGCCGAGGGATCGGACTCGATCAGCGTCAACGGACAGAGCAACGCCCAGGTGACCTACGTGCTCGACGGCGGCAACAACACCGACGACAATTCGGCGTCGCCATCAGGAGGGCAGGCCCGCACGCCCCTCGAGGTCGTCGAGGAATTCCAGATTCAGACCAATCAGTTCGACGTGGAGTTCGGCCGCACAACGGGCGGAGTGGTGAACGCGATCACCAAACGTGGAAGCAACGTGTTCCGAGGGTCAGCGTTCGGCTACCTGACGAACTCTGCGATGACCGCGCAGTCGTTCTTCGCGCTGCAGTCGGGTGAAGGGGAGGCCGACACCGACAAGCATCAGTATGGAGGCACCATCGGCGGGCCGATTGTCCGCGACAAGCTTCACTTCTTCGGCAGCTTCGAGCGGTACGTCATCGGAACCGGGCTGACGAATGTGTTCCCGACCAGGCCGGACCTGAACTGGAGCGAGAAATCCGGCTTGAACGGACGGAACTACATGATCCGCGTCGATCACCAGCTGAACGGCAACAACACGTATACATTCCGCTACCTGACGGAACGCCAGCCCAATCGGGACCTGCTCACCGGGGATCACGCCACGCTGACCACGAGGAACTACGAACTGGACTCCGATCAGACCGCGAGTGCAGCCTACAATCGCGTCGTCGGGTCGAGAGGACTCTACACGGTGCGCGCTTCGATCGAGACGGAAGATATCGAGCGGGGCGCCGAGCCCGGAACGTTTCTCGAGACGCGCCGCAAGGATGAGGAGCTCCCTGTTCTGCTGCATCTGACGTTCGACGAACAAAACCATCCCAACGGACACCACCGCAACGCGCAGGCCCCGGGCCTCGACAGCGCGTTCAACTGGTTCCTGCCTGGAAAGGCCGGCGATCACGATCTGAAGCTTGGGTTCCAGTATTTGTATGCCCGCAACGTGCTGGACGAGCAGGGCAGCATGAACGGCGAGTTCAGGCATCCAAGCGATCTCCCGTTCAATGCGGCCAATCCCTCGACCTATCCGGAGCGCCTCTCAATCCGCGTGCCGGAGCCCGCGGGCCAAACGTCGTTCACGCATTCGTTTGCCTACTTCGTCCAGGACAAGTGGCGGGCGACGAGAAACTTGACGATCACGCTCGGCCTTCGATACGACGTCGACATCTTCCCGTTCGTCCAGGCCTACAACCCGCTGTTGACCCCTGGTGAGTATCCCGTTGATACGAACAACTACCAGCCGCGTGCCGGATTCGCATATAACCTCGACGGGCGATCCGTCATTCGCGGAGGCATCGGACGCTATTACGAAAAACTGTTCGTCGGCCAGGCGTCGCCGCTTCAGGCGAACGGCGTGTTTGGCAATTCGTTCGTCGTGGACTTCCCGATCGGTGCGGCCGATTCGGGACCGAGCAATGGGCGCCTGCCGACCGACCCGATGCTCGTCAACGGTCCCACCGTGAATCGCCAACTGCTTGCGCAGCTGTATCCTGCCGGGACGACAACACGCAACAACGGCACGGTGCAGTACCGACAGGCCAGACCGGCAGATGCCTCGAGCGACACAAGTGTCGTTCGGATACGAGCGACAGGTCGGCCAGACGATGTCGTTCGGGCTGGATTACATCCGCAATCGCGGGCACAACTGGGTGGGCTTCGATCTGAATCCGGGCTATCGCGTCGATACGAGCCGTACCGGACGGGTCGATCGCACCGATCTGCTCGGCCTCGCGAGCCAGCTCGGCATTCCACCCTTTGCCAGCATCGTGCTCGATCGATTCGACTACACTGGCGAAACGCGGTACGACGGCCTCAACGCGCAGGTAGAACGTCGCTTCGCCGGCTTCTGGAGCGGGAGGGCGAGCTACACGCTCGGTTACGCCCGAGGCAACAACAACGGAGCAGCCCTTGCCCCCAACAACCTCCAGCTCCTGGGAGAGAAGAACCTCGAGTTGAGCGAGGGACCGCTCGATACCGATCGCCGGCACAACCTCACGCTGAGCGGCCGCGTTGAAGTGCCGCGGACGGGGGGCCTGACGGTCAGCGCTCTTTACCGCTTCATGAGCGGCAGACCCTTCAGCATCACCGACTCGAACGTCGATGCCGATCGCAACGGCATTCTGTTCGACCCGCTGGCGGCCGGCACCTATTCCGGCGTCGGCGCGAACGCGATCACGGTGACGAACGACGGCGGCAGGAATGGCGCCTACGGGCCGAAATATGCCCAGTTCGATCTGCGGTTTGGCTATCGCATCCGGATGGCCGGCAGCAGAACCCTGGACATCTTCGGCGAGGTGTTCAACGTGACCGACCGTTCGAACTACACGAACCCTTCGGGAGACCGGCGGTTGACGAACTTTCTCGTGGTCAACGGCCTGGTCGGTGGTGGATTCCCGCGGCAGGCGCAAATCGGCACCCGCCTCGGCTTCTGATTGTGTTGTGATGAGGAGGAGCTCATGAAGGGACGACATCTCACGCTTGCGCTCATCGTGCTGGCCGCGACCGCTGGTCTGGTGGCCCAGCAGCCGGCGAGCGTGCACGAGAAGCTCTACATCTCGCTCGAGGCGACCGACGACATCGCCGTCGTGGACACCGCCACCAACAAGATCATCAAGCGCCTCACCGTGGGATCGCATCCGCACGGGCAGGCGTCGCCGCAATCGCAGGACCGCCTCTACGTCGCCACCGAGGTCGGCGGCACGGTCGCATTGGTCGATACCGTGAAGGACACGGTGATCAAGACCTTCGACGTGGGATTCGGCACGGAGCCGCAGAACGGGGCGATTACACCGGATGGCCGGTTCCTCTACCAGCCGTCCTACGCCGGGTACTATCAGGTGTTCGATACGCAGAAGGAAGAGATCATCGAATACATCCACACGTTGGGGATTGGCCACAACACGGTCATGGATCCCAACGGCCGTTTCGCGTACCTCCTGCCGATCGCCGGCGGTCCGGGCCACTGGAAGCGCCCGTCGCTCGGACTGCCTCGGACGCAGCCGAAGGAAGTGACCGTCGTGGATGCAAAGACACACAAGGTGGCCGGGACGATTCCCGTCGGATCGGGTCCACGTCCTGGCACGATCAGTCCGGACGGGCGGCGTTTGTACATCAACGTCGACAACCTGCTCGGCTTTCTCGTCATCGATACTGCCGCGCGCAAGGTGGTGGGGAAGGCCGAGTACGGCCTGACAGCGGATGAGAAGGCCGTGCAGAGCCGGTCGCACGGTATAGCCGTGGCGAATGACGGACGGGAAGTCTGGTCGAACGACGTGGTGCACAACGTCACGTTCGTGTTCGATGTCACAGGGGCGCAGCCGAAACAGATCGCCCGCTTCGCCGTCGGACGTCAGCCCTACTGGATTGTGCCGTCCAAGGACGCGAAGACCGTGTACGTCGCGTGTCCGAGCAGCGACGAAATTATCGTCTTCGACGTCGCGGCCAAGAAGGAGAAAGCGCGAATTCAGTTTCCGGAGCGATCGCGCCCGACGCGGATGCTTGTTGTCGCCGCACCGAGTGCCGCTGCCACCACGTCGTCGGCTCGGTGAGACATGATTCGACGGGTCTTTCTGGGACTTGGGCTCATGCTCGTCGGCCTGAGACGCCGGGCATGGGCTCAGCCGGAAATACAGTACGCCCGGCTTTCCCGCTCCGTCAGAATTCCGGTGGAGCAGGTGGCGGTTCCGTGGAGCCCGGTGACGTTTACGGCCGAAGCTGTCGCACCTGCGGCCGGCAAGGCCGCAGGACGACGAGTGCTTATCAGCGGTGTGCTGTTTCGGAAGGCCATCGATACCGATCGAACTGAACTCAGTGCGCTCTGCCTGACGTGTCCACACGAGCAGTGCAAGGTCGACCTCATCACCGATTCCGCACTGCTCGTCAAGATTGCCGGCAGCGCCGATCACCATCCCGTGTTCGAGTGCGGATGCCACCTCAGTGTGTTCGACGCGCTCGAGGATGGTGCCAGGATCGCCGGCGAGACGCCTCGCGGCTTGTTTCGGTTTCGCATTGCCGGTGTTCATGAGGGCGCGGTGGAGATTGGCGAGATCGAAGCCGACGCGCTGACCGAGGTCTGAATCCAGAGGGAGAGGTGAATGATGAACCCAATCGATGTCAGGGTCGGATCCGTCGGCGCTCACCACTCGGATTGAGGCATCGCATCATGAAGAGCATGGCGATCTTGGGGCTAGTGGCGGGCGTACTGCTTGGGCAAGCGACAGCCGCGGCCGAAATCACCGTTCTCAGCGCGGGCGCCGTCGAACCGGGGTTGAGACCCGCCTCGTTGGCGTTTGAGAAACGAACGGGTCACGCCGTGAAGATCTCTTTTGCTCCAGCGCCGCAGATACGCACACGAATTACTGCGGGAGAGATGTGGGATGTCGTGATCGCTCCGCCCGCCGTCCTCGACGAGTTCGCCAAGGCCGGCAAGATTGAGAACGAACGCGTCACGCTTGGACGGGTGGGGATAGGTGTGGCGGTGCGCGCCGGCGCGCCCGTGCCGGACATCTCGAATGTCGAGGCACTCAAGCGCTCGGGTACTGGCTGCAGAATCAGTGGTATTCACTCGTGGTTCCAGCGGTGTGTATTTTGAGGCGCTTCTCAAGAAGATGGGCCTCTACGAGCAGGTGGAGGGCAAGATCACTCGCTATGACGATGGCGCGTCAGCCGTCGAGCACGTGCTGAAGAGCAAGCGCAAGGATGTGAGCTTCGGCCAGCTCACCGAGCTTCGACTATACCGCGACAAGGGCCTGCGGCTCGTCGGCCCGTTGCCGGCGGAAGTGCAGAACTATACGTCATACGTCGGGGTCCCGATGACCGCCCGAGCCAATGCGGAGGTTGCAAGGGCTTTTGTGCGCTATCTCGGCAGCTCTGACGGCCAGGCGGTGTTCGCCGCCGCCGGGATCGAACGGTGACGGCCGCCTCATTGTGAACATGGTTCGACATCCACCCGCAGCCCTGCGGCGAATGGGTGGAGCAACTGGCCCGCACGCTCACGGATCCGGTTGAGGGGTTTCTAGTGCTGACGGCTAAGAAAGTTGGTCGAGCGTGTCGGTCGGCGCTGTTGGCCGATGTGTAGATCATCCGCAGCACCAATCTATCCGGAAAACAAACAGGTTCCCGAGCTGCGACGCCTTCTCGCACGGGACCGAGAGCAAGAAAAGGAAAAGAATTTTGATCGCCCGAAATCGAGGCTCAGTAATCGACAAATGCGGTTTGGGGCCCGTATGAAAAAGTTTGCCAGCTTGAGTCTCACCACGCTTGCCGTGTGCGTTGCTGTGGTGTCGTTAGGAGCGCAATCGGCTGGACCTGTAGCGAAGGTGAGTCAAGGGGGAACCCGTGCCAGCGTTGCCAGGGTGTTTGGTTGGAGAACGGCGATTAGTGCTGACTTGTTCCCCAATCTCACAGTGCTCGAATTGGCGGAGAAAGCGAAGCAGCTAAGTGTCCAGGCGATAGAAGTGTCGAGCAGCCAGATCGTGAGTCAGGAGATTCCGAAGAAACTGGATGTCAACCTCTCTCCTTCTGACCTGGAATTGTTCAAGAAGCGCTTCGGCGAGTTGAGGGAGGGTGGAGGCGGCTTGAGGCTTGTCGCCTACAAGGTAAGTCAAGTGGGTGCGGACGAGAACTCTTGGAGGAAAGTGTTCCAATTTGCTCAAGACCTCGGGGCAGACACAGTCATCTCCGATCCTGATCCAGTTCTCCTGGGGAAATTGGAGGCGTTGGCCAGCGAATTCAGCATCAATGTGGCAGTTAAGAATGGAAGCCGAAATCAGACACCCGGGTATTGGGCGCCGAATGAAATGATGAAGGCGCTTTCGGCACGGGGAAAGCGCATTGGGGTGTGCGCCGATTTTGGCGAGTGGATGAAAGCGGGAATCAAACCGGCAGACGCTTTGCCGGTTGTAAATTCTCGACTGATGGTGGTTCATCTCCAGGACAGAACCGCTTTGGGTGCGGAAGGAACAGCTGTTGCGTTTGGCAGCGGAGCTGCGGACGCCGCGGAGGTTTTCGATGTACTGGGGCGGCTGCAACGACCCGACACGCTGGTCTCCAAATCTAAATGCGTCGATTGTGCCCGACCGTTGGAAGGAGCAAAGCCAGTCATTCTCGCAATCGAAGGCACCGGAGGAAGAGACGCCCTCGCCGATTTCTCGCAGTCATTGGTCGGATACGAGCTCGTCGCTCGCTTGGCAATAGGGAAGTTTATCGGCGAGGTCTCACGCGCCACACCAATCAGTGGACCGGACGAGATCTCGTTTGACGATAGGGCACAGATTCGGGCGGCCGTTCCTAAGAAATCTCCGGCGCTCCCTCAACGAAAACGAAAGCTGCTGGTCATTGACCTGAGTACGATCTTTTATCACTACTCGACTCCCCACGCTAATGCAGCGATCGGACTCATGGGAAAAGAGACCGGGGCCTATGAAGCCGTCTTCAGCAACGATCTCGACAACCTGAAGTACCCCCAGATAACAGCATATGACGGCGTTTTTCTTAACAATGCGGTGGGTGCGCTCTTTTCCGATCCAGACGTCCTGGAGGGTCTGATGCGGTTCGTCCGTGAGGGTGGTGGGCTTGCTGGTTTGCACGGCGCAAGTTATTCCTCGATGGAGATTCCCGAGTTTGGCGAACTTCTCGGGGCACAGGATGGCCCTCATACCGGGCCAGGTCCCCTTGGACCGTATGACACGACTAGCTTCCTGAACACCGTAAAAATCGATGATCGCATCAGCCCGCTCACCAAGCCTTTTGTCGAGAGCCCGCTAACGCAGGAGTTTGGAGGCAGCGCATTCAGGTGGGTTGACGAGTATTATCACTTTCTTCCCTCTGGCCCCTACTCGCGAGAGAAGTTGCATGTTCTGCTGAGCATCGACGTCGACAAATCTCCAAAATCGGAACTGACGAATGTGCGGCCTGACAGGGACTATGGTCTGAGCTGGATCAGGAACTATGGTAAAGGGCGAGTGTTTTTCCTCGCGCTGGGCCACAGCCCAAAGCTTTTTCAGACACCGGCTTTCGCAGAGTACGTCTTATCCGGAATTCAGTTTGTGCTAGGGGACCTCGAGGCGGATGCCACACCCAGTGCCAAGTTGCCGATACGGGGATCAGCAAGGTAAAGGTACGGGAGGTAAAGAAAGTTATGTCCACGAACAAAACAATGCTTATTGGGGCTTTGCGGTTGTAAAGGAGATGGCGATGCCGAAGAAAAGACTTTGTCGGCCTCGGCTGTGTCGCGTCGTGGCCATTGGAATGCAAGCGTTTGCCCTGCTGCTACTGGCGGCAGGCGCCGCGTTTTCGCAGACGGATCGCGGCACGATCAGGGGCACAGTGCTCGATACTACTGGGGCCGTCATCCCTGGCGCGTCCATAACCGTGACCAACGCGGCGACGGGAGTGACTGTCGACACCATCTCCACCGATGCCGGCACATACAACGTTTCGGCGCTTCCGTCTGGCGTTTACAACGTACAAGTGCAGCTGCAAGGCTTCAAGACCTTGTTGCGGCCCAACGTGGCCGTTTCCGCCGGGAATATCACAGGGCTGGACCTGACGATCGAGGTCGGCAGTATTGGCGAGACGCTCACGGTCGTCGGGGAAGCACCGCTGCTGCGCACCGAATCGAGTTCCACTGGGGCTGAGATTGATTCCCGACAGTTTGCCAATCTGCCGTTGAGCGCGGGTAACTCGCGGAGGTCCAACAGCTTCTTGTCATTGGTGCCTGGATATACATCCCAGGGCAGAAACAGTGATGAATGGAAGGACAGCCTCAACGGTGGTCAGGTGAGCACGACAGAGATTCGACTGGAAGGATCCACTCTATCTACATTCGAAGTCAGGGGAGACGGGCGCAATGTCAACATCGCTCCGGACGCCGTGGAAGAGCTTTCGGTGATTACGAGCGGCTATGCTGCCGAGTTCGGCAACACCGGGGGCGGAGTGCAGCAGGACGTGGTGAAATCGGGGACCAACCAACCGCGAGGTAGCATTTACGGTTTCATGCAGCATGAAGTCTTCAATGCAAGAGGTTTTTTCAACCCGGTTAAGCCACGGAATCGTCAATGGGAATATGGAGCCTCGCTCGGCGGCCCGGTTTATGTTTCTAACTTCTACGACGGCAGGAACAAGACGTTCTTCTTCTTCAATTACAATAGATTCACGCTGAGCGGCAGTAACGCGACTGCTACGACCTCGGTGCCGACCGCGGCCTGGCGCAGGGGCGATTTCTCGTCGCTGCTCAGTCCGAGCCTCCCGGCTTCACAGCGGTTCATCATCTACGATCCGGCGACGACCCGGCCGGATCCGGCTAATCCGGCTCGCCTGATCCGCGACCCCTTTCCAGGCAACATCATACCGGCGACCCGGATTGATCCGACCGCAGCGCAATTTCTCAGCGCGTATCCCCTGCCAAACGGGTCGGGGGACTACAACAATTACACCGGGCCGCAGGCAGCCCAAGAGACTGAGCGCGAAACGTACACGGCCAAAGTCGACCACAACTTCAACGGCCGCAACCATGTAAGCGGAACGTTTCAGTACACGGCCTTCCCGGCTATCAATACCACGGTTGCGAGTGTGCTGCCGTACCCTGCTGGGACCACCGCCATACAAGGCCAAGACTTCCGTTTTCTGAGGGTAAACCATGATTGGGTGCTTGGGCCGACGTTGGTGAATACGGTCCGCGTTGGCTACAACTATCAGTTTCAGGAACAAGGGCCCAATTTCAGGGGTCAACCTGTTTTTACGCCGGTGCCTCTAAAAGGAATGGAGTTGGCCCCATACATACAGCCGGCAGTGTCGTTTGGAGCGACTCAGGGTCTTGCCGGCATCTCGCGGGTGACCAGTGGCCGCCCGTCAGTGACCTGGGCGGTTAGTGATTCCCTTTCGTGGACTACGGGATCGCACAACATGAAGTTTGGCTTCGAATGGATGCAATTAAGTGAATACTACTCCCAACAGCAGGAGCCTCCGCCCTCGATTGCGTTTGCTCGCAACCAAACCGCTTGCGGCAGTGCAGGCAGCATAAGCTGCATCAATGCCGGGCAGGGAGGGGGCCAAGGTGTGGCCGGAACTGTGGGCAACACCGGGTTGGAGTTTGCCAGTTTTCTGTTAGGGCAGGTCAACTCGGGCAACCTCCCGCTTCTGGCGAACGGCTATATACCCAGTGTTTCGAACTGGCAGTTGGGTTTCTATGCGCAGGACGATTTCAAGATCACGCCACGGTTGACTCTGAACTATGGCGTGCGCTTTGACCTTTTCACGCCGGTTCTTGACAAGAACAATAATTACGCGGCAGTGAATCTGGACTTACCCAATCCGGCCGCTGGCAATCTTCCAGGCGCGTTTATCTTTGCGGGTCGCGACGGTTACGGCTCGACGCTTCCACCAGTCGACCACAACTCATTCAACACGGCGCCGAGGGTGGGATTGAGTTACAAGGTCAATGACAAAACCGTGTTTCGCACTGGATATGGCCTCACCTTCGTCCCCACGATAGGCCTCGCGGGAAACGTCTATGTGGTGACTGCAATGGGAGCGGCGGCCTTTCGATCCGACAACACGGTGGCCAGCCAAGACCTGCTGTCGCCTGCCTACACCTTGGGCGACGGGTTTCCGCAGACCGCAATCGTTTCTCCGCCGAGGATTGACCCGGGGTTAGGTGTGGGAACTGCGCTCGGAGTTAACTACTGGAGTAAGACAGCTGACCGCCCGCTTTACATGCAGCAATGGAATTTCAACGTGCAAAGGCAGATCACCGCAAACCTGGCGATTGATGTCGGATACGTGGGTACGAAGGGAACGCACCTGCCGGCAAACACCGACATAAACCAGCTTGACCCGAAATATCTCACCGATCCTGTGGTGGGCCCGCTGCTCACTTCCAACATCGATGCTCCTGCGGTGGTCGCTGCGGGGTTCAAGCCTCCGTATTCGGGGTTTACTGGAACGCTCGCCCAATCCTTGCGGCCGTACCCGCAATACCTCAATATGGGGCGCGCCGCATTCGGAGGCGCGGACACCACGGGCACCTCTATTTACCATGCGCTGCAGGTAAGTGTGCAGAAGCGATTCTCTGGAGGGGTCTCGGCCCAAGGCGCCTACACGTGGTCTTCGTACATAACTGACGCCCCGGATTTCCTCCCGCTTCAAGGGCCCGGGAACCTGAACATCTACGACCGGTCGATGAGCCAGACGTATGCTCCGTTTCACAAGCCGCACGTACTGGCGGTTGGCTTTAACTACGAGCTGCCGTTCGGTCCTGGGAAGCCACTGCTGAATGCAGACGGGGCGATGGGCAAGATCTTCGGTGGATGGCACGTCAACGGCGTGTTCCGATACCAGCAAGGGGACCGTCTGGCAATACTGGCACCGCAAACCAATCCGACGTACGGCGCCATTCCGAGAACTGCCGATCGTGTACCTGGCGTGCCCTTGAGAGTTACCAAGACAGGTAAGTTCGATCCCAACACAGACCTCTGGGTCAATCCAGAGGCTTTCAAAATACCTGATGGGCCGTTTGGCAATCAGAAGTTCTACCCGGACGACCTGTATGCGCCGGCATACCTCAATGAGGATTTGAGCATCGGGAAGACTACCGACCTTACGGAGCGGGTAACGCTCGTTATCCGGTTCGAGCTGTTTAATGCTTTTAACCGGACCCGCTTTTCAATTCCGATAACTGGGTGTTGCTCGATAACACAATACAGCTTGGCCAGCCCGGCCACATTCGGCAAGATTACGAGTACTGATCAAGGTCGGATACAAGGATTGTATCCTTCTCAGCGCCAGGGACAAATCTCCGCGAAGCTTACGTTTTAGAGCTTCAGGATTGAATAGCGCCGCGCGGGGTTTAAGGACGAGTTCCGGCCCCGCGCGCCGACAAACTATTTGGGCCCCTTCACATGAAACTCCTTGGTTCCTGCTTCCAACGCGGCGTGCTTAGTTTGCTAATCGTATTGGCTCATGTCTCGATTGGGCTCGCGCAGGGCCCCAAGGCTCCAGGCGCATCACCTGCGGTTGGCGACGCCACGAATGGCAGACAACTTTTTGATACTAACTGTGGATATTGCCATGGCCGTGGCGGTCAGCAAGGTACCGAACTCGACCTTCCTCAATCAAAATTCGTGCAGTCAGACCAGTTTGAGGAGGGGTTGGGAGAATTTCTCCGCCAGGGCCGTCCGGACCAAGGGATGCCACAGTTCACGATGTTTTCCGATCAGGAAATTGCCGACCTGGCGGCCTGGATCAGGACGTTGAAGGGTAGAAAGCGTGGGGTCGACCCCGCTGATTTGCTCACAGGGAACGTCGAAGCAGGTAAGGTGTATTTCAACGGTGCAGCGAAGTGCTCGACGTGCCATTCGCCCACCGGCGACTTAGCCGGCGTGGGATCGCGCTACGTGGGGACGCAGCTGATGAAACAGATGCTCTATCCAACCGAATCCTAAGAAGAAGATAACGGTATTCCTGCCCTCTGGCAGCACGGTATCCGGAACTCTAGCGTATGTTGACCAGTTTACCGTCGCCCTTCGCGACGCCGATGGGTACTACCGTTCCTGGTTCATAGACAGAGTGACATATTCGGTGGATGCACCCGTAGACGTGCATGCCGAGCTGCTACGCAGATACACAGATAGAGACATTCACAACCTGTATGCCTATCTCCAAACGCTCAAGGCCCCGAAGGCGGAGGGAGACCATAAGGCGGCAGCGCAACCAAGCGGCAGTCCTCAGTAGATCGCGGCAGGGAGCAGATGATCGATGGCTAGTCAGGGAAAACACTCTTTCGTCGTCGGACTGATTCTGGTTGGGATTGTTCTCATCTCTGGGTCCAGCACCGCACAAAAAGTGGATAGCGCGATGCTTCTGACGCCACCGACAGATAGCTGGCCCCAGTACCACGGAACCTACACTGGGCAGCGCCACAGTGCTCTAACCCAAATTACTCCGCAGAACGTGGCCAACCTGACGCTGGCTTGGGCCTTTCAAGCGAACGCGGATCAGCTTCGCGATATTTCCTCCTCGCCTATTCTTGTCAACGGAGTCCTCTATTTTTCGGTGGTGAATAACGTGTGGGCCGTCGACGCTCGTTCTGGCCGCCAGATCTGGCACTACCTTTATCGTGGCACTGGTCGCGGTCTTCCTCTGGGCAACCGCGGGGTTGCCGCGTACGAGGATTGGATTTTCTTTCAAACCCAAGATGGTTACCTCGTTTCGCTCAATGCGAAAGACGGCACTGTCAGTTGGACCGTGGAAGTTGCCGATTCGACGAAAGGCTACTGGACTACAGCGGCACCTCTGGTCGTGAAGAATCATGTACTGGTTGGAGTGTCTACAGATTTCGATAACTTGCCGGGATACCTCCGATCGATAGATCCACAGACGGGCAAAACTCAGTGGCAATGGGACGCCTCTCCAGGAAGAAATCAGGACAATCCCAACGGTTGGGGTGGGGGCGGTCTTTGGATACCGGGCACGTACGATCCCGATCTAAACCTGATTTACTGGGGCACTGGAGACCCAAATCCAGTTCTCAATGGGCCAGCTCGGCCTGGGGACAACCTATACACTTGCAGCATTGTTGCCCTCAATCCTGACACTGGAAAGCTCGTGTGGGCCTTTCAGCCTTCACCCCATGACACTCATGATTGGGATGCCGTGGAAGTTCCAGTTCTCGTGGATGCAAATTTCCAAGGAACGCCGCGGAAGATGCTGATGCAAGCGTCCCGCAACGGATATTTCTTTGTGCTGGACCGCATCACCGGAAAGAACTTGCTGACAGCCCCCTTTACGTATGTGAATTGGGCGCTTGGAATCGACTCTCAGGGCCGACCCATTCCAAATCCAGACAAAGAACCTAAACCTGACGGCGTTTTGGTGGCTCCAGACGAGCACGGTGGAACCAACTATCGATCGCCCAGCGTTGACGCCAAGCTTGGGCTCTTTATTGTGAATGCAGTCGAAAGTTTTGGTCTTTTTTTTCACCATCCCGAGAAACATGGTGATTATGGGTGGGCCGGCGAGGACTTCAATCTATGGGAGTCACATTACATCGCCGCCATCGATTACCAGACGGGCAAAATTAGGTGGAAACAAGATGTTGCTGGTTCAATGCACCCATCGTGGCCAGGAGGAGTCCTTACAACGGCTTCGGGACTGACCATCACGAGCGACGGCAGCGGCCATGTTCTAGCGCTTGATACGGCCACCGGCAAAATGTTGTGGCACAGCAACACCGGCGGGCGCGTCCTAGGCTCACCAATTTCCTACGAGTTAGATGGTCGTCAGTATGTTCTTACCTCCGGAGGACATGTTGTGTTTGCCTGGACGTTGCCTGTGGCGGCGAGGAGCAAATAGAGAATCACGAGAACAGCCGGGTTGATTTCAAGGTTCTTGCTCGATTCTTGGAAGATACTGACTGCGACCTGTAGGTGCAGAGCCCGTAGGGTGCGAAAAAGCGGCCGAGGCCCCGACCAATCGTCCACGGCCGATTCGGTGCCGGCTCGCGGCTGCAGACCTCTTTACGGTCGAAGGCCTATTAAACGCACTTTACAGGGTCGTCATCTTCAACACGGGCGACGTTCCATTGACTGAAGTCTGCCAAACGATGGACTTGCCACTCTTTCTGCTGCATATCGTCAGAAACGCGTTGACTCGTGTGTAATACCTTCGTACATTCGATATTTCATGCTTGGCCAAACCGTTTCACACTATCGAGTAGATCGCTCGCTCGGCTCCGGGGGCATGGGTGTGGTCTACAAAGCCGAAGACCTCAAGCTCTCCCGTTTCGTTGCGCTGAAGTTTCTCGCGCCCGATCTCACAAACGAAGCGCAGGCGATCGATCGTTTTGTTCGCGAAGCGCGGACAGCATCAGCGCTGAATCATCCGAGCATCTGCACGATTTATGAAATCGGCGAGCATGGCGGATCGCAGTTCATCGCGATGGAATTCCTGGAGGGCCAGACGCTCGACGAGCGAATCGGCGGCCGCCCTCTCGACATCGGGGTCCTGCTCGACCTGGCAATTCAGATTGCCGATGGACTCGATGCCGCGCATTCGCACGGAATTTTTCATCGCGACATCAAGCCTGCCAACATCTTCGTGACGTCGCGGGGTCTGGCCAAGATTCTCGATTTCGGGCTGGCGAAGTTGATCCCCGAGGAGGGTCACCATCAGCGGACACGGACCGTGTCTGTACAACCTCCCACCGAAGCGCTGACGACGAGCCCAGGGATCGCTCTGGGAACGATTGCCTACATGTCGCCCGAACAGGCGCGCGGCGAAACCCTCGACACTCGGACGGACCTCTTCTCGTTCGGCGTCGTGCTGTATGAAATGGCCACTGGGCATCGCACATTCGACGGCAGCACGTCTGCGGTCATCTTCGACGCGATTCTCAACCGCGAGCCGAGGGCACCTGTCGAGTTGAACGTGAATGTCCCGGCGGCGCTGGAGCGGATCATCGCCAAAGCCCTGGAAAAGGACCGGCGCCTGAGATACCAGACGGCCGCAGACATGCGCGCCGATCTTCAGCGAGCCAAACGCGAACGCGAGTCGGGCGCCGTGTCGTGGTCATCGGCACAAGGGCCCGAAATGGCGAGCGGCTCGTCGCCGGTGGCCTTACCCCAGCAGACATCAGCTGCTTCGGGTTCAATGGCCCGAAAGGGGGGTCACACCTGGCTGCTCATCGCCTCGGCCACCGGCGTATGTTGCGTCATCGGGACGCTGGTCTTTTTCATGGCGCGCACACCGGGCAGACAAGCCGGGCTACAACCAGAGACAGCTCCGGTGCCAGCCGCCTCGACACCTCCGGTGGCAGCCGCCTCCGCACCTCTCGCGAGCTCCTCAGATCCGGCCACGGAGGCTGTGAGGCCGGCGGCCCCTCCAGCGCCGGCTCCGATCCCAGCCCGGCCTGCTGCGCCGCCTGTTGTCGATGGCCGTGGCGTCGCGCCGCCGAAAGTTACGGCAGCGCCCGCGGCGCCGGCGGCCGCCCCGATCCGCGCCGCGGATCCGAGCGCCGAGGCAGTTCGAGTGGCGCGCGCGAAGTTCGACGCCAAGCTGTTCGATCAGGCACTGGTCGACGCAAAGGCCGTGATCGCGCAGGCGCCTTCCAGTCCGAGCGTGGCTGAAGCCCAATTGCTGATGGGCAACATCCACGAAGTGCAGGGCCGCCCAGAGGATGCCATGGCTGCATACGTCGAGCTGCGCACGAAGCACCCGTCGAGCGCAGCGGCGGCACAAGGGACGTATCTGTTGGCGGAGCTCGTTCTTCGATCGCGACGCAACGACCGCGACGCCACCGCGCTTGGTCTGCTCTCCGAGGTCGCGGATGGCCATGCCGGCAGTCCGTGGGCAGTCCGGGCACTCGCCAGGAAGGCCGCGCTGGAGGAGCGCTCGAACCGCCGGGTGCGCGACGAGCGGCTCGGCGCTTCGGTGCCCGCCGCGCTCGTGTCGCATCGCCGGCTCGTCGAGGAGTATCCGGGCGTCGAGCTTGCCGAGGCATCCTTCCACGAGCTGGCCGAGATGTACGAAGATCTCCGTCAGTTCGCTCTGGCCGCCAGCGCGCTGCACGACCTGGCGGTACGGTTTCCGAACAACCAGCGCGATGCCGCCTGGCGGGCGGGCGAGATTTACGAGAAGCGGGTCAACGACATGGAGCGCGCTCGAGCGAGTTACGCGCTCGTGCCCCAGCGGTCTTCCCATTACCGCGACGCACAGAAAAAGCTGGTAGCTGGTAGCCGGTAAGCGGCTACAACCAGCTACCAGCTACCAGCTAGTGCGGGCACTCGGCGGATGAGATCAACGAAAGGACTCCTTGCCATCGCAATCGCCGTGTTCATCGCGGTTGACGTTGCGCGTGCCCAGACGGCGAACATCCCGGGCGCCGCACCGGCAGACAATCACGCCTGGTCGTTCTCCGCCTCGGCTTACATCTATGTTCTATCGGACAATCAATACTACGTGCAGCCCACCGTCAGCGCCGACCGAGGGCGCCTGCATCTCGAATCGCGCTACAACTACGAGAATCTCGAGACCGGCTCGGCTTGGCTTGGTGCCAACTTCAGCGGCGGCAAGACGCTGGAGTGGGAATTCACGCCGATGCTTGGCGGCGTGTTCGGCGAAACGATCGGCATTGCCCCTGGCTTTAAGCTGTCGCTCAGCTGGTGGAAGCTCAACCTCTCGAGCGAGAACGAGTACGTGTTCGATGCGGGCGACTCTTCGGACAGCTTCTTCTACAACTGGTCGGAGCTGACGCTGACGCCGGCAGGCTCGTTCCAGTTCGGTCTGGTGACGCAGCGTACGCGGGTATACCAGACCGATCGCGAGATTCAGCGCGGCGTGATGGCGGGCTTCTCAATCAAGGGCGTGACCCTCAGCGGCTACGTGTTCAATCCGGACGAGGACAAGCCGAAGTTTGTGTTCGCGGTCTCACTGACGTTCTGACCCGACGTGTCGCGTAGCGCGAGCGCGTCGGACCGTAGTGTCCCACGACTGGATCGACGGATGACGGCAGAACTTGCGGCCCGTGATGTAGACTCCGGCCGTGATCGCAAAACGATGCAGCACGCGAGGATCGACGGGGCGTAGTTGGGACGCCACCCATCTTAGCGGTGAGAGTCCCGGTAGTCCGGAGCAATGGGAGGAGCGCGGGTTCAAGGTCGAATAAGGCGTGCGATGATACGCAGACGCGAGAGTTCCCAAAAGGTCTTTTGTTGGGGCACGCTAATGGACGATAGGAGCAATATGCACAACCTGCCTCCGTCGATATGGACAGTACGCGGAACAGTCGTCGTCCTGGCGGCTCTAGCTATCAGCGTTATCGACTTATCCGCAAAAGGTCCCACTGTGCGGATTCGCATCGAGGGCGACACGCTGCCTGTGCCAATCGAGATCACCGAACGCGCAGTCCTCGAGGATTTCCAGGTTTGGGATTGGCCAACACCACAGCGCGACGCGTTTGTGATCCGGTACTCCGCCGCGTCCCTACCTGCCCCTCCGCTTAGCTGGAGCCGGTACAAGGTAACATTTTTTGCAAACAGGCCTGCTCCGAACCGCGTCTACACCGTTGTCTACCAGTTCGATCCGAACGTCAATCAGGGATACATCTACGTGCCTCGGACGGAGTTGAACAGTAGAACGATTTGGCGAGGTGGGATGGAGGAATGGTGGTTTCGTGCTTCAGCATCCTGGGAGCGCGCTGTTCGTCCGTTGGTCGCACAAGCCAAGTTGCGCCGATGAACTCGCGGCGATTCAGCATGGGGAACCTCGCTTCGAAAGGGTTTACTCCGACACCGAAAACGGCACGGTCCTGGAGGGCTTGCCTGCGGGCGTTGGACACTCGCTGAAAATCGTAGGAGACCCGAAACTTCGGGGACAAATCGCCGTGTGTCCGCGATGCGATACGGCATAAGCGTCCTCTGGCCGACACAAAGGACGCGCAGCCACTCCGACGGCCTGGCCTGCACCACTGCATGCCTACGATATGAAGGAAGTCCCCACGACAGACTCAAACCTTCGGAGCGTCAAATCGTTGTCAAGTCGTGAAGTCATCAATGAGTTCAGCCATTTCCTCACGGCACGCGATGTGCTGCCGGACTGTCCATCTGTCACCTCGCTGCGAGGAGGTCACAGGAGTGTGACAACCGTTGTGAAGCTGGGGCCTGAGATCCCGAAAAGCGTCAAGGAACGCTGACGTATGGCTCACAAGATTTAGGGGGAAAAGGAGGACGTATGAAACGATTTGTCGTAGGAATCCTTGCAGCGGCAGTTCTGGTGTTGATGGCGCGCACGGCCATGGGCCAGGCCAAGACTGTCAGGTCAGAGATGAGAACGGATACGGCTGCCGTCGAGGCGATCGACGCTGCGAGCCGCACGGTCACGCTCAGAAAATCGGACGGCACCGTCGTGTCGGTCGTCGCAGGGCCGGAAATCAAGCGGTTCGAGGAGGTCAAGATCGGCGACAAGGTCACAGCTCGGTATTACGAGAACATGGTCATCCGGGTGAGGCGGCCCGGCGAGTCGGAAGTGGATAGCAAGGCAACGGGCACGACGGGTTCCGAACAGGTCCTGCCTGGTGGCACCAAAGCCAGGCAGCGGATTTTACCGGCCACGATCACGGCCATCGACATGGACAAGCCATCGATAACCTTCACCGCAGAGAAAGACTGGAAGTACACCTCCACGGTGCAGGACAAGGCGGCTCTCGCCACCGTGAAGGTCGGCGACAAGGTCGAAGTCGTCTGGACAGAAGCGATGCTGGTGTCGCTCGAGCGCGACAAGTAGGAGCCTTGGTTGGTTAGAGCCGGGGCGGTCCGCCGTGATCGCCCCGGCGCTTCAGCATCGACTAAGCGCCGCGACAACATCGTCGCGACGCGCTGCCACGCCATGTGGGCCTGTGGAATGAAGTGTTGACACTTGTAGCTCTCGCGCTTTAGCATCCCAGCTGAAATCACACACCGTTGGGCCGCGTTCCCGCATAGGGGGGTGAATGAGACTGGCATTGCTGTGTCTCTTGGGTCTCTGCGTTACGACAGATGTGTTGGCTCAGGAACCGGTGCCGGCGGAGTGTGGCCCAGGAGCACGCGGCCGTGGCGCGCGTGCCGGGGGTGCGGCCGCGGAAGCACCAGCGGGGGCGGCTCGCGGCGGCGGCGGCGACCTTTTCGCACGGTTTGCCTCCCGCCCAGCCAACCTGGTTCCAGGACCCACCCTCGGATACACGCCCGCATTGGCAGGTTTGCAGTGGCCGAGCGGCGCCGGCAACGAACAGACGTCGACCGCCAGTGTCGCGGTGGATTCCCGCGACCATATCTTCGTTTATCACCGTCCCGAGGCAGGAAAGCCGCCTCTTCTCGAATTCGATGCGACCGGCAAGTTCGTCAAGGCGTTTGGAAGCGAACTACAGATTGTGCGCGCACACGGGATGCGTATCGACGCCGGCGACAACATCTGGATCACCGACGTGACTTCACACACGGTGTCGAAGCTGGATCGCAACGGCAAACTTCTGACGACGCTCGGGACCAAGGGGCAGGCGGGCAAATGGAACCCGGCCAGTGGCACGCAGCTCTTCAATCAGCCGACCGATCTCGGCTTCGACGGCGCGGGCAATGTCTATGTGGCCAACAGCCACGGCGGACCCGATCCCCGCGTTGACAAGTTCGATCGCTCCGGCAAGTACATGTCCACGCTGCGCGTTCAACCCAAGGAGGGCAATTGCGCAAACGTCCACACGATTGCGGTGGACAAGAGCGGCACGGTGTACGCGTCGAGCCGCGAGCAGCGCATCATTCGGGTGTACGACGCCAATGGCGCGCTGCTTCGAACGCTCGACATACCGGCGCTTGTGTCCGGACTGCACATTGATCCATCTGGGCAGCTCTGGATGACTTCCGGCCTCGATGGGCAGTTAATGAAGGTGGACAGAGACTCGGGCAAGCTCGTCGCGGTTGCCGGCAGGGGATATGGCAAAGCTCCCGATCAGTTCGGAGAAGCGCATTTCATGGCCATGAATGCACGAGGTGACATCTACATTGCCGATACTGTTCTGAATCGCGTCGTGAAGTTTGGTAAGCCGTAACGCGGGAGTTCGAAGCGGGCTTCCTAGAGGCCAAGCGGCTCGCGATCTCTCCCTAGACTTGCGCTCGCCTACTGCCCCTACCAGTAAATCGATCCGAATCCTGAAAACTGCTTTACCCCCTTCCGGCGCGTCACGATGGGCACTGCCGGGCGGGCGCTGGTGGAGAGGGAATTCGAAGTTCGTGATGAACTCGGATGTAAAATCGCCGACCAATGGCGCGAGTTGTCATCATCGGTCTTGTCTTGTTCGCAGAATTCGGAATCCTGGAGGCCGGTCTGCGTTTGTTCGGCAACATGGAGTCCAACTCTGCGTTCCAGTCGCTTTTCATCTCTGACGACCGAATAGGCCACCGTCTCCGTCCAGGCATCTCGGTTCGCTACTCAACCTCGGAATTCAGTAACGATCTCACCATCAACGGTCAAGGGGTTCGCGACGCTGCCGACATCGGTCCGAAGGGGCCGGACGAGCGCCGCGTGCTCATTCTTGGGGATTCGTACGTATTCGCCGTCCAGGTACCGTTCTCTCACACGTTTGGCGAGCAGCTCGAAGTGGGGCTGAATGCATCCGATCCGGCCCACCAGTGGCGCGTCATCAACGGCGGTGTGCAGGGTTACGGGCCTGTTGAAGAGTGGCTCTTCTATCGCGACATCGCGTCCAGGTTCGATCCCGATATTGTGCTCATCGTGGTGTCAGTTGCCACTGATGCCATCGAGGCCTTTGACGCGAAAGCGAAGCTCGAGCTTGGCCGTGTGCCTGATCAGACTCAAATCCAAAGAAGCCGGACGCACGTGCGGCAGATTGTTCGGTCGAGCCTGGTGCTGCAGCTCGTGCGCCTGCGGTTCGACCAACTCCACGCGCGGACATTTGCCGGAACATCCGAGCGGCCGCTTGCTAGTTATCTCGAACAGCCCCCTTCATATTTTTTTGACGGCCTGCTGGCGGCGGAGCGTGCATTCGGCTACGTGACCGCTCACGCGCGCAAGAACAGCGCGAAGGTTGCCTTGGTTTTGATGCCTGCACGTTTTCAGCTCCGCGACGAGGAATATCAGATGGTTGCGGACAGCGCGGAACGCGGCGGGAAGAAGCTCCTGCGCCACGCGGCCACAGAGCGCTTCGCCAGAGCACTCAACCGGCTCGACGAGACCGTGCTCGATTTGCTTCCGATATTCTCGCCTCTCCAGGACGCCCAGAGCCTGTACTTCGCCGGCAACTCTCATCTCACCGCGCGCGGCCACCGCGTTGTGGCCGAGGCTCTACTGGATTTCCTGACCGGGAATCGGCTGACGGTAATGGCCGCTCCGAGATGATCTTCAATTCAGTTCAATTCGTCGCGTTCTTCGTGATTGTGTACGCGTTGTACCGCGTACTGCCGCACCGAGCTCAGAACTGGATGCTGCTCCCTGCGAGCTACCTGTTCTACGCCGGGTGGGACTGGCGATTTCTCGGGTTGCTCATCGGATCGACGGTCATCGATTTCTATGTTGCGAACTACATCTACCGTCAGACAGACACGCGCAAGCGCCGGCTCGCGCTGCTGATCAGCCTTGTCTACAATCTCGGCGTCCTCGGCTTTTTCAAGTACTTCAACTTCTTCGCCTATTGGCTGGCACGACTATTCGCGTTCGCCGGCTTGAGGATGGACCCGGTCGCCATTCACGTGATTCTGCCGCTGGGCATCTCGTTCTACACATTCATGACGATCTCGTACGTCATCGACGTCTACCGTCGCGATATAAAACCCGCCGACCGCCTGATCGATTTCGCACTATTTGTCGCGTACTTTCCCCATCTGGTTGCCGGTCCGATTCTACGTGCATCAAAGCTGCTGCCGCAGATTCTGGCGCCGCGTGTCATCACTTCGGAGCAGGTTGCTGAAGGTTGTTGGCTCATCGCCTGGGGTGCGTTTCAGAAGATGTTCGTCGCCGACAATCTGGCCGGAATCGTGGATGCCGTCTTCATGCTATACGCCACCCCCACCGGATCGGAAGTGCTGATCGCCACTTATGCGTTCGCTTTTCAGATCTACGGTGATTTCGCCGGGTACTCCAACATGGCCCGCGGCATCTCAAAATTGTTCGGCATCGAGCTGAACGTAAATTTCCGGTTTCCCTATTTCGTCACGTCGCCACAGGAATTCTGGCGGCACTGGCACATCAGCCTCTCTACGTGGCTCCGCGACTATCTCTACATTCCGCTTGGTGGCAGCCGCGGATCCGAGGTTGCAACCCTGCGCAACCTGATGATCACGATGCTTCTCGGAGGCTTGTGGCATGGCGCAGCATGGACGTTCGTTCTGTGGGGTGCGTATCAAGGCTTGATGCTGGCGATCGGTCGCGAGATCGGGGCTTGGAGCCAACGACGCGGTATCGTGATACCCGAAGGGTTGCACTGGAAGCGGATCGCCCTGACCTTGCTGATGTTTCACGTGACCTGCTACGGATGGCTGATTTTCCGCTCGCGGTCCCTCGCGCAGGTTGTTGCCCTCACAGGCAGGATCGCCGGTGGGTTCCTCGCGTCTGTCTCTCAACTGCCAACACTGCTGCTCCCGGTCGTGCTCATCGTGGGGCCGCTGCTGGTCGTCCACATCTATCAGGCCCGTCGTGGCTCCGAGTCAGCACCGCTGTCGCTTGTGCCGCCAGTTCGGTACGCGCTGTATGGCGCCGTCTTCTACCTGGTGCTCCTCTTCGGCAGCTTCAAGGGCGCGCAGTTTATCTACTTTCAGTTTTAGCAGGGCGATGCGCGGGCATCGTGCGGCGTGTCGCGCACCGGCGACGCGCACCCACGAGCGGAAGCGAAAGCGCCTCTGAACTGGAAAAAAAGGCGCCTGATCTCTCGGAGCCTGGAACGCCTTTCGGAGGCAGTCGCTCCGGTCCTGCTGGGGCCGTGGCCCTCAGCTGATGACTACCACCGTAGGACAAGCTTAACGGGATGTCGAGACGTAAGTGGGTTGAAAACTAACAAGTTGCGGTAAAACCAAGCCCCTTTGATTTTTCCTGGGTCCGCTGTTCTCACTTCAAGATCCGAACTGGAATGACGTATGCGTATCTCTCAGAACGGATGGAAAAAACCAGAGCCGCCTGCCCGAAGTGCGATACGCCCACGTGGGCGTTTCCTGTTCGAGTCACGTGCACACGCCCAGACGCCTGTCACACCCTTTGGCGCTGCGTCGATTGCAGCCATGAGTGGACCGTCGAACACCCACCGGCTGGACCTGCCAAAGTCATCCCACTAGGCCGAACGAGAGCCCTCTCAACCTGATTGACCCTGCAGTAGCCGGAAGGTTTGCAGCTGTTCCACAACTTCACGTACTTCCTCAACGATCCGGAGAACGGCGACGGGCGATCCGGCAGCGCCCTCGACGCCTTTCGCGCGCTCGAAGGGGGCCGAGTTCGGCGTCCGCAACGTGGCCGTGCGCAAACTGCAAGCGACCGCGACGTTCTGGTACCTCGACTTCGACTCGGAGTTGATGTACATCGGGGATTCCGGCAGCACCGAGGCAGGACCGCCGAGCCGCGACTACTTCTTCGAGTCGCGCTTGCGCGACGAGCCGGCGCCTGTCGAAGATATTCACTTCCATGCGGCGATTCCGCTATCCGCACGTCTGTCGCTGCGGGTCTCGTTCTAAAGAGGCCGACTCGTTGTCTTCTTTCGGCTTGCACAAGTTTTCACAACACGCAGCAAACACGCTGGACGTGCGGGTATATGATGCCTGACTCCCACTTCTCCCTCATCGACAGGCGCCTTATATGAAGAAGCGGCACGTGCAAGAGACTCTGCGTCGACTGGCGGGGCATCTCGTCGTTGAGACCGAGGAACATCGGCGCAATGTCGACGTGCTCTACAAGGCCCTCGGCGAGGCGGATGTGCCTGACGACGAACGTCGCGCGATCCAGAGCGATTTCTCCATCGGCAAGGCGGATTTCTTCTTCGACGACACCATCCCGAAGCGACGCCTCGAAGAACTCAACGCGCTTGCGCGCAAGATCGAGACACGCGAGGAAGAACCGCGATCGCTCGTCTTCGTGCGCGAGGTCCCAATCCGCGAGTCTTTACTGCACGCCTCGGTGCCGGGTTGGGCAGCGGGGGCTCGCGTCGACCAATCAGTAGGCCCCTTTGTCAACAAGGATGGCCGCCGCTTCTGGTTCGATTTCTATCGCGTTGCGAAGCTGACCGCCCTGTACGTGCAGGGGATCTCCGAGCCGGCGTTGCTCTACAAGGAAGCTCCCCGGCGCCGACAAGCCGGCGAACCAGCGGACCGCCAGAGGGCGGGAACCGAGTACAGACTTGGGAAGGGAAGCATCTGGATCAATGCGCGCTTCCTGACCACGGGCGCACCCGCGGGCTCGTACGTCGGTTTGACTATCGCCGGCGGCCGGATTGCGCTGAGCGCGACTCCTTCGACCCAGAACGGACAGCTGACGGTTCCCGCCAACGCGACGGTGTCGGTGCAGCTCGAGCTCGCGCAAGCCCCGGTTACCAACGCGGACCACGCGAGTCCGTACGGTGACGGACGCGCGGGACCTGCAACTGGATCTTCCCCGCAGCTTCGCGTTCCACTTTTCGGCGCAGGGTCACGCGATCGACGCGGTTGGCGACGCGCGCTGGGACCTTTACGGGCAGGAACTGGAGTTCACGCGACGGGCCAACGACGCCGCTTCGTACGACCCGCTTCTTCAGCGAGTGCTCGTACCTTTTACTCCCTCGGACGGGGCGCTCCGGATCCGCCGGGCTCGCTCCGAGTTCCATGTCCTCGGAGGTACAGCTGAAATCGTCAGAAGCGCCTGGGCGCTTCCGGTCGCGGCGATCGACATCACGCAGCCGCCCGAGGCGCAGGGCACGGGCGCCATGCTGGTCCAAACGAACCAGGGGCTGTTCGACGCGTGGCCGAAGCTGCAGGGTGGGCCGCTGAATCTTGCGCACCCCGCGTTCCTCGTGAGTCCGGGCTCGATCCTGCTCGCCGATGTCACCAACGGCAATCCGCATGCGCGGCAGTCCCTTCAGTTGTGGCGAGACGAATCGAATGCGTTCGGGTCGAGCGTCGAGCTGACGTTCCCGTTCCCCGCATTGTTCGTCTATGCGTCCGACGCCAGCGGCGTCGAGTTGTTCATGACATTCGCGAACGCCGACTTCCGCGTGGATCGGCCCGTGAAGGTCAACGGCGAGCCGCCATCCGTACGATCGCTTCACTCTCTCCTGATGGTCGCCGCCTCGTCGGCGGGCAGGCTCATCTACCTGTTCGACGACAACCTGCTGCAGGATGCCAGCAAGACCGGCAACAACACGGTCCCTCAGCCGATTGCGCTCGCTCTGACCAACGCGTTGTTCAAGGTCACGCCGCCGAATGGCGCGCTGTTGTTCGGTTCGCTGTCAGACGACTACGCCAAGGTTGAGAGCGGGTTTCTGTTCTTCACCTTCGGCCTGTTTGCGTATCTCCCCACCCTGCCGGACCCCTACGCCGCCAATCTCGGCGTGCTGCGGCGTCAGGTACGGGGGCGCGAGTTTGTGCGGACTGCGTCTTCAGCCATGGCGACGTCTGCGGTTACCGCGTGGCTGGTCTGCCGCGTGCGGTGGCAGCCTCCCGCAGAGGATGAGGGCACAGACGGTGTGGAGGTGTCGTTCCATTTCGCGCCGTTGAGTAATCAGTTCGGCGGGATTTCTCTCGAAGAGAAGCAGGAGTCGCAGGCCGACAGCGCCCCCAATGTCGCGTCGCCTGCCGCACCGGGCGGCGCATCGAGCCAGGCCGGCATCTCACAACAGGCAACCGCGATTCCAATCTCGCGCTTGACCACCCAGATCAGCAACGCGATCGCCGTCCACAACGTGAACGTCGGCGCGAGCGTCGGCGTCCTTCCAGGCGCCTGCCGAAACGCGAGCCGCGATCTCCGCCAGTCACCATCGCGAACCGTTGCCGAACTACGAAGAACGGTGGGATGAGGCAACGTCCCGGTTGCGGCACAACATCTTCGCCCTGCTCGACGTCAGCACCAACGCCGATCTCTTCGGCGTCAGCTTCAACTGGCTTGCGCGGGCGCGATCAACTCGTCCTCACGCACGTCCCCGCGGCATCGGGCGCCTCTGCGTTCCCGGTGCAGGTCCAGGGTATGGACGTCGTCAGCCAGGGACGCAATGCAAAGGTCTTCACGGTTCCCATGATTTCGTGGGAGCCGCTCCTCAACCTGAGTCAACCCCACGTACCCGGCGATCCACCGTTGTGGTGTCAACTACTACCCGAACGACGGCGGCCCGACACAGATTCTCAACAACGGCGACGACACCGTCACGCTCGCGCCTTTGCCACTGACCGGCTATCTGGTCGATCGCTTCGAGCAGGACGACGAAGGATTTCGCCGCGTGCGCGCTCATGACGTTGCCGTTCGGTCTGAAGGCGCTCGCGCTGCTGCAGGACCCGTACACGCTTCACGCGATCCGAACTGGAGGAGTCCAGACCCGCGAGGGCGCGGAACTGCTGCTGAACGCCGAAGAGTTCGAGGACGACTGATGAAGGGCGGCCTGCAGCTACAGCTCAATGGCGGCGAAGCCGTTCATCGACGGCGAGAGCGACATGTTCGTCGGCAGCACGGTCCAGCTGAACAACGTGCTCGACGCCTTCGGCAACAGCCACGGGCGACAGCACGCTCGGGCGGCACGGTCACGAAGATCTTCAACAACGAGTTTCTCCTGGCGCCGTCGCTCGATCTGGTCCGCCAACGTGGCGTGCCCCTGACGCGCATCGACCTCAGTGGATACGGCGCCAGCACGTTCAGCAACTGGTTGAACCCCACCGCCGCGTTCGCCGAGACCAGCCAGGCAAGATTCGACGTGTTCGTCGGGCAGGTGCGCGCACGAAGTCATCCAGGTGAAAAGCATCATCTATCCCTGGGGGATCAAAGTGGTCCGCACCATCACCATCTTCAGGGTGGGCAGCGGCTACGTGTATCGCGTCGACTCCGGCTGGCGCGCGGAGAGCAACGGCGAGTTCGACTTCCGCTATTGGGTCAACGAGAGCCCGCACCAACAAGGTCGAGAAGGAGTCCCCCTTCCACATCCATCCGGGAATCATCAAGGGCCTCTTCAACGTCCAGAACATCATCGAGACGGACGAGATTGCTCCCGTGGCGGGCCAGATGGTGTCCGCCGAAGATCGTCGATGAAGACGGGCTTTTCGTCGCCAACCCCGCCGCCGGCGATGCGCTCGGCTTCGAGCTGCAGCCTGTGTACTTCGACGCGGACGTCGAGATCGAGAACGTGGTGTCGGGATTCACCACGAAGAAGATCGGTGGCATCGACAAGAAGGTGGTGCCGTCGAAGAAGATCCTCGGGTACGTGCAGGTCGCGCCGAGGGGGATTCCGATCAGCAATACCGCCCTCCGGGATCTCATCGTTCTGCAAATGGGCTCGATCGGCGGCCCGATCGACTGCGAGATCGACCTGGCAGGCGCGAGCCAGAAGATGCGCCTGAACCGCTTCGACGCGAACAACTCGTTCGGCGCGAACGGCTCCGACATCGTCTTTGCCGTCGCCGGCCGCGGCAACGTCCTGCTGCCCAAGGACGGCTCGTGGACGATGGTCAAGCACGAGAGAGATAGCGGGGAAGTGAGCCCCGTGCCGGCGAATTTGAGCGTTCCGGTCATCCGCCAGGGCAGGCTGATCAAGGACGGCGCGGGTCAGAAGCTCGACACGCCCATCCAGAACGTGCTGCTGCGCATCGCGGATCCCGCCGACCTGCTCCGGGCCCCCGTCGACGACACGATCAACTACGGCTTCCTCCAGAGCACCGACACCCAGAAGGCGCTCTTCCTGACGCCCGCATTCGAGATCGGGAAGAAACAGCTGTTCAGCAAGACCCCGCCGCTGTTCGTCGATGCCTTCAGGATCGTCAACTCCAAGTCGATCTTTCCGAATATCGGCAACGCTGAGAACAACCTCGGCGACGCCATCTCGCTGATCACCAACGGCACCGAATTCTCGAAGGGACTTCTGAAAGACGCCGGCAAGGACGTCTGGTCGCTGATGGACGTCACGGCGGCTGCCGGCAACGCCGCCGAGCAGGGGTACCGCCTGCTCAAGCAGGTCGCCACGTTCGACCTCCCCAACACGGAGTTCGAACTGATCGACGTCGGCGATGGGAATTTCCGCATCTACATCGAGTACGAACAAAAAGACAACGACGGCAACCAGCAGGCGAAAGGAAATCTCGACTTCAACATCGACTCCATGGCCGGCAACATCGCGGACACGTGGAAGAGCCGCATGGGCAACATCGGCCTCGTCGTCGATCTCGCCGGCATCGATCGACTGATGACCATCCGCGGAAATTGGGACTCGAAGAAGGGTTCCGCGGCCGCCTACCCGCAGCCCGACCTCCAGTTCGCCGACGAACTTCAGCCCATCATCGACATCCTGGAGATCCTGCAGCAACTCCAGGGAGGGGATTACGCAGGCGCCGTCGCCAACGGCCTCAAGCTGGCGATGAGCAACAAGGCGGGCACATGGGAATACAAGTTCGAGGCCTCGAAGGAAATCCCGGTGCTGCGGTTCCCCGTCCCCGACTTCGTCTACAACGATCCCAATTGCCCCTTCAAGCTCGAGGCAGGGCTGAAGATCGGCGCCTACTTCAATGCGGCGCTGATGGTCACGAGCAACGCGAACGAGCTGCTGCCGAGCGCCGGCGGCACGCTGGGCTTCTACGGCCGGCTGTCGGTGATGTGCGTGTCGCTGTCGGCGGCGACCATCTACGCGATCGGCCAGGTCAACCTGGATATCGGAGCCGACACCAAGCTCGGTCCAACCCTGCGGATGAAATTCGGCTTCGGCGCGCAGATCGTCATCGGCCTGCCGGTCGCCGGTAACGTCAGCGTCCTGTTCGTCGTCGGCGTCGAGATATTCGCCGCCACCGGGATCGTCGAAGTAACAGCGTTCATGCTCTTCGAGGGGCATGCCGAGATCCTCGGCGGACTGGTATCGATCACGATCCGGATCGAAGCGAGAGGCACAGTCTCGAAGAAGGCAATCGGCGGCGGTTCGCGCACCGATCTCGCATGCCAGGTGACCTTCGGACTCGATATCAGCATCTTCCTGATCATCAACATCAGCTTCGAGACGTCCTGGAGCGAGCAGCGCCAGATCGCTTAACCACCAACACAGCGGGATGCTCCGATGAATCCGAATCAACGATTTTCCATACTGACGTTTCCCCAGTTCTACGACGGCGTGGAGCTCGGGCTCAATATCGTCGTACTGCCGAGGGACCAGAACCCGCTCGCCAATGCCATCGAGGACGACCCGACGATCCCCGATGCGCCGCCGTTCGCCGATGCGCAACTTTCGTTTACGGCGAGCATCTTCGACAGCCTGAGCGGCTTTCCTCACAACCACGCGCCGATCCAGGGACTGGCGCTCCCGACAGTCGCGCCCGCCAATTCACGCGCGATCTTCGAGGCGCTTGCGGCGCAGCTGAGTATCGTCAACCTCAATACGACCAACCGCAACATCGACCTGGCTGCGATCCCGGCAGAGCACAGGCCGTCGGCCGCGCGCCCCAAGGAGCTGACGGTCAAGAAGTACCTGCCCGAGAGTTATCGCCAGGCGTTTCATTTCACCGTTCCTCGTCATACCAATCTCGTCACCGATGACAGCTACCATTGCGCCATCAAGGGCGCCAAGCTGGTACCTGGCTTTCAGCGGAGCGGAGAGTTCGTCAGCTGGGGGAAGGTGTTCGCGCATTTGATGCGTCAGCCGTTTCTGGCGCAACAGGCTGGCCTCATCTACCGGACCAGTTTGACCATCCAGGCGACGCACTTCCCCAATGGGGGCTGGTTGTACGTCGATCTGGCTCCGGGCAGCGATTACCGTCAGCAGCTCGATGCCGATCACACGTTCATTCGGCGATACGCGGCGCGGATTCCGCGACTGGTCGCCGCCGAGCCGCGCCATGCCTTCGCATCGATTCTCTTTCCGGTGCTCTTTAAGTTGGCTCCGGGAGATGCCGATCCACCTCCTCCCGGCACTAATTACGACCAGTTGTTCATCGCGGCCGCCGAATACGACGACGGGTTTGCCAAGATCGTCCACTGCCGGCAGCCGACGAACCGCGACCTCCTCGAGGAGAAGAGCGACGGCGCGTATCCCGTCAAGGATGTCGGCCTGAACCTCGGGTGGGACGACGAAGAGATCACGGACCGGTACATCCGCCAGCTGGAGATCGATCCTGCGGGTGGCATGGATGGACGAGTGGATGCGCCGCTCGGCGTGTTCGGCTACGTGATCGACGTGCGCGAGAGCGCCGAACCTGAGAATCCCTGGGAATCACTGAACCTCGTGCAGAGCCGGCAGGCCCTGACACTCGCAGGGCCCGCAGGTGCGATCGCGTTGGGTGGATTCAGTGGCGAGTTGCCGTACCAGGTTTATCCGATGCAGGTAGACGGGCGAAAGAACCTGAACTACTGGCTGCCGATGTATTTCGCCAACTGGATGGGTCACAGCATGGTGCTGCCCGACCCCGATGCCGCGGCGATCTACCAGACCACGAACGTGGACGTCAGCGCCGACCCGCTGGACGGCGCGAACGATACGGGCACCGGCGTGTCTGGCCCGGCCCAAAACCAGCTGAACGCCATCTATGCGGCGGTCCCGATCAATACGCAGCTTCGCTACGGCCACAACTACGAGTTCCGGGTGCGGATGCAGGATCTAAGCGGTGGCGTCCCCGACATCCTGAGGGGGCCGATCAACGAAACCTCCTCGGATACCACGAGCCGCCGATTCAAAAGGTTCATCTCACCGAACCAGCCACGCATTCTAGAGATGAACGCCTCGGGAAACGACGACAGCATCCTGGTGAACAGCGACAGCGCCACCGCAATTTCCGAGCTGAACGTGCAGCGTCCCAAGCTTGGTTATCCGGCGGTGGTGTTCACCGGCAAGTACAACGACCCCGTCCAACGGTTGATCGATCAGGCCACCCTGGGCCTTCAAGTCGACCCCCTCGATCCCAACCTGAATGCCGAGCACAGGGTCGGCCTGGGCATTGCGGATCCTGACGTCGATCGCGTCGAAATCACCGTCGAGATCGCCACGCTGAAACTGGACAAGCGTGACAGCGTCTCCGGCCGCGACGACTACGTACATCTGTACACGACGCAACGGAATTTTCCGGCCGTCGGCGGCGACGACGACTATGAAGCGGTGCTGAGCGTCCCGATCGAATACCGAGACGTCAAGGTGCTGCACACGGGCGACGAGGTGGATCTCGTCAACGATTTCAATCTGAACGACGACATCGACAACCTGGCCGAACTGGTGTTGCCGACGGCGCGTCTCGTGCGGCTCACCCTTCGCGCCGTGTGTGAAGACAAGCCAGACAACGTAGCAGTACTACGGCGTCATCGACGGACAGAGCAAGCTGCTCGACAATCGTTTTGGAGAAACCTTTCAGGTCATCGCCTATAGCCCGTCATCTGACGAAACCGGTCTCCTCGTGCAGACGCCAGCGGTCCCTCGCATTCAGGGCATCTTCATGCAGCCCGACCTCGTCAACGCTGTCGACGGAAAGTTCACGACGCTTCTCATGGGCAAGGAGACGCTGGAGCAGCGCAGCAACATCCAGCAATTGGCCGATCGCCTCGACATCGTGAGCCATGGCCTCACGTTGAGTGCGGCAAAAGGGCAGCGTGTCGTCTTCGGCTGTTCCAGCCGCATCAGGCATACCCTGGCGCCTGACGGCTCGTCGCTCACCTTTGCCTCGAAGGGCGACCTGATTCATCACTGGCTGTGTTGCATCAGTTACGAGATCGACCGCGACTGGATGTGGGACGCGCTTCAGAACCGGAGCTTTGTCATCCGCCGGACGAAGCGGTTCACCCGCAGCCAGACACCCGAGGAATCCAACGTGGTGGTGGGAGACATCGAGCTCGTACGCACCGCGTCGTTCGAAGCGTTGGACGATCCGCTGCGCAATTCCACGAGGATCGTGTTCATCGACGTCGTCGAGCCGAAGAAGCCGGCACCAGAGAACGCTCCTGAGCCGGACTTTCCCGACACGATCGAGGTGAGTTACTCGATCGAAGCCATGTTCAAGGACGCGCACGCCGAGGATCGCGATGATCCAGAGACGTTGGACCTCCGTCTTCCGATCACGACGCCCCCGACACAGGTTCCGCGGATCGTTTCCGCAGGGATCGCGCTGTCACCCTACGTTCGCAACGACACATACTCTGTCACGGAGCCCCGCAAACGCCAGTTGTGGATCGAGTTTGCCGAGCCTGTCAAGGATCCGCAGGATGCGTTCTTCGCGCGCGTGCTGGCCGTGGCGCCGGATCAGCTGCTCAGTCGCAATCACCTCGACTTGCTGGCCGCACCGGAAGAATCGGTCCTGCCCATCGATCCCGAACACATCCGTGTCGTCACCGAGGGGGCCACGAACGATCTGGCGGGCCTGCCAGCCATGCAAGTGATGGAGAAGAGCACGTCCAGCGATCGTCATTACCTGTTGCCGCTGCCACCGGGGCTGCATGCCGAGGCTGACGAGATGTTCGGGTTCTTTACCTACGAGTTCCGGCTCGGGCACTTCCGCGACACTAATACGGGCGAGATGGTGTGGACGACGGCTCAGGGGAGATTTGGCAGGCGTCTGCGCGCGACCGGCATACAGCATCCGGCGCCCACGCTGACGTGCATGGCCAACAGGGACGAGCACAAGCTGTGGGTGACGGCGCCGTATGCGGTGGCCGTTCATGCGGGAAAGAACGTCACGGCCAACCCGCCGCGCACGCAGCTGTGGGCGCTGCTCTATGCGCAGGTGAAGCAGGCTGACAACAAGGACTTCCGCAACATCCTCCTCGACGACCGGCAGCTTGACTGGCGCGTGCAGGTCGAGAAAAAGAAGTCGGTCGACCTGCTCGAGAAATACACCGACAACCAGCTGCAGGTGCTCAGCTCGATCGCCTACAAGAACTTCAAGTACGAAATCAACGCTACCAGCGTCACGAACGTGCTCCAGCTTGTCGACTTCTCGACCAAGAACAAGGACGGCAGGAAGTATGGCACCGTGGTCTGGACGCACAACGAAGTCGAACTGCTCCTGGCGAATCTGGGGCTTCCACTGGGCTCACCGCTCAGCGTGCTGGTTGTCGAGACCTTGCCGCAGATCACCAATATCTTCGAGCATGTGTCCCGTCTCGACAATCCACTCGTTGCCAGCGCGTCGGAGAACCTCGTTGGCGCGGGTGGCCAGGCAGCCCTGGCGCAAGGCGCGACACGCGCCATGGCGATGCAGGCCGCAGATATCAGGACCCCCAGCCCGGTGAGCGATGAACTGGGCCACCATCGCCTGCTGCGCACGTCGCCTTTGGTGCAGGTGCCACCGGTCTGCTGAGCGCGCCGTTGTGCCCTTCTACCGGGTGACGGGTCCGAGGTAACGATCGAGCCACTCGAGCATTTCTCTGATCATCTCGCTGCGCCTGACGCCGAATACTCCGTGGCCTCCCTGGTACAGCTTGTGGTCCTTGTCTTTAGCTGGCGTTCCCAACAACGTGAAGAGACGTTTTTGTGATACGACTGGATACGAACTGTCGTTGTCGCCGTTGAGCATGAGGACTGAAGCGCTCACGCGTGGTGCGAAATCGAGAGGATCGACCCCAGGCGGAAACTTGTTTGGTTGGAATCCACCATTGAGAAACAGTCCGACCTTGAAGCGCGGCTCCAACGCGAGCGCAATCGGACCGTTCGCGGCGCCCCAGCTGAAGCCATAGTAAGCGAGCGCCGTCTTCTGAATGTCAGGCCGCGTGTGGAGATAGTCAACGCTGCGGCGAATGTCGGTGTTGTACTGCACGATCAGGGTGGCCAAAGCTGGCGTGGCTCGCGAAAATCTCGTCATGCCCTCAACTTGCCTTTCGTACGTGCCTTTGTATATGGGACATAAAACGGCTCGGCCACTCAGCATCAGGAAATCGAACATCTCGATCTCGAGCGCCTCGCTCGTTCGCACGTCCGCCGCATCGCCTCCCGGGAAATAGACAACGGCCTGGTAGGGCGGCCGAACATTTCGTGGGAGGAACAAGTACGCGGGCACCCGTTCGCCATTGTAGGCGGCCGTGAAGCTGACCTTCTCTCGGGTCCAGCCCTCGGCGCTCGAGTCGATCGATTCGACTTTCGGATCGAGCGGCTCGGGATCGATGCCAAAGAGGTTCTCGTATGCGCGAAAGACGTCGTCTGATACAGGCTCCTCTTTTGTATAGTCGCGCGCAGGGAGTGGAATGGGTCCTGTCAGTGCGGCCGGCAACGGCTGGGAATCGAGATACTCCGCGAGGCGAAAACCGTTCTGGTCGGAACGGTCGAACGGCGAGCGCAATTCGGGGTGTTGGAAGGCGTACGCCGGGTCTGTCCAGGCTCCGCCCAGAATGTACCGGGTCGAGCCAGGCGGCATCTCGTTCCACACCCACTCTCGCACGTTGCCTGCCATGTCGAACGCACCGAATGGAGACACACCAGGCCGGCCGCCGACCGCAGTGATGCCGTCCGTCGAGAAGTTGCTGAATGGCGTGATGTATCCCGCGATCCGGACGCCCGCCGCCCGCACCCAGTGGTAGACCGTCGGCAGACTCTTCCCAACGAACCTCGCATACGCTGCCGCTTCGTACCAACTCACGCCCCCAACGGGATACTGGTCGCGGCCAGCAGGATAGGTTCCAACCTCCCAGGTTGATGGACCCGGCCGACCGGTTCTATCGCGAAACTCGGCCATGGCCATTTCCCACGAGATGGTTCGGCCATCTTTCACGAATGCCTCGTTCCAGAATTCACGCCTCGCGTATCCGCCCGCATCCACAAACCGCTTGAACTCCGCGTTGGTCACTTCGTACTTGCCGATGCGAAATGTCCCGGTCGGAATAGACGCGGTATCGTAGCGGGGTAGCTGCTGTCGTAAAGACAGGCTCGATGTGGGAACCGTTACCATCGGTGTAGACATATCGTTGATTCGAAGCTCAATGCTCGGCCCGCCGACGGCGCTCAACGGCATCATATTTGGCGTTGCGGGAATGCGGTGATTCTCCGCGATGAATTCCAAGGTCTGAAAGCCGTCCTTCTGCACTTTCCACCGGAAGACGCCGCGCGGCAGGCGGGCCCGAGTCATGGGCGTTCGTCCAACCGTCTCCCATGCGTCACCCGGATCGTCATATCGCTTGATGTACACGTCGGCGCCCGGTGGGACGGTTTCGATGGACCGAGTTACCGACACCCTCTTCCACAGACTCCCTACGCGAGCATCGTCTGGGATGATGCGCGCGGCGTCCGCCACCCGCGCAAGCGACGTCCCGTAGTCGTCCTGGTCCGCAAGTCGCGTCGCGTCTGCGATCGCCTCTTCCGCCCGTCGCCATTCGGTGCCTCGATACAAGAGCCATGCCGCCGGTACACCTGCGGCAACGACAAGCGCCGCCGCAATCCAGCCTCTGACCCTTCTTGCTCGCGCAACCGTCGCGTCTTCGAGTCCCTTCCGTACTCCTGTCATGTCGCAGAGACGGCTATTCGGATCCTTCTCGAGACAGTGGTGGAGCAGGTCTCGAATCGTCCGCGGCAGTGCGCTCGGCAACGCAGTCCAATTCGGCTCGTGCTCGAGCACCGCCGCCAACGTGTCTGGCACCGTCGCGCCGGCAAACGCGATGCGGCCCGCCAGCATCTCGTCCAGCACGCAGCCGAACGCCCAGAAGTCGGCTCGCTTATCGACCACAGAGCCTCGCACCTGTTCCGGGCTCATGTACGCGGCCGTGCCGAGCAGCGTGCCATCGCGTGTGGCGCCAACCGTCACGGTCGGCGACTGTCCCAGGTCGGCTGCGGCATCGTGGGCGTCGAGCTTCGCCAGACCGAAGTCGAGGATTTTGACGATACCGCCGGACGTGATCGTGATATTGGCGGGTTTCAGGTCACGATGGACGATCCCCTTCTCGTGAGCGGCGTCGAGCCCGTCGGCGATTTGCCGCGCGATCCCGAGCGCTTCGACGATTGGCATTGGCCCTTCGTCCAGCCGATCGGCGAGGGTCGGCCCGTCGACCAGCTCCAGGATGAGCGCATGCAGGCCGTCGGATTCTTCGAGGCCGTAGATGGCGCCAATGTTGGGATGATTCAGCGCGGCCAGCAGCCGTGCCTCGCGCGAGAAGCGTGCCAGCCGCTCCGGGTTGGCCGTGAACATCGGGGGGAGGACCTTGATCGCGACCTCGCGCCCCAGCTTCGGATCGTGGGCCCGATACACCTCGCCCATGCCCCCTGCACCGAGGAGCGAACGCACCTCGTAGACGCCGATGCGCTGACCAATGAGATCGCGTCGCGAGTCCTTCGGCGTGGAGTGTCCGTGCGACTCCAGCAATCGATCCGCGCGGCTGTCGTCGATCAGCAGCGACTCGATCTCCGCCCGCAGTGAGACATCCAGGCCACACGCCTTCCGCAGAAACGCCGCGCGGTCCGCTGGTGCGACCGACACGGCGTCGTGATAGAGACGAGAGACCTGGCTCCAGCGCTCGTCACTCGTCACGTGTCACCTCTTTCTGAGCTCGCGTCCCAACCACGCTTTGGCGAGTTTCCAGTCGCGTTTAATCGTGTCCGTCGAGACCGCCAGCACCTCCGCAATCTCGTCGACGCTCAGCCCGCCAAACACTTTCAACTCGACCACCTTGCCGCGTCGCGGATCGAGACGCGCGAGCGCCTCCAGCGCCTCATCGAGCGCCACCAGATCGTCCGGCCGATCGGGCATGGCGAGCTCTTCGACGAGCGGAACCTTCTCGACACCGCCGCCGCGCTTCTGATTGCCGCGCTTCCGCGCCGCGTCGATCAGGATGCGCCGCATTTGCCGCGCGGCCATCGCAAAGAAATGCGCGCGGTCCTGCCACTGCATCTGATGAATGTCGACCAGCCGCACATAGGCCTCATGGACGAGCGCCGTCGACTGGAGTGTGTGGGCGCGACGTTCATGGCCCATATGCCAATGGGCCAGTTTTCGCAGCTCCGCGTAGACGAGAGGCGTCAGCTGGTCGAGCGCACCTGTGCTGCCCTGCCTCCACCGAATGAGGAGCTGTGTCACGGTCGGCGCCGGAGACGGCGCGACTCGGGCCATTGGGTTGGACTGGACTCTCCCGGATTCTAAGGCAGTCGGCCCTCGCTTGCCACTTTTCGCCCTCCATCTGCGCCTGTCTGGGTGAGGACGGGAATGGGTTCCGCCCTCGAGCCACGACGAGGGCGCATGACAAGGACAGGATGGACGCTGCTGATGACAACGTTCGTCTCGCTGGTGACGTCGACATCAGCTGGCGCACAACCGCTGAACAGTCAGACACGAGCCTCGCACCCTGCGCTCAGTCTGGACCTTCAGAACCTGGCGGAGGTGTCCACCGCCGTGCTGGCCGAGGCCAGGGAGACGCTGACACGGATTTATCGAGCTGCGGGCATCCGCGTGGAATGGAACACGACCGCCGCAGACGTCACAATCATCGTGAGACGCCCACCGCATCCCGACGCCGTACGTGACTCGGCCTTCGCCCTCGGGTACGCGCCCGGCACCAAAGGCGAACGGGGCCATCTAGCATATGTCCTCGCCGATCGCGTCGAGACCACGGCGAGCGGGCTTGGCGTTCCCTTCCATCTCGTTCTCGGCATGACCATGGCGCACGAGGTCGCCCACCTGTTGCTGCCGTACCACTCGCACTCCCCCAATGGGATCATGCGACACGACTGGACTCAGTCCGACTACCAGAAGGCAAAACGTGGACAGTTGTTCTTTTCGGACGGGCAGGCGACGCTGATGCGTGTTGAGCTTTCTGCGAACAAGCACAGGGGTTCACGCTAGCGGCTTGCCGGAGGACGCGGGCAGGCCCTGAACGCTACGCCCCGTGTGTCATTATTGGCGGATGGAAACGCGTGTCTGGTGCCGACAAGTCTCGAGAAACTCGGCGCTGGCTCGGTGAAAATCCCGCCGAAACGGCGCCGATCGGTGGTCAAGGCGGCCAGCATTTACGCTCTAGGCACGGTCATGGGGCGGTTGGTGAGCTTTGCCCTGTTGCCGCTCTATACGAGCTACTTGACCCCGGCCGACTACGGCTTGATCACGATGTTGTCGCTCACGAGCGAGGTAGTCAACATCCTGATGACCGCCGGCCAAACCGTCGGTTTCGCGCGCTTCTATCTCACCTCGACCGATGACACGTATCGTCGCCAGCTGGTCAGCAGCGCGCTCCTCACGCAGCTCGGTCTCGCGACCCTGGGGGTGCTCATCTTCATGGCGCTCGCGAACCCGATTCAGAGCGTTCTCCTCAATGGCCTTGGTAGCCCAACCCTGGTCCGGCTCGCTGCGCTCAACTACCTCCTCACCTTGTTGCCGCAGGTGCCCGAGGTCTATCTCCAAGTCAACGAACGACCTCGAGCAGTAGCCAGTTTGGTCCTGGCGCGGGTTGCACTCCAACTTGTCCTCAATGTGATTTTTGTCGCTGTCCTTCAGCTAGGGCCGCTGGGAATTCTGCTCAGCACGACGATTGCGTTCAGCGTCACCGGCGTGCCCGCTGCGATTTGGCTGCTCAAGCAAACCGGCGTTCACTACGCTTGGCCAATCGCACGCCAGTTGAGCCGGTTTGGTTTCCCGCTCCAGATCAGCGCGGTAGGAAACTTCATCCTGAGTTTTGGGGACCGATTCTTCCTGGAGCATTACCATGGTATAGCCGCCGTCGGCCTCTATGGCTTCGCGTATCAGTTTGGTTTTGCCTTGATGGCGCTGACCTCCGCTCCATACAACAAGGCCTGGATCGTCCGCCGGTACCAGTTCGTCGACCATCCAAAGGGAGAACGAGATCGGCAGTATGGGCGCGGCTTCCTGGTCTTGACATCGATCGTGGTGATTGTGGCCACGGCGATGGCGACACTTTCAAGGCCGATTGTGCGCACGATGGCACAGAATGAAGCTTTCTACCCCGCGGCTCGGCTCATACCCATCATCGTTGCCGCTTACGTCTTTGCGAGCTGGAAAGACGTCGTCTACTTTGGGATCGGCGTGTCGAAGCGAACCTGGTTTGCCGTCGTGGAGACCTGGCTCACCGCCGCGCTGATCCTGGCGCTCTATTGGGCTCTCATCCCCACGTGGGGGCCTGTTGGCGCCGCGATCGCCACCTTGATAGGTCTCGCGTTCCGTTTCGTCCTGGTCTTTGCGATTTCCCAGCGGCTGTGGCCTGTTGATTACGAGTGGCGTTTCCCTTTGCAGGTGCTTGCGATAGGCGTCGCGGCTGGACTGTTGTCTCTCCTCGCGATGGGGAGAGGCGTGATCGTGCAGGTGGTATTCGGCGCGTTGTTGGTCGCCGCGGCGGCCATCGCGATCTACGCACTCGTGTGGCCAGCCGACTTGCGACGAGAAGCCGTCACGCGGCTGTTCGCACTGGCGACCAAACGGCGAGCGGCTGCGTAGCAGGCGGTCTATACTCCATGTAATGCTTGACCGAAGTGCAACGCGGGCTGCAAATACCCCGCAACTCGTCCCCGATGCATTCCTGCAATGCGTTGCAAGTGGCGGCGACGAAAGATTGCAGCTCAACGAGTTTGGCGAGAACAAGTATTACGTGAAGCCGGTGCAGTTGGATGTCTTCAACCGCGGTTCCTGCACCTGCTCCCCGGCTACCCGCGACGGGTTCGATGCTGCAATCGCGCTTTTTGACCAACTCAGCGAGAATACCATCGGCTTCGAGGAGGCTCGACTCGAGCAGCGAAACAGGCTGCTCCGGCTCAACAATGCCGATGCGAAGCAGACGGAGGTGGTTTTCGCTCCGTCCGGCAGCGATTGCTGCTATTTCGCGCCCTACCTGTCAGCCACGCTCTGGCCCAACAAGAGAATCATCAACGTGGTGACTTGTCCGGAGGAGCTCGGCTCTGGTTCGATTCTCGCCCACCAGGCGAAATACTATTCAACAATCAGTCAGGTTGCTTCCAGCCTCCCAGCTGGCGACCGAATCTCGGCCTCGCTTGACGTGGACTATCGCCCTCTTGCGGCCCGGAGCGACCGTGGCGACATCATCGACCACACCGAGACGATCGAGCGGATCATCGAGGGCGCAGGTTCCGATTGCCCACGTTCGGCTGACGGAGCTCCGCGACCTCGCCGAGCAACACGGTCGAGGCGATATCGTTGCGCTGATGAATCGAAGCCTGAGTCGATCGAAGCTGGTCCGTCGGGTGACGAAGTCGTTGGCCAAGGTCAGCTGGCGAGCTCGATCTGCGGCCTATCGACGGCTGGCTGGAGACATGATCGGAGCGAAGCTGTCGTGAGCGAAGGAACGGCTAGGACAATGCTTGGAGAAGGCCTGCCAGCCTGCCCTACAAGTAATGAGGGTTCCCATGCGCGGTTCGTTCCCGGCTGTTATATGGGCAACGTGCCGCCCAACGAAGCGAACTTGCCGGCGACTTGCGACATTGCCCGCGCTGTGTCGGTTCAGCCGTCGCGGTCGGCCAGGAACCTTTAGCTTATCTTGCGAACGGTCTCGATGAAGGCCAGCAACTGGCCGCTCACCAGAGCGACGGAGCCCCAGATTTGCGCAACAAGTCCACCGTCGACGGGCCACATGCGAACCTTACGACTCGCCTCATAATGTGATTGCAGCTCGGTGACCGTCTTCAGGACTGCATCGATCGGAGGCTCTCCCGCGCCATCAGGAGGTCTGAATATCTTTGCCTTTTCGGCAATTATCCGCTCGGCTAGCGCCTTCAATTCCTGTGTCCATTCATCTCTGTGTTTGATGATCGCCAAATGAAATCTGAAAAGAGGAAGACATCCGATGATGAGCCCGAGTGCCCCTGCGACAAGAATCACTGGCGTAAAACCGAACAGAAGTGTGTCATTCGGGGTTAAGTATGCCGCAAATCCTTGAGGGGCGAAGTGGGCGAGAAGGAAGACAGCAGAGAGCGCAGTCGGAATGACAGCGACGTACATCATTGATAAGCATAGATCTCCTACCGGGAGGAGACCGCAAGCGCCATCTGGGTGCAGGAATCGTGGAACCACAGCGTACCGCTCAGGAAATGACCGGAAAAACCAACTTATTACGCACAACTTCCAGGCAATTACTCCGACGAAATATGCATAGCAGACCGTCGGCACGAAGTACAGCAGGACATCCAATACCCTCAGCGCGGAGCCCGTCGGGACGAGAGCGCTAAGACCTCCCATTCTTACGACGTAGTAGCAAAAAGTTGCGAAAGCGACAAGTGAGGCAATAACAATTCGTGCACCATGGTTCAATAGGCGGTCGATCGACCGTTCGCAGGTCGCCTGCGTCTCTGCCAACTCGCCCTCTCCTGCCGCGTGCCTCGAGACCACCCCGTTTGAGAAGAGTGACGCGATCGTAGGACTGAGGCTTGCGAGCAAGATGTTGGCCAATATCAAGATGACGAGGAGCGCCAATTCAGAGACAATCTTCACTCGATCGTGAAGCGCATACGGGAAAGCTCGTGAGTCCGCGTACTGCACACCCAACCGCAAGGTGTACAGCGCAGGAATAAGCACGAAGAACCACGCGAAAAAGAAACGTTCGACGGAACTCCGAACGGGAGTCAAGTCGTCGCGTTGGGATACCCTCATGTCCGGCGAGTCTGCAGACGACTGTTGAAGCGCGGTTCCAGGCTGGTCGTCATGAGCGAGCGCCAATTATGGACAGGTCCACGCAGAAAAGGAACTGGCCTCAAGACGAAGTGTGCACACTATGGCCGATGACGATTACGGCAGCTCGTTATCGGGTCTCGGGCAGCCATTGCGGGGTTCTCGCGCCGCTGACGCGTTAGTCAGTAGCGGAGGGCGTACGGGACCTCTGCCAGGAGGAACCCATGCTTGTATCACACGCTGAACCCATGCCGTCCGTGTCGCCGACGGGGGCTTTTCTGAACGCTCTCTGGCCGCGAGCAAGCGCGATGGCGATCGCTGCCGCAGAAGGACTGCTGCAGGCCCGCTGCGGTCTGGGCGGCCATAGCATGGCGATGCGATTCGAGAAGACTCGCATGTCGCTGCAGTGCCTGAGCTGTGGCCACAACACACCAGGGTGGACGATTCACGCGCGCTCCTGAGCGCAGGCGGCGTCCCTACGAAATGGCCACCAGTATGGCTTTGCGCGTTGAATGCTCGCGCTCTATACGCCGCCGCGACCCTGACCGGCATACCCCGGCGTGGTGAGGGTCGAGCCCTTCTTCGCGAAGATCATCGCGAGGAGCTTCGCGGGTTCTGTCTGGCTCGCGTTTTTCGAAACCTCGTGCGTCGCGCCGGGCTGTTCGTAGAACATTTGCCCGGTCGTGTACGTCTTTTCTTCGCCCTGTCCCGAAATCTTGGCGATGACCGCGCCCTGAAGGACGTAGACGAGCACGAAGCCGGCGTGGTGATGCGCTGCACCGACCCGTCCGGGCGGGTAGTCGACGTAGCTGACCGTCACCTCCCAGTCGTCCATCGTGAGATTCGGCAGATCGTGTTTGAAGACTGGACGAGGAACGGCCGGCGGTGAGGCAGGCGCGGTCTGCGTCTCGGCCGCAGCAAGTTTGCCAGACGCAACGAGCTCGGCCAACAGCGCGAACGAAGCAACGGCATCTCGGCGAGTGATCATCATGGGCCAGGATTATAGCGCCGTGCGCGCGTGCGAGAATCCCCTGAATGGGTTTCTCGTTCTCCGATCACATCGGGCTGCTGGAGCAATTCCTCACCGGCCGGCATCAGATTGTCGACGACATCGACCACCGGTTATTGAATGTGCGGAGAAAGGCGACCGCCCAGGGAACCGATCGCGGATTTGTCGACGACATCCTCACCAGTTGTTTCTTCGAATCGCCCGCAGTCTCGACTGAAGGTTCCCGTCTGAAGGGTCAATTGGCAGAGGCCCATCTGGCCGAGGGCTTCGACCCGGTGGCCGCGGACGATTACTCGCGCGAGATCGATCCCGTGGGGCTAGTCCGTTACGCGCAGCATGTATGGGATCGCGATCGATGGCCGGGAAGAAACGGCCGGATCGCATATGCGCAGAGCCTTTACGCCGTGTTCATCCTTCGCCAACTCGCGTATTTGAGCTTGAGGATTTGGGATGAGGGCAACCAGATGGCGTCGAAGCGCCTGCAGCAGGTTCAACGGCTTCTCGACCTGTTGAACACGGCGGGCGCGGCCCCGATCGTCCGCGATGCGCGATGGCTGATACAGATTGCACAAGGTCCGCTCACGACGCACCTGAAACCGTACTTTGTGATTGCCGACCGAGTGGCGGGATCGTTCACGGATCGCGATCGTAGAGAAATTCACAAGGCGGGCGCCGTACTCGCCGGCGGCCACGTGCGCTCGCAGCTTCGACACCGCTGCTGGCAGACCGGCTGGGCATATGACGATCGGCAAGTAATCGCCCTGACGCATCTCTCTAATTCGATGGACATAGCCCTGCTCATCCGCGATCTGGTTTCCTTGCTGGAGGCGTACAACGCCGCATGCCAGGAGCTTGACGGAAACGAGCGGCTGGAATTGGCGGACGCCATCCTTCAGGGCCTGTCCTCCGATCCCGAACTGCTTCTCACTCGACTGGATCTCCTCGGTCCGTTGACCATGATCGAAGATCTCTTTAGCGCGCGGGGCGACGCGGGCGAGATGCGCTACACGACGGCCGGCCTGGCGCATCGCGAGTACCTCGAGAAATATGCCGCACTCATCGGGCAAACGGCGGCGTCTCTGAAGAACGATGCGCTCTCGCTCGATCCTGCGCACGCCGCCTATTCGCCTCTTGGCGTCGTATACGGATTCTGTGCAGACATCCTCTCGAACATGGTGCTGAACACGCTGCACGCCTCATCATCGGCGGACCTCAGCCTTGAAGACACATTCATCAGCGTGGGACAGCTCGAGCAAAAGCGGGCTCGAGCACAGGAATGGCAGTGTCTGGCCAAAGCCGAAGGCGAGCGTGATGCCTTTGAGCATTCAACCGAGTGGGCGGGAGCGATGTTTGCGCGACTGGTGGGTGGGCTCGACGCACGTGCCGCGCGGCCTACCGAGCCCAACGCGTCGGCGTTCCCGGCGGCGCGCCTCTATGTCGTGCCGCGTGGTGCGACCATCGACTCGTGGCCCGAAGGGGGGCTGCCGGCCGGGATAGTTTCGGCGCAGGAGCACTGTTTGACGTCGGACGTCATGCGGGCGCGCGACACAGCGGCAACAGCGCTGTCGAGGAGTCGCTTGTCCACCGACAGGGCCGAAGGACGATTCCTCGCCAGCGTCGAAGCCGACGGCGCGTGGTTTGCCGTGTCGAAGGCCCTGCTGACGATCTGCACGAGCCAGGGGAAAGACACACTGATTTGCGATGTCCCTCTCGGCGTCATCGATATGCTCCGCCTGTCGTGCTCGGAGCTCCTGGTCTTACCCACGTCTCAAAAATGATCTGTACGATCTCATTGTGCTCCGCTAGAGCCTTGACCGCGCGGGCCGGCGGCTAGCCAAGCGGCGAGCTCTGATTCAACGACCGGACCCGTGCGGAGATCCAGCTCGCTGCCCGCTGCTTTCGCAGCAGCCCGCGCCCACTGAGACGGAAACTGAGTACCTGCGTTGTAAACCAGCGCGCGACCCTGAGTGTTCAGAACAGCCGCCGCGCGAAAATCGCCGGCCTTCCGCAATCCTGGAATGAATAATCTGCTGGCGTACGCCGCGTCGTCGTCGGCGGCGAACTGCGCCAGATCGGCCGCGAGAGTCACGCCGTCTCCGGCGATCGCGCGCGCGAAGTACGACCAGACGCCCGCCATCTCCAGCCCGACGAGGTTGACCAAGGGCGACTTCGAGCGGCTCTTGAGATACTCGAGCGCCGTCACGATGTCCTGCACGCGATTCGCATCGTTGGTCTGATTGAAGTGCAGATACGCGCGGTTGCTCGTGTCGCGCGGCGCGACGGCCGCCCCCGTCTGAAACGCGTCAATCGACATCACGATCCCGCCGCGGGTGAGGAGCTCCTTGACGAGTGGGGAAGTCAGTGCTGCCGCGGTACCGCCCGGATGAACCACCAGGGTCGGCGGGATTCTGGGATTGATCCGCGAAGGTGCCATCCACACCACCGGCACGCGATCGCCCTGTCCGGCGCGGCCCAACATCAGGCGCTCGCCAGCAGGCGGTGATTCCGTCTTTTGCACAAGTACATCGGCCGCTTTCGGGCGGCGTGCCAGCAGCGAAAAGGTCAGCCGCTCGGTGAAAGCCGATTTCGCGGCTGCCAGCGTGGCGGCGTCGCGCGGCTCGAGCCGTTCGATCTCCGCGCGTGCCTCACGAATCCGGTTCTCGGTAAATTGCTCGAGCCCCACGATCGCATTGGCCGGCCGCTCGCGCCCGAAAAGCGCCAGCAGGTCGTGTGGGAACTCGACTCGGAATGCCTGCTCTGGAACGGGCGCCGTGTTCTTCAGAAGCACTTTGTTGAAGAACTTGTACACCGCCTCACGGCTGTCCTTGTTGTAGTTGTGCGGATAGTCGAAGTGCGCATTCTCGACGCTGGTATCGGCGCCGACGAGCCGATACACGCTTTGGATGGCTGGAAACACCTCGGTCGGTGTTGCAGTGGTCCAGTCGCCGGCCGTCGAGACGACGAGCAATGGACGAGGCGCCATCAGCGCGCCGACGACCATGTTGCTGAAATCGGTCCAGCCCGCTCGCAGATTAGGCGCGTTCTCGCAGACGCCGCCCTGCGAGGTCGCCGAGATCATGTTCACCGGCGCGGCCGCCGTAATCCGATCGTCGACCGCCATCAGAAAGAACGTCTGCGTGCCGCCGCCCGACGCTCCCGTCACGCCGATCCGCTTCGCGTCGACATCGGGCAACGACGTGACGAAATCGACGGCTCTGATGCTGTTCCAGAGCTGGACGCCCATGGGCCCGATGCTCCAGAGGTCCTGACGCGAATCGCCCCAGTGGTGGGGGATCTGAGTGGTGTCGTTCTGGCCGATCATGTCGTACGAGAAAACGACGAAGCCTTGGCGCGCGAGATTGATCGCCCTAGCGGGAACCGACACGAGCTGCTGATTTTCGAGCCGCCCATATTGCCAGTGCCCGTGAGGCGTGACGATGCTGGGGAATGGACCCGTCAGGCCGCGCGGACGATACAGGTTGCCGCCGAGGTAAAAGCCGGGCAGCGTCTCGAGCAGCACTTTCTCGATCGTGTACCCGTCGCGGTCGAGCCGGCCGAAGACCTGCGGGTTCAGCGGGTGTTTTTCCGGCATCGGCAGGAGCCCGGCGCTTGCCAAGACCTGCTTGCGAAGGACAGCGGCGCGCTCGAGCCAGGCCTCGCGTGTAGCAAAGGCGGGCATTTTGTAGTGCGTGCGCGACGTGAGAATCGTATTGCGCGCGTCCTCCGACGGAATGCTCTGTTCCGTTCGTTGCGCCTGCACGAGGGTTCCCGAGACGAGCAGAGCCATCGCGGCGAGCGCCGCATACATCGTTTTCATCGTATCCTCGCAGTCTTCACGCGCAATCTAGAACAGCACCTTGGCCCCGAGCTGGATGATTCGCTGGCTGTCGGCCACCACCTGCGTGATTCTCCCGAACTGCGCCGACGACAGATTGCTGTCGGGCAGCCTGAAATTCACGGTGTTGAACACGTTGAACGCCTCGGCGCGGAACTGGAATCCGACCCGGTCGGTCACCCGGAAGTCTTTCAGCAGCCCGAAGTCCGTATTGAAATAGCGCGGACCCCGGAGAATGTTGCGTCCCGAGTTGCCGAACGTACCGGTCGGGTTCATGACGAACTTGGTCGTGTCAAACCACTGCTGAACCATTTCGGAGTGCGGCCGGTCGTAGCTGAGTTGAGCGCTTTCGCCGCCGACGAAGTTCGCGCGATCGGTGCCGCCTCGCAACGAGTTGTCGCGGCCGGCGCTGACACCAAACGGGAACCCGCTCTGCCACACGGCCACGGCGTTCATCTGCCAGCCGTTCACAACCGTATCGGCCACTCCCGACAATGGCGCTCTCGGTATCTCCCAGATGGTCGAAAACTTGAAGTTGTGCGGGATGTCGTCGGTGTGAATCGAGGTTTCGAACGTGGTCAGGTCGAACGGATCCTGGCCGCGCGTCCTTTCGAGCGTCTTTGACCACACGTAGTTCGTGAGGATCGAGAATCCATGGCTGAATCGTTTCTCGAGGTTCCACTGGAGGGAGTGATAGCTCGATGTGTTGGACGATTCGGTGCGCTGAAACAGGGCCGAAATTCGGCATGACCCTGCGCTGCTGGGTGTTTCCGACAGTCGACGCTCCGGGGATGTAGACCGCAGGGTTCTCGGCGCGGCCGCTGTTGATGCGATCGACTTTGTTGCCCACGTAGGCGAGGCCCGTCATCCACTGACCGAGGAATTGGCGCTCCACGCGCACGCTGTAGGTCATCGTGCGCGCGATCTTGCGATCGGGCGCCCAGTACTGGACGTCGTTGATCGGCGCAAAGGTCGCTTCGGGGCCGGGGACATCGGGACCGAACTGCACCGGAAACGGATTGGGAAGTGCTTTGCTGGCGAACGGATCGGCCCAGTCCGCGTCGTTCAGCGTGAACGTCGCGCCGAAGGGCGCCGTGTTCGATTGACTGTTGCTCGCGCCCGTGCGCTCGGGCGTATAGAAAATCCCGAACCCGCTCCGCAGCATCGTCCGGCCGTCGTCGGTGAGCCGGTAGGCGAGGCCGAGTCGCGGACCAAAGTTCGTCCAGATTGGCTCGACGCTTGATTTCGGGCAGCCTGGATCGGGTTTATCGCCGCCGTAAATCAGGCCGCGTAGGCGCATTCGGGTACCGTGCCGACTGCGACTGCAGCGTCCCGTCGAAGCAGATCACGCGTCCCTCCTGATCGTACAGGTGACAGGTAGGGGTCCCACCGCAGTCCGAGGTTCATCGTCAGCCGCGGGCTGGCCGTCCAGTTGTCCTGGACGAACAGTCCCCAGCGCGTGCCTTTCAGGTCTTTGAACTCGCCGCCTCCCTGCCGGTACTCGGACGTCCGGCCGAACATGAAGTCGGCCATCGGGTGTCCGGAGAGCGAGCCGTTGAACGCGACGCGGCCGGCCATCTGGAACGTGTTGATCAGATGGTTGCGCACGTGCACCGCCTCGCCCCCGAACCGCAGCTCGTGATCGCCGGCCATCCTGGTCGCAACGTGGCGGAACGTGAAGTCGCCTCGATCGAAATCGCCGAGGTGATTGGTGTTGATGTTGAAGCCGCCCGTCACACTGACGATCAGTTCAGGAGGCGAATCGATCTCGGGATGATCTTCGGGCCCGACGATGTTCGCGCCGGCTTCGCGAAATCCGAACGGCGCCGTCGACGTCGAACCGCCGCGTTGGCGATTCATCCCGAACGTCGTGTTGAAAAGCATATTCGTCGACGCCGCCATGGTGTGGTTGAGTGAGACGTTCTGCACGCGGACGGCCTTCGCCTGGTTGCTTGCCGCGAGCAGGTTGTCGGTGGGAATGGCGGCAGGCTCATCGTAATCGGTGAAGAAATACCGTCCGTTGATCTGGTGCTGCCCCACCGAGTAATCGATCTTGGTCATCAGCTGGTTGTCGATCTGCTGGAGAGGCGTCGCCGGGAAGGTGACACGCCCGTCTGGTTCGTCCGGCAGCGGGATGTACTTCAGGAAATACTGCGCGACCGGGCTCAGCCGGTTCGCAGGAATCTGGTTATTGACGAGCGGCTGCCGCGTGACGGGATCGACGAGCCGCGCTGAAATGGCTGAGAAATCGCCACGGCGCATAGCCTCGCTTGGCACGAACTGCACAAGCCCTTCCGGCTGGCTGTTGACCCGAGTGCCCTGGTAGGTTCCGAAATAGAAGAGCTTGCCCCTGACGATCGGGCCGCCGACGCTGCCGCCCGATTGATTGCGCTCCAGCGTGTCCTGCGTCGGCGCGAAAAACTGGCGCGAGTTCATGCTGCCGTCGCGAATGAAATGAAACGCCGAGCCGTGGATGTCGTTGGTGCCCGACTTGACGACGACATTGACGATGCCGCCGCCGGCGTTGCCGTATTCGGCGGTGAAATTGCTCGACTGCAGGCTGAACTCCTGAACGGCATCCGGATTCGGAAACGGGAGGCTGGTGTTCAGGTACGTGTCGTTGTGACTCGTGGCGTCCAGCTGGAAGTTCACCTGGCCCTGGCCCGCGCCGTTGACGCCCGCGGTTTCCTCGCCGGGGTAGTAGCCACCCTGGCCGCAGATGCGGCACGCATTCCGCCCCAGATCGACAGTTCCCGCTGCCAGGTACATCAGCCGCTCGGGCCGGCGTCCCTGGAGCGGGAGCTCGGCGATCTGCTGCTCGCCAATGAGCTGCGTTCCTGTTGCGGTTCGCGTGACGATCAGCTCGGAGGTGCCGGTGACCGTCACTTCATCAGTGACCTGGCCGACCTGCAGCGTGATCGGCGCCAGGCTTGCGGCCTGGTCAACGCTGAGGAGGATCTGGTCCTGCACGTAGGCGCTGAACCCGGCTTTCTCGATGCGAAGGACGTAACTGCCTATAGGAAGGCGCGAAAAGAGGAAGGCGCCGTTGGTGCCCGTCCGCACGTCCTGAGTGAAGCCGGTGGCGACGTTCAGGACGTTGACGAGGGCGTCGGGGATCCCTGCGCCGCTCGAATCGAGCACGGTGCCGCCGAGGCTCGCCGTGGTGAACTGTCCCGAAGCGCGCTGGGGAACCAGGAGCATGGTTGAAGCCAGCATCGCAACGGTGATCGCGGTACGCAATGGCCGAAAGGTTGACGATTGCATATGTCCTCCACGCTCTAATTAAGGATAAAAGTTCTACATCATGCGCGGAGGCTACGCCCTCGATCGAGCGGTGTCAATCAGAAGTCGATAACGATCAAGAATGTTCAATGCTGCGGTTTTTTCAGACTATTTCGGCCGCTGCGACATGGCACGATGTTGACCAGGTTCGCACCCTGCAGCATGTGTAGTTCCATAGACTGTAGACCACTTTACTACACAAAGTTCTTTGCGTATACTATGCTTTGCATTCGTAAAGCATGCGGATCCTCCGGGCGGCCCACCTCGGCATGTGTTTCGGCGTTCGCGATGCCATCGCGCTCGCGTTCGAGCACGCGGACGCCGGCCCCCTCACGATCCTCGGCGACCTCGTCCACAACCCGACCGTCCTGAGCGCCCTCGAGGCGAAGGGCATCGCGGTCGCTCAGGACGTCGCACACGTCAAGACACCGACCCTGATGGTGACGGCCCACGGCACGTCCGAGCGGACCCTCGCGCGGACCCGCGCCCTGGGGCTGACGGTGGTCGAAGCCACGTGCCCGCTCGTACACGTCGCGCACCGCGCCGTCGCGGCTCTCGCGCGCGAGGGCTACCACGTCGTCATCGTCGGGCAACGCGATCACGTGGAGGTGCGCGGCCTTACCGGCGATCTCGATCGCTTCGACGTCGTGCTCGACGACGCTGACGTCCTCGCGCTCGAGGAGCACCCGCGCCTCGGCGTGGCGGCCCAGACGACGCAGGCGGTAGAGAAGGTGCGGCACCTGGTCGACCTTGATCCGACGGCGATTCCCGCAATCGGAAGTGCGCGTTCGTCGACACGGTCTGCAAGCCCACCAAGGAACGGCAGTCCGCGGCGGTCGAGATGGCACGCCAGGCCGACGTCGTCATCGTGGTCGGCGGCCGGTCGAGCAACAACACGCGCGAGCTGGTCAAGACCTGTGCGCGCTACTGCGCCCGCGTGCATCACGTGCAGACCGACGCAGACGTTCGCCCCGAATGGTTCGATGCCGCGAACGTCGTGGGACTGACGGCCGGCACCTCGACGCCGGACGAGGTCATCGATCGCGTCGAGGCGCGTATTCGCCAGGTCGAGCCGCGGACGCGAGGAGTTGCGGGTGCCTGCCAGCCGTAGCTGCGAACGGAGTGAGCGCTTAGCGAAGGCTGGTCACCTCTCGGAGCGAACGCGCTGGGCGATCGTCATGGCCTTCGCGATCGCGATGGCCTGGGTCGAAGCCGCAAGCGTGTTTTACATCCGCGCGCTCGTCGATCGGATCGAGCCGTACCAGGCAAACCCGCTGCCGATCAACGACAGCACTGGGCTACGTCGAACTGTGGCGCGAGGCGGCCACGCTTGTCATGATCGCCACGCTCGGGGTGCTCGCGGGGCGCACCTGGCGGCGTCGCGCCGGTTACGCGGCGCTTGCGTTCGGTGCCTGGGACATCTTTTATTACGTCTTCCTTCGCCTCATGTCGGGCTGGCCGAGAACGCTGCTGGACTGGGACATCCTGTTCCTGCTGCCGCTTCCATGGTGGGGGCCTGTGCTCGCGCCAGTCAGTATCGCGCTGGTGATGATCCTGTGGGGCACGCTCGCGACGCAGTCGGAGTGATGGTGCGACCGACGCGCGCTGGGCATGGGCGCTTGGCTTGCGTCGGTATCGTGCTGGCGCTCGCCGTCTTCATGATCGACGCCTGGCGGGCGCTGCCGCATGGCCGTGACGCGGTCCTGCAGGTGCTGCCGACGACGTTCAACTGGCCGCTGTTCTGGGTGGCCTTGCTGCTGATGGCGTCACCGGTACTTCATCAGGTTGCCCGACGGCGACCTATTTCTTCCGCGTGGCCTTGATCAGCGCGTCCATGTGGTCGAGATACTTTTCGAACGCCCGGCGCCCGGCCGCGCTCAGCCGGTATTCCGTCCGCGGAGTGCGGCCGGCAAACGTCTTCTCGCACAGCACGTAGCCGGCATCCTCGAGCCGGCGCGCGTGCACGCTCAGGTTCCCGTCCGTCGTGCCGGTGATGGCTTTCAGATCGGTGAACGACAGCGTCTCGCTGGCCGCGAGCGCCGCCAGGATCGCCAGCCGCGTCCGGTCGTGAATGACCCGATCGAGCCGCTGCGGCAACGGCCGCGCCTGCCGCTCGCGCGAGACATAACCCGATTCCTTCGTAGCCGTGGCGTTCATCGCCACCGCAGTCCTACGCCTAGCCCCCATGTCTCCTCGCGATGTACAACCCGAATGCGAACTGCAGTCCACCGAAACCCGATCCCGAGCCAGACATTGCCCCAAGCCGGTGGCGTGACCAGCGCCGCGACGCCCAGCGCCATGAACGCCAGGCCGAGCAGTCGCACGGCCGCGACGCTGAAGACGCCGCCGGCCAGCACGCCGGTGCCGTAGAGCAGCAGCCACACGGGAGGCATCAAGGCCCAGTCGTCGTGCATCCAGACGCCCCAGGTCAGCGCCGCCCCGGCGACGAGCGGCGCGGCGAAGCTGATCGCGAAGCGGCGTCCGACGGCGCCGGCCAGCGGCGCGCCGAGGCGGGCGGCCTTGCGCCACATGCTGGTGACGCCGATGGCCAGGGCGACGGCCGCCGCCACGAGCCAGACGACGAGCCATCGTTCGGCGGAGCTCTGGTTGGCCGCGAGGACGGCGGCGGCCAGGCCGATGGCGCCCATGCCGGCGCCGCCCAGGCCGGGCACGGCCGTGAATGTCGAAGCTGCGCTCCATCGTCCGGCGGATGAACTGGAGGCTTTCTTCGGCATGCTGGCCGAAAGAGGTCACGGCCGCCGGCTCGCCTGCGCGACTCGACATATGGCGAAGGGTAGCGCGCATCAGGATAGCTGTCAAAGAACTCTGTACAACAAAGGCAACGCGTCTTGAAGAGCGGCGTGTTGGTCGAGAGATCGCCGTCGATCGTTACGTGGCTCATGCCGCGGCCTCCATCGGTGCCTTAGTCGGTACCGATTCGCTACGCTCGTGACACTTCGCCATGTAGTAGAGGACGGGCACGGCCATGCGCGAGAGCAGGAGCGACGCCACCTCACCGGCCATCAGCGAGATCGCGAGGCCCTGGAAAATCGGGTCGAACAGGATGACCCCGGCGCCGACGATCATAGCGGCGGCGGTGAGGGCCATGGGGCGGAACCGCACCGCGCCGGCGTCGACGACGGCCTGCTCGAGGGGAAGGCCTTCGCGCAACCGCAGCTCGATGAAGTCCACGAGGATGATCGAATTGCGCACCACAATGCCGGCACCGGCGATGAAGCCGATCATCGACGTGGCGGTGAAGAACGCGCCCATCGCCGCGTGCGCCGGCAGGACGCCAACCAGCGAGAACGGAATGGCGGCCATGATCAGCGAGCGGCGTCTTGAACGACTGGAACCAGCCGACCACCAGCACATAGATGAGCACGAGCACGGCCGCGAACGCGAGGCCGAGGTCGCGGAAGACCTCGATCGTAAGGTGCCACTCGCCGTCCCATTTCATCGCGTAGCGCGAGGTGTCGAACGGCTGGACCGCGTTGAAGACCTCGAGCCCATAACCCTCAGGTAGCGACAGCCGCCCGATCGGCTTGTTCATCTGGAGGATTGCATAGGCCGGGCTCCCATTCTTTCCTGCCAGATCGCCGGTCACGTAGGTCACCGCCTGTAGATTCTTGTGATATAGGCTGGTTCCTTCCTGCGTGGTCACGGCGCTCGTGAGCTCGCCCACGGCAACCGGCCTGGTGCCGCGAAGCCGGATCGACTGGACGGCCTCGAGACTGCGATCGTCGCGGGGGAGGCGGATGACGATCGGCACGTCCTCGCGCGCCCGTTCGTCGTGCAGCAGGCCCGCGGATTCTCCCGAGCCGGCCATCCGTACGACCGCCGCCACTGCCGCAGGCGAGAGGCCTGCCGCCGCCGCCTTTTCGCCATCCACGGCGAGCGTGATCTTCGCCTGCGGGGCTTCGACGTACCAGTCGGTATCGACCACGCCGGGGGTCTCGGCGAAGATCGACTTGATTTGCGCGGCCACCGCCATCCGCCGCGCCGGATCCGGCCCATAGACTTCCGCGACGAGGGTTTGCAGCACGGGCGGGCCCGGTGGCACTTCCGCCACCTGTATGGTCGCGCCGAATTGTCTCGCGATCGGAATCAGCCGCTCGCGCACGCGTCCGGCCACCTCGTGGCTCTGCGCCGAGCGGTCGCCCTTCGGCACGAGGTTCACCTGCAGATCGGCGAGGTGCGGAGCGCGTCTCAGAAAGTAGTGCCGCACGAGGCCGTTGAAGTTGTAGGGCGCCGACACGCCCACGTACTGCTGGACGTTGACGACCGTCTCATCGTCCAGGGTGGCCGACGCCAGTGCCGATGTGACCCGCGCCGTCGTCTCGAGCGCCGTGCCCTCGGGCATGTCGATCACGACCTGGAACTCGCTCTTGTTGTCGAACGGCATCATCTTCAGCGTCACCAGTTCGAGCGGGACCAGCGCGGCTGCCGCCAGCAGCAAGGCCGCCACGCCGGCCAGGAAGATCGCGCGGGTCCTGCCGCTGGCAATGAGCGGTCCCATCACGCGGCGATAGAGCCGCGTCAGGAGATCTTCCTCGCCGTGATGGTTATGCGCGGCGGGCTTGAGCAGCCGGACCGCGGCCCACGGCGTCACGACGAAGGCGACCACCAGTGAGAAGACCATCGCCGCCGACGCGCCCACCGGAATCGGCCGCAGGTAGGGCCCCGACAATCCGCGGACGAACGCCATCGGCAGGATCGCCGCCACCACCGCGAGTGTTGCGAGAACCGTTGGGTTGCCCACTTCGTCAACGGCGCGAATCGCGATCGCGGCCAGCCCACCCCGCTCCTCGCCGCGCATCCGCGCGTGGCGGACGATGTTCTCCACCACGACGATCGCATCGTCCACCAGGATGCCGATCGGAAAAAATCAGCGCGAAGAGGGTGATGCGATTCAGCGTGTAGCCATAGAGATAGAACATGAAGAGCGTGAGCGCGAGCGTGACCGGAATCGCGATCAGCACGACGGCCGCCTCGCGCCGGCCGAGGGTCAGCCAGATCAGCGCCGAGACCGAGAGGACGCTGAGTAGCATGTGCCACAGCAGTTCGTTGCTCTTGTCGGCGGCGGTCTCACCATAGTCACGGGTGATGGTGAGATGCACGTCCGATGGCACGAGCGATCCCTTGAGCGTGTCGAGCTTCGCGGCGACGCGGCGGGCGACGTCGGTGGCGTTGGTGCCCTTCCGCTTGGCGACGGCGATGGTGACGGCCGGTTGCGCGCCGGACGTCTTCGACTGGAAGGTGACATACGACGTGGGCTCGGCGTCGCCATCGACCACTTCCGCCACGTCGCGCACGAACACGGAACGCCCGCTGGTGGAGGTCACGATGGTGTTGCGCAAGTTCATCGGCTGTGCGCAGGCGGCTCCCCGCCTCGAGGCCGGTCATCACACCGCCTGCGACGGGGCCCGACGCGGTGCCACGCACGTTGGTGCGCGCGATCGCCTGCTGAACCGACGAGCGGATCGAGATCGTAGGCCGACAGCCTCGCGGGGTCGATGTCGACGCGAACCTGCCTTGGGCGCCCGCCGATGATGGTCACCTCCGACACGTCGTTGACTTCGGCGATGGCATCTCGCAGTTGGGCGGCAAGCGATCGCAGCTGATCGTCCGCGTAACGCGCCGACCACACCGTGACGGCAAGGATCGGCACATCGTCGATTGAGCGCGGCTTGACGATGGGCCCGATGACGCCTGGTGGGATGCGATCGGCATTCGCGGCCAGTTTCTGATTGAGGCGAACGAGCGCGGCTTCCTGCGGCTCGTCCACCTTGAAGCGGACGACGACCATCGACTGTCCGGGACTCGAGGTCGAGTAGACGTATTCCACGCCGGGCACTTCCCAGAGCAGCTGCTCCATCGGACGCGTGACCCGCTGTTCAACTTCCGCCGGTGTCGCCCCCGGCATCTCGACGAAGACGTCGACCATCGGCACGATGATCTGCGGCTCCTCTTCGCGCGGCAGCGCCACCACCGCCAGGGCGCCAAGCGCCATCGAAGCCAGGATGAAGAGCGGCGTCAGCTTGGAGTGGATGAACGCCGCGGCCATCCGGCCGGCGGCACCTTGAGTCTTGGCCATTTACCGTCCTCCCACGTTGACGCGGCGTCCGTCGGTGACGCCGGCCGGCGGCGAAAGAATCACCACCTCCGATTCCGTCAGCCCTGCCAGCACTTCAGACTCGTTGACGTTGACCAGACGCACGGGCGCCACACCCTCGTCGACGACGAACACCGAGGTGAGCTGTCCGCGGCGGACGATTGCCGACGACGGAATGGTCAGCGCGCGTCGCGGCGTCCCGCCAAATCGCGCCTTGCCGAATTCGCCGGATCGAAGGCCGGTTACATCGGGCAGCGCGATCTTGACGAGAAACGCGCGCGCATCGGCATCCACCGCCCGGCTGACCTCGACCACCGTGCCCGCGATCGAGATGGTCCGAGTCCCGAGGAAGACCGGCACGCTGTCGCCGTTTCGTATCTGGCCGATGCGTGATTCGTCCATGCGGACCTCGAGGCGGAATTCGCGAATGTCTTCCAGGCGGAGAAGGGGCATGCCTGGTGACGCCATGTTTCCGGGCTCGACCATCTTCGCGGTGACCATGCCGTCGAAGGGTGCGGCAATCTGGGTGAAGGATTCGGTGGCGGTCGCCTGGTCGCCGGCGGCCCGGGCGCTCTCGACTGCCGACGCGGCCTGCAATGCCCGCGCGGTCGCACCGGCGACGCGCGCTTCGGCGCTCCGCAGCGTCGCGGTGGCGTCATCGAGCTCCTGCGCGGTGGCGGATCGGTTGGCCTGCAGGCCGGCGATGCGATCGTGAGACGCGCGTGCGAGGGCGAGGCCAGCTGCCGCGGCCTGGAGTTCGGCGGCGGCCGCCCTCGACCCCTGTTCGGCGGCGAGGACCGCTGCGCGCGCGGCACGGGCGCCGGCGGCGAGATCATCGCCGTCGAGCACGATCAGCGTCTGGCCTGCCCGGACCCGATCGCCGGGCGACACGCGGACCTCGCGCACCGGCGCCAGGATGCGCGCCGTGATCGTGGCCGTCGTGCGTGCCTGCACCACGCCACCCGAGTCGATCGCACCGACGACGTCGGTCATCGCAACCCGGGCGACGTTGACGGCGATGGGCCCTGCCGCGTCGGCCGGAGCGGCGTCGGCCCGGGGCGCGGAGCATCCGGCCAGCGTCGCGCTGATCAAGAGTGCTGCGGCTGCGGCCGCAACGATGACGTAATGACTTGCAGTGATCTGTTTCATGGCCTTCCTATCGCTCGTTGCAGGGTCGCTGTCGCGGTGAGCACATTCACACGCGCAGCGATCTGCTGGGTATCGGCCTGCTGCACCGCGTCGGCCGCGCGCAGCAGCATGGCCGCATCTGTGAGGCCGCTCTCATAGCGGTCCCGGATAATGCGACGGCTCTCTCGTGCCTGATCGGCGGCCGCCCGTCCAACCGCTTCGCTCGCCCGCGCGGCCTCGAGCCGGGCGATCGCGATCTGCACATCGAGCCGCGCCATGGTCTCGGCTTTGCCCTTTTCGATCGCCCGACGCCTCGCCAGCTCGCGCGCTTCGGCGAGCCGGGCCTTGTCGGCAAAACCATGGAACAGGTTGATCCGGGCGACCGCGCCAGCCACCCAGCTCGACGACCGCGAATTCCAGGCGCCGCCGTTCAGTTCCCATGCGCCCTGCGCGGCCACTTGCGGCAGAAACGCCGCCTTCGCCGCGTCCACCGTGGCGGCCGCCAGCTGTTCCTGCTGCATGGCGAGTGCGACTTCGGGCCGATTCTTCAATGCTTCCTCTTCAAGGCCTGCGGGATTGGTGATGTCGATGGCGATCGCCGACGGCGTGAGATCGAGCGAGAACATCGTGCTCAAGGGCTCGCCCATCAACTGATTCAGCCGGGCGCGCGCGATGCGTTCGTCCGACGTCGCCTGCACCTGCTGTTCGAGCGTGCGTGCCAGGTAGACATCCAGCTGCAGGACATCCGCGTCGGTCACGCGACCGGCGTCGCGGCGGTTGCCGGCCAGCTCGCGGTCTGCGCGGGCCGTCTCGACTGCGGCCGCTGCCGAGCGAACAGTCGCGGCAGCGATGAGCACGCGGCCAAACGCGTCAGTCACCGCCGACGTCAGGTCCTGGTCGACGAGCAGCTTGCCGGTGGCCGCCATGTCCCGCGCAATCGACGCGGCTCGGACATTCGCCGAGGTGGTGCGATCGAACAGCGATTGCTCAACGGAGATCGCCGTACGGAAGTTGTCCGTGGCAGCGGGGTGATTGAGCGCATCAAGGGCGAAGTCGGCCGCGGTGAACTGCCGCTGCGCAAGAAGCGAACTGAACACGAACACCGGATGGTTGCCGCGCTGCCAGGACTCCGCGACGTCCACCTTTGGGAAGTAACCGGCGCGAGCCTGTGTGACGCGTTCGGCCGCTTCCCGCTCGGCTGCCGCCGCCGATCCGGCGTCGGGGTTGCGGGCCTTGGCGCGCGCAATGGCCTCCGACAGCGAAAGCGGCGACTGCGCGGACGCCGGCAGGGCCACAAGCAGCATGGTTCCCAAGCCCACTGCTGCCCTCGCCAGAGTGAACGACGCGCGCGCGATTGATGTGTCAGTCATGACAGCTCCGCTACGCTCCTGCGTGGCGCGCTGCGTCCGTCCGGATGTGTCGGCGCCACGCCGGAACCAGCATGGGGACTCGTCGGCGATAGACGGCGTACTCGGGATGCGCGTCCATCAGGTCTCGTTCTTCGAGCTGAATGGCCACGAGGATGTACGCCGTGGTCACCGCCGCAAAGAGCAGGTGCGTGAGCGTCATCGTGGGTGTGCTCCAGAACGCCAACAGCCAACCCACATACAGCGGGTGCCGCACGACGCGGTAGAGGATCGGAGTCACGAACGGCAACGGTTCCTGCGGTAGTCCCCGGAAGTGCCGCCACGTTTGTCGGAGACCGAACAGGTCGAAGTGGTTGATGACGAAGGTGGCCGCGAGGACGAGCGCCCAGCCGACGCCGAAGCCGCCATAGAGCAAGGCGCGTCCGACCGGGTGCTCGACCTCCCACACCAGTGCCGCCCAGCGGGTGCCACTGCCAGAAGAGCAGGATCAAGGCCAGGCTGCTGGCCAGGACGTAGGTGCTGCGCTCGGCGGCCGGCGACACGACGCTCGTGAGCAGCCGCTTGAAGGCCGGGCGGGCCATGACGCTGTGCTGCACGGCGAAGAGCGCCAGCAGGCCCAAGTCGACAAGGAGCGCCGTGCCCAGCGGTCCTGTGAGCCCAGAGTCGAGGGACTTCGGCACCAGGACGTTGCCCAGGAATCCGATGGCATAGAGAAACGTCAGGAAGAAGGCCGCGTAGCTGCAAACGCCGTAGATCAACGTGATGATTCTGCCCATGGCTGTGTCTGCTCCTCGTGAGCGCTCGTTGGGTGCGGTCCGTCGAGCGATGGAGCCAGTCTGCCGATCCGAGCGCCCGCGAGCCATGCTCGAGCGGCCGAAGTTCTTGCTCGCCTGCGGGGTGGCGTTAGAATGCATGGCGCCAACACCGAAAAACTTTGCCGGGAGGCCGACCAGAGCCAATCAGAATGGATGCGTTCTCCGAAGTGCTGAGCGGCGTGAAGCTGAAGGGCGCGCTCTTCTTCAGCGCGGAATTCTCGGCGCCGTGGGCGCTCGCGACGCCGGCGTCGAAGGCGCTGGCGTCAGCGCTGGCGCCCGGTGCGCCCCATCTCGTGGTCTACCACCTCGTGGTCGACGGCGTGGCCCGCGCGGCGTTGCCAGACGGACGCACCTTGACGCTCGAGCCCGGCGATATCGTCGTGTTTCCCCACGGTGATCCCCATGAGCTGAGCAGCGCGTCCGGGGCACAGCGCGTGGACAACGCCTCGCTGATGAAGAAGATCGTGAGCCGCGATCTGACACCGATGCGCACCGGTGGCGGTGGCGACAGCACGCGCTTCGTCTGCGGTTACATGGCGTGCGACCCGCTGCTGTGCGCACCGATCCTTGAGGGGCCTACCCTCCATGTTCAAGGTGAACGTGCGGACCGACCGCGCGGGGCACTGGCTGGAAGGCTCGTTGTTGCTCCTCGTCGACGAGGCGTCGTCGAATCGTGCCGGCAGCGATGCGATGCTGGCCAAGGTGTCCGAGGCCCTGTTCGTGGATATGCTTCGCCGCTATGTGGCGGGACTGCCGGAGCACCAGACGGGTTGGCTCGCCGGCGCTCGCGATCCCATCGTCAGCAAGAGTCTCGCAATGTTGCATAGCCGCGTCGACCATCCGTGGACGATCGCCGAGTTGGCCGAGGCCGTCGGCGTATCGCGAACGGCCCTCGTCGATCGATTCGCCAAGTATCTGTCAGAGCCGCCGATGGCGTACTTGACGCGATGGCGCCTGCAGCTCGCCGCGCAGGCGCTGACGACGACGCCGCGTGGCGTGGCCGACATCGCAGCCGAGGTGGGTTACGAGTCCGAGGCGGCGTTCAACCGCGCCTTCAAGCGCCTGTTCGGCACGCCGCCCGCACGGTATCGGCGCGAGCACCGATCCACGGACACGCTTGCCGCCGCCAAAGCGAAGGTGCAGCTCTCAGGGTAGGAACCAGGATCGGCGCCGACTCGCGGTGCGCGCGTATCGGTTAGGTCGAGCCCTCTCTACAAACGTTAGAATTCGACTCGCGCTGTAATGCCCAGCTGCCGTGCGGGATTCACGGCCGTATATTACCGGTGTCGGCGTTGTTGTTGACGGAGTTATTCGGTCCGGTGAAGCTGTACGGCGCGTTCTCGTGCCTGTCAAATGAATTTGAAGCCAACAGACAACAGGCCAATATTCCTGGCTGCATGCGCACACCATATAATCAGCGCTGGCGTGAGCAAACTCAAAAAGAAAGAATACGAAGAACTGCTCGAACCGATGCAGGTGGAGCTGAACAACCTGGCCCACTGGCTCCGGCACACGGGCAAAAGAATGATCGTGCTCGTCGAGGGAAGGGACACGGCGGGCAAGGGTGGGTTGATCAGCGCTATCGCCGAGCGGCTCAACCCCCGTCAAGTCCGCATCGTCGCTCTTGCAAAACCGACAGAGCGGGAGCGGACGCAATGGTACTTCGAGCGGTACGTCGCGCTTCTGCCTGCCGCGGGCGAACTCGTCCTGTTCGATCGAAGCTGGTACAACCGCGCCGGCGTGGAAAAAGTGATGGGTTACTGCACGAGCGAGGAGTACGAGTTGTTCCTGCAACAAGCCCCGGGTTTCGAGAAGATGCTCGTCGATGACGGCATCCTGCTCCACAAGTACTGGCTGACGGTGGATCAGGAACAGCAGGAGAAACGCTTTGCGGAGCGCGCGGCCGATCCTCTGAAACGCTGGAAGCTGTCACCGATCGATCTTGAAGCGCGAGCGCGGTACGTCGAGTACGGCCAGGCCCGTGACGCGATGTTCGAGGCTACGCACACTGCGCACGCGCCCTGGGTTGTCGTGGATTTCAACGATCAGCGCAGCGGGCGGCTCAACCTCATTCGGCATCTGCTCGACAATACGCCGGACCTGACGGTGCCGGACGAGCCGATCGAGCTGCCGCCGCTTGCCAGGGAGCCGAAGAAAGATCGGTTTGACGGCCCCGTCAAGCCGATCCCGGGTAGGTACTGACGACGGGCGGTATTCATCCGGTTTGGCGTCTCGACGGCAAGGAATTGTATTACCTGAACCCGTCGGGCGAGATCGTGGCGGTGCCGATCACCTCGAGCGGCGGTACCTTCGCGCATGGTGCGCCGGCCGTACTCTTTCCCGCGGTCATCTATGGTGGCGGCGTTGACGCGCAGCAGATTCGGCCGTACGACATCGCGCGCGACGGCCGGTTTCTGATCAATACGATACTTGACGCCGCCGCCGCACCAATCACGCTCATTCAGAATTGGAATCCCGAAGCAAAGCAGTAAGCAAGCCTCGCTGCCGCTGATCAGCATCGGTGCCGGGCTCGGAACATCTTTCGCCCCGCTTTCGCCCCTCGAACGAGATCTGCCCTCTTTTGTTGGAACACCTGTTCACATTATCGGCCTCCGTCGTTTACTCTCATGGTGCGCATCAAATACGAACAAACAGTCCGTATTTGATACAATTAGCCCCATATACATACACAAAGGAGGCTCCCCCATGAGTGTCTCGCTTCGTCGAAATGCCGTCTCGGTGTGTCTGTTAGTGGCCAGTCTTCTTCCAGCCCAGGCGCGTGCGCAGAACTGGAGCTTCGATGCCCGGGCGGTTGGGCTTGGAGGCGTGGGCTCGACCAGCAACGTCGCGGCCGACATGGTCGACGAGCAGCGGCCGTACCGCGCGATAGTGCTGCCGTTCGGCTTGCTCCAGGTGATTCCCAATCTCCCGAAGCTCGATCCGACCAAGGACGAATTCGATCTCGTCCGCGCGATCGAATACAGCGCGAGCCCGATTCACTTCATCGTCGGGCGCGACGACACGGAGACCGGCTCTCTTTTCATCACTGACCTTCGGAATGGCGAACTCCAGCGTGATCTCAACTACTATCGGGGATTTTCGCCGGCGACGAGCGTGTCAGCCGAAGGTCTGGCGTCGCCGAACTGGGGGCACACGTTCAAGCTGAGTCAGAACACCAACGGGTCGTTCCAGGGTATTTACGCGGGCGCCGGTCCGTACTTCTCGATGCAGACGTCGGCCGAGATCGATCCTGCGCTGGCAGCCGTGTTTTCGAGTCCGACGCCGGTCTATACACCGAACACCAGCTATTACATGTCGAACGACACGCTCAGTCAGTTCGCGCTGGCGGTGACCGGCGGGTACCGGCGCGCGCATCAGCCGAGCGGGAGGAGGGGAGCTCGACGGTTTGTACATCGGAGCGAACTACCACTATCTCCATGGCTTCGGGTACGAACATTTCGAGCCCGAGGCGAGACTCGACACCAACGCGAACGGTATGCTGACTGTCAATCTCAGCCAGGGCCTTCCCGTCTCGATCCTCCGTCACACGTCGTCGGAGGGGAGCGGCTTTGCGATCGACATGGGGGTCGCCGCGGTTGTCGATCGGTGGGAGGTGGGCGTCGGTGTCAACGGGATTGCGAATCGCATGGACTGGAGAGGTGTCGAGCGGACCAACTACGTTCTCGACAGCCTCTTCTCCGGCGGCGAGTTCGTCGATCTTCCCACAACTCCAACTGATGACGCACGCGTGGAGCTCCCGGTGGACATCCGTGCCAACGGCGCGTACAACGCCGACGTGTGGACGGGCATCATGGAGTATGGCCATGGTTACAACGGCACGACCTTCCGCGCCGGATACGAGCATCGGTTCAACCGGCTCCAGTTTCGCGGCGGCGGGCGGTACATCAAGGAACGGTGGGAACCGACCGGCGGCGTCGGTTTCAACCTGTCGCAAGGGTTCGGCGTCGATGTCGCGGCGTTCGGGACGAGCGCCAATCTCGAACGGAAACGTCACGTGGCAATCGCGGTATCGCTGCGGCTCATGCACGGCAATCCATGATCGCGCTGAGGACGATCAGGAAGATCTCCGGACTTCCTGATCGTCTGAATTCTGGTCAAGCCGCCCAAGGATAAGCAAGAGATCCGGACAAGAACGATGATGATTGTGTTGCTGCCCCCCGGCAAGGGGATTACGATTTCCGGGAGTGAGTAGAGAAATCGCATCAGCGCCTGCCAGCCGCACGGTGCGCTCGGCGCTCGGGGTGTACGCCGAGCGGCCGGCGCTGGTCATGGTGGCGCTGGGATTCTCGGCCGGTCTGCCTTACTTTCTGATCTTCGACACGCTGTCGGCGTGGCTGCGCGCGTCCGGTCTCTCGCTCGAAGTGATCGGCTTTTTCAGCCTGGTCACCCTGGTTTCGACCTTCAAATTCCTCTGGGCACCGTTCGTCGACCGCGCACGGGTACCCGTCCTCACCGGCTGGTTGGGACATCGCCGATCGTGGATGCTCGTGTGCCAGGGCCTGATCATGCTCGGGCTCTGGCTCATGGCGCGTTCCGATCCGTCACGGGGCCTCGGGACGATTGCCGTTTTTGCCGTGCTTGTCGGCCTTTCGTCTGCCACCCAGGACATCGCGATCGACGCGTGGCGCATCGAAGCGGCAGAAGTCTCCAAGCAGGGCGCGATGGCCGCTGCGTATCAATGGGGTTACAGAGTGGCGATCATCACGGCGGGCGCGGTGCCACTGCTGCTTGCCGAAGCCTACGGCTGGAACTTCTCCTATGCGGTCATGGCGGCGTTGATGACCGTTGGGATCCTGGCGGTGCTGGCGGCGCCGCGCGAGGCGCGCCACGCAATCCGTGAAATCCAGACAGGCGACATTCAACCAGCCCCGGTGCGCGAGGCGCTCGAGTGGATCGTCCGGCTCGCCGTCCTCTCGGCGGGAGCGCTCATTCTGGGTTCCGGACTCGCCGCCAATGCGGGCGTGCTCTCGCGCGTGCTCGGCGCCTTGGGCGCGAGCGGCCTGCGCGACGCCATGGTGTCGGCGTGGGCATCGGATGCTCGCGTGTGGGTCCATCTCGGAGCGGTATTGGTCGGTTTCTGCGTGATCGCGCTCGCCGCGCTCCCGCTCCCTGGTGCGCGTACGCGGCCCGGTGTCTATCTGTCTTCGGCGCTCGCCGATCCGCTGCGCGATTTTGTCGTGCGCTATCGCGCCAGCGCCGGGCTGATTCTCGCGTTGATCTGCCTCTATCGCGTTCCGGATTTTGTGCTGAACATCATGAATCCGTTTTACCTCGACCTCGGGTACACCCTCGTCGAGATCGCCGAGGTCCGGAAGATCTTCGGCGTCGGCATGACGATGCTGGGCGTGTTTGCCGGGGGAGTGGCAGTCGCGCGATATGGGCTGCTGCCTGCCATGGTGATTGGCGCGTTCGCGGGGCCGCTGAGCAATCTCCTGTTCATCTGGCTCGCGATGCAGGACCACAACCTTGTCGCACTCTTTGCCGCCATAGGCCTGGACAATGTCGCGGGCGGGTTCGCGGGCACGTGCCTGATCGCGTACATGTCGAGCCTGACATCGGCCGGGTTCACGGCCACGCAGTACGCGCTCTTTTCGTCTCTGTACGCGATCCCGGGCCGGCTGATTGCGTCGCAATCCGGGCGAATAGTCGAAGGCGCGGCGCGACTCGCAGATTCGGGCGGTGCGCTTTCGGGCCTGAAGGGATGGTTTGCGGCGCAGGCACCGGGGAATTTTGCCGCCGCGGTGGAACGATCGGGCGTCACTCCCGCGGCCCTGGGCATTGGGTACATGGTCTTCTTCGCGTATTCAGCGCTCATCGGTGTCTTCGCGTTGGCGCTTTCACTTCTGTTGCTGAGACGCAGCTGAAGGGGCTGGACGCGAGCAGTATGAAACGCGCTCTTGATGCCGTTGTCGTCCTGTCCGCGGCGATGCTGATTCTCATCGCATCAATCGGCGGCATCGACATCCAGCTCGGACAGCTGTCGATTCGGGCGCGTGACTGGCTGCGGCCGGCGATTGGCTCTGGTGCTTTCCCTCAGCGTGCGCGCCGCGCTCAGCGCCGTCAACCCGAAATCGCGGGCATCGGCTCTGGCCGAGGCCGTTTCTTACGTTTCAATACGCGGCCTGTTGGCGCTGATCGTCGCGGCGGTGCTGGCGTACTCCGAGTTTCACGTCCGTGTTGCGGGCGGCCTGGACAGCTACGGCTATGTCAGTACGGCGAGACTCATTGCATCGGGGCGTCTCAGCGAGCCGCAGCCGCTTGCGTCCATCCTCCCGTTTCCCGATCCGCTGAAGGCAGCCACGCCGATCGGCCATGTGCCGGCGATCGAAGGATTCTCGTCGGTCCCTCGGTTCCCGATCGGACTGCCCGTCATGATGGCGCTGTTTGCCGCGCTTCATTCGACTGGTCCGTTCTTCGTGCCGCTCGTCATGGCCTACGTCACGCTCGCGCTCGCGTATCTCATGGGCCGCATGTCGTCCGATCGCTTGACGGGTTTGTTTGCCGCCGCGCTTGTCGCGGTAGACCCGGTCTTCGCAGTGTCGGCAGTCCATCCCATGAGCGATGTGCCCGCCGCGTGCTGGCTGCTGGCGGCGATTTGGGCCGTCGACACAGATGACCGCCGCCGCTCCCCCTTGTGGAACATGACGGCGGGCATCTGCGCCGGAATGGCCATGCTGACGCGTCCGGTACTCCTGCCCGCAGTGTTGGTGTTTCTGCTGATCCATCTGCTGAGAACGCAATCGCGCAGCGCATGGGTTGCTGCCGCGACCACGTCGGTGTTTCTACTGTTGCAGATTTGGCTGAACGCGACGCTTTACGGAACCATGACGACGTCCGGATACGGAAGCGCGTCGCACATGTTCGAGCTTTCGTTCTCGCGGATTGCGGCGAACCTTTCGAACTTCGGCAAATGGCTCATCTACTCGCGCTCGACGCTGTTCTGGCTTGCGTGGCCGGGAGCCCTTGTCGTTCTTCGTCGCGATCGGTGGGCATGGGAGCTGTCGGCGATCGCTGCAGCCGCCGCGGCTCCGTATCTGTTTTATCTTGTCTTCGACAACTGGGATTCTTCCCGCTTTCTGCTGCCGACGATCGTCCTTGTTCTGATCGTGTGTGCGCGCGCTCTGTCACAGTTCCTCAGCCTTCGGACGGCACAAGCCTGGCGGCCGGCGGTATTGTTCGCGATTGCCTTCATAGGCGGCTTCGTTTCGCAACAATTCCTTCAGCGCGAGGGGATCGGCCGAAGCCGTGTGGAAGAGGGGAAATATGCGCTGGTCGGCGAGTGGTTCAGGCGAAACACGTCCGAACGCGCGGTTGTCCTCTCGAGCCTGCACAGCGGCGCCATTCGACTGTATGGCAGCCGGCCGACAATCCGCTGGGACGAGATACCAGGCGACTCCCTCGACGCCACGATCGAGCGGCTTGTCGCCTCGGGTTACGAACCCTATCTCGCGCTCGATACGCCGAGTGAGCCTCCGATCTATAAAGAGCGTTTCGAAGGCCAGTCAGCCAGCGCCGAACCGATCGCGCGGGTGCGGGTGGTTTACATCTACAAGTTCGCGTCAACCGACAAATAGTGGAGCAGACCAAAGAGGAGAATCATGTCCTCAACCACCAAACCATTTCAGGTGACGTCGCACGGTGTCTTCATGGAGCGTCGCGGGGCAGGCTGGAACGACGAGAGACGTTTCTCACAAAAGAAACTGTGCTTTACCGCTACCGATCAGGCCGTGTTGGTAAGTGTCCTTAGCGAACTCGCGGACCGCCCGGATTGCCACTATGTGAAGTACTCGATTGAGCCGAGAGACGGAATGTACTTGGGCAGGTGCTTCTTGCTGAACGACCAAGAGGTAGGAACTCTTTGGCGAGAGTACAAGAAGCATCCCAGGATGATGTGCAACGTCCAGGACGACGACTTTACTCTTCCGTTTCGGCAGGTTCCCAAACAGCCCTGATGACGGATCTTCGGAAGGGGACGTGAGGCTGTGTTGCGTTAGCTGCGAGGTCCGCAAGAATGTCGAAGCATGCAGATCGATCTACTACTAGTTAGAGATCTTCCGGAGTCAGCCCAGTTCGCTTTGCGATTCGAGCCAACATTCGTGGACCAATCTCCTCGTCGTCATGAAAGGCGAAGATGAAATCCGGCCAGTCCGGTCGAGCGAGCGTCTTGTGGGAGCCGGATTGTCGTTTTATCTGCCAGCCAATTCGCGCGAGCGCTGCGAGGACACGCCGAGCCCTAGCGGATGGCCAGTTGCTCAAGCGGCGTGAAAGGTCACGTTCAGAAATTCGGCTGGGGCTTCTCTGTGTTCGAGGCGTTCGGCGATCACTCGAAGCGCCAACGCTTGGACGCGAGCCACAGCTTCATCGCGGTCGGCACCATAGCACATGACTCCGGGTAGCGTTGGTACTTCGGCCAACCACCGGCCGTCCTCTTCGCGCTGAAGCTCGATGGAAAACGTCACCCGTGTACTGTAGCATCCGGGCCAGCAGTCTAACAACCGAACGCGGCGCGCCAGAAGCCGTGCGACAGTGTCGCTGCGGCGCGCGGCATTCGGAAATGTGAATGCAAATTCTCATTCTCATTTAACGGGATCAGGAGAGCCGTGCACGCATTGAGCGGGATGTGGATCGCAAATATCGACCACTCCCGCCGCGATCCGAATCATCAGTTTCATCGCGCAACGATGCGGTTTGAGGTCGTCGACGACCGAGTGTTCGTCGTCTACGGCGGCGTGAATGCGAGCGGTCGGCAGGGTGCCTAGACCTTTCACGCCGACGGACAGGAACGTGCGGTGCCCGAAGCGTCTGGGGTGGTGGCCATCAGCACTCTCGAGCCACGCGCGCTTCATTCGATAGCGAAGAAGGACAGTGTGGTGATCGGCCGCGCGAGCTACGAGGTGTCAGATGACAGCCGGATGCTCACAGCAACGGTCTCCGGTATTGACGCGAGCGGCAAAGCGTTCGAGCAAGTCATCGTGTTCGATCGAGAAGAGCCCGCCGCTTGACGCGGGAAGTCGTGGTGTGCGTCATCGGGCTCATCTGCCAGAGTTTTGGGCCCTGGCATTTGCATCCCGAGTCACCCAATACGAAAACCCCGGCGTTGCGGGGCCGTGGCTCTGGTTTGGCCGCACCTCGAGCAGGTGGCCGCCATTCCGCGTCACCAGATCGACCACCTGGTCGGGTGTCATGGCGTACATTTCCATGTGGGGGACGAACCGGTGGTAGATCTCGAACTGGATCCAACGCCAGGCACGCACCACGCCACGCGGCAGGCGTTGTTTCAGCCGTCCGCCGATCACGGGAGCGTCGTAGAAGATTTTTCGGGGATCCTCGACCTCGGCTGGCACCTGGAACACCAGCAGCCCGCCGGGTGACAGCACCCTGATGAATTCCGCGATGTACTGCTTCATGAACGCCGGCGGCATGTGCTGGAGCACAATCCACGCAAGCACGAAGTCGAACTGTCCTGTGGGCAGGTGTTGAAGATCGGCACGGAGGTTCACCTCGAAGCGACAGCCAGGGAGATGGCCATGTCGCGCCCGGGCCGTCTCAATCATCGAGTCGGCGATGTCGAGGCCGAGCACTTCGTCGAAGTGGCCGGCGAGCGCGGAGGTCAGACGGCCGATGCCACACCCGAAGTCCAGCGCGCGGCGCCGCGGAAGGCCGGGGACGAGGCGCGCGGCGTCGGTCATCACAGCCAGAATCTCGTCGCGACCGCTTTCGAAGAACGCCTTGAGATCCCAGCGGGTCGCCTGATCCGAACGCGTCAGGATTGCCTGCATGGGATCCCGCTGGCCCATCGTGTTCCAGTGCCAGCGAAGCGTGCGAAGTCTCATTTCGTCAACTATACCGCCCGTCCGGGCAGGGGCGTGCCCCGGACCTGCCTGGGCATACACGCCGGGCAATTTGGCACATAGCGGTTGCCGTGATTGAATCGGTGGAAGCCAATGAGTAAGGCGTGATCGCGACAGCCAAGAACTACATCACACCGGGCGGCTTGCAACGGCTAAGAGATGAGCACCGGTTTCTGCTCACCAGAGAGCGGCCGGCCGTGACACAAGTGGTGGCCTGGGCCGCGAGTAACGGGGACCGCAGCGAGAACGCGGACTATCAGTACGGCAAACGGCGGCTCCGCCAGATCGATCGGCGGATTCGCTTTCTCACGAAACGGATCAACGCTGCGGAAGTGGTGGACCCGGAAGCCTCGAGAGGCGAGCGAGCATTGAGGCAGGTGTTCTTCGGAGCGACCGTGCGCTACGCCAACTCGGCTGGAACGGAGCGGGTCGTCAGCATCGTCGGCGCCGACGAAGTCGATCTGAATCGCAACTACATCAGCTGGTTATCGCCGCTGGCGCGGGCGTTGATGAAGTCCGGACCCGGCGACCGCGTGGTCCTTCACGCGCCGGGCGGTACGGAGCAGCTGCAGGTCCTGGAGGTCCGGTATCAGCGCATCTCGATGGAGCCCTTCAGCGAACCACCTGGAGCCGAGGCCGCGCCGAAATCCCATCCTCGCACCGAACGTCGAGATTGACTTGCTTCGGTAGCGGACCATAATGGTCGCCGTGTGGCGGCATAGGCTGGCTTCATTCGCCTTTGCGCTGTCAGTGACGCTGGGATGTCAATCTCGAGAGCCCAACTCTGATCTGACCAATTTCCTCCAGCCCTCGCGGACCCTGCCAGAGTCGCCATTCACCTTGTCAGGCACGATTATCGAATCTGGCGCCGGGGGTCCGCTGACAAACGTTCTCGTCGAGAGTACCCACGGCCGGACGACGCAGACCAACGAGAGCGGGTTCTATGAATTCCGCGCGATCGGCCGCACAGACCTCTACTTTAGCAAAGACGGATTCGAAGCGCGGGGACCATTGACTGCGGCCATGATTCGGCCAACGACCATCGATGCCACCATGCAGCGAATTATCAAAGTGCCGGCGAGCCAGGTGCTGACTGCTGTACTTTTTCCGAATGATTCATATTTGAGCGTCAACGGCCGTTGGAACGAGTTGGACGGCTGGTGGTGTGGACCGCCGTGCAAGTTGGTGCGCGTCGCCGTGCCGCTCAGCGGCCGGCTCCGCGCTCGTGTGACGTCGCAACCATCCGGCGACTTCGAGTTATTCCTCGCGCAGCGAATTGGCTCTGCTGAACCTCGCCTCGCCTGGTCGCGCGGAGTATCCGGTGACCTAACCGCGGAGATGTCCGTTACAGGCGGAACCGACGCACTTGTGTATTTCGGTCTCTTCCAGTTCGATTTCCCTTCAACGAATTACACGAAACTAGCGACGGACCTTCCGTTTCAATTGACCACGTCGATCGCGCCGTGAGCCTTCCTGACAACTCGCTCCATGCCCGGTTCACAACCGGACTGCGCCTTAGACCGTACGTTGTGCTCGCTGCGCCAGGTAGTAAGTGTTCTCCCAACGGTCAGTGTTCGTGTCGATCAGGGTAAAGCTATGCGCAGCCAGAAGGTCACGATACTCTCCGACGCTGAACGACCAATTACGAAACGGCACACCGTCCATCGTTACGTCTGCGAAGCTGCCAGACTCGTCCCCAGACGTGAAGAGGAAGAGTGCGCCAGAGTTCACTGCCCGCGCCACATTGGCGATGGCCTTTTCCTGGTCGGCGTGGTCCAGGTGAAACATCACGCCCCACGCCACGGCGCCGTCGAAAATATCGCTGCTGAAGTCATGAGACACCACGGATGCGCAGATAGACGGCGTTCCGGGACAATTTATTCGGAACCGAGCGAGCATCTCAGGCGAGCTGTCCAGCCCTGAGACCGCACAGCCCGCCGCCAGCAGTGCACGGGTTATCGGCACGCCATTCCCGCATCCGATATCGAGCACCGATGCGCCCGGACGAAGTTTGGAGGCAAATGCCGTCACCTCCGAAACGCCGATCTCGTGGCGGCGATTCGATGCATACCAATCGGCGATCAAGTCGTATTCATGCATGGCGCACGGTGTACCAGGCAAAGGCGCCGACTCTGACGAAATGTCGTACGTAAGCGCGGGCAACGCCGGCGCAGATAGATTACTGCTGACTGCGTCGTTGCGGGTGAGACACAGAAAGCACGGGGCTACTCAAGCCGTTGCGCAACCAACCCATGCGAGAGCGGCAGCGCGGGCATGAGCTTCGGCTGCACGTCTCCGCACGTCTCGCAGCGGAAATAGACGAATCGAGTCGTTCGTATAATCCCGACCATCGATCCGCCATCGTCGCAGTGCAGGCACGTGGGGTCCGGCAGGCGTGTGGCGGCGCGTCTGTCCGCGAGGGCTCTGAGCTGAATGGTCATGTCAACTCCTCGGTGCGCATGATCGCCGATGCCTGTATCGATCGTGTGAAGGACGCACACCGGCCGCGTGACAGCCGTCGTGTGTTTGTCCCGGCGGTCTTTCCCGGACCGGATGGAAACGTTTATAGCCCGTCGAACGTAAGATGAGTCATCAACGTTCCGCGAATAAGCAATCACTGGAGGACCCGATGAAGCGTTTTCTATGTACTGCTCTTGTTCTTGGTCAGGCACTTGCTCCGGCTTTGGCCCAGGCGCCTGCAGGCTGGCAGGTGCGCGCCGATCGCAGCACGAGCGCCACCGATCCGGATGGCGCAGGAGACATCAAATTCACGACGATTCCAGGCGGGTTTCGCGCGAACAACCCCACCGCGGCGATCTATTGGAACCCGGCCAACGCCGCGAAGGGCACCTATACGCTCCGGGGTACGTTCAAGCTTCTGGAACCCAGCGGCCATACGAACTTCTACGGCCTGTTCGTGGGAGGCCGCGCACTCGAGGGTATGGAGCAGAACTACCTCTACTTCGTCGTGGCTCAGGACGGCTCGTTCCTCATTCGGAAGCGCTTGGGCGATCGCCTGCCCGATGCGAATGCTCCGGAAAAGGGCCGCGGAGGCCGAGGTCCGCAGGCCATTACCGAGAACGTCGCGCGTGCGACACACGCGGCCGTTCGCCGGCCGGGAACGGATGGCACATCGGTCAACACGCTGGAGATCAGGGTAACGGGCGACACGCTGAACTTCGCGGTGAACAGCACGGTCGTCCACACGATGCCGAAAGGCGACCTCGTGACCGACGGCATCTACGGCATCCGCGTCAATCACCTGTTGAACGTCGACATCAACGACTTCGGGCTGGCGAAGTAGCGCTGTTTCTGCGCCTCCGCGTCTCTGCGGCGAGACATGGAAACGTCTACCGCCAGCCGAGCTGAATCACCTCGAAGTCGTCCGCAGTAAGGCTGCGGAATGCGGGATTCAGTTCGCCGTTGTTCCACCGCGAGTCCATCGCGCCGGTAATGAACATGTCGCTGCCGTTGTCGGCGACGATAATCCCGTAGGTTTGCATTGCGCGAAAAATGGCTCGAATGTATGCGGGGTAGGGCGAGAGGTCTTTCGAGGACTTCAGTCGAAGGCGTGCACCCATTGGAAGGGCGCCGGCTCGACTGCCGGCCGAGTGTGAAGCGGGCCACACATTTCCATTCGTGGCGCGCACGGTGACGCGCAGCGCGTGATTGATGCGGCCACGCTGCGCCTCGTCGTAGCGGACCAATCCCGGCAGAATGGCAAGGCCTGCGGCATCGGCTGACGTCCAGCCTTCCGGACGCCGCCCGTTCGTCGAGAGATCGAACACGGCGCCAGACCCGGCTTCCCAACGCCCGCGCGCATCGTTCCACTGAGCGGCGAACAGCTCGTAGAGCACCCACCGATCGCGATCGACGATCAGAAGATGCCGATCGCCATCCCCACCGCCGCCCGGCTCGCCGCCTTCGATGTAGTTCGGCTGCGTCTTGGCTGCTTCAGGAATTGGATAACCTCGCTCTCCGCCGAATCCATCGTCGCTCTCGGCGCCGTATGCAACGAACGTGACAGGCACGCGCGGCTCGGTGGAGCCCACGCCCATGTAAGGAATGCCGTAAGGCGGCGGCCCGAAATCGGGATGCAACGCACGCGTGCGCCCGATGAAGTCGATGTAAGCGCTCGAGCGCGCATCGACTGGAGCCGCAGAAATATCCTGATTCCACCAGTGGCTCGACGGAAAGAGCGCGCGTCCGAAGTCTTCGGTCAGCTTGACCGTGCTTCGCGACGGCGGCGCTGCGGACGTATCGCCGGCGGTACTCGGCACGGACGAGGGTGCGGCGGGCGGCAAGGGTGACTGATTGCCGCAGGCTGAAATCAATCCGCAGACAAGCACGGCCCGACGAATCTTGAGAACAAATGTGTGAAAGCGGAGGCACATTATGGCTTCAACGTGAACTGCACTGTAACCGTCATGATCACTGCCGTTGGTTTGCCGTTCAGCAGCGTTGGCGTGTACTCCCAACCTCGCACGGCTGCAAGAGCCGCCTCGTCGAGCAACGGTTGCGACCGAAGCACTCGCGCCTGCTCGACTTTGCCGTCCGGGCCGATCACCGCTTCGACGATGACGATTCCCTGTACTCTCGCGGACCTTGCGATGTCGGGATAGGCCGGCGTCACATCTGAAAGAGGAACGGTATACCACTTGCGGTTAGAGTGCGCGCGCGGAGACACCACGTCCTGAAACATGATTCCGGCCATGTCGACCTCCTCTAACGCAAACTGTTTTGTGCGTTACTGGAGAGTTAGACACCGCTCGGTGGAGTTAGCTCCTGTTGGCACTCTGCGTAGAGCCCTTGCCGACGTGTTTCGGTGCACCCGTCTTCGCGGCTTCGCCGCTTCGGAGAGGCGAGCCCTCCGCGCCTTTCGCCATTCGCGACAACAGGATCGTTCCCGCCAAAATCAGAATCTCGTCGATGAGCGGCAACGGATCGGGAATGAGCATGTTCAGAACGAATAACGTGCCGCCGATACCGATGATTGTGCGAGAGCCCAGACGGGCCACGAGCGGCATCAGGACGCGCGAGGTGAGAAAGCCCATGCCCTTCAGTGTGCCACGGTTGCCGTAGGCTGTGTGCGGTGAACATGACGCGATGGCTCCCGCCCGCTGCCGTCAGCGGACAGGTTTCCATTCGCGCCCGGCTGCGGCCATCCGCACGCCGCACGTTACTTCCGCCACCGGCGAACCGGCAGCCGCGAAGTCATCACCTGCGCCACTATCGAGATGTTCTACAACGCACCGACGATCGGCGATCGCGCGATGCCAGTACGACTGCAGTTCGAGAGGGAAGGAACTCGCGCGGGCGATTTTCGATTTCGCGCGCGTCGATTAACTTCCCGCCGCTGAACGGCGATCAGTCCTTCGACGGCGATTGACGGATGGTTCTTGATCGCCATGGCGGCGCACGTGAGAACGCGTGTCGTTGCGCACCCAGCCTGCCGCGATCATCAGAATGGCGACTTGAGGAGGCAAGTCGAACGTCTTGCCGATCATCGAGTTGTCAGATGGAAGTCCGTCGATGGCGGCCGGTGGATGTTTGATGGTCACGACTCGCACAGTTGATCTCTTTTACGAACAGCGGAGCAAGTTCCATTCCTGCAGGGTTGCTGCACTCCGCGCCGGATCGCCGACGCTGGCGAGCGTTTTGCTCAATGACTGTTGGAAGGCAGATCGGTATGTCCGCTGTCTGTACACCTTTGAGGAGGAATGCATGAAGAGCCGTATTTCGTCGTTAGGTCTACCAGCGGCATTGCTGTCGGCGTCGCTCTTTGCCGCCTGTCAGAACACCGCCCGCGGAGTGCGAACAGGACACCGAGCGGAACACTGCCGAAGCGAAGCAGGAAGCGCGCGAGGCGAATGCAGAGATGAAGCAAGAAGCTCGCGAAGCCGGCAACGCTGCTGAACGCGCCGGCGACCGGGTTGCGCAGGAAACGCAAGGAGGCCACTCGATCGGTAGGTGCGACGCTCGACGCCGCAGCCCAGACGATGCAGATCAAGACGGCGCTGATTGATGCGGACAACCTCGACGCGAACAACATCGACGTCGACACCAACGCGTCGACCAAGACGGTCACGTTGAACGGGCCATGTGCCGACGGCGTCGCAGAAGGCGGCCGCCGAGCGCATCGCGAAGGAAAAGGCTCCGGACTATCGCGTCGTGAACAACATCGCGATCAAGTAAATCCAGGTGCGACGGGTGCAACAGGTGCAAGGGGTGCGACAGGTGCGCACCCTTTGCACCCTCGATCCTGCACCCATCTTACGACGTTGCCGGGAACATCTGCGGGGCGACTTCGTACAAGATACTTCCGCCACACAATCCACGTATGCGCGCCGGGCGTCGTTTTATACGTGTGCTTGATGCCCACTGAGTTCAGGAAGTCGGACGTCCGCTTCGCGCCCGCCATGGCGCCGTCTTCGGTGCCGACGCCAATCCAGAACAGCTTGAGCTGAGCGTTCACGTTCTTGGCGTTCGCCGCCCACGTCGGCGAGCGTTTTTTCCGGAGCTTGTCCGCCGCCCGAGCTGAAGACCGCAAGCCGGCTGAACGTATCCAGGTGCCGCGGACCAATCGCGAGCGTCAGCCCTCCGCCCATCGACAGTCCCGCGAGCGCGCGATGCTCGCGGTCGGCGGCGACGCGATAGTTGCTCTGCACGAACGGAATCAGATCGGTCAGCAGGTCCTTCTCGAAATCGGCGCGCTGCTTGTCGCCGGCGGCGCCCGCATGCCACGGATACGCGTAGGCGAACGGCATGACGACGATCATCGGCGCGGCCTTTTTCTCCGCGATCAGGTTGTCGAGAATCAGGTTGGCGCGCCCGAACTGCGTCCACGCCGTTTCGTCGCCGTCGGCGCCGTGCAGCAGGTAGAGCACCGGCAGCCGGCCGGTCGACCGTTCGTAGTTCGGCGGCGTGTAGACGTACGCGCGCCGGGTGGTGCCCGTCGCTTTCGACGGGTAGTATTTGATGCTGACGGTGCCGTGCGGAACCGGCTTCACGTCGTAGAACATCGGCGCGGGCCCCGGCACCTCGACGACGCTCTCGATCAGATTCGGCCGGCTGTTGTATTTGACGACCGGGTTCCGCTGGTCGAGGTTGTCGATGCCATCAACGGTGAAGTGGTACTCGTAGATGTCCGGCTCGATCGGGCCGACGGTGACGCTCCAGACGCCATCGGCGCCTTTGGTGAGCGCCGGTTCGGTCGACAGGCACTCGCAGAACACCGTCACCTTCGACGGCGTTCGGCGCGCGCACGCGGAACGTCACGCGGCGATCGGCCGCGACCTCGGGCGAGCGGACGGGCGGCAGGTTGCGACGGTTGTTGTGCCTGGACGGCGGCGGTCAGCGGCAGCAGCAGGAGCAGCGCGCGAAGCTTCATGAGAACCTCCTCAGGATTGAGTGGCGTAGGTTACCATCGCATGGCCAAAATGCCAGCAGCACTTCTCGTCCGTCGTCTCTTATACCTGCTCGGGTTCCTGCTGCCCGTCTGGGCCGTCGTCGCGTTCTTTACCGGCGGCGTCGGATGGATGCTGGGGCCGATCCGCATCTCGTCGCGCCAGCCGCTCAGGCCGCTCGTCATCGGGCTTGCGCATCGCCGGGTGGTATCTGTGGAAGTATTCGCGCGCCGAGCGCGAAGCCGACGGCCGCTGGCTGCAGCGCTGGGTCGTCGCGAGCGCTCCCGTTCGCCGTGCCGGCTGCCGTGGTGCTGGCGCTGTACCTGGGGGTGCATTACGGCAGCTTCGCTGCCGCCGGATCCGACTCGTATGGATATCTGAGCCAGGCGCGCCTGTGGCTCGACGGCATTCCGCGGGTCGAGCAGCCGTGGGTGCAGGATTTCTCGTGGCCGGACCGCGAGTGGATATTTTCGCCGCTCGGCTACCGGCCGTTTTCGCCTGACGGCACGATCGTGCCCACGTATCCCGCCGGCCTGCCGATGATGATGGCGGTCTTTCTCGCCGTGCTCGGCGAGAACGGACCGTTTTACGTCGTGCCCGTTGCTGGGCGCGCTCACTGCTGTGGTTCACCTACCTGCTTGGGCAGGGAAGCGACCGGCAGCAGAACCGTTGGCGCGCTGGCGGCGCTGCTGCTGCTGGCATCGCCGGTCTTTCTGCACACATCTGCTGGTTCCGATGTCCGACGTGCCGGCTGCCGCCGGATGGACGCTGGTCGCGGTGCTCGTGCTGAAGCAGCGCGCGCTCGCCGCCGGCATCGTGTCCGGCCTGACGCTCCTCATCCGGCCCAACCTCGATTCTGCTGGCGCTGGTGCCGGTGTTCGCCTGGCAGCAGAGACGCGAGCCGCTCGTCCGCTACGCCATCGGCGTGGTGCCGGGGCTGCTGGCGATCATGGTCATCAACACGCTTCTTTACGGCGGGCCGCTGACGACCGGGTACGGGTCGTTCTTCGAGTCGTATGCGGTGAGCTCGCTGCCGCAGAACCTGCGCAACTACGTCGGTCTGGCTGGTGCAGACGCAGACGCCGCTCATCCTGCTCGCGCTCGTGCCGCTGTTCGTGCCGCGCGCGCTCGCGCGACGACGATGCCGGCCTCTCGCCGCGCGCGTGTCTCGCGGCGACTCGTCGGGCTGACGTTTCTTTCGTATCTGTTCTATGCGACCTTCGATCACTGGTTCTATCTGCGATTCCTGCTGCCGGCGTATCCGGCGCTGTTCGTCCTGCTGGCGGCGGCGATTCGCTGGCTCGCGCTGAAGCTGCCGGTCGAAGCGCGCGTGCCGGCCGCCGCGCTCGTCTGCGCGGTCGATGACGCCGTTCGGCGTCAACGTCGGCGAGAGACCGGGCGTCTTCAGTGTCGCGGCCGTTCGAGCAGCGTCACGTTCGCGCCGCCAGCGAAGTCGCGTCGCGGACGCCGGCGGATGCGATCGTGCTGTCCGTTCAGCACAGCGGCAGCGTGCGATACTACGCCAACCGAATCACGCTGCGGTACGACTGGCTGGAAGACGACGCGCTCGATGCGGCGCTTCGCGATCTGGCGGCGAAGGGCCGCCGCGCGTATCTCGTCGTCGACGACTGGGAAGAGAAAGAGTTTCGCGACCGCTTCTCGCCGGCCAACCGCGCCGGGCGCCTCGACTGGGCGCCCATCGCGCGCGTGCCGCGGCAGCCCCGAAGTGCGCATTTTCGAGATGCAGGACGGAGGTCCTGCTCCCGCACAATGAAAAAGGCCGCTCTGGTTTTTCTCGTCTACTGCGTCATCACGGTCGCGCTCACCTATCCGCTGATCCTTCAGATGGGATCGGTGCTTCCGAACGACGCCGGCGATCCTGCGCTGAATACCTGGATCCTCTGGTGGAACACGCAGGCGATGCCGTTTTCGAGCGGCGTGGTGGAACGCGCCGGCGTTTTTTCCCGCGCCGGGGGTGCTGAGCTTTTCAGAAAATCTGCTGGGCCTCAGTCTGATTTCCACGCCGCTCCATTGGCTCGGCGCGGGACCGCAGGCGGCGTACAACGTCGTCTTCCTTCTGACGTTTCCTCTCAGCGCGCTTGGCGCGTATCTGCTCGGGTACGAGCTGACGAAGCGGCACGACGCGGCGTTCATCGCGGGACTGCTGTTCGGCTTCGCGCCGTATCGCATCGCGCACCTGCCGCAGATTCAGTCGCTCGCGTCGTTTCCCGATGCCGTTCGCGCTGCTCGGGCTTCGCATCGCTATCTCAGCGCGACCCGAGACCCGAAATGGCTCGCGCTGTTCGCGGGCGGGTGGTTCCTGCAGGGGATCTGCAACGGCTACTACCTGCTGTTTTTCAGCGTGTTCGTCGGTTTGTGGATTCTGTGGTTTGCGAGCCCGTGGTCGCGGCCCGAGACAGTTTCTGGCGATCGGCGCTCGCGTGGGTGATTGCCGCGATTCCGATGCTGCCGCTCCTGTTGCGCTATCGCACGATTCACGCGTCGTTCGGCTTCACGCGCGATTTCGGCACCATCCGGGATTTCGGCGCCGACGTGGCGAGCCTGCTCCACGCGACCGATCACATCGCGCTCTGGGGATGGCTCGAAGTGTTTCGACGTCCTGAAGGGGAGCTGTTTCCCGGGCTGACGGTCGCGCTGCTGGTGCTCGCCGGCGCCATCTTCGTGCGCGATCGCAGCCACGCGCACGTCAACAACTGGACGCTCGCGCGGCGGATTCTGATCGTCCTGACTGTCGTCACGGCTCTCGTCTCGGCGAGCGCGGTCGTCGTCGGGCCATGGCGGCTCGAGCCGTTCGGCATTCGCCTGCTGTCGGTGGCCAATCCCGATCAAGCCGCTCACGTTTTCGCTCGTGCTCGCGCTTGTTCTTGCGCTGACGAGCCCCGCGCTCCGGCGCGCGTACCTGACGCGCTCGGTCATCGGCTTTTACGCCGTCGCAGGGTTCGTCGATGTGGCTGTTCAGCCTCGGCCCGGCGCCGACGCTGATGGGGAACCCGATGATGTATCGCGGGCCCTACGCGCTGCTGATGTATCTGCCGGGCTTCAACTCGCTGCGGGTGCCCGCGCGTTTCTGGATGACGGTGACGCTGTGCCTCGCGGTGATCGGCGCGATGGTCTTTGCACGGCTGACCGAGAAGCTCGGACGCATGCGGCTGGCGGCCGCGGCGGTCGTCGCATTCGGCGTCCTCGCCGATACGTGGATGTCGGCGATGCCGCTCGCCGACACGCCGAAGCCGTTTGCCGCGTTGAGCTGCGGCGGCAGCGGCGACGCGGCCCGATTGTCGAGCTGCCGCTCGGCCACACCTATCCGGACGTCGCCGCGATGTACCGGCAGATGTCGCACGGCCGTCCGCTCGTCAACGGCTACAGCGGATATTTCCCGCCGCATTACGCGGCGCTTCGCTTCGGATTGATGCTGCGCGATCACGACGTGCTGACAGCAGCTCGCGGCACGCGGCGTGACCGACATCATCGTCGATCGCGAGCCGGACCCCGACGGGCGCTGGGATAAGTACGTGGCATCGCATCCGCAGCGCCACGCTCGTGTGCACGGAAGGGAAGCAGAGTCTGTATCGCGTCACGCCGATTGACGCCGCTACGCGCCGGCCGCCGGCGGCGCTCCTCTGCCGATCGCCGTCATCCGCCCGAACGTGAATGAGGCGGCGGTCACAGTCGATGACCGATCAAGATCGGACGACGCGATGGGAGTCGGGTCCGCAGACCGATCGCACGGCCGTCGAAATCGATCTCGGCGGCGTTCGCACGGTCGCCGGCATCGATCTGTTCCTTGGCCCGTTCGTCGAGGATTTTCCGCGCGGGCTGATCATCGAAGCGTCGCACGACGGGCAGACGTGGCGCGAAGTGTGGAAAGGCGGCAGCGCGGGGCTGGCGTTTGTCGCGGCCTTCGAAGACGCCTCGCGACGTGCCGCTGCGGTACCGGTTCGCGCCGACGCCGGCGCGGCTGCTGCGGATGAAGCTGACGAAGAACGACGAGACGTATTATTGGTCGATCGCGGAAATGCGCGTGGTGGGGCCGTAAGATGGGCGATCCTGAGACAACCGACGACAAACGATCGACGAACCCGCTCGGCATCATCATCGCCCTGGGCGCGCTCGGCGTGCTCCTCGTCCTGCTGTTCTTTCAGTCGAGCCCGAGCACCGATCTGCCGCCCGATCAGGGACCGATGGCGATGGCGCTCGTGACAACATGATGACCAACGGCGTGCTCGTCGACTACGAGTGCGCGAAGAACACCGCGTGGGTCAATCGCGCGGTGTGGACGAAATACAACTTCGAGCAGCGCCGCAACATGCTCATCGGCCTGGCCACCGTCTGCGAGACCAAGCGCGCCGGCTATCGCATCTCGATCCTCGACTACGACACGAAGCGCGAGATCGCGGCGTTCGATGGCAAAGCCGTGAAAATGGACCAATGAGCCGCAAAAACACGAGTCGATGCCAGAGATACAGATCAGGCCGGCTGCGCCGGCCGACGTGCCGTTGATCCTGACGTTCATCCGCGAGCTCGCGACATACGAGAAGCTTGCGCACGAGGTCGTGGCGACCGACGCCGACATGCACGCGGCGCTTTTCGGCGAGCGGCCGGTAATCGAAGCGGTGATTGCCAGCCTGGACGGCCAGCCGGTCGGGTACGCGCTCTTCTTTCCGACCTTCTCGACATTCCTCGGCAAGCCCGGGTTGTATCTCGAAGATCTGTACGTGCGTCCGGCTGCGCGGGGATTCGGCGTCGGCCGCAAGCTGCTCGAGCATCTCGCCCGCATCACGGTCGAGCGCGGATGGGGACGGCTGGAGTGGTCGGTGCTGGACTGGAACGAGCCGTCGATCGCCTTCTACAAGAAGATGGGCGCGAAGCCGATGGACGAATGGACCGTTTTCAGGCTCGCTGGGGAAAAGCTTCACTCGTTGGCGTCGGGAGGATAACCGCCATTCGTTCCAAGCTGCTTGATTCAGTTCTTCTCATTGTGATTGTGGCGAGCGCTCTTCTCGCCGTAATCGCAGTGTTCAGCTCAGGTGTATACACAAGCGCCTACGGGATTCGACTCTCATCACAGACACTCTGGCGCCCGGCACTCGTAGCGAGCGTGGCAAGTGCGTTTCTGCTGTATCGATCTGAATTACGGCAACAGAAACTCGCAAGGATTTGGTCTCAGATATTGCGCCATTCCGCGGCGGTCGCAATTTTCCTTGGCGCAGTCACCATCGCGATCGCGTTTCGAGCCTCAGCGTTCGAGGCATTTGGAGCAGATGCGTACGGATATGTAAGCCAGGCGCACCTGTGGGCGGCTGGCAATCTCATCCAACACGAACCACTTTCTATTCGGGCGCCCTGGTCCGAGCCGGAGTGGACGTTCTCACCGCTTGGATATCGTCCGGGTCTCCAACGCGGAACAATCGTGCCAACGTATCCACCGGGCCTCCCGCTGCTCATGACAGGCCTGCTCGTGCTGTTCGGTCGAGACGGTCCGTTCTTCGTTGTGCCATTACTTGGCGGCCTGACTATCGTCGCGGCATTCCTGATCGGACGGCGTGTGGCTGGTGAGGTGTGCGGCCTCGCAACCGCCGCGTTGCTGCTTACAAGCCCGGTATTTTTGTTCCAGCTGAAAGAGCCCATGAGCGATGTGCCTGTCACGGCATGGTGGCTCCTTGCGCTACTACTCGCCTCGAGATCCACGCCCTGGCTCATCTTCTCCGGAGGCTTGGCTGCTTCTGCCGCTATCCTGACGAGGCCAAATCTAGTTCCTTTAGCCGCGGTCCTTGGGATGCTTGTTCTCCTTTATTCCGCGAAAGAATTGCGTAGCCGCATATTGAATGCGTGCCTGTTCTCTGCAGCGGTCGCTCCCGGCTGCATCGCCGTTGCAGTCGTAAACGCCAAGCTCTACGGTTCGCCGTTTTCGTCCGGGTACGGCGGCATGTCCGCATTGTTCAGCATCGATTACCTGTGGACAAATCTCTCGCAGTACCTGAGATGGCTTCTCGACATGGAAACGCCTTTTATCCTGTTGGCGCCTGTAGGGTGGTTTTTGCTGAGACGTCGCGAGGACTCCCATGATGATGCGCGCTTTCGCCCAAAGGGAAGGTTGTCAAGCCTGTTCGTCGCATTCGCGGTGACTCTGTACGCATGTTATGCGGTCTATGTACCATTTGATAACTGGACGTTTTTGCGATTCCTGTTACCAGCGATATCGCTGCTTCTGCTGCTGTGCGCGCTGACAGTGTGCGACCTCGGTGAACGGTTGCATTCGTTTCTTGCGAGGTTTCTGGTCGTCGCGTGTTTCGTGGTGTTTCTTGCCTGGCGGTTTGACATGACCGGTTTGAAGCCGCCCAGGCCGCATGACAGGCGGTTTGCCGTCATTGGTGAATATGTGCAAGATCATCTGCCGTCAAACGCGATTGTCTTCTCCATACTTCACTCAGGTAGCATCCGGTACTACTCAGGGCGGCCAACTCTCCGTTGGGACTTGCTCCCTGCTGATTGGCTTGACCGGTCGGTGGTTTTCCTTACATCAGTCGGGTATCAACCATTTCTCCTAATCGAAGACAATTGGGAGCGGACACAATTTATTCAGAGATTTTCGGGCCACTCGAAAATCGGCGCTCTCGGCTTGACGCCTGTTGCAACTTACTATGGGGGTACTCGAGCCGATTTGTACGCCTTGGGAAATTCGAACCAGCTGACGGCGAATGCGACGATCAAGCCGCGCTCGCCTCAGCGTCGGTCACAGTGACAGCGACTAGTCGATCCAGCCACCTCCGACGACCACATCACCGTCATAGAACACCACAGCCTGTCCAGGTGTGATCGCCATGACGGGCGCATCGAATTCCATCGACGCGCGGTTCGTCGTCGAGGGCGCGCACCGTGCCTGCCGCGGGCTGATGGCGGTGGCGAATCTGCGCGGTCACGCGCAGCGGAGCCGACGGGGGCGCGCCGGCGATCCAGTTCACCTGAGATGCCGTCAGGCTCGTGCGCTCGAGCTCGGGCCGCGGTCCGACGACGACGGTCTTTTCCGCGGGCGCAGCTGCAACACGTACAGCGGCTCTGCGGCGGCAATGCCAAGGCCCTTGCGTTGTCCCACGGTGAAGCGGTGCACGCCGCCATGGCGCCCGAGCACGTCGCCCGACTGGCTGACGATCGCGCCGCCGCCGTCGAGATCGCCGGTCTTGCGCTCGATGAACGCGGCGTAGTCGCCGTCGGGCACGAAGCAGATTTCCTGGCTGTCGGGCTTCTCGGCGACCGGCAGGCCCAGGCGCCGCGCGACATCGCGGACCGCGTCCTTCGACAGATCGCCGACAGGGAAGCTCGCGCGCGACAGCTGTTCCTGCGTCAGCGAGAAGAGGAAATACGACTGATCCTTCGCCGCATCGAGACCGCGGCGAAGCACGTGGCGGCCTGTCTCCGGGTCGATGCCGATGCGCGCGTAATGGCCGGTCGCGACCACTTCGGCGCCGTAGGCCATCGAGCGATCGAGCAGCGTGGCGAACTTCAGATCGCTGTTGCAGTGCGCGCACGGAATCGGCGTGCGCCCGGCGACGTACTCGTTGACGAAGTTCGAGACGACCGTCCGCTGAAACTCGCGCTCGAAATTGACGATGTAGTGGGGGATGCCGAGGCGGCGGGCCACGCGGCCCGCGTCGTGCAGGTCGTCGAGGCTGCAGCAGCTGCCGTAGCCCGACTCGCCGTCGCGCTGGTCGTAGAGCTGCATGGACAGACCGATGACGTCGTGGCCCGCTTCGGCCAGCAGCGCGGCGGCGACCGATGAGTCGACGCCGCCCGACATTGCGACGACAACACTCACGACTGGGTCCGGTTCCGGTTCGGGCTCTAGGTTCGGGCTCTAGTTCAGTCGTGACCCGACCGCGGACAAGGCTGCGCAGTTTCGTGACGATCCGCGGCAGGATCTCGAAATCACGTGATCGATCTGCTCTTCCGTGTTGCGACGCGCCCAGGCTGAAGCGGATCGAGTTCTGCGCGCGATGGCTCGACAGGTTCATCGCCTTCAGCACGTGCGACGGCTCGAGCGTTCCCGACGAGCACGCCGATCCGGTCGACACGGCCACCCCTTCGAGGTCGAGCGCAATCAGCAGCGACTCGGCCTCGATGCGATCGAAGCTGATGTTGGTGGTGTTCGGCACGCGCGCCTCGCGCGAGCCGTTCACCTCGGTATTCGGCACCGACGACAGAATCCCGTTCTCCAGCCGGTCGCGCAGCGCCGAGAGGCGCGCGGCTTCGGCGTCCATCTTCTGCATCGCGAGGCGCGGCCGCGACCCCCATCCCGATGGCGCCCGGCACGTTCTCCGTTCCCGCCCGCCGGTTGCGCTCCTGCTTGCCGCCGCTGAGAAACGGCGACAGGCGCACGCCGCGCTTCGACCCACAGCGCGCCGATGCCCTTCGGGCCGTAGAACTTGTGCGCCGAGAGCGCGAGCAGATCGACGCCGAGCGCCCGCACGTTCACCGGAATCTTGCCCGCGCTCTGCACCGCATCGGTGTGGAAGAGCGCGCCGTGCGCGTGCGCGATCGCCGCAAGCTCGGCGATCGGCTGAATCGTGCCGATTTCGTTGTTCGCGTGCATGATCGAGACGAGCGCCGTGTCGTCGGTCATGGCGTCGCGCAGCCGATCGGGCGAGACGATGCCGCTCGGCGTCGAGCGGCAGGACGGTCGTCCGCCATCCGCGCTTCGCCAGCGCCTTGAACGTGTTGAGGACCGCCTCGTGCTCGATGCCCGACGTGATGAGGTGCCTGCGTCCGGTCACTTCGAGGGCTTCCGCGGCCCCGCGAATCGCGAAGTTATCGGCCTCGGTGCCGCCGCTGGTGAAGATGACTTCCGCCGGTTCGGCGCCCATCAGGGCGGCCACGGCGCTCCGCGCGTCGTCGATTGCGGCCTTTGCCTGCTGTCCGTAGTAATGAACACTCGACGCATTGCCGAAAAGATGCTCAAGCGCGCGCATCATGGCCTCGGCGGCCACCGCGATCGACCGGGGTCGTCGCGTTGTGATCAAGGTAAATGCGCATGTGCTCAGTGGAATGTTAGCACACGCAGTTTGGCGCTAACCCACAGCAAAATAAGGGCTAGACACGTTCTGGGACGGTCACCTATACTGCCCGTACCCACTCACGACCCGGGGTTGCATGCTCGGGGTCTCCTGTCATATCCCGAAACGGTCGGGGAGGTTATGAAATGTGGAAGCGTGACGAAGCAGTGCGACAACCGGCGCAACCGGCGGTGCCTACCAACGAAGCGGCTGCGGCGGCTCCCGCAGCAGCGGCGCAGGCCGTCCGTCCAGAGACCATGAAGAGCCAGAACGCGAGGGACGTGGTGAACATCGGCAAATCGGTCGTCATCAAGGGTGAGCTGAACGGAAGCGAAGACCTGACCATCGAAGGACATGTCGAAGGGAAGATCGAGCTTCGCGATCACGTGCTGACGATCGGTCCGAACGGCAAGATCAAAGCCGAGTTGTTCGCCAAATCCGTCGTCGTCCTGGGCGAGGTCATCGGCAACGTCAGCGCCAGCGAGAAGGTCGACATCCGCGAGAACGGGTCGGTCGAGGGCGACATCACTTCGCCGCGCGTGGCGATTGCCGAAGGCGCGCACTTCCGCGGCAGCGTCGACATGGCGCAACAAGGGCAAGGCCGCCGCGGGCCCGCGCCCGGCCGAAGTCGAAGCCGCAGCCAGTGCCGGCGCCGCAGCCTGTCGCTCAGCAGCAGCCGCAGCAGGCGCAAAAGGTGGGCTAGTTGCTCTGGGATCCGCGCGGCAAAGAACGAAACGAGGCGGCGGCTCCGGCCGCCGCCGCTCGCAGACGCCGGCCAGACGTTTCCCACCAAGGCGCTGCGAAAGTTCCTGGCGAGCCTGACGTCGCGCGAGTCTCCGGTCCTGATGGACCTCGGTCCCGTCGTGGGCTCGAACGTCACGTTTTTCGGCGAGCGGCTCGGCTGCAAGATCATCCTCGAAGATCTGTTCGGCGATCTCGATCGGTATCCGAAGAACGCGGAGACGCCGCTTCGCCGAATATCTGAAGACCCGCCTGAAGCACCAGGACGGGTCGGTCGACGGCATTCTGTGCTGGAATTTTTTCGACTTCCTCGACCTGCCGGCTGCGCAGGTGCTCGCCGCGTCGCTGACGAAGCTGCTGCGGCCCGAGGGCGCGCTGCTGGCGTTTTTCACGACGGTCGGCGCGGCCGACACGCGGTTCTCGAAGTACGTGATCATGGACGAGGACTCGGTGAAGCAGCGGCCGTATTCGACCGGCGGCAGGAAGCAGACGGCGTTCCAGAACCGCGACATCATCCGGATGTTCGACGGGCTGAAGGTCTCCGAGTCGTTTCTGCTGAAGACGAACGTTCGCGAATTCCTGTTCCGGAAGCCCGCCCAGACGTCGTAGCGGCGCGCCGCGTCATGGCTCGACCAGTCATTGCGCTCCTGACGGATTTCGGCACCCGCGATCACTACGCCGGCACGATGAAAGCGGTCGTCCTCGGGATCTGTCCCTGAGGCGACGCTCGTCGACATCACCCACGACATTCCTCCGCACGACATGATGACGGCGGCGCTCGAGCTCGCCGCCAGCTACAAGTACTTTCCGTCGGGCACGATCTTTCTCGTCGTCGTCGATCCGGGAGTGGGATCGGCGCGCCGCGGCATTGCCGCCGACACCGGCGACTACCGCTTCGTCGCGCCGGACAACGGCGTGCTGACGGCCGTGCTGAAAGAGGCGCCGGCCAAGCGCGTCGTCGAGCTGACGGAGCGGCGATATGCCAGACCGACGGTGAGCCGCACGTTCGAGGGACGCGATCGGTTCGCGCCCGCTGCCGGCTGGCTTGCGAAGGGCGTCGATCTGTCCGCGCTCGGCCGATCGGCCGGCGCGATTCAGCAGCTGGCGATCCCGTCGCCGGAGATCGCCGGCGACGTCCTGAGCGGCGAAGTGCTGCGCGTCGATCGCTTCGGCAATCTGGTGACGAACATCGATCGGAAGCTCTTCGACAAGTTCACGCACGCCAACGGCATCGAGATTTCCGCGGCCACGCATCGTCATCGGCCGGGTCGTCGCGACGTACGCCGAGGCCGCCGCCGGCGAGGTGTGCGCGCTCTTCGGCAGCACCGACCATCTCGAGATCGCCGTCAACGCCGGCAGCGCCAGCGACCGGCTGAACCTCTCCCGCGGCGCGCCGGTGACAATCCGAAAAAAGTAGAACTTTCCATGTCCTCACCGCAGAGACGCTGAGACGCAGAGATCTTCTTGAAAAGAATTCTCTTGCGTCGTTGCGTCGTCGCGGTGAGACATGCAACCGTGAGACACGTGCTAGCATTTTGGGCGAATGAACTTCGATCTCGAGCGAAGAGCACCGGCTCGTCGAGCAGTCGACGCGCGAGTGGGCGGCGCGAGAGGTTGTCTCCGCGCATTCAGCAGCTCGATCGCGAGCACACGTTCGATCGCGGCCTGCTTCCGAAGATGGCCGAGCTCGGGCTGCTCGGCATCTGCGTGCCGGCGAAGTACGGCGGCGCGGGCATGGACTACATCAGCCTCGGCGTCGCGTGCGAAGAGCTCGAGTACGCGGACACGTCGCTGCGGGTCATCCTGTCGGTGCACGTCGGCGCTCAACAGCCTGACGCTGCTCACGTGGGGCACCGAAGCGCAGAAACAGAAGTATCTCGTTCCGCAGGCGCAGGGCACGCTCGATCGCCACTTACGGACTGACCGAGCCGTCGGCGGGCAGCGATGCGCGCGGCATCCAGACGACGGCGGAGAAGCGCGGCGATCGGTATGTGCTGAACGGCGAGAAGATGTGGATCTCGCTGGCCGACGTCGCCGACACGTTTCTCGTCATTGCGTGGAGCGATCAGGACAAGAAGCGCAAGAAGGATCCGTCCGGCCTGAGCGCGTTCATCGTCGAGCGCGGCTTCAAGGGATTTTCGAGCGGCACGCTGACGCAGAAGTGGGGCATCCTCGCCGGCAACACCGGCTTCTTCAAGATGGACGGCGTCGAGGTGCCGGAGGAGAACCTCGTCGGGCAGCCGGGCGAGGGATTCAAGATTGCGATGTTTGCGCTCGATCAGGGCCGCCTGACCGTGGCGGCCGGCGCGACCGGCCTCATCCGCGCGTGCCGCGATGCCAGCGCGAAGTACGCGCGCGAGCGAAAGACGTTCGGCGTCGAGATCGGCCAGCACCAGCTCGTGAAGGAAATGATCGCGCAGATGGAATCCGACTATCAGGCGTCGCGGCTGTTGTGGCTGCGATCGGCGTGGCTGAAAAATGCAGGGACAGCGCAATACGAGAGAGACCGGGCTGGCGAAGTGGTTTTCCACCGTCGCATCCGAACGCGCGGCGTCGGATGCCGTGCAGATACACGGCGCCAACGGCTACTCGGATGAATATCCGGTCGGGCGCTACTACCGCAACGCCAAGGGCGCGGTGATCTACGAGGGCACGCGCGAGATCCACAAGCTGATGCAGGCCGACTACGTGCTCGGCTATCGCGCCGACAAGCCCCTGCGCTGCGAGCTTCCTCCGTATCGCGCATGATCCGTCTGCGTGATCAGCTGCGCGTCGACCGTCTGGCGCCGGACGGATCTCGTGCCCGGCGGTCAGCGCGCTGCACAGCGGAGGCGTCGTCGCGTTTCCGACCGAGACGTTTTACGGGCTCGCGGTCGATCCGCGCTCGGCGCTGGCGGTGAAGACGAGTCTTCGCGCTCAAGCGGCGGCCGCCGGATCAACCGCTGCCGTTGATTGCGGGTGGCGTCGAGCAGATCGCCGATCACGTCGGCACGATGACGCCGCTTGCCGCAGCGGCTCGCCTCGCGCGGATGGCCCGGCCCGCTGACGCTGATCATTCCCGCGTCTCCGCGTCTGTGCGACGACGTACACCTTTCGACGGGACGAGTGGCCGTGCGTGTGCCGGCAGATCCCGTGGCGCGCGCGCTGGCGCGCAGCGCCGGCCACGCCATCACGTCTACGAGCGCCAATATCTCCGGCGATCCGCCAGCCGCGACGCCGGAGCGCGTCGTGGCGTCGTTCGGCGAGCGGCATCGACGTGCTGATCGATGCCGGCCCGACGCCCGCGGGGCTTGCCATCGACGATCGTCGACGCGACCGGCGACGCGCCGGTACTCGTTCGCGCCGGCGCAGTTCCGTGGGAGCGCGTGCTAGAATTTTCGCAGTAAATGGCATCTTCCCGGCTTGCGCGCCATGGCGCCGACAGGCGCGACGGCGGGCCGCGTGAGCGCGCCGCGCTCGTCGGCCTGGTGCTTCGGCGGTCGAAGAAACTGGATGCGGAGCACTCGATCGACGAGCTCGCCGGGCTCGCCGACGCCGCCGGCGCCGACGGTCGTGCTCACGATGATTCAGGAGCGGCCCACGCCCGATCCCGCGACGTTCATCGGCAGCGGCAAGCTCGACGAGCTCGCGTCCGAATGCGCGCGCGTCGGCCGCCGACGTCGTCATCTTCGACAACGAGCTGACGCCGGCGCAGCTGCGGCACATCGAAGAGCGCGTCGATCGGAAGGTGATCGATCGCACGCAGCTGATCCTCGACATCTTCGCCCGCCGCGCGCGAACGCGCGAAGGGAAGTGGCAGGTCGAGCTGGCGCAGCTCAAGTATCTGCTGCCGCGGCTCGCCGGCTCGGGCACCGCGCTTGTCGCGGCTGGGCGGCGGCATCGGCACCCGCGGACCTGGCGAAACGAAACTCGAAACCGACCGCAGGCGTATTCGTCAGCGAATCCACGCGATCTCGGAAGAGATCGACTCGATTCGGCAGCGGCGGCGCCACTCGCGCGCGCGCCGGCAGAAGGCGTCGGTGCCGCTCGTCGCGCTGGTCGGCTACACGAACGCCGGCAAGACGACGCTGTTCAATCTGCTGACGAAGGAGTCGGCGGAAGCGTCGGATGCCTGTTCGTCACGCTCGATCCGCTGGTGCGGCAGGTGAGCCTGCCCGACAAGCGGCGGCTGCTGCTGTCGGACACGGTCGGGTTCATCGAGCGGCTGCCGCACACGCTCGTCGCGGCGTTTCGCGCGACGCTCGAGCAGGTCGCCGAGGCCGACCTGGTGCTGCACGTCATCGATGCCGCGAGCCCCGAGCGCGATCGCCACATCGAGGCGGTCAGGCGCGTGCTGGAAGAAGTGGGCGCCGCCAATGTGGCGACCATGGACGTCTTCAACAAGTGCGACCTGATTGAGCCTGGCGAGGTCGAGCGGCTGCGCCGGTTGCATCCCGAGGCGCTGTGCATCTCGGCGCTCAGGAAGACGGGCCGCACGGAAATGATCGAAGCGATTGCGGAGAAGCTCGAGTTGGACACCCGTCGCGTGATGCTCGAATTCGACGAAGCCAGCGCCGAAGACCGCGAGAAAATCGCGCGCGTCTATCGCCATGCCCGCGTCGTCAGTCACGTGACGAGCGATGGCCGCGTGGCGATCGAGGCCGACGTGCCGCGCCGCGTGCTCGATCGCGTCAAGACGGCAGGTGGACGATGAGAGTCACGTCCGGTAGCCGCATCGGCGATGCGCTCATCGTAGTGTCCGCCGTCGGCGGACCGGCATGTGCGCTAGCCTGTCGCTGCTCGTCGTGTTCGTCGCCGGCTGCGCTCGCACGGTCGCGCCGCCCGTCGTCACGACGCCTCGCTATCCCGACTACATATTTCCGACCCTGTCGCAGCCCGATCCCAAGCAGGCCGACCTGCTGCGGGACCATGACGCCGCGTGGCGCTGGTTCCAGGCCGGCGATCTCGCGCGCGCGGAGACCGGATTGTCGGCGGTGCTGAAGCGCTCGCCGCAGTTCTATCCGAGCGACACGGCGCTGGGGTATCTCGATCTTGCGCGACAAGAATTTCGAGGCGGCGGCTCAGCGGTTCGATCGCGTGCTGCAGTCGAACGCCGGTTACGTGCCGGCGCTCGTCGGCCGCGGCGAAGCGCTGCTGGCGCTTTCGCGCGAGCCCGAGGCGCTGGCGGCGTTCGAGTCGGCGCGTCAAGCTGGATCCGCAGCTGCAGGCCATCGCGCGACGCGTCGAGGTGCTGCGCGCACGCGCGCAGCAGGAGAACGTGGCGGCCGCCCGCAAGGCCGCGCAGGCGAACCGGCTCGACGAGGCGGCGCGACTGTACGAGCAGGCGATCGCCGCGTCGCCGGACAGCGCGTTCCTCGTGCGCGATCTCGCCGAGGTCGAGGCGAAGCAGGGGAAAACCGATCAGGCGCTGGCGCGCTACCGGCGCGTGGTCGAAATGGATCCGACGGATGCGGCGTCGAGGATCCGCATCGGCGAGATCCTCGACGCGCGCGGCGATCTCGCAGGCGCGATGAAGATGTATACGGAGGCGAACAACCTCGAGCCGAGCGCCGAGCTGCGCCGGCGGATGGCGGCGATCGACGCGCGGCTCGCCTACCTGAAGCTGCCGGCGGAATATCGCGCCATCCCGAACAGCTGCGTCGATCACGCGCGGCGATCTCGCGTCGCTCATCGGCATCAGGCTGGCGGCGCTGCTCGAGCGCGCACCCGCTCAGCCCGTCGTCATCACCGACGCGCGCAACCACTGGGCGTCGGAGTGGATCATGGCCGACGGCGGGCGCCGGCGTGATGGAGCCGTACGAGAACCACACGTTCCAGCCGCGCAACGCCGTACAGCGCAGCGATCTGGCCCAGGCGGTCGCGCGCATGCTGAAGATCATCGCCGCGGGGCGTCCTCAGCTGTTGAAGGACTGGCAGAGCCGCGTGCAGAAAATGGCGGATGTCGGCGTCAGCAATCTGCATTATGCTGACGCGTCGCTCTCGGTTGCCGCGGGAATCATTCCGCTCGTCGATGGCGGATCGTTCCAGTTGTCGCGCGCCGGTCAGCGGCGCCGAAGCGATCGACGCGATCACCCGCATCGAGACGCCTCTACACCGCGTCCAAATGAGCGTCCTCACGCCGGCGAATCAGCTCACCCTCACACGGGTGCTGCTCGCGCCCGCCTTCGTCATCCTGACGGTCTACGGATATTTCGGCTGGGCGCTGATCGTGTTTGCGGTCGCCGGCCTTACCGATCTTCTCGACGGCCTCATCGCGCGAACGTTCAGCCGGCGGACCAGCCTCGGCGCGTGGCTCGATCCGATGGCCGACAAGCTGCTCATCGTCGCGACGGTCAGCGTGCTGACGCTGCCGGGCCTGGGCCTGGTGAACAAGCTGCCGGTCTGGCTGACGATTCTGATTATCACGAGGGACCTGCTGATCGTGGTGACGGTGGCGGTCATCAACCTGGCCATCGGCCGGCGCGAGTTCCGCCCTTCGATCTACGGCAAGATCGCGACGGCCACTTACATCCTCACGTGCGTCACGATCATGTACTTCAACTACCTGCAGCGCACCTCGCCGCTCGTCACGTTCGGCATCTACGCCTCAGCCGCCATCACGCTGATCTCCGGCTTCCACTACGTCTTCAACATCACGAAGATCATCAATCAGAATCAGCAGGCAGGTGGTAACTTGTAGCGGTAGCCTGTGGCTGGAAGTCTTGTGTGTCGGCGTGTCGCGGCGTGTTTGATGGCCATGGCGTCGGTCGTGATCTGCCCATCTGCTCAAACACGGCCTGCCCTCAATTTCGTACTGGCGTAACACTCGTGGAACTGGAAGTCACAGTTGTCGAAATCCGAGAACAGCGCAACAGGCTAAGGCAATTGCTCGAACAGTCATACAGTCTCTCGGTCCTTCGGATCGTGCCGCTCGTTGTTTTTACCCGAAGCACTCGCCAGTCAGCAGACTTCACCACGAACCACTCGAAGTTGATGGAGACCGTGAACGTTTTCACACCCGGACAATCGACTGCACCTGCAGCTTCGCCCGGAGCCGCGATGATGCACGAGATCAGGACCGCCCTGAATGTGCTCGAGAGCGTCGTGCGACATCTCGGTACGATGTCCGGCCGTAGAAAAGCGATTTTCTATGTCAGTACCGGAGTGACGCTGCCGCCTCAGAACAGTCCGTCATTCATTGAAGTGATTCAGGCCATGCGCCGAGTGTTCGACGCGGCGCAGGCAGGAAACGTGATGATTTATGGGCTTGACCCCGGTGGATTGGGTTCCGGTCCTGGGACGGGCGTCGCCGACAGTTCCGTGTTTCGATCGGCCGCCGCGGGCGGGCTGAAATCTCGTCACGAATTTCTGCTCATGCTGGCGGAAAACACTGGCGGCCGTTCAATCGTGGATCGTAACAGTCCCGAGAAGGCCGTCGCAGCGTTGCTTGCGGAACATAGCCACTACTATCAGGTCGCTTATGAATCGCCGCTCGATGGCTCTGAACCGCCGCGAAGGATTGAGGTCACAATGAATCGGCCAGGCGCGGCAGCGCGGTTCAGGTCAATGAACACGGCGTGGCGTCCGTAGCTGCGTGGAATGGCAGGACTTAAGTCCTGCGCTACCGATGGAGCACGCTACAGGCTACCGGCTACCACCTACCAGCTAGCCAAGACTAGCCTGCGTTGACCAACGCTCGGCTAAACGCAAAGCGGAGCCTCCCGCGGAAAACGTCACGGCGTGACGTTTCCATACGCACTTAGCGCGAATCGGAGTGTGCCTTCCAGCCGGGGAGACACGCTTCCCGCAGCGAACCATCGCGAGCGACGCGACGCGCGGCGCAGCCGGAAACGCATCGGGAGGCGTGCGATCCGCGTGGCGACCGCGAAGCACGGACTCCGCGACCGTCGGCGACACCTCGCCGGGAGATGTGTTTCCCGCGTCGTCGAGCTGGCTCGCGGAAGGAAGCGTGTCTCACCGGCGGGACGGCGTCACGGACTCGGCTAAGTGCGAAGCGGAGCCTCTCCCGCGTCGTCGAGCTGGCTCGCGGAAGAAAGTGTGACTCGCTGGCGAGGCGGCCGACAAAACAGTCCGGCTGAAGCCGGACACTACCGAGACGGTGGCCGACCTGAAGGTCGGCACTACGCGTGCAATCGACGCGGCTACGAGCTATAGGCTACCAGCGTCACACGCCCATCTTTCGTTTGAAGTATTCGATCGTCTTGACGAGCCCCTGCTCGAGCTTCACCTTCGGCTCCCAGCCGAGCAGCGTGCGCGCTTTGGTGATGTCCGGCTGTCGCACTTTGGGGTCGTCGACCGGCAGATCCTGGTAGATGATCTTGCTCTTCGAGCCGGTCATCTGGATGATCGTCTTCGCGATGCCCTCGATCGTCATCTCGTGCGGGTTGCCGATGTTGACCGGCTCGTTCACGTTCGAATCCATCAGCTTCAGGATGCCGGCGACGAGATCGTCGACGTAGCAGAAGCTGCGGGTCTGCGCTGCCGTCGCCGAACACCGTCACGTCCTCGTTGAGCAGCGCCTGCGAGATGAACGCGGGCACCGCACGGCCGTCCTTGATGCGCATGCGGGGGCCATAGGTGTTGAAGATGCGCACGATCTTCGTGTCGACGCCGTGATAGCGGTGATACGCCATCGTCATCGCTTCGGCGAATCGCTTCGCTTCGTCGTAGACGCCGCGCGGGCCGATCGGGTTGACGTTGCCCCAGTAGGTCTCTTTCTGCGGATGCTCGAGCGGATCGCCGTAGACCTCCGACGTCGACGCGATGACGAACCGCGCGCCCTTCGCCTTCGCGAGGCCGAGCGCCTTGTGCGTGCCGAGCGCGCCGACCTTGAGCGTCGGAATCGGCAGCTCGAGATAGTCGATGGGGCTCGCCGGGCTCGCCCAGTGCAGCACGACGTCGACCGGGCCGTCCACGTTGATGTAGTTGGTGACGTCGTGTTTGATGAACACGAAGTCGCGCCCCGCGAGGTGCGCGATGTTGGCGAGATCGCCCGTCAGCAGGTTGTCGATGCCGACGACCGAGCAGTCGCGGTTGAGCAGTTCTTCGGCCAGGTGGGAGCCGATGAAGCCGGCGGCTCCCGTGATGACGATGCGGCGTTTGTCGTTCACCGTGTAGTGTTCACCGGTTTGAGCGGTTAGCGCGTAAGGACGCCGCGGAAGAGCGTCATCCACATGATCTTGAGGTCGAGCGAGACCGACCAGTTCTCGATGTAATACAGGTCGAACTCGATCCGCTTTTCGAGCGAGGTGTTGCCGCGCCAGCCGTTGACCTGCGCCCAGCCGGTGATGCCGGCCTTCACTTTGTGGCGCAGCATGTACTGCGGGAACCGATGCTTGAACTGATCGACGAAGAACGGCCGCTCCGGCCGCGGGCCGACGATCGACATGTCGCCTTTGAGCACGTTCCAGATCTGCGGCAGCTCGTCGAAATCCCAGTGGCGCAGGAATCGTCCGACGGGCGTGCACCGCGGGTCGTCTTCGCGCGCCCAGATCGGCCCGGTGACCTCTTCGGCGTCCACGCGCATCGAGCGGAATTTGTAGACCCAGAACGGCCGGCCGTCGAGTCCCATGCGCTCCTGGCGGTAGAACACCGGTCCCGGCGACGTGTACTTGATGGCGAGCGCGATGAGGCCGCAGGGAATCGCGAGAAGCAGCGCGCCGGCGCCGCTGATGGCGAGGTCGATCGTCCGCTTGATGACGGCGTTGAGCCCCTGCAGCGGGACGTCGTGGATGTTGATGATCGGAACGCCGTCGAGATCTTCGAGGCGCGCGCGCAGCGCGAGGAACTGCACCAGGTCCGGCACGACCTTCACGTCGACCATCTCGCGGCTCGTGCTCTCGATGAGGTCGAGCATCTTCACGTGCTCGTCGAGCGGCAGCGCCACGTACAGGTGATCGATGTTCTCCTGCCGGATGATCTCGGGCGCGTCGGCGAGCGTGCCGAGCAGCGGCAGACCGCGATAGCCCGAGATGATCGCCGCCGGCGCGATCGTCGACGAAGCCGATCACCTGATAGCCGAGCTCGCCGTGCTGAAGAATCTTCTCGGCCACGACGCGGCCGAGGTCGCCGGCGCCGGCAATCAGAATGCGCTTCAGCCCGAGGCCGGCTTTCCAGCGCCGTTCGAGCAGCTCGCGGACGAGCTCGCGCGAGCCGAACGTCAGCGCGATGTTGATGACCAGGAACAGCGCCCAGACGATGCGCGAGACCTGGTACGCGCCGACGGCCTGCTCTTCCGGCGACGCGTGGTACGCGTCGACGTACAGCGTGCGTGACGACGCCGAGGATCACCGCGACGACGGTGCCGATGAAGACGAGGAAGAAGTCGTCGACGCGCGACCGGCCGCGCCGCAGGCGATAGACGCCCTGAAAGTAGTACGCGAGCGGGACGAGCACGGCGACGAACGGCATCACCGCGACGTACTGCTCGAACGGCGGGTAGCCGCGCGTGACCGGGATGAGGCCGCTCGAGAAGCGGAGCAGGTACGCCAGTCCGAACGCGACGATGCCGAGCATCGCGTCCGAGACGACGTAGAGCGCCACGAGCAGGCGTCCGTACCGCCTAAGCATGGGCGAGGCTCTCGATGCGTCGATTGAATCGCGCGCGAAAACACGGCGCGGTCGAACGTCACGGCGTGGGCTCTGATGACGGCACGGTCGAACGACAGTTGCTTCGCGCGCGCGATGCCGGCGGCAAACGCCTCGGCGGTGGGCTCGGCGACGAGCACGCCGGTGACGCCGTCGACGACCGTCTCGAGAGCGCCGCCCCGCGCCGAGCGCAATCACGGGCGTGCCGCAGGCCTGCGCTTCGACGGGCGCGATGCCGAAGTCTTCCTCGCCGGGAAGCAGCACGGCGGCCGCGCGCCGATAGTGATCGCGCACCTCCTCGTCGGAGACCGATCCGAGCAGCTGCACGTCGGCGCCCGTGCGCGGCGACGAGCGCCGCCAGCGCGGCGCGCTCCGGGCCGTCGCCGACGATGCGGAGCGGCGTGCCCGACAGGCGGCTCGCCTCGATCGCCACGTCTATGCGTTTGTATGGGACGAGGGCTGACACAATCAGCAAAAAGTTTTCCGACGCGACCGTGTCATCCGGTGAAAAGAAGCCTGTGTCGACGGGAGGGTAGATGACGCCGGCCTCACGATTATAGTACCGCCTGATCCGGCTGGCAACGTGCTGAGAGATGGCCACATAGCGGTCCACCCGGCCCGCGGTGGCGGCGTCCCAGCGGCCGAGCGCGTCCAGCACCGGCCGCAGCAGCCGGCTCTTCATCGTCCCGACGCGCCCTTCACCGAAATACGCGTCGAACTGGTCCCAGGCATAGCGCATCGGCGTGAAGCAGTAGCACAGATGCCGCGCGCGGCCCGGTCTTGACGACCGCTTTGGCGGCGCAGTGGCTCGTGCTGATGATCAGGTCGTACTGGTCGAGATCGAACTGCTCGATGGCGGCGGGGAAGAGCGGCAGGCAGTAGCGATAGAAGCGGCGGATGCCCGGCATGTTCTGGAGCACCGACGTGCGCGGCCGCATGCCGCTCGATCGCCGGCGACACGCTGCCGGGCACGTGAAACAGCGTCAGCAGATCGGCCGTCGGATACGCCTCGCAGAGCACTTCGAGCACCTTCTCGCCGCCGCGCATGCCGGTGAGCCAGTCGTGCACGAGGACGACTTTCGTGCTCACGACAGCACCTCGCCGTAGATCTCGCGCACGCGCTGCACCGACCGCGCCCACGAATACTCCTTCACGCGCTCGAGCCCGCGCTTGCGCAGGTCCTCGCGCAGGTGCGTGCTTCGCAGCACGGTGATGATCCCGTCGGCGATCGCCTCGGCCTTGTACGGGTCGACGAGCACGGCCGCGTCGCCCACGACTTCCGGCAGCGACGAGACGTTCGACGTCACGACCGGCGTGCCGCTCGCCATCGCTTCGAGCGGAGGCAGACCGAACCCTTCGTAGAGCGACGGGAACACGAAGACCGACGCCAGCCGGTAGAGCACGGCGAGCGTCTTGTCGGGCACGTAGCCGAGAAATCGCACGTAGCGGTGGATGTCGTACTTGTGCACGGCGCGCCGCAGCGACTGCAGCTTGGAGATCTCGTCGCCGATGATGATGAGCTCGAGCTCCGATCGCCCCTGCTGCCGCACCAGGTGAAACGCTTCGATGAGCCGCTCGAGATTCTTGTGCGGCTTGATGTTGCCGACATAGAGCAGGTACGAGTGGCTCAGCTGGTACCGCTCGCGCGTGTTGACGACGTGCTCTTCGCTCGGCGGCACGCTGAAGCGATCGTCGATGGCGTTGGGCGTGACGACGATCTTTTCCGGCGGCACGTTGAAGAACTTCAGGATGTCGCGCTTGGACTGCTCGGACACCGTGAAGATGCGATCGGACTTGTGCGCGGCGGTATAGAGCGAGGCCCGCGCGAACGCATAGCCGAGGCGGTGGCGGAGGTACTCGGGGAACATCAGGTGAATGCAGTCGTGAATCGTGACGACGGTGCGCGACGGCGTCAGCGCCGGCAGCACGTAGTGCGGCGCGTGGAGCAGATCGAGCCGCTCCCGCCTCGCCGCCAGCGGAATCGAGATCTGTTCGGCGAGCGAGTAGTGTCCCGAGCGATCGGCCACGGCGCGGAAGTTCTCGCCGAGCGAAGCCGCCACGCTCATGTCCTGGGGCCTCGTCAGCAGCACGTACTCTGTCGTCTGGTCGATTTTCGCGAGCTCACGCAGCAGGTTCCGGATGTAGGTGCCGATGCCGAAATCGTGAAGCTTTCGCGCGTCTATGCCAATGCGCACGCGTCATTCTAGTCGATAGTCGTCCAGTCGCCAGTCTGTCTGGTCATCTCTCAAACCCGGGCCAGTCCATCTTGTAGCGCCGGCGCATGTCGTGCAGTTGTCCCGGCAGCACCGATGCTCTCCGGGCGTCTTCCTGAGAAGACGTCATCACTGCACGCACTTGTGCGGCCATTTCTTCGATCTCGCGGACCGCTGCGTCGCACGTCTGCATCGGCGAGGGCGAACCTACTGTTGCCCTTTACCCCTTTCCCCTTACCCCTTTCCCCTTCTCTTATCGGCCGTTTCGGAGCTTTCCTCGTAAGCCCAGATACACCTTCAGAACAGGGGCCAGCCAGGGTGATGCTTTCGGTAGAACGCCAGCTGGCTGCGGCGGTAGCTGTTGCCCCCGGCAGGAGAGCCCGGGCGCCAGGAGCGGCCGCGGAGATGGACGATCTGGGCCAGCGGCGTGAAGTAGACCTTGCCGCCGTTGGCGCGCACGGCTGCGCAGAAATCCACGTCCTCGCAATACATGAAATAGCGCTCGTCGAGGAGCCCCGCGGCTTCGGCGTCGCGGCGGCGCACGAGCAGGCAGGCCGCCGTCACCCAATCCACCCGCCGCGTCCGCGACGTCATCGCGCGCGAGCCGCATCGGCGATGCATAGCGCACGAGCAGCTTCTGCCGCAGCTCCGCAAGCGGCGTCATCATGCGGCCGTACGACAGCTCCGACCGGCCCTCGCCGTCCACGATCTTCGGCCCGACGACCGACGCGCCGGGAAGCTCGCGCAGCGCGGCAATCAGGCGATCGATCGCGCCGTCGGGCACGATCGTGTCGCTGTTGAGCAGCAGCACCAGCTCGCTCTCGGTGCGGCGGATGCCTTCGTTGTTCGCCGACGCGAAACCGACGTTCGAGTTGAGCGCGATGACGCGCACGCCCGGCCATCGCGATCGCACGGCTTCGACGCTGCCGTCTCGCGACGCGTTGTCGACGACGACAATCTCGTGCGACACGTGCGGCGGATGGTCGTGCAGCGACTGAAGGCAGTTTTCCAGATCGCTCCTGGTGTTGTGGCTGACGATGACAATCGCGAGCGTCGTTCATGCCGCACGCCTCGAGCGCCGCCAAAGTGTCTGCGGCAGCGCGCGTCCACGAATAGCGCGCCAGCACCGCCGGCGCCGCAGCGCAGCACGCGCTGGCGGACGTCCTCGTCGAACAGCAGGCTGTTCAGCGCGGCGGTGGTGCCGGCAATGTCGCCCTTCGCGACGTAGAGCGCCGCGTCGCCGCAGACCTCGCGCGCGACTTCCGTGTCGAGCAGCACCGGCGGCACTCCCGATCCGAGCGCCTCGAGCGGCGGATGGCCGAAGCCTTCGTACTCCGACAGCAGCGCGAACGCCCGCGCCCGCCCATACAGCTCGGCCAGCTCGTGCGTCCGTCACGTACGGCCGAATCGACACGCGCGGGGCAATTCCCGCCGCCGCGGCGATCGCCGGCAGATCCTCGTGCGGATGCGTGCGATTGTCGCCGACGATCTCGAGGCGCGCGGCGGGATGGCTCTTCGCAATCGGCTTGAACGCGCGGATGAGATCGGGAACGTGCCGGCGGTTGAACACCGAGCCGACGAACAGGACGAGCGGCTCCTCGCGCGCGCCCCTGCGGCGTCGCGAACACCTGGCTGTTCAGCACGCTGCCAGCAGCGAAACGACTCCCGGGTAAATGCGGCGCACGCGATTGTCGGGCAAGCCGAAGTGCGAGATGATTTCGCGCCGCGCGGCATCAGAAACCGTCAGCACGAGCCTGGCACGGTCGCAGGACCATCGCGTCAACAGCCGCCGGCGCAGCCCTTCCTTCCAGCGGAACCATTCCGGGTGCGCGGCAAACGAGATGTCGTGCACGAGCACGACGGTCGGGTGTCTCGAGCAGCAGCGGTGCCGTGTAGCCCGGGCGCGAAGAACACATCGAGGCGATCCTGCGTTCGCCGCGCGCGGCAGGGCGAGTTGCTCCCACGCCGTTCCAGGCGAGCCCGGAATCACGCGCAGCTCGGCATTGCGAAGCGGAGGGGCGATCGTCCTCGTGCGCGTAGAGCACGAACGTGTGGCGCGATGCGGCGGCATCCGTCGACCAGGCGCGAAGCAGCCCGGATAAGTGGCGCCCGACGCCGGTTGGCTTGCCGCAGAGCTCGCGGGCGTCAATGCCGATGCGCATTTCGACTGTGGACGCTCGACTGTGCGCCGGCGAGGACGGGCGCGCGATGCCGCCGCGCGAGCAGCGCGTCTTCGTAGGCGCGTCGCACGTCGCGCGCCGTCTGAGCCCACGTGAACTGCCGCGCGCGTTCGAGGCCGCGGCGCGCGCAGGTCGCGCGCAGATCGGAGTCGCCGATCAGGCGTTCGAGGGCCGCCGCCAGGCTTTCCGCATCATCCGGATCGATGAAGAGCCCCGCGTCTCCGACAACTTCCGGCAGCGCCCCGCGGTTCGAGACGACGACCGGCACGCCCGCCGACATCGCCTCGAGCGCAGGTATGCCGAATCCTTCGTCGAACGACGGCAGCACGAACGCCTGCGCGCCCTTGAAGAGCGCCTCGCGCTCCTCGGCTGGAACGTAGCCGCGATACTCGACGTGGCCGGCGAGCGGCGGGCGATCGATCGCGCGCGAGCACGTCCGGCGCTGTCGGCGTCGGCGCGCCCGGCGATCACGAGGCGCGGAGCGTCGGCGTGCCGCGCGAGCAGCCGTGCGTACGCGTCGAGCAGCCCGCTGACATTCTTGCGCGGCTCGATCGTGCCGACGAAGAGCAGGTAGCCGCCGGCATCGGCGCAGCGGGAGGGCCGTTCCACTCGGGCGCGCCGTTCGGGCAGACGGAAATGCGGTCCGCGGGCACCTCGAGCGCTCGCTGCACTTCGCCGGCGACGAAACGCGAGACGACGATGACGCGATCGGCGCGGCGGGCATGCGTGCGGACGAGAGCCGGGTAATCGCGGCGAATCTCCGCCGACGTGCGCTCCGGGTGCGACAGGAAATGCAGATCGTGAATCGTCACGACCTGCGCCGCCGACCGCGACGGCAAGCAGCAGCGGATGCGGTGAGTGCGCGATGTCGTACTCGCCGCCGGCGAGCGCTTCGATCGGCGGCCAGCGCAGCCGATGCCAGGCGAGGTTGAGCGCGCGCGACCGGGACGCGCCGGTCGACGACGCGCACGTTGGGCAGCTCGGTGGCGAGCGTCGCCGGCAGCGCGATCCTTCCACGAGCTCGAGAACACGGTGATCTCGTCGCTGCCGGTTCGCGCGAGCGCGCTCGTGACCTGGTGGATGTGTTCGCCGACGCCGGTGCGGGCCCGGAGGGCCGGACGATAATCGATGACGATCCGCACGCGGCCGAGCCTATCACAACCCGACCATATCCTTGCTGGTCAATGGGTTGGAAGGATATACTCGCGAGCGCAGCGAGTCGAGGGGAGACAATCACGAATGAAAATTGCGGTCGTCGGATCGGGCTATGTCGGCCTGGTGCTGGGAGCCTGTCTGGCGGAAAACGGGAACGACGTCACGTGCATCGACAAGGATGCGTCGAAGGTCCGACAGTCTCCGGCGCGGCGTCATGCCCATCTACGAGCCCGGCCTCGAGGAGATGGTCAAGCGCAACCGGGCCGAAAAGCGCCTCGAGTTCACGACCGACCTTCCGCGCGCGGTGCGGGCCGCCAGCATCGTCTTCATTGCCGTCGGCACGCCGCAGCACGAAGACGGGTCGGCCGATCTGTCGCACGTGCTCGGCGTTGCGCGCGACATCGCGAAGGCGATGAACGGCTACAAGGTGATCGTCGACAAGAGCACGGTGCCGGTGGGCACGGCCGCGCGCGTGCGCGAGCTGATGCGGCGCGAGACGTCGCATCCCTTCAGCGTCGTCAGCAATCCTGAATTTCTGAAGCAGGGGGCGGCCGTCGAGGACTTCCTGAAGCCCGATCGCGTCGTCATCGGCGTCGAAGACGATCGCGCGCGCGCGCTGATGGTCGAGCTCTACGCGCCGTTCACGCGCACTGGCGCGCCGATCATGGTGATGGACCTCGCGAGCGCCGAGCTGTGCAAGTACGCCGCGAACGCGATTCTCGCCACGCGCATCTCGTTCATGAACGAGGTCGCGAACGTCTGCGAAGCGTTCGGCGCCGAACGTCGATCAGGTGCGCAAGGCGATCGGCGCCGATCGCCGCATCGGGCCGTCGTTTCTGTTTCCCGGCATCGGATTCGGCGGCAGCTGCTTTCCGAAAGACATCAAGGCGCTCATCAAGTTCTCCGGCGACAAGGGCTACGACTTTCAGACGCTGAAGGCCGTCGAGCGCGTCAACGAAGCGCAGAAAGTCCGCTTCGTCGTCGAAGCTGGAAGCGCACTTCGGCTCGCTCAAGAACCGGACGATCGCCGTGTGGGGCCTGTCGTTCAAGCCGCGGACCGACGACATGCGCGAGGCGCCGGCCATTCCGCTCATCAACCGGCTGCTGCGGCGCCCGCGCGAAGGTGCAGGCCTTCGATCCGCAGGCCAAGCCCGTCGCGAAGCGGATTTTCGGCAACAAAATCACTTTGGCCGATAAGAGCTACAGCGCGCTGAAAGGGGCCGACGCCCTCGTGATTGCCACCGAGTGGAGCGAGTTCCGCGAGCCCGATTTCGGGCGCATGCGCAAGCTGATGAAGACGCCCGTCATCTTCGACGGCCGCAACATCTACAGCCCGGAGCAGATGAAGGCCCAGGGGTTCACGTACTACTCGGTGGGCAGGTAATGGCAGGCATAAAAGGGCAAGCTCACCAACCCGCTGCTGTCGGTCGTCATGCCCGTCTACAACGAGCGTGACACGATCGAGGGCATGATCGCCCGCGTGCTGGCCGTGCCGGACCTCCGCATCGAGCTGATCGTCGTCGACGACGGATCGAAGGACGGCACGTCGGACATCCTGCGCGAGCTGCAGAAGCAGATACCCCTTCAAGCTGTTTCAGAAGCCCAACGGCGGAAAAGGATCGGCGCTTCGCCTCGGCTTCAAGGAGGTCACCGGCGATCTCGTCGTGATTCAGGACGCCGACACCGAATACTCGCCGGAGGAGTTTCCGGAGCTCATCGAGCTCATCTGCCAGGGGCGGGCCGACGTCGTCTACGGCTCGCGCTTTCTCGGCCGGCACCGCGTGTTTCTGTTCACGCACTACCTCGGCAATCTGTTCCTCACGTTTCTGACCAACGTCCTCTACAACACGATGCTGACCGACATGGAGACCTGCTACAAAGCCATGCGGATCGAAGTGCTCCGGTCGTTTACGCTCGACAGCAACGGCTTCGGCATCGAGCCCGAGATGACGGCGAAGATCTTCAAGCGCGGATATCGGGTGTACGAAGTGCCGATCACCTACGACGGCCGTGGCTACGACGAGGGCAAGAAGATTACGTGGCGCGACGGTGTCGTCGCGCTGTGGGTGCTGCTGAAATATCGCTTTACCGAGTGAACTCGTTCTTCCGGCTTCTTCGCTACGCAAAGCCATACAAAGGCCGCCTGGCCTGGGCGGTGCTGGCGATGGTGATCTATGCCGTCGCGTCGGCGCTGGTCATCTACCTCATCAGGCCGATCCTCGACGAACTGCTGCCGAACCGGCAGGGGCTGCGCACGATCGCGTTGTCGCTCATCGGCGCTGTATTTCCTGAAAGGCGTCGGGTCGTACTTCTCCGGGCTACCTGATGGAAGACGTCGGGCAGCGCGTCGTGATGGACCTGCGCGACCAGCTCTACGGACACATCCTCGGGCAGTCGGCCAGCTTCTTCGGCCGCAACGCGGTCGGCCAGCTGCTGTCGCGCGTGTCGAACGACGTCGGGCAGGTGCAGCGCGCGGTGTCGGAAACCGCGGGCGATCTGGCGCGAGAAACGCTGGCGCTCGATCGGCGTATGCCGTGATTCTCTTCTAGTTCGACCCGCGGCTCGCGATGCGTCTGCCTGACCGGCGCGCCGATGCTCGTGTATCCGCTGGTGCGTCTCGGCCAGCGCATCCGCCGCACGGCGCGCCGAAGCCAGGAGGCGCAGGAGCACATGTCGCATGTCGGCGCCGAAACGTTCGCCGCCCATCGCATCGTCAAGGCCTTCGGCGCGGAAGAGCGCGAGGCGACCCGCTTTCGCGACGCGCTGCGGCATCTGTATCGCACGAACATGCGCGTCGTGCGCGCGCTGTCGCTGATGCCTCCGGCCATGGAGCTGCTCGGCGGCATCGGCATGGCCGGCGGCGCTGTGGTATGGCAGCGAGGAGATCGCCGCCGGCCGGCTGACGACCGGGCGATTTCACGACGTTCCTGGCCGCGATGCTGATGATGTACGCGCCAGCCAAGAAGCTGAGCCGCGTCAACGCGAACCTGCAGCAGGCGATTGCCGCAGCCGACCGCATCTTCGAGATGCTCGACACCCACACCGAGGTTGCGGAGGCGCCGAACGCCGAGCCGCTGCCGCCGTTCTCGCACGGCGATTGAGTTCCGCGACGTCACGTTTGCCTACGAGGATGCGCACCCGCGCGCCATTCTCCGCAACGTCAGCCTCACGCGTGCCGGCTGGGCAGATGGTGGCGATCGTCGGCCGAAGCGGCGCCGGCAAGACGACGCTCGTGAACCTGATTCCGCGGTTCTACGACGTCAGCGGCGGCGCGATTACGATCGACGGGCGCGACATGCGCGAGGTGACGCTCAAGTCGCTGCGCGCGCAGGTCGGCATCGTCACGCAGGAGACCGTGCTCTTCGACGACACGATTGCGAACAACATCGCGTACGGCGCCGCGCACGCGCCACGCCGGCCGAGATCGAGGCCGCGGCCAGGGCGGCGCACGCGCACGAGTTCGTGTCGGCGCTGCCCGAGAAGTACCAGACGCGCATCGGCGAGCGCGGGCAGAAGCTGTCGGGCGGGCAGCGGCAGCGCCTCGCGATCGCGCGCGCGCTGCTGAAAAACGCGCCGATCCTGATTCTCGACGAGGCGACGTCGGCGCTCGACACCGAGGCGGAGCTGCTGGTGCAGGACGCGCTGGCGACGCTGATGCTGAATCGCACGTCGTTTGTCATCGCGCACCGGCTGTCGACGATCATGCGCGCCGACGCGATTGTCGTGCTCGAGCGCGGGCGCATCGTCGAAGTCGGGCGGCACGACGATCTGCTGAGCCGCGACGGCGTGTATGCGGCGCTCTACAAGATGCAGCTGCTCGAACCGAAGCGCGCACAGATGACCGAAGAGCGCGCGAGCGGTGCGGGGCGAAGGGGCCCCCGCGACTAAACATGATCAAGAGCATGACGGGGTTTGCGTCTGCGACCAGAGAGTCGGACGCCGCAACCATCACCGTGACCATCCGGGCCGTCAACCATCGGCATCTCGACCTGCAGCTTCGCGTGCCGCAGACGCTGGCCGAGGCCGAAGGGCGCATCCGCGCGAGCGTGCAGCGCCGAATCGGCCGCGGCAGAGTGGAGCTCGCCGTAAGCGTGCAGTACCGGCATACCGCGAGCGTCGAGGTGGAGTTCAACGAGTCGCTGGCGGTGGCGCTTGTCTGCGGCGCTCGAGACGGCGCGGAGCCGCGGCATCGTCCAGGGGCCGCTGACGCCGGGCGATCTGCTGCGCCTGCCGCAGGCGCTCGCGGTGCGCGAGCGGCCCGTCGAGCGCGACGCCGCGATGGTGGCGCAGCTCGTCGAGATGCTCGAGGCGGCCGTCGAGGAGGCGATCACGCAGCTCGACGCGATGCGCGCGACCGAGGGAGATCACCTGAACGCCGATCTCGAGGTGCGGCGCGCGCTGCTCGGCGGCATGCTCGAGGAGATCGCCGACGCGGCCGATCAGGGCCGGCTGGAGCTGCAGGCGCGGCTCGCGGCCCGCGTGCAGGAGCTCACCGTCGACCTTGCGGCCGATGCCAACCTCATCGCGCAGGAAATCGTCAGGGTGGCGTCGCGCTCCGACATCAGCGAAGAGATGGCGCGGTTCCGCGCGCACCTCGCGCACTGGAAATCGCTGGCCGACTCGCCGGAGCCGTGCGGCCGCAAGCTGGACTTTCTGCTGCAGGAAATGAACCGCGAGGTCAATACGATCGGATCGAAGGCCGATGGGCTGCGCGTCTCGAACCTGGTGATCTCGGCGAAGGCGGAGCTCGAAAAGATGCGCGAACAAGTTCAGAATGTCGAATAAGGCGTGCTGCTTGCTGTTCATCGTCTCCGCGCCATCGGGCACGGGCAAAACCACAGTCGTCGAGCGGCTGGTCAAGGTGACCGACCGGCTGAAGCTCTCGCGCTCGTACACGTCGCGCGCGCCGCGCGGGGACGAAGCCGATGGCGTGGACTATAATTTTGTCAGCCGCGCGACGATTCGAGAAGCATGATCGCGAACGGCGAGTTTCTCGAGCACGCCGACGTGTTCGGCAACCTGTACGGCACGCACGCGGGCGACACGACGCGCTGTCTCGAAAGCGGCGACGACGTGGTGCTGGTGATCGACGTGCAGGGCGCCCGCAAGGTGCGCGCGGCCGGGCTGCCGCACGTCGCCGTCTTCGTGCTGCCGCCGTCGCTACGAAGTGCTCGAGAAGCGGCTTCGCGGCCGCAGCAAGGACAGCGACGAGGCGATGCGCAAGCGGCTCGAGGTCGCGCGCGAGGAAGTGTCGGCGTTCGAGGAGTACGATTACGTCGTCATCAACGACCAGCTCGAGTCGTGCGTCGAGCGCATCAGGTCGATCGTGCTGGCGGAGCGCGCGAAGCTGCAGTGCATGCGCCCGAAGGCGCTCGAGATTCTGAGGACGTTTCACGGTAGGCGTCTGACTCCGGTAGCGCTCAGGGCTTCAGACTGCCCTGAAGGCGATGACCCATGGCGATGATTGCTGTCGGCGTGTGCGGCGGAATCGGCGCCTACAAGTCGGTCGAAGTCGTGCGAGGCCTGCAGAAGCTGGGGCACGACGTCGTGGCCGTCATGACGCGCTCGGCCCGCAGGTTTGTCGGCGAGCTCACGTTCGAGGCGATCACCCGGCACCGCGTGCTGAAGAGCCAGTTCGAGCCGGGCGCGAACGCCGACATCGAGCACATCGCGCTTGCGTCGAGCATCGATCTGCTCATCGTCGCGCCCGCAACCGCCAACATCCTCGGCAAGTTTGCCAACGGCATCGCCGACGATTTCCTGACGTCGCTGTACCTCGCCACGAAGGCGCCCGTGCTCGTCGCGCCGGCGATGAACACGAACATGCTCGAGCACGCCGCCGTGCAGCGGAACCTCGAGGTGCTGGCGGCACGCGGCACGTATTTCGTCGAGCCGGGCGCCGGGTATCTCGCATGCGGCTGGATTGGCAAGGGGCGGCTCGCCGAGCCCGCCGATATCGTGCGGGCGGCCGAGCAGCTGCTCACGCCCGTCAGGTCCGCTGCGCGGCAAGACCGTCATCGTCACGGCCGGGCCGACGCGCGAGGCCATCGATCCGGTGCGATTCGTCGGCAACCGATCGAGCGGAAAGATGGGGTACGCGCTTGCGGGCGCCGCCCGCAGCCGCGGCGCGCAGCGTCGTGCTCATCAGCGGGCCGACGGATCTTCAGCCTCCTGCCGGGAGTCGAGCTGATTCGCGTGACGACCGCGGCGGAAATGCGCGACGCGGTCGTTCCTCGCGCGGCGCACGCCGACGTGGTGATCATGGCCGCGGCGGTGGCCGACTACGCGCCGGCGGCCGCGCCGCAGCAGAAAATCCACAAAGACTCGGACACGCTCACGCTTACGCTGGTGCGGACGCCGGACATCCTTGCAGAGCTCGGAAAGCAGCGTGCCGGCGGCGAGCGGCCGCTGCTGGTCGGCTTCGCCGCCGAGACGACCGATGTCGTCGCCAGCGCGCGCCGCAAGCAGCGCGAGAAGGGGGTCGATCTCGTCGTGGCCAACGACGTGTCGCGCGCGGATGCCGGCTTCGAGGTCGATACGAACGAAGTGACGCTCGTGTCGGCCGACGGCGAGGAAACGCTGCCGCTGCAGCCGAAGTCGGCCATCGCCGCGCAGGTCATGCAGCGCATCGAGAAGCTGCTCACGCACTCTCGTCCGCCAGTCCGAACGTAATGTCCGATCACCGCGAGCAGATTGCAGAACATCTGAAGTTCTTTGGCGAGCTGGGTGTCGACGGATACCGCAGGGACGCCGCGTGGGCGGCGCAGAGCCGAGTCGGCAGTCGAAAGTCAGCAGTCCAGAGTCCAGAGTCGGCAGTCCGACAGTCGAGAGTCCAGAGTCCAGAGTCCAGAGCCCGGACGTCGCAGAGTCCCTCGCCGCGATTCGCGAGGACATCGGCGACTGCGTGCGGTGCAAGCTCTGCACGCTCGGCCGCAAGCAGATTGTGTTCGGCGTCGGCAATCCGAACGCCAATCTCATGTTCGTCGGCGAGGCGCCGGGGCGCGACGAAGACATTCAGGGCATCCCGTTCGTTGGCCGCGCCGGGCAGAAGCTGACGCAAATCATCGAAGCGATCGGCCTGACGCGCGACGACGTCTACATCGCGAACGTCATCAAGTGCCGCCCGCCGGAGAACCGCAATCCCGAGCCGGACGAAGTGGAGCAGTGCGAGCCGTTCCTGTTCCGCCAGGTCGACACCATCAAGCCGAAGGTGATCGTGGCGCTCGGCACGTTCGCGGCCAAGTCGCTGCTCAAGTCGACCGATTCGATCTCGCGGCTGCGCGGGCGCGTGTACGACTACCGCGGCGCGAAGCTCGTGCCGACGTTCCATCCGGCGTTTCTCCTTCGCAATCCGAGCTGCCGGCGCGAGGTGTGGGAGGACATGAAGAAGGTCCGCGCGCTCCTCAATGGCGAAGACGTGGCCTGATCCGGTGCGGCTGGTCTCCGTCGCCGTTCCCGTTCCCTTTCTCGACGTCCTCACGTATCAAGTGCCCGACGGCGTGCCGCCTCCATCCGCGCGGCGCGCGCGTCGTCGTCCCGCTGGGCAAGCGAGTCGTCACCGGCATCGTCGTCGATCCGGCCGCCACCCTGCGATGCCGGGCAGACCCCGGCAGACAAGATCAAAAACATTCTCGAAGTGCTGGACGACGAGGCATTTCTGCCGGGCCCGTGGTCGATCTTGCGCTGTGGGTGGCGGAGTACTACGCGTGCGGCGCGGGCGATGCCCTGGCCGCGGCCGTCCCCTCGACGCAGGCCCACAAAACGATTCGCATCGCGGTGCTGACCGCGCAAGGACACGACGAGACGATCGCGATGCGCGGGCGCCAGAAGGAGGCCGTCGAAGCGCTTCGCGGCGCGCCGCACGGGATGCCGGTGCCCGCGCTGAACGAGAGAGGCATCTCGACCGATGTGCTGCAGCGACTCGCCGGCAAAGGGGTTGATCGCGTTTCAGCACCAGCGCATCGAGCGCGACCCGTTCGCGAGCGGGGTCGCAGTCACCACGGCGAATGCCGTCGACCGGACCGTGTGCTGACCGTCGAGCAGTCGAACGCATTGGACGCACTCGGCGCGGCAGCGGCGACCGGACAGTTTTCGGTGTTCCTGCTGCAGGGGGTCACCGGTTCCGGCAAAACCGAGGTGTACCTTCGGCTCGCCGACCTCGTGCTGCGCAGCGGCAAATCGGTGCTCGTGCTCGTCCCCGAGATCGCGCTCACGCCTGCGGTCGCGTCGGCGTTTCGCGACGCGTTCGGCGATCGCGTGGCGGTGCAGCACAGCGGCCTGTCCGACGGCGAGCGCTCGGATCAGTGGTATCGCATCCGGCGCGGCGAGGTGTCGGTCGTCGTCGGCACGCGCTCGGCGGTGTTCGCGCCGCTCGAGAAACTCGGACTCATCATCGTCGACGAAGAGCACGATACGTCGTTCAAGCAGGAGGAGACGCCGCGCTACCACGGTCGCGACGTGGCGGTCATGCGCGGCCGGAACGCCGGCGCGCTCGTCGTGCTGGGCTCGGCGACGCCGTCGCTCGAGAGCAGCCACAACGCGTCGAGCGCGCGTTACACGCGGCTGGTGATGGAGCAAGCGCGTGCAGGATCGCCCGCTCGCGTCGGTCTCGGTCGTCGACATGCGCCAGGAATACGCCGAGCACGGCCCCGACGTGATTCTCAGCGGCGCGCTGAAGAACGCCATCACGAAGCGGCTCGAGGCCGGGCAGCAGTCGCTGATCCTGCTGAATCGGCGCGGGCTTGCCACGGCCGTGTTCTGCCGGCAGTGCGGCGGCACGATCGAGTGCCCGAACTGCAGCGTGTCGCTCATCGTGCACTCCGAGGGGCGCGATCGCCATCGCGCCCGGTGCCACTACTGCAACTACGGAATCCTGGTGCCGAAGGCGTGTCCGGCGTGCAAGGGACCGTATCTCGAGCGCCGCGGTTTCGGCACCGAGAAAGTGGCGCACGAGATCTCGACGCTGTGGCCCGCGGCCCGCGTGGCGCGGCTCGATCGCGACACGGTGCGCCGCAAGGGCGCAGCGGCCGATATTCTTCGTTCGATGGCAGCCGGCACCATCGACGTGCTGGTCGGCACGCAGATGATCGCCAAGGGGCACGATTTTCCGCGCGTGACGCTCGTCGGGGTCGTCTCGGCCGACGTCGGACTCGGGCTCGCCGACTTCCGGGCCGCCGAGCGCACGTTTCAGCTCCTCACGCAGGTCGCGGGCCGCGCCGGCCGGGGAGCCGAGCCCGGCGAAGCGATCGTGCAGACGCTCTATCCGCATCACTACAGCATCGAGCACGCCTGCCGGCAGGACTACACCGCGTTTGTCGCCAAAGAGATGGGCTATCGCCAGGCGATGCGGTATCCGCCGCTGACGGCGATGGTGAACATCGTCGTCAAAGGCGCCGATGCGCGCGCGGCGCTGACCGACGCGGCCACTCTCGCGCAGCACTTGCGGACCAAGGCCGGCGCCGGACGGTTCAGCGTGCTGGGGCCGGCGCCCGCGCCGGTCGCCAAGCTGCGCGGCGAATATCGCGCCCAGATCTTCCTGAAGGGCAGCCATCGCGCGAGCATGCGCGAGGCCGTGCTGGCCGCGCTCGCCGCCGAGCCCGACATGCGCCGCCGCGTCTCGATCGACATCGATCCGGTATCGATTCTGTGAGCCGACCGCTCTTCACGAGCCGTTGGGCGCGTGCTGATGTTCGGGGGATTGCTAGCGATCCGCACCGTCGGAGGCTCACGTCGACGGAAGGGCGGGGGTTCGTTTTGCCCCCGCCCTCGCGAATCGAGCTGACGTCGGCGTTCCGTGGCTCCGTGTTACGGCACGCTGACGGCTGAGAGCGCGCGCGCGATGAGCTGATCGCATTCTGCTATGACCTGGCGCAGAAGAGGCGGGTAGTCCGGATGTCCGCCAGTGCCGCCACGGCGGCCGCGGCAGAGTTGTGGCCGCCGAGCACAGCGCTGGTCCAGTCGAGCGGAAAGAAGATGTCGCCCGTCCGCTGAATTTCTCTCAGCATCTCGAGGCTCGGCCGGATGAATTTCTCCGCGTGGCGGCGGCGAAGGGGATGATTGAGGAATCGCAGACCGTCCGCAGACCCACCGCTCCTGCTCGCGGTTCTCGACGCGCGCAAGGCTCGCGAAGAAGGCCTCGCGCTCCTGCGGCATCGGGCGACAGCGCGGGCGTGACGAACGCGAACCGCGCCTTGCGGTCGGCATTGGTGATGCGCGCGTGCTGCTCTTTGAGGATGTCCCGGCGTGCCGGCCACGCCGCGCAGCGCCAGTTCCTGCGCCATGTCGACGAAGTCGTTCTCCGCAAACGTCAACCCCGCGATCGGCTCCTGCTTCCGCCACACGCGCTCGAGATAGGCGACACCGTCGGGGTGGTGACCGTCCGCCGGAACGCGGAAAAGTACGCAGACTTCAGCGACGTCGTCGACGCCTTCGCCATGCCGGCGCGCAGCGTCTGCTCGAGGCGGCCCGCGATCGCCGCGCGTGCGGAATCCGGAAGATACCGCCAGAACGCGTCGTGGGTGTGTGCGAGTATCCGCTCGGCGTTCAGCTCGTCGGGCTCTTCGCGGCAGCGTGCGCAGCGCAAGGTCGACGAGCTGCTGCGGTTCGGCGTGCCCTTCCAGCATGTCGTCCCACAACGTCACCCAGGCGATGCCGCGGGTCAGGCCATCGCCGATTTCGTGGAGATGACTGCAGGAAGTACTGGCGGCTTCGATCGTCGAGCGCGAACAGTCCGTAACCGGTTCCTTCGCCGTTGGCCAGGACGTAGTTCGGCAGCGGCAGATCCCCGACGCGGGGAACTTCGACAGAGGGCGCGTCCATTTTCAGCGTCGTGATGCGCGCCCCGTGCTCATAGCCAAGAGCGACCTGAAGCTGCTGGTTCCAGCGGAGCGATCGGCCGCGCGGATCGGCCTGGGTGAACGTGAGGCGCGACACTTTGCCGTTTGCGGTCTCGAGGTTCGTCGCGATCGTCGGGCGTCCGGCTTCGTCGACCCACGCGCGGCTCCATGCCGCCAGGTCCTCAGCCGTGCGGCGATCGAGAATCTCGATGAGATCGGTCCACGTGGCGTTCGCGAAGGCGAACCGGGTGAGATATTCGCGCAGCCCGTCGCGCAGCTCGTCCGGCCCGAGAATCTGCTCGAGCTGCCGCATGACGATGGGCGCTTTCTGGTAGATGATCGGGCCGTACAGGCTGCCGGCGTCCTTCAGGTTGTCGAGCTTCTGGCGAATCGGATTCGTGCCGGCCGTGCGGTCGACGTCGTAGGCCGGCAGGATGATGCTGCAGAAAGAAGCGAAGCTCGTGGTCGATGTTCGGAAAGGTCGGGTTCACGATTTTCGCCGCCATGAAGTTCGCGAACACTTCCTTCAGCCACACGTCGTCGAACCACTTCATCGTGACGAGATCGCCGAACCACATATGGGCGGTTTCGTGGGCGATCAGGTTTGCACGCGACAGATGCTGGTTCTGGGTCGCCGTCTTGTCGAGGAAGAGGAACGGCGCATTGTAGAAAATGGCGCCGGCATGCTCCATGCCGCCGAACTGAAATGCCGGCAGCAGCACGAAATCCAGCTTCTGGAACGGATACTTGCGATCCGTGTAGCGTTTCCAGCCAGTCGATCGCCTGTTGATGGAGGTCGAAGATCGTCTCGCGGTTGGCGGCGACCTTCTCGGCGTCGGTTTCGCGGTGATACATGCGGAACGCGCGGCCGCTGCGCTCTCCGCGCTCGACCGAGAATTTCCCGGCCGCAAAGCCGAACAGGTACGTCGGCAGAGCCGGCGGTCTCGCCGAAACGCACGGTCGCGCGGTCGCCCGACACCTCGCGTCCGATCTCGGGTGCGTTCGACACCGCCGCCCAGGCCGACGGAATCTCGAGCGTCAGCGAGAGCGACGCCTTTGATGTCGGGTTGGTCGAAGCACGGAAACGCCTGCGAGGCGCGCGCAGGCACAAACAACGAGTACAGAAACTCGTCGTTGCGATTCAGGGCCTCGTCGCCCGCCGTGAAGGCGATCTCGACGACGTTCTCGCCGCGCTTCAGGAATCCGCGGGAACGACGAGATGGCCGTGCTCAGCGCGAAAGTCGGCCGGCTGGCCGTTCGCCCGAATCGACGAGACGCTCGCCGCAGGCTGGGCAAAGTCGAAGATCAGCGGCGCGCGGTCCGCGAGGACAAGGCGAATCGCCGCAGTGCCGCGCAACCGGCTCGTTTCGCGCCGGACGGGACGCTCAGCGACAGCGTATAGCGAACCGAACTGATGTTCGCGGCCCGTTCCGACGCCAGCGCTCGAGAAATCCCTTCGGTGGGCGGGGTCACGGTTACAATTCGAGAACCCATACGTTGAGCGAGCCACCACGCGGCAGGAACGCAGAGCGCGACCGCCGCCACGACAATCCATTTCCGCGACATGAGTCCGTGCGGCCAATGATATCAAGGCACAGGGCTTCCGCCTTCGCGCAAGGCTACGGCGGACGACCACCGAACCGTGGCGGAGGTGGTTAGCCCTGTCACTCGTGGCCCTTGCCGCGTGCGCCTCGCCTCCGCCTCCTCCGGCAGAGCGCCTGACGGTTCCCATTCCTGACGATCGCGTCCTCAGCTCGTTTGCCGTGTCCGCTGACGGAGAGCAGCTCGCCTATGCGGCCGAAAGCGCAGCCGATGGCCGGCGGCGGATCTTCATTGGCGCGGCTCGCGCGTGATGCGGCGCTCGATCGCGAGCTTGCACGACACTATCGGCGCAAGCTCGCCGTTCTTCTCGCCGGACGGTTCGTCTCTCGCGTACTTCTCGCAGGGGGCCATCTGGCGCATGTCCGTCTCAGGCGGCGACCTCCCGACGCGCGTGGCCGACGCACCGACAGATTCGGCAGGCGGCACCTGGACTCCTGACGGCCGCATCGTCTATGCGCCACTCGGAAATGTCTGGGTTGATGGAGGTGTCTGCCGGCGGTGGCACACCCACGGCGGTGACCGTTCTGAACCGCGACGACGGTGAGCTCGAACATGGCTGGCCGCACGCGCTTCCCGAACGGATCGATCGTGTTTACGGTCTCGCAGCGTGGGCGCGATCCGCACGTCGAAGTGCTCTCGCCGACAGAGGCAGCGGACACGACTGCGCGTGCCGATCATCGGCCAGGCGCAGTTCGTCGAAACGGGTCACCTCGTCTACAGCTTTCTCGGCAATCTCATGGCAGTGAGATTCAATCCCGATGAACAGGCCACTCAGGGAGTGCCGGTTGCGGTGGCGAAAGGTATTCAGACCTCGAGCGGATTCGGCGACGCTGGGACGTGCCGGTTTCTCCGTATCGCGAACAGGGACGCTCGCGTGGCTTCGTGCCGGCGCAGACGACACGAAAAGCCGGCTGGTGCGGGTCGAGCGCGACGGAAAAGTCTCGCCGCTGTCTCCGCCTGCCGACGTGTTGCAGACCCCGCGGCTGTCGCCCGACGGCAGGCGGCTCGCCGTCGTGGCAAGGTCCGGCGTCATGACGCGCGAGATTCGCGTCGTCGACGCCGCGAAGCCCGATCGCGTGATACGCACGATTCAGGGAGGCGACAATCAGTCGCCGGCCTGGATGGATCATCGCCGTTTGACGTTCGGATCGAACCGCGACGGACTTCAGAAAATCTATGTCGTGGCGGTTGACGGAACGCGGCCGCCGGCGCCACTGTTCACGGCCGACGCCACCGCCGCGCGCAATCCCGCAAGCTGGTCGCGGCCTCCGCGTCTGCTGGGGCTCTACGAAATCGAGCCGGCCCGCGGGCGCAACGTGCTGGTGTATCGCACCGGCGAATCGATCGCGCCGGTTGCGGCAACCGGCGCCAACGAGCGATCGCCGGCCGTCTCGCCGGACGGCCGGTGGATTGCGTACGTGTCGGACGCGTCGGGGCTCGACGAAGTGTATGTCGCGCGGCTGGATCGATCCGGCGAAGCGATGCAAATCACAAAAGGCGGCGCGACCGAGCCCGTCTGGGCGCGCGAGGGGCTGTTTTATCGCGCAGGTGAGAGCCTCGTGCTGCGCGCGCTCACACGCGGCATTCTCGGAGAGCCGCGCGCTCTCTTCGAAGGACACTTCGAGCGCGATCCAGGCTCGAATCTCGGCGGCCTACGACGTCGATCCGCAAGGCCGGTTTTTCATCATGCTGAAAAGCGCCTGGCAGCCGCGCGAGGTGCGGGTGGTGAAAAACTGGGGGAGCTGAACTGAGTGAGCGCGTTCTGGGTCTCACGGCGTTCTAGAGTGCTGCGGTCCGGCGTTCACGCGTTCTAGTTCTTGAGATTCAGCAGTTTCTCTGCGACTCTGCGCCTTGGCATTGAGACGTGGAAGTTACTTGTCCGTTTTCAGCAGCATCCCGCGTGCTCGAAGCTCCGTGCGCCTGACGCTCACTTCGGTCTTCGACGGCGGCACGAGCCGGCTCGGCCGCACGTAGGTCACGCGATACTGATTCGACAGCTCCGTCGCAAGCTGCTGAGACTTCAGCTCGAGACCGGTCGGTACCAGGACCTGCTCGAAGCGCCCGCCGGTTTCGGATGTGCCCCTGCTGAGAACGATTTCGCGGCCCTGGTCGCCGAGTTCCGTGCCGAGCTGCACGACGTGCAGCGCCGCGCCTCCCGCGCGAAAGAATCGCAGCACTTCGGTATATTGGCGATAGCTCATCTCGGGCCCGACGCCCGTGAGGACTGCGATGGCCGAGCGCCACATCGTGCGCTTGGCGAGACCTTGTGATGTCTCTGCGATGCCGTCGAGCAGATAGTTGCCCGCTTCGTACGAGAACATGTTCTCCGTCGCTTTTCGCAGTGCCGCGCGATCGGTCGTGTAGCCGACGAGAATCGTCGGGCGTTCTGCGAGCGTGATGAGTGCGAGCTGTACGTCGTCGCGCGTCGACTCGATGAACGCCGTCACCGCCTTGCGCAGCTGAGAGAGCCGCGGACGCATCGATACGCTGTTGTCGACGAGCAGGGCAATCTGCAGCGGGTCGTTGTCGCGCGCGACGCGCAGGATTTCGCGCGCCTGGCCGTCTTCGCGGACGATGAAATCCTTGATGGTAAGGTCGAGAACAGGCGCGCCATCCTTGTCGACGACGCTCGCGTATATCACACGCTCGTCGGCCTGAGCGGAGAGCGTCGCCGTGGCCGACGTGGCGATGGCCAGCGCGAGAAGGAGACGGCCCATAGATCGAAAGGGGTAAGGGTCAAGGGGCAAGGGGCAAGCGGCAAGTATCACACGTGCCGTGATCGTTACCCCTTACCCCTTACCCCCTACCCCTACCGTGTCAGGTTCTATCTCTTCCAGGTATATAGCATTCCGACATAGATCCGGTGCCCGCCGCGGCTCGTCGATTTGGCGAAGAACGCAGGTGCGTCTTCGTTCGAGTTCACGAACAGGTACCGGTAATCGAGTGCGGAAGCCCCAGTTCGGCGCGTCGGCGCCGCGGAACAGCTTGATGCCGCCGCCGATGTTTTCGGTCATGAACATCTGCGTGCCCACCGTATCCACGTCGTAGCCGAACACTTTGGTCGGAACGCGCGGCGCCAGCAATGTCGAGCCGATGCCGCCGGTCACGTAGAACGGCGCGCGCTTGCCTGTCGTCCCGCCCGGGAAGAAGACGATGTTGCCGGCATAGCTCCACACTGTGGGCATCTGATTGTGGATGAGCGTCGGCGTTGTTGAAAATCACGTCCTGCGCCCAACCCACGCTTCCGGTGAACTCTCCTTCGACAGCCAGCGCGTTGTTCAGGTAGTAGGTCAACCCGCCGCCGGCGGTGTACACATTGAAGTTCACTTCCTTGGCGTCGTCGCCGCCGACGAAGAACGTGCCGCCGCCCGGAAAGCCCCCGATTTCAAGTTTTCCCGCGCCGATCGTTGCATCCTGGGCAGACGCGGCGGCGCTTCCCGCAAGCACGATCAGGGCAGCCAGGAAAGCTCTGGACCCGCGAATCATTACTATCCTCCTTTGGAGAACCTGCGCGCGCACACAGTTTTGCTAGGAATACTGCCAGAAATCGATTGCTTTTGTCGAACGGCGTGGAGTCTACCATAACTCCACTGCAGGGTGGATACGGAGGTGCTAGCGGCTCAGCAGTTCGGTCGGCTCTATCGGGCTCGGCGTGAAGCAGAGCACCAGAATCAGCACGCCCAAGCCAGCCAACCAGATGCGTGCGCGGTCGAGCGGGATATCTTCGTCGATCGTGCGGGGATGGCGCGGTCCCATGGCAAGCGTCATCGCGACGAGAAGAAATGTCCAGACGAGCCAGCTCATCGAGAAGAATGTCAGGCCGATCGGCGACGCATATCGAGCCGAGGGTGACGGTCGTCGAGCGCCGGCCGAGCACCGCATATGAGATGTGACCGCCGTCAAGTTGACCGATCGGGAAGAGGTTGAGCGCGGTCGCGAGCAGACCGAACCACGACGCGAACGCCATCGGATGCAGGTTTACGGAATACCCATCCGGAATCGATCCCCACGTCAGCCATGTCGCCGCTCGAAACAGCAGCGGCTCTCCCAGATTGAAGCCATTGAGGTTTTGCGGAACGCGCACCACCGGCGACAGCGCGATGCCGATGAAGAGCGCGGGCAGGGCCACTGCGAAGCCCGCTAGCGGCCCCGCGATGCCGATGTCGAACAACATGCGCTTGGTGGGAATAGGTTCCCGGATGCGGATGAAGGCGCCGAGCGTGCCGGTGAGCACCAGCGGCATCGGGATGAAAAACGGCAGCGAGGCGTCCACCTGATAATATCGGCAGGCCAGATAGTGGCCGAACTCGTGTGCTCCGAGAAACAGGAGTATCGTTCCGCTGTACCAGAAGCCCTGCAGAATCAGCGAGGGGTTGATCCTGACCGGTTGACGGCCGAAATCCGACATGTAACCGAGGTAGTGATCGGCTCCTACGAGCGTCGTCGTGACAATCGTCAGGACAAATAGCGCCAGATGCAGCCAGCGGCGGTCCCGGAACTTGCGGGGCGGCGTATAGGTGACGGGGAGCGGCGGCTCACCCTCGACCGGGCTCGGGTCAGGCAGATGCGGATCGTGCACGCGCGAGCTTTCGCTAGCTTATATTCTGGAGGTCTTTACCGGGCTTGAAGCGGATAGTCCGGCCCGGCGGGATGCGGACTTCTTTGCCGGTCCGCGGGTTGCGGCCGATCCCACGCTTGCGGGGTTTCACCTGGAAGACTCCGAAGCCGCGCAGCTCGATCCGTTCGCCCCGCTGCATGGAGAGGCGCATCGCGTCGAACACCGCATCGACGGCCACCTCGGCTTTCACCTTGGTGATGTCGGCGATCTTCGAAACCTCGTTGACGATGTCGACCTTGATCATGCTTAGGCTCTCCTGCGTGGTTGTAAATATATTAAGAAACAACTACTTACGCTGTCAAGGTATCGGCTAAGTGGGCTTTCGACTTCACACATGGCCTCAAAACAGCTCCCAGCAGTCGTCCTCATAGGCCGCCCGAATGTCGGGAAATCGACGCTTTTTAACCGCATAGCGGGCACCCGCCGCGCAATTGTGAATCCGGCCGCCGGAACGACCCGCGACGTCATCCAGCAGCCGGCCAACTGGCGCAACGTCCCGTTTTTGCTCACAGATACGGCCGGCATGTTCGGGCAAAGCGAAGATCCGCTTCAGAAGCAGGTGCACGAGCATGGCAGGCGGGCGCTCGAGAACGCGTCGCTGTTCGTGTTTGTCGTCGATGGGCGCGAGGGGCTCGTCCCGGCCGATCTCGAGATTGCCGAAGCGGTTCGCACAAAGGGCCGCCCGGTGATCGTCGCCATCAACAAGGCCGATGACAAACGGGCGAAGGCGGGCGCGCTCGATTTTTACGAACTGGGGTTCGAGCCCGTGATGGAGATCTCTGCGGAGCACGGTCAGGGCATCGGCGATCTCCTCGACGAGGTCATCGAGCGACTGCCCGACAACAAGTCGGAGGAGCAGAAAGCCGAAGAGCCCGAACCGCGCATCGCGATTGTCGGAAGGCCGAACGTCGGTAAGTCGTCGCTCGTCAACCGCATCCTGCGCGAGGAGCGGATGCTGGTGAGCGAAGTTGCCGGCACGACGCGCGACGCCGTCGACACGAAATTCCGCTGGCACCAGCGTCAGTTCCGCATCGTCGATACGGCTGGCATCAGAAAGCCCGGTCGCGTTGCGCGCTCGGGTGCCGTCGAATCGGTCAGCGTGCTCTCAGCGAAGCGCGCGATTGCCGACGCCGATGTCGTCGTGCTGGTTATTGATGCCACGCTGGGAGCGGCCGATCAGGACGGCGCGATTGCCGGCGAAGCCGAGCGCGCCGGACGCAGCGTCATCATCGCAGTCAATAAATGGGATTTGATGAAAGGCGAAGGGCAGGATTTCTCGGCGCTCTTCGACGACAAGCTGCGCTTCAATCTGAAATTCCTCGATTTTGCGCCAATCGTGCACATCTCGGCGCTCACCGGCGAGCGCACGCCGAAGCTGCTCGAGGTGGTCGACAAGGTGATGGAGGAGCGCACGCGCCGGATACCGACTCCGGAGCTGAACCGGTTTCTCCAGGAGGTGACGGCCGCGCATCCGATAGCCGAGTCCAGGCAAGAAGGCCGTAAGGATTCTTTACGCGGCGCAAGTGGGCGTCGCGCCGCCGACTTTCGCGCTGTTCACGAACGTGTCGACCGAGCTGCACTTTTCGTACGAGCGCTTTCTGAAGAACCGCATCCGGGAAACGTTCGGATTTTCCGGAACGCCGATCCGGCTGCAGGTGCGGAAGCGCAAGCACTAGTCGCCGGGGCGCCGAGGCGCCGAGGAAGCCGGGGTAAGAAAAAAATCTCCTCTCTCGCGGCGTCCCGGCGCCCCGGCGTTGAGGACGGCGACCCGGCGTCGAGGGAACATGTGCTATAATTCGCGCAAGTTGCAGCAAACAGGGCTGTTTGTGGCTGACGTCGAGATTCCCAACCGCGCGCTCTTCAAGGCATCGGAAGTGTGCGAAATCGCCGGCGTGCAGCCGTACGTCCTGCGATCGTGGGAGTCGGAATTTCCCGACCTGGGCGTGTCGAAATCGGCGGGCGGTCCGCGCATTTACCGGCGCGCCGACGTCGAGCGCGTCCTGCGCATCAAGCAACTGGTCTTCGCCGACGGTCTGACGCTCGCGGGCGTACGGCGCCGCATCGACGACGAGGCGCCGCCGGTGCTCGAAGAGGCCGTAGCCGCGCCCATCAAGGAACTGCTGGGGCGTAACGCGAAAGAACGGCTCTCGGAAGTGAAGCGCGGGTTGATTGGCATTCTCGAGATGCTCAACGCGCGTCCCGGCGATGCCCGTGTCATACGCTCCGCAGGCCGCGACTCGATTGCCCTCGCCGACGAAGCGCAAGAACGGTTCACGCCCTGCGAAGCCCGCCGCACGCACGGCCACAAGAAGAGACGACGTTAACAGTCGATGGGCGATGGTCGTGGGTCGATGGGCCATGGTCTGTCTGGTCCATGGACAATTGACTATGACAGACTATCGACTAGTGCCCGACGACCATCGCCTGTCGACGATTACGAAAGTCATCCTCGCCGTGCTGACGTTCGGCATGGCCGGACTGCTTGCCGAACTGGCGCTCATCGCCCACTACGAAGACGCGACACAGTGGATTCCGCTCGCGCTGCTCGCAGTCGGCCTCGTCGTTGTCGCGGCAGACGTCGCGTTCTCCAGTCGATGGACCCAGCTGGTGATACAGATGACGATGGTGCTGATGATTGCGGCCGGAGTGCTGGGCGTGTATTTTCATTTCAACGGAAGCCGCGAGTTCCAGGTGGAGATGGATCCCGCAGATGCGAGGCACCACATCTGGTGTGGCACGTGCTGCGCGCGAAGTCGCCGCCGACCCTGGCGCCAGGGTCGATGGTGCAGTTAGGGATTCTCGGTCTCGGTTACGCGTATTTGAGGAGAGTGCGATGAAAACAGGTGCAATAGGTGCAATGGGTGCAATAGGTGCTCGGTGCGATTGCCTGCTGCATTGCCGCGCCGGCGTCTGCCCAGGTTGGAAAGTCTCTCGGCGTCGTCGATGCCAATACCGCCACGGAGCAGGTGCTGTTGACGGCGCCGAACATGACGGCGCCCGTGGTGAAGGCGCTCATCGCCGCGCGGCCGTTCAACAGCATCGTCGATCTCAACAAGTTCCTGTTGAGCCAGAAGCTGACGCAGGAACAGGCGAATCAGTTCTACGGCAAAGCGTTCGTGCACGTGAACCTGAACACCGGCACTGCAGAAGAGATCATGCTGATTCCCGGTGCGGGCAAGCGGATGGCGCACGAGTTCGAGGAATACCGCCCGTGGCGCAGCTGGGCGCAGTTCCAGAAAGAGATCGGCAAGTACGTCAATCAGCAGGAAGTCGCGCGGCTGGCGCAATACACGTTCATCCCGATCAACATCAATACGGCGAGCGATGCCGACATCCAGACGATTCCCGGCGTCGGCGCGCGCATGCTGCACGAGTTCAAGGAATACCGGCCCTGGAAGTCGATCGAGCATTTCCACAAGGAGATCGGCAAATACGTGGATGACAAGGAAGTGCGGCGACTGGCGCGGTACGTGGTGATCCAGTAATTGGAAGATTGGAAGATTGGAAGATTGGTAGATTGTTGTCAGATTGTAGATTTTAGATTGAAGATTCGGGGTTCGAGGCTAAGACCGTCGCAGCGACCACACCCAGCCGGCGGCGACGACCAGCCAGGCGAAGAGCGCCACGAACACGAATGCGCCGGCGAGCGTTGCGAGAAAGGGCAGGTCCAGCGCCTGCGAAAGGCGGATCGTGCACACGGTGTACATCCCGAGCGGAAACACCGCGCCCCAATATAGCGGGTCGTACTTGAACGGAAACCCATGGGCCACGTGCCGCCACGTGCCGAGAACGAGCAGCATTGGAATCCACCACGTGGCGGTCGACCAGAAGAGCAGTGCAAATCCCTTCAAAAACGGCAGAAGACCCGTCAGCAGCGGCGACGCCGGTGCGGCCAGGACGAGCAGCGCGCCGGCGAGCGTCGAGATCGCGACGGCGCCCATGTTGATCCAATACGGAGGCGCGAGCTCCGACGGCAGCAGCGGAAAGAAGGTGTAGCGGTAGAAGATGATCGAGATGATCCAGATGTAGAGCATGCCGCCGCCGAGCCACATGGCGAGCGAGAAGAACAATACTCGCTCCGGCGCACCGAATCCTGGCGCGAGCTGCGTCCCCAGGACTGACACGGATTGCGCGGCAACGACCGGTAGCAGCCAGCCTCCGTTGATGCCCTGAGCGAGCGGCGGTTTGTTCTGTTTCACGGTCAGGATCGTGAGCACCGAATACGTGATGAGCGCCCACAGCGCGATGCCTGCGAACCACAGCGCGGCGCCGGCACGCCACATGCCGCCGAGCAGAACGAACTGACTGCCGAGGACACACGTCGCTGCCACCATCGTGAAGAACCCGACGGATCGTCCGTGATCGAGAAGGTCGGCGAGCACCTGCTCCCGATGCCGAACGATCCGGACAACCGTCAGCGCCCACAGTCCGATGTAGAAGACGAGGTTGAGGAAGAACAACAGAAGAGCGATCTGCGGCATTGCGGTCAGATGCGCGGCGATCGACACGATGCCGGTGGCCATCACCAGCGCGAAGTACGCCGGGTGCATGGCGGCAGAGGTTCACGAACGCGCCTGTTCCATCCGGACGAGATATCGCCAGAGGCCCACGTTGAGCAGCAGGCACATCAGGCTGGCTGCCGCCGCCGGCCAGATGACGGATTCATCGCCGCCAAGATATGCATTCATGGTTGCGGTGAGCAGCCACAACTGCAGAATGGCGAGCATGAGCACGAACGCGAGCATGCCGTACACGATCGTTGCTCGCTGGTCGCGCGAGAATGGGCGGTTCAGGGGCATCGCTACACAGTCCTCAATTCGATGCCGGAAGCGTAGATATCGCCGCCGCGTACATCGAGAAGCACACGCGTGAGCGGGCGGTTCGGAGGGCCTGCAATGGGGCGGCCCGATTGCAGATCGAACGCGCCTTCGTGGCAGGGGCAGAACAGGCGATTGTGTTCGGGCTGCGGAACGACGGCGCACGACAAATGCGTGCACTGTTGGCTGAAAGCCACCAGCACGTCGGGCCCCGGGCGGATGAGGATGCAGCGATCGGTATCTTCGGGATAGACGAACGTCAGCGCGCCACCAACGGGAATGCTGGACAGCGATGCGATCCTTCTCGTTTCCGGCAATCCGCGGCGGCGCCTGAACCAGTTCTGCGCGGCGATCCAGAACTGCCCCACGGTGAAGGCAAAACTCGTCAGGACCATGAACTTCATGAAGTCGCGGCGCGCGACGTAGAGGTCCTGCGGCGTGTCGATCGGAAAATCGCGCCGCCATTTCGGCTGTGCCTCGTGCGGCCGGCCGTCGGGGGCGCGCGTAATCTCATCGGTGTCGACCACGGGCCGATACAGGCTGACGGGCGCCGTGCCGGTCAGCCCTTCGCGTTGAGGCGTATCGACGCGCACGTCGACCGGGTGCCGGGGGTCGTGTTCCACGCTCAAATGTCCACCTCATCGAATGGGTCATCTGTCGTAGCGCCGACCTTCAGGCCGGCCACCACCTTGAGTCTGACCGCGCGGTTTGCAGGCGCCTCCTGCATGGCCGCGGTGACATCCACCAGGGGCTGCGGCGACGCGATCTGCTTCGGCACCATCAGAGAAACACGCGTGGAGATCGTTTGCCGTCCGAACTGGAATTTATTCACGGGCTCGGACATCGGGCGAAGCTGCGCGATCTGCTCCGCGGTTCCGAAGAAGAGCGCCTGACTCGGACAGACCGTCGCGCACATCGGCCGCTTGCCGGTGCTCGTCCGGTCGTAGCACATGTCGCACTTCATCATGATCTGCCGATCCTCGTACACTTCCGGCACGCCGAAAGGGCACGCGAGTACGCAGTTGCCGCACGCGATGCACCGCGGCTTCAGCGCCGATTGCACGACGCCGTCGCCGGACCGCTTGATCGCGTCGGCGGGGCACACTTCGGCGCACGTAGGCTGTTCGCAGTGCATGCACACGACGGGCACCGTCTGCACGCTCGCGGCGCGGTTGATGAACTCGAGGTGGATCATCGACTCGCCGCGATGCGTGTCGCACTCGGTGCAGGCCTGCACGCACGCCTGACATCCGATGCAGCGGTTGGGATCGATGTAGAAGTTCAGGTGGCCAGGCTTCGGCATCGCGCTCCTACTGCTGCGGCTCGAGCACCGCGGCGTACTCCGGCGCCGCCTCCGCTTTGCGGACGCGGCATCCGCACACCTTGTACTGCGGGATCTTGCTGATCGGATCCTGGGCAGCGACGGTCAGCCGGTTGGCGCTCTTCTCGCCCGGCCAGTGATACGGGACGAACACCGTGTCGGGCCTGATGGTCGTGACGACCATCGCGCGCAGCGTCAACGCGCCGCGCCGCGTTTCGACGACGGTCCACGCGCCGTCGACGATGCCGAGCTTCTCGGCAAGGCGCGGATGCATTTCGATGCGCGGTTCGGGGTATTGCGCGACGAGCGGGCCGATGCGCCGGGTCTGAGTGCCCGAGAGGAATTGGCTGATGACGCGGCCGGTCGTGAGGAAGATCGGGAAGTCGCCGCTGGCATCGTCGATCGGTGCGCGGTAGTCCGCCACATTGAACCGCGCCTTCCCGTCGGGGAAATAGAACGGGCCAGACCCTTTCGCGATGGGGTTGTAGCTGCCGCGCTCGAACAGACGCGGCGTGCCTGGATGGTCGATCGCGACGCCGGTTTCCGGATCCTCGCTGTAGCACGGCCAGAAAACGCCCATCTCGCGCTCGACTTTTTCGTACGTAATGCCCGAGTAATCGGCGACGCCACCCTTGCTGGCGCGCCTGAGCTCGTCGAAGATCTCGCGCGGCTCGGTAAACGTGAACCCGTGCGGGCGGCCGAGCGCGAGCGCGATGTCCTGGATGATGATCCAGTCCTGCCGGGCTTCGCCGGGGCAGTCGACGGCCTTGTTGATCTTGATGACGCGCCCTTCGACTTGCGTGACCACGCCTTCGTCTTCCTCCTGAAGACTACCGGGCAGCACGATATCGGCATGGTGTGCGGTGTCGTTCAGGAAGAAGTCGATCGACGGCGAAAAACTCGAGCTTGTCGAGACAGCGTTGGATGAATCCGGAATCGGGCAGCGAGATCTTCGGATTGAAGCAGATCGCCAGCAGGCCTTTGATTTCTCCGGCGTCGATCTTCCGGAACATCTCGTACGCGTCGACGCCGGGGCCGGGCATCGCGGATTCCTCGATGCCCCACACGCCCGCGATGTATTTGCGATGGTCCGGATTGCGTGATGTCGCGCCAGCCCGGCAGTTGATCGCATTTCTGCCCGTGCTCGCGGCCGCCTTGTCCGTTCGCCTGCCCGACGATCGTTCCGTACCCGCTCTTGGGTTTGCCGATGCGTCCGGTGGCAAGGACGAGATTGATCGTGCCGAGCGCGTTCTGCACGCCGTTGGAATGGTGCTCGATGCCGCGCGCGTGGAAGAGAAAGCTCGTCTTCGCCGTCCCCCACCATTCCGCCGCCTGCAGCAGCGATCGCGCGGGCACGCCGGTCGTGTCCGCCGTCCGCTCCAGGGTCCATTGACGGCAGTACTCGGCGACCTGGTCGAAACCGACCGTATGCGTATCGATGAACTCGCGGTCTATCCAGCCGCGCTCGATCATCACGTTGAGCACGCCGGCGAACAGAGCGGCGTCGCGTCCCGGCTTCACGGGCAGGAACAGATCGCACGTGCGCGCGATCGGCGTAATACGCGGATCCTGGACGATGACTTTTGCGCCCTGCTCGCGCGCCTGCCAGATGTAATTCGTGGTGATGGGAGAGCACTCGGCGACGTTCGAGCCGGCGACCCAGATGACGTCGGTCCCGATCATGTCCGACCAGGGGTTGGTCGTCCGATCGATGCCGAATGCCTTCTTGTTGGCGGCGCCGGCGCTTACCATGCAGAGCCGTCCGTTGTAGTCGATGTACGGCGTCTTCAGGCACACCCGGGCGAACTTGCCGAGCAGATAGGTCTTTTCGGTCGTCAGGCTTGCGCCACCCAGCAGGCCGATGGCGCTGTTGCCGTGCGCATGCTGCAGCCGCTGAATTTCCGACGCGACCCGCGCGATCGCGCTGCTCGTACGGAAGATCGCGAAAGCCGGCTGGCGCGGATTCATCGCGCTCGAGCGCGGTGACGAGCCGATCGGGGTGCGATCCCTGCAGATAGCGTTTGACGCCTTTCGGGCACAACATCCCGCGGTTGAAGGGAAACTCCTCCCACGGCTCGAACCCGATCACCTCGTTGTCTTTGACCTTCAGTTGAATGCCGCACTGCTGGCCGCAGAAGCAGCAATGCGTGCGCACGAGGCGCTCGGGCTCGACGGTCGTCGACAGCCGCTCGCCCCGCATCAGGGCAAGGTGCGGCCCGAACCGCTCGATGATGTTCAGCTCGTCAACGGGGCGCGTCGCCATTGTCGTCAGCCGGTTGTTCAGTGCGTGCCGCCACAGCGCGCCTTGTGCGAGCCCGAACAGCGCGCGGCGGCAGCGCGGGCAGATCTGCTGATAGTGGTCGGCGCCTTCCTCCGGCTTCATCTCGTAGCTGAAGCCGAGCTGCCTCTCGACCTCGGCGAGGTCGCGCACCATCACGCTCGACGCGAACGGCTCGCGGCAGCGGCGGCACTGCGCCTGTTCGGCGCGGCGGCCGGCGTCTTTGTAAAAGCTGACGCCGAGCTGCGCGGGCCGCTGGAAGATATGAAACAGTTTTCCGAACGGCAGCCACAACAGCGTGAAGATCACCGTAATGGCATGGAGGATCGCGAGAAAGTCGTAGGCGTATCCCTTCATCCACGTATAGCTCGCCGTCAGCAGCAGCCCCGTCATGCTGATGGCGAACAACAGCACCAGCGGCAGAATGTCGGCTACCTGCTGCACGGCGATGGCGCCGTGGTCGACCATCCTGCGGCGGAACGCAATCATGACCCCGGCAATAACGAGCACCGACGCCCACACGAGGCCGTGAAAAATCACGAACGCGGCCCACGATTCAATCGGAAACGCTGCGGCCGGGAAGCCGAAGACGAACGTGCGGTACAGGTCGAACCGACCGGGCACGGTGCGGAACTCGATCCATCCCCAGACCAGAGGGAACGTGATGGCGGCCGCGAGGATGCAGCCCCACATGATGAGCCAGTGCGCGGCGCCTCGCAGCGCACCTCGGCGGAAGATGAAACGGTTGGCGCCGAATTCGAGGAACAGGCGGCGTGACAACTGCGCCGCTTTCCGCCCTGGCGAGCGCGGCGCGAGAAACACCTGCCAGCCTCGCCGCCAGTACATGCGCGTGGGCGGCCGCTGCAGCCACATCGCGTAGCGATACGTGATGCCGAACGTCGCGAAGAGCGTCGCGAATGTATAGCCGACAAGAGCCGCGTCGAAATGCTCGAGACCTCGGGAGCCGGTCACGATGAGCGAGCGTCAGAATGCGCCGTGAACAGCCCACCCCATGCGGCGGCCCGGAGACGTTTCCGCTGTCCATCGCTATGCGCCGGCCATCTTTGTCCGTGCGCGCCGTGGAGTCAATCACGCACTGGCCGTGCCGTACTACAGGACGCCGGGTGCGCGATAGTGTGAACCGCTTGCGCGGACACCTGTGGCTGAACGAGTGCCGCTGGACGTTGCCGCACCGTCATGAGGATATTGATCGCGAAAAGCACCATCGCGAGCACGCCGAGCGGTCCAGACCAGGCGATCAGATTCCATGCGTGAGCCCAGAAGCCCAAGCCGATAGGCACTTCGAGCGCGCGGACAGCCATGCTCGCGTTGAGCAGGTAGAACGCGGCATCACGGGCGCGGGGACTCCACAGCGGTTTGCCCGTAAAGTTCGGAACGACGCGACTGGCCACGCCGAGCACCATCTGTGCGGCAAAGCCGAACGCGAGCGCGTGGCGCGCGAAATCGAAGACGAGCAACGACTCCGTGCCGCCGGTGAAGGTGCGGACCAATGCCGCGCCTGGTCCGAGTATCAGACTCGTGAACAGCCAGCCCCATGCGGCGAACACGTATTTTTCCCAGCCGCTCTGCGGGCTTCGGATCGCGCATCCGAACAGCGGACCTGTTGATGTGAATAGACCGAGGCACGCGGTGTAACCGGCAACTGACGCAATCATCAGAACCGCACCGGCGGCGCGCACGACGGTGAGCACGAGCGAATCCGTCCCCTGCCAGGCGCCGATGACCCAGGCCGCGGTACCGATCTGATAGAGGATGAACACACCAGTTTCGAGTACGCAGCCAGCGGGGTTGGCAGCCCAGAAAGATCGGCAGAATGCGCCGGCCCACGCCGAAGATCCAGCAGCTGATGAACCCGGACAGCGCCGCCGTCCACAACACGCGGTGCCACGCCACATCGCCGGTCGTCGCTGCTGTGAGGGCCAGCGCTGAGGCAATGACGAGCCACCACGCGCCCGCGGCGATCCACGGACGGAACGGCTCACGCGTGGGAGCACCGGATCGCATGGTGCTCAGGATGACCGAACAGAACATCCCGCCGGCCACGAGTAGCGATGCGCTGCCAGCGATCCAGAGCGGCCGCGTCAACGCCCCGTCGTGGAAGAACGCGCATGCGATCAGCGACGACTCCACACAACTGAAGCCAGAACGACCACGACACCAGTCGGGCGTGTTGCAGCGCGCCGCCGACGAAACGGGGCAGCACGTGATACGCGACGCCCATGATGAAGAGCGCCATGAAGCCGAACACCTGCACGTAGCCGTGTGCCCAGACCGAGGGTCTCGGCAGTACGCCAAGGCCCCATCCGGCCGTGAGGCGAGCGAGGTTGATCATTCCCAGGGTGGCGCCCCAGGTAAGCGTGAGCACCAGCGACGCTATGAAGAACGGCACGAAGACGCGCGGTGGGGTTGTCATCGCGATTTCACCGGTTCGGTGAGCTGCATGGCCAAGCCATCGATGTCGACGCCGTCCGGCATCTGGTACTTGTTAACGCCGTGGTCGTGCAGCCGGATGTGCCGCGTAACCGCAGAGGCCTGCCCGGTCTGATCGAACACGCCGCGCGCGCATTCAATCAGGCAGCCATCGATCAGCCAGACCTCGCGGGAACGAAGTTTGGCCAGGAAACCCGGCCGCTTTGCGCCGATCCCCGCCAGGCATGACATTTCGGCGTCGCCGGTGCGGTCGAAATGCCGCGCCAGGTCGTCGGCAAGCTTGCCGGCGAACGAACACCCCGAACAGGCGAAGACAAGGGGTTTCGCGGGAACTTTCTCCTGCATGTTTCAACTCTAAAGCGCGGGAGCGCGTTTGGGTATGACGGGCATCATACGCATTCGCGATCCCCGGGTGTAGCGTGTCGCTGGATCCCAAAATTACGTGCGAAAGGACTCGACATGAACCGTCGAAAGACTCGTGCACTCGTCGCGTTGACGGCGATCGCATTGACCATGAGCGTTGGCGCAGGCGCGCAACGCGCCGGGGGACCAGGCGATGCGAATGAATCCGCCCTGCTGCCCATGCTCACCGCGCCGGTGCGCATCCCACCCGATTTCACCATCAGAAGTATCCAGACGGACGCGGTCGGCGCGAGCTACCCACGGGTCATCCAGCTTCAGGTACTGCGTGGCGGGAAGAGGGCAGCTTCTCGTCACTTACGCTGGCGGCAGCGGTTCGATGCCCATCTATCGCAGCACTGACAACGGCGAGACGTTCCAGTTGTTCTCCGAACTCAAGAGTCTGCGGGGTCAGCCGACGCTTTACGAACTACCGGTGAAGATGGGTGAATTCTCGGCTGGTCCGATCATGGCTGCCGGCGGGCTAGTGCAGGAGGATCCGACCAAGAGGATGTTGGCCGCGAACTACAGCAGCGACGGCGGCAAGACCTGGCAGTATCTCAGCACGTTCGCCGAGGGTGGTCCCGGACGCTACGACCCCGCGGACAGGGCCGGCCTCTCACTTCAGCAAAACCCCGTCTTCGAGCCCTACTTTCACGCGGACGCGGCGGGCAGGCTCGTCGTCTATTTTTCGGACGAGCGCCATAAGCGGGATGGCTACAGCCAGTTGAATGCGCACAGAGTTTCCAGTGACGGGGGCCGGACGTGGGGAGATTTGATCTACGACGTCGCGATCCCCGATGGGCTGACCAGACCGGGCATGGCGGTCGTCACCCGGGCCAACAACGGCAAGTTCTACATGACCTACGAAATGGTCAGCATGCCGGGGTACGCTCTCGAGCCGCGCAGCAATCCCGTCTACTTCAAGGTTTCAGATGACGGCCTCAACTGGGGCGATCCCCATCATCCCGGAACGCTGATTCAGGACAGATGGCGCCAATTTCCCCAGGCGACGCCCTACATCGTCTGGTCGCGGTGGCCTGCTCCCAACGGCACCCTGATCGTTTCGGCGCGCGCGATCATGCGGTTCGACCTCGGCTTGGTCGGCAACGGAATGATGATCAACCGCAACTACGGCGAGGGGCTCTGGACCCTGATCGAGACGCCGATCCGCTACATCCCTAACCCGAGCGGGTATAGCCAGACGATGATCCCGCTTGGTGATGGACGGGAGATCCTGCAATTAGTCCCGGTGGACGGCAGGCTCCTCTACGCGAAGTTCAAGCTACCGGAGAAACTGCCGGAGTATCCCTGGCCCTTCGGGCCCAGGAACGCCGGTCGATAGGAGCGAAAACCATAACGTTTTCCGGTTCCTGCCACGATGATGCGGTGAGGTCGGGGTGACGGTTGAGGAAGAGGAGAGGAGGCAGATATGAAGCGTCGATGGGTTTCAGCACTGGTCGCCGCAGTCAGTGCCGCGGTGGTACTGGCGGCGCAGGGCACGAAGACGGGCAGTCCAGAGCAGAACCTGCCGTCGAACATCACGCAGCTCACCGCGTTTGGCGAGCGCGCGTCCTGGTCACCGGACGGCAGGCGGATTGCGTTCATGTCCAAGAGCTTTGGTGATGCCTTCGTCGTCGACGTGAGCACAAAGATGGTTCGGTTGCTCACGCAGTACCAGAATCCTGGCTATCTGCGGGTGCAATACCTGCCCAACGGCGACTTCTTTCTGATCGGCGCGCGCACCTTCACTGACATCCGTACGACGCGCTCGCGCGACCAGGAGATGTGGGTGCTCCAAGCGGATGGCAAGGGGCAGCCGATTCCGCTCGATCACAAGATCTCCGAAGGTGTGGCCATTTCCCGCAAGAGCGCGAAAATCGCGTGGTCGAACACGCGCGGTCAATACCCGGAGCTCCTTCAGGAAGGGGAATCGGTTATCTATACCGCGGACATCGTCGACAAAGGCGGCAAGCCAACCCTCATCAACAAGAAGGAGATCATCCGCGCCAGGGCGCCCGAGTGCACGCTGGAGGCTCAGGACTTCCGGCGGAATGACAGCGAGCTCATCTACACGTGTTACCGATCGCCCTTCGGCGACGTGTTCGGGATCGATCTGAACACCAGCAAGGTCACCACTTACTTAAAGGTTGCCGGCGAGTACTAACGAAGTCGAGGGCATCTTTCCTGATGGCGAATTTACGCTTGTCGAGTCGAGCCGCGAACAGATCAAGCACAACTCGAATTACATCGACATCTGGAAGCTGAAGCTCGAACCGAACAGCACGAACTTCGTTCGAATCACGCGGTGGGGAGACTACGCCGGATACAAGGCTTCGAATCCGGTCGTGAGCCCTGACGGCACGACGATCGCGTTTCAGTCGGCGCGGAGCAGCGATCCGGCAGGCGTCGGATACGGGATCTTTCTGCTGAAAGCGCGATAGCTGCCTTCCTTTGACACCAAGGACGATCTGGCGGTTCGACTTCAGGGTATAACTGTCCCCGAAGAGCAATTTTCACAATGATGGCGCGGGCCCAGGCCCTGCTGTAGTGTCCGCCTTCAGGCGGACCGACGGTCTGGCTGAAGCCAGACACTACACGGATTTGAAAAGCGCTCCAAGAGGATCCCAGCGCGCGCTGGATGATCATGAACGACCTTTCGATGAAGAACGCGGGCGGCGTCGTGTTCTCGCAGGGCTCGATGTGGTGATCGCAACGAGGTTCGGCACGTTCATCTTCTGGAACAACATGAAGGTCGAAACACCGCGGAGGACGAGATGAGAACGACACTGACGGCGACGTTCGCCGCTTGCGCGCTGACGCTGGCGCTTTGGGAACAGCCGGTCACAGGCCAGGCGGGCGCGCCCGGAAGTTACACGCTGACGCCGGTCGCCAATGGCATGCAGCTCAAGACCCCTGACGGCCGGGTCGTGCTCGAATACCTCACGAGCAAGCCGGCCGGAGTGCCGCTGACGGGACCCAATACGGCGTGCTTTCATCCGATCAACACGCCGACGGGAGAGCGGGTGACTGCTCTCGCGCCCGACGATCATCCGCATCATCGCGGTATGTACGTCGCGTGGCACGACTCCGAGTTCCGTCAGCCGATTACGCGGAATTCACCGACGAGTCCACTGTGGGGCTGGAATGTGACCAAGGCCGACTTCTGGGGTTGGGGGGTATACGCGCCCCGCGATGGCCGTGTCATCGAGACCCGCGAGGTGAAGCTGAAGGCCGCTGATGCGTCAAGCGCGACCCTCGAGATTCGAAATGACTGGGCCGTCAACAAACGCAAGCTGGCCGAGGAAACGACGTTGACGACCGTCGTCGAACGAAGTGGCGCCTACGTGATCGACGTTGTCTTCCAGCTGTCGGTGCTGGTGGACTATCAGCTGAACAAGCAGGGATTTTCGGGGTTCAACTTCCAGGCCCGAAAAGACGGCGAGTCGTACTACACCTACCCCGGCGGCACCGTCACTTTTCCTGACGCTCACTATTCGGCGCCGGAAACGAACTGGCCAGGGGCCCCGTGGTACGGATACGTCGTCAAGCTGTCGAGCGGAAGGATTGTCGGTGCGGCAGTGCTGGACCATCCCTCGAACCCGCCGACGACGTGGCATGGCTCGCGCGGACTGTGGATGCTCAATCCCAATATGGCGGCGGTTGGGCCGTACACCATCAAGAAGGAAACGCCGTTGACCCTGCGTTACCGGGTGGTCGTGCACGACGGTGCTACGCCGGCAGCACTGGTCAACACGCTGTCTGACGAGTGGCGGGCCGCCTTGCGGTAGCGTCCGCGGGCCGCCTTGCGGTAGTGTCCGCGGGCCGCCTTGCGGTAGTGTCCGCGGGCCGCCTTGCGGTAGTGTCCGCGGGCGGCCTTGCGGTAGTGTCCGCCTTCAGGCGGACCGGGCACGTCTAATTACAAGTCGCGAGTTGACTGAATCCGCACGGCGATCGCGAGCGGAATGAAGATCCATGCGAGCAACGCAAACGTCGAGAGTGCCGAGGCAGCTTCGGGACTGCCCAGCGCGCGAAGCCAGCTCTCGCCCGCGGCTCCGAGCACGTGCGGGGTCCCCGCGACGAGGAGTGTGAGCACCCGTACGAGGTCGATCACGTTGCCGAACACCGAGACGAACAGCACGCGGGCGCCGTTGACGCCCGGAACCCAGACGGCGACCGACAGCATTGCCGCGTCGTAGAGGATGACGGCGACGAACCAGACAAACGCGGCGATGCCCATCGCCGCGCTGCGCCGTGAGACGGCCGAGACGATGAGCGTGGCAATCGAGAGAAACGCGATCGCGGCGATCAGGCAGGCAGCGACGAGGACGGCGAACCGGGCTACGTCGTTTGCACCCGATAAGAGCGACACAATCACCCCGCCGGTTCCGAAGCCCGCAATCAGCGACATCGACAACGCCGCAGCCTGACCGAGCCATCTGCCGGCGAGGTGCTCCAGACGGGAAACCGGCTGCGACAACAGGAAGCTGGTGGCGTCGTCGGTGGCTGCCGTCGACACGCCCATCAACAATGCAGCCAGTGGAACGAGCGTCAGGGCCAGCGGAAGCACTGCGACGGTGAGCCGCGCGAAGGCTTCACTGCGTTCCGTTTCGCCGATGACCCCTGAGGCATACGCCATTGCGACGGTCAACAGGGCATACGCTACGGTCAGCAGGCGAATCCACCAGACACGTCCGGCAGCGGTGAGCTCCATGCGGGCGATCGTGCTCAAGCGTTGACTCATTTTGTTTTCGCGAACGTGACGATCGCGGGCCACTCGTGGGCCTGCCCGTCGCGATCGGCCGCTCGCGCCTCATCTTCAGTCGCAAAAGCGAGAATGCCGTAGTCCATCGGAGTCTTTGCGGAGAGCAGATCGTGCGAACCATGCGGTGCCGGTAGTCGCCCATGCGCCGGAGACGAGCCGCACGTACCGGTTCGCATCCGCAGCGCCGGCGTCGGGATCGGCGGCCAGGCATCCGATGTCGTCGAAGAAACGTGTCGACCGGCCGTGGGCCTGCGACTGTGCGGAGTGTGCGTCGCTCGAGATCAACATACCGCACCGTGAACAGTTAGCGCGGTCCAGCGGAATCGGCTCGGGCCCACGCGGCGCCGCGCCACAGCTGGCCAGCAGCCACACAGCGATCGACGCTGTGAGGAGGCGGCACTTCATCATGATGTTCCTCTTCGTTGAGCCGGTGCAGTGCATCTGCCAGTGTGCTCTCGCTCCGGTAACTCGAGACCTGCGCCCCTTCGTCTTCGAGACGACTCAACATCTCGCCGACGCCGAGGTCCGGAACGGTCGCGTGAAGACGTCCGCGCTCCGGCCACGCCCGGTGCGCGCCGCCACGCAGGGCCGCGCCGACCCACATTTCGGGGCTTCCCACGATCGCCAGCGACAGATGGCGAGCGCCTGGTGCGGCATCCTGCATGACGGCGACGATGTGTCCGTCTTTGAGCACCGCGATTTCCGTTGCGAGCTCCTCGAGCTCGGCGGTCGCGTGTGTTGTGAACAACACCGCGCGCCCCTCGTCTCTCGCCGCCGCAAGACGATCGACGAGGAGCCGCACTCCGAGCGGATCGAGGCTCATCGTCGGTTCGTCGAGCAGATAGGCCGTGACGTCGGGAATGAAAAGCGCGGCTATTGCAATTCGTTGGCGTTCGCCGCCGGACAGCTGGCCAGCGGTCCGTTCGGCGAATCTCGTAAGGCCGCACAGGGAGATCTCGCGCTCGACGCTGCGTGCATCGGTGCCGCGAAGCTTTGCTACGACCGAGAGAATCTCACGGACCGTCAGGGTCATCGGAAAGTCGGTGCGTTGGGCCAGATAGCTCAGCCGCGCGCGGGCATCGCACGGACGCGTCGCCATGTCGATGCCGTCGACGAGGACGTGGCCGCTCGTCGGCCGTGCGAGGCCGACGGCGCATCGTAACGTCGTCGTCTTGCCGCTGCCGTTCGCACCGACGAGGGCAACGCACGAGCCGCCTCGCACGGTGAGAGTCGCCTTCGAGAGGATTTGGCGTGGGCCATAAGTCTTGTCGAGCCCAAGCAGTTCGATCATGCTGCCACCTTTGCGCGAGTGCGCCGCGCTCGGATGAGTGTCAGGGCCAGAAGCACTGTCGCGATCGTGAGCCATTCAGTCGCGCTCCCACGGTTTACAGACGTCAGCGGATGGTCGTCGCGCGAGAACCCCTGCGCATCCGGCATAGCGCGAGCGGCCAGGTCCAGGGCGCCGGCCGCCGGACTCTGCAGGTACAAACGGGCGAGATCGTTCGAGGCTTCGGTCCGATCGAATGGTCGAAGCAGAGGGTGTGCGGACTCGCCAACGCCGTCTCCATCGAAATCGAATCCGCTGTAGCGGCTCCAGCGATTGCCCACGCCCTTGGCGCTCCAGGCGTTCGTGCTGTCGCGGCCGCTCTCGACGACATCGCTCCAGTTCTGAAGAAATTCGTTGGCGGTGAACGTGTTCCGCTCGGCGCTGGCGAGCAACCGCACGGCTACATCGTTCTGCGCGAAGTGGTTGTTCACAAATCGATTGCCCGACGATCCGTCGAGCTGCAGGCCGCGCGCGTTGCCGGTGAAGCGGTTCTGTGCCACGTGCGAACCGTCGCAGTCCTTCAACGTCAGGCCGATGGCCGTGATGCCGCGGTTGTGCGCAAACGCGTTTCGCTCGATCGTCAACCGCTTCGAGTTCATCACGTTGGCGCCGACGAGTGAGGTGCGAAACTCGTTGTCTCGCACGATCGTGTCGTCGGAGAACATGTCGTGCAGCCCGTACCGCGAATGCTCGACGACGTTGTGCTCGACGCGTACCTGATGGGCGTACTGCAGAAAGATCGCGTCCCGCTGTCCGACGACACGATTGCGAATGATTGTGTTGCGTGGTCCCTGGTAGACGTAGATGCCGTCGCCGCGACGGCCGAAGGGAAGGTCGAGCAGCCCTTCAATGGTGTTGTCGGTCACGAGGTTTGAGGATCCTCCCGCGATGACGACGCCGTAGAACACGCGCCGCATGATGTTGCCGCTGACGACGTTGCCGTTCGACGTGAGCCGGATGGCGGCATCCATCTGATTGCCGGCGCCGACGCCGGTGCCGTCGATGATGAGGTTGCGAATCTCGCAGTTGTCGGCCCGCACATCGATGACGGTGCCGCGGCCGGTGCCGAAGAGAACCGGTCCCCCCTCGCCGACGAGCGACAGGCGCTTTGCGAGGACGAGGTCCTCGCGATAGACGCCCGGGCTGATGCGGATTTCATCGCCGTCGGCGGCGACCGCGATGGCGGGCGCGATGAGCGGGAAGTCCGTACTGCCGCGGCCGACGGTCCACACGCGGCCTTCCACTGGGGCCGGGCTCGCCACGATTGCCGCAGCAAGCAGGAGGGCCTTCACTGCCGTGCGCCTTTCATCGAGCCGATAGCTGCGAGAGACATGGCTGCGACGAGCGCGATCCCACCGACGTGAGGGAACGACCAGACCGTGAAGTTGCCGACCTTGGTCGGTCCGATCAGCCGCGGCGTGAAGTCTTTGATCGCCGTGATGGGGGCGTCGCGATCGCGATCGTGGCCGACCGAATACAGATGCCGCTGAATCGTCTGAGTGCAGAACGCGAAAAAGACGACAAACAAGCCAACGCTCGCCCAGCGGACGATACGTCCCGCAAGACCGGCGCCGGCGAAACCGGCGATGACCAGCACCGCCGCCAGTCCGAGCATCGCCGGTACCAGCATTTCGAGTTCTTTCAGCTCCTCCGGAAACCTGACGCCGATGTACTGCTGGAGCGTGGTCACTTCCTGGACGTCGCCGCTGATGCCCCGATGGGAGATGTTCAGCATGAGACTCTCGTCAGGGTACTGAGGTGCGGACATCACGAACCCCCAGTAAGGCAGCCAGACAGCTGCTGTCACCAGGACGGCTGCGGCCAGAAAGAGGCGACGGTTACCGGTCATGGCCCTCAGCTCCTTTGACGCCCTGTCCCTTCTCGGTCGACGGCACCCCTGGAACCTGCATGCCAGCCACGTTCTGACCTGCGCGCCAGTCGGTCATCTTGACGGGGCCGTCTTTTGGCTGCACGACCAACCTGCCGCGCATCTCGAGGTGGAGTGCGCTGCAGAAGTTCGTGCAATAGAACCAGTAGACGCCCGGTTTCGGCGTCTCGATCGTGATTTCCTTCGTGGCGCCGGGAGGCAGCGACACGTTCAGGCCGTGGTCGGGCAGCGCGAAGCCGTGGGTCATGTCGCGGATGGTCTCGACGTTCGTCATGCGGAAGCGTCACGCGATCGCCCTCGCGCACTTCGATGGTCTCCGGCGTATAGGCGCTGCGAATCATCGTCATGTTGACGGTGACGGCGTGCTCGCCCGTGCGCACGACGCTTTCACCTGCCCGGCTCGACGGCGTGCGTCGTCGAGGTCGAATACCTGCTTGACCTGCGGCTTCAGCACCGAGGCGGCGATGAACGACCGCGTCGTGCGGCTCGGGCGGCGTCGGAAACGCGCGCCAGCATCCGCATCTTCTCGCCGGAGATGTCGATCAGCTCCTGCGCCTCGGGCATGTCCGGGCCGACCGGCAGGTACTGATCCTTCGACAGCTTGTTCAGCGCGAGCAGATAGTCGCCGTCCGGCTTCATCGTTTCGCCGCCCGCCGCCTGCAGGTGGCCGATGTTGTAGTGCACGTTGATGCGGTCGACGATGTAGTCGGCTGTGCCCGCGACCGCCTTGTCGATGTTCCACTTCACGACCTGGCTGTCGAGGAAGAGCGAGGTGAACGCGTTGCCGCGATTGTCGAACGTCGTGTGCAGCGGGCCGAGGCCGACTTCGGGCTCCGCCACGATCTTGAGCGTCTTCGCGTCGATGATCGACACGGTCGGCGACAGCTTGCCGCTGGCGATGACGTATCGGCCGTCGGGCGTCACGTTGACGCCGTGCGGGTTCTTCGGCACCGGAATCAGCGTCAGCACGCCGGGGACGTTCGGCTGGGTCGATGATCGGCACGCCGTTGCGCACCTCGCGCTTTGCCGTCGGCGACGGCTTTCTCGGCGGCGGCGATGTCGATGGCAGCCAGCGCATCGCGGTCGAACTGAATCATCGCCGCCCATGACCTTGCCCTGCTCGAGGTTGTACACCGTTGCGAAGAAGTACCTGCCGTCCTTCGAGCTGTCGGCGATGTCGATGTTGCCGTTGACCCGGACCTCGAATTTCACCGCCATCGACTCGGGATCGACGAAGGCCACGACCGACGTATACGGCGCCGGGTTCGTCGCGAGGCCGTCGGTCGGCTGCTCGAACTCGCCGTTGACGCCGATGTACTTCGTATTCGGCGACACGACCGCGATGCCGTGCGCGCCCTGCAGATTCGGAATCTTCACGATGCGATCGGTTTCGAAGACGTCGAGGCGCACGCGCGCCAGGCGGCCGTTGGCGAGATCGTTGATCCAGAGGTAGCGGCCGTCGTACACGCCGTTCGGCTTCCGACGGCGCCGGATGATGCGTGTCGCCCCACGCGCCGCCGGTCTCTTCGAGCTCGCGGCGGCGCGGATCGTTCGGGTGGACAGCGTAGCCGTACGCGGCGCGCGGCTCGAACACGGGGATCTCGCGGATCAGGCGGCCGGACGGAATGCCGACGACGAAAACCGATCCGCTCTGGCCGCCCGAGAGGAACGCGTAGTAACGTGTCGTGCTCGCCCGGCGGCGACGTAGACCTCTTCGGCGGCGCGCGATCGCGCCGAGCCCGTGTCGGCGCAGCCAGGAGCCTGCGTGACGAGCCGCGATCGTGACGAGGCGGCGATGATAACGGCGAAAGATGCGAGTCATGAGCGTTCTCCGTTCGCGGCGGTCACTCGACCACCAATGTGCCGTGCATATGCGGATGCAGGTCGGTTGTGCTGCACTGCGTCGAGCAATAGAAGTTGTAGCGGCCGGGTTCGTCGATCTTGAACGTCGTCGACAGCGGCGACCCGACCATGGCGCCGTTCATGAACACCTGCTGGTCGAAGCCGTCGAGCGCGAAGCCGTGTCCGGCGCCGAGGCCGTTGTCGGTCGTGGAGAACTCGATCTTCACGACCTCGCCCGCCTTGATGCGGATCTCGGAGGGCTCGAACTTCCACGCGTGCTCGCGCACGGCAATCACGCGGGCGGGCTCGCCGACGCCTTCCATGCTTCGCGCGCTCTGGCGCCGCTGATTGCCCGATCCGTGGCTCGCCATCGTCATCAGGTAGGCGACCATGTCGTGCTGATCCTTTGGAGAGATCGACGCCGCTGTAGGAGGGCATCGGCGTGCCGTTCATGCCGGTCTCCATCGTGCGGACGATTTCGCGCTCCGAGAATCCCGTGCGATACGACGTCGCAAACGTGAAGTCGCGCGTGTTGATGTACTTGCCCTTTCGCGTCGAGCAGCGATGCGGAGGACGGTCCTACGCCGCGGCCGTCGTCGCCGTGGCACTTCGCGCACTGCATCTTCACGTAGACCTCGCGTGCCGTTGTCGATGTCGCGGTGCGCGGCCGGGGGCTGCGCGATCGTCATCGCGCTTCCGTGCGGGATTGTGCCTGCAGCTGCGGTGAGAACGTCTTCACGTAGTCGACGAGCGCCCACCGATCGTTGTCGTCGAGCAGGTACTGCCACGGCGGCATGCCCGTGCCCGTCGCGCCGCGCGAAATGGTGCGGAAGATATCCTCATCGGTCGGCAACTGGCCCGACGCGGTCGTGCGGAACTTGTACTGAGCCGAGACGAAGTCGCGCGGAGGCGGCACGAGGAACGGCGCGCCATAACCGGCGCCGTCGCCTTTATCGCCGTGACAGTGGGCACAGTTGACGTCGTAGAGTTCTTTGCCGCGCGCGAGCGTCGTGGCCGTCGCCGGCGGATGAGGCGGCAGCTCGACATCGAGAAAACCTGGAACGGAAGCTGCGGTCGCTGCTGAATCGCGGGTCTGGCATGCCGGTGCCGGCGATTGCGATCACAAAGGCCGAGCCTGCGACTATCAGAGCACGAATGAAATATCCTGTTCGTCATATGTCACCTGTCTGAGAATTGCCGCTCCCATTGATCGGACTTGAGGCCGCGGCCCAAACGGTCGGTCTTCTCTTCGAGCTCGAGTGTCTTTGGGAACAACACGTTGTCTTCAAGGTCGACATGGCGGTGCAGGTCGCGCTCGAAGGCCTGGAGCTCGTCCAGGACCAGTCGATACGTGTTGCAGGCGTCCGCCGGAAGCGCGTAGTTGTGGCTCAGCCTCGCGTATGGCGACCATTCGATCGCCGGCCTCCTGATGCTCGATTTCCATCATGCGGATCGGGTTCTGCACCGTGCCGAACATGTCGGGTGGGTGTGGGCCTTTGTGGTTGATGGCATCGGCCAGCGATGCGATGTACGGAAAGAGCACTTGCTCTTCCTTGGCGAGATGCAGCAGCAGGTCGCTCCGCCATCTGTGAAAACTGCGACTCGATGAACGCCAGCTCGGGATGCCGCGATGCGTGCGCCGCGACGACTTTGGAAAGGTGATCCAGGATGCCCGGCAGCGATTGCCGCACATAGCTGTGATGTGTATCGACGATGTGCGCGATCAGCGCGACCGGGTCGTCGTTGGGCGTCTCGAGCGACGAAGGCGCGAGCGATTCGATCTGAGCGACAACCCGTTCGACTTCGATGCCGCGCTGCTGGCACGCGTCGGCGAGGCTGAGGGCTCCACCGCAGCAGAAATCAAGGTTGTATTCGTCCAGGATCGCCCCCGCCCGAAAGTCGTGCCGGACAATCTCTGCGAGGGGAGTCGTTTCCAATGTTGAGCGGGCCATGCCTGTCCTCCTGGGGAGGAGATTACGGCGTGGCGGCGTGGTCTCCTATGACGGGCGTCATACAGGCTACAATTCGCGCAAATGTCCGCTCAAGATATTGAAGAGGCGATTCGCCGCACGTCCATGTTCAGGAAGCTCAGCCAGGACGACCGGCAGCATCTCGCCGCCGTATCGAGGTTGAAGACGTACGCGAAAGGCGATTCCATCTTCGCCGAGGGAGACGCGTCCGAGTTCTTTTCGGTCGTGGTGAGTGGGCGCGTGAAGATCGTGAAGATGACGCCGGCGGGCAAGGACGTAATTCTCGAGATCTTCGGCACGGGCGATCCCTTCGGCGCGGTCGCGGCCTACGAAGGACGGCCGTTTCCCGCCTCGGCAATCGCGCTCGAAGAGACGGTGTGTCTGCTCACGCCGCGCTCGGCGTTTTTCGCGCTGCTCGAGCAGCATCCGTCACTCGTGCGCGGCCTGCTCCTGGGTATGACGCAACGGCTCGTCGAGCTGACGAACCGCCTCACGGAGATGACCGGAGGACGGGTCGAAGCGCGGATCGCGCGGCTGTTTCTGAAGCTCGCCGACAACATGGGACGTGCTGCACCCGGCGGGACAGCAATCCCGATGGCGCTGTCGCGTCAGGAGCTCGCCGACCTCACAGGTACGACGATCGAAACGTGCATTCGCGTCATGAGCCGATGGGGCAAGGACGAGATCGTGCGAACGGAGAAGGATGGCTTCGTGCTGCTCGACAAGGCCGCGCTCGAAGAGCTCGCGGCATCCTGACGCTCAACGATCGATCCACTCCACAAATGATCCGGAGCTGTCGGACACGAGCATCACGCGCAGGACGCGATCGTCGCGGTACATGTGTTTTGCGCCGGCGCGCGCATCGTCGACTGTAACTGTAATGCTCCCACGTCTCTGGTACGCTCGCCGCTGTTCCTTGCTTCATCGTCGGACGAAGTCTGAAGTATGTAGTGCTGACCTTTAGGTCAGCGTGTAAGTCGTCCATGACGTCCAGCGTAACCTCGCCGTTCAGGCGGGGGTATGACGGGCGTCATAGTCCGGAGCATGCCTGATGCGCGATGCTGTCGCCGAGGTCACACTATGCCCCGACTGCCTGCATTCGATTTCGACCGCGCACCGTTCCTCGTCATCTGGGAAATGACGCGCGCGTGCGCGCTGTCGTGCGTGCACTGCCGCGCGGACGCCATTCCACGCCGGGATCCCCGCGAGCTGACCACGGAGGAGGGCTTTCGGCTGATCGATCAGGTGTGCTCGTTCGGTGAGACACCGCCGCTCTTCGTGCTGACCGGCGGCGACCCGATGCGCAGACCGGACCTCGCCGACCTCGTGCGATACGCGGCTGCGAAGGAGCTCATCGTGGCCCTCACGCCGAGCGGGACCGCAGCGGCGACGCGCGCACGACTGCGAGAGTTGAAGGATGCGGGATTGTCGCGCATCGCGGTCAGCCTCGATGGTCCTGATGCGGCCACGCACGACGCGTTTCGCGGCGTGCGTGGGTCGTACGACTGGACGATGAAGATCATCCAGTCTGCGATCGAGCTCGAGCTGCCGCTGCAGATCAACACGACGATGAGGCGACTCACACGTCGCTTCATCGAGTCGATGGCAAGGCGTGTGCGCGAGCTGCCCATCGCGCTCTGGGCGGTCTTCTTCCTGGTTCGCACGGGCCGGGGCGCGTCGCTCGAACAGGTGACCGCCCAGGAGTGCGAAGATGTGTTGACATATCTCTACAATCTCTCGTTGACGGCGCCGTTCGGCATCAAGACGACCGAGGCTCCTCAGTTTCATCGCGTCATCTGGCAACATGAACAGGAGCTGGGCAAGCATCATCTTCTGCCTCCCAACAGCCGCCGCATGCGACTCCGTTCGCCTCGCAGCGTGAACGACGGCAATGGGTTCGTCTTCGTGGATCATCAGGGGAACGTGTGCCCGAGCGGCTTCCTGCCGATCGCCCGTGGCAACGTCAGAACGGACGATCTCGTCTCGATCTACCGCAACGACGAGATCTTCCTGCGCCTGCGCAATTCGGATGCGCTGATGGGGAAGTGCGGCCGCTGCGAATTTCGTGAAATGTGCGGCGGCTCGCGAGGCCGGGCGTACGCTGCGACCGGGTCGCTCGTCGCTTCCGATCCGTTGTGTGTGTACGACCCCGGCCCCGATCGGCGTCCCGCGGTGTCCGTCGCGTGATCCCGTCGCGCAGACTCGTGCTCGTCTATCTCGGGACGGCACACGTCTCGCTGGCGCTGGCCTTCGCGCTGGTCGGATCCGATCCGCTCGCCGTGGCCGGGTTCTTCTACCATGCGCGCATGGTGGCCATCGTGCATCTCGTGACGATCGGATGGATCGCGATGTCGATCCTCGGCAACGTCTATGTGGTGATGCCGATGACCCTCGGACGGCCGATGCCGGCGCGCACAGGCGACTACGTCGCCTACGCGCTCGTGGTCATCGGGCTGGTCGGCATGGTCGCCCACTTCTGGCTCGAAGAGTTCAGCGGAATGGCATGGTCGGCGGCGACGGCGGCCGCAGGCGTGGCGTACGTCGTCGGCCGGCTCGTCGTGAACCTGCGATCCGCCAGCACGCCGGGCGGTGTCAAGCTGCATCTGTATCTGGCGTCGCTGAACATTCTGGCCGCCGTGACGATGGGCGTACTGCTCGGGTTCGACAAGGTGTACCAGTTTCTTCCCGGATATGTAATCGCGAACGTGTTCGCGCATGCGCACCTGGCGGCGGTCGGCTGGGTGTCGATGATGGTCATTGGGCTCGCCTATCGCATGCTGCCGATGATGATCCCGGCGGCGGCTCCGTCGGGCCGAACGATCTATGTCAGCGCGATTCTGCTCGAGATCGGCGTCGCCGGACTGTTTGTGTCGCTGGTGCTGCGCAGCGCGCTCTCGACGGTGTTCGCCGTGGCGATCGTGGGAGGCTTTGCCGCCGCGGGCGCACACGTCGTGTGGATGCTCAACCGCCGCCGGCCGCCGTCGCCGGGCAAGCCTCGAAGTGCATTTGCCATGGCGCACGTGGTGACAGCGGCGGGATGGCTCGTGCTCGCCTGTGTGTCCGGCACGCTGCTGACGCTGGCGCCGATGACGGAGACGACTCTCCGTGCGGCGCTCGTTTACGGCGTGTTCGGGCTCGTGGGATTTCTTGCGCAGATCGTCGTCGGATTCGAGCTGTATCGTGCTCCCGACGGCAGCGCAGTACTGGGCGCTCCAGCGGAGCGGCAGCGCTGCGATCGGACTTCCTCGGTCCGCTGATGATCGCCTGCGCATGCCCATCTACTGCGCGTGGCTCGGTGGTGTGCCGGCGCTCGCCGCGGGTTTGTTTTTCACCGCACCGCTGGTCTTGGCGGCCGGCGCCTGGCTGTTGTTTGGCGCAGTTGTGCTGGCTGCGATCGATGCTGCGTTGGCAGTCACACCCACTCCCGGCCCCGCCCGCGTCGCCCCAAAATCTGCATGATTCGCTGTACAATTGCGCCGTCGGGATGTGGCGCAGCCTGGTAGCGCACTTGACTGGGGGTCAAGGGGTCGCTGGTTCGAATCCAGTCATCCCGACCATTTTTTCCAAAGTTCATTGACATATCGTTGACATATTCGGCGGCGGAGTGGGGAGTCATGACCCTGCTCTCACGGCGGTCCTCCGCCGGCCTGCCGCCGATCGTTTTCCTTCCTGGCGGAGCTGCTGCGGAGGCAGTCCATGCCGTTCGACGACCCCTGGTTGCGGGCGGGGAAGTTCTCACCGCTTGAGTTCGAGCGTCGCTTGTATACGCAAACGGGGAACGCGATCCACGTGATCCGCGGTTATCAGATTTGCAGTGAGCAGACGCGCGGGGACGATGGCGCGATCACGCTCCCCGACTGGATCGGGGGTACTTTGATCACTTCGCGTCCACGATCCGGGATCTTTGGGGAACAGGTCGATGAGATGCGCCCGATCCCCGACCTGGTGAGCACCCTCGCGGCGACCTTGGACTTCAAACAACCGGGGCGTGGCGTCCGGACGGATGCCTTTACGGACTGGGCCGAGACTGGCGGGATGAGGAAGCTCGCGATCCGGGTGCGTTGTGAGATCCGGCTTCAGCCGGACAAGTCGATCACGGAGATTGTGATCGACCTCGCCGAGGTGCAGCAGATCGCGCCGAACCCGCCATCTGGCGGGCGTGGTCGGCGTGGCACACCTTTCTCGACGAGAAGTAGGCCAGATTTTCCCACCTTCGCGAACGTTTTACTGTCACGACATCGGCGAAGTGGTGACAGTGACCCCGGCCCCTGCTTCTTGTAGCATGCCGCAACTATGAACACGAAAATGCTCACCGCGGAAGCCGCCAAAGTTCTCGATGTCACTCCTGCCACCGTGCGCGACATGGAGCGTCGCGGTGATCTGGTCGCTGAACGCACCTCGTCCGGTGTGCGTTTGTTCAGCCGAGTGGACGTGGATCGCCTCGTGAAGGCACGCGCGACGCGCAAGGTGCATCGTGGCTGAGAAAGCGCTGCCGTCGCCCTGGCTCACCGCGACTGAAGCCGCGCAGTATCTCAAGCGCGGGCGCCGCTTCGTGCGGCGCGAAATTCTCGCCGGCCGCTTACGGGGGGTCCAAGTCGGCGGCCGGAAAGAAATTTTGACGCGCGCCGAATGGTTGGATGCCTGGGTGCGTGACCAGGAAGACGTGAAGCCGTTGCCGTATCACGGCCGGCAGCGGTCAGCGAGTTAACCGAGAACGGAGCCCGGCCGCGGCGAAACGGCCGAGCCCCTCAGAGACATGTGCCGGGCGGGGGCACACGCGATGAAAGTAGCATACCGACTCGATCACCAGTCCCATCAGGGTCGTTGACATGCGGTCCACGCTCGCGAACCTGCGTCGGATCCTGGAAAGCGATCTCGTCCCAAGTCTGAAACCGTTAGCGATCGCGCTGGCGCTGCATGGCGATGCCGAGGGCCAGGGGATTTATCCGAGCGTGCGGACGCTCGCGGCCTGGCTGGGCCGGACCCGGCGGGCCGTGCAATATGGCCTGCGTGATCTCGAACGCCTCAAGATCATCCGCCCGCGTGCCAAAGGCGGGTATGGATCCGCGCATCGCAATCCGCGGGGCGGGTATACGACGGTCTACCTCTTCAGCTTCGACCATCTGCCGGCGCACGGGCACCGCGCGGATCGCCCGTCCAGTGTCACGAAAACCAAAAGGGTGAACGCAGCTTCACCCTTAGGTACCGACAAGGGTGAACATATCGACACGAAAGGGCGAACGCACGTTCGCCAAAAGGGTGAACGTGCGTTCACCCGATCTACTCTTGATCTACTCAGATCTACTCAAAGAGAGAAAGCACAGCCGCGCGCTGTACGTCGATCCCCCAGTTCCAGCTCCAGCGAACGCCGTCTCTCTCCCATTACGCAATCCGCCTTGAAAGCCTATCGGGAGTCTCGCAAATGACGCTCTCCTTACTGCGCGTCCCGTCTGCGGACGACGCGATCGACAAGTGCATCGCGCAATTAGCGATCGCCTTCCAGCGACACATCGATGCCGCGACGATGAAGGTCTACCGGGAGACGTTGGGCAACTTGCCCGTGTCGGCGATTGAAGAGGCGGCGATGATCCTGCGTCGCAGGGGCGGCGAATTTTTCCCGCCGGCGCCGAAGCGGTACCAGGTGGCGGAGGAGCTCGTCGCCGAGCGCGCGAGAAGAGAGACGCTCGTCCGCACGCGACAGCAGCACGTCCAGGAATGCCCGATCTGCAGCAACGATAACGGCTGGGCTCCGGTGCCGCACGACGACGGACCAGAGACGTACGTGATCTGTGCGTGCAGATCAACCAACAGCAACTATAGGCGCATGACCGCCTCGAGTCAGAAGTCGCAGGCGAAGCGCTAATGGGCCGCTTCGTCTCGGGCAATCAGGCGGCCGTGAAGAACGGACAGTGCTACGACGCGGCGGTGCTCGAAGTCTTGCAGCGGGCCAACCCGCCGGCGACCTGGCAGGAGTGCTACGGCGAGTCGATCGCATTCACACGTTCCGGCATTGGTCCCTGCCGCCAACGCGCCCGCCGTCATGCCGGCGATTGCGCGTACTCGTGGTTCTGTCGGGAAGTCGCCCGCGCGTTGGGCCAATCGCGTGGATCGTTCGTGGACGCGAATGTTCAGATGGGCGTGTTACGGGCCGTGCGGAGGCTCGCGGCGAGCGGTGCCGTGCACGTCACGTATTACGCCGTTGGGAAAATCGGGTCGATCCGTTTGTTAGATATATCGCCAACAAACGGGGAGGGGACGACAGCATGAAACAGACCGACCAGCAGTGGTTCATCATTCCCGAGACACTCAACAACGGGCTCGTCTTTTTCCCCGAGGGGGAAGGAGGACCAGCCCACCTGGGAATCGATCCTCGCATGGCGCTTCAACGTGAACGGCGGCATCCCGGACCCGCTCACTATGACGGGCGTCATTCGCGAGGACGATGACGTCTGGTGTGTGCAGCTGATGATCGATGAGGACCTGACCCGGGGCGAACGGGGATCGCGGGGCGTCCATCGGCACGGCTGGCAGTATCTCTTCCTCGACGAGAACGTGCAGACAATTGGCTACTTGTCGTACGACGAGGCGATCGCCTATGCCCGGACGAAATGGGCCAAGCGCCGGGGACTCTCCCTTGTGCCGGCGTGACCGGACAACCGTGTCCGGAGCTGGGTGCAATCGGTGAGATGTGGCGAACTGCCAGAACGTCGAAACGGCCCGTTTCGATGTCGAGTGGCGTAGGCGGGGGTAGCGAAAATGTTCTGTAAGTCGCTCTCCTGAAACCACCCCGGCCCAACACGCGAGTTTTCCCAGGATAGAGAAGGGGCTTCCCGAATGGCGATAATTGACGATTTTGCTAAGGTTTACGAGGTACGGTTCCGGTGAGCGCGAGGATAGGTATGGGTGCGAATGCATTGGCACCGCAGACACGGTGTTATTGCGGTACGGAGCTGCCCAAGCTGCCCCCCTGTACCTGTGGGCGCCAGCACGGGGGACCGCACCGGCGGTACTGCTCCGAGGCGTGCAAGCGGAAGGCGGACCACCTGCAGCGCAAGATTCGCCGCCGGGAGGCTTGGCTCGAAGGCTGGCGCCAGGAAGCCGGGGCGCGGCGCTATTCCCCGGCGGTGGTGAAGCTGCATCTCAAAACCTTCCGCGAGGAGGTGACGGCGTATCAGCGCGAGTTGGGCATCTCGCCCCGGATGGCGGCCAAGCAGCGGGTCTGGTAGATGCGCCGCGCGGCTGAATATTTAAATACTCAGCCGGCTAGCCAGCTAGCCAAACCGCTGAAACCCCAGAAGAGAACTTCTGGTATTTCAGACCGCATCCGATACCACGAGCGCGAGCTCGTCCGGCTGCGCGCGCTCCTGCAGCTCGTCGCGGTGATTAGCCTGCTCATCGGTCCTGGCGTCGCGTTCTCGACAGACGAGCTGTGGGGGCATCGCGTCGTCTGTCCGGAGTTGGTGAGTGCCCTCACCGCGGCCGGTATTCTCTCCAGGCGCAGTCTCGGGAAGCAGCTCCATCAACTCGTGGGTGACGGGATCGAGCGGATCGACGAAGTGCGCTGCGGCGTCCTGTGGTGCGTGAAGGATTAAACGTAATTTACGTTTATCCCAATGGCGCCGCGTAACCCGCGTCGAGGGATGTTGGAGGACTTGAACAGCAGCACGACCGTGAGTGCACCGCCGAAAATAGACTTGTCGGCCGCTGTGATCGACAAGCCTATTTCCACTAGCCCGTGTTGTCGCCAGTGTGGGCGCGCGTTGCGCCTCGACCCGCTGGGCTGGAATCTGCCGTCAATTGATTTTATGAATCAGGCGGTTGGCCTCTGTCAGATGTGCATCATCGCGCGCTGAATAAATCTAGTTTATTTCTATGCTGCGGAAGTCGTTGAGCACTTCCACCGAGAGCGTTGCGTGGCCGTCTATCGCTCTCTACACTCTGCCCATGGAGACAAAGGCGTTGCTCTCCCTCGAGACAGGCGAATTGCCCCGACTCGGCCCGCGCACGGAGCAGTTACAACAGAAACAGCTCGTGCTCGACTACGGCTGCTATCTGGCGGAACTCGCCGACAGCGTCGGCAGCGCGACGGCGGTCAAGAATTTCCTGCTCCGCTACCCCCGGAGCACCGGCGCGATGCTCCTGCAGACGAAGGCGGCGATTGCGCCCGGCACGACCACCGACATCGCCTGGGGCGGCGCGCTCATCTCCCCGATGGAGGACGCGTTTCTCAAACTCGTCCGCTCCGCGTCGCTGCTCGGTCGGATTCCCGGGCTGCGGAGAGTGCCGTTCAACGTCAAAATTCCCGTGCAAACGAGCGGCTCGACCTATCAATGGATTCCCGAGAATGGCTACAAGCCGGCGTCGGCCATGGCGTTCAGCAACGGCGTGACGCTCGGCCTCTTGAAACACGCGGCGATTCCGGTCGTGACGCGCGAGCTGGTGGCGGCGGCGCGGGCCGGCTTCTCGGGCGCGCTCATCGAGGCGCTCGAAGCGGACTTGACGGATTACACCGACCGGCAATTTTTGGATCCGTTGGTCGCCGCGGTCGCGAACAAGAATCCCGCGTCGGTGACCAATGGCACGACGCCCGTTGCCTCGACGGGCGTCTATGCGACCGACCTGCAGACGTTATTGGCGGCCTTCTTCACCGGCGCGCCGAATGTGCTGGCGCCGGTGTTGATTACCAATGCCGCGCACGCGGCGGCGATTCGTTCCATGAACGGCGGCGGCGGGGTCGGCGTGGACGTGATTATCAGTGGCGCCGCGGGCGGCATCACCGTCGCGATGGACCCGAGTCAAGTGTTTGTCGCCGACAAGGGGGTGACCGTGGAAAGCTCGAAAGAGGCCTCGCTGCAAATGAACAGCACGCCCGACAATCCGGCAACCGCGACCACCGTCCAAGTCTCGCTGTGGCAAACGAATACGATTGGCTATCTCGTTGAACGGTTTGTGAACTGGCAAGCGACGGCCAACAGCGTGAAATATCTGGCGGCATGATGCGCGCGACGCTGACGCTGGACATCGTGATCGTGCAGGCGTATCTCAAGGAGCTGGACGCGCTCACCCGCGTGCGCCGCGCCATTGTGTCGCACCGCGACATGGATTCCGCGTGGGTGTATGCCGTGGCCGCCCTGGACGCGCGGCTGTCTGCGTTGCGGGATCTGCTCGCGCGTGAAGACCCGCACGTGCTGCGCGCGGCGCGGCTGGCCGAGACACCCGACACGCCAGAGCCGATGCTGTCGAGAGACAGCGACCTACCGACCGGCACGCGCGTGCACTAGCTCTGCTGAAACCATATCGTGGGAAACCATATCGTTCGAAAGCCGTGATCATCTCGTGATAGCCAGGTGATGATCACCGTGAACACCGGTCAGTCGGGTACTTGCAGGATTCGCAAGGTCTCTTGCGGAATCCGCAAGTCGGGTGGCAATATGCCACCCTCCGGTTGGCACCCGATCAAGTTGAGTGCGATAGCGAAGAAAGTTGCGTATCAGAGCGAGAAAGTTAACTATCACAGCGAAAAAGTTAACTATCGTCGACGTTTGTCGAGGGACAACGCAGGCGGACAGAAGGAGACGGTAGAATGAGGCTCGACTAAATCGGAGCACCTGCGGGCGCGAACCCGCAAGTACTCCTGACCCGTTCCCTCGATGACCCGAGCGAGCGAGCTGCCTGCTATTTTACGGGAGCCGCCGCCCAAGAAAGGCTCCCATGTCCCGCAAGAGTCAGACGGACCACGTTCGAAAAATCTGCGGCTGCACGCAATGGAAGATCTGTACGCACCCGTGGTACGTCGATTACAAGGCGGCGAAGGATCACCCGCGACGCCCGAACGAACGGTATCGCAAGAATCTCGATCTCGCCGCCGGGACGGCATGCGGCGAATCTGCGTGAGGCGCAGGACGAAGCGCGCCGCGCGATCACGGCCTGGCTCGATGGCCGCGATCCGTTACTCGTGCAGCCCGCCGATCGGCCGACGCTCGCGACGGTGCTCGCGCAATATCGGCAGCGGCCGAACGCCTCGCCCGGCGGAGCAGTATCAGGTAGGGACGATCACGGCGACGATCGTCCAGGGCCAGACGTTTGGCGACTGGCGGATCGCCGACATCACGCGCGAGGCGCTCGATGCCTTCCGCGCGCAGCGGCCGAAGGTTGCGGCCAATCGCAATCTCGCGTTCCTGCGGGCGATGTTCAACTGGGCCGTCGTCGATGGGCTCGTGCCGGGTCACCCTTCCGCGTGGGCGATGTCGCCGTCGTGAAGCTGGCGCGCGAAGAGGCCCGGACGCGACGACTGCAGGGCGACGAAGAGACGCGGTTACTCGCGAAGGCGAACGGGCTGCAGCCGCTCATCATCGCGGCGCTCGAGACCGGCATGCGGCTCGGCGAGCTGCTCTCGCTGCAATGGCATCAAGTCGGCAGCGATCTGTTTCTGCCGGCGGGGAAGACGAAGGCGAAGAAGCCGCGGCGCGTGCCGATCTCCACAACGCTCAGGACCGTCCTGGACGCACGCAGACACGATCCGGCAGGGGAACCCTTCCCCTCGCAGGCGTTTGTGTTTGGGGACGAGATAGGGCGCCGCCGTGGGTCGATTAAGACGGCGTGGCGGTTGACGTGTCAGCGCGCAGGATCGACGGGCTTGCACTTTCACGATCTGCGACGGGAAGCGGGCTCACGCTGGATGGATGCCGGCGTGCCGCTCGCGACGATTCAGCGCTGGCTCGGCCATCACAACATCAGCCAAACGTCGAAGTATCTCGCGGCGTCACTCGGCGGCGATGCGGATGAGATGCGCTCTTCGAGCAACGCATCGGACGGATTCCGCCATTGACACAAATTGACATATCCGGCGGATCGAACGGGCCTCAACCGACCGCATCGAGACACGCACGACGATCGAAAAGACTCAACAAAACACGTTCGGACCCGAACCGGCACGGGTCCATTAGTGACTGGGGGTCAAGGGGTCGCTGGTTCGAATCCAGTCATCCCGACCAATTTTTATTCTGGGGGTAACACCGGGGTAACACGGAAACGGTCGCTTGTATCCGCCTTTCGACGGGAAAAAACGACAATTGGAGCGTTCACAAAAACAAGCGTAAGTAGTTGCAACCACGGTGGTAGTGTCGTCCACTTTCAGAAATAAGAGGGAGGCTGGCGATGAAGCGGATTCTCTTTGTCTTCGGTGTCTTGGGGATGGTGACGTTCGCGGATGCTCAGACCAGTGCGCCCCTAAAACTCACAATGACTACCCAACGCGCTGTGGAACAAGCCGACACGCAAACGATCCACATGACTGGCGCGGTGGAGATCGTCTTTGCAGATGGGACGATCAGGTTGAACGCCGATGAAGCGGTCGTGAATCGTGAAACAGGAGTGGTCGATCTGCGTGGGAATGTGCGCTTGACAGTGCCGGCACCCATGCTCGCTCGGTAGTTGACGTTGATTCGTCTATTTAGGGCCGCTCCCGCTTTGGCGAAGCGGCCTTTTTCTTTTTGGGCTTCCGCTTCCGCGTAGACGGATCACCTGGGGGCGGAGGTGGCGTTTGAAGAAGCGCCTTCACGGCTGATTTAAAGTCAGGCGGCAATTTCACGCGCGTTGTCACGCCTGCCAAAGGTAATCTTCTTCGCCAAGAGTATCTATTCGTGCGGATCAGGCTGTCTGGTAATTCACCGGATATAGCACGACGAAAACGCTGATCTTGTAGATTTCCAAATTCAGGATCGGCATTCCAAATGCAGCGTTAGTATTTTGCCGCATGGCCGACGCCGTCGCATCCCGCATCACGATTGCGGCAGAGGCCCGACGCCGATTGCAGCCGAACGCAACAAGCAGCCGACCGAATAAAATCACTGAGATATGAAGGCAACGCCACGGAGAATCGCTTTTTACGTCCTCATCTTCATCATTCTGTTCGTGGTGGGCAGCGCGGTCGCAATCTGGTTGGGGCTGGGACCGACTATCCACTCGGCACTGGTCTGACGGCCGGAATCTCAAACTGATCCACTACCGCTGCAACCCTGTTACAAACGTTCGGATCTCGCGCAGCACGTCTGCCTCGCGCGTCAAGAAGACGTAGTGACCCGCGCCCGGCAAATCGACCACTCGCACATCTGCAACATGCTGCTTGACCTTGTCGATCCACCGGTTGGCCAACACTCGACCCCGCGCGACGAAGGCGTCCACCGCGATGCGGTCGGCCTCGTTCTTCGGATATCTGTCGCTCGGGCGCAAGGCGGGTAACTCGAACATGACGAGAACCGGAACGCGGATATTAGAATAGTCGCGGCGAAAGACCTGGCCCTTACTGATTGCGGGGCTGACCCAATCCGGCAACGTAACGGCACCCACGCCGTCACCGTCGGCCGCGAACTGATGCCGCAGTTCCGATTCAGGGAGCGGTGAGAGAAATCCATGGCGGCAAGCCATCCACACGCGAAAGGCCGCGAATGTTGTTCTGTCTTCCGGGCCGCAAACTGGCGAGGGCCGCAAATCCGGCGGCATTTTTTTCGCGAGGGCGGCCCATTCCGGGTCGGCAGGTGGTTCGTCTTCGAGATCGCCTAGAGCATCAAGGTAGACCAGCCCTGATATCCGATCAGAGTGTTGTCGACCGACAGTCGTCATCTCGGCACCGGCTCTCGAGTGGCCGACGAGCACAGGAGACGGAATCTTTGCCCCGTCCAGCGCACGGACGACATCGTCGGCAAGCCTCTGATCGTCGTAGCCGGAGGAAGGTCTACTCGAGGTGCCGAACCCACGCCGAGTAATGCCATAGACGTGGCAACAGTCGGTCAGTTTGGGAGCGAAGTCGTCATAAACATGGGCCGTGTGGCCCGATCCGGTGAGTAAGACAACGGCTGGCCCGAATCCGCCCCAGTCGAGCACTTCGAGCTGCACGCCCACATCGACCGTAACAAGCCGAGCGTCATGTTTGGATGGATCGCGCCAGCCCTGTTGAGCCGACAGGCTGACGCACGCGGCAGCAGCCACGGCGGCGGCAGCAATCAAACGCGACGGCGGCAATGGTGTCGTTCGGAGCACGTTCACCTCGTTGATTTGTCGAAGAGGATAGCCCAACCCAGATTCTGCGCTCGGATTGGTGGTCGCGTCTCCTCTACGTGACTTCATTGCAGTGTGGTGCGGATGTCTATCCTGGAGCTAAGTGTCAGGTGAACGGGGCAGCGGTTGGCGATCGCCAATAGCCTGGCGCGTTGGTCTTCGTCCAGCGATCCTTCCAGCGCGATCTCACGGTCGATGACCGTCAGCCACGAATTCTGCGTCTCGCAAGCCGCACAATCCTCGGCATGGACGCGGGAATAGCGAAGGCGAACGGTGACACGCTCCAGCGTCCACTTCTTTCGTCGCGCATACATCGCCATGGTCATCGACGTGCAAGAGCCCAGCGCAGCGAGAAGGAGGTCGTAAGGCGTCGCGCCGGTCTCGGTTCCCCCTACTGAGGTCGGTTCGTCACTCCGCAGGTGATGTGGACCCGCAATGATCTCCTGGACGAAACCGTCGGCGGCGCCCCGCACGATCACGAGACCAGGCTGCTCGCCGTTCATCGAAGTCTCCCTTCGTACTCAGTGATTTCGTTCGCGAGAGCTCTCGGGCTGTCGACGTGGACGTCGCCCTCGACGACACACCCGATCGGCCCGATTTCGCGCGGCGTATCGCCAGCGACCCGGCCGCCTCGCGATTCAACTTCTCGACAGAATCTCGCGGGGCGTCGCCGAGGGGGGCGAGGACGACCCGCCGACGCACTGACGATGTGTACCAAGCCATCCGCTGACCTGGTCAAGGCGTGGCAGCAGCATCGCCGCTACTGATTCCGCGGCAGCACTGTATACACCCTCGCAATGAACCCAGCGAACTCCTCGATGTATTGCCGGAGGAATTGCTCGGTGGACTCGTTGGTGACGCGCCCATCGTCGGTGATCAGACCACGTTCGAACTGAATGTACGCCTCGACGGAATTCATCAGCGGTGAGTTGCAGAAGGCGAGAATACTGCGCAAATGCTGCTGGGCGATTGCCGTGCCGATCTTGCCTGGCGATGTACCGATGATGCCTGACGGTTTACGCGCGAATGCGTTCGTGCCGTAGGGCCGGCTCGCCCAGTCGATGGCGTTCTTCAGGCCGCCCGGGATCGACCGGTTGTACTCAGGCGTTACGAACAGGACGGCGTCAACCGCTGCGATCGCATCCTTGAACTCGGTGGCCACCGGCGGGTAGTTCGCGTCGTAGTCGTAGCTGTAGAGGGGGAGGTCCTTGAACGAGATCTCCGACATCTGGAGCTCCGCGGGTGCCAGCCGCACGAGAGCGGTGGCGAGCAATCGGTTGATCGAGCCCTTCGCCAGGCTGCCGACCAGATAGCCAACCTTGTAGGTAGTCATCGCGCCACCTCACCGGACAGCTTACAGCAGACGCATCATGAAATTGGCAGCGCGCTGGCATCGTGGCTGATGGTCAACACGAGCATGCCCCCGTCTCTGTAAATGCCGGTTGCCCCTGTCGCTGGAAACTTACCGACCTGAAGACTGGCGGCGACGGCTCCATCCTTCTCCCAGACTCGTACTGTGTGCGTGCCCCTGAAGGCTGCCGGTTCTGTCATCTGGATCACCCACGTTCCCATAAACGGTGACGCCTGCGCGAGAGTGACTGCCGAACGTTGTCCGTGCGCAACCGAAGCGATGAGGACGAAGAGTGCCGCCATCGGAATCCATCGTCGATGCGCCATGTGTCCTTCTCTCCTTTTGCACGCAGGCGGTGCTTTCGGCGATTCGATCATCGCTGGCCGGTCCACTTAGCGGCCCGTCGCAGAATCCCTCCTCGCTGCGACAACAGCGATTCTACCGCCGCGCTTTGTCGGTGAAAATCGCGATGTGAGCCGGTGAGATCGCTCGTGACACAGACCACCCGTTGCACTCGACGCGGCGGGTCTGCCGCCAGCACCGTGAGCCGTCCACGCGCAAACGTTTGTCCCAACGAGACGCGCCGAATAGGCCTACACCACGAAACATTCAGTCGGTTTTGTGGTCTAACCGCAATGGGTATGCACCTGGTTCGATGCGCCGCCGTCCTCGCGGCAATATGCGTGGCCACTCACGTCTCCGCGCAGCCTCAGGATTTGCTGAACCTTCAACGACCATTGACTGCCGATGAGATGGATACAGTTCTCAGTCGAATTCGGCAGGCACTCGCCGGAAAGACACTTCGACTCAAGCAGAAAGGCGGCGAGACCGAGGTTCTTGTGGGGCGAGCAGGCGTACCGCACCTGATCCGGGTCTCCCATATTGAGGGGGAGCGCATCGGGGGGGTAGTGGGGGGCATTCCAGGCACAGGCACTGTGCGTGTTTTCACCCCACCTGAGCAGCGGGAGGAGCGGCGGCTCGTAAAACTGACTGAATACACCGGCGTGTCGGCAGGCCGCTGTAACGGCGCGCCCGCAACGGGCGAGATGGTTATTGACTACCTGCTGAATTCCAGCACGCAAAGGTGGTCAGTAACCGCTCGGGAGCGGACTCCCGGCGACACTGCGGCCGCCCGACCGCTGGAGATGCTGAGAACAGCGGCATCTCTGAGAAGCGGTGCGCGCCGCCTTCTTGGCGGTCGCCCTGTTCGAGCCATCGTTTCGACGTCGCCTCCATGGAAGGCAGCTGACATCACGGGGGATCCGGCACCGAACCCGGCCGACTTTGTGCCGGTGGAGTCGCTGTGGATTGATACAGATACGCTGCTACCTGTCAGGTGGGAGGTTTCAGAACGACAAGCGGTCGTGGGAGTTGCCGAGTTTGTTTACGAACGGCTCGACCTTCGACCGCCTGTCGGCGTTGAGACCCCTAGGTGCATTCCATGAACCCACCTGGCAGAGAGTGGTATGTTTTTCTTGTCGGCTGAGCGCGTTCGCAAATCCCAACTTGCAGCGCCCTCATCTCACCCCAAGGAGGCATCTAATGCGACCCGATCTGTACACCAAGGCCGTATTGACCATCATCGCCGTATGTCTCGTGTGGATTTCGCTGGGCGGACCCTCTCTACTCGCCCCCATCTCAGCGCAACAACAGAACCGCACGAGCGGTTACGAGCGCGTCCTGATCGCTGGATGGATTGACAATGGCGGGAAGGAACACCAACTCCTCAACCCTCCAACCACCGGAATGCCAGTATTCATCGTCAACCCGTAAGTCTCGCGTTTGATCAGCACAGCTCAAGTTTTCTGGGTGGCGCTCTTCACGGCCCTGGCGACAGGGCTGGGAGCGCTGCCCGTTCTCTTTCTCAGAAATTCTGAACCTCGATGGCGCGGGATTGCCGCAGCCACAGCCAGCGGCATGATGCTGTCGGCCTCGGTGTTCGCGCTCGCCGACGAGGCGCTCGGCCGCGGCGGCGCCGTCGAGGTGGTGGGCGGCATGCTCGCCGGCGCGCTGTTTTTTTCTTACACGTCGAGGATTATCGAAGAGCGCGGCTGGACCATCCATGGCCTCAACCAGCAAAGCTCGCGGCAGGCGCTGTTGCTGCTGCTGACGTTGTTCATTCACAGCATTCCGGAGGGCGCCGCGATTGGCGTCGGCTACGCCACCGGTGAAATCAAGTTCGGCTGGTTGCTCGCAGTGGCAATCGCCGTGCACAACATCCCGGAGGGGACAGCTGTGTCGCTTCCGCTGCGCGCTAACGGCGCCTCCGTGTGGCGGTGCATGTATTACTCGATCCTGACGAGCCTGCCACAGCCGGTTGTCGCAGTGCCCGCGTTTCTGCTCGTGTCCGTTTTTCAGCCGCTCCTGCCGGCGAGCCTCGGATTCGCGGGCGGCGCGATGATTTTCCTCGTGGTGCAGGAACTGCTGCCGGAAAGCTTCGCGCACTCGACTCCAACTGAAGCGGCCTGGGGTGTGACTGTCGGCCTCGTCGGCATGCTCGGATTCATCGCGGCCATTGGGCTGTAACTTGGTGGGTGGGTGGGTGGTTGGTGGTTGGTGGTGCGTGGTTGGTGGTTGCCAATCTGCTGCAATCTTTTCACTCTCCAAGGGGTTTCCATCCGAGGAACGGTTTGGTCTTACATCGCAATTCCGTCGCGCCGCTGTCTCGATTCCGTCCAACATCGGTGAAGGCGCGCGCCGAAAGCGTCGGAAGGCGTTTCTGCACCACCTCGACATCGCCCTGGGATCTCAGGGCGAAGTTGACGTTCAGCTCGAACTGGCGATGTGACTGGGGTTTTGTATAAGCGAAAAACGCGACTTGATCCAACAGCGAGTCGATCGCATCGGGCGAATGCTCAACGGCCTGATTGCGTCTTTGCAGCCGGAAGGGGATGGCTAGCGGTTGGTGGTCAGCGGTTGGTGGTGGGAACTACTCCCCACAACCACCAACCACCTGAAGTGGGCCCGATTCGTGCACGGATTGCCTCCGGAGGGCGAGAGCCATGACCATGATCACCAGTGACAAAGTCGACATTTTTTGGCATCGCGAACTGCCACCCCTTGCTGCCGAGCCGATGGGCGAACATTTCGTCGAAGCCAGAAGCAAGCCCATCAAGGGCGATCTCGCGCATCGTAATGAGCTCTGGGACCAGTGTTACGACGATCTCATGGCGACGGCCCGCGCGCGCTTGCAGCAGGAAATCGTCCGTCTTGGCGGTCACTATGCGCACGTGCTGGGAGAATTCATCGACAGCCGGCACGACGATGCCACAGGAGAGGCCTGGCTCCAGGGGCGTTTCTCGTACATGCTGCTCAAGCGTTCGCCGGCCTGAAGCGGACGCCTTGTTTTTCTCGCATCACTGCGAAAAAGTTCCCGGACCACCAACCACCCACCAGCTACAGCGATTTCAGAAACTCGACCAGATCCGCCTTCTGCGCAGCCGTCAGGTTCAACCCGAACTGCGTGTTGTAATGCTCGACAACCGCGGGCAGATCGGCGGCGCTGCCGTCGTGGAAGTACGGCGCGTGCTGCCAGAGCGCGCGAAGCGGAGTCGTCCGATATTTTCCCGTGGCGCTCCGGGTGGCATATACCGGTTCGGTGCCAATCTCTGTCGGCTCGTGGAGAACCGGCACCGTAGCGTGGGGACTGCTCAGGACATCGGTGTACGTCGGCCCCGAATGGCAGGAAGCGCATCGAGCCTCTTTGCGGAACAGTTGCCGTCCGCGGTTCGCAGCCTGCTGATTGAAGCTGCCTGCGGGAGGTTTGGGAGTGTGCAAACCCAGTTGATAGTCCAGCAAGGCTCCTAGCTTCGGTGTCACCAGGTCGGGGGATTGCTCGATGAACAGATCGATACGCGCGTCGTTGAAGTTACCTTGCCCGCCCATCTGCGATACCCCGACATAACTGTTCCAGTACCAGATCGGGCCGTCGCCAGTATAGGTTTCGAAACCGACGTGCTTCAGCCCGTAGATCGGCGGAATCACGACGGGAAGCGATCGCTCGTTCAATATCCTGAGGTTGGTGCCGTCGAACACATGATGCCGAGGATCGTATTTGCCGGGTCCCCAGGTCTTCAACTCGGCCTTCAGTGCTTCGTCAATGTGCCGGCGACAACGCGACGATGGCACCGACGTTCAAATCGGTGTTCGCCCATCCGTCGAGGCGTTTGCCGATGCCAGGTATCAACGAATCGTCGACAGATGAATGGCACAACGCACAAGTGATGCCGACGCTGGTGAGCTGCCCCGAGGCGTTAACCTTGCCCACGATGCCCACGACAGCGTTGAGCCGAAGCAGTTCGATCGTCACCGCGGGACTCGTCAAATCCACCCCTTTTCCCGCTTTTATCGCGGCGATGATTTCCGGAGGCAGCGCCTCGACGTCGACCTTGAGTCCTACGGAAAGGGCCGTCTTCGGATCGACGGTCGCGACGGCCTCATGCATGCGAAGGACGTCCGTCCAGAGCTGTTCGTCACCGAACGTATCGAAGCGGAACGTAGCCATGCCGTCCGGTCCCGGCTGCGCGGTTGTCACTGGAGCGAACTGCGACAGGGCGTACGTCAGAAAGAGTACAAACGTAATGAGAAGTGCGCCGATCATTCGCCTGGTCAAATTCCGTTTCATCTCACTCTCCTTCGTTCCTCTTCTCTTCAATAGAGTGAGTAGGTGGAATAAACGTGACGTGTCACCTTTTCTTCGCTCGCGACTCTATAGAATGGGAGACGAGACCCGATGCATATCGTGAACGCGCCCGTGCTCGAGCGATGGGGCAGGTTGAGCGACGAAGAGGTTGTTGCCGGCGTGCTCGACGGACATACGGCACTGTTCGAAATACTGATGCGCCGTCATAACGAGCGCATCTATCGAGCGGCGCGCGCCATTCTCAGGGATGACACCGAAGCGGAAGACGTGATGCAACAAACGTACGTGAATGCGTACGCCCATCTGCGGCAGTTCCACGGACGCGCGCAGTTCTCGACATGGCTGACGAGGATTGCCGTCAACGAAGCGCTGGCGCGTGCGCGGCGCAACCAAAATTACTTGTGCGTGGACGAAGACACCATGGATGTGGAGTCCTTTATGGACCGTGTAGATCCCTCAAACCCGGAAAGACAGGCCGCGGCAGGCGAGCTGCGCATGGTGCTCGAGCAGGCGATCGACGAGCTGCCCGACGGCGCGCGCGAAGTGTTCACGCTTCGCGAAGTCGAAGGCATGAGCACCGCGGAGGTGGCAGCGGCGCTGGGTGTATCCGATGACGTCGTCAAGACGCGGTTGTCGCGCGCCCGCGCCGCCATTCGCCGCGACCTGATGGCCCGGACTGGGTCGTCCGCCCCTGATGTATTCCGGTTCTACAAGCCGCGATGCGACCGCGTCGTGGCGCAGGTGCTCGCACGGATCGCCAGCGCTGAATAGCCAGCGGCGCGTGTTTTTTCGCAGCGCTGCGGAAAATTTCGCGCACGGGCGCGCCACCTGCAAGAAATGCCAGCAAAAGACGCCATTATTCGCAGAACGCGCCGGCCTTCCAGCGGCACGCACGTTGCCATAGCTCATCGCGTGCGAGCTGCACAAAGGAGGGCCACGTGCCGAGTCCGCTCTTCAATTTTCTGTTCCTTGGCACATTGAGATGCAGCTAACGACGCGGTACCTCGGGCTCGAGCTCGCTCACCCGTTCATGCCCGGCGCCTCGCCGCTCGCCGACACGCTCGACTCGGTGCGGCAGCTCGAGGATGCCGGCGCATCGGCCATCGTGATGCGGTCGCTCTTCGAAGAGCAGATTCTCCAGGAGCGGTTCGGCTCCTCGGGCTTTACCTTCGGTCCCGATCAGTATCTGGAGCAACTGCGGCGCATCAAAGCACGCGTCTCGGTGCCTGTCATCGCCTCGATTAATGGCACGACGACCGAAGGATGGCTGAAGTACGCGCGGCTACTGCAGAGAGCTGAGGCTGACGCCCTGGAGCTGAACTTCTATCATCTCGCCACCGACCCCGGAGAAGATGCGGCATCGGTCGAAGCGCGGCTTCTCGATATTGTCGCCGTGCTGAAGGAATCGATCGCGATTCCACTCGCGGTGAAGCTCTCGCCGTTCTATTCGTCGCTGCCGAATCTCGCGGCGCGGCTCGATACCATTGGCGCCCAGGGGCTCGTCCTGTTCAATCGCTTCTATCAGGCCGACATCGATCCGGACGAGCTCGAGACGGCTCCGCTCCTGCATCTGTCGACGTCAGACGAACTGCTGTTGCGGCTTCGCTGGCTGGCGATTCTCTCGGCGTCCTATCGCGGATCGCTGGCGATAACCGGGGGCGTGCATCAGCCGATCGATGCCGTCAAAGCGATCATGGCGGGCGCCGACGCCGTGCAAATGGTCTCGGCGCTTTTGAAAGACGGCGTACAGCACCTCGCCGCCGTGCGTGATGGGTTCGCGCGATGGGGCGACGAGCACGGGTACGAGTCGATCGATCAGATCCGCGACAGCATGAGTCTTGCGCACTCAGCGCATCCGCGCGCGGCTGAGCGGCGAAACTATCTGCGGATCCTTCAATCTTGGAAGAAGACGGGCTAAAATAGAGGGTTCATGAAACTGCCGATTGTCATTCTTGTACTGTTCGCTGCCACTGCCGATGCACAGAGCCTCCAACCGGCCGGTTGGGATGAGGGCGTACGGCTTGTCGAAGCTGTCGACATCAATCCGGATCCGAAGATCGTCGAGATCAATCTCGGAGCGAGCGTCACGTCGCTCGAGATCGCGCCGGGTGTGCGAACCAACGCGTGGACATATAACGGCGGGCTGCCGGGGCCGCTGATTCGCGCGCGCCGGGGCGATCGCCTCATCGTGCATTTCTCGAACAAGCTTCCACAATCGTCGACGGTTCACTGGCACGGCGTGCAGGTGCCGATCGAGATGGACGGCGTGCCCGGCGCATCGCAGGCGCCGGTCGAGCCGGGAGAATCGTTCACGTACGACTTCGTCGTACCCGATGCGGGCTTGTTTTGGTACCACCCGCATGTGATGTCGGCCGCGCAAGTCGGCTTCGGGTTATACGGTCCGCTGCTCGTGGAAGATCCGCAGGATACGGTGAAGGTCGACGACGAGCTGGTGCTCGTGCTCAGCGATATTGCACTGGATGATGACGGCAAAATGCACGCGGCCGACAGCGGCGGCGTGCTGGGCGCGCTGCTCGGACGCGAAGGCAATCACGTGCTCGTCAACGGCCGTGTCCGCCCGAAGATGACAGTGCGCGATGGCGCGCTGCAGCGCTGGCGCATCGTCAACGCCGCGAAAAGCCGCTACTTCGAGCTGGTGCTTGGCGACGGCCAGCCGTTCGAGCTGATTGGCGTCGACGGCGGGCACATGGAGTATTCGCAAAAGCGCTACACGATCGTGCTCGGGCCCGGCGAGCGCGCCGATGTGCTCGTGGCGCCGCGGCTCGACGGCCGCAGCGTCACGCTCATCACCAATCCGTTCAATCGCGGGTTCGGCAGCACAGAGTTTCGATCGGCCGAAGACCTCATCGTGTTCGAGCCGGCCGCCCTGCCGCCGGTCGCCGCCGCGGAGCTGCCGAAAGTGACGCGCGACATTCCGGCGATGTCAGCATCAGGCGCGACGCGGATCAACATGGACCTGGTAATGACAAAGGACCAAGGGCTTTCGGGGTTTGCCATTGAGGGCGGTCCGTTCTGGCGGAAGTCCGCGGTGCGCGCCAAGGTCGGTGAAACACAGCTCTGGACGATTACGAACAAAGCGATCTGGGCCCATCCCATTCATCTGCACGGGTTCTTCTTTCAGGAAGTGGACGAGAAGGGCGTCCCGGTGAGCCCGCGTGCCTGGAAGGACACGATTCACGTCGCGGTCGATGCGACCAAGCGCTTCCTCGTCAAGCTGGATCGTCCCGGCTCGTGGATGTATCACTGCCACATCCTCGATCACGCCGAGGCAGGCCTGATGAGCACGGTCGACGTCGGCGATATCGAGGCGTACGGGGAGCACTCGCACACACACTAGCTGGTAGGTGGTAGCTGGTAGCCGGTAGCCTTGAGCTCGACTAAAGTCGAGCCCTACCGGAGGCTGCTACCGATGCTGCGGTAGGGCTCGGCTTTAGTCGAGCTGACTGTGGACCGTCGACTGTGGACTTTCAACTGTCGACTGCAACGCTTCCCACGCTGGACAACTGCGACAACACTCCGAGTGCGCGAGCGGCCGGAACGCACCGTCGCGCATGCACGTCCATTCCTCCGTCCAGGCATCGAGCCAGATGGGCCACGGTGTAAAAAGCGTCGGCGTCGACCATTTGCAAGTGCGTGGGAGATGTGTCGTATCCATGGGCGCCAGAAGTGCAATCGCGATGCCCGCACGATTGCGAATCATCAAGCTGATTCTTCCTTCCCGAGGCGCGGAAAACACGCACCGCCGCGGAATATTTCCTAGCGTGAAAGGCTCCATCGAGCCCAATACCGCGCATATTACGTGGCGCCGGAATTGCTCATCACGCCATCGGATGGTGTGCGATGAGGATGCGATGGGCTTTGGGTGGACTCGGGTTATTCGTGATCGCCACGGGTTGTACGCCGATGCCGTCGATTGCGCTGCAAGCCACGCCGGCCGACCTCGAACTGCTCGCCGGTGAGTGGGCGGGCGAATACGAAAGCGCCGCGCTCGGCCGCCGGGGCAGCATCGAATTCACGCTGAAAGCCGGCACGGACGACGCGCATGGCGATGTATTGATGGTGCCCGCCGGCCGCCGGTCTCCCTACCAGCCACGGCCCTACCAGGAAGGAGAGGCCGCGGGTGACATGGCGTCGACCCATCTGCTCACGATCAGATTCATCCGCGCGTCGAACGGTTCGCTCACAGGAATGCTGGATCGCTACTGGGATCCCGATCGCACGTGCTTCGCGCTCACTACGTTCAATGGATATGTTGGAGAGGGCGTCGTCGAGGGCACGTTTAGAACGAATTTTGAGTGCGGCGCCGGTGAGGCGAGGGGCACGTGGACGGCCACGAAGAAGCGCGCGAAGCCGAACCCGGCATGGAGATAGTCATGTCTGAAACTCGCGACTACAAGGTTTCGCTGCGCTTCGTGCGCGGCTATGAATTCGTGGCGACGTTCCCCGACAGCGAGGCGCTGCCTCCGATTGTGTTCGACGAGCCGCCGCCGCTTGGCGAAGGCTCCGGCCCCAACGCCGCTGCCGTGCTCGCCGCTGCTATCGGCAATTGCCTCGCGGCCAGCTTCGCCTTCTGCCTTCGGAAGGTCAGGCTCGAGCCGCTCGACGTGTCGGCCGAGGTCGTCGCCCACGTCGCGCGCAACGAGCAGGGGCGCTTCCGCATCAAGGGCATCGACGTCGAGCTCGCGCCGGAGGTGCTCGCAGAGGATCGTCCGCGTCTGCAGCGCTGCGAGCAGCTGTTCGAGGATTTCTGCATCGTCACCGAGAGCGTCCGGCGCGGGATTCCCGTCAACAGTGAAAGTGATCGAGCCGAAGCGGCGAAAAGGGAGCTTGTATGACAACGATGAAAGCCGTGGTCTTTCGCGGAGAAGGTCGGATAGCGATAGAGGAGGTGCCCAAGCCCGTGCCCGGTCCGGGCGAGGCCGTCATCAAGATCACAGCGACGACGATCTGCGGCACCGACGTGCACATCGTGCGCGGTGAATATCCCGTCAAGCCAGGGCTCGTGCTCGGTCACGAGCCGGTGGGCATCATCGAGGAGTTGGGCGCGGGGCTCGATGGATATTATCGAGTGGGGGAGCGCGTCATCGCCGGCGCCATCACTCCGTGCGGTCAATGTTTCTATTGTCTCAACGGCACGCACTCGCAATGCGGCGGACCGCTGGGTGGCTGGCGCTTCGGCAACACGATCAACGGCGCGTGGGCGGAATATCTGCTCGTGCCCGATGCGCGCGCGAACCTGGCGTCGATTCCGGCCGATCTCGCGGACGAGGACGTGCTGATGTGTCCGGACATCTTCTCCACCGGGCTGTCGGGTGCAGAAAGCGGAAACATCAAGGTCGGCGATTCTGTTGCGATCTTTGCGCAGGGTCCGATCGGGCTGTGCGCGACGGTCGGCGCAAAGCTTCGAGGCGCCGGACTGATCATTGCCATCGACCCGGTTTTGTCGCGTCTGGAGACTGCGCGCCGGTTCGGCGCGAGCGTGACGTTGAATCCCGACCATGGTGATCTGGTCGAGGCGATCAAGCTCCTCACCGATGGTCGCGGGGTGGATGTCGCGATCGAAGCGCTCGGCAAGCAGGAAACATTCGAGAACGCGCTGCGATCGACGCGCGCCGGAGGAACGCTGTCGAGCCTGGGCGTGTACTCGGGCAAGCTCGTCGCGCCGTACGAGGCGTTTTATGCCGGTCTTGGGGACCAGAAAATCGTGACGACGTTGTGCCCTGGCGGCAAGGAGCGGATGCGGCGGCTGATGGAGATGATCGCGCGGCGGCGGGTCGATCTGTCTGCCGCTCGTCACGCACCGGTTTGCGCTCGACGACATCGCGGACGCGTTCGAGCTCTTCAGCCATCAGCGCGATGGCGTGTTGAAAGTAGCGCTTTATCCGGAACTGAAGGCCCTGCATCGCGCGGAAGCCTCCGCAAGAGTACGCCGTACACGCATGATGCGTTTCGCGCTGGCGGCTCTCCTCATCGCGCACGGCGTTGCCCACCTGGTGGGCTTCGTCGTGCCGTGGAGGCTCGTCGCGTCACCGGAAGTGCCCTATCGAACGACGATTCTCGGCGGCGCGATCGATGTGGGCGACGCGGGCGTTCGAGTGCTCGGCGTCGTCTGGCTGATGGCTGCTTTGGGATTCGTGCTGCTCGGAGGCGCGCTCCTCGCGGGATTCAACGTGCGTGCATGGATGTTGGCCGTTGCTGGGGCTCTCTCTCGCGCTGTGCGTTGTCGGATGGCCCGACGCACGCATCGGAGTCGTCGTCAACGTCGTCCTGCTCGGCGTGTTGCTGGCAATGCGTCAACTCGGCGACGTCGCTCCGTGATCTCGTAATCTTCCAATCTTCCAATCTTCCAATCTACCAATTCCGACGCACCCGCGCCCGCACATCCACGATCTGGCAGCCGTGGCCGGCGGGCAGCGCCATGACGGGATTGAATTCGAGCTCGGCGAGCTCCGGTATCTGCGCGCCCAGGTACGACACCTTCAGCAGCACGTCGCGAAGGGCCGCGCAGGTCGGCCTGAGGCTTGTTGCGGTAGCCCTGCAGCAGCGCGAACCCACGGACGCTGCGGATCATTTCGTCTGCGTCGCGATCGGTGAGCGGTGCGATGCGGAAGGCGACATCGCGGAAGAGCTCGACCTGGGTGCCTCCCAGTCCGAACGCGACGAGCGGCCCGAACATCGAGTCCTGCGTCAGGCCGACGAGCGTCTCGGTGCCGTTGTCACCATCGGCTGGATGAGCACGCCCTCGAGCGACCCGTCGAGTGTCTCCTGCGCCGTAGCGCACAATTCCGCATAGGCGGTGCGAACAGCCTGCTCGTTTGCCGAGATGAAGGCGCACGCCGCCGACTTCGGTCTTGTGCACGGCCTTGGGCGACACCAGCTTGGCGACGACCGGATAGCCGAAGACGCGCGCCAGTGCTGCCGCCTCGTCGGCCGAGTGGGCGATCACGCCGGGCGCCTGCCGCAGATCGGCCGCGTGGAGCAGCTGGTGCAGCTCCTGCGTCGTCAGCCACGACGTCGCCGCGCGTGCTGAGCGATGTCGCGGCACAGATCCCGCGCTTCGCGCAGGCGCATGTCGTCGAACGACACCAATGCGCCCGGCGGCGTCGCGCGCCATTCCGCGTATGCCGCGGCTTTGCCAAGCGCGCGCGCGGCCTGTTCGGGAAACTCATAGACTGGCAGCGAACTCTTCGCCCGCGTGTAGAGGCGCCGTGTTCGCCGATGCCATGGTGCAGACCACGATCGGCTTGCCGGTGAAGCCGCGGCGCCGGCCTTCGGCCACACCCTTTGCGATCGCCGTGAGCATCTCTTCCGTTCGCGCGCTGTCGATCGTCGTGTAGATCGCGACGACGGCGTCGACGTCGTCTGCGGCAAGCAGCGAAGCGATCGTGTCGAAGTATGCGCCGGCACGGCCGATGCGATGAGATCGACTGGATTGGTGAGACCTGCCGGCCGTCGGCTGCACCTCGAGCCCTGCGGCAACGCAGGCATCCGCGGCCAGAATACCGGGACCGCCGGCATTGGTGACGATGGCAACCCGCCGGCCTGCGGGGCAGCGGCTGCGAATCGAGGCATGCCGCGACGTCGAACATCTCGTCGATCGTGTCTGCGCGTATGACGCCGGCCTGCTGGAAAAGCCCGTCGACGGCCAGCTCGCTCGCGGCGAGCCCTGCCGTATGGCTTGCGGCGGCGCGCAGGCCGGCGGCAGTGCGTCCCGACTTCACGACGACGATCGGCTTCGTCGCGAGACACGCGCCGCGCGAGCTGGCCGAACCGGCGCGGATTTCCGAACGACTCCAGATAGAGCAGCACGACCGACGTCGCCGGCGTCGTGCTCCGCATACTGAAGAATGTCGTTGCCCGAGATGTCCGCCTTGTTGCCGAGGCTCACGAACGTCGACAGTCCAATCTGCCGTGAAGCGGCGAGGTTCAACACTGCGAGCCCGAGGCCGCCGCTCTGCGAGGCGAGCGCTATGCGTCCGGCTGGCGGCAGGCGTTCCGCGAACGACGCATTCAATCCGATCGACGGGGTCGGTGTTGAGGACTCCCATGCAGTTCGGTCCGACCATTCGCATGCCGTAGCCGCGCACACGTTCGACGAGCTCGGCTTGCAGCTCGCGGCCGTGCGCGTCGGTCTCGGCGAAACCCGCCGAAATGACGACGATGCCCTTTACGCCTGCGACGGCGCAGTCGTCGACGGCCGCCAGCACCGACTCGCGCGGTACCGCAATCACGGCGAGGTCGACGCCCGGACGGCAGATCGCGCGGGGAGGAATAGCAGCGCTCGCCGTGCAACTCGACAGCCGAAGGGTTCACTGGGTAGATCGGTCCTTTGAAGCCCGAACCGATCAGGGCCTCGAGCACGCGGCGGCCCAGATTCGACTCGCGGCGCGACGCGCCGATGACGGCGATCGCGCGCGGCCGCAGAATCGCGCGAAGAGAGGCGATCGTCGCCTGCCGCTCGCGCTCGTCCGAGGCCGCGATGCTGGCTGTCGATGGTTGAAGCGACAGCCGCACTTCGACGGTGCCCGCTTCGGTAGTCGAGTGGACGTCGAAACCCGAATCGCGAAACACGTCGAGCATTGCGTAGTTGTCGGGCAGCACGCTGGCAGAGAAGTATTCGAAGTTCTGATCCCTTCCGTACAGCGCCAGGCGCTCGAGCAGCGCGGTCGCGATGCCGCGTCCGTGAAACTCGTCGTCGACGGCAAATGCCACTTCGGCGCTCGCGTCAGACTCGGCGAAGTAGGACCCGACGCCGATAATGTGCATGCCCGTCGGTTCCACGTCGGCGGCAGACGATCAGCGTGAGCGCCTCTGCGCGGATCGTGGTTGTCGCACAGCCGCGTCAGCAACTCGTCTGATGGCGTGAGCCGCCGCAAGAAAACGAAGGCGCCGCGACGTCGGCGAGAGCTCGTCGAAGAAGCGGCGCATCGCCTCGTGATCGGACGGCGTCGCCGGCCGGACGCCGGCGGTCGAGCCGTCACGAAGCACGAGACGCGACGTCGGCGCGGGGGCGGTCGGCATGGCCGGCACCGGCGTCAGTGCTTCACGGCGCCGGACGGCCTCGAGCGCGTCCGGCGGATGAACTCGTGCTCGGGATGCCTCACGGTCAGCACGGGGCACGGCGCAATGCGCACGACCTTCTCCGCGACGCTGCCCATCAGGAGGTGAGCCATCACGCCACGGCCATGCGTTCCCATCACGATGATGTCGATCCCTTCGTGTTTTGCATAGGCGGCAATCTCGAATGCTGTCGAGTTCCCGGTGCGGATCGCGGTGACGGCTTTGAGCTGCTCGCGATCCTCCGCGGTGACGATCTGGTCCAGCTTGCTCTCTGCGCCGGCCTCGAGCTCGGCCTGGAGACGCCCGAAGTCGACGCCGGCGGATTCGGGTCCAGCCCACATCATCGGGCCTTCGACGACGTGCAGGACGTGGAGCGCTGCGCCGAACGTGCGTGCGAACTCGCGGCCGTAGAGGAGTGCCGGTTCCGACGCGTCACTGAAATCTGTTGCGACGAGGACCTTGGTGATTTTGATCATGTGACCACCTTCGCTCTCCGTTGAGCACAGGACGTGCCAGACGCGAGCGCCGCACTGCGCCGTGGCGTTGCGCGCGCTGATGCCGTCGGTATTTTCCGCACCGCTGCGGAGATCTTCCGCACCCGTGCCGCTGCGCCACTGCAGCGATCGGCGCGGTTACGCCGAGCATTTTGTCGACAGAGCCGATAGGCACGAAGTGTGCGTTCGCGTGCGTGCATGAACAGATTGAGTCGATGGTGCAGAACGTGGGGAGCGACCGACGACGAGATCGCTCGCACCATGCCCGGCGATCGCCTCGTGACGCTGCCGAGCTACGAAACGACACTCGGCGTCACGATCGACGCCGCGCCGGCAGCCATCTGGCCGTGGCTGGTGCAGATGGGCTACCGGCGTGGCGGTCTCTACAGTTACGACTGGCTCGATCGCCTTTTCGGATACCTCGACGCGCCGAGCGCCGAACGCATTCTGCCCGAGTGGCAGCAACTTGCGGTCGGCGACGAAATTCCTATCGGCCGCGGCGGCGGGTTTCCCGTGAAGGCGATCGAGCCTTTCCGAACGCTGATCCTCGGCGGCCACAGGGAGGACGTCGAGTGGAGCTGGGAGCTTGCCGTTGTCCCCGAAGGCGGCGAGCGGACACGGTTGATTTCGCGTAATCGCGTGTGGCTGCCGCGGCGTGTTCGCTCGTGGTTCATGATGCTCTTCATCGAACCGGCGGCGTTTCTCATGACGCGAAAAATGCTTCTTGGCATCAAGCGGCGAGCGGAGTCGCTCGCGAGCCACGAAAGGCGGGCAGCATGAGCCACCGACACAGCATTCAGGCAACCGCGCGCGAGCATCTGCTGGCGATGCCGGGCGACGAGATGATTCGCCATGCGGCCGGCAGCCTCACGCACGCGATTACGGTGCATTGCAGCCGCAGGGAGTTGTGGCCCTGGCTGATTCAGATGGGAGCCGACCGCGCCGGATGGTACAGCTACGACGTGCTGGACAACGGCGGGCGCCGCAGCGCCGAGCAGATTCTGCCAGGGCCTGCAGAGTCCGTCGGTCGGCGCCGTGTTTCCGGCGCTGCCCGGCCGTCGCGACGGCTTCATCCTGCTGGAAAGCGAGCCGACGCACTGGCTGGTGCTCGGCTGGCCGGATGCCCGACGGCGAGCTCGTCGTGACGTGGTCGTTCATGCTCATCGAGATCGACGAGAACACGACGCGATTAATCGTGCGTGCGCGCGCCAGCGGACGACTACCGGTTCCACGGCCTGCCGAAGGCGATCGGGTTGTGGCTTGTGAGGGTGGTGCATTTCGTCATGGAGCGGAAGCAGTTGCTGGAGATCGCCCGGCGGGCCGAACGGCATGTCGAATCGAGTGGAGACCCATGGACATGAAGCATCGCGTTGAACGGGGTCTCGGAGGCGCCGCAGCGCTCGCTGGGATCGCGGCGGCGTCGTACGCGGCAATTCGTCGGCGTCAGCGTGGCTGCGCTACGGGCATGCCGCGCCGCCGGCGCCGGACGAAGCCGACCCGCTGCTCGATGTCTTCATGCCGAAGTACGACGTGGCAGAGCGGCATCACGCAGCGGTGGCGGCTTCGGCCGACGTGACGTTCGGCGCGCTGATGGACATGGATCTCGAACAGTCGCGACTGGTGCGCGCCATCTTCAAAGGACGCGGAGCTGTTGATGGGCGCCGATGCCGCGGCGGAAGCGGCGGGCCGCAGCCTCGTCGAACAGACGAAAGCGCTGGGCTGGGTCATGCTCGCCGAGATGCCGGGCCACGAAATCGTGATGGGCGCGGTCACACGGCCGTGGGAGCCGAACGTCGTGTTCCGCGGCATACCGCCCGAAGCGTTTGCGGCGTTCGACGAGCCCGACTACGTGAAGATCGTGTGGACGCTGCGCGCCGACGCGATCAGTCCGTCACAGCTCGATCGCCCGATCGGAGACGCGCGCGATCGCGACCGATGCATCGGCGCGAAGGAAGTTCCGCTGGTACTGGGCGCGCTTCTCGGCCGGCATCGTCCTGATTCGTGAAGTGTCGATGCGGCTCGTCAAGAAAGAGGCAGAGCGGCGCGCCCGGTTGTAGGACAATCGAGGTGAATGGCGGGTCATCGTGCAATTCTCGCTGCGGGCGCCTTCATCGGCGTGGTCTGAAGACGAGCTGCGCTCGCGCGTCGAAACGATCCAGGACCGCACGTTCGAGGTGCGGAACGTCGCGATGGACGCCTTGATGGCGTTGATCGGCGACATCAAAACAGCCAGAGCGGGCGGAGCTGACGATGCCGCACTTGAAGCGGCGCGTCGCCATCAACGCCGTGCGCAGTTCCTGCTCGATTTCATCGAAGCGGAGAACTCGATGGGCTTTCACGCCGATCAGGAAGCGGTGCGCGTGCTGGCGTTGTCCATCGACGAAACGCGCCGCGGCCAGGCATCGCTGCCGCGCAGGCGCCGTCACGCCGGCGCGACCGCTACCGCGGCAGCGGCAGGTCGACCGAAATAGTCGTGCCGCCCTGCGGCGGCACGTCGATCTGCATCGTCCCGCCGTGGGCTTCGACCACGCGCTTCGCGATGGGAAGTCCGAGGCCGGTTCCGCGATGCTTCGTCGTGAAGAACGCGTCGAACGCCTTCTCGCGCACTTCTTCCGGCATGCCCGGGACCGCGATCGGCGATCGCGACGCGGCAGCGCCCGTCGGCGGCGGCGATCGTCACGTCGATTCGTCCTTGGCCGTCCATCGCCTGCGCGGCGTTCATCAGGATGTTCTGAAACACGACCTGCAGCATCTCGCGATCGCCGACGATGTCGGCCGATCCCGTGACGCCGATTTCGAGATTCGGCATCCCGGGATCGCGTTCGATGAGCGCCGCTGTCTCGCGCAGCAGCGAGCCCAGCGGAACCGGCTCCTGGCGCAGCGCGCGCGGGCGCGCGAACATCAGCATGTCCTGCACGATGCGGTTCAGCGCGTCGAGGCGCGTGATGATGTCGAGCAGGATCGCGCGATCGCGCTGGTCGGCCGGCATTCGCGACGTGATGACCTGCAGCGCGCCGCGAATGCCGGCAATCGGGTTCTTCACTTCGTGCGCGACGACGGCCGCCATCTCGCCGAGCTTGGCGAGCGATTTCTGTTCGGCGAGCCGCTGCTCGAGCGCGACGCGATCGCTCAGATCGTGAAGGATGCCCGTGAAGCTGCGCTTCCCCTCGCTCACCATCTCGCCGACCGATAGATGAACGGGAAAGCGCGTGCCGTCTTTCTTGAGCCCGGTCACCTCGCGGCCGATGCCGATGATCTTCTGCTCGCCGGTCTCAGGTAGTGACGCAGATAGCCGTCGTGCCGCTCGCGATCGGGGCTCGGCATCAGCATGTTGACGTTACGGCCGATCACATCGCTGACCGTATAGCCGAACAGCCGCTCGGCTGATGGGTTGAAGGCCTGAATCAGCCCGCGATCGTCGATGACAACAATGGCGTCGACGGCCGATTCGACGATCGATCGCAGCCGCTCTTCGCTTTTCCTCAGCGCCTCCTCGATCGCGACGCGGCGGCTGAGGTCGTGAAGGATGCCGGTGAACGCCGGCTCGCCGTCCAGTTCCATTTCACCGACCGACAGATGGAGAGGAAACGTGCTCCCATCCTTGCGTCGCCCGCGCACCTCGCGGCCGGTCCCGATGATTTTCGGGAACCCTGGTCGTCAGGTAGTTCGCGATGTACCGATCGTGCTGCTCGCGGTCGGGACTCGGCATCAGCAGCTTGACGTTCTGGCCCAGCACCTCGTCGGCTCGGTATCCGAACAGGCGCTCTGCCGCGGGATTGAACGCCTTGATGAGCCCCTTGGCGTCGATGACGATGATGCCGTCGACCGCCGAGTCGAAGATGGACTGGAGGATGGGTTCCATTGGCCTGAAAATTGAAGCGGAGAACCGCAGAGATTCGAGATGTTAACGTATTTGCCCAGAATTCAGCATTTTTCAGCCGATTTGGAATCGAAGATGCGAAATATTCCCCTTATGGAGAAAAAATCCGCACCCACGGTCCTGGTCGTCGACGACGAGGCGTTGATTCGCTGGTCGCTGACCGAGATGCTTGGCGAGCGCGGATATGCGGTGACGGAGGCCGCCGACGCGCGGATGGCTGTGGCCGCGATCGAGAATGCAGTGGAGCCGTTCGACGTGGTGCTGCTCGACTACCGGCTGCCCGATTCGGCCGATTTGCGGCTGCTCGAGAAGGTCCGACGTCTCGCGCCCACGTCGCAGGTCATCATGATTACGGCGCACAATAGCCCGGAACTGGCGCAGGGCGCTGCGGCGCTGGGAGCGTATCGCGTCATCAGCAAGCCGTTCGAAGTCGAAAGCCTCGCAGCGCTGGTCAACGAGGCGCGTCAGGAGTCGGCGGCGTCGTAGCGCGGCAACCAGTTCGGCATACAGAGAGAATCAAATGGCGAAACCGACAATTCTCGTCGTCGACGACGAGCAACTCATCCGCTGGTCGCTGAACGATCGGCTGACGCAGGAAGGGTATCGCGTGGTCGAGGCGGACACCGCCGCCGAAGCGCTCGAGAAGCACCGCGAGGGGGTCGATCTCGTGCTGCTCGATTACCGCCTGCCCGATTCCGACGGCCTGGCCGTTCTGAGGAAGATGAAGGAAGTCGATCCCGAGACGCTCGTGATTCTGCTCACCGCGTTTTCGAGCGTCGACATGGCAGTCGAGGCGATGAAGGCGGGCGCGTATCACTACGCGAACAAGCCGTTCAACCTCGACGAGATTGCCCTGCTGGTCGAGAAGGCGCTCGAGACGACGCGTCTGCGCAGAGAAGTGCGCACGCTTCGCGCGACGCAGGCGCAGCCCTACAGCCTCGATCGCATCGTCGGCGACAGTCCGGCGATTCAGCAGCTGAAGGCGCTGCTCAAGAAAATCGCGGCGAGCCCGGCCTCGACGGTTCTGCTCACCGGCGAGAGCGGCACGGGCAAGGACCTCGCGGCGAAGGTGCTGCACTACGCGAGCGACCGCGCGTCGAGGCCGTTCATGAACATCACCTGCTCGGCGCTGCCGGAGGCGCTGCTCGAGAGCGAGCTGTTCGGCCACGAGCGCGGCGCGTTCACGGACGCGCGCCAGCAGAAGCGCGGCTTGTTCGAGATGGCCGACGGCGGCACCGTGTTTCTCGACGAAATCGGCGAGATGGTGCCTGGGCTGCAGGCGAAGCTGCTGCGCTTTCTCGAAGAGAAGACGTTCAAGCGCGTCGGCGGCGCCGCCGACATCCGCGTCGACGTCCGCGTCGTCGCGGCGACGAACCGCAATCTCGAAGACGAGGTGAAGCACGGCAAGTTCCGCGAGGATCTGTACTACCGCCTGAACGTGCTGCCGATTGCGCTGCCGCCGCTGCGCGCGCGCGCAGACGACATTCCGCGGCTCGTGCATTACTTCGTCGACACCTACAACGACGAGTTCCGCAAGCGCGTGCGTCGCGTCGCGCCGGAGACGATGAAGCGGCTGCAGGCCTATGGCTGGCCCGGAAATATCCGCGAGCTGCGCAACGCCATCGAGCGTGCGATGCTGCTGGCCGACAGCGACGAGCTGACCAACGGCGATTTCCCGCTGGCGACGGGGGCCGCTCCGCGTCTCAGCGAAGGCATTCAGCTGCCCGCGCACGGGATCGACCTCGAGCAGCTCGAGCGCTCGCTGGTCGTGCAGGCGCTCGAGCGCAGCGGCTGGAACCAGACGCGGGCCGCCACGCTGCTGGGCGTGAATCGCGATCAGATCCGCTATCGCATCGAGAAGTTCAAGCTCGAGCGCGTCCCGTCGAACTAGCGCCAACCATGGAGGGGCGCGATGCCGTTTTCAGCGGACGCGTTCTTCGACGTATTCGCCGCCTACAATCAGGCTCTATGACTGTTTGCGGCAACCTTGTGGCTGCTCACCGGAGGTGTCTTCGCGGCGTTCGTTGACATCGCTCTGCTGCTGGCAGGCGTCATGCTAGCAGCCGATCTGATCCTTAGAAGGAGTCACGTCATGAAGAAGTTGTCGCACGTCGTTATGTCGGCCGTGCTCGTCGCAATGCTCGTCCTGGTGCCGACCTCGTCGGCCCTTGCGCAGGCCGCTCAGCACGATCACGAGCAGCAGGCCCAGAAGGGCGGCATGAAGATGGGCGAGATGAAGATGGACGCGAAGATGATGGACGAGATGGCTGCGAAGAAGAAAGCCAACAACGCCCGCATCGCGTCGCTTATGGCGCAGGTGAAAAGCTCGAGCGGCGAAGCGAAGGTTGCTGCAATGGCCGACGTCATCGCCGTCCTCGTCGAAGAGCGTGCGGCCATGCAGGAGCACTGCGCGTCGATGATGTCGATGATGAAGAAGTGATTGGAAATCTCCGCACGATCGCTAGTCGCCGCGATTTTCCCACAGGGGTGCGGAATAATTCGCATTCCCTCGATGAGCACGCGGAGTGGGTGCGGCCAGTGCTGCGCCAAAGTCTAATGATTCCGGTCTCTGTGCGCGCGTTCGATGTGGTACGGTGGTTGCCTACTCGACGCGCCAACCGAGATGGTTCGGAGAGGTGACTGATGCGCGCACACATCCGGAAGATGGGTCCCGCGAGCATGGCTGGCCACTGGGATTCGCCTTGTGGGTCATGGCCGTTGGAAGGGCGCTGTGGGAGCGCCGCGCCGCAACTGCGCCAGGACCTTCGCCGGCGCAGAGCCAGAAACCGGCGACGGTTGCCACGAAGGCCGTGCCTGGCGCAGGAGCCGAGGGCCAGAGTTATGTCGGCGAGACGAAGTGCCTCGAGTGCCACTCCGAGCAGCTGAAAGGCTACGAGGGCAGCCCGCACCACCGCGTGGCCGATCCGCGATTCGCCGGTCGCCAAGCAGGGCTGCGAAAGCTGCCACGGTCCCGGGAGCAAACACGTGGACGATCCGGCCGCGTTTGCTGTCAAGAACCTGAACAGACTCCCGCCAGAGGAAGTGAGTGCGACGTGCACCACCTGCCACAACCGCGGCGAGCACGCGTTGTGGGACGGCAGCCAGCACGACACGCGGAAGCTGTCATGTACGACATGCCACAGCGTGCACAACTACAAGTCGGAGACAAAGCAGCTGAAGGAGAAAACGCAGGCGGCGGTCTGCACCACGTGTCACCGCGAGAAGATCGCCAAGCTGGATCGCTCGGGCCACATGCCGGTGCGCGAGGGCAAGCTCCAGTGCACCACGTGTCACAACGTGCACGGCGCGACCAACGTGCGTCTGCTGAGAACGGGTGATTCCATCGCCGAGTTGTGCACGTCGTGCCACCCCGAGAAGCGCGGCCCGTACCTCTGGGAGCACGCACCCAGCCGGGACGGCTGCGTGACGTGCCACGACCCGCACGGCTCGGCGAACGAGCGCATGCTGGTCGCCAAGCCTCCCATCCTCTGTCAGCGGTGCCATGTCGCGACGCGCCATCCGAGCACCATCTACGACGCGGCGCTCATCGGATCCGCGGCGAACCCGAGCATCCGGATCATGGCCAGGTCGTGTGTGACCTGTCACTCTGCGATCCACGGGTCGAACCATCCCAGTGGCCAACGGTTCGTTCGGTGAACGAGGAGCAGCCCAGAATGCGCATCTCACACAGTCTTTCAGTCGGTGTGCTAGTGCTCGTCCCGGTTCTCTCGAGCGCGCAAGGGACGGCAGCCAGCGAGACGGTCGGCCTGGGTCCGAATGCCGGGTTGATCGACTTCGGCGTGCTCGGGACGACGGTCAACGGGGATGGGGCACGCTACGAACGCTATCGCGATCTTCGGAGCGGCCCGTATTTTGGCGAGCTCCGGCTGAACCGCGAAGGGAAGGGCTGGGTCATGGACCTCGGCGCCGACAACGTCGGTCGTCGCGACCAGCGTTTCGATGGCCTGTTTGTGAGACCCGGCAAGTTCAAGGGCTACGCGCTGTGGGATCAGATTCCCATGCTGATGAGCCAGACGACGCAGACGCTGTTCACGGAAGATGTCGAGAACCCGCAGGGCATGATGACCGTTACGGATAACCTGCAGGCGCAGGTGCAGGCCGTGCCGGCTGCCCTCGCGCCGGTCTTTCATCTCCAACGCCGTTGAGTTCACCACCGATTCCCGGCGATACATCGGGCGCGGCGGCTTCGAGTACATCGCGACCCCGGAGCTGACCATCAAAAGCGAGGTGCAGTACACCGACCGGCAGGGCACGCTTCCCTACGGTGGAAGCTTCGGCCACAGCAGTCTCGTGGAGTTGCCCGCGCCGATCAATCATCGGTTGACCGACGTCGATGCCGGCGCGGAGTACTCGCGGGGGGCCGTCATGTTCCGGGCCGGCTACACCGGCTCCTTCTTCCACAACGAGGACACCACGGTCACCTACGACAGTCCGTTCCGCTTGACGGATGTTGCGGCGACCCCCTCGAGAGGGCGCAACTCGCTGCCGCCGAGCAACTCGTTCGTGTCGGTCAACGGCATGGCGTCGGTCAAGATGCCGGCACGATCGCGCGCGACCGCGTACGTCTCGATGGGGCAGCTGAAGGACGCGGGGGATCCGCTGATGCCCCAGACGATCAACTCGGCAAACACGACCCTTCCACTGGAGCGGGATCGCGTCAACGGCGAGGCGCGCACGTCGGCGGTCAACCTGACGTTCGTATCACGGCCAGCGCGGTACATTGACCTGAACGTGCGCTATCGGTCGTACGACTACGACAACCGCACGCCGGTGTTCACCATGAGCCAGCGGGTCTCCTACGACAACGCGCCGGCGGCCGTGGTAGCCGCCACCGCGCATACCGAGGCATTCAGTGTGCTGCGCAATACGCTGGACGCAGACTTCAGGGTGTCGGCGCTGAGCTTTGCCACGGCGGGCATCGGCTACTCGCGACTGCAGGATGAGCGCACGCACCGCATCTTCGAATCGACCACCGATAACGTCGTCCGCGTCACCTTCGATTCGGTCGGCAATACGTGGTTCTCGCTGAGAACCAAGTTCGAGCACGCGGAACGGCGAGGCGAGGGCATCGAAGGGGGCGAGCTCGAGCTGGCGGTGATCGGCGAACACCCGGGTATGCGTCATTTCGACATCGCGCCGCGCGACCGCAATCGCGTGACGGCGCTCGGAGCGGTGACGCCGAACGGCGTCCTGTCGTTCAATGGCTCTATCGCCGTCGGCAAGGACGATTACCGCCTCGAGCTGCCTCAGACGAATACCGCGCCCGAGGACCTGTTCGGGTTGCGGGACAACAGGCATGTGGTGGCGACTTTCGGCCTCGACGCGGCCCCGAACGATCGCGTGTCGTTTGGCGCCTCTTATTCGTACGAGCACTACAACGCGCTCAATCGCTCGCGTCAGGCAAACCCTGGCGCGGAGTTCGTCGACCCCACACGAAACTGGTCCGCCGAAGGCACCGACCGCGTGCACTCCGTGATGCTGACCACCGGCGTCAACAGGATCGGCGACAAGATCGACCTGCAGCTCAGCTACGATTACAATCGGGCCCGCGCTCTCTACGAGTACATCGCCGGCGCCGTCCCCAATCGCACGCTGCCGGAGGAAACCGTCATCATCACAACGCTGCCGCCGCCGGAAGCGCTGCCCTTGGTGAAGAGCGACCTCGGCCGGGGAACGCTCGATCTGATGTATGCGCTCACCCCACACATAGGAGTGGGCGTGTCCTGGTGGTACGAGCAGTATCGCGTGGAAGACTACACGCTGGACGCCGAAGCAAACCCCGAGCTCGCCCGCGGATCAGACGGTGCTGCTCGGCTATCTGTATACCCCGTACACGGCGAACAGCGTCTGGGGCCGCATGGTCTATCGCTGGTAGCCGCCCCGGTATGCGTCGGCTCGTTGCCAAACTCGTAAGTCATCCGATCTCCGCCGTCGGTGTCGTTCTGGCGGCCGCGAGTGGGTGCGTGTTTGCCGGCCTTGTCCTGCTGCACCTCCTCGGCTCTCCTGGCAATCCGTACGGCGACATCGTTGTTTTTGTCATGCTGCCGGCGCTGTTTGCCGTCGGGTTGTTGCTCATGCCGATCGGCCTCTGGTTCCGGCGCAGGCGACCCCGAACCCCGGCGGGCGAGCGAGGCAGCCTGGCCCAGGCTCGACCTCAATGTTCCCGAGACTCGCCGTGCGCTGTTCTTCGTGACGGCGGCCACGTTCGTCAGTCTTGTCGCCCTCTCGTTCGCCAGTCAGCGCGCCGTGGAGTACAGCGAGTCTCAGCAGTTTTGCGGGCAGACGTGTCACCAGCCGATGGGCCCTCACTTCACGGCCCACCAGAACGGGCTGCACAGTCGTGTAGATTGCGTGCAGTGCCATATCGAGCCGGGCGCGCAGGGATTTCTGAAGGCCAAGCTGAATGGCACAAACCAGTTGCGGCTGGTAATCAGCAATGGTTATCCGCGGCCGATCGTCTCGCCGACGCACACGGCACGGCCCAACGTGTACACCTCGTGCGAGCAGTGCCATTGGCCCGACCGCTTCATCGGTGATGTCGTCAAAACCGTGTACGAATTTGCGGACGATGAGGCGAACTCGAAGACCATGTCGACACTGCGGCTCCACGTCGGCGGACCGGTTGCGGGCACCGGCAGCGGCACCGGCATTCACTGGCACATGAACCGGTCCAATGTGGTGGAGTATGTCGCGCGCGATGAGACCCTCGAGCAGATTCCGTACGTGCGCGTGGCGACGCCTGATGGCACCGTCCGCGAGTATTTTGCCAAGGGTGTCAGCGCCGGGGATCTGGAGGGCAGGCCACGCCGCCGAATGGGTTGCATTGACTGTCACAACCGTCCGGCTCACAAGTTCGCGTCCACGCCCGAGCGCGCCGTTGACGAAGCGATGGGGGCGGGACTGATTAGTACGCGGATTCCGTTTATCCGTCGCGAAGCTGTCCGGGCTTTGAAGGTCGACTACCCAAGCCAGGACGCTGCGCTGGCCGGTATCGATCGAGACATCCGGGGAGCGATCGGTGCCGGGAAGACCGAGGGCTTCGACGAGGACGCGTTACGCCAGGCGGTCGCCGTGTCTCGCGCCATTTACCGCACGAACATCTTTCCAGAAATGAAAATCAGCTGGGGTACGTATCCCGATCGCGTCGGCCACACGACATCGCAGGGTTGCTTCCGTTGTCACGACGAGTCCCTCGTGACCAAAGATGGCCGGGTGCTCGGTCAGGACTGCGAGCTCTGCCACACAATCGAGTAGGCGCGTCGAGCGGGGTTATCTACTGCCTGCGAAGATTCAACTCGCGAATCTTCAGGGTCAGCCCTACCACTACGAGCAGGATTGCGACCAGCGAGATGAAGAGACCGCGGCGCCTGTACCTGCAGGTCGGCGAGGGCTTGATTACCGGCCTGTCCGACGGCTGTCAGCGCCGTCATGCCTTCATTCACGACTTGATCGACGGCCGCTGGGTCGAACGTGTGGATCTCGGTCCTGGCCTGGGTCAGCTTCGTACGCACTTCGGCCAGCGCGAGCTCCTGGTCGCTCACTTCCATGCCGGCGTTCCTCACGCGCGCGATGAGGTCGCTGTTCGAGGCCAGCGAGGCCTTCAGACTCTCGATGCTCGTGCGCATCCTGCCCGCCGCGATGGAGCCCGCATCGTCGGCGCCCTCATGACACGTAAAGCACAGCGTGTCCTTCGACGTGCCGATCATCTCGTCCGAGGTCGTCAGCACTGCGTGATTGCCGTGGCACTCGACGCATGCGCGGTCGAAGATCTGGCTGTGCGCGCTCGTCGCAAACTTCGTCTGCGAAGACCGCGTGACACGTGCCGCAGACGTTGCTGACCGCCCCTACCCCCGGCGGCGCGGCGCCGTGGTTGCCGTGGCAATCGTTGCACGTCGGTGCCGAGAGGTCGTTCTGCTTGGTGAGCGCGTCGAAGTGCACGCTCTTCTGGTACTCGTCGCGCTGGTTGGTCGCAATAGCGGCGCCGCCGGACGAGGTGTACCCCTTCATGTGCTGCGGCGTCCGCATGGCAACTCGCACAGAGGGCGGCCACGTTCGTGGGGAATACCGGCGCCCGCGCGTCCTTCACTCGCCGAACACCGTGCGCGTGATGACACGATGGCGCACGTGGCCACCTTCTGGTCGCCGCTCGGCGAGGCGCATGCCGTGGACGCTCGTGGCGTACTCGGCCGCCTGATCGATCCGCAGTGCGGGTGCCGAACTTGCGCATGAGTCCTGCGTCGCTGTGGCAGCGCGCGCAGGTCGCGACGATCTGCGTGCCCGTCGGCTTGCCGCGGTAGCCCGCGTGCCGGATCCTTCGCGCGCGCTTTGTCCTGCGTCGTCGGATCGCCGCCATGGCAATCGACGCAGCGGAAACCACGCTCGTTGTGGACGTCGGTGCGAAGTGCTGTGACAGGGCTTGACAGCTCGGACTGGGGAAGGGCGGCATGACAGCTCACACAGCCGTCAACGGGCGCCTGAGCCGACGCGTGCGCTGCACCCAGGAAACTGCCCAGCAACAGCAGGCCCATCGTCGTCGCCGCGAATCGTGTTGAAAAGCGTGTCATGTCAGGAAGCCAGATGCCCGATGATCGTGAGCGCAACGAAATACACGAGCCCGCCGATACCGAGTGCCGTGAAGAGGGGGCTGGGCTCTCCTCTGGCGGCGCGCCGATCGAGAAAAGGCACGAGCAGCAGGCCGATCGCCGCCAGACCGAACCCGACGACCCCGACCACCTCGCCCTCGATTCCGAGGATGTGGCTCGGCAGGAGCTTGAGCGTGTGAAACATCGCGAGGAAGTACCACTCCGGTCGAATCCCCGCTGGAACAGGCGCGAACGCGTCGGCCTTGCGCCCGAGCTCCCAGGGATAGAACGCGGCCAGCGCCGCGAGCAGGGCGATGGCGACATACCAGAGGAGGACATCTCTCAGGATGTAATCGGGGAAGAACGGCATCTGCCTGACGCGTTCGCCCTGCTTGATCCGCTGCGCGATCGGAATAGGCACGCTCATGCCCTGGCGCTGCACGAAGAGAAGATGTGCGGCGACGAGCAGCGTCGTCACCGCCGGAAGAATCGCGATGTGCAGCGCGTAGAAGCGTGAGAGCGTCGCGCCGGTCACGTCGTCTCCGCCTCGCATGAATCGCATGAGGGCGCCACCGATGACAGGTACCGCGCCGGCGATGCCGGTGCCGACCTTGGTGGCGAAGAACGCCAGCTCGTTCCAGGGGAGCAGGTAACCGCTGAAGCCGAAGCCGAGCATGACGAATAGCAGCAGCACGCCGGTAATCCAGGTCAGCTCGCGCGGCTTCCGGTAGGCCTTGAGAAAAAATACGCTGAAGAGATGGGCGAATACCGCGAGGATCAGGAGATTGGCAGACCAGCTGTGGATGTTTCGAATGAGCCAGCCGAATTCCACCTGCGTCACGATGAACTGGACACTTTCGTAGGCCTCGTCGGCACTCGGCCGATAGTAGAGGAGCAGCAGGATGCCGCTGGCGATCTGCACCAGGAAGAGGAACAGCGTCATTCCGCCCAGGTAGTACCAGATCTTCTGCGTGTGAATCGGAACGCCTTTTTCGGCGATGAAGTGGCGGATGTCCGAAAGATCGAGGCGCTCGTCGACCCAGTCGATGATTCGCGCCATCAGCGGTGCCTCATGTGCGAGAGACCACGACGTCTTCGCCGCGCTGATTGACGACGAGTCGTTCGAGCGGACGCGGCGGCGGACCCGACACGACGTTACCGCTCAGGTCGTACAGCCCGTTGTGGCACGCGCACCAGATCTGTGACGTGTCCGCCTTGTACTGAACGGTGCAATCCAGGTGCGTGCACACGGCGTTGAACGCCTGCAGATCCCCGTCCGGCGTCCGGATCAGGAGCCCGGGCCGGCTGCCGAACTTGAAGAGCATTCCCGAGTTCGCCTTCACCTGGGAGGCCTGAGCCGCGACGACGCTCTGCGTCACCGGCTCGCCGCTCGCCGGCGGAATCAGAAAACGCCAGACGGGATACGCCATCGCCACGATCGTGGAGACGAAGCCCGCACCAAGAAGGCTGTCGAGAAACCCTCGACGATCGAATCGACCTGGCATCGCCAGTTACTTCTTCGCTTTCAGCGTCTGCAGGTACGCCACCAGCGCGTCGAGATCGCCTTTGGGAAGCGATGCGTACGATTTCATTGGAGGCTTGCGCTCGGCGCTTTGCCTTTGCGGTCATCGCTGCCGGATCAACGAGCCACTGCCGAATCTCATCGGCCGAAAGTTTGCGCGCCCACATCGTCGAGAACGCCTTTCGCGTTGCCCTTGCCGGCCACGGAGTGGCACATCGAACACTTGGATTCGGCATACAGTTTTGCCCCACGTTCAACCGAGGCAGCCTGTGCATTTGCCAGGGCAGGGGTGAGCAGGCCGAAGAGAACGATGGCTAGAGCTGCGCGTCGCATGCAAACCTCCCGAATAAAGTTACGCGCCAAGCATAAGGGCAAGTTGCGTGCCTTTGGTGGCATTTTCATTCTTTCTGTTCGTTCCTTGAGATCGTCTTGATGTGCGCGCCGGGCGAATGTGGGAATCTTCCGCGCTTCGGGGAATATTTCCCGCTGGAGAATGTGCGGCACGATTGTCTTGCGGGTATTTCGGGCTGTCGTGAGCCGGGCACACTGCTTGCTCCAGCGAGAGGCGGAGGAACTCATGACGGTCCAGGACTTCATTCATCGCCACTATTCACCGGCGGTGGGCGAATCGCCTACCGGCCACGCGATCGCCATCATCGCGGGCCTCGCGTTGATAGTGATCGGTGCGGCGCTCGTCGTATCGGTGGTCTTTCTGCCCGCGGGAATCGCCATCGGCGTGCTCGGTGTGCTCATCCTCGGCGCTGGCATCTTCGCGCACATCACGAGCCCGCTGACGTTCGCCGACCTCATGGACGCCATGATCGGATTGTCTGGTGCGGCCATCACGCTGACGTTTGCCGTCGCGATCGTCGCCGATTGTCGCCGGGTTTGGCATCTCGGTCTTTGTGAGTTTCTTCCGATGGCTGATGAATTGAAAACGCCCTTGCGTGCTCATGCTCAGCACGCTGGCCGCACCGGTCAGCGTGCTGAGCGTCCTTCCTTGCCAGTAACTACTTCGAGGACGGCACCCCGTGCCCCTCATGCTCGCCGGCAAGCTGGTACTCCAACAACCTGTCGGGCCAGCTGACCGTTTTCTCGAGTGTCGCTTCGAACTTGTCTGCGAGAGGACGGTCCTGCGGCATGCACATGAACGATACGATCGGCTCGCCGTATTCGGCGTCCGATTTGAATCGGTAGACCGTCGTGCACGGTTCCCCTCTCGCCATCTTCGCGTCGTCGTGCTCGATGACGACAGTGCCCAGAACAAACGATCCGGCGATTAATGTCGGCTTCAGGAATCTCACAGCGGCGGCTCTCCGCGTGGGAACCGCGTCTAACGTCGACGCTGCGAGAAGGCCCATGACCAACGCTGCTCCGATGAAAAGCTTCGACCGCATCTCACACCTCCTTGAACGTTAACCAGCATCCCTCGTAACCACATCGACTGGTATGACGGGCGTCATATGCCGCTCGTAACTGCTCGCCGACCGGTCGATCGCCGCAGGCGGCATGTAGGCGCACAGCGGATCAGAACCCAGAGGATCACCGGTGGCGGCGTACGCCCGCGCCCGCGACCCGCCGCATACCTCGCGAAACTCGCAGCGCCCGCAGCGGCCGGTGAAGCGATCGGTCTGTCGCAGGGCCTGAAACAGCGGCGATTCGCGGTAGACCCGCAGCGGGTTCTCTGTGCGCGCGTCGCCCGCAGTCAACGGGAGGAATCCCGATGGCTGGATTTCGCCTGTGTGCGAAATGAACATGACCCCGTTGCCGTCGCGAATGCCTGAACCGCGCATGCGCGGCGGCGCAGGGCCATCGCGATGTTTTGCCTGCCGCACCAGCGCGATGCGCCTGTAATGCGGTGCTTCCGTTGTCGTCACGATAGGACGCTGGCCGAGTTCGTGATCCAGCGCCCAGGAGAGCACTGACTCAGACTGCTGCGGTGTGATCTGCCGCAACTGTGTCCCACGACCGGTCTTGATCAAGAAGAACAGGCTCCAGCGTTCGGCGCCAATGTGCCGGACGACGCGATGGATATCGGGGAGGTCGTCGACCGTGTCGCGTGTGACGAGCGTGTTGATCTGCAGGGATATCCCGGCGTCGACCACGTCCTTCCCGATTCGTCAGCGTTCGCTCGAACGTGCCGGCGACACCTCTAAGCGCATCATGCCGGTCGGGAGTCGAACCGTCGAGACTGAGCGACATGGCTGCGATGTGAAGCGAGGCGAGTCTGGCGATCACCGCGGCGGTCAACAGCGGCGTCGCGCTCGGCGCGACGAGACATGGCAGGCCGAGGTCGACCGTGCGTTTCACGATGTCGAAAAAGTCTCGACGCTTCAGCGGATCGCCGCCCGTGAGAATGATGTGCGGCGCGTGCTGCCTTCAGCGATTTCGTCGAGGATGCGGAAGATCTCCAGCGTGGTCAGTTCGCATGGATCGGTGCACGGGTGTGCACTGGCGCGGCAATGGACGCAAGCCAGGTCGCAGGCGCGAGTGAGCTCCCAGTAGATGCGCTGTGGCGCGTCGGCGAACACGAACGACATGACGCGCAACTGTGCAATTGCAGTGCCCGCCGAATATGTGCTGGCGGCTGATCACGGCACGAGGCTTGCCATGTCGACAGACGGTGAAAGTCAATTGTGTGATCGTAGGCGGAGGGATCAGTGGTCTCGCCGCCGCACATCAGCTGCACGTTCGCGGAGTTCCGTTCGTGCTCCTTGAGCGTACAGCGCGGTACGGTGGGTTGATCCGCACGGAACTCGTTGATGGCTTTGTAGTTGATGCTGGTCCCGACGCGCTGCTCACGCAGAAACCTGCGGGTATTGCGCTGTGCAAGGAACTAGGGGTCGCGTTGTCTCCCGCCAGATCGACGCGCGCGTTTGTCGCTCATCGCGGACGGCTTCGGGCCCTCCCAGACGCCGGGGTGTTCGGCATCCCCACCGATTGGAAGAGTTTCGCACGGTCGCGTGCCTTATCCCCGGTGGGAAAACTTCGCATGGCCGCAGAATACTTCCTGCCACCGGCTGAGCCTTCAGACGGTGATGAGTCGATCGCGTCATTCATAACACGTCGCTTCGGCCGCGAGGCGCTGCAGCGCCTCGGCGAGCCGTTGCTCGCCGGCATCCACGGCGGCGACGCGGAGCGACTGTCGATGCGCGCGCTGTTTCCGCGACTCCTGGATCTCGAGCGAAACGATGGCAGCGTGATTCGCGGACTCAGACGACTGCGGCGTGCGGCCGTAATTCCACCGGCTGCGCCGTTTGCCGGGGTGGGTGGCGGAACGGAGACACTCGTAAAGGCGCTCGTTGCATCGCTGCCGGCCTCGAGTTTGATGTCGGACGCGTCTGTGCGCGGGCTCGAACAGGGAGGAGCCGCGTGGCGTGTACACCTCGCAGGCGGGACGCACGTGGAAGCGCCGGCGGTGCTTCTGGCGACGCCACCTCATGTGATCGCGGGACTCGTCCACAGCGTCGATCGTGAGCTCGCGGCACTGTTTGGCCGCGTGCGTGATGTCGCACTGATCACCGTTGCGCTCGGCTACAAACGTGATGACGTCAGGCATCCGCTCGCCGGGAGTGGATTTGTCGTGCCCAGCCGCGAAGGTGCAAGCGTCAACGCCGTGACCTGGATGTCGTCGAAATGGATCGGACGTGCTCCCGAGGATCGTGTGCTGATTCGCGCGGCTGTCGGCGGAGCACGAGACCCGCGCGCCGCTTCGTTGTCGGATGAGGATATTGTCGGGCGCCTGCGCGACAATCTGCGTCGCTATCTTCAGGTGTCGAGCGCGCCGGTGTTCACGCGCGTGTACCGGATGCCGCACGCCGGTGTGCAGCTCGAAGTGGGGCATCCGAATCTGATTAGAGAAGCCGAGGTGCGTCTCGATGGGTTGAAGGGGCTGTTCATGAGTGCCGCCGGCCTTCGCGGAGTCGGCATCGCCGATTGTGTCGGCGACGCGCGGACGCAGGCAATCGCCGCTGCCGACTATATCCACTCGGTGCGCGGCAAGGAGAGAACGTATGCGAGTGCTGCTGGCCGTTGATGGATCGGCGTGTTCGGAGGCTGCCGTTCAGATGGTTGCCTGGGAAGAATCGGGAGATTGGAAGATTGGTAGATTACGGGTTCGGCTTTGCCACCAATACGCTCTCACCGGATGTGGAAGTCGATCATGACTCTCACCAGCACATCCACGGGTGTCTCGCCCATTCGTCCCGGATTGAAGCGCCATTGCAACGCCGCGCGCATCGCCTCTTCGTCCAACCCATGCGCATCGAGTGATCGCACAACGCGAGCGCCGTACGGAATGCCGTCGGCCCCGACGATCATTTCGAGGACGACGGTGCCCTGGATCTTTCGCTGCATGGCTTCCGACGTGTAGTTCGGCCGGACCTGCGAGCGCAGCGTCGGCGTGGTCACGCCATTGCCCGGACGATACACACCTCCGCCGATGCCGCCTCCTGAACCAGGACCGAAGCCCGGGCCGGTGCCCGACCCGATCCCGGAGCCCGATCCAGTGCCGACGCCGCCGCCACTGCCGGGACCCTCGGAGAACGGCGAGGACGGGTGGGCGTCCGGCATCCCGATTTCATACGCGGTCCCGGATGCGAGTGGCACCGACGGCAGCACGACAACCTGCGATGGCATCTCCTCCACAGGAGCCTCCGCGGCTCGCACGGGCCGCGCAGCCGGTAGCGTGATGCGATCGGTGCCGACGTTCCGTGCGAGCGACGGCGGCGATGTTTGGCGATTCCCGCCGCCGCCCCCTCCACCGCCGGGTCCAGGCACTTGCAGAAAGACCATGCGCGGCACCTGTATTGGCTGCGACGGTGTGGCCGTCGTCTCTTGCGGCGGCCCCGCTCGCGGAGATCCGAATGTCAGGGCGGCGATTGCCGCCGAAGCCGCTGCGTACAGCGCCGCGGTGACGAGCGCGCTCGCTCGTGCCCCGGCCGCCCGGTGGGGCATCCTCGGCGCCGGCAATGCAAGATGCAGCAGCGACGTGTCGCTCATCGCCCAACCCTCATGTCAGGAACGTCGCCGCGAAATCGATGAACGCGTCGACGTCGGCTACATTTGACACCAGCCCCAGTGAGACGCGCACCGCTCCGGTGCTTTTGCCGTCGATGCACAATCGGAAGTCGTCGATCGTCAGATGCGTTTCGTGCTCGGGTTGATGGAAGCACGACGAGAGCTCGGTGCCGGTGATGCCGAGCGCGATTTCGCCTCCTCCGGGATTACAAAAGCAACCGGTTCGCAGCGAGATGCCGGCGGCGTTCGCCCGCTGTTCGACGTCGCGATGGTCGATCGGTCGATCGTGGCGATCGTACAGGTTGAACGTGATCGTCCCGCCACGCCGGACGTCCGATCGCGGTCCGTAGATGCGCGCCAGCGGTGCGCCGCCTGTATGTCGCAGCGCGCTCAGCTGTTCGATCAGCCATCCCGTGAGGCACCGCACGCGCGCATGGATGGTATCGATGCCGACTTCAGACAGGTACTGAAGGCCGAATTCCACCGCCGGCATCGCGAGGTAATTCGGCGTGCCGTCTTCGAACGCCGTCGCGCCTTCCGCGAGATAAAACTTGTCGCCCTGCACTGAGGCGACCGTGATCGTGCCGCCCGCGAACCAGGGTCGGCGCAGCTTTGCCAGCGCCGTTTGGCGGGCGATCAGACATCCCACGCCTGTCGGGTAGCCGAACATCTTGTAAAAGCTCTGCGACACGAAGTCCGGCTTCCAGCGGCGCAGGTCGAGCCGGTTGGTTGGCGTAAACGCCGCAGCATCGAGCATCACGTCCCATCCGTGTTCCTGCGCGAGCGGGATCCAGTCGAGCGGATGCTGCACGCCGGAAAAGTTCGACTGCGCGGGATACGCGAAAAGACGTGAATCGCCGCGCCGGCCGCGCGCCAGATGCGAGGCGAGCTCCGATTCATCGACGCGCATGTCGGGGAGCACAATCGGGACGTACGAGGTCGGACAGCCTTTCGCACGCGCAAACTCGCGAATGCCGTTCACCGAATTGTGATTGTCGAATGTCAGGAGATACTCGCCAGACTGGTCGAACGGATACGCCTCGCCAACGAGTTTCAGCGCCTGTGTCGCGTTGGACGTGAAGATGACGACGAATTCATCGGGATCGGCGTTGAAGAACTCCAGCACCGACAGCCTGGCCTGCTCCGTGAAGGTCGTGGCGAGCGCCGAGGCCGGGTTCGTCGAATGCGGGTTTCCGAGCAGGTGATCGCGGAGCAGCTGCATGTGGCGTTCGAGCAGCCCCAGCGGAACGAGATTGCCCGCGGTGTAATCCAGATACACGTGTCCGAGGGCGTCGAGGAGCGGGTATTCACGCGCGCGCAGATCGTCGAGCGCGCGCGTTGCCGCGTACGTCGGATAGGTGTGGGAAAACGCCGTCTGCATAAGGTCCTTTACCGTCCGCCGACCAGGGCCGCGACGCCAGCGCCGCTCGCAAACGCGACGGCCGCCACGATCGCGCCGAGAGTGAACATCTCGAGCCCCGCCCGCCACCAGCTCACGCTGCTGATCATGGACCGCATTGCGCCGACCGTAAAGAGAGTGGCCATTGTCAGGACAATCGACGACGTGAACCGGTCGATGGCCAGCGGTGGCATCATATAAGGGACGAGCGGAACGAAGCCGGCGGCGACGAACGCGGCAAACGTTGCGAGCCCGTGCCTGAAGGGCGACGCTTCCTGCTCCGGCATCGCCTGTGACGCGAGCACGCTTTCGTGCGCGCGAATCGCGAGATAGTTGCCGACTCCCATCGATAGTCCGTCCGCAAGCAGATTGGCGGCGCCGACGACGAGCACGGCCGTCACATGCAGCCCGCCCCCGGCAACACCTGCGACGACGGCAAACGTCGTGATGATGCCGTCATTCGCGCCGTACACCAGCTCGCGGATGTAGTGGCGAGCGGTGTCGAGCGCGCCGATCGGTTCGACGTGGCTCGAGGCGCGCGCTGTACCAGTCGTCATGACACCGCGTCGACCGGTCATGCCCTCCGGCGGCGCATCAAACGTGCCACAAGCTCCGTCACCATTTGCCACCGTTGGCCGCCGATACGTGCCCGGCAGTGGGAAAATTTCTCGCTCGATCTGAAAAAATCCTCGTGCAGCCGCGCGCGCATGCGTGAATGGCCACGTACTTCCCTCGCGGACGCTGTGCAAGATTCTTGCAGCACGCGACCGTGGAGCCGCCGACGTGAGTCTGCGCGCGTTGCTCGCCGTCACGACGCAGCTGGAGTCGGCACACGCCCGAAGGAGGCAAGCCATGGCAACAGTAAGTGGTATTTCCGCGAAGGGATACGTCAGCCCCGGATTCGAGAAGGTGCGGGATGCGTTCGAGGAGAACTTCGAACGGCGCGGCGAGCTGGGCGGCGCGTGCTGTGTGTATCAGCACGGCGAGAAAGTCGTCAATCTGTGGGGCGGAGTCCGGAACAAGGACACAGGTGACCCATGGGAGCCGGACACGATGGTGATCGTCCATTCGGCCACCAAGGGGTTGGCCGCAATGACGCTGGCCGTTGCGCATTCGCGAGGGTGGCTCGACTACGAGGAGCGGGTCTCTGCGTACTGGCCGGAATTCGCGCAGAACGGCAAAGAGAACATCACGGTCCGGCAACTGCTTGCACATCAGGCTGGATTGTTCGCCTTCGACGAGCCGGTCGATCGGCAGCGTCGTCGCCGATCTCGATCGGCTCGCTGCTGTCATGGCACGCCAGAAACCAGCGTGGGAGCCGGGAACGCGGCAGGGGTATCACGCCATCACGCTCGGCTTCTACCAGGGCGAGCTGATTCGGCGTGTCGATCCGCGCCATCGCACCCTCGGAGAATTCTTCCAGGATGAGATTGCATCGCCGCTCGATCTCGACGCGTACATCCGGCTGCCCGAGTCGATCCCGAACGCCAGACTTGCCACGATCGAACCGATGACCCCGATGCAGCGACTGCGCGGGTTTCCCATCCGGCTGACGCTCGACGCGATCAATCCGCACTCCAACTTGTACCGCTCGCTCATCGTCAACCCCGGCGCGGCGATCTCGCTCGACGACCGGCACATCTACGCGCGCAATCTCGAAGTGCCGTCCGGCGGCGGCGTCGCGACGGCGCGGGCGATTGCGTGTGCCTATAGCGTGTTCGCCACCGGCGGACGCGAATTCGGCGTGCGCAAAGAGACGCTGGATCTGCTTGCTGCGCCGGCGATTCCGCCGACGCATGGCTTCCATGACGAGTGCTTGCACGGCGATGCCCAGTTCTCGCTCGGCTTCATGAAGCCCGGCCCATTCTTTCCATTCGGCAGTCCGGCGTCGTTCGGTTCGCCTGGTGCCGGTGGTGCGCTTGGTTTCGCCGATCCAAAGGCGGGGATTGGGTACGCGTACGTGACGAACAAGATGGGGACGACGTTGACGGGCGATCCACGCGATGTCGCGCTGAGAGAGGCGGTATATGCGGCAGTGAAGACGTCGTGACGTACTGCTGAGTGCCGTCCGCTATGGTTTTCTGAAGAGTGACCAGGAACAGCGAGTCGGGCTGACTTTCAGGCGCCCACGTTGGAGATCGTGCGCGCGTGCGCAAGCACGGCGCCGACTTCGCGCTCCACCACGTCGGGCGGCACGCCGTGCCCGCGCCGGTTCGCCGGCACGCCGGACGGGACCTCGCTGTTCGCCCGCGGCGGGAAATCGATGACGGCCAGCCGCCCGCCCGGTTTCAGCGCGGCAGCCAGGCTCTTCACGATGGCATCGCGGCTCGGTGAGATGGTGATACGCGTCGCGAATCAAAATGGCATCGCAGCATGCGGCGGGCAGATTCGTCGATTGCGGCGCGCCTTCGACCACCATCACGTTGCCGTGTTTTTTCGCCGCTTCGCGCAGCGCGGCGAGCTGCGCTGCGCCGATATCGGTCGCGTAGACGCGACCGGACGGCCCGACGATTTTCGCAAACTCCATCGTCCAGGCCCCGAAGCCCGCGCCAACGTCGGCGACGGTCATGCCGGGCTTCAGGTCGAACAGCTTGACGAGCTCGGGCATCTCGACCGCGGCAGCCTTGAGCTGCCCGTCGGTGAGCTGCGTCTGCTGCGCCGCGAGTGAGGCGAGGAGTAAAGGAAAAACGAAAATCGAAAAAGGAAAGGATAACGCGCGTCTCGCATTCCTGACTCCGATAGCGCTCCGAACTCCTGTCGTCATCATGCGATCGTGATTTTTCTCGGATACTGCGAGTTGTCCTCGAGGAACGTCTTCTTGCTCTCGAGCTCTTCGAGCGTCGGCTGCACTCTTCCGTTGACGTCGGTGACGCGCGACACCAGCGTGTGTTCGCCCGGCGTGGCGTCCTTCCAGTCGTAGGTGAACAGCTTCCACGAATATTTCGCGCGTGTCGAGGGATCCAGCACGGCCGGGCGCCACGGACCTTCGTCCACGCGAACTTCAATCGATTTAATCGCCGTCCCGTCGTTCAGGATGACGCCCAGGACCTTGTGCGTGCCGCCACTACGCGTCACACGCGCGAGAAACGACTTCGGTTGCATGTGCGTAATGGCCCGTTCGGTCCATTTCGTCTCGCCGTCAATCACTTCGCCCTGGAGCCTGCGGTAGTGCCGCGCCTGGAACTTGCCGAGATACGCGTCTTCCTGCGCGTGAATCTGCGCGAGGAACTTGACGTTGGCCATCCCGTACCAGCCCGGCACGAGCAATCGCAACGGCGATCCCTGGTGCCTCGTCAGCGGTTCGCCGTTGAGTCCCCACGCGAGAAATGCGTCAGACGACGACAGCTGATCGCGAGTCATACTGCGGCCGTACTGCTGTTCGACGGAGAATTTCTGCGTCCGGAATTCAACCTCTTCCGGGCCGCGATCGGCGCCGAAGAAGACCACTTCGCGAGCCTCCGGTTTGAGGCCGGCGCGATCGAGGACGGCGCGCAGCGGCACGCCCGTCCATCGCCCATTGCCCGACAGGCCCTGCAGCGGGCGGCGGTTGCCCGAGCACTCGAATCCCGCGATGAGCTCCGTGCTGCCAATCTTCCGAAGTTCGTCGAGCGACAACGACAGTAGGCCGATTCACCAGTCCCGTCAGCTTCAAGCGAAACGTCGCGGGCATCGACAGCGGGATGACCGTAGTGCTGCGTGGTGAAGAATGTGTCGGCTGGCGTGAACGGGCCGTCGATCGTGCGGACATCGTATTGGCGGCTCTCCCCCTTAGGGGGCGGAAACGTCGGCGGCGCGTCGGTGAACGGCACGAGCGTGTCACCTTGTGCAAGTGCGGGAAGCATCCACTCCGGGACTCCGAGCATGCCCAGACCTGCAGCAGCCAGCGTTCCCTGAAGCACTTCACGTCTCGTGTGTCGTACCGCCATGCGTCGCTACCCTCCGGCGACATGCTAAGCTGCCCGCGCTCCCGACGCAAGAGCAGTCCGAGCCGAGATGCCCCCGACGCTGCACCCAACCCGTTGACACCGACGTTGCCGCGATCGCCTTCGAGCACGTGTCGCTGGCCTTCGACGACAACGTCGTGCTGCGCGACGTGAGCTTTTCGGTACGCCCGGGCAGCACGCTGTTCCTGATGGGAGCGAGCGGATCGGGAAAATCCGTCACTGCTGAAGTTGATCCTCGGGCTGCTGAAGCCCGACTCGGGTGTCATTCGTGTGAGAGGCGAGCGCATCGACGACCTGCCCGAGCAGGAACTGTTGAAGGTGCGCGGCGACATCGGCATGCTGTTCCAGGAAACGGCGCTGTTCGACTCGCTGACCGTCGCGGACAACGTCGGCTACCGACTGCTCGAGGAAATGGGGATGCCGTACGAACGAAGTGCGCCGCCGCAGCCAGGAGGTGCTGGGGTTCATCGGGCTTGGCCGAGTACATGGACCGGATGCCGTCGGAGCTGTCCGGCGGGCAGCGCCGCCGCGTGGCCATCGCGCGCGCATTTGCCTCGAGACCGCGGCATTTGCTCATCGACGATCCGACGTCGGGGCTCGATCCCATCACGTCCAAGACCGTCGACAACGAGATCGTCAAGCTGCGCGATCTCGAGCACGTCACGTCGATCGTCGTGACGCACCAGCTCCCGGATGCGTTCTACATCGCGTCGCACGAAGCCGTCGCGGAGAACGGCCGCGTCAGGATTGCTCCGCGCGGATGAGCGCAAAGCCGATGAGGCGGAGTTCATCATGCTGCCGACGCCGGGTTCACTTCGAGGGGAACTTCGCCGCAGCTGCGCGCATCGACGGATCCGTATCTGAAGAAGTTTCTGTCCGCCTGAGCGTACGATGGCCGCCACGATGCGGGGAATCGCCGGGCAACGGACACGTCCATTGCGACGGTGTCGCCGGGGTGAACGATCACCTCGGTCGCCTTCGGCCAGACCTGCGAAAGCACCTCGGCTTCGATGGCGTTGCGCTGGCCGATCTGCACGTCGTCTGCACCGCCTTCCCGTCGCGGACGGCGAACACCGCCCAGTCATTCGCCGACGCGGAACAGCGCGCTCGTCGGAATCTTCAGCACGCCGGTGCGCTCCCAGATGATGATGCTGACCTCGACACGATAGCCGTCGCCGAGCTTCCGGCGCGGCGCCGGGCGTCGTCGAAATCGATCAGCACGTTGACGCGTTGTTCTTCGACGCCGAGCGCAGAGATTTTGGTGAACCCTGCCGGCTCGACGAGCCGCACGCGACCGCGCAGCGACGTGTCGCCGCCCCAGCCGCTGAAATCGACGGCAAATCCCGGCTGCACCTTGACCGCATCGGTGGAAAGCAGGTCGGCGACGACCTCGAGCTGCTCGGGATTGCCCACCTCGATGAGCGGCGTGCCGGCGGCGACGAGCGCTTCGCTTTCCTGATGCACGCGCAGCACGATTCCGTCGATGGGCGAGCGCAGCGTGAGCGCGCCGGCCGTCGCCGGCGGACGGGTTCACGACCTGCTGCAGAACGCGCGCGCGCCGCTTCGAGTTCGTGCTCGGCCGCCTGCAGCGCCAGCTCGGCGGCCTTGACTTGCGCCTCCTTGGTGCGCACATCCAGCTCGACCGCCGCCAGCCGCTCGTCGGTGATGCCGCCAAACTTCGCGACCTCGTCGCTGTCGCGCCGAGCTCGCTCTGACTGAACGCCAACTCATCGCGCGCGCGCTGCAGAGCGACGCGAGCCTGATCGCGCGCGGCCTGCGCTGCCTTCATCCGTGCTTCGGTCTCGGCTCGCGTGCGCGTGTCGAGCAGCGACGGCGTCGCGGGAAGAAACGTGGCGAGCACCGTGCGGTTCGCGCCACCGGCGTCTCCGGGCTTCGAGCTCGACGCGCTGGAGGCGGCCGGCAACCGGCGCCGAGACGACATACCGCTCGCGCACGCGCGTCATGCCTTCCTCGTCGATGGTCACGCGCAGGGTTCCGCGCTGCAACAGCCGCTAAATCCACAGGGACGGGCTGCGGCCGAAACGACCACGCAATGAGCCGCGACGACGAGCGCTGCGACGACCCCACAGGATGAACCGGCCCGGACGAATCTTCATCGTCTACTCCCGCGTTTTCAGCACTGCCACGAGGTCGAGCCGGTCGAGCTGCCGCCGGACGACGAGGCCTGAGATCACCGCCGCCGCGATGGTCGTCGCCGCCGCGAAAGCGAACGTTCGCGGCGAGACGCACCAGCGGAAAGCGATACAGCTCGGTGTCGAAGGCCAGCACGACCAGCGCGGCAAGCGCGTAGCCGAGCAGCAAACCCGCCGGCACGGCGATCAGCAGAATCACCGCCAGCTCTCCCAGCAGGATCAGCGAAATTTCCGCGCGCGTGAAGCCCAGCACGCGAAGGCTGGCCAGCTCGCGGCTGCGCTCCGACAGCGAGATGCGCGCGGCGTTGTAGACGACGCCGAACGCGATGACGCTCGAGAAGAGCACGTTGAAGAAGATCATCACGTTCATGTTCTGCGCAAGCGTGTCGCGGAAGTTGTCGATGGCCGCGCGTTTCGAGCTGACGCCGGCGACGGCCGGCGTTGCCTTGATGCGGCGGTAGAGTGCCGCGCGGATCGCCCTTGTCGATGAGGATGACCGCGCCCGACATCGTCGGGCCCTCTCGCATGAAGCGCTGCAGCGCGGCGATCTCCATGTAGACCGATGTGCCCATGTATTCGTCGACGAGTTCGCCACGACTTGACGGTCCGCACGGGTCGCGATCCTTCGAGCAGCTCCACCTGCACGGGTCGCTCGCCCGGATGTCGCACCGAGAATCTCGGCAAGCTTGGCCGACAGCACGAGGCCATCGGGCGGCAGCGGTATCGGACGCGATGCGATGTGTCGACGACGCGCTGCAGGCGCGAGCCGTTCATCGAGTCCGGTGATCGCAGTTCTGGCGCGTGCGGTGGCCGGCCCGCAGGCGGGCCGGCACGGTCCGGACAGGCTCGACAGCCAGCACGCCCGGCAGGTGCGCCAGCTCGTGCCGCGCCCGCGCGGAACGCGGCTCGACGAACGTGACGGTGTAGTCCTGGCGCTGCGCGACGTTGAACTGCACGTCGAGGAGCACTTCGATGGCGTCGAGCGAGAACATGCCGACGATCAGAATGGCGACCGCGAATGCGACGCCGAGCGCCGAGAGCCCCGCCCGCACCGGCTGGCGCTGCAGGTTTCGCAGAATCATCTTCACGGCGGCGGAGCGAGCCGGCGCGGAACCAGACGGTCCAGCCAGCGATGACGTGTCGCGCGGGCGGCTCCGGCCGCATGGCTTCGGCAGGTGGAAGCCGCACCGCGCGCATCACGGCGCCAATCGCGCCGAGTCGCGCCTGCCAGACAGACTGATGAGCGCGCCCTCGATGATGGTGGCCGGCGCGAGGCACGTATCTGAGCGTCGGGAAGCGGAAGAAATCGTTGTAGAGCGTCGTCATCGAGCTTCCGAGCCAGATGCCGCCGAGCGCCGCCAAGCACGGCGCCGGTCAGCGCGATCGCAACCGCCCACGAGACGTAGTGCACGGCGATCTCGCGGTTGGTGTAGCCCAGCGCCTTGAGCGCGGCGATCTGCTCGCGCTGCACGGCGATGAGCCGCGTCAGCACGATGTTCAGCAGGAACGCCGACACGCCGAGAAAGATGGCCGGGATGATGAACCCCATCGTCTGCAGCTGCGTGAGCTCGTTCTCGATGAACCAGTTCGACAGCTGATTCGCCCGGGACATGGCGCCGAGGCTGCCATACTGCGCGAGGACGCGATCGATCGCCGCCATCGCTTCGGGCTCGGACGCTCCGCGCATCAGCGCGAACGACGCGTCGTTGAACGCGCCTTCCATGTTGAACGCGGCCGCAAGCGAGTCGCCGTCTCCATCCAGAAGATGCCGAATCGCGCGTTGTCGGGCACGATCTCGCCCGGCCGGATCGAGTACACGTATTCCGGCGACAGCGCGATCCCGACAATGCGAAGGTTCCGCCGGCGGCCGTTGATGGTGGCGGCCACGCTGTCGCCCGGCAGGAAATTGTGCGCGAGCGCGAAGCCCTCGCTCGCGAGTCACTTCGTCAGGCGCTTCAGGGCGCCGGCCGCGGCGCAGGAACGGCTCGTTGAGGATGGGCTGCTCGCGCGCGGGGATCGAGATGAGCCGTCCGGTTGCCGGCTCGAGCAAATCCGGGAATGTCGAGCGCGACGTCCACGACGATCCGCGGAGTCACCCGCGCGACCCCTGGTATCGCGGCGAGGTCGTCGGCGACGACGAGCGGCGCGCGCTTGACGCGTGACGAACACGTCGGCAAAGCGGAAGCGATCGTAGTAGGTCTGCTGGGCGAGCCGGAGCGAGTCGAACGTGCTGAAGTAGCCGACGAACATCGCGACGCCGGCGGCAATCACCAGGCTGATGGCCAGCCCCTGGCTTCGCGTGTGCCAGAGATCGCGCACCAGCTTGCGCGACAACGCGCGCATTACCATCGCAGCTCCCGCGGCGACACCTTTGTCGCGTTTCGTTGTTCCGACACGATGCGGCCGTCGGCCAGCGACACGACGCGGTCGGCCATTGCCGCGACCGCGGAATTGTGCGTGATGACGGCCGTCGTCGTCCCGAGCTCCCTGTTGATGCGATCGATGGCTTCGAGCACGACGATGCCGGTCGAGATATCGAGCGCGCCGGTCGGCTCGTCGCACAGCAGCACGTCGGGCCGCTTGGCAATGGCGCGGGCGATGGCGACGCGCTGCTGTTCGCCGCCCGACAGTTGAGAAGGAAAGTGGTCCACTCGCTCGCCCAATCCGACCATGCGCAGCGCCTCGGCGGCAGGCAGGGGCTGGGTGGCGATGTCGGTGACGAGCTCGACGTTCTCGCGCGCCGTCAGGCTGGGGATCAGGTTGTAGAACTGGAAGACGAAACCGACATGCTCGCGGCGGTACAGCGTGAGCGCGCGCTCGTCGGCCGCGGTGAGGTCGTGATCGCGATAGCGGACGGTTCCAGACGAGGGCACGTCGAGGCCGCCGAGAATGTTCAGCAGCGTCGATTTCCCGCTGCCCGACGGCCCGAGAATGACGACGAACTCCGATTGAAAGAGGTCGAGGTCGACGCCCCGGAGGGCGTGAACCTCCACCTCGCCCATGTGATAGACCTTGGTCAGGCCGCGTGCTTCGAAGACCGGTAGAGGGGAACCCATAGCCGTCCGCACGCCTTGTTATACTCGGGACCCGCATTCAAGAGCGCATTGAGGCACGATTCCCCCTCGAGCGCGCAGCCGGACGCCAGGCAGAAGTCGCCGTGCGCCGCACACGCGCGCGTGAACTCCCTTTCGACCTCGCCGCACGCGTCGAAGAACGCGCCCCTCGCCTCCGAAGGCAGCAATTCCGCCATTTTGGCCTTGTCCAGGATCCCTTGTTCCGCAAAGTGCATCAGCTGCGCCGGCGAATAGTTGGTGTTCACGTTGTCCTCCAGTCGTCTAAACCGTGCAGGATGTTCCCGAGCTTCCGAATCCTCCTCACGCTCGGGCTCAATTGGGCCCGACCGCATGTTCTTCGAAGTGGTACGCCAGCGCGAATGTGAACGTGGCGACCTTATAGGTTTTTCCTTTATCGATGACGAAGCGGAGGGTCGCCTCCGGGCGAATCGAAAGATGGCGGCGCAGGTAGAAGTGCGCGCCGCCGCCCAGGATCGCCGTCGGGTCGGTCTCTGAATCCGGCCGATCGAAGGTGCCCTGGTAGAGTCCTGCGCCGGCAGTGACGTACGGCACGAAGATCGAGGGCTTGATGAGGTTCATCAAGACCTTCAGGTCCGCTGCAAATTCATCTATGCCCCTTTGTGGAAACCATGCGCCCAGGCCTTGTACTTCGAAGCGATGGTCAAGCTCCCAGCCGAATGCCGCTCCGTACGTGTCTATCGTGCTTGGAGTGGTGGCCATCCCTGCGAAAAGTTCCAGCGTGGTGCCTCGGCTCCACTTATTCTCCGGAGCGGTTTGAGCCGCAGCCGTCGCCGAGAATGCCAACAACGCCAGTACGGTGGTCCATCTCACGGCGGCCCTCGCAATTCAGGCGGGCGCGGTGCGCGTCCGTTGGCAAACAATGCAAGTCACCTGCCTTCGCACACAGGGCAATGGCGTCGTAATTCGCCTGTGATCGGTGCGAGCGATGAGTGATTTTCCTCAGCGATGGAGAATTTTCCCAGTCGTCACATCTCCGATCGCACAACCACCGTCGGTTTTCGCTGGCGCTGATTGTGCTTCCGGAGATCGAAAGGAGGGTCGTATGTCTGTATCCCCGTTCATCCAGGAATTTCTCAGGCAGGCCGACGTCGGCTACACGGCATTTCCGCACCCGCGCGCCTACACTGCAAAGGAGGAAGCTGCTGCGGCTGCGGTGCCTCAGCACAACTGGGCAAAGGTCGTTACGTGTTTTGCGGACAGGGAGCCCGTGCAAGCGGTCGTGCCGGCCGACTCCGACGTCGACTTCGAGCGGCTGGCGGATGTGATCGGGGCGTCTCAAGTGCGTATGGCGACCGAGGACGAGCTCGACTGGCTGTATCCCGACTGCGAGACCGGCGCGATGCCGCCCTTCGGCCCGTTGTATCGCCAGCTGGTCTATGTCGACGAGCAGCTCGCGGCGGACGAGAAGATCGCCTTCAACGCCGGCACGTTCGCCAACGCGATCGCGATGCGATTTTCGGATTTCGCACGGTTGACACGGCCCGTCATCGGACGTTTCTCGCGGCCGTCTGGAAACCGGCGCTGAGCACTGTGCAAATGTCGCGGGAGGGCGTGATGCTGGCAATACGGACACTTGTGGCGGTGTGTCTGTCGTGTGGTGCCGTTGCAACGGTCGCGCAGACACGGTACCCATACGACGTCGTGTCGACTGTCGTCCTGCCGCGAGGAGACGTACAGGCGGGCCGCCAGGCATTCCAGGATTTGAAATGCCATTCCTGCCACCGCGTGTCGGGCGAACGCGGGTTCGCCGCGCCCGTCGCCGAGCTTCGCGGGCCCGACCTCAACGCACTGTTGCAACTGCAGGAGACCTCCGATCTCGCTGCCGCGATCATCGCGCCGTCGCACTCGTTGAGCATCAGGACCAGCGAAGCGGTCAAAGCACAGCTGTCGAAAATGGGTCTGTCGCCGATGGGCGATTTCAGTCGTGCGATGACCGTCCACCAGCTCGCCGACCTGTTGGCATACTTGAGGAGTGTGCGGTAAGCGGCCCGGATTTGAGCAAGGCCTTCGCAGGCCGAAGCGGCAGGCCAGACCTCCGGGGCGTAGCATAGATTACGCTAGCACAAATTCAGGAGACCGGAGCAGTTGTGCACGGTTCAGAGCCGTGGGCACATGATCGCACACTCTCTATTCGTACGGCTGTCACCTTTACTCAGGTGTGCCGACCGTTCTGTCACGTTGACTGCCTGTAACGTTGTTCAGGAATATGTCAGCAGTGTGAAACGTCGCAAACAACTCGCCCGGGCGCATAGCAGGGGTTACGTGAACGGGTAGAGTGGCCGAGCCATGCCTGCTGGTGAGCCGCACCAGGTCCCCGTCACGCACTCCAGCCAACTCCGCATCCACCGGCGCCACCTCGAGTAGATTAGACGGCCGCAGTTCGCGCGTGCGGCAGCGGCCTGTCATCGTGCCTGCGTTGAACTCGTAAAGCGATCGACCTGTCGTCAGCACGAACGGATATTTCGGCGTCGTCTGCTCGGGCGTGGGCCCGTATTCGACGATGTGGAGTGGGGCGCGTATGCCCGACGCGGACGCATCGACGTGCAGGATTGGCGTGCCGGGATGTGATTCGCTCGGACACGGCCACTGCAGACCGGCATGGTCGAGCCGCTCGTACGTCATGCCCCGCGCGCCTTCGCAGCCGGCACGGACCTCGTTCCAGATGTCTTCGACGCTTGCGAAATCGAAGCCGTGCTGATGGTCCATCGTGCGCGCGAGATCGGCGATGATCGTCCAATCCGGTTTCGACGAGCCGGCCGGCGGAAGCGCTCGTCGCACTCGCTGAATACGCCGTTCGGCGTTCATGAACGTGCCGTCCTTCTCGAATGACGAGCACGCCGGCAGAAATACCGAGGCGAACTGGCGTGCCGTTTCGGTCATGAAGAGATCCTGAACGACGACGAAGTCCATTGCCTCGAATGCGCGTGCGGTGTTGCGCGCGTTCGGGTTCGTCAGCACCACGTCGTAGCCAATCACCCACAGCGCCTTCAACCGTCCCGCACGCGCCGCGTCGATCATCTCCATCTCGTTGAGGCCCCGCTCTCGAGGAATAGGGGCGAGCCAGAGACGTTCGAACTGGTCGCGGGCCAGGTCGAGGCTTGCGCCGCCGGGGAGCGTCGCCGGCTCGCAGCCCATATGCGCCGCGCCCTGCACGTTGTTCTGCCCGCGCAGCGCGATGACGCCGGAACCGCGTTTGCCGATGTTGCCGGTGAGGAGCGCGAGATTGATCAGCGCGGCAACCGTATCGGTGCCCTGCAGATGCTCGGTCGCCCCGAGCCCGTTCAGAATCAGCGCGGGCTTTGTCGTGGCGTAACGGCGTGCGGCCGCCCGAATCGCGGTGGCCTCGACGCCGCACATATCCGCCACGCGCTCGGGCGGCCAGTCCTTCACGAACCGGGCGAAGGCGTCGTAATCGCTGACGCGGCTCTCTATGAACTCGCGATCGACCAGGTGTTCCTCGATGATGACATGAGCCATCGCGTGGAGCAGAGGGATGTTCACGCCTGGACGGACAGCGAGATGGCACGAGGCGTACTGCGCCAGCTCGATCCGCCGCGGATCGACGACGATCAACGTCGAACCGCGCCGTCTGGCGGCCTGCTTGATGCGTGCGCCGACAACCGGATGATTCTCGGTGGCGTTCGCGCCGAACACGAGGATCGCGCCGGCGTGCTCGATGTCATCGAACGAACCGGTCGAAAGGCCGGATCCGAGGGCACGCTTCAACGCCGTCGAGCTCGGCGCGTGGCATACACGGGCGCAACAATCGACGTTGTTGGTTCCGAGAACGAGGCGCGCGAATTTCTGTGTGAGGTAGTTTTCCTCGTTCGTTTGCCGCGCGGACGCGAGGACTCCGATCGCGCCGGGGCCGCCGTGCGCGAGCGCGCGGCGAAAGCCGGCCGCGGCGAATGCAAGGGCTTCGTCCCACCCGGCGCGGCGCCACCCTTCTTTTTCGCGGATCATCGGGTCGGTGATCCGATCGCCGGCGTCGACGAATTCGAACGCATACCGGCCCTTCACGCACAGGTGGCCCTTACTGACTGCGGAGTGCCGTGCGGGTTTGATCGACACGATGCGGCCGGCGCGCGTGCCGACCGACAGCTCACATCCGGTACCGCAGTAAGGGCACACCGTGCGTGTCCATGCCGCCGGCGGGCCGAGCGTCTCGAACGTCGCATCTTCGAGCGCACCGGTCGGGCAGGTGTCGACGCACGCGCCGCAGGCGACGCACGAACTGTGCAGCAGATCGGCGCCGTCCGGCTCGATGTAAATCGCTCCGCCGCGGTCGCGCACGTGCCAGACGAATTGGCCCTGCACTTCGTCGCAGATGCGCACGCAGCGCCCGCACTGGATGCACCGCGACATGTCCACCGTGATGTAGGGGTGCGAGCGATCGACGTGCGCGCCGTCCGGCTGCACGGTGAGCTCGTGGTCGAGGCCGTGTGCGGTTATCTCCTGGTGAAACGGCTTATCAGGATCGGCGCGGACGGCCTCGGCCGGATATCGGCTGGCGAGCATCTTCAAGATGCCACGCCGCGCAGCCTTGAGATCCGGCGGTGACGTGTCGATGATGAGCCCCTCGGTGACCGGCGTCGCACACGCTGGCACCGGCCGCGGTGCACCGTTAATGCGAACCAGGCACAGGCGGCACGCGCCGGTTGGTTGAAGCCGTTCGTCGTGACAGAGCGCCGGCAGATGCTCGGCGACGGCGCGCAGGGCGTCGGCGAGCGACGGGGCATCGGGCAGAGCGACCTCGCGACCGTTGAGTACCACGTGCGGCATACCTGGACCAACGAGCAATGGAAGTGCCACGGAAGAGAGCTGCAAACAGACGGAGTTTCTCGTGCGCTATGCGAAAAAGTCCGCTGTCCGGAGGCCGTGCGCGCGTGTTTGTCCACGCGGGTGCGCAAATCCCGTGGTACGACGCTTGCCCAGTCGAGGCACGTGAGCCGTTTCCTGCGCGCCGTGACGGCTACACCAATCGGTAGGAGAGCATCTTGAAATTCGAAAATCGCGCCGATGCCGGCCGCAAGCTTGCCGCATCGCTCCAGTCGTATGCCGGCGCACCCAATCTGATTGTGCTCGGTCTGCCCCGTGGCGGTGTACCGGTCGCATACGAAGTGGCGCGCACGCTTCGATTGCCGCTCGACATCTTCCTCGTCCGGAAGATTGGCTTACCTTCTCATCCGGAGGTCGCAATGGGGGCCATCGCGGAAGGGGGCGTTCGCGTGCTGAACCAGCACCTCATCGACGAGGCGAACATCTCGAAGCACGCGGTCGATGAAGCCCTCGAGCGCGAGCGCGTAGAACTGGAGCGCCGGACTCGCAGGTACCGGGACGGACGCGCCCTGACGACGTTGAAGGGGCGCACCGTCATTCTCGTCGACGACGGGCTGGCAACCGGGGCGACGATGGAGGTCGCCGTCCGGGCGCTTCGCCAGCTGACGGACGGGAAGATCATCGCCGCTGCTCCCGTCGGTGCGCCGGATACGTGCCGGCGGCTGCGTGGAATCGCCGACGCCGTCGTCTGCGCGTTTATACCAGAGGTATTCACGGCTGTCGGGCTGTGGTACGAACAGTTCGATCAGACGAACGATGAAGAAGGATCGGCAGTGTCTCACACTCAGCCGGGATTCACGTGCGGGTCGACCAATGACTCGCTCAGGCGCCATCTCCCTTCACACCGCATCGGGAGATTGTCGACATCACGCAGGCCCACACGTGACCATTTGGGCTGTAACTGACCGCACGGAAGAGGGTTATATGGAACAAGCAGTTCAAATTCCGATCGGAAGCCTCCGGCTCGACGCTGATCTCACGGTCCCCGTAACGCGCCGCGGGCGTAGTGCTGTTCGCGCACGGCGGCGGCAGCAGCCGGCGCAGCCCGCGAAATCAATACGTGGCGAAGTCGCTGCAGGCGAAGGGCTTTGCAACGCTGTTGATGGATCTGCTCACCGAAAACGAGGCGTGGCTCGACGAACGCACGGCTCAGCTCAGGTTCGACATCGAGCTGCTCGCCTGGCGTCTCGTCGGCGCTGTCGATTGGCTGGGCCGCGAGCGGAACACGGAACATCTTCCGATCGGCTTGTTCGGCGCGAGCACCGGCGCCGCCGCCGCGCTCGTGGCCGCCGCCCGGCGGCCGACCACCATTGTCGCCGTGGTGAGTCGCGGAGGCCGGCCGGATCTCGCGGGCGTCGCCCTGCCGTTCGTGGCCGCTCCCAGGCTGTTGATTGTGGGCAGCCTCGACCGGGAAGTCATGCTCCTGAATCGAGAAGCGATGGGGCAGATGCACGGGGAAGTGGCACTCGAGCTGGTGCCCGGCGCCACACATCTGTTCGAAGAGCAGGGGAAGCTTGAAGAAGTCGCGAAATTGGCGAAAGGCTGGTTCGTCCAGTGGCTGCACGCGCCTGCGGCCAATTCCCCGGCGGGTGCGAAATAGTTCCCGAAGAGAGTGGAGGAGAGTGCAGGTACCGAGCGCGTATGTGGGCGAATGCGAAACAAGGGCTGTTGGTACAGCGCTTGCCTTGCCTCACGCAGGAGATCGACATGCAACAGTCGGCCCGGGAAAGTGTCTGTAACTGGATTCGTCTCATTCAATCCGAGTTCGCCGAAATGCCCGGACTGCATCTGTCGAAGCGCCAGGCGCAGCGATTGTGGAATCTCGACGCGCGCAGCACCGACGTGATCTTCGAAGAGCTCGAAGCCTCGCACTTCCTGCGTCGGATGCCGAACGACGTCTATATCAGAGCCGACATCGGCTGCTGAGGGCGGAGATCTTGAAGATCATGTCGCGTTTCGCCGTGTGCGGCCTGTTGATCATGTCGGCCTCCTACTTCGCGATCCGCCGCCGTGTCATGTGCACATGGCACCGCACGCAACTGGCGGTCAGGGCAATCTGCGCGTCAGCAGCCGACTCGAGATTGCGCTTCGCGCTCGCCTCGATCAGATCCTGCACCGCGCGTGAAAACGCGTCGCTCTGACGAAGGTACTCGGGCTCGGTCAGCGCCGCACTCCATGCGGGATCGCGCACGACAAGCGCGAGCGCGCGGCTTTCGCGATCAAGTGCGGCCCAGTCGCTCGTGACGACGGCCGCGAGGATTGCCTGCGAGTGGCCGAGCTTAGTCTGCATTATCTTGTTGAGCCGTGGCGCCGGCGCCTGATCCGCTGACGCGCCGATGCTCAGCGCAGCGATGGTAACTATCCCGATAATGATTCGCATAGTGGTTTTCATGTACGCCTCCGAACGACACGCCGCATCCACGCCTTGTCGCTGGGCAGCGCCAGAACCGGCGTATTCGGCTTTGCACAAAACCTGGTAGCTGATTGAGCCCTGCCGCGGGACCGAACAACCCCTGTCCACGGCGGCGCGTCATCACAACAAGGCCGACGTGCTTGCTGGATGCGATTTTCGCGATTTCGTCTGCCGGCTTTCCCGATTCCACGCGAATCGCCGTCGTGACACCCGCAAGCTCATCCTGCAAGTGTGTGAGACGCGCGACCGCACGGCGTGCCGCTCGAAGGTTGCGCCGCTCGGCGTCGATTTCGAGCCACGGCGGGCTGCTGATCGGCTCGACGACGTGAACCAGCTCCAGTTGGGTGCCGAGCTCGTCGCGCGGCGACGGCCGCAGCCAGTGCGTCGGCGCGATCGCCGGAGCCGATATCGATGGGCGCAATGATCAGCTTGCCGGGCCATCCTTGGCCGGGCCGCGTCCGCGTCCGCTGACCGGCGGAGTGGCGAGCACGGGCAGGGGCGAGCTGCCGAGAATCCGATGCGTCGTCGAGCCCAGCATCAACTTGTTGGCGCCCGTGCGGCCGTGCGCTCCCATGACGATGACGTCGCACCGCAGGCGTTCGGCCGTCCGCTCGATCTCCTCGTGCGGCCGGCCTACGGCGACGTCGAGAGTAACCGAGCTCACCGGCAGGCCGTAAGGGGCGATCGTGCGTTCGACGAGGCGGCGCAGCTCCTTGCGGGCCTTGTCGAGCAGTGCCTTCTCGTCGTAGGTGACGGCCGCCGCTGCGGCAAGCATGGGGTCTTCGACAAAGATGACGACGAGCCGGCCCTTGTTGCGCGAGGCCAGCAGCGCCGCGTACGCGAGCGCCTGGCGCGAATGGTCGGAGAAATCGATCGGGCAGAGGATGGTCTGGAAGAGTTTGGTGCTCGGCCATAGCTGAATACTGTAGTGCAAGGCGCACGCCGCGAACGAGCGGGCATTCTGGCGAAGAGTCGCCAGAATGGGCGAGCAGGGGTGCGGGTTTTTCCGAGACTGTGGAATTTGTCCTCATGAGCGATTGGCATCACCGCCCGGCCGACGGACGTGCTTCAGGCAATTGTCGACCAGTCGCGCCGGTCTGGACGATGCCGAAGCCCAGCGTGTGCTCGAGCGGGTGGGCCCGAACCGGCTCGAGCCGACGAGGCCGATTTCGGCGATTCGCGTGCTTCGCGATCAATTCAAGAGCGTCGTCGTCTATCTGCTGATTGCGGCCACCGGCATCTCGTTCGCGCTCGGCGACCGCGTGGAATCCATTGCGATCGCGGCGGTGCTGGCCATCAACACGATCATCGGATTCGTCACCGAGCTTCGCGCCCGCCGCGCCATGGAGGCCCTTCTTCAATTCGACGTCTCGAAGGCCACGGTCGATCCGCTCGGGGCAGCTTCGAATTATCGATGCCGCGACGATTGTGCCGGGCGACATCGTTCAGCTCGACATCGGCCAGCGTGGTGCCGGCTGATGCGCGTTTGATCGAAGGCACGGATCTTCGAACGGACGAAGCCGCGCTGACGGGTGAGTCGCTTCCAGTATCGAAGCGAGCCGATGAACTGCTCGAAGAAGGAACGCCGCTCGCCGATCGCACGAACATGGTCTACAAAGGAACGACCGCTGTCGCGGGTACCGCCCTCGCCGTCGTGACCGAAACCGGCGCCGCGACCGAGATCGGGCGCATCGGCACGCTGGTCGGTGCCATCGAGGAGGGACCGCACGCCACTGGAGCGCCGGCTCGACGAGCTCGGCCGGCGGCTTGTGTGGCTGGCGCTCGGTATTGCCGCGCTGGTGGCGGCCCTTGGCGCCTGGCAAGGCGCGCCGCTCGGGCTCGTCGTCAAAATGGGCATCGCGCTGGCCGTCGCCGCCGTGCCCGAAGCGCTTCCCGCTGTCGCCACGATCGCGCTCGCTGTCGGCGTGCATCGAATGGCGCGGCGCCGCGCGCTCGTGCGGCGTCTGCCCGCGGTCGAAGCGCTTGGGTCTGCGACCGTCGTCTGCACAGACAAGACGCGGACGCTGACGTCGGGTCGGATGACGCTGGTGCGGCTGTGGACGGACGGGCGTGACGTCGCGTTGCGCGACGAGTCGCCGCGCGAGTCGACGCGCGGTGAAGGCGGCGCTCGAGGTCGGAGCGATGGCAAGCCGGCCGCAGCCGCGCGTCGAAGGTGCCGGTGAGTCGCATGGCGATCCTGTGGAAATCGCATTGCTGACCGCCGCTGAAAAGGCAGGCATCGATCGAACGGCGTTGATCGGGGCGCGGCCGCAGGAAGGCATGGTGCCCTTTTCCAGCGATCGAAAGTTCATGGCCGCGTTTCATCGCGAGCCGGCCGGGCTGATGGCGTACGCGAAAGGCGCTCCTCGCCGCATTCTCGAAATGAGCCAGTCGATCGCGATCTGCCACCGGGGCGCAGCCTCTCGACGAGGCCGCACGCAGAAACGTGCTGAGCGCGAATGACGCGATGGCGAGCGAGGGACTTCGCGTGCTCGCGCTCGCGTCGGGCCCGTTGCGCAGGCCACCGAGTCTGCGGTCGAAGGGCTCACCTTCGTCGGCCTTGATCGGGTTTGCCGATCCGCCGGCCGAAGGCGTCAAGGAGGCGATCGGGCGGCTGCGGGCGGCCGGTCTTCGAACCATCATGCTCACCGGCGATCAGCGGGCGACCGCGTCGGCTGTGGGCCGCGAGTTGAATCTTCTGAGCGACGGGCAGGCCATCATCGACGGACGCGAACTGGATACGCTGTCGGACAGCGACTTGAGCGCGAAGCTTCTGCAAGTTGCGGCGTTCAGCCGCATCACGCCCGAGCACAAGCTGCGTCTCGTCGAGGCGCTCCAGGCGCGCGGCGACATCGTCGCGATGCTGGGTGACGGTGTGAACGACGCGCCCGCGCTGCGGAAGGCCGACATCGGCGTGGCGATGGGTATTCGCGGCACGGACGTCGCGAAGGAGGCAGCGGCCATCGTTCTGCAGGACGATCGGTTCGACACGGTGGCGGCTGCGGTCGAAGAAGGGCGCGTCATCTTCGACAACATCCGCAAGTTCGTCTTCTATCTGTTCTCCTGCAACGTCGCCGAAGTATTGGTGCTGCTCTGTGCGGCGCTCGCAGGGCTCCCGATGCCGCTGCTGCCGCTGCAGATTCTGTGGCTCAACATGGTGACCGACACGTTTCCAGCGCTCGCGCTGGCCCTGGAGCCAGGCGATTCCAATGTGATGGCGCGTCCGCCGCGCGATCCCGGGGAAGCGCTGCTTTCCCGTCAGTTTCTGTCGCGTGTCGCTTTTTACGGCGCGCTCATCACGGCCGCGACGCTCGGTGCATATGTGCTCCAGCTGGACAGGCACACCGGGCGCGCCCAGACCGTCGCGTTCATGACGCTGGCGTTCGCGCAACTCTTTCATCTGGCGAACGCCCGCAGCGAGGGGCCGTTGGTCGGCCGTACGCATCTGTCCAATCCGTATGCGATTGCCGCTCTCGTCTCGTCGATTCTGCTGCAGGTGCTCGCGGCGTACGTGACGCCACTCGCTCGCGTGCTCGGGGTCGTCACTCTGGATCGACGCGACTGGCTGGCAGTCGTGTTATTTGCGCTGATTCCTGCCGTGGTCGGCCAGGCGATCAGAAGAGCCGGGCACACACGTCGAGTTGAAGCGCGATAACTTCAGTGCAGCGGCGGCGAACAGAACATGCCGATGACCAGCGCGAAGCTGAGCGAAAGAACCAAGCCGAGGCCGCAGACGGCAAACGCGCGCCCGGTGCTCGTGTAGTCGAGCGCCTGCCGGACGGCGACAATCATTGCCATCAGCATCCAAATCGTCGTGACCCCGAAGACGACCGTCATTGTGCCGGGTATGACGCCCGCGATCCGAAGAATGCCGGGTGCCGTCGCAAACCCGATTGTTCGAAGGAGCTGCCCGATGTCTGCCTGCGTGCGCGGCGCGGGGAAGATGCGAGCTCCGATCTGGAGTGTCAGCAACGCCCAGATTCCCCACACCGCGAACGCAAGCAGACTGATGCCGGCGAGCGAAGTGACGTGCGCCTCCGCCAGTCCGAGTGCCCCCACTCCGGCGGCGAGACTCGACAGCGCCACTACTCCCATCGCCTGCATCGTCGCAGCACGATCGGCTTCGACCTCTTCATAAATTGCGGGTTTCCAACAACGCAGCGCCGATCACTCGATTGAGGAACGTGGTCATGGCTAGCTCATTTCGCGGAAGTAGCTCGCCAGGGCATCGCGCCACATCCGTGCGGCCTGGGGAAGATGAAAGAACCCTGCGCCGCGAACGATCTCGTCGGTCGAATACGGCCGGCCGTACAGCCTCGCATTGGACGCCTTCATCTCCTGGACGATCCAGTCGTTGACCGCGACTCCGGCAAAGTAGCTGTCGAACTGCACGTAGGCGACGAGGTCGGCGTTCACGCCCAGAGGTCTCTCGTGCCCAAGGCCGCCGGCAGCCATCGCGTGTGCCGCAGGCGCTGCTGGTACGCGCCTCAACGAGCCAGTCGAGCCCGCGGCGCGATTGAGCGATGACAACGAAATCGACTCGCGTCGGCCTCGAGATCGAGGGGGATCGCGCCCTCGAAGGCGAAGATCGCCGGAGGCGTCCAGTGGTCCGGATACGCACCTCGCGCGCTCACGACCCCTTTACCGTAGTATCGAGCGCCGTCTTTTGCGGCGGCCGGGACAACCGCGATGGCCGAGGCTCGCATGAGGGCTGCAGCCGGTATGGCTGCTGCCGGCGTGGTCACCGCGTGCGTGAAGACGAGCGTGGCGTTCCGGAGCAGCTCGTCTCCTCGGGCATCGGCGAGGTTGCCGATGCAGCCGGCGCCGCGACAGGCCTGCGAGACTGGCTGAAAGCGAGCAGGATGAGAGCGGTGAGAGCTCGGCGCATGTGTGGTCTCCCGGCGCCGAACAAATGAGCAAGTTGGAGACCAGACGGCAGACCGGAATCTGGCGCGTTTTTCCTATGGTCGTGGAGTGTCGTCGGCTACCGGTGAGGAAATTTTCGTGTCGCCCATGGGATTGTGCCCAAGGCCGTGGATGAGCGCCGGGGCGGTCACCGTCGCGACGAGGACGAGAATCCACAGCCGCCCCGCGAGCAGGTTGTAATCGCCCAGAAGCGCGGACCATGGCGTGCCGAACACGTAGTGCCCCGCACCGAACTCGAAGATCAGCGTCATCGCGAGCCACATCAATCCAATTCGCCACGCATCGGACATCGACGCCGGCCGAATCCATGGGAGCGAAATCCATGTGACGAGCAGAATCACCACTGCGAGCGTGAGGCAGCTGATGGCGCGGGCGCCGAGATCTCCCACGCGCGGGGTGAGCAGGACGTCTCGAAATGCGCCATTGAGAATAGCCATGAGCATGATGCCAAACCAGACAGCGCCTGCGCGGGCCAGCATGCTACACCTCCAGACGTCCCGCGGCGTGCGCGAACAGCAGCGCGGTGACAGCCGATGTCGCCGCCGCCAGGCCGCTCCACAGCGGCAGTTCTCCGGGCCAGTTCGCAAGACCTCGTGCCACAAAGACGATCGCGTTGATCGAAAGCACGAGCAGGTACAGCGAGGCCTGCACACCGGCGATCGCGGAGATCACATAGCCCCACGGCTTACGCTGCCACAACAGGATTCCGCCGCCTGTAAGCGCCGGGACCATCAGCACCGTGTCGAGCGCCGCCACGAGTTTGAACGCTTCGGGCTCCACCGGAGTCGGGCGGCCGGTAAATACATATGCCGCCCACATACCCAGCCAGGTTCCCGCGAGTGTTACGCCGACGAAGACGAAATAGCCGCCGACGAGCCGCGCAGGCGTGTGCCCGCTGAACCTGAGGGCGATGTCAGAAGGTGATATGGCGACCAACGCACGGATGAGCGCGAGCGCCGCGCTGATGAGCGCGGCCAGATAGAGCGGAAAGAACGCGTTGAGTGCGGCTCCGAACAGGTAGTAGGCGTAGTTATATAGCGCGTACGCGAGCGTGCCCAGCCACAGCAGAAGCGCACGCACCGAACCGCGACGGGCCGACCTAAGGGACGCCGCGAGAAGGGGCAGGGCAATCGCCAGCGTCACCATGTCGTTGCCCGGCCACGTTGCCAAGATCCATTCGACGTCGCGATACTGCTCGCGAAACAACAGGCCGAGTGCCGCTTGCACGAACATCAGGCCGCCGAGCACCGCCGTCAGTTTGCAGGCCGCCGCCATACCGCCCCCAATCGAAGTCACTGAACGCAATGCGTTACCGAAGCGTAAATGTGACCGTCACGACCAGGATGAACGGGACCGGCTGACCGTTCAGCGTCAGAGGCTCGTAGCGCCACTGCTTTACCGCCTTGATGGCGGCCTTATCCAGCAGAATGATCGAGCGCAATATGCTGACGTCGGTCACCGCGCCGGCCTCATTCACCGTCGCCTCGAGAATGACGGTGCCGCTGACTTTCCCGACCACGGCAACGCTGGGATAGTCGGGCTCGACGCGCTTGATCAGGGCCGGTGCCTGAAGCTCACCGCCCACGCGCCTCGGTTTGATCGGCGGCGGGGGCAGAGGTGGAGGCGGAGCCTCGTCTATCGCTCTGCCGAGTATTCCGCCCAGCACGCCGCCCGGGATGCCCCCTTCGACTCCACCCACCACGCCGCCCTCGCCGCCCAGGTCGATGCCGCTTTCCGGTTGGATCCCGACAGGGATCTCAGTGGGCGCAATAAATGTCGGCCCAGTTGTCGGAACGGGCTTCGATGCCTGAGCGGCTTTCACCCCTTGAGGGGCGGGCGGCGGTGGTGGCGGAGGAGCGGGGACAGGCGCCGCAGCGACGAATGCCATCATCGAGGGTACCTGCGGCAGCGTGTCGGGAACGGAAAACAGCACGACCCATGCGACGCTGCCGACAATCGCCACGTGGGCGGCGACGGACATCACCGTTGCCGACGCATGTGTGTCGCGGAATGGCCTTTCGATCGTTCCCGCTGTGAGATCGAACATCGGTCGCTCCGTTATCGCGCGGCGCGCGCGAGAATCTCCTGGCTGACTTCGTCGAGGAGTTTCTTGACGCGCCCTCGATGGCAGACCGCGCGAGCATCGCGGGCTGCCGGCCGTTCGGATCGGGTGAAAGAAAGACGCCGAAAGGTCATACCCCGGAGAAGGCAAGTGGCATGCCGATGGAAACGCACGCAAATCGCCTGAAATCAAGTGTCATCAGCGATTCGAGTGCCGAGAATTTCGCGCTGTGGGAAATATTCCCAACGAGCGTTATTCTTTTTCCCAAGGCTTGGCCCCACGATTGCTTCCAAACCTCCCGATGTCACAGCCACCTAGCAACCTCACAATGCACCGGGCACCCGCAAGTGTCTGGGATCGTCAGGATTACGAGCATTCGCGGGCCCGCGCGCTGGGGATGCTGGGGTTCGCGCTGATAGCGGCCGGTACCGCGCTTGTCGGCATCGGATACAGTGCGCAGCTTGCGAGCCTGAGGTGCCGCGCCGGTGTCGGTTCTGCCCACTCGGTCGAAGACGCTCGACGAAGTGAACAAAGCCGCCGAGGAGTCGTTTCCGGCCAGCGATCCGCCGGCCTGGACGCCCGCCATCCCGAAACGCTGCCCAGCCCGAAGGAGTCTCGATAGCAGAGTAAACTTCACCTGATGGCACGACTGGGAGCGTTGCTGCTGGCAGCCTTGGCGCTGGCCGGCTTCGTGTCTGCGCAGACGCTGCAGAAACCTCAGTTCTTTCCGCCCCGTATCAAAGCTGGAGAATTGCCGCCGCTTCCCTCGCCCAACGTTCGTCGGTGGCGGAGAAGTTCTCATCGAAGGGCTGGTCGATCGGCGCGGCGCGCTGATACGTCCCAGTATCTTGAAGGCAACGCCACCCTACACACAGTTCGTGCTCGAGGCGATCGCCCGATGGCAGTTCGAGCCGGCGCGCGACATCGACTATAAGGGCCTCGAGACGACCGTCGAAATGCCCGTCACCGTCGTTGCCATTTATCGACCGCCCGTCTTGCTGAACACGCCGACAATCGGGGAGCCGCCGAAGGATCTGATGAAGCCCTCTGGCGATGTGGCCGATGGCGACGAAGACCGCCGACGCCGTTGTATCCGCCAAACGCGCGCGACGGCGGCGTCGTCCTGTATGAGATCAAGCTGGATGAGTCCGGCCGGGTCATCGACACCACGGCACGTGTCATCTGTGGGTGGCTTCGACAGCGCGGCGCGCAGCGCGCTCGCGCAGTTTCAGTTCCGGCCGGGATCGTTCAGAGCGCGACCCGTACCGACGACGACGTACGTCCTCTTCGGTTTCCGGTTCCAGTCGGATGAACCGTCTGCACCGACTCCAGCTCGGCGCTGGCACCGCGAGAGTTCGTTGTATAGTCTTCCGTTGACCCCTTCGTCTGATTCATCCCCTAAACAGCTTCGACGCGCGTATTGGGCCTGGATAGCGGTGTGCGTATCGTGGGGCACCACGTTTCTCGCAACGCGCGTCGCCATCGAAAGCATTCCGCCGTTTGCGATGGCCGGGTCCAGGCATTTCGTCGCGGGCATTGTCCTCGCGGTCATCCTGCGCATGCGCGGCATCAAGTTGCCTCCAGTGAATTCATGGGGTGGGCATGCACTGCTCGGGCTGTTGATGATCGGCTTCGGCAACGGTTGTCTCGTCTGGGCGCAGCAGTTCGTGCCGAGCGGTGTGGCCGCGGTGCTCGTGTCGGTGATTCCTTTCTGGATGATTGGCGTCGAAGCGTTCATGCCGAAGGGCGAGCCGATCCGGAAGCGGCAGGTGCTCGGCCTGCTGCTCGGCTTCGGAGGTATTGTCCTGCTGACGAGCTCGAGCATGAATGACGCGGCGCCCTCACGTCAGATCGTGCTCGGGGTCATCATGACGCAGGTGTCTTGCCTCGGATGGGCCATCGGCTCGGCGTACGCCAAGCGGCACAAGCGCGACGAGAATCTGTTTGCCGCAACGGCCGTGCAGATCACGTTCGGCGGCGCCATTCTGATCGTCGTTGCGACTATCACGGGCGACTGGACGTCGGTTGCGCCGACATCACGCAGTCTGGTGGCAGTGCTGTATCTCGTTGTCGTCGGAACGTTCGTCGGCTACGTCTGCTACGTGTACGCGCTGAAGCATCTGCCGGTATCGATCGTGTCGCTGTATGCGTACGTGAATCCGGTGATTGCCGTGATTCTCGGATCGCTGTTGCTGAAAGAGCGCTTCACGCCGAGGATGGCGGTCGCGATTGCGATTATTTTTGCGGCGATGCTGATTGTGCGGAGCGTTGATACATCGCGTAGTTCGTGAGCACCTGCCTGACGTACGCGCGCGTCTGCTGATAGGGGATGCTGTCGATGAACAGCTCCTCCGGCAGCCCCTTCGCCGCGTCCCACCACACCTGCACGCGTTCCTTGTCGGCGTTGTACGACGCAATTGTCGGGGGCAGCGCGCCCTGATAGCGCGTCTGCAGGCTTGCGAGAAGTTTTGCGGCGAGCTCGGCGCTGACCTCGGGCTGCGTCAACCGGTCCATCGACGCGGGGCTGGAGAACGACGGATCGAGCTCGGCCGCGGTATACGGCATGATCTGAAACAAGCCGACGGCGCCGACGGGCGAGCGCGCGGCCCGGTCGAAATGCGATTCCTGGCGGGCGAGCCCGATCATCAGGAGCGGATCCACCTTGTGGCGCTCGGCCGCCGCGGATACGTCGGTCCAGTACGCGCGCGGATACGCGAGCGCCCAGAAATCGTCGGGCAGGTTCGTCGCGGGCCGCTGGAGGTACGGACCGAAGTAGGACGACATCAACGTCGCGGAGGACGAGTAGTCGCCTGCGCGCTTCGGACGCGCGTGCCGCGAGAAGTGCGACGGCGTCATCCCTGCGCAGCGCGGCGTTCAGCCGCCGCGCATGGACAGCAGCGTCGGATAACATGCCCGAGCGCGAGAGGAGCGCGGCCGCCTGGTAGTCGGGATGCGCCGTCACCGCGTCGCGCAGTGTGAGCGCGGGGAATATCATCGAAGGGGCAGGCAGGGGCGCGCCGCTCCGGAGCGCGGCGCGTGCTCCGTAGTACGTAAATGGTTGAAGCCGCGCAAGGGTGACCCATTGCTCTCGTGCGGCTGCTTTCGACCCTGCGGCGTTTTGTGCGTAGGCGAGCCAGAAAGTTGCGGCGCGCTGGGTCTCGGAATCGGGCTTCAAGCCCAGCACCTGCTGCAGTTCCTTGATAGCGCGCGCGGGGTTGCCCGCGCGAAGCGAAGCGATGCCCATTCGCCAGAGGACATCGACACGGGCGGAGCGTGTCTGTGCCATCTTGTAGAGGGCGCTGTAGATGCCGAGTGCCTTTGTCGGTTGGCCGATGCTGACGAGATACTCTGCGAGGAGACGCGAAGCGCCCTGGCGATCGCTGAGCGTCGTGCCGTCGATTTCTCCCGACATGATCGCCCGGCCGCGCTTCTCGACATCTGCCGTGCGGCCTTCACGGACGTCCAGCCGAAACAACGTGATGAACACATTGCCAGCTTCGAGACTCGCAGGATATTGCTCGAGGAACGCATGCGCCCGCGCTCGTGCGTCATCGTTCGCGCGCAGCGAGTAGAGATGCTGCACCATTGCCGATTCGATTGCCTCGCGGCGCGGGGTAGCCGGGAAGCTCTTCAGCCATTCGGCCTGCATATCCACCGCTCGCCGAAATGCCGCGACTCCCACGAGCCGATCGACGATCGACTCGAAGTCGCTCTCGGTGAGCGGTTCGCCGCCATTCAGCTGCGAAGACAGGCGACGGGCTCCATCTTCGGCGACCTCGAAGGCGGCTGCCTGTCGGAACGTGAGCTGGAGTTCGCGGTACGTCTCGAGGGCCTCACGCGGTTGACCTGCCTGCTCGAGCGTCCGCGCAAGGCCGATCGCAGCCTCGTCGGCGGTCGCCGAGCGGCCCGCAGCCTGGCGTGCCCGGCGGTACAACGAAGTGGCGGAGTCGAACACGCGGGCGCCGCGGCAGGCATCAGCGGCGCGAAGAAGGAGCTCGGCGGGAGCGGCGGTGCCGAGCTCGGAGAGACCTTTCAACGCGGCATCGATATCTCCTGCGGCAATCAGCGCGCGAATTGATTCGCGGGCGGCGAGGCCGGCGATAACCGGCTCCCGACTGCCAATCGTCTGCCACACCGCTGCGCTCTCGCGATAGTTGCCTGCGGCCGACAGCGCTCGCGCACGCAGGATCAGCGCTTCGCTTTCAGCCGGTGTCGCAGACGGCGCCGGTAAACGCGGTTCCTGACCCCACACCTGGACGGAACCGATGCTGAGAACGAGCAGCAGGGCGCCGGAAAACCTCATCCCTTTGCTGTGAGCTCCTCGTATGCCGCCTGGATTGTGCCCTCCGGGCTGCCCTCATAGTCGGCAAACCCTGGAACGCTTGCGACCTTGACGATCTCGGCCGCCGGCCGTCCAGACGCGATGCCCTTCTGGACGTACGCGAGCAAACCGGAAAAGTAGTCGCGGAATTTCAGCAGATCGGCCCGTGTGACGGTGAGCGGCAGGTTTACCTTCGAGTGGCCGGCGATGTAGATCGTGTCGGCCGAGTGGTCGTTCGCAACCGCTTCAAGCGTCGCGATCCAGTTCTTCACCGATGCGCCGGCGCCGCGATCGACGCGCGGGTTGCGAAGGTAGAACATCAGGTCGCCCATGTGCACGACGTTCGCGTTCTGGAAGGTGACGACACTATCGCCGCTCGTGTGACCGGGTCCGTAGTACTTCAGGCTGACCGTTTCGGCTCCGAGCTTTGCGGACCATGTGGTGTCATACGTCGTGTCGGCATATGCCTGCTGTGCGTCCGACTTCGCAGCAGCGGCCTGGGCTTTCTGCAGCGCCGGCACGTTGCGGTGTGCGACGTGTTTCGTGGCCGCTGGACGGAACACGATGTTGCCCGACGTGTGGTCGCCGTGGTGGTGCGTGTTGATGAGGAAGTCGATCGGCCGTGGGCTCATCTGCTTGAGATTGCCCAGGGCGATTTTGGCCGTGTCCGCGAACTGCGTGTCGACGACGACGACGCCGTCCGGGGCGACCAGCATGCCTATCGTGCCGCCGCGCCCGGTGAAAATCCCGACGTTGCCCCGCAGGGGATCGAATGACGTCTGCGGAGGTGGAGGCGCGGCAGGCGCCGGAGTCTGGCCGAACGCATGCGAGAAGGTTCCCAGAGCGACCGAAGACGTTGCGAGAAAGTCGCGGCGACTAAATTTCATAGCTCCTCCGAGGCACATTCTATAATGGCTGGATGTCAGATCATCACGACCATGCGAAGGGAGACAAACACGCGGTGCACCTGGCGCTGGTGCAACGCCTTCGGGCGCAGGCGGCCGAGGTGCGGCGCCTGGCGGCCGGGTTGGACGAATCGGCGCTGACGACACGCAGCGTGCCCGGCAAGTGGTCGATGCACGAGCTCATCTGCCATTTCCGGCGGATGGAATCGATCTTCGGCGAGCGTTTCAGCCGCATGCTGACCGAAGAGACGACCATCGTGCCGTACGACAACCCAGACGCCGATGAGGCGTTCATTGCGCTGACGACACGGCCGGCCGCTGAGGTGCTTGCAGAGTATCTGGAAGAGCGCGAAGCACTGTGCCGCAAGCTCGAGGGGCTCTCACCATCCGAATGGCACAGAAAGGCGAAACACCCGCAATTTCCGCACTACGATCTGCACTTCCAGGTCGAATACATGGCACACCACGAGGCGCACCATATCTATCAACTGTTTCAGCGCCGGGTGCCGTTCGGTAAGTTGCCGCACTGATTGTTTCCGTGCTTCACCGCAACGACGCGGGGACGCAAGGAGTGTGGTCATGGGCTCGACTAAAGTTGAGCCCTACTGATATCCCAGGTGCCGGAAGCCCCCGGTAGGGCTCAACTTTAGTTGAGCAACGCATCACCCGTAGGGCTCAACTTTAGTTGAGCCTAATCGCGTTCCGGCAACGTCGCGATCAGCTCTTTCAGTTCAAATACCTGCGATCCCACGAACGGATAGTCCAGCACGCTCTTGGTCAATCCGGCCCTGACCGGGTTCTCGACAATGTATCGCGCGACGACCTGAGCCGTCTCGTCATCACGCAGCATGTGTTCGTAGCCGAAGGGTTGCCACAGGCGTTGACCGAACCGCGACGCATACGCGTGCGCGGAGCACTGTTTCGCCTTGATGATGAGCTTTCGAGCGTCTGAGTCTTCGCATAGCCCCTCCACAAGCAAGTGCACGTGATCTGGCATGAAGCAGTACGCAAGGATTGCAAATCCTTCGTTGGCCGACACGCGAAGAAACTGCGATAAGATCAGCGCGACCGCGTCGGCATTTTCGAACCACTTGCGCCGCCAATCCGTGCAGAAGGTCAGGGAATAGCGCTGAGGACCGATATATGAGAGTTGTTTGAGTCGGGCAGGCCTGCGCGTGCGCATGGCTTGGTATTGGCAATGCGTGTACCTGTACAGCTCAACTAAAGTTGAGCCCTACCGACATGTTGAGCCCTACAGGTAAGTTGAGCGGTGAGACTTGGAGTGACGTCACCGCGCAGGGGTCAGCTTGACGTCCTGAATAACTGCCAGCAGATCGTCGTCCGTGAACGTTTTCTGTGCGTCGCAGAGTGCGATGACGCGGCGGTAGACCTGGTCGACTTCGAGGCGTGTCAGCGTGTGGCCGATGGCCTCGCAGCGGTGCTTCACGGCGTGGCGCCCGGAATGTTTGCCGAGCACCAGCGTCGTCTGTGGGACGCCAACATCGGCTGGGCTCATGATTTCGTACGTGCGACGATCTTTCAGCATGCCGTCCTGGTGAATGCCCGCTTCGTGCGCGAACGCGTTGCGTCCGACGATGGCCTTGTTTGCCTGAACATGCTGGCCGGTGAGCGCGGTAAGGAGCTGGCTGGTGGGGAAGATCTGCTCGGACCTGATGCCGGTGGTAAAAGGCAGCCGATCCGGTCTGACTCGCATCCCCATGACGATCTCTTCGAGAGACGCGTTACCCGCGCGCTCGCCGATGCCGTTGATGGTGCACTCGACCTGGCGCACGCCGGCGGTTACCGCGGCGTGCGTGTTCGCGACGGCAAGCCCGAGGTCGTCGTGACAGTGCGCGCTGAACACGGCTTTGTCCGAGTTCGGCACCTTCGCCTGGATCGTCACGAAGAAGTCGTGAATCTCCTCGGGCGTCGCGTAGCCGACCGTGTCTGGAAGATTGATCGTCGTCGCTCCCGCTTTGATGACGGCTTCTACGATAGCGCTCAGAAATTCCATGTTGGAGCGCGTGGCGTCTTCCGCTGAAAACTGCACGTCGTCTGTGTATCCGCGCGCCTGCTTTACCGCCGCGACGGCACTCGCCAGACACTGATCGCGCGAGATGTTCAGCTTTTTCTCGAGATGCAGATCGGATGTGGCTATGAATGTGTGGATGCGCGACCGTTCCGCGCCTTTCAAGGACTCGCCGGCACGCGTGATGTCCTCGGGACGACACCGTGCAAGAGCGGCGATGATCGGGCGCCGCACGGACGCGGCCACCTGCCGTACGCCTTCGGCGTCGTCAAGCGACGCGATTGGGAAGCCGGCCTCGATCAAGTCGACGCCGAGCGCGTCGAGCTGCTTTGCGAGCTCCACTTTCTCGCTGGTGCGGAGCGAAAAGCCGGGTGCCTGCTCGCCGTCGCGCAGGGTCGTGTCGAAGATTGTCACTCGGTCGGTGGACATATTCACGGTTGTACGGCACCCACGGGTAATCGTCAAATCTATAATAATGAATTTGTCATAAAAAGTGTTTATAATCTCGACTGGGAGCGTTGCGGCCACAACAACAGATGGAACTCGCCGAGTTGCGCGTTTTTGTCACCGTTGCCTCCGAGCGCAGTTTTTCGCGCGCAGCCACGAAGCTACACAGGACCCAGCCGGCGGTGAGTCAGGCTATTCGACGCCTCGAAGAGGAAGTAGGGGAGCGACTTTTCGACCGCTCATCCAAAGACGGGACGCTGACCGAAGCGGGCCGGGTGCTGCGCGATTATGCCGTGAGGCTCCAGCGGCTTTCGGAAGAGGCGCAGCTGTCGGTACGCGAGCTGCGCGATTTGCAGCGCGGACGCGTGCTCATCGGATCCAATGAGGGTGGCGTTCACGTGTTGCTGCCGCTCATCGAGAGGTTCCGCGAGAGACATCCGCGAATTCTTGTCGATGTTCGCCGTGTTCCGGCGCGCAATGTCGGCGTCGAGGTGGCCCAGGGAAACCTCGATTTCGGCATCGTCACCTTCGACCCCGGCGACAAGCGGCTGCTGGCAGTGACGCTCGGTCCCGACGAGCTCGTGCTGCTGGTCTATCCGTCTCATGCGTTCGCGCAACGCGAGAGCGTGGCGATGTCGGAGTTCGCGCACGAGACCGTCATCGCGCACAGCGATCCCTCTCCAGCCCGCGACCAGGTGCTGCGCCAGGCCGAAGTGCGGCACGCGCCGATCAACATCCAGATCGCGTTGCCGAGCCTCGAGGGGATCAAGAGGGCTGTCGAAAAGAAGATGGGGGTTGCATTGCTGCCCCGGCGATGCGCGGTCGCCGAGATCGAGCGCAAGCAGCTCGTCGCAGTGAAGGTCCCCGAAGTGAGATATCCGCGGCAGTTGCGGTTGCTCTACCGCAAGGGCGAGCTGTCACATGCGGCGGCGGCGTTCCTCGAAAGCGCGAAAAGATAAACAAGAGAGTAGGAGTTTAGGAGAATTGTTTTGAAAAGGAACTTCTCCTGGTCTCCTAATCTCCTGTTCAAAACCCGGAGATGTAGGGCAGACTCTTCGCGACGTTCCGGACGCGATCGAAATCGTCCAGCAGCAGTCCAGTCGCGTCCCATGTGCCGGCCGTAAAGGCTTCGCGGGCGCCGGCGGGAATCGATGCCTGATATTTCTTGCCGTTTGCGCTGACGAATCCCTCGCCGACGCCAACAGTGACCTCCGCTGCCGGATTTCCTTCGGCGGCCGAGAGCAGCGCTTCCGCGTCCTGCGCGCTGACGGAGAGGCACGGCATACCGAGCGCAACCGAGTTGCCGAAGAAGATTTCCGAGAACGATTCGCCGACGATGGCCCGAATGCCCCTGCGCTGGATCGCCTGCGGCGCATGCTCGCGAGATGATCCACAGCCGAAGTTGCCGTTGACGATCAAGATCTTCGCGCCGGAATAGCGCTGGATCCCAGAACGCGTGCACCTGGCCGCGCTCTTCCAGTTGCTTGCGGTCGTCCTCGAACGCATGCGTTTCGAGCCCGTCGAAGCTGACGCTCTTGAGAAACCGGGCGGGGATAATCCGGTCGGTGTCGATGTCGTGACCGCGCAGCGGAACGGCCCGGCCGCCAATCGTGTCGATGAAGCGCGAATCCATTACGCTCTCACCTTTTCCTGCGGAACGAGGCTGCGGACGTCGACGAGTTCTCCGGCTACTGCGGCTGCCGCCACCATCGCGGGGCTCATCAACAGCGTGCGTCCGGTCGGGCTTCCCTGGCGACCCTTGAAATTTCGGTTGGAGGACGAGGCGCAGATCTGCCGACCCTGCAGTTGGTCCGGATTCATCGCCAGGCACATCGAGCACCCGGCGCCGCGCCACTCGAAGCCGGCTTCGGTGAAGATCTTGTCGAGACCTTCCTGCTCGGCGAGTCTGCGCACGGCCTGCGACCCTGGAACGACGAGCGCCTGTACGTGTTTAGCAACTTGGTGCCCTTTCACCAGCCGCGCCGCTTCGCGTAGATCCGAAATGCGGCCGTTCGTGCACGATCCGATGAACGCGACGTCGATCTTGGTTCCTGCGATCGGCATCCCTCCGCGGAAGCTCATGAATTCGAGTGCCTCGGCGACTGACGCCCTCTCCTCCGGCAGGGAGGCTGGACGGTGTGGGAATCCTCTCGCTGATGCCGACGGATTGCCCCGGATTGATGCCCCAGGTCACCGTCGGCTCTATGGTCGCCGCGTCGATCTCGATTTCGTCGTCGTAATTGGCGTCGGGATCGGAGGCCAGCGACTGCCACCATGCCCGCGCCTTGTCGAAATCGGCGCCCTTTGGGACAAACGGACGCCCCTCCATGTACGTGAAGGTCGTCTCGTCCGGGTTGACATAGCCCACGCGGGCGGCCCCTTCGATCGACATGTTGCAGACAGTCATCCGCTCTTCCATCGACATGCGATCGAACGCTTCGCCGCCGTACTCGTAGGCGTAGCCCGTTCCACCTTTCACGCCGAGACGGCGGATGATGTCGAGGATGATGTCCTTCGCGTACACGCCGGGGCGCATCGAACCGTTGACCGTGATGCGGCGCACCTTCAACGGTTCCATGGCGAGACACTGCGATGCGAGCACGTCGCGCACCTGAGACGTGCCGATGCCGAACGCAATCGCGCCGAACGCGCCGTGCGTCGACGTGTGGCTGTCGCCGCACGCGATCGTCATGCCGGGCTGGGTCAACCCAAGCTCCGGTCCGATAACGTGCACGATGCCCTGATTTGCGTTGCCGATGTCGTAGAGCGGGATGCCGAATTCGCGGCGTGTTCTTCTCGAGCGCCGACATCATTTCTTCGGCGAGCACGTCGAGAAACGGGCGCTTTTGATTGAGCGTCGGAACGATGTGATCGACGGTCGCGAACGTGCGGTTCGGGAAAGCCACCTTGCTGCCGCGCATGCGCAGCATGTCGAACGCCTGCGGGCTCGTCACTTCGTGAATCAGGTGAAGGCCGATGAACAGTTGCGTCTGCCCCGTCGGCAGGGTGCGTACGGCGTGCTTGTCCCAGACTTTCTGAAGAAGTGTCTGTCTCATGAGATAATGGTGAAATTATGACATATCCAGAATTCTTCGTAGCTCCCATGCGCCAGGAACTGACGAGCCTTGGCGTTCGCGAACTCCGCACGGCCGCCGACGTCGATGCCGTGCTCGGACGGCAGCTCGGCCAACCCGGCGATCAGCAAGGTCCGACCGTAATGGTCGTCGTCAATTCAGTGTGCGGCTGTGCCGCAGGCAAAGCGCGGCCCGGGGTCGCGATGGCGCTGCAGCATCAGACCAAGCCAGAGGTCGTAGCGACGGTGTTCGCCGGAGCCGACGTCGAGGCGACCGACCGGGCACGCTCCTACTTCGCCGGTTACCCGCCGTCTTCACCGTCGATCGCGCTGATGCGCGACGGCAAGCTGTTGTGGATGCTCGAGCGCCGCAACATCGAAAACCAGTCCGCCGAGATGATTGCGAGAAACCTGACCGACGCATTCGACAAGTTCTGCGCGCCGGCAACGGTGAAAGCGTAGTGTTCGGTAGGGCTCAACTTAAGTTGAGCCCTACACAAACCTAAGCGAGAGTCACCCCCCTCGAGTATGCATCTCCAGATGTGGATTCTTCTTGAGGCTCGATGCCGGGACGAGCGGTGAGCGGTCTCTGATGCCCAGTCGCTCCTCGGCTCCGCGATCCGTTCGCGCTCGCCACTCGCGCTCGAGCAATCCCAGTAGATCGTCCGTCGACATGCCCGCGCGCAGAGGTGTGCGCAGATCGGTGCCGTTCGTCGAGTAGAGACAGCGGTACCACATCCCGTCGGCGGTAAGACGGCTCCGGTCGCAGCTGCTGCAGAATGGATCCGTCGTCGAAGAGATGATGCCGAAGATCGTGCCGTCGGACAGGCGGAATCGGTCGGCAGGCGCGCTCGAGTCTTCGACGAGGGCCGTAATCGGTCCGAATTCGCGATCGAGGGCGGTCAGCATCTCCTGTCGCGACATTACGCGATCGTGCGACCACTGCGTCGCGCCGCCGACGTCCATGTACTCGATGAAGCGAATTTCGGCGCCGATGCGCTTCGCGTACTCGAGCAGCGGGACGAGCTCGTCGTCGTTCGTCCCGCGGATCATCACCGCATCGAGCTTGATGCGCTCGAAATGCTTGACTGCCTCGTCGATGCCCGCAAGCACCTGCGGCAGCGAATCGAAGCGGGTGAGCGCCTGAAAGCGATCGGGGCGCAGCGTATCGAGGCTGACCGTCAGGCGGTGCAATCCGGCCTGGTGCAGTGCGCCCGCGTGCTCGTGCAGCATGACACCGTTGGTCGTGAGCGCAAGATCGCGGATCGCAGGCTTCCGAGCGATCATGCGAATCAGCTCGGGAAGGTTGCGTCGCAGCAGCGGCTCGCCCCCTGTCAGCCGAACGCGATCGACGCCGGCCCGCGCGAACACGTCGACGAGCGTGCTCATCTCTTCGAAATGCAGCAAGTCGTGCCGCGGCAACCACACATATTCGGCTTCGGGCATGCAGTAGCTGCACCGGAGATTGCAGCGGTCCGTAACAGACAACCGCAAGTTCTTCAGCGGACGGCCGAGCAGATCGGTGATCACCGGTTCAGCCCCTGTTGCAACCGAAGCGGAATCGGAAAGGCTGTGCGTTGTTCGGTAAATCCATCACTCCATCTTCCTGGAATCTCGGTGCCGCACGACGGACACGCGCCGGCACGAGTGAGATTGTACCCGCGAATCAGATAGCCATAGCGTTCGACCACCACCTCACGGCACGTCGGGCAGTGCGTGTCTTCGAGATCGCCGACTTTCCCAGGGATATTGCCGGCGTATACATACCGAAGGCCGGCCGCTCGGCCAATCGCGGCGGCCCGCAGCAGCATCGTCGGTGTCGTGTTTCCAGGCTCCGTCATCTTGTAGTCGCCGTGAAACGCGGTGACGTGCCAGGGGGTGTCCGGCGAGATGCCGGCCACAAAGTCGGTCATCCGTTTGAGCTCGTCATCGCCGTCGTTGAACCCTGGGATCAGCAGCGTCACCAGCTCGAGCCAGATCCCCATGTCGTGAAGCTGTCGAATCGTGTCGAGAATGGGTTGAAGCCGCCCGCCCAGCTCGCGATAGTGACGATCGTCGAAGCTCTTGAGATCGACTTTGTACGCGTCGATCCACGGACGCAGATATTCGAGCACACGCGGTGTGCCGTTGCCGTTGGAGACGAAGCCGGTCATCAATCCGGCGGCGCGCGCCTCCTTGAAAATCGCGACCGCCCACTCGCTCGTGATGAGGGGTTCGTTATACGTACTGACGATGATCTTTGCTCCGCGTTCAACAGCATCGCGGACGAGCAGTCCGGGCGTGACGTCGAGCGGAGGCGCGACGGCGTGCGGATCGCGCAGCGCCTGCGACGTGACCCAGTTCTGACAGTAGCCGCAGTGGAGATCGCATCCGAGCATGCCGAAGCTGTAGGCGAGCGCGCCGGGATGCACGTGAAAGAACGGCTTCTTCTCGATCGGGTCGCACTGCACGCCGCCGGCATAGCCCCAGGGCACCATCAAACGTCCGCTCTCGTTGAAGCGCACTTTGCACACGCCGAGCGCGCCAGACGGAATCTTGCAGTTGTGCCCGCACGCGAAGCAGTGCACCCATTCGTTGTCGAGGTGGCTGTACAGATCGCCTTCGCGTGTGCGCGCGGCGAGCATGTCTTTCAGGGTGGCCATGTCCTTGTCTGTCTATCAAGTGTACGCCATGCTGCCTGACGATGAACGCGCCGAAGCCCTACCGCCCGCTCGGCTCGCTGCCGGCCGGCGTCTGGCTGCTCGGTGCGGTCAGCCTGCTAAACGACGTCGCCAGCGAAGCGATCTATCCGCTTCTGCCGTTTTTTCTCACGGCGGTGCTGGGCGCTACGGCGGTATCACTTGGCGTTATCGAAGGGGCTGCCGAGGCTGTCAGCAGCGTGTTGAAGGTCATATCCGGCACTCTGTCCGATCGATGGCGGCGGCGAAAGCCGATTGTGATGTTCGGGTACGCGCTCTCCGGCGGCGCGCGCCCGTTTATCAGCATCGCGGGCTGGTGGTGGACGGTGTTTGCGCTACGTTTTGTCGATCGCGTGGGCAAGGGGATTCGCGGCGCGCCGCGCGATGCCATGCTCGCAGATTTCGCCGACCCGACAAATCGCGGAAAGGTCTACGGTCTTCACCGTGCAATGGATCACACGGGTGCCATCGTCGGACCATTGCTCGCGACGCTTTTTCTGCTGGCGTATCCGAATCGTTACCGCACGCTGTTCGCACTGACGGCGATACCGGGCATTGCCACAGTGTTGCTGCTATTGTGGGTGAAAGAGCGCGAACACCCGCACGCACGTTCAGCACCAATCCCTAATCCCCAATCACTAATCCCTGAAACCCGGTTACCGAGAGCGCTTGTCAGGTATTTAATCGTCCTCTCGATTTTTACGCTGGGGAATTCCGCCGACGCATTTCTGCTGCTCCGTCTCACCGAAGCCGCCGGCGGCCCGCAGTTGATCCCGATCTTCTGGTCGCTCCTGCACGTCGTCAAGATGACCGCATCGCTGGTGGGCGGTGCAGCGTCCGACCGCTTCGGCCGGCGCCCGCTGATTGCGGCGGGATGGGTCGTGTATGCGATGGTGTATGCGGGATTTGCTGTCAGCACGAGCATGTCGGCGTTGCTGTCGTGGTTCTTCATCTACGGCATTTATTACGGTTGCGTGGAGGGTACCGAACGCGCCCTGGTCGCTGACTTCGCGCGTGCAGGCGCACGCGGCGCCGCCTTCGGCATCTACAATGCCGTAGCCGGAATCGGCGCGCTGGTGTCGAGTGTCGTATTTGGGCTGATCTGGAATCTCTACGGCGCGCCGGTTGCGTTTGCATCGGGCGCGGCGCTCGCAATCGTCGCCGCCGTACTGCTGTTTGTGCTGGTACCGGCTCCGACTGATAATTCATCTATATGAAGCGGATCCTCGTAACCAACGACGACGGTGTGCACTCTGAAGGCATCAAAGCACTTGCCGATGCGATGAAGACGCTCGGCGAAGTAACGGTGGTGGCCCCCCTGGCCGAAGCGAGTGCGATCGGACATGCGCTTACGCTTCGGCGACCACTCCGAATCGAGACGATTGCCGAGCGCGTGTATGCGGTTGATGGAACCCCGACCGATTGTGTCAACATCGCCGTCACCAGCGTTCTGCGGGGCATGCCCGACCTCGTCGTATCGGGCATCAACAAAGGATGGAATCTCGGCGACGACGTCACTTATTCCGGCACCGTTTCCGGGGCGTTCGAAGCCGCTCTCCTCGGCGCTCCCGGCATTGCGGTGTCGCTGCAGAAGACTGGAGAGACGTTTGACTTCTCCGACGCGGCGGGCGGCGCGCAGATCGTCGCGCGGTCGGTGCTCGAGAAAGGGCTGCCGTCGCGCATCTTCTTGAACATCAATGTGCCCAAAGGACGGCCGAAAGGCTTCAAGATCACGGTCCAGGCCCGGCGTAATCACATCACGAAAGTCGCCGAGCGCATCGATCCGCGCGGGCAGCGCTATTTCTGGATCGAGGAAGGGCAGAACGAGTGGGAGCCGCACGACCGCTCCGACTTTCAGGCCGTCCGTGACGGCTACATTTCAGTGACACCACTCCAGCCTGATTTAACGGCGTACAACCTCATTCCGACCATCGAGGAATTTCTGCTCGAGCTTCAGGCGATCCGTTAGGCACGGGCGTTGCACGCTCTCCACTGAGCAAGCACTTTCAGATGGACGGAATGCAGCGATTTCATGATCGCCGCGAGGCAGGCCAGCTACTGGCCCGGCAGCTCGCCGACTACAAGGACTGCGACGATGTCGTCGTTCTCGCGCTTCCGCGCGGCGGCGTGTACAACATTCCTTCACATGTCACCCGCGCGGTCGCCGAGCGCGAAGGACGTGAGCTCCAGCGACGCCTGCAGGAGTACCCGTGGCGGCCGAGCCCCGCTCGATCTTCGCGATCGCCACGTCGTCCTGGTAGACGACACTGACGAAGAAGTTCGCGAGCTCTTGCGTGATGACACCACACAACGCCATTCAGACGATGCTCACGCCGCTGGCAGGCGAGCGGCGTGCGGCCGCTCGACATGACGGCGCAGTGGACGCTGCGCGAGGTGCCGGAGACCTATCCCACTGGGGTGTGACGGGTGCCCACACAGGAACGGGCAGTTCGCTTGAACGTAGCCGGCATATCCATCGACGCGGACATGTCGATCCCAGCCGATGCAACGGGTGTCGTGTTGTTCGTCCACGGCAGCGGCAGTAGTCGCCATAGCCCACGCCATCAATTCGTGGCCGGCCAACTGCGCATGCATCGGATCGGCACCGTGCTGATGGATTTGATGACTCCGGCTGAGGAGCGGGCAGATCAATTCACCGGCCGCCTGCGATTCGATATTCCATTTCTGGCCGGCCGCGTTGTAGGCGTCGTCGACCAACTTGGGTCGCGATCGAAACTTCCGCTGGGGCTGTTTGGCGCCAGCACGGGCGCGGCAGCGGCGCTCGTCGTGGCGGCTGCGAAGCCGAAAGACGTGAGAGCTGTGGTCTCGCGTGGCGCCCGCCCCGACCTGGCTGGGGATGCTTTGGCCGCGGTGCAATCGCCGACGCTATTGATTGTCGGCAGCGAAGACCGCGAGGTGCTCGAACTGAACCGCAGGGCGATGGCGCGCATGAAACGTGAGGTGCGCCTCGAGATCGTCCCCGGCGCCTCACATCTGTTTCACGAACCAGGCGCGCTCGAAACGGTGGCGGATCTGGCTGCGGGATGGTTCGGGACCAATTTGGTGGAGAGGCGATAGACCGTCAGTTTGGGAGGAGACTGCATGAAACGACGCGAGATCGCACGCGAGGAGTGGCAGCAGTTCTTTGACTCGTTCAACGGACAGCACGAAGGATGGCTCGTCGGCGTCGATCGTTTCGACGAGTTTCTCGACGAGAGCGTCGGGACAAGGCACCTCGACGGCGCTCTTCGCGGCCTGCAGTCCGACGATGGCGCAGTCGAGCTCGCGGTCGACGATCGGTCGAGCGGCCACCTCGAGACCGAGTCGATTCGCGATCCGCAGCGGATCGTGCTCGAGCAGTCGGAGGACGAAGTCGATACGGCGCTCGAAATCGCCGGCTCTCAATCGTGCATCATCCTGCGGTTCCGTAGCGCGATGCCGGCAGAAATGGTCGATGGGATACAGAGTTGACGGGTTCCAGGTTCCTGGTTCCTGGTTCCGGTTCCAGGTTCTGGTTCCTAGTTCTGGTTCCTCGTTCTGTTAGACACGGAACTGGAACCTGGAACCAGAACCGGGCATGGGAATCGGAACCCGGAACCGAAACCGTGTACAATGAACGGCTGTCGGGGCGTGGCTCAGCCTGGTAGAGCACTCGGTTCGGGACCGAGGGGTCGGAGGTTCAAATCCTCTCGCCCCGACCAATTTCCTAAGAAGAATCACTGATTTCAGTCTGTTCGGCCACTCGGTTGCGCCCGAGTGGTCAGTTCCTCAAATTGCCCTTCGGCCAGTGTTCTACCCGTAGAACGACTGTTATAGCGGAAAATCGTTAGGCTGTTGTTAGGCTAAAGCTATACGCCACGAGCGCGCGCAAGAACGCAAAAAGTAGATCTGAATGGCCGGTCGGATGCCGGCCATTTCGCTGTACGCGGCAGGTGGAGATCCCAGGCTTTAGTGGAGACGGCGGCGACGGCGGCGATGGCCAAGTCTCGGTTCTTGTAGATCTGCTTCTTGATCTGCTCTTTCTTCAAGCTGCCGAAGAAAGACCCGGCGACGGCATTATCCCAGCACTTGCCCTTCGGCTCATGCTCGGCTCGAGGTGATTTGAACGCAGAAGCGCCGCCACGCGTCGCAGCCGTACTGTGTGCCCTGATCAGAGTGAATGAGCGTGCCACGCGGTCGTCGTTGCCGCCCGGCCATCAGCACGGCGTTGAGCACGAGCTCGTGATGAATCGCCGCGCCGGCATCGTTGCGGAGGTTGAAGAGGACGGCGGACTCCCCATTCTCGTCACCTTCGACGACAGACTGAAACGGGATCTCGGTCCACACACCCGCCTCCGCATTGAGTCGCCGGTCGACTGCTGGTCGAGCTACAAGATTCCACGCGGCACGCCTCCGACGTGGACACCTGCATCCGGTCATCCGCTCGCGAACGAGCGCTGGTGGCGTTGGGAGTAGTTGCACTTACTTGCAAAGGCTAGGCGGGTCACGCGCGGAACTGTCTCCGCGCGTCACGCCACCGCAGGGTGGCTTGACGCTCAAGAAGGCGAAAGTGCCCTTCGTAACCTGAGAACCCGCCCGGACGAAACGGCAATTGTTGGACGTGCCGCAGTCAGCCCCTTAGAAAATTGCGCGAGCGGATACGAAATTAATCGGGTGTGGGCCTCTCAGCACGATCAACCACCAACACTTCGACCGGGCCCCGTGCAGACACTAGCTTGAGTCCCAACTGTTCTTGTAGCGCCGTGAAGATAGATGGTTTGGAAGTGTCTGTAGGGTTCGACGCCCATGCGAGGTCGATGTCGAAAAGCCCGCGCAGATTTGTGCGGTCCACGACGGGCCGGTGAACATTCCCTGCAATCACGGAAACCAAATGGGACAGAGGTATTGCGTGAGCAGCGATTTGAGGGCCACGCATAGACATTCCGCATGTGGGGCGACCATCATTCCGATCGCGCCGGCGGCCGTCGGGCGTCTTTTCAACAGTCGTGCAGTCGAAATCAGATCTCCTCAAGCCCTTGCCGAGTGCTCCATCCGCACGCGCGAGATGCAATTCGTAAATCGGAAGGTCTCTCTTTTCCTGATGGACGGCGAGCTTGAAGCGGTCGGCCAGCAGTGCGCGCAGCATAAAATGAAACGCCCCTGGAGGGGCACCTGCAACCGGCCTTGGTATGTCGGTCTCGGCTTTCGCGATCACGTCAAACCGATCGGTATGTATCCATGCCGGACCGCCTTGTAATTGATGATGTCCGAGGCCATACGCGCTCTCAATCAACCATAGCAACGGCACATTCAGGGCTGTGACGCGACCGCCCGGCTGGATGTTGATCCCTGCGCCTCCGACGCCTGACGTGTTTGGCCGCACCGAGGCGACCTCAAACGTAGGCCCGTCATGTTGAGGGCGGTCTACCTGTTGAGCTGACGCGACAGGCCACGCGATTGCGACTAACGTCGTCGACAAGAGGATTCGGCGGATAGCCATCCCTACCTCCTTTGCGATTCAACTGCGCCAACGCGCATTCAAGGATAACGCTACATACACTCAAGTTATCGACCAAGTCATTCCTTTCTAAATACCGCGCAGGCGGCACACACCCCGACTTTTTCCTCTCTTGGCCTGAGTAGGACAAAAGGGAACGGCGAAGTGCAATGCCTTCGCAGCGCCTACGAACTCAGATCAGCAGCCCGCGACGTCAATGAGTCGCGGAGGCACGCGGGAACGTGCAGAGATCGGGCTGTCCAGTCGCCAAATCGGCTCGCGCTACGCAACATCGCATACAGCTCCTATGGAGCCAGGCCAGGGGACCGAAGTCCCAGGGAGTCGAGGCAGACAGTCGGCGTCCGTGCAGTGCATACGTCGAGGCGCGAGACGATTTGAAGTCCCACTCGAACGCAGGCATCAGGCGCCGCCGATCGCTCGGTGGCGCAGTCCTCTCTTGCGCGATGTCGTTGACCCGCTGTTGTGGCCCTGGCTGACTGTGACCTATCCCAGAGGCTCCGCACACGCGGCTCTGAAGGATGGCCGTTTGGACTGCCCGAGCGGGCAGGGACGCATGTCGCGCGTCCAGTCGTCGAGGGCATAAAGGCACGCCGGCGGTCCTCGGCGTGTCAATAGTCGCGTGTCTTTCACATGAGGCGCCGCCCACCTTGCGTGCGGCCCTGCGTGCCGGATTGACTTTGTATCGCGCCATCCGATCGGCGCCAGTGCTCCGAGCCAGATCGCACCGCGCTATACTGCGGGCTTCTCGCTCGCGCGACGCGGGAGGCTGCCCCGTCGTCGCGATCGATGTGGCGGTCGACTCTTGATACGGGTCGGCCGCTTTTTTGTTAGGAAGAACTGCGTTCGGTAAGGAAGTGGCGCCGCTCATGCGGCGACCACGTAGAGGCTAGTCGGTAATGACGGTTGCGAGCCCACGAATTGACCTGCGATCTCATGTGAGCGTTGGTTGAGTTAAGTGGCGAAAATCATCTGTTCGACGGGTGGCTAACTGTTAGGGTGTCGTTAGGCTGGAACCAAAAAGGTTCGTATTTGCAGCGAACCCGAGGACTTCTGGGCTCGGTTCGGGACCGAGGGGTCGGAGGTTCAAATCCTCTCGCCCCGACCAACTTTCCTAAGGAACATCACAGAATTCAGTCTGGTAGGCCACTCGGTTTCGCCCGAGTGGTCAGTTCCTCGAATCGAGGTCGCGTGAGTCTCCCAGCCGGACCACGATCGTTATCGGCGGTGAATCGTTAGGCTGTTGTTAGGCTAAAGCTGCCCGCCACTAACGCAGGTGGGAACGCAAAAGTAGATTTAATTGGCCGGTCGGATGCCGGCCATTTCGCTGTACTCGGCCAGCAGGAGACCGCCACCGCGCACGAATCGGTTCATTGGGGCGCGACGCGAAGTTGAGGCAAGCAATACGTCTCAGTAATTGGAGGTCTCTCACTCGTCACGTGCGCTTTGCGAGACTGACGTTGCAACTGACAGATCACTGAACAATTTCTCGTGAGCATCCCGCCGCCGAACCCGCGCAGCCAGCGATTTCCTTCCCGCTCATAGAACGTGGGCGCCACAACGTCAGCCCGCGAGCGCCAGCAGAGCGAACGTCGGTTGTAGCGGACGTCTCCAAGGTCCAGGGCGCGGTCGACAAGGAGCACGCCGCTGAGGCCCGCCCCTCCACCCGGATCGCTTCGATCCCTTTCGCCTTGCTTTCCGCAAAGGTGAACCGGTCGAGCCACGCGAGCTGGTCGGCGGAGCCGACCAGGTTCACCAACTCGCTCCGCGTCCTGCCGTGCTCTGCACCCATCATCATCGCTACCAACAGGCCGGCCGCCCGATGCCGTCGGGTCGAGCAGACGCTCTTAGAACCGGAATCGGGCGCCGACCTGCATGATCCGAGGATCTCGGGCGGAGGTGAGCCGGCCGAAGTTACAGGAGGCCACGGTTCTCGAACAGAACTGGTTGTTCGGACTGAGGAAGTTGGGATTATTGAACAGGTTGAAGACCTCGAACCGCACCTCGAGGGCGCGCTCGTCCGCCATCCGGAACAGCTTCTGGAGGGTCATGTCCGTATTCGAGTAGCCAGGCCCGCGGAGGGAATTTCTCCCGGCCGTGCCGAAGGTGCCGAGCGCCGGCAGGCCGAAGGCCGTCGTGTCGAAGTAATTCTCGACCTGGTCGCTCTGCGATCGGTCGCTGAACACCTGCGCGTTGCCAACCAGGTCCGCCCGGTCTCCCGCACCGCCGACCAGGCTGCGGTTTTGGCCGGCCATCGGCGAGAACGGCGTGCCCGACTGCATCGTCACGATACCGTTCACTTGCCACCCGCCCAGCAAGGCGCGGGCAACCCCAGTGCCACTATTGAAGAACGGCAGCTCCCAGATGAAGGACGCGACGAGGCGGTGCGGTACGTCGAAGTCCGATGGCCCGTAGTCTGCCTCTGGATCGCGAGGGTTCGAGGAACTGTTGCCGGTTCCGCTGTTGCCATCGTTCGAGGTGATGTCCTTCGACGAGGAGAACACATAGGAGCCGAGCACGGACCATCCACGCGAGAAACGCTTATTCCAGCTGAACTGCAGCGCGTCGTAGTCGGAATGGCCCGTGGATTGGGTGTTCTGGATGGACTGGAAGCCCTGGTGAATCCGCCGTGCGTCCACGTTGCCGCCGGTCGATGTACCCGGAACGTAAACGGCCGGGTTGATCTCCTGCCCGACAAGGAGATGGCGGCCGCGCGTCCCCACGTAGGCGATCGTTGCCGTCAACTGCAGCGGCAGCTCCCGCTGCACGCTGACATTCCACTGATGGGTCAACGGGGGCTCGAAGTTCGGGTCGATCGAATTGGCCCGGACGGGCAGGACGAAGCTCCGTGTAGCCGCAGAGCCAGGGCTGGGCGCCGTGTACCCTGGAGCAGCGCAAGCGTGGCTTCCTTGCCGAGGTAGGGATTGGTGAGGCTAAACGGATCGACTGACGTGACGCCCAGGGTGAAGGGCTGGTTGAGGTTGTTCGTGTTGAGTGCAACCAGACGAATGGTGTCGTAGAACACGCCGTAGGCGGCGCGGATGCTGGCCTTGCCGTCCCCGCGCGGATCGTACGCCACGCCGACTCGAGGGGCGACTTTCTGCTGCGACGAGACGATCCCTCGACCGATTCCGGCGTCGCCTGGAAACAGCACGCCCTTCGGCGCAAGCGGATAGATCGTCGACTGCTGGCCTTCGCGGAAGGCGCTGAGCTTGTTGTCGTTTTCTTTGATGGGCAGGAACGGCTCGTAACGCAAGCCGAGATTCACCGTCAGACGGTCGGCGACCTTCCAGTCGTCCTGCACGTAGGCGGCTACGTTGAGGCGGCTGGTGACGCTATTGAGGGGGCTGTTTTGAGTGACGCTGCGGGGCACGCCCAGGAAGAAATCGGCATAGCCCCATCCCGAGCCGCTGCGCAATCCGTCGAATGCGAACGTGGGCGCGGCCGAGAAGTATTCGTGACCCTCGCGTTCGAAGCGGCCGAATTCACCACCGACGGACACCAGGTGGTCTGCGGTGGCCCAGCTCAGGGTGTCGACGATATGCAGATTCGTCATGTAGCTCTGGAACGCCGTGTCGACCCGAACGTTGAAGCCTCGGGCGATGTTCACATTCCAGTCGGTTGGCTCGCCGGGAGGCGACGTGGGGTTGCACGACACACAACCGAGCGCCGTCCAGTCCTTGGCGTCCGGGGTCGACAGCGGCGAACGGACGAACGGGTTCTTCGCGTAGGTCACCGTGGCGGTGTTGACCACGCGGGAACCGAAGGTGTGCGAGTCGGAGAGCGTGAAGTTCTTGGTTCTCCAGCGATTCTCGCTGTTGAAGGCCAACAGCGCGGCGTTGTTCTCGCGCGCGAAGTTGTCGTAGAAGTACCGGGCGGTGAGGCGGTTGCCTTCGAACAGGGTATGGTCGACCCTGACAACGTACTGGTCGTTAGTGGTCGGGATCAACCGGTTGTAGATGTAGGTATTACCAGGACCGTTTGGCAGCGGCAGAAACGCGGTGGCGAAGCGTAGGGCGACCGGGTCGAGCCTGTTCGTGGGTACCTGGTTGCCGGGAAACGGCGTGCCCGTCGCCGGATCCACCACCGGAGAGGTGAGCGGAGATTGGGAGAAATCTCCGCGACGCTCCGCCGCGGTCGGGACCACGATATCCGAGCGCGTGCGCGCATTCTTTTCCCGCATGCCTTCATATGAGGCGAAGAAGAACGTCCGGTTGCGGAGCACCGGGCCTCCGATCGTGGCGCCATACTGATTCCGGCTCAACTCCGGCTTCGTCAGCGAAAAGTAGTTCTTGGCGTTGAGGGCATCGTCGCGGCGGAAGTAGTAGGCCGAACCGCCGAAGTTGTTGGCTCCGGACTTCGTCACCATGTTGATCACGCCCCCGGCGCTGCGGCCATAGTTGGCGCCATAGCTGTTCGCCAGCACGCTGAACTCCTGCAGCGCATCTGGATTCGGGAACGAGGTGGACAGGTTGTTGTACATGTCCATGTTGATGCCGCCGTCGAGGTAGTAGCTCGAGCCATTGGGGCGGGATCCGTTGATCGAAAAGCTCAAGCGGGTGTTCACCGCAATCCCACTGGCCGCCTGCCCCTCGTTGACCTGCACCACCCCAGGCGTCAGCGCCTGCAACTGCAGCGCCTGGCGGCCATTCAGTGGTAGATCCACGAGGCGTCGCGAGTCCACGACCGTCTGGAGCGTCGCGTTGGAGGTCTGCACCACCGATGCGTTGCCCACGACCGTCACCGCGTCGCTGAGGGCACCGACCTGCATGACAACGTCGACTCGGCTCTGCTCGTTGACTTCGAGGCGGACTCCCGCGCGATCGAGCCTGGAAAAACCGGCCAGCTCGAATGTGACGATGTACTCGCCTGGCCTCAGCCCGGTCAGGACATATGAACCCTCGCGATTCGTGACCGTGCGGTAGTCACCCTTGGTGCTCACGAGCGTCGCCGTCACGGAGACCCCCGGCAGAGCAGCTCCACTGGAGTCCGCAACTTCGCCACGAACCGTGGACGTCGCGGCGATCTGCGCGGTTGCCACCCTGGTTGAAAGCGTCCAGACACCGATGCAGCACAGCACAACCAACAGCGAATCGCGGCGCATATGTGCCACTCCTTGTTGCGCGATCACTTTCGTGGCGCAGCCCTTGAATTCCACTGCACTAGAGCTCCTGAATTATGTGTGGTCATACCGGATATACCGATTGTATGGCGAGCACATTACACAGCCGCAATGCCTCGGTGTCAAGGCCGTCTGGACCGAATTGGACACCGGTACGGTCCACCCCTTAGATATCCATTGTGCCGACCGAACCTGCGGTCCCGCTTGTCATCACGGCGGCATATTGATGATGCAAGAGCCCGTCTCCTCGGATGGTGGGGCGCTTGGTTATTACATGCTATTCGTGTAATGTGTAATTTAACGTGATTCAGTCGTTCGCCGACGACACGTCAGCCGATCTGTTTCGTGAACGGAACACCCGCCCGGCTCGACGCGTCCCGCGCGAATTGTGGCGCGGCGTCCAACGGAAGCTGCGGCTGATTGACGCGGCGAGTCGGCTGGACGATCTCGCTGTCCCAGCCGGTAATCGGCTCGAATTGCTGAAGGGCGACCAAGCCGGCCGGCACAGCATTCGAGTCGACAACCAATATCGGGTCACGTTTCGGTGGGAGAACGGAAATGCCTACGAAGTCCGCGTCGAAGACTCTCACTAGAGATCCGAACTGGCTGGGTCCGGCAATTCCGCCTGGCGAGATCCTGCTGGAAGAGTACCTGAAGCCCCTCGGCCTCGGTCAACTTGAGGCGGCGAAGCAACTTGGCATCTCGCTTAATCGGCTGAACGAGATTGTCCTCGGGAAGCGGGGCATCACGGCGGATACGGCGCTTCGGCTCGCACGGTTGCTGAAGACGTCGCCCCAACTGTGGATGCGGTTGCAGGCCGATTGGGATTTGCACGAGGCTATACAGCGACAGGCGCGGCGGGCGTCGTAACGGCCCGGACGCTGGATTCGATTGGTCGGTCCGATGTCCTTCGTGCTCGGCGATGGCCGGTCCTGACGGCCCGCAGAATAGTTAGCGGGTAGTTAGGCGCTCCGAAAACAAGGTCATTTTCTTAGCAAAAGTCGATACATCGGGTCGGTTCGGGACCGAGGGGTCGGAGGTTCAAATCCTCTCGCCCCGACCAATTTTCTAAGAAAACACTCAGAATTAAGTCTGCTTGACCACTCGGTTCTTGCCGAGTGGTCAGCGCATCAAACCAGCTTCACCCATTTTAAAGTCGCAGAAATATGCGGACTCGCGGTCGTCGCCGCTACGTCCGAGAGTAAATGGTTACCCTGTGGTTACCCTGAACTGGATCGCGGCCAGCTCAGCCGCGTGCGCGACGAACTCCTTGCAATGGCCGGCCGAAAAGCCGGCCATTGCTCCGGTACGGGGCGGTGTTTTTACCTTCTTACGCGTTGTGCGTAATAATTTACGCATAATGCGTAAGACTGCGGCTTTGGACGCGCTGTTCCCAAGTGTTCGGGGTAATCTGCTCGCCGCAACGCTGACGCAGCCGGACAAATGGTGGTACCTGTCCGAGTTGGCAGAATTCCTACAAACCACCCCTTCTAGCCTCCAGCGGAACTCAAAGCGCTTGTCAACAGCGGGATTCTGCAACAGCGGCGCGAAGGAACGCGGATCTACTTCAAAGCAGAAACACAATCTCCGTTGTTCCCGAGTTGCACGGCCTCCTCGAAAAGACCGCCGGGTTGCTTCCGACCCTCCAACAGGCGCTGGAGCAACTCAAGGATCGGATCGACTGCGCTTTTGTTTATGGTTCCGTGGCACGCCGTGAGGAACATGCGCGAAGCGACGTCGACCTGCTGGTGATCGGTGCTGTCGGTCAGGCCGAACTTGCACCTGCGGTTCGAAAAGCAGAAGGCCGTCTTGGAAGAGAGGTCAACGTCACCAGCTTTTCGACAATCGAGTTCCGAAGGAAAGTGGCCGCGAAAGATCATTTTCTCTCGGCAGTTCTGCGGGGTCCGAAGGAATTCGTGAAAGGAAGCCAGCGTGACCTGGACGGAGCTATTGGGAAGCCACGACGTCACACGCCATCGGACGTCGAAAAAAGAACTCGATGACATCCGCGCATCGTGGCGCGCGACTTATCCGACGCGAAGGTCGCGGGACGCCAAAGCCGGACATCACAAGGTGTCGTTCGATAGCATCAAGCTTGCTGTCGGTGCCGGAGCCGAGCAATACGATGACTACTTTGAGACGGGCCGTCGCAAACGCAATGTGATTGACTACACGCGTGCCCAGGTCGCGACAGACACCGAGACTGAGGAGATTGTGGAGAAGGCCAGAGAATTCTATGAATTCGTCGAGGGATGGATTAGCTCGAAGTTTCCTAACCTGAAGCGTTAAGGCTTTACGTCATCGAACTCCACAGACAGCAGGGGCGCTCGGCACAGTGAAGACTGCGCCGAAGGTGGCGGACTTTACGTTAGCTCGTCGAGGTGCAACGAATCATTCCGCGCGCAGCGCCACCATTGGGTCGATGTGGGATGCACGCCGTGCCGGCAGGTAGCCAGCCACGAGAGCGACGATCGCCAGAATGCCGATCATGCCGACGAACGTCTGCGGATCGCCGGCGGTCACGCCGAAGAGCAGCCCCGAAGCGCTGCGGGCTAGCAGCAAGGAGGCGCCGGCGCCAATCACAAGGCCAATCAGCGCCAGGCGAAGCGTTTGCCCGATGATGCGCGCCTGCACGTCGCGCGCCGATGCCCCGAGCGCCATGCGAATCCCGATCTCCTGTGTGCGCTGGGTGACGGAGTACCAGATCAGCGCATAAATGCCGAGGGACGCCAGGATCAGCGCGAACACAGCAAAGCCCCCCAGCAGAAGCACCGTAAAGCGCCGCGGCGAAACCGACCGGTCCACGATCTGCTGGAGCGTGCGGAAGTCGTTGCCGGCAAGGTTGGGCGCAATCGGTATGAGCGCGGCGCGCAGCGTTGCCGCCACCTGAGCGGGCGGTAGAGTCGAGCGCACGACCAGATACGAACCGGCCATGTCGTCACACTGACGCGCGGGAATGTACATCTCGTTGCCCGACGGCTGCTCCAGCGACAGATGCCGCACGTCGCTCACGACGCCCACGACCCGGCGTTCCTTGGCGCACGGCCCGGCGATGTACTTGCCAATCGGATCCTCACCTGGCCAGAGCGTGTTCGCGAGGGTCTTGTTGACCAGCATCACCGGTTCCTTGCCGGCCATGTCGCTTGCCGAGAAGTCGCGCCCGGCCAGGAACGGGATGCCCATGGCTGCGGGGTAGCCTTCGCTGACCAGCCGCACGAACGCCAGCGGGTACTTGCCGCGCTCGTAGGTCACCCCTTTGGCCCCCGCGCCCCAGGTGCGATTGCGCCCGAAGGGCAGTGTGTCGGTGATGGCCGCGTGCCCGATGCCCGGTGCTCGGCCGACACGCCGGATGACCTCGTCCATATGCGCGAGGCGCTGAGCCTGCGTGACTCGGCTGTCGGGATCGACCCGGATCGTAGACGTGCGCGCCGGGTCGAAGCCCATCTCTACTTCCAGCACGGTGACAAGACTGCGGATCAAGAGGCCGGCGCCAACGATCAGGACGCAGGCGAATGCTATCTCCGACACCACCAGCGCGTTGCGTACGAGGGCCCGTTTGTGGCCCTCGGTAGATCCGCGGCTCGCGTCCTTCAGCGCGCCCGTCATATCGGCCCCCGACGCCTGCAGCGCCGGCGCCAGGCCGAAGACGATGCCCGTAATGAGCGTGACACCGACGGTGAACACGAGTGCGGCCACGTCAGTACGCACGTCGCGCAGCAGCGGGATGCTGACCGCATCGAGCTGGGTCAACAGTCGCGTGCTGGCGACCGCGAGCGCGAGACCGAGGACGGCGCCTCCGGATGAGAGGACGAGGCCTTCAGTGAGCATCTGAGCGAGCAGTCGCTTCCGACCGGCGCCGAGCGCCATTCGAATCGCGATTTCCTTCTGTCGTGCCGCCGTGCGTGCGAGCAGTAGGTTCGACAGGTTCGCGCAGACGATCAGCATGACCATCCCCACCGCGCCGGCGAGCACCAGGACGGAAGGCCGAATGTTGCCGCTGACGTGCTGGGACAACGGCGTTGACGATACCCTCGAAGCCGTTGCGCTCCGGATGCTCACGCCTCATCAGCTGCGCAAGCACGCGGACTTCGGCGTGCGCATTGGCCGCCGTCGCACCGGGCTTCAGCCGGCCAATCATCGCCATCGTGTTGCCCCAGCGATTGGTCTCCGGGCTGAGCGCGAATGGAAAGTAGAGGTCGAAGCGGCTGCCCGGCGCGAAGATGGTCGCGAAGTCGAACGACGCCGGGAGCACGCCCACCACCGTGTGCGCCGTGTCGTTGATGACGAGCGACGTGCCGACGATCGTGGGATCGCGGTTGAAGCGGCGCTCCCACAGAGCGTAGCCGAGCATCACGACCTTCGGGCCGTTCCATGCGCTCTCCTGGGCAGTGAACGCGCGGCCCAGCAGGGGCTTCACGCCGAGCACGTCGAAGAAGTTCTCCGACACGGGCACGCCGCTCAGCCGCTCGGGCTCGCCTCGGCCGCTCAAGAGATTGTCACCCACGCCGTAGAAGGCGAAGTAGCCGGCCACGGCGGACAGGGTCTGGGTTCTCTCTCGCAGGTCCAGCAAGTACCCCACCTGCGTCGTCTGGCCGGAGAGGTCGGGGAGGTCGCGATTGGCAATCCACACCAGCTCGGAGGGCTTCTCGAAGGGGAGTGGCCGCAGGAGCAGCGTGTTGACCACGCTGAAGACGGTGGCGCTGGCGCCAACACCAAGCCCGGCGATCAGGATGGCAAAGATGGCGAAGCCGGCGTTGCGGCGCATGCTTCGAAAGGAGTAACGGAGATCCTGGAGGAGGTGAGGGAAGACCATAATCGGCTCTTAGACGAACGCACCGTCCGGAACGTTGCCCGAAGATCCGGGACCTGTAACTTCTATCGATAATCGATTATAGTCCCTCCACTTTTCAGTGAGGCAAGCCTATGCCGAAACTGCATCATGCGCTGTTCACGCTGGCCCTGGCCGGCCTCGCTTCGACGTTCGCCGCACCGGGCACGGCCCAGCAGGCGCGGCCACAAGGCCCGTGCGACATCTATGCGGCGGCGGGAACTCCTTGCGTTACCGCACACTCGACGGTGCGATCCTTGTCGTCGCGTTATGGGGGTCCGCTCTACCAGGTGAAGCGCGCCGACGGAGCGCTGCTGAATATCGGCGTCATCGCCGGCGGCTTCGCCGATGCGGCGGCGCAGGATCGTTTCTGCGCGGGCGCGCTTTGTTACATCAACCGCATCTATGACCAGTCGGGCAAGGGCAATGACTTGATGCAGGCGCCGCCCGGCCCGTTCTATCCCGGCCCGGACAAGGGCGCCTTCGACACTCAGCCCATCGCCGACATGGCGCCCATCACCATCGGCGGCGGCCACAAGGCCTATGGCGTTTACATCATGCCGGGCATGGGTTTCCGCAACAACAATGCCCGGGACCTGCCGATCGACGACGAGCCCGCCGGCATTCATTCGGTGGTGGACGGCGAGCATTATTCCAACGGCTGCTGCTTCAACTACGGAAATGCCTCGACCAACGGACTGGCGGTGGGCACCGGCACGATGGAGAGCGTCTACTTCGGCACCTCCACCGTGTGGGGCAGTGGTTCGGGCACTGGCCCCTGGATCATGTCGGACATGGAGGCGGGACTCTTCTCCGGCTACAACCCCCGCGTCAACGAAGCGAACCCCACAATCAAATGGCGTTTCGTGACCGGCGTATTCGCCGGCGGCGGCCGCAATTTCTGGGAACTGAAAGGCGGAAACGCGCAGCAAGGCGGTTTGCAGACCTTCTATGCCGGGGTGCGTCCCGGTTCCAAGGACAACAGCGCCTATTACCCGATGCACAAGAAGGGCGCCATTCAGATGGGCAACGGTGGCGACAATGGCAATGGCTCGGCCGGCACCTTCTATGAGGGCGTGATGACGGCAGGCCATCCCGGCGACGGCGTCGCCGACAAGGTGCAGGCGAATATCGTGGCGGCGAAATACGATGTCGCGCGCCTCACGCAGACGCGGCTCACCAGCTTCACTCCGAATGCGGTCAAGGAAGTCACCGCGAGTTTCGCCAACACGAACGCGGCGGCGATGGAAAATGTGCGCCTCACCGTCTCGCTGCCTGCCGGCTGGACGGCGCGAGCCTCCGGCCCCGCTACTTTTGCCTCGGTGGCGCCCGGCGTATCCGTGCGCGCCACGTTCCAGGTTACCGCCCCGGCCCGCGCCAACATGGGCTACCTGACGCTGCGCGCGGCATGGAATGGCGGCACCGATGTGAGCCAGCAACGGGTGCGGAGCGTTGAGCCGGTGAAGCTGAATGAGGTGCGCTTCGCTTCGGGCGGTAATGCCACCGACCAGTTCATCGAGCTTTACAACGCGGGCTCCACTCCGGTGGACATCTCGGGCTGGCGGCTCATCAATACCCGCACATGGTCGGCGCCGGTGACGCTGGCGATCATTCCAGCCGGCACGAGGATCGCGCCGAGCTCGCATTACCTGCTGGGCCTTGCCAATTCCGGCCTCGCGGCGCCGGCGGCGGCCGGCGCCACCACCGTCAATCTGCGCAGCACCACGGACCTTTCGCCCGGTGCGGAGATCGTCGTCGGCGGCGAGAGCCGCAGCGTGAAGAGTGCGGGCACCGCAGCCACGGCGCCGACCAAGGTGTTCATCAATGTCTCGACCGGGCCCTGGCTGGATTTCCCCGCCGGCACGACGAACTTGCCGGTGCACAGCGCCGCGGGTTTCGCCGTCGGCGAGAAGATCAGCATCGACCTGGGCGGCGATACCGAGATCGCCACCGTGACTTCGGTAGGCAAGGCCGCGACCCAGACCACGCTTGCGGTCTCTACCACCCCGGGCGCCACCAACATCAAGCTGACGGCGCTGGCCGATGTCAGCGCGGGCGATACGCTGACCATCAGCACCGGCCAGCGCATGGAGCGGGCGGTGGTCGCCTCGGTCGGCACCGCGGGACCGCAAGGCACCGGCGTCACTCTGACGGCGCCGCTCAAACTTCCGCATACCTCCGGCGTCGATGTCTGGGGCCGGGGCACCGGCATTTCTTTTACCCCTGCGACGCGCTTTGCCCATCGCAGCGGCGATGCGGTGCAGGCGCTGGGCAGCGGCGTGGTGCTCGACCGCCCGCTGTCACGTGCACACGCGTACGGCGCGCCGGTGCAATATCGAGGCGTAGCCAATGAGGGCTATCAGGGTCCGGCGCCGCACGCGTGGTTCGGCAGCACGCTGTTCATCACCGGCGGCGCCATCGCGTTGACCGACCCGTCCGGCTCAGTGGTGATGGACGCGATCGTCTATGGATCGCAACAAAGCAATTCCAGCGCGAACGGCTATATCACCAGGCCTGACCTGGCGACGCTGGAAGGGGTGCAGCATCAGGGAGGCTGCATGGCCATCGTGCCCGGCGCCGGCTCTGGCCCCGCCACCGCCAACGTCGCTGCCGCCGCCGCCGCACCCGGAGCGCCCAATCGCAGCATCGGCCGCTTCCCCGATGGTCACGATGCCGACAGTCTCTGCACCGACTTCATGGTGCAGCCCGTCACCACCCTGCCGGAAGGCGCTGCCGCCGGTGCCACCAATATAAAGGTGGCCGCCGTGGCGGGGTTCGCCGCGGGCCAGACCGTGATGATCGGCAGCGGCACGGACAGCGAAAGCGCCGTCATCGCGTCGGTCGGCACGGCGGGCAGCACCCGCGCGAGCGCGGCGACGCAGGTGGGAGACGCCGTCATTCCCGTCGCGGCCACCGGCGGCTTCGTCGTGGGCCAGTCGATCACCATCGACAGCGGCGCCAATCAGGAAACCGCGACTATCGCCTTGGTACAGGGCGGCCGCGGCGGCGCCCGTATCACCGTGACGGCGCCGCTCAAGATTGCCCATCCGTTAGGTACGCCGCTGGCGGGGAGCGGCATCACGCTCACGACGCCGCTCGCCCGCGCGCATCCTCGTGGCGCGGTAGTGACGACGGACCTGCCGACGCCTGGCGCGGCGAACAAGTACTCCAACCCGCGCGCGGCCCGGTAACCTCTGATAGGAGTGCAGTCATGAACGTGTCGTGTCCCCTTCATCGCATCCTCGTCGTTGCCGCGTGCCTGATGTTCGCGGAGGCACTTGCCGTTCCGATCTCTGCTGCCGCGCAGGCGCGCCTCAATTCGTCTGCAATCAGGTGATCGGGCTCACCCTGACACGCGAGTGGTACCAGGCTGGATTCGAGCAGGCGCCGGGCATCGCTGACGATCGGTGGCAGCTGAAAGCGCGGCAGAGCGGGTACATCACGGAATGGTCGAACCCCAATAGTGATTTCTGGAATCAGCAGCCGCAATCGCCATGTGCGAATGGCTCCGCCTCTCCGGATCACGTCGTGCTCACGGTGTTGAGCTGGAGGCCGCCGTGTTGCGCCACTCAGGCAGAGTGGGAAGCGCAGGTCGGCAAGGCCGTGGCGACATTGCGGTCGAAGTATGCGGGCTTGAAACGCATCGACCTGATGACCGTCGTCCGCGGTCCGCGTAACCAAGGCTGTCCGTTACCGCCTGCGACCGACGAATACATCGCGATGCCCCAGGAGTTCGACGCGGCTCTCGCCGGCGTCGCCGCCAAGTTTCCCGGCCTGGTGTTTGTTGGCCCCAAGGTCGAGGCCCCCAGCTGCGCCTCGTTCGTCGGTGGCGGACCCCACTTGACGAAAGACGGCAACGCTGAAGTCGCCAAAGCGATCGCCGCCTCACTTCGTGAATCAGCAGTAGGGCCCATGCGAACCCCACTTATTGCCATCGTGTCCGCGGCGGTCGCGATCGTATCTCTCGCGGCGCAGGCTCCGGCGCCCGCCGCGACCTCGTCTGCGCCGATTCCCCGTTACGATGTGAAGCGGGCGAGCTCGCCCGTCACGATCGACGGCAAGCTGGACGACGCCGCCTGGGCCGGTGCGGCGCCGGCCGTCACGCTTCAGTTCCTCTGGGATTCGCAGACCGGCGCCAAACAGGAGACTCGCGCGCGCGTCGTGTGGGACGCGCAGGCGTTCTACGTCGGCTTCGACGCCGACGACGCCGATATCAACGCCCGCTTCGAGCAGCGCGACGATCCGACGTACATGGACGACGCGGTGGAGATCTTCATCAATCCTGATCCGAAGCAGGAAGCCCTCTATTACGGCTTCGAGATGAACGCGCGCGGCGTTCTGTACGACTACCTCAACTACAACAGCCGCACGCTTTTCAAACGCTGGGACGCGACGGGCGTGAAGATCGCGCGTCTCACTCCGCGGAACAATGAACAATCGAACCGACACCGATAAGGGCTGGAGTCTGGAGGCTGCGATTCCGTGGGCAAACTTCGAAGAGCTTTCCCGCCGTCCGCCCGTCGCCGGAACCGTCTGGAAGGCGAATTTCAACCGTTGGGACGGCGTTCGGCCGAACCGCCGCATGAGCATCTGGTCCGATCCGCAGAACGCTGAATCGTGGCCGCACGTGCCGTCGCGGTTCGGGGAACTCGCATTCTGACTGACGCTGACTGAGATCACTGCGCAAAATTCCACAGGAGGTCCGATGGCGATCTGGCGTGCCCGATCGTTCTGGCTGGCGGCGGCGGTATGCGCACTCACGGCATGGACGGTCTCCTCGCAGCGTGTTCCACCCCTGTCCGCACAGGCCGCGGCGCAAACCGACACCCGTCCCAACGTCGTCGTCATGCTCGTGGATGATATGGGCTGGTCGGACACCGCGCCGTTCGGGGGTGAGATTGCGACTCCGAACCTGGACGGGCTCGCGGCGCGCGGCGTGCGCTTCGCGCAGTTCTACGCGACGCCCCGCTGCTCGCCGACGCGCGCGAGCCTGCTGACCGGCTTGTATTCGCACCAGGCGGGCATGGGCCATCTCGACAACGTGATCCGCAAGCGGATCGATCGGCACCACCGGACGCCTCAACGACCAGTCCGTCACGATGGCCGAAGTGCTTCGCGATGCCGGCTATCTCACGGCGATGTCCGGCAAGTGGCACCTCGGTCAGGACAACGGCACGCCCCCGTGGCAACGCGGCTTCGATCGCACGCTGAGTCTGCGCGCCGGCGGCATGTACTTTCCGAACCAGAACTACACGGGCGGCGACAACGCCCTCACGAGCCGCGCGCAGGAGCCGTTGTTTCTGAACGGCACCGCGACGCCGCGCGACGCCGACGTGTTCGGCAAGAACTGGTACGCGACCTACCTCTGGCCGGAGTTCGGACTGAAGTTCATCGACGAGGCGCGCCAGGCGAACAAACCGTTCTTCCTCTACCTGCCGTTCAACGCACCGCACTTCCCGCTGATGGCGCCAGCTGACCTGATCGCCAAGTACCGCGGCAAATACAAGGCCGGCTGGGATCGGATGCGGCAGGAGCGCTACCAGCGGCAAGTGCGCATGGGGCTGATCGATGCGAAGTGGCCGTTGAGTCCGCGGGAAGCGGATACGCCGGCCTGGGATTCGCTCTCTGATCAAATGAAAGACCGTTTCGACCACCAGATGGCGGTGTACGCCGCGATGGTGGAGGCGATCGACACCGGAGTCGGCACGCTCGTGAAGGGCCTCCAGGCGCGCGGCGCGCTCGACAATACGCTCGTCGTCTTCATGTCGGACAACGGCGCCAACGCCGAGTCCGGGCCGGCCGGCCGCTTCAATGGCGACCCGCCGGGCGGTCCGAACTCGGACCTGTACCTCGGCATGAACTGGGCGGCCGTCGGGAGCACGCCCTTCCGCCGGTTCAAGCACTTCACCCACGAAGGCGGGATCTCGTCACCGCTCATCGTGCACTGGCCCAGAGCGATCGCAGCGAACCGGCGCGGCGCGATCGAGCAGCAGCCCGCGCATCTCATCGACATCATGCCGACGGTGACCGCGGCGACTGGCGCGAAGTATCCGAGCGAGTACAAGGGCCACGCGATTCATCCGATGGAAGGTGTCAATCTGCGGCCGGCGCTGGACGGCCGTCCGCTCAACCGCCCGCGACCGCTTTTCTGGGAGCACGAAGGCAACCGCGCGGTGCGTTCCGGCAACTGGAAGATCGTGTCCGTGTTTCCCAACGACTGGGAGCTCTACGACATCGCCGCCGATCGCGTCGAGCGCAACAACGTCGCCGCCCAGCATCCCGATGTCGTCAAGTCGCTCGCGGCCGAGTGGGACACATGGGCCAAGCGGACGAACGTCGATCCATGGACAGGGCCGACGCGCCTGCCGTGGGGCGACAACGCACCGGGCCGTGGCGGTGCGGGACGGCAGGGCGGGCGGGGAGGGCAGTAGCAGACAACTAGATCATGACCTCCGCAAGCAGGCGTGCGTAGTCGTCACGCGTCACTGGACGCGGATTGGTCGCGTGGCTGTGGTCCTCGAGCGCCCGCTCGATCACCCATGGCAGCTTTTCGGCGGGGACGCCGAGGGTTCTGAGCCCCTTCGGAATATTCAGCCGGTGGTTGAGCGCTTCGATCTCCGCGGCGAGGTCGGCGCCCGCCGGGAGGTCCATGGCCGCGTTGAGGCGCTTCAGCTTGTCGCCGACGTGACCCGCGTTGAAGCGCAGGACCGGCGGAAGGAGGATCGCGTTGAGCGTGCCGTGATGAAGACTCGGCTGCTTGAGTCCTCCGAGCGCGTGACTGAGCGCGTGCACGGCGCCGAGGCCCTTCTGAAACGTCAGCCCGCCTTCCAGCGCGCCCATCATCATTTCCGTCCGGGCCGGCACGTCGCTCCCATTCGCATACGCCGCGTCGATGTTCCGCCAGATTCGGCCCGCTCCATCGAGAGCGATCGCTTCGGCCGGCGGGTTGAAGCGAGGCGAGAGAAACGTTTCGAGGCAATGCGACAGTGCATCCAGCCCTGTCGCCGCGGTCAGGAATGGCGGAAGGCCGATGGTGAGCTCGGGATCGCACACCGCGCGTCGAGGAATGAGGTGCGGGCTGATGAACCCGAGCTTGCGGCCATCGTCGAGCGTGATGAGGGCCGCGCGGCCGACTTCCGAGCCCGTTCCTGCTGTCGTGGGTATCGCGATGACGAGGAGCAATGGTGCCGGTGATTCTGGAGATGCCCCCGTAGATCGCGGCGTAGGATTCGAGCGGTCCCGAATGGCTTGCCAGCAGCGCAACACATTTGGCGAGATCGATCGGGGATCCGCCTCCCACCGCGCAGAGGCCATCGCACCGATGAGCCTGGTACACCGCAAGTGCCGCGCGCGATGCCGCTTCGGTCGGGTTTGGCGGCACGTCGAGAAACACCGGCGCGCCCGGCGGACAAAGCCCCTCGATTCGCTGCACGAGGCCCGTTGCCGCAAGTCCGCGATCGCTCACGATCAACGGACGGGTCATGCCGACGGCCGTCAGCTGATCCGGCAACGTCGACAATGCTCCCGCACCGAACTCAACTGTCGTCAGATATGCGATCGATGCCACAGCGAGCGACAGGCTAACATGGTTGCTGAATCTTCTTTATGCGTGTTGTCGTCATTGGGGGCACGGGGCACATCGGTTCGTACCTGGTGCCGAGGCTCGTCGGTCGCGGGTACGAGACCGTCTGCGTCTCGCGGCGTCAGAGGCAGCCGTATGTTGCCGACGAGTGCTGGGCGATCGTCGAGCATGCCGTGATCGATCGGACCGTCGAAGAAGAGCGCGGGCAATTCGGCGAACGGATCGCCGCGCTCCGCGCGAACGTCGTGATTGACCTGACGTGCTATACGCTCGACAGCGCCGTGCAGCTATCGAATGCGCTTGCCGGTCGCGTCGATCACCTGATTCATTGCGGCACAATCTGGGTGCACGGTCCCAGCGCGGAAGTGCCCACGACTGAGGATGTGCCACGACGGCCGTTCGGCGACTACGGCTGCCGCAAGGCCATCATCGAACGGTACCTGCTCGATCAGGCGGCCTCTGGGCGAGCTGCCCGCGACCGTGCTCCACCCTGGTCACCTAGTCGGCTCCGGCTGGTCGCCGATTAACCCCGCCGGGAATTTCAATCCGCGTGTGTTCGACGATCTCTCCCACGGACGGCCCGTTCGCCTCCCGAACTTCGGTTTGGAGACGCTGCATCATGTGCACGCCGACGATGTCGCGCAGGCGTTTGAGCGAGCGGTGGAACGAACCGGGACGCGGCCATCGGCGAAAGCTTTCACGTCGTGTCGCCCGCGGCGTTGACCTTTCGCGGGTATGCCGAAGCCATGGCCGCCTGGTACGGCGTCGAGGCGCACCTCGAGTTTCTTCCCTATGACGAATGGCGCGTCGGCGTGTCCGACCGAGACGCCGCCGTGACACTGGATCACCTTCGTCACTCGCCGAACTGCAGCATTGCGAAGGCGCGTAGCCGGTTGAACTACTCGCCACGCTATAGTTCGCTCGCCGCAGTTCAGGACGCGCTGCGTCCAACCATCGCTTTTCCAGGAGAGTCCTGAGAGTCTCGAGGTCTTCTGTACCATGCTCTCGGCTGCGATCACGTTACCGTATACTTCCGATGATCGGCGTCGACAACTTGCACGGATGCCTTCGCTTTCGGACGACATTATGAAAAACAGAGCTCACGTATTCAGCACCACGATCCTGCTGCTCGTCGCCGCTGCCGCGGCACCGGCCCAGGAGAAGCCCCAGGGACCTCCGCCCGCGCAGGGCCGCGGCAACATGGGCAGGCCCATCGTGCTCGGCCCCGACGATGTCCGGGCGTTCCCCGACGCTCCCGCGGGCTTTAACACGCGGCGCGCCGGCGTCCCGGCTGGTCGCATCGAGCCGTTCGAGTACGACTCGGGCGTCACCGGCACGCGGCGCAAAGCGAACGTCTATCTGCCGCCCGGGTACTCGAGCGACAGGAAGTTCCCCGTGCTCTACCTGCTGCACGGCATCGGCGGCGACGAGACGGAATGGATCCGCTTCGCGACGCCGGACGCCCTCTTCGACAACCTGATCGCCGCCAAAGTCGCGGTGCCGATGATCGTCGTGATCCCCAACGGCCGCGCGCTCGCCGACGACAGCGCGACGGGCAACCAGTTCGCGCCGGAAAAGGTGGCCGGCTTCGCCAGGTTCGAGCAGGACCTGCTGGACAATCTGATTCCCGCGATCGAGAAGAAGTACGCGGCGCTCACCGACCGCGAGCACCGCGCCCTGGCCGGCCTCTCGATGGGTGGCGGGCAGACCCTCAACTTCGGGCTCGGGCACCTCGACACCTTCGCGTGGATCGGCGCGTTTTCCTCCGCGCCGAACACCAGGCCGCCCGCCGAGCTCGTGCCGGATCCGGCCGCGGCGAAGGCCAAGCTGAAGCTCCTCTACCTGTCCTGCGGCAACAAGGACGGGCTCATCAACATCTCTCAAGGCGTCCACGTCTACCTCAAGGAGCGCGACGTGCCGCACATCTGGAACGTCGACGACGAAGGCCACACGCCGAAGACCTGGGCCAGCAACCTCTATCACTTCGCGCAGCGGATTTTCCGTTGACGCCCGGCGTCCGCCGAAAACGAGTCGTCGCATCGTCAGCTGGTTAACTGGGTAGGTGGGTCGCCGTCGGCCGCGATGCACCGACTAGGTACAGGCGACTCTCCGGCCGCGCGGGCTGGAACTAGTCCTGGAGTAGGGAAGTGCGCTGATTGGACTTGCGCGCCCAGCATCCAATTTTTGCAACAACCGAAAACGCCGGAACCGGAGCGCCCAAATCTGAGCGGGCGCTCGCGCGCGAGAGTGAACGTTACTCTTTGGCGGCGGAACACCCAGACCCGCGCTTAGGCCCTGGTCGAGCACAGAGCGCGCGATGAAATAGTTACCCGGTGGTTACCCGACATTGAAATCTGCTACTTTTGTTCGAGAGAGTCGATGTGCTCGGTTCGGTTCGGGACCGAGGGGTCGGAGGTTCAAATCCTCTCGCCCCGACCAATTTTTGCGCAGGAAGGCCCGAGAAATCGGGCTTTTTTGCTGTACGGATGGTTTTGTTAAGTCTGGACGGGCACTCGGTTCCACCTGAGTGACCCCGCTCTTGAAATTGGACCTGCGGCAAGTTCAGCGCGCAGAAACGTTCGAGATTTCCTCATTGTCTTCGACCGTGTCACTCGCGCATTAGCTCCCGGCGCAGAAAAAGGCATGCTGACGGCATGCTGATCGTGCCGGATAGTTTCGCGCTCGGTCGTTCTGCTGAACAGAGAAATCTGTCCTTCGCGGAACTCGGATGCGTGACACGGGACGTGACCCGCATACCCACGCAAGAGTTTTCAATCGCCCGGTTGGGCGGTTCGAGAGCGCATCGTCCAACGCCAGGATATCATCGTGGTGTTCCACCGGATTCCAGACATCTACCGCGGATAGGGTGACGCGATCCCGGTCGCCGCCGCGTTTCTCCGCGCCGCGCACGCGTGCGTGGTCAATCAAGATCCGCCGCATGGTCTTCGCGGCAAGAGCAAAGAAGTGGACGCGGTCGGCGAACGTGACTGGCGGGGATCCGAGCCAGCGCACGAACAGCTCGTTGACGTGCGCGTTGGGTTCGAGGGTGTGATCGCCCCTTTCGCCGCGTAGGACACTCGCGGCCATCTGCTGCAATTGTGGCTGGACGACAGCAAAGAGCCGCTCGGACGCCTCCACGTTTCCTTCGCGGCGCCTTCGACCACCACGAGCACGGCCGCGGCTGCCGTTGCTAGCCACCAAGGCATGCATAGTTGGCAACGGGCGGTTGTGCGCGCGTGGTGTGCTGAAGGGCGCACCACGCACGACTTGCCGAGCATCCATGATTCATCGTCATCAGCAAGCGTCAGCGTGGAATTCCCCGGGGCTTTGCTGACGGTGAACTGCCAGGGACGGGTTTGTTCGTCAGGCACGTGAACGTCTTCATCTGGTTGGGTTGTAGTGGAGGCTCACCCCCTGGCTGGAGAACCACCGGATCCGGAATTTCCGGATCCGGTTCCTTCCGAGGTAGTTCAGAGGGTCAGAACGTCACGCGGGCCCCCAACTGGATCTGGCGCATCGGCTGCGCGGAAGTGATCCGCCCGAAATTAGCCGTGCCAAACGTCGCATTCGGGTTGTCGAAGTTGGCGGTGTTGAACACGTTGAAGACTTCCGCGCGGAACTGCAGCTGCCTCGCCCCGCCGAGCCCGAAGTTCTTGGCCAGCGACAGGTCGGTGATCACTCTCCGGGGGCCTCGCAGATGGTTGCGCGACGCATTGCCGAAAGTGAACTGGGCCGGCAGCGCATACGCCGTGGCGTCAATGCAGTTGACGAGGTGACCGGCGCCGCAGTTCGCCGACGGAGTGCCGATCAGATCAGGCCTCTGGCTCGGACTGCCGGTATTCGCACGGTCCGTACTTATTATGACGTTGATCGGCGTGCCGCTCTGAATCGTGGTCACGCCGCCGATCTGCCAGCCGCCCAGGACGTGCCGCAGGACCGCCTGTTGCGAGTCCCGGAAGAACGGTATCTCGTAGAGATAGCTGGCGACGAACCTGTGCGGAAGGCTCCAGTTCGCCGGGGCGTAATCCCGCCGGATGTCGAAGTCATCCATCGTCCGGCCGCCCGCGTTCGAGTTTTGCCCCATGTCGTCGTTGCGGGCGAACGTGTAGTGCACGCTTGCCTGCAGCCCCTGGCTCATTCGACGTCGCAGATGGACGGTGAACGCGTCGTAGTCGGCGATCTGGTCGTTCTGGATGATGCGCAGGTTCCCGAAGGCCGGGTTGGGCCGTCGAGCCTGGATCGCCCCGGAACCAGGCGTCGGCGTGTTGACGAAGAAGCTGCGATCCAGGTTCTTCGTCCGCGACCCGATGTACTGAAGGTCGACGGCGGTATTCCGGAAGAGCTCCTGCTGGATGTCAAAGCTCCATTGGTTCTTCTGGGCCGGGGGCAGATCCCGGTTGGGCGAAACTACGTCCGGCGGCGCGCCAGGGCCAACCACGCCGAACGGCTTGTCGAAGGACAGCGTGGGGTTCGCCGGATCCGAGAAGAAGGTGAACTCGGCAGCGAGCGGCGGATTGTTCGTCAGAAACGTGAACGTGTTCATCTGGTTCGGGTTGTAGTAGATCCCCCAGCCCCCGCGGAGGACCGTCTTCTCGGTCAGCCGGTAGGTCGCCCCCAGGCGCGGGGCCCATAGGTTGTTGTTCGGCTCGTGAAACTCGAACCCGACCGCCGGGTGGCTCGCGGGAATGAGACCCGTGAAGTCCGCGTTCAGCATCGACGCGAAGCCTTCATACGTCTCCGATGGCGTATGCAGCTCGTAACGCAGACCGAGGCTCAGTGTCAAGTCGCGCGTGGCCTGCCATGTGTCGTTGATGAAGAGGCCGTTGCGCCAATGCCCGACGTGGCCCTGGAGCTGGTCCACCGGCGTCCGCACCGAGATCGGCAGCCCGACGAGGAAGTCGGCCATGGCGTGGCCGGTCATCTGGCCGTTGAACGAGAAGTTACCGCGCGGGTTGTTCGCCGCCTGCCGGCCGGTCTCCACGCGCCGCGCATCGAACCCGGCGCGGACGTTATGCGCGCCCCGGTTGTAGGCGATGATGCTCGAGAGCTGGAACGTCCGGTCGAACTGCAGCCAGTTCGTGCCGCCCAGCACGACGCTGTCGAACCCGGTGATGGTGAAGTCCGGGACGCCCGGATTGTTGAACCGCACGTCGCCGTCGAAGCCGGGAATGCCGAGATCGGCGCCGGCAGACGCCAGGCCGTTCACCTGAAAGAAATTCAGCGTGTCCTCGGGCACGGAGTGGTACCCGATCCGGAAATCGTTCAGCAGGTTCGGCGTAATCGTGTGCGTATACGCGCCCAGGTAGTTCGTGTTCTTGCGGGGACGCTTGATGCCCGTAACCGGAATGATCCCGACGTTGTCGACGAACTCATCCTGCCAGTTGTAGCGGAAGTACACCCGGGCACGGTTCCCGATGTTCTGATCCACCCGGAACAGGATCTGATCCTGGGTGACGTTCTCAAGGCTGCTGCCCACCAGGTTGGCGGCGAGGCCCGGCCGGTTCGGCGCCGGGTAGTACTCCTGCAGGACGCGGCGCGCGATCGGCGACAGATCAGACGCAGGAATGATGTTACCGGGATACGGGCGGCCGGTCAGGGGATTCCTGAGCTGGGCGCTGACCTCCGAGAAATTGCCCTGCCGCATCAGCGCCGTCGGGACCGTGCCGATGGCGGCCAACTGTGCATCCCTTCGGATGCTCTCGTAGGCCATCATGAAGAAGGTCCGGTTGCGGCCGTCAAACAGTCCGGGGATGACGAGGGGCCCGTCCGCCTGCGCGGCAAACTGGTTATAGCTCCGCGGATTCGCGGGGGCGGACAAATCCTCGAAGAACCCCCGGGCGTCGAGCTCGTCGCCCTGGAGGAAGTACGAGAGGCTGCCGTGCGGGCTGTTGGTGCCACTCTTGGTGACGACGTTCACGTGGACGCCGAGATACGATCCGAACTCGGCCGAGGTGCTGCCGGTCTGAACCACGACCTCCTCGACCGCGTCGGCGATCGGCTGCATCGAGGTCGACGGCATCAGGTTGGCCGCCGAGTTGATGCCGTCGAGCGTCAGGCTGTTCTGAATGTCGCGCTGCCCCGCGCCAATCCAGGTGCCCTCCCGTGTGCCTCTCTGCACGCCCGGCGTGATTTCCGCCATCTGCCACACGTTGCGCCCGCGAGACGGCAGCTCGGTGAGCTGCTGCGCATCGATAGTGTCCGACACAGTGGCTTGGTCGGTGGCGAGGACGGCCGCCCGGGCCTCGACAAGCACTTCTTCAGTTAGGGCGCCAACCTGCAGGACGGCATTCGTGCGCACGACCTGGTTGGTCGTGACCTCGATGCCGGTCGTTCTGGAGGCCTGAAAGCCCTGCATGCTCACGGTGATCTCGTAACGGCCGGGGCGGACGAACTGGATGTTGTACTGACCTTGGGCGTTGGTGGTGGCCTCATACGTGTCCTTCGTGCCGGTATTCACCGCCACCACCGTCGCACCCGGAAGCACGCCGCCGCCGCTGTCGGTTACGGTGCCGACCAGCGCCGTCTGGGAGGCCAGCTGCGCCGAAGCGACCGGCGCGAAACCGAGACTGCCAGTCAGACAAAGAAAAAACGCCAATGCGCAAGGTTTCATTTTCCGTGGCTCCTTTCTATTCGCAAGGACCGATGACGGCGATATTGTAGAGCCTCATCGGCCGTCATCCGCTGAGAGACGCACCTCACTGCTGGGACTGCGGGCTCCGCGTGACGGGATCACCGGCAGCACGATGTGCGACGGGCGCTCGGCATCGTGGTAGATCGTCTGCTGCGCCACCTTCATCTCCGCGCTCGTGCCGAACTTCGCGCCCGTGTTCGGATTGCGGTCGAACTGCGGGAAATGACTGCTGGTCACGTGAACCCGGACCCGATGTCCCTTCTGGAACGCGATGGACGTGCCCACCATATCAATCT